>NZ_CATKIF010000011.1:0-1410429 GCF_949752865.1 Burkholderia sp. IT-111MI5 | reverse complement strand
GCTGTTCGCGCTGCCGAACAGCAGATCGCCTTCCCAGTGGCCCGGTATCGCACGATCATCAACGGTCGCGGGACGTTCACTAATCGGGACGGTGTCGCAGATTCTGCCGTGGTCGTCGGTCTTCATCGTGTGATGACGCGAACGACGCATAGCTCGCGAGCGCCGTAAATGCTCGAGCAATTCCTTTTTGAGTGCACCGCGAGCTTGTATATAGAGGCTGCGGTATATGGTTTCGTGCGACACCTGATAGTCCCTGTTGACCGCATACACGTGCTTAAGCCAACCGGCGATCTGCTCAGGTGACCACTGCAGCCTGAGCTTGCTTGCCACGACCTGGGCGAGCTCCCGGTTCCTGACGAGCTTGCAGACTTGGGGGCGCCGGGCTCGCTCCCACGCAAGTTCGTCAGCATCGTTCGCCCGATAACCCTGTATGCCGCCGTTCCGCTTGAGCTCGCGGCTAATGGTGGACGGAGCACGTGCGAGCCGAATCGCAATCGCGCGAATCGAATCGCCAGCAACCACTGAGAGCGAGATCTCCTCCCGCTCGGCAAGGGTTAGTGCCAAGCTCGAACGGTGCCGTTGCTTTGGCTGTATGCCCCCCCGTTTCGGCCAGAATCCCTTGTACCGAGGAATGGTTCCGATCAAACAACTGGGCGATCTGCTGCAGCGACTCGCCCTTGCGCCAGCGCTCCCACATTAGCGCTTTCTGGCTGTCTGTATAGTAGATCCGCCGTCTCTGTTTCATTGCAACACTCCTCGCTACTATGCAGCCTCAAGTGTGTTGCATCGACGGGTTGAATCCGCAGCCGAACGCGGCCGGCCACCGCCCTACAACGCGCGACCGGCGCAGATCGACCCTAAGCGGTCAATCAGGTTTGCCGCTAACGGCCATTCAGCATCAGGCTTTGGCGCTGGTAGGATTCACGTCTGGCTGGATGAATCGGAGCGAATCAGCAAATGAAATTCGAGATCGAAGGGAAAGCGGAAATCATCTCGCCAACTCCACGACAGATCACCCGATTGCTGCAATCGCTGCGAAGCTATGGCAAATCTTCTTATGCATCGTTGACTGACGCTCGTGGTAACTACGTGCAGGTAGCGGGCGGCGGTGCTAGTTGCATGATCGAGCGTTACGAATTTGATGCGCAGCGGTGGAGGGCATTCCACGACAAACCGTCACCCGTGCGCGCCGATGGAACCGTCTTGGTTTTCCGGGCGGGCAACATTCCGATGCGCTCAGATGAATGGTTCATGGCCGACCAAGTTGTCGAAGTATTTCTGGCCTTCTTAAACGGTGTCCCATACCCACCATTTGTTCATTGGCGACCAGCGCCGGGCCTTTAAGCAACAGAATGCAGACGCCGGGAGGCGAGTTGGGCGGCTTCTGTACCTCAGTACTGTCGTCGATTCGAAGCTTGAATTCGACTGACCGAAGCTGGCCGGCCACTGCCAGACGAGGTGGAACGGCGACGGTGGCGACCCATACGGCCCACTCATGCTTCGCCAGAGCGGCCGCTTCCTCGGTGGCCAAAACCAAACATCATGATCCAGTTCGGTGCAACTTTCTACCGGGAATCCCAACGTACTGATCAGTTGCCTTTCTACCCGCTGTGGTTTCGACGGTGACGGCAAAGTGTCGACCGTATACCTGATCCGTTCCATATCGAGCGTTCAACATTTTGATGTCAGAGAATGCAACGCGGTGTTTGTCACAAAGTGCCGGAAGCGCGTCACAGTAAAGATAGATTGCGTGTTGTAGCTTCGCCGAGACTGGACTGCCAAACGCCGTTCCATCAAGGAAGTTCACGACAATAAAACCTTCGGGACCCGCTGCTGCCTCTGAAAATACATCGACGTCGTAGATACCGATCATCAAGCCGATGCCGCTGGCCAGTGAATCGGCGATATTGTGGCCAAGCGACCTCAGCTCACCGATTTTCATATTGACGACTGCTCCTTGATTCTAAGAAATCGCTCACGGCCGAAGCATTGTCGCCGATCTCCGACGTGCAGGCGAATGGCCGGTATTGGCCGAACCGAGTCGGACGACCCGACGTCCGCGTCGCTCCCTATGGCAGGCCCCGCCCAGCCCCGTGCTCGATGGCTTCGGTTGCTACGCCTGCGCCCAATCACTTTCGGCCGCCAGTGTGCGCTACGCCGAGTTCAGCGTTACGTGAATCTCGACAGTACCCGCCTCCGTCGTCGTCAGCCGCGCCGCCGTCAATGCTGCTTGCGGCAAGCCGGATCGGTCTCGCGCCGCTCGCTCGATTCGCACCAATAACTCGGCCGCCACGCTTCGAACGCGATGGCTTTCGCCGCATCGGCGCGCGTGATGCGAACCGGGTCGGCCTTCAGCGCATCGCCGTCCTGCTCATAGTTGAATCGCCAGTTCCGGAGCACTTCGCGATGGAACACCCACGTGCGGCGTGCGACGTCGTAGCGAAACGTCACGCGGTCGCGCCAGTGGTTGTGGCCCGCGAATACGCCCTGTTCGACCGTGAACGCGCGCGGCTCGATCGTGAGCGCGTTCTCGGCGACGCCATCGAGATACGGATCGCCCATGCCGCCTTCGTCGGCTTTCATGATCACGGTGTCGTTGCGCGCGGCCAGCCGGTAGCGCCCGTCCTTGCCTTGCAGGAAGATCAGCAGCGGACGCGGCGACGGTGTGCGCATCGAATCGCCGGGCCGATGCGCGACGACGAGATAGCCGTTGCGGGGGCTGTCGGTCAGGCGCCCGGATGCGGCATCCAGCGCTTCATAGCCGGCGGGAAGCTGCGCGACGATGTCGTCGGGAAGATCGGAGGTGTCCGGGCAACGGATCGACGGAGGCGTGTCGCCGCATTGCGTGGCGTAGGCATTGCCGATGCCGAATGTCAGCAGCGCGGCAACGAGGAATCCTCTGATGCGGGGGATCGTCATGCAGATAAGAAGGTCAGGAGGTAGCGGTGCGGAAGCCGGCGCGCATGCGTCGTCTCGTCTCGCCGCAGTGCGGGTTGATGGATCGGTTGGGGTCGCAGTGCACTCAGTCACGCACGCTTGCGCGTCGGCCGTGCGACGGGCGCGGGCGCCAGCGGTTCGCCGTCCTGCTCGCACAGCCGGTCGAGCATGCGTTGCGCGGCGCCCGCGCAATCCTCGCCTTCCGGCTTGTTCTCGATCTCGTCGATCAGCGTCTCCAGATGGCGCCGGTTCTGCGCGAGACGCTGTTCGAGCAGCGCGATCTCGTCGACCTTGTGCCGCAGCGCGACCAGCAGTTCGTCGCGCGGCCACGCGCCGAGATCGGGCGGCAGCACCGCGCGGATTTCGTCGAGCGCGAAACCCGCGCGCTGCGCACGGTCGATGATCGCGAGCCGCGTCAACGCTTCCGGCCCGTATTCCCGATAGCCGTTCGCCTGCCGGCGGGCCGGTTCGAGCAGGCCGCTCGCTTCGTAGAAGCGGATGCGCGACGCCGCGAGGCCGCTGGCACGCGCCAGTTCGCCGATTTTCATGTGGTGCTCCAAAGGGGCTTGACCTTAAAGTTGACTTTAAAGTTATCGTTGGGCATCGTCAATCGAGGATGCGCTCCATGAACCTGTTTACGCCCCTGACACTGCCCAACGGTGCGGTGATTCCGAACCGGCTGGCCAAGGCCGCGATGGAAGAGAACATGGCCGACGCGGATCACGCGCCGTCCGACGCGTTGCTGCGCCTGTACCAGGCCTGGGCCGACGGCCAGGCCGGGCTGATCCTGACCGGCAACGTGATGGTGGACGGCCGCGCGATGACCGGGCCGAACGGTGTCGTGCTCGAGAGCGACGCGCATCTCGACCGTTTCCGCCGCTGGGCGCAGATCGCGCGCTCGGGCGGCGCGCACGTGTGGATGCAGATCAACCACCCGGGGCGCCAGATGCAGGCGGCGCTCGGCCAGACGACGCTCGCGCCGTCGGCCGTGCCGCTCGCGCTCGGCGCGCTGTCGAAGCAGTTCCCGGTGCCGAAGGAAATGACGCAAGCCGATATCGCCGAGGTGCAGCAGCGTTTCGTGCGCGCGGCGCAGCTTGCGGAGCAAAGCGGTTTCACCGGCGTGCAGATTCATGCGGCGCACGGCTATCTGCTGAGCCAGTTCCTGTCGCCGCTGACGAACCGCCGGCAGGACCAGTGGGGCGGCAGCATCGAAAATCGCGCGCGCCTGCTGCTCGACATCGTGCGGGCCGTGCGCGCGACGGTGTCGCCCGCGTTCGTCGTCGCGGTCAAGCTGAACTCGGCCGACTTCCAGCGCGGCGGTTTCAGCGCGGACGACGCGAAGCGCGTGGTCGAGTTGCTGAACCCGCTCGACGTCGATCTCGTCGAACTGTCGGGCGGCAGCTACGAAGTGCCGGCGATGCAGGGCGAGGCGCGCGACGGGCGCACGCTTGCCCGCGAAGCGTATTTCCTCGAATTCGCGCGCGACATCACGGCCGTCGCTCGGATGCCGCTGATGGTTACGGGCGGCATCCGGCGCCGTGCGGTCGCAGAACAGGTGGTCGAAAGCGGCGTGGCGATGGTCGGTATCGCGACCGCGCTGTCGATCGATCCGAACCTGCCGCGCGACTGGCGGGCCGGCAAGGACAGCGCGCCGGTGCTGCAGCCGATCCGGTGGAAGAGCAAGGCGCTGGGCGCGCTGGCCAACATGGCGGTCGTCAAGTTCCAGCTTACGCGGCTCAGCGCAGGGCGACGTACGAACCCGCAGGTGTCGCCGCTGCGCGCGCTGGTCGGGCAGCAACTGGCCGCGCAATGCCAGACGCGGCGCTATCGGAAGTGGATGGCGGGGCGCGCGGCGAGCCCGCGCGCGTGACGGCGCTTTCCTGGGCCTGCCCGGCGGGCGCGAAGGCCGCGAGCAACGCAGCGGGCAGCATCAATCTGAACTTCATGCTTCGGAATCCTTTGGATTGGTTGAATCGCTTCGCGATCACGCTGCCGCGCGCGCCGCACGGCCGAACAGCAAACGATCGATCAACCAGACCGCGACGATCGTCATCCCCATCAGCGGGAATACGATCCCGAGCAGCACGAGCCCTGTAATCCAGCCGCGCATCGGCGGCGTGCCGCGTTCGCGCGACGGCGCGCCCAGCTTGCCGACAGGGCGGCGCTTCCACCACATCACCGCGCCCGTGACGGCCATCGCGGCGAGCCCGAGCGACAGCACCGCGCAGATGATCTGGTTCGCGAGCCCGAAGTAACGACCCATGTGCAGCGACGTGCCGTACGACACGGCTTTCGACACCGCGCCATAGTCGTCGTAGCGGATGTCCTTCAGCACCGCGCCGCTGTACTGATCGATGTAGATCGTCCGCTCCGCTTTCGGGTCGGCCGGGAAGTACGACGCGGTGAACACTCCATCCGCGCCCGACGGCAGCGCGAGCGTGTAGCCGCTCGTCACGCCGAGCCCCGCGACGATCGCGATCGCGCGTGCCAGCGGCAGCGGCGCGGGCGTCGGCGCGGACGGCGAATGCGGAACGGGCACGTTGCCGACCGCCCACGGCGTTTGCGGCAGAGGCAGGTCGTCCATCACCATTCCCGGCATCGACTCGCCCGATTCGTGATGGTGGCCGGACGGCGCGTCGGCCTGCGCGCGCGCAGGTTCCGCCGCTGCGCCCGGGCGCGTCGAACGCACCGCCGCGCCGCCCCATGCGCCCTCCGGCGCGCCGAGGTTCACGGTCGCGGCGAGCGCCTTGAAGTTCTTGCCCCACGAGCCCGACCACGGCAGCCCCGTCAGGATGAACGCCACGGTGCCGGCCGCGAGCCAGATGCCCGCCGTTGCGTGAATGCTTTTCCACAGCGGCCGGCCGCGCAGCGACAGGTCGGGCCGCAGCGCGCGTCCGACGCGCGCTGCGCCACGCGGCCACCACAGCGCGATGCCGGTGCCGATCATCACGAACGTCCAGCACGCGGCGAGCTCCATCAGCAATTCGCCCGTCTTGCCGAGCAGCAGCTTGCGATGCAGCATCCGGTCGACCTGCATGAAGCGTCGCTCGACGCTCAGCGTGCCGAGTACGCTGCCGTCGTACGGGTTCACGTAGACGCTCTCGCGGCTGCCGTCGCGCAGCCGGAATACATATTCGGCGCTGCGGTCCGGCGCGGTGGAGACCTGGACGGAAACCGGCGTCGCACCGGCCGGCATCGCGGTACGTGCGCGGGCGAGCAGCGCGTCCGGGTCGAGCCTCGGCGTGGCG
This sequence comes from Burkholderia sp. IT-111MI5, assembly GCF_949752865.1. Classification (NCBI taxonomy): domain Bacteria; kingdom Pseudomonadati; phylum Pseudomonadota; class Betaproteobacteria; order Burkholderiales; family Burkholderiaceae; genus Burkholderia; species Burkholderia sp. IT-111MI5. The sequence goes on along the minus strand of NZ_CATKIF010000011.1, from coordinate 1,404,244 downwards.
CGCGGCTCGACGAGCAGCCGGTGCGGATACAGCAGCGGCTCGATCTGCGGCTGGAAGCAATAAAGCGTTCCCGTGATCGCGAGGATCACCAGGAACGGCATCACGAACAGGCCGGCATAGAAATGCCAGCGCCAGAGCGTCCGGTAACCGGCGCTTGCGGAATGGGCGGGCGAAATCGCCCGCTCGACGGTGGTGGTCGACATGGTGTCAGCTCCTCGTGATCGTCGATCGGCGAGGCCGGCGCGGGCCGGCCGCCGTCAACGCGTCACACACCGGCATGCGAGCATCGACGTAATGGGCAGCGCGGCCCGATGCGCAGGCCATGCGCAAGGCGGCGTCGCCCGCGCGACGCGGGCAGTCGGGTGAACGCTTGAATCAGGTGTGGTGAAACGAACGGCATGAAGGCCCATGCACATCGACGTGCACGAGCCGTTGGGCGGAACGTTCAGCAGAACAGAGGAGGGGCGCGGGAGGGCGGGCGATCGTCGAATATCGACCGCACGACAGGAAGGAAATCGGGAGGAATCCGGAAACGCCGCGGAACCGCGGCGGGAAACAGCAGCACCAGCAGCACGAACGACGCGAGGGCCGTAAATAGCGCGGCGCCGAATGCGCAGAGGCTGTCGCCGTTTCCTGAGGGCGCCGTCTTGTCGGCATGCGCGTCGTGTTTGAGCGCATCGACGAGCGCCAGCGCGTCGTTGGCCGGCGTGATCGGCGCGCTGGCATCGAAGCGGGCGGCCAGTGCGGCCACGTCGACGATCAGCGGGCCACGGCCCGAACACAGCACCACCGAGCCCGCATCCGGACCGTCCGGATCGAGCATCACGGCACCCGACATCAGCGCGCGGGACAGCAGCGTCACGAGGAGGAAACCCCACAGAAACTGTCGCGCGACGCCTTGCCGGAGCAGGAAGCGGCGAAGTGCGTTCATGGCGCGCGATTGTACATCCGTTTGCGGGGAAGGGCCGGCCGCAGCGCTGATGATCGGGATAAGCCGGCGCGCGAGCGCACGTGTGCGCGGCGTTACCGCGTCATGCGTCGCTCGGCTTCGTGATCGCAGCGGCGATCGATGCGCGCATTCGCTCGTATCGGAAGCTGGCTTTCTACGGCAGCCGGTTCGTCAAGCCGCCTCGCCGGGCCGCGTCACGCCGGATACGAATCGTCGACCTTCAGGTTCGCGAGCCGGAACAGCGTGCGCAGCGTCTGCGGATGAATGTCGCGGCGCGCGGCGAGCGACGTCAGCATGAAGTCGAGCACTTTCGCGTAACGGAGCAGCACGAGGCAGCGCGGGAGATCGGGCGCGCGGCCGCGCATCTCTTCGGCGATGTGGACCATTTCGGTCGACAGCGTGCGTGCCATCTCGAGTTCCATCTGCTGTTTTTCGGTCCAGTCGGGCAGCGGCTGTTCGAGCACCTTCGCGAGAAAGAGCTGGAACGCCGTGTCGGACGAATTGGGCAGCGCATCCATGAGGGGCCTCGTTGCTTGCGCGGATCGTTCGGGCGTATTCGTGGATGCGCCCGAGGTTGAATTTGTGTCCGCGCGGGTCGTCGGCGCGGCTTTTACCGGAACGGAATGCAGTTTCCGTACCAGCGCCGCGATCCGATTGTCGAGCAACGTCGAGCGGCGATCCGGCGCCGGCCGGCGAGTCCCGCCGGTAGTGGGTTGCGCAGGCGGTCGAGGAGGGTGTCTACAGGCGGGGCGTGGTGGACGTCAGGCGCACGCAGGGGCTCGGCGACGCGAAATGCTTCACGGATGTAACGTAACGCGGGCGGAACGCGCGGTGCGTTTCTGCCGGCGAACGGCGGAAACGTGCCGATCCACGCGTTCCGCCCGCGTCTGCCGTGCATTCGCTGGCGGCAAACGTTGAAACGGGACGAGCTCCGTTGCATGGGGAAACGGGCGGTGAATGCGCCGGGTGTTTCATATCCGAGACGGTTTCACGAACGGCGATTCGATTGGCGTGGCCATCGAACTGGCCCAGCGATTCGCCGCGCAATTGTCCATGGGCAGACGGCGCGCGTTTGCCAACAATCTCCGCATTACCCCTGCGAGATTCGACATGAGCGTCCACGCCTTCTTCTCGGCCAACCTGCTGCTGGCCTACACGGCCTATTTCATCGGTACGGCCAGCCCGGGGCCGAGCAATCTCGCGATCATGTCGGTCGCCGCGAACCAGGGCCGCAAGGCGGCGCTCGCGTTTGCGCTCGGCGTGTCGGCCACGCTGCTCGCATGGTCGAAGCTGCTGGTCGCGATCAAGATCTTCGGCGGGCTGTACCTGCTGTGGCTCGCATTCAAGTCGGGGCGCACGGCGCTGTCGGGCACGGCGGCGGCGTCGCTGAACGCGGCGCGCGAGCAGCGGCTGTCGCGCTTCTACGCGCGCGGCGCGACGCTGCACCTGACCAATCCGAAAGCCATTCTCGTGTGGGTGTCGATCGTCGCGCTGTCGTCGAACGGCGCGGGCGCGTCGCACGGCGCGGTCGTGCCGGGCTGTGTCGTGATCGGGTGCCTGGTGTTCGGCGGTTATGCGCTCGTGTTCTCGATGGACGGCGCGCGCCGGCTATACGTGCGCGGCCGTCGCGCGATGGAAGCGTGTCTTGCGGTCGTGTTCGGCGTGGCGGGGATCCGGCTGCTGGCGTCGAACGTATGACAAGCAGCGCGGTGTTCGCTGAAACCCTCCGCAGCATCGACGCGCGGCGGAGGGTTCCCGCTTCACGACGGCTTCAGAAAATGAAGCCCGTATTGATGAACTTCGACGTGTGATCCGACACGATCGAGTCGAGCAACTGCTTGCTGCTGTCGGTCTGCTTCGCCGCGACCATCGAGCGGATCGAGAACGCGCGCAGCGCGTCGCTCACCGACAGCGTGCCTTCGGCCGAATCCTTGCGGCCCGCGAACGGGAACACGTCGGGCCCGCGCTGGCACTGGCAGTTGATGTTCACGCGGCACACCTGGTTCACGAGCGGATCGACGAGCGCGCCGATCTGCACCGGATCGGAACCGAAGATGCTGACCTGCTGGCCGTGCTCCGACGTCGTCACGTAGTCGAGCGCGGTGTCGACGTCGTCGAACGGCGCGACCGGAATGATCGGCCCGAACTGTTCCTCGCGGTACAGCTTCATTCCTTCTGATACCGGATACACGACGGCCGGATAGAACAGCGTCTTGCTGAATTCGCCACCCGAGTGGTTGACGACCTGCGCGCCCTTGGCGTTCGCGTCGTCGATCGCGTCGGTCATGTAGGCCGTGCGATGCATGCCGGGCAGCGGCGTGATGCTGACGCCTTTTTCCCACGGCATGCCGATCTTCAGCTGTTCGAGCGCGGCGGTGAAGCGCTTCAGGAATTCGTCGACGATCGAGCGGTGCACGAGCAGCATCTTCAGCGCGGTGCAGCGCTGGCCGTTGAACGACAGCGCACCGAGCAGGCATTCCTTCACGGTGAGGTCGAGATCGGCGTCGGGCAGCACGATCGCCGCGTTCTTCGCGTCGAGGCCGAGGATCGCGCGCAGCCGGTGCGACTTCGGGTGCTGCTTCTTCAGGTGATCGGCCACCTTGCTCGACCCGATCAGCGCGAGCACGTTGATCTTGCCCGACGCGAGCATGTGCGGCACGACCACCGCGCCCGGCGCGTAGATCGTGTTGATCACGCCGTGCGGGAACGCGTCGCGGAATGCTTCGAGCAGCGGCTCGAACAGCAGCGTGCCGTACTGAGGCGGCTTGAACACCACGGTGTTGCCCATCAGCAGCGCGGGGATCAGCGTTGCGAAGGTCTCGTTCAGCGGATAGTTGTACGGGCCCATGCACAGCACGACGCCGAGCGGCGTGCGGCGGATCTGGCCGATCGTGCCTTCCGCGATCACGAAGCGCGAGTTCGCGTTGTCGAGCTCCTTCAGCGCATCGATCGTCTGCGTCATGTACGTGACGGTACGGTCGAATTCCTTCTGCGAATCGGCGAGGCTCTTGCCGATCTCCCACATGATCAGGTTCACGACCAGCTCGCGCTGCGCGACCATCCGCTTGATGAAGTCCTGCATGCACGCGATACGCTGCTCGACCTTCATCGTCGGCCACTCGCCGCGGCCCGAGTCGTACGCGCGCACCGCGGCGTCGAGCGCCGCGTCGCTCTCCGTTTCGCCCATCACCGGATAGCTGCCGATCTCGACCTGCTCGACGCTGCCGTCCGCCTGCCGCACACACACGGGCGACAGCACGGTCTTGGTCGCGCCGTCCCACGGTCGAAGTTCGCCGTCGACGAGCGATACGCGCTGGTGAATCGGTGAAGCGAGCCGGAACTCGGCGGGGATGTCTTGATACGCGGGAAACAGTTGCTGCAGGGAGGCGGAATCGGGCATGACGGTCTCGTTTGACTAGGTGTCCGGGAAGGACGGGCGATGCGAATCCTGAGCTGAATGATCCTCGATCCTGAATCGGCATGATGACGCGCGGACGACGACACGTCACGCTGGAACATGGCTGAATCAGCGATTGGAACCAGTTCCATTAAAAAGGAACGCCGACGCGAATGCAAGAATTGCCGGATCGCGGCATATGCATCGTAAGCATTCGGAAAGACTGTTTCCGAATGGCCGGTATAACGCGTTTGTTGCAACCGCAAACGTTTCACTCCGGCTGGTTTGGGCGGATAATGGCGCAGCGCGACGAAGAAAAAAATGAAGCGAGCCTGAGAGAGCAGATGTAGTGAACAACAGAAGAAGGTCCGCCGCGCTGCCGATGCGAGGTCGGCTGCCCGGAGCGCCGGGTCGGGGTTGCCCGGTCCGGCGCGCACCGGACCGTTGAATACGTGCCGCTCCTGCTTTACTTGATCCTTCGTGATCCTCTTCAAGTCTTTCGTCGTCGTATCCCGAACCCCACCTTCTGCCTGACCGTTTCCGCACGATCCACTTGATGCGGTCGATCGATTTCTTTCTGTTTGCTTTCGGCGATGCGCGGATTAGCGCCTGAAAATGAAAGGCATTCGTCAGGAATGCAGAGCGCAATGCGCATGCACGTTGCGGGCAGGCGACACGTTAAAAATTAATCGAAAACACGAATCATTCTCGTTTATTATTTCGCACCATTACGAGCCGTGACGGGACGTCACGGCTTTTTTCGTGCCGGTCGTGCCGGCCGGCATCCACCCGCGCCGGCCGTTCGCCGCCGGCATGCGCGACGGGGCGATCCCCCGCGCGCCATCCAGTTCACGGAAAGGCTTCGTCGGTCGCTGCGCGATTCGCGCGTCGACCGGACGCGTTTCCGTTCGCCGTTTTTCCTTCACCTCCTACGTTCACGATGAAACTCAACACGAGCGCTTGCCATGCGCTTCTGATCGTCACGTCGCTGGCCGGCGCCCGCACTTCGTTCGCGCAGGCGAGCGACGCCGCGGCGACCTTGCCCGCGATTTCCGTCAATGCGGCCGCCGAGCATGCGTCGTACGACGCGGGCCGGTCGCGCGCGGCGACCAAGACCGACATGTCGCTGATGGACGTGCCGCAGACGGTGAACGTCGTCCCGCACGCGGTGATCGAGGACCAGAACGCGTCGTCGATGCAGGACGCGTTGCGCAACGTGCCGGGCGTCGGCTTCTCGGTGGGCGACGGCCAGCGCGACCAGATCACGATCCGCGGTTTCAACAGCATCACGGACCAGTACGTCGACGGCATTCGCGACGACGCGCTCTACTATCGCGACCTGTCGAACGTCGAGCGCGTCGAGGTGCTGAAGGGGCCGGCGGCGGTGTTGTACGGGCGCGGCTCGGCGGGCGGCATCGTGAATCGCGTGCTGAAGCGGCCGGACGCGAACCCGGTGCGCGACGTGGGCGTGACGCTCGGCACGCGCGGCGAGCGGCGCGGCGAATTCGACCTCGGCTGGAATGCGAACGATGCGGCGCGCTTCCGCATCACCGGCGCGGCCGAGAACTCGAACAGCTTTCGCGACCAGTTCCAGCTCAACCGCCAGGCGATCGCGCCGTCCGCGCAGTTCAAGCTGGACAGCAACACGGTGCTGAACGTCGAATTCGACTACCTGCACGATCGCCGCACGTCCGACCAGGGCCTGCCCGCGTATCGCGGCCGGCCGGTCGACGTGCCGATCAACACGTATTACGGCTCGGCCGACGCGGCGAACAGCTCGTACAACGACGTCTCCGCGAAGAGCGCGACGGTGTCGCTCGATCACCGCTTCAACGATTCGCTGTCGTTCCACGGTGCGATCCGCGCGTACGACTTCTCGCTCGAACGCAAGAACTACGTGACGTTCGAGCCGATCAAGACGGCCGCGCACCCGGTCGTGACGCTCGACCAGTCGACGCGCCAGCGCACCGACCACGGCATCGACGGCCTGTTCGAGCTCACGCAGAAGACGTCGCTGTTCGGCATGCGCCACGAGCTGCTGTACGGGCTGGAGCTGTCGCAGCAGCAGAAGTTCGACACGGTCTACAACGTGACGAAGGTCGCCACCTACGACCTCTTCAATCCGCAGCAGGTGATCCTGCCCGGCGTGCCGACCGGCGCGCGTGCGAAGACGAACGCGTCGACCGTCGTCGGGCTCGCGGGCGTCTACGCGCAGGACCTGATCTCGCTGACCGAGCACTGGAAGGTGCTCGCCGGCCTGCGCTTCGACTACCTGAACCAGATCCGCCACGACTACACGTCGTCGAACGTCAATCTCGACCGCACCGATCACGCGTGGAGCCCGCGCGTCGGCCTGATCTACGAACCGCTCGACTGGCTGACGCTGTACGGCTCGTTCAGCCAGTCGTTCTCGCCGCTCGCCGATACGCTGATCAGTTCCGGCGCGTACTCGAACGGCGCCGCGCTCGCGCCGCAGAAGACCACCGCGTATGAGCTCGGCTCGCGCTTCGACCTCGGCGGCAAGGCGACGGCCAGCGTCGCGCTGTTCGACATGCGCCAGACCAACCAGCAGATCGGCGACCCCGCGAATCCCGGTTATGCGCTGCCGATCGGCACGCAGCACGTGCGCGGGATGGAGCTGGGCTTCACCGGCGAGATCGCGCCGAAGTGGTCGGTGTACGCCGGTTACGCTTACATGAACGGCACAGTCGACGGTTCGCCGCAATCGACGGCGGCCGGCCTCGCGCTGTCGAGCAACACGCCGGGGCTGATGCCGCGTCACAGCGCGAACCTGTGGCTGAAGCGCGAACTGCCGTATGGCTTCTATGCGGCGGCCGGCATGCAGTTCCAGTCGGCGCGTTACACGTCGGCCAGCGATCTCGTCACGCTGCCGTCGTTCACGGTGTTCAACCTGGGTGCCGGCTATCGCAGCAAGAAGGTCGACGTGACGCTCACGCTCGACAATCTGTTCAATCGCCGCTACTTCATTGCCGCGCACGGCAATGCGGACCTGTACAACATGCCCGGCGATCCGCGCACGTTGACCGCGACGGTGAAGTGGCACATGTAACGCTCGCGCTGCGCGACAATGCGGGTCTTCGTTTCGACGACCCGCACCTCACTGCCCATGATCCGGAAAGCGTTTGATGTGTCGAGCATGAACGGCCGCGCCCGCGTGCTGTGTCTGGTGTTGCTGGCGTGCGGTTCGGCCGCGGCGGGCGCGCAGCCGGTGCCGGCCGACGCCGAGCCGGAGTGCCGCGCGGTGCATGTCGGGCGGGCGATCACGTTGTCGGGCCGTTACGCGCTCGACTACGGCGACGAATCGATCGGATCGGACGTGTGGTTCGAAGAGGACGACGCATCGGCGCGGCGCTTGCCGGACCGTTCGCAACGCGCGGGCGTGATCGTTTTCACGAACCAGCGCGATGCGACGCGCGGGCTGCGGCTGCCCGCCGCGCAGCCGAACGGCGTGTGCCGGTTCGACGGGCGCGCGACGATCGTGATCCGCGATCTGGATACCGCGTGCCCGGGGCTGGAAACGCCCGATCGCGCGCGGCTGGTGAAGGTCGTCGCGGCCGATGTGCCGACGCGGTACGCGTGCGACGCCGTCGCGCCGTGACTTGAGCGTGACCGGAACGTGACCTGAAACCGGCGCGCTACTCGACGTCCTCGTCATCCTCCGCGTCGGCGCTATCCACATCTCCGTCCGGCGCCGCATACGCGCTCGCCTGCTCGAGCAGCCAGCCGCGAAACAGCTCCAGCGGCTTGCTGTGGCTGAATTCCGTCGGATATACGAGGTAGTACGCGGAATCGCCGACCGTCGCCGCATCGCACGGCACGACCAGGCCGAGCTGCTGCAACTGTTCCTCGACGAAGAACTTCGGCACGAGCGCGATCCCGAGCCCGGCCGCGGCCGCGCTGATCAGCATCGTGTGCAGTTCGTAGCGCACGCCCTGCATCGTGCGGATGTCCTCGACGCCATGCGTCTCGAACCACTGCGCCCACGCGCCGGGGCGCGTCGTCGAGTGCAGCAGCGGATACGCGAGCAGATCCTCGACACGCTCGACCGGCCCGTCGAGCAGCGCGGGCGAGCAGATCGGCACGACTTCCTCGCCGAACAGGTAGTCGGACGACGTGCCGGGCCAGGTCGGCTTGCCGTAGTGGATCGCGGCCTCGAAGTGCGTGTCCTCGAACGAGAACAGGTCGGTGCGGCTGCCCATGTTCACGCGCACGTCGGGCGTGCGGTCGTAGAAGCTCTTGATGCGCGGGATCAGCCAGTGCGACGCGAACGTCGGCAGCACCGCGAGCTCCAGGTAGCCGCCGCCGCTGCCGTGCGCGATGATCGACAGCGTGTCGCGGTCGAGCGCTTCCAGCGCGCGCCGCACCTGCGTGCCGTACAGCTTGCCGGCGCGCGTCAGCACGACGCGCTGCTTCACGCGCGCGAACAGCCGCACGCCGAGGCTTGCCTCGAGCGTCGCGATCTGCCGCGATACCGCGCTTTCGGTCAGGAACAGCTCCTTGGCCGCGTGCGTGAAGCTCTCGTGGCGCGCGGCGGCTTCGAAAGCCACCAGTGCGCCCATGTTGGGGATCTTGAATTTGCGCATGATGCTCTATTTGTCTGACGAACGAACCCGCGCGGCGCGGGCCGGCGAGCGGGTCGGGGACGGTCAATAATTCCAAAAACTCATCACGTGTCAATTTAATCTCGCTTTACGCCCGGCTGCAACCCTTTGAATAATGCTCCCCACGCAAGGTCAGGCGCCCGATGGGCGGCCGGCCGACGAGTTGCCGGCACGTTTGCCGGCGGTCCCCCGAGACGAGAATCCTGATGCGCAATCCGAATATCGAGAGCTTGCTGACGAAGCTGCTGGGACAGGCGAAGACCGACGCCCTGTTCTCGACCCTGAACATGCCGGCCATCCTCGAAGAATGGGAGGACGGCATCGTGACGCGCGCGGAGATCGCGCAGGCGATGAACATGGCGCTGTTCGAAGGGCTGCTCGAGCGTTCGGCGAACGGCCGCGCATATACGGCCGACGCGATCGAAAGCGGCGGCTCGGTCTACTTCGATCACGGCGCGCTGCGCACGGTGCGCTGGCCGCACACGGGCGCGCTGCCGCCGGGCGAGGCCGCGTTCACGCGCATCCTGCGTCCGCTCGGCTTCCGCCTGAACGGCCGTTATCCGCTCGACAAGCTCGGCATGACCGGCCGCGCGTATGCGCACGAGGATGCGCCGGACGAAATCGCGCAGTTCTTCGTCAGCGAACTGCATCCGGAACGTTTCTCGAAGGAATTCCAGCAGGCCGTGACGAACGTCGTGAGCTCGTCGCGCGATCCGCTGTCGCCGGCGGCCGTTGCGCTGCTGTGGGAAGTCGAACGCGAAGGCTGGCTGTCGCTCGACGCCGCGCACGCGCTGCTGCCGGAGATCGTCGGCGCGTTCGCGCGCCAGCACGATCTGCCGAACGAACTCGACTACGAAACGCTGCTGATGGAATCGGCGGAAATGGCGTGGATCTCGACCGAAGGCAACGCGTTCAACCATGCGACCGACCGCGTCGCCGACGTGTTCAAGCTGTCCGACGACGAGAAGGCAAAGGGCCGGCCGATGAAGCCGGAAGTCGAGCGCTCGCGCTCGGGCCGCGTGTTCCAGACCGCGTATCGCGCGGATATCGTCGAGCGCGAGTTCCGCACGCGCGACGGCGGCACGGTGAAGCGCAACGTGCCGGGCTCGTTCTACGAGTTCATCACACGCAAGCGCACGTTCGATCAGGCGGCGCGCCGCTGGGTGACCGACCTGCGTTTCGACGCGGGCAACGCGCAGGGCATCTTCAAGATGACGGCGAACGCGGCGAAGTAACGAACGTGAAGCGGGGCGCGTCGCGCTTCGCTTCCGAACGGGCAAGCCGATCGGGCAGGGCGCGCATGCGTCCTGCCCGATTTGCGTTGGGTGGCTGCGATGCAGCGGAATGCGTGCGCTCGTTCGAGCGATGGACTACGGAGTCGCAGCCGATGGTGTAGGGGGAACGTGCAGATGCGTCGGGCGCCGCGCCGTCACAGGATGTGCGTGATCAGATAGAACAGCACCAGCAGCCCGACCGGCACGCCGAGCAGCCAGGCGATCAGATATTTGCCCATGTCGTTGTCCTGATGGCCGCGACGCCGGCGGCGCCGCGGCGGGGTGAGTTTACCGGTTGCGTTACAGCTCGCGATCGAATTCCTTCAACTGCTTCTCGGCCGCATCGCGGGCGATTCCGTAACGTTCCTGGATCTTCCCGGCCAGATACTCGCGATCGCCTTCCGCGACTGCGAGATCGTCGTCGGTCAGCTTGCCCCACTTGGCCTTCAGCTTGCCGGTGAGCTGCTTCCACTGGCCCTTGATCTTGTCTTCGTTCATGGTGTGCTCCTTGTCGCAATGGGATAACTGCGGGATAACTGCGCGGCGTCGGCCGCGCGGGAGGTCAGGCCTTCGCCTTCAGGCCGGATGCGTCGACGTGCTTCACGCCCTTGACCGCGCGCGATACAGCGATCGCCTTCTTCACGGCGATCTTGTTCGGCAGCACGCCCGTCAGCGTGACGACGCCGTCGATCGTCTTCACGCCGATGTCGAGACTCTTCAGGCCGTCGGTGGCGGCCAGCTGGCTCTTCACCTTGGTCGTGATCCACGTGTCGGTGACGGGCTGGTTCGATTCGGCCTGCATGCCGTTGCCGTTGTCGGTCGGTGTTTTTTCCTGTGCATGGGCGTTCATGAGCGGCGCGGCACTCAGCAGGAAGGCCGCGCCGGCGGCGAGCAGCGTCGAAAGATGCCGGGTCTTGTTCATTGAAGTTCTCCATCGATTGACGTGTTGGATAAGGGAGTGCGATCGGCGTTGCCGGTCACCGGACGATCGGCGTGTCGTAACCGGGCTCGCGCGGCGGGATGTCCGGGCGCGGCACATCGGGCGGCGGCGGAACCGGCGGATCGGTGCCGGGCGACGGTTCGGGTGGACTGTCCGGAGGCGGTTCGGGCCGCGTCGGATCGGGTGTCTGATGCAGCTTCATCGTGCTTCTCCTCTGCGGGTTGGAAGGCAGCGCATGAGCGCCGATGCAGTACCAGCGTACCGATGCGAACGCGTGTGGGCATCGCGCAAATTCACCTGATCGGCTAGTGCGTTTGCACGGGGGCAGTGATGGGGTTGGGGTGCGTCGGTCGCCTGCAGCGCGGGGAGCGGCGGGCGCGGCGGATGGCGGGATGCCGTACGGTTGCGGCGGGCCGTGCGAATGTACTATGACGGATAGTGCAATCGCGCCTGTCGTGCCGAGGTGCGGCAAGCGATCATCGCCGCACGCGCCGGCCGGCGCGTGTCGAAGCGAGGTGTGGCCGGGCCGGCAGTCATGTTGACGACATGGACAACCATTCGATGAACGAACAGCTAAACGAACGGGCGCTCAAATCGCATACCGATCGGCGCCAGTTGCACCAGATCATCGCGGGGCTCACCGAGGGCGTGATCCTGATCGAGCCCGACCAGCGGATCGTCTGGGCGAACGAGGCTGCGCTCGCGATGCATGGCGTGACCGAGCTGAAGGCGCTCGGCGCGACCGTGACCGAATACCGCGAGCGTTTCCGGCTGCGCTACCGGAACAACCATCCGGTGCGCGACGGCCACTATCCGATGGATCGCGTGATCGCGGGCGAGGAGTTCAGCGACGTGACGGTCGAAGTCGAATCGGCCGCCGACGAAACCGTGAGCTGGGTTCACCGGATCCGCAGCCTTGTACTGACGAACGCGGCCGGCGAGCCCGACTGCCTTGCGCTCGTGCTGCACGATGCAACCGAATGGGCGAGCGCCGAGGAGCGCTTCGAGCGCACCTTCAACGCGAACCCTGCGCCGGCCGTGATCTGCCGGCTCGACGATCTGCGCTACGTGAAGGTCAACCAGGGCTTTCTCGACATGTCGGGCCACGCGCGCGACGACGTGCTCGGCCGCTCGGTATACGAGATCGACGTGCTCGAACAGGCCGAGCGGCGCGAGCTCGCGGTCGAGCGGCTCGGCGAAGGTGCGACGATTCCGCAGATGGAAGCCGTGCTGAAACTCGCGGACGGCGGCACGAAGGCGGTGATCGTCGCCGGGCAGCCGATCGACATGAACGGCGAAGCGTGCATGCTGTTCACGTTCATGGATCTCGAACCGCGCAAGCAGGCCGAGCGCGCGCTGCGGCAAAGCGAGGAGCGCTTCGCGACGGCATTCCGGATGGCGCCGGTCGCGACCGCGATCGTCACGGCCGACCGCTTCGAGCTTCTCGACGTCAACGATGCGTTTGCCGCGATGACGGGCCATCCGCAGGACGACCTGCTCGGCAAATCCGCGGACGAGATCGGGCTGTGGGCCGAACGCGGTGCGTGGCAGCGCATCGAGGCCCGGCTCGCGCGCGACGGCAGCGTACGCAACGCCGACGTGCAGATCCGCACGCTCGATGGCGACGTGCGCGATTGCGTCGTGTCGGCGGACCCCGTTGCGATTCACGGGCGGGACTGCCTGCTCGTCGCGCTGCTCGACATCAGCGATCGCAAGCGCACCGAGATGGAGCTCGTCTACGCGATCGAAACCGCGATGCAGGATGCGTCGTGGTTCAGCCGCACGCTGATCGAAAAGCTCGCGAACGTGCGGCACGCGAATGCGCCGGACGCGGGCGCGCAACTGTCGGACCTGACCGCGCGCGAGCGCGACGTGTTCGACCTGCTGTGCCACGGCCTCGCGGACAAGGAGATCGCCGGCCGTCTCGGGCTCGCGCCGAACACGGTGCGCAATCACGTCGCGACGATCTACGCGAAGCTCGACGTGCACAGCCGCGGCGAGGCGATCGTGTGGGCGCGCGAGCGCGGCATCGTCGGCGCGGCCGATGCGAACGGCGCGCGCGAGAAGGGCGGCGCGAAGGGCAAGGACTGACGCCATCGGTACGAATGCACCATGCGTGCTGGTGCATCCGCATCTGCCGCGCGCGGCGAAGGCTTGCGAACCTGTCCACTCGGCGGTGCGGCGCGGGCCGTCACATCGCCGGCTCTCCCCAACCATCGCAGGAGACGACCATGGACAGCAATCGCGTCGAAGGCAGGCTCAAGCAGCTCAAGGGTTCGCTCAAGGAAGCGCTCGGCAAGGTGACGGGCGACCGCAAGACGGAAGCGGAAGGCATCGCCGAACAGCAGGCCGGCAAGATCCAGGAGAAGGCCGGCAAGGCGACCGATGCGGTGCGCAGGCAGACGGGCACGGATCGGCACTGAGCGGACGATGCGATGCGGCGGGCATCTCGATCGCGTGCCGTTGTCGAAGCAATGATGCTTCATCGGCATTACCGCGGCCGGCGTTGACGGACGGGCGCCGGCACGTATCCCACTGACGCATTCGGCTCACGGCCCGCCGTCGCGCGGGCCGTGAGCCGTTCGTGCGCACGGAACTTGATGACAAATCCTCACAACGTAGTTCCGATAATTCGTTTGCTGCACAGGTATTGGCTACCCACAATCCATTCACCTCTTTCGCGGTGAAAGGTTCTTCGGAGACGGAACCTCAGTGATCGGCTACCGGTTTGACGCCTTTGTCGAACGGCGCCCCGGCGGCGGACAGCATCACCGGCACGCAGGAGGTTGCCGACGCGCGGCGGTCGCGCGTTGCATTCCGACCCACAGAACAAGGACTGCCATGACGTTCCGCATTCGTTCGCTTTCCGGCGTCGCATTGACCGCCGCGATCCTCGCGTTCCAGACGGGCGCGGCCCATGCGCAGGAGACGGTCGTCAAGGTCGGCGTGGCCGGCCCGCTGACGGGCGGCGGCGCCGCGTACGGCAAGGACATCGAGAACGGCGTGCGCATGGCCGTCGACGAAGCGAATGCCGCGCGCACGACGGTGGGCGGCAAGCCAGTGAAGTTCGTCGTCGCGTCGCAGGACGACCAGAGCGATCCGCGCACCGGCGTGCAGGCCGCGCAGCAGCTTGCCGACGCGCAGGTGGCGGTCGTGATCGGCCATTTCAATTCGGGCACGACGCTGCCCGCGTCGAAGATCTACGCGAAGGCCGGCATTCCGATGATCACGCCGTCGGCGACCAATCCCGACATCACGCGCGCCGGGCTCGGCACCGTGTACCGCGTGATCGCGACCGACACGCAGAACGCCGGCAACGCAGGCGCGTATGCGGCGAGCGTGACCAAGGCGAAGCGCATCGCGATCATCGACGATCGCACCGCGTTCGGCCAGGGCGAAGCCGACGAATTCGAGAAGTCCGTGAAGGCGAACGGCGGCACGATCGTCGCGCGCGAATTCACGAACGACAAGGCCGTCGACTTCAGCGCGCAGCTCACGAAGATCAAGAGCACGAATGCCGATCTCGTGTTCTTCGGCGGCCTCGACGCGCAGGCCGCGATGCTGGTCAAGCGCATGCGGCAGCTCGGCATTCGCGCGCAGTTTCTCGCGGGCGGCGGCGTGATGAACGCGAACTTCATCAGGCTGGCCGGCAACGCGGCGGAAGGCGCGGCCGTGTGGGAATACGGGCAGCCGCTGTCGCGCCTCGCGAAGGGCAAGCTGTTCGAAACGAAATTCAGGCAGAAGTACGGCGTCGACATGCTCGCGTATGCGCCGTTCGCGTACGACGCGACGTGGATCGCGATCAACGCGATGCAGAAGGCGAACTCGACGAAGCCGGCCGATTTCAACGGTGCGTTGAAGGACACGCGCTACGACGGCATCACCGGTACGATCGCGTTCACGAACACGGGCGACCTGAAGAACCCGAGCTCGACGCTGTACGAAGTGAAGAACGCCGCGTGGCAGCCCGTCACGACGAAATCGGCGGATTGAACGCAAGCGTGCGCGGACTTTCGCGGCGATGCCGGACGTGCTGAAATACCGTGAGCGATCGGTTGCGATCGCGGCGCACGCCGGGGCGATCGCCCGGGAAGTCTGCGGACGCGACGCCGCGTGCGACGCGGCACGAACAACCAACGGGCGTGGCCGGCTGGCCGCGCTTTTTACGTGCAACTGGAGTCAGTCGTGAGTTCTCAAGTCGTTATCGTCGGCGGTGGTGTGATCGGCAGCTCGATCGCCTATTTCCTGCGCGCCACCGATCCGACGGTCGCCGTGACCGTCATCGAACGCGACCCCACCTATGCGCGATCGTCGTCGGCGCTGTCGGCCGCGTCGATTCGCCAGCAGTTCTCGACGCCGCTGTCGATCGAGATGTCGCTGTTCGGCATCGACTTCCTGCGCACGATCGGCGAACGGCTCGAAGTGGACGGCAACCGGCCGTCGATCGATTTGCACGAAGGTGGTTACCTGTTCCTCGCGACGGCGGCCGGCGATGCGACGCTGCGCGAGAACCATGCGCTGCAGATCAGCCTCGGCGCCGATATCCGGTTGATGGATTGCGATGCACTGCGCGCGAAGTTTCCGTGGCTGAACGTCGACGATCTCGTATCGGGCGCGTACGGCGTGAGCGGTGAAGGCTGGTTCGACGGCTACGGGCTCGTGCAGGCGCTGCGCAAGAAAGCGCAGGCGCTCGGGGCGCGTTATGTAGCCGCCGACGTGAAGTCGGTCGAGCGCGATGGACGGAAGATCACGCATGTCGTGACGGGCGACGGCGAGCGTTATGCGTGCGACACGCTGGTCAATGCGGCCGGTGCGTGGACGCGCACGCTGTCGTCGATGATGGGCATCGACATTCCCGTGTATGCGCGGCGCCGCAGCATCTTCAATGTGTCGTCGCCGGCGAAGCTCGCGGATTGCCCGCTGCTGATCGATCCGACGGGCGTGTATTTCCGGCCGGAAGGGCGCACGTATATCTGCGGCACGTCGCCGAGCCCGGATCGCGACCCGGACGATCTGCCGCTCGACGAGGTCGATCACGACCTGTTCGACGACGTGATCTGGCCGACGCTCGCGAATCGCGTGCCGGAGTTCGAGGCGCTGCGCGTGGAGAACTGCTGGTCCGGGTACTACGAGTACAACGTGTTCGATCACAACGCGATCATCGGGTATCACCCGGAACTCGACAACGTCGTGTTCGCGAACGGCTACAGCGGCCACGGGCTGCAGCAGGGGCCGGCGACGGGGCGCGGCGTCAGTGAACTCATTCTGGGCGGGCGTTACGAAACGCTCGACCTGTCGTCGCTCGGCTGGGCGCGAGTGCTGGAAAACCGGCCGATCGTCGAAAAGAACGTCGTGTAGCGCGGCGTGACCGCCCGGTGTGGGGTGGGCGATATTCTCCTTGTGTCTCAAACCTATTGGCCCGACTTTGTCGGGCTTTTTTTGTTTATCGCGGATTTCGGTGGAGGGGCGCTTGGCGACTCGTTGCTGCCGGTCGCCCGTTCGGACATTCGAGGACAGCTAACTGTCCGTCGGATCGGAACTAGCGTGATGGCTGCTCGCAGGCAGGTTTTGGACATCCACCGGGCGCTGCCTGATCATTCGCTTCGATCGATAACGGGGCCTCCAGCGGCGGAACGGAATGACCGCTTCACGCTGATGCCCGGCCTTGGGATTATGATGATTCGATTGGTGGCCCTGGCATGGGTCATGATTGCGCGGTCTGTTCTGTCGGTTGGCCGGCGCTCGCTTGCCGACACTTTCCCGATGCATTTTCCGTAGCACGAGGCGGCAATCCTTAGAGCCGCGAGTGAGGGGAACCATGGATCAAGGCGGTGACTTTATCGTGCGCACCATGTCGGCCGACGAGGTAGTCATGGCGGTCGAATGGGCGGCTGCGGAAGGGTGGAATCCCGGCTGGCATGACCCGCGCTGCTTCAGGGAAGCGGACCCGGCCGGGTTCTTCGTCGGCGTTTGGCGCGGCGAGCCGGTCGCGTGCCTTTCCGCCGTCGCCTATGACGAACACTTCGGCTTCATCGGTCTTTACATCGTGAAGCCCGGGTTTCGCGGCAAAGGCTTCGGTATGCGAATCTGGCAGCACGGCATGCGTTATCTTGGAGACCGCAACGTCGGCCTCGATGGTGTTGTCGCCCAGCAAGCGAACTACGGGAAGTCCGGGTTTCGGCTCGCGTACCGGAACATCCGCTATCAGGGCCGCGTGGACGGCATCGAGTGCGCGCATGTAGCGGCAGCGGCCGATGTGCCGTTCGAGCAGTTGCTTGCCTACGATCGCCAGTGTTTCCCCGCGGCGCGCGAGCGTTTCGTCTCCGCGTGGATCGCGCAGCCGGATGCCGTTGCGCTCGCAACGGTCGACGCCGGCCGTGTCGCCGGCTACGGTGTCGTGCGCCGCTGCAACGAGGGGTGCAAGATCGGCCCGCTCTTCGCCGATGATGCAGGCGTCGCTACCGGGCTGTTTCGCGCGCTGGCGGCGAGCATGCCCGGCGAGGTCATCGTGCTCGACGTGCCGGAAACGAATCCTGCGGCCGTCGCGCTGGCGGAGCGGCACGGGATGACGAGCGTGTTCGAAACCGTGCGGATGTACACGAAAGAAGCGCCCGCGATCGCGATCGATCGCGTGTTCGGGGTGACGTCGTTCGAGCTGGGGTGATGGGGCGGACGGGGCAGCCGTCGACGGCTGCATGTGGCAACATCGCGGTGATCCGTACATCACACCGGGGCGCGGGCGGGCCCAACTATCCGAGAGGGAACTCATGTTTGACCACGTCAAATTCGGAGTCAGTGATTTCGCAGCGAGCAAGGCGTTCTTCCTCAAGGCACTCGAGCCGCTTGGCGTAGTAGTCGCGGCGGAGGGGGAGCCTTCGTACGGCGTCGAGCTTTGTCCGCCGGGTCCGTGGCAGCCTTCGTTGTGCCTGTTCCAGACTTCGGAGAAGCCCGCGCATCTTCACATCGCATTCAAGGCCGAGAATCGGCGGCAAGTCGACGAGTTTTATCGTGCGGCGCTGGAGGCGGGCGGGAAAGATAATGGCGCGCCGGGGTTGAGGCCGCGTTATAGCGCGAATTACTACGCGGCGTTCGTCATCGGGCCGGATGGGCACAATATCGAGGTGGTTTGTCAGAAGGCGGAGGGGTGATTCTCAGGCGCGCGAGGCAGGCCGCGGGGTCGAGTCGCACGTCACGTGTCGAGGGGCGGCGGCCGACGGATGTCTTCGAAACCGTCAGTGGGCGTGTGCGCCACGCAAGCGACGGAGCGTTCCGGGATGAGTGACATCGCCATCGATATACCTTTTCCGGTCATCGTGATTCTGTTTGGCGCCATCTACTGGCCCGCGACGCTGTGTGTCGGTGTTGTCGGTTTGTATTTCGGTGCGACTCGTCTGCGCGGTATCTGGCGCGTTGTCTGCATCGTCATTGCACTTTTGTTCATCGTTGATGCCGGCGCGGGGATTTATGAGTCGCTCCGGCAGGGTTTAAGTACTCGACATTGATCTCGTCGCTGCGCGATACCTGCAAGCGGCGGGGAAGAGACAAACAAATTCCGGGGCGGGGGCCACTGGCTACCCGATAAGACGATGTTAATAAGCAAGTTGAAGGCTATGCCGGCGTTTCGCGCCGACGCACCTCCGCAGATCCGTCACGCCATCGCGCTCTTCACCGTTGTCTGGCTCATTGAGGTTGGTTATGCCGTCATGCTCCTGATTATCGGTTTCAGTCAGATTGACGAAGTACCCGCGGCGAAGTTGACCGACATGCGTCAAGGGCTCGTCGCGGTCGTGATGATTCAGGCTTTCTGGCTTTTCCTGAACGCCAGCCTGATCGTGGGCCTCTGCCAGCGACAAAAGCTGGCGCGAATGCTGGAATTGCTGCTCACGCTTGTCACGACAGTTGCCTTTCTCGCGATGGCATTGCCATTCAATGTGAACCTGTTCGAAGTGGCCTTTTTCGCCAATGCGATTGCAACCGTACTCATTTACTCGGGGCCGTGTTCGCGTTGGTTTCAGGGGACGGCTTCGTAAGATCGCCGCGCCGTTGCCATCGCGAATGCAGACGTGCGCGATAGCGGCGTTTGAGCACGAAATGAAGATTCAACGGAGAGACGAGCGATGACCTCAAAAGGCGTCCGCAGAGCGACGGCAGACGATGTGCCGGCTCTTACACAGATCCGGAACGACGCGTACGCGAAGAAGGTTGCGCACGGTGACTACGCGTGGGGCAAGGACGGTGACGGTTTTTCCGAGCGATGGGTGCGAAACAACGTCTCCGAAAAAGAAGTGTATGTCGTCGAACTGGATGGCACGCCGGCCGGAACGTTTTCGTTCGGTCTGGACGATGACAAACACTGGGGGCCTCAAGAGCCGATCGCCGGTTATGTGCATGGGCTGTGTGTGCGGCAAGGCTTTAACGGGCTCGGGCTCGGCAGCTTCATGCTTGATTGGTGCGCTCTCAAGGTGAGCGGTTTGAACCGACGCCTTGTTCGACTCGACTGCGCCACCGAAAACACGAAGCTATGTGCGTACTACGAGTCGCTCGGTTTTATCCGCGCAGGACTGAAATCAGACGGCTGTGTCTGGTCACTGTACGAGAAACCGGCTGACTAGCTTCGATCGGAACGCCGACAGGCGTTTCGTACATGCCTGGCCAGATTGCCGCACGTAGTTGGCCGCAACCATCCGTTCGACGGCGGCGGCCGCATCGTCGACAATCTGCGGAATTTAATGAATCAGGGAGGGAGAGGGCATGCGCTGGACCTGCAAGACGCTCGGCGTGATCTTGACCTCATCTCCGCGCTTCCCCATACGTCTCCTTACACACCTCCCGTAGCGCCTCGACGAGCAAATCCCGCGCCGGCGAGCGCGCGTCGGCGGAGCGGGTAAACAGCGCAATCGGCGGAAGCGTCCACACCAGCGAGTAAGGCACGATCGCCACGCCGGCAATCCGCACCAGTTCCTCCGCGATATCGGCCGGCACGATCGACACGGCCTCGTCGCTCGACGCGATCATCTCGCCGATCAGCTTGGACGAGTAGCTTTCGACGATCGGAACAGGCGGCGGGATGCCGGCCGACAGAAACAGGTCGGTCACCTGCTCCCGCATCGGCGTATGCGGCGCGCCGAGAATCCAGTCGAGCGCGTGCAGCTTGTTCCAGTCCAGCGTCGTGCGGGCCAGTTTCGCGGCAAGACGGCGGCTCGCGATCATGCGCGGCTGCTGCTGGTACAGCACCTCGAAGGAAACCCGGCCCAGATCGACCGCCGACGACGCCCGCCCGATCACGATGTCGACGCTGTGGTCCTTGAGCTGCAGCAGCAGCTGATCGCTGGTGCCTTCGTGGATCGTCACGGTCAGGCGCCGTTCCATGCGCGCTTGCAGCCGCTTCAGCGCCGCCGACAGCATCTGGCCGGAAATGAACGGAATCACGCCGATGTGCAGGTGGGCCGCATGCCCGGCGGCGACGGCCTCCATCTCGCGGGCGAGGTGGTCGAGATCCTTGATCATCGCCTTCGCCCGTTCGAGCACGACCGCGCCGAGCGCGGTCGGCCGCATGCCGCGCGACGAGCGCTCGAACAGCGGCGTGCCGAACATGCTCTCCAGCTCGGACAGAGCGTTCGTCACGGCGGGCTGGCTGCTGGCCATGTGCTCCGCGACGCGCGTCAGCGACCCGTGCTGCTGGATCTGCAACAACAGCACCAGATGCCGAATCTTCAGACGAGCGCCCAGCCGCCTGACCACGTCGTTTGCGTCAAAAGTCATTGACTGGTCATGCATTCATCATGAAAAAGTGATGGACCGATATTAAAACAGAATCATCTCCTTATGGCTGATCCCTAGAATCACCTCCATGGATCGCGCCGGGACTGGCCTGGCGCCCGTGCCCGGACCGAAAAACATGAAACAGACAGAGACACAGCAGCAGGCAGCGTTCGACTATCACGAGTTTCCGACCCCGGGGAAGATCTCGGTCGTCGCCAGCAAGCCGCTCGTGACCCAGCGCGATCTCGCGCTGGCCTATACGCCGGGCGTGGCAGGCGTGTGCGAGTCGATCGCGGCCGATCCGCTGCAGGCGCACCGCTTCACGAGCCGCGGCAACCTGGTGGGCGTGATCACCAACGGCACCGCAGTGCTCGGTCTGGGCAACATCGGCCCGCTCGCATCGAAGCCGGTCATGGAAGGCAAGGCCGTCCTGTTCAAGAAGTTCGCCGGGATCGACGTCTTCGACATCGAGATCAACGAGACCGATCCGGACAAGCTGGTCGACATCATCGCCGGCCTCGAACCCACGTTCGGCGGCATCAATCTCGAGGACATCAAGGCGCCGGAGTGCTTCACGGTCGAGCAGAAACTGCGCGAACGCATGAAGATTCCCGTCTTCCACGACGATCAGCACGGCACCGCCATCACCGTATCGGCCGCGTTCATCAACGGGCTGAAGGTCGTCGGGAAGTCGATTTCGGAGGTGAAGGTCGTGACGTCGGGGGCCGGTGCGGCCGCGCTGGCCTGCCTGGACCTGCTGGTCGACCTCGGGTTGCCGGTCGAAAACATCTGGGTGACCGACATCGAAGGCGTCGTCTATCGCGGCCGTACCACGCTGATGGACCCGGCAAAGTCGCGCTTCGCGCAGGAAACCGATGCGCGCAAGCTGTCCGAAGTCATCGGCGGCGCAGACGTGTTCCTCGGCCTGTCGGTCGGCGGCATTCTGAGCGCGGAGATGCTGAAGCAGATGGCGGCGCGTCCGCTGATTCTCGCGCTGGCCAACCCGACGCCGGAGATCTTCCCGGAACTGGCGCATGCGACGCGCGACGATGTCGTCATCGCGACGGGCCGCTCGGACTACCCGAACCAGGTCAACAACGTCCTCTGTTTCCCGTACATTTTCCGCGGCGCACTGGACGTGGGCGCGACGACGATCACCCGCGAAATGGAAATCGCCGCCGTTCACGCGATTGCGGGGCTCGCCGAGGAAGAGCAGAACGAAGTCGTGGCGGCGGCCTATGGTGCGTACGACGTGGCCTTCGGCCCGCAATACCTGATTCCGAAGCCGTTCGATCCGCGCCTGATCGTGCGTATCGCGCCGGCCGTGGCCAGGGCGGCGATGGAAGGCGGCGTGGCGACGCGCCCGCTGACGGATCTCGACGCGTATGTCGAGCAACTGCAGCAATTCGTCTACCACTCCGGCGCGTTCATGAAGCCGCTGTTCGCGACGGCGCGTCAGCTTGTGCGTGACGGCGGCAAGGCACGGATCGTCTTCACCGAAGGCGAAGACGAGCGCGTGCTTCGCGCCGTGCAGGTGATCGTCGACGAGAAGCTGGCGCGTCCGATCCTGGTGGGGCGTCCGGAGGTGCTGCTGGCTCGGATCGAGCGGTTTGGCCTGCGTATTCGGCTCGGTCAGGATGTCGAGGTGACCAATCCGGAATATGACGAGCGGTTCCCGCAATACTGGACGACGTATTGGGAACTGCGCTGCCGGGACGGTATTTCGAAGGAGATGGCGCGCGTCGAAATGCGGCGTCGCCTGACCCTGATCGGCGCGATGATGGTGCGGCTCGGCGATGCGGACGGGATGATCTGCGGGACGGTTGGCGAGTATCACAATCACCTGCGGTTCGTCGACGAAGTGATCGGCAAGAAGCCCGGTGCGTCCACCTATGCGGCGATGAACATTCTGTTGCTCGACCAGCGGACGGTGGCGCTGGTGGATACGCACGTGAACGATAACCCCGATGCCGAGCAGATCGCGGAATTCACGATTGCCGCGGCCCGGCAGATGGAGTGGCTGAACCTGACGCCGAAGGCCGCGTTGCTGTCGCGCTCGAACTTCGGGTCAGGCAGCGCGGCTTCGGGTGTGAAGATGCGCCGGGCGCTGGAGATCGTCCGGGAGCAGGCGCCTGATATCGAGGCGGATGGCGAGATGCACGGCGACTGTGCGCTCGATGAAGGGCTGCGGTCGCGGCTGCTGCCGATGTCGCCGCTCAAGGGCGCGGCCAATCTGCTCGTTTGTCCGAACGTCGATGCGGGGAACATTGCGTACAACCTGCTCAAGACCGAGGCGGGCAGCAATGTGGCGGTGGGGCCGTTCCTGCTCGGAGTCAACGCGCCGGTGAACATCCTCACTTCGAGCTCGACGGTGCGGCGGATCGTGAATATGGCGGCGTTGACGGTGATCGAGGCCAATCGGAGTGCTTCTGCCTGATCGATCGGCGCTCGTGGGGGCGGGCTGCGGCCATCCCCCACGTTTGTCGGTACCCGGCCGGTTGCTGCCGCTCGAGACGCATCGGCGAGCGGCCGCTCCAACGCGCACCTGAGACGCAATTCCACTTTGGCACGCCGATGCCGTTTCAGGCCGCCGGCAGCACGGCCGCCACGCCGCCGCTGCTACGCCTTTTTCGCATAGGCGCTGCACCAGCCTTTGGCATTGACCTGCTTGCCGCTGAAAATGGTGCACGGCGCCATCGCGGCACCGGTCTTGCCCTGGAAGAACTGGCAGCTCGCACAAGCCTGGCCCGCCTGGAATTGAGGGAACTTCGCGTGGTCGACCCGGCTTGCATCGGTCTTGTAACCGAGAGCCTGGGCATTTGCATCGGATTCCTGAACGGCACCGGCATCTGCCGCCGCCGCGCGGCGTCCAAATGTCAGCGCGGATGCCAGAACGGTGGTGGTTGCAATAAAACGTCGGCGTGAAAATTTCATGGCGTCCTCCTTCATGTGCGAAGCGCTCGTCGCGTGACGAACGGGCGGCGAAGGGATCAGTGGAAGAAGAGCTCCCGCATGCCGAACGTGTGATGCGCTTCGGCCGCCATCAGCACCATCAGCACCAGCAGGCACAGGGGCGGTATCAGGATGGCGTACACCAGCGCCAGCCGCTCCCACATCATGTGCATGAAAATCGATACGATCAGCCCGGCCTTGGCGATCATGAGCACGACGATCAGCACCCAGCGCAGCAGGCCCTGCACGTGGAAGTAATCCACCATGTACGACAACGTGCTCAGCACGAACAGCAGGCCCCAGATCTTCAGGTAAAGGCCGATCGGATGCTGCTGGCCGTGCGCGGCGTCGGGTCGATCGGCGGGATCGGTGTGGTCCATGGCGTGCCTCACCACAAATAGAACAGCGCGAAGATGAACACCCACACCAGGTCGACGAAGTGCCAGTACAAGCCGGCAATCTCGACGATCTGGAAGTTGCCGTGCTCGGTAAACCCCGGCTGCAGGATCTTGCGCGCGATCAGCAGCAGGTAGATCACGCCGCAGGTCACGTGAAAGCCGTGGAACCCGGTGATCATGAAGAAGCACGCGCCAAACTGCGCCGCGCCCAGCGGGTTGCCCCACGGGCGGATCCCTTCATGGACGATCAGCTTGGTCCATTCGAAGGCCTGCATCGACACGAAGGTCGCGCCCAGCAGCGCGGTGGCCAGCAACAGGGCGGCGGCGCGCCTGGCGTTGCGCCGGTAGCCGAAGTTGACGGCCATCGCCATGGTGCCGCTGCTGGTGATCAGCGTGAACGTCATGATGGCGATCAGCAGCAACGGCACGTCCACGCCGCCCACCGTGAGCCCGAACACCTTGGAGGGATCGGGCCACGGCACCGTGGTCGACATGCGCACCGACATGTAGCCGATCAGGAAGCTGCTGAAGACGAAGGTGTCCGACAGCAGGAAGATCCACATCATCGCCTTGCCCCACGGCACCTTGAAGGCTTCGCGGTCGGCCGACCAGTCGGTGACGATGCCGCGCCAGCCGTCGGGCCCGGCGTCGGTGGGCGGGGTGTCGGCGGATTCGGTGGGAAGCGTGGGTGCGGTCATGGCGCGGCTCCATACAGCGGCCCGCAGATGGCCGCGACGAACGCAGGGGTGAGCCACCACATCGCCGCCAGCAGCACGAGCCAGACAGCCAGCAGGAAATGCCAGTAGATCGCGCACAGCGCGATGGCGCGCTGGGCCCGGAACGGGTCCGCGTGCCGGAGACGCGCGATCGTCACGGCCCAGGCCGCCAGCCCGCCCAGCACATGCAATCCGTGCAGGCCGGTGAGCAGGTAGAGGAAGCTGTTGGAAGGATTGACGGTGACGGTCTGCCCGGCTTCCGACAGCATGCGCCAGGCGATCAGTTGCCCGATCACGAACACGGCCGCCAGCACGCCGCCGGACGCGAGCCACGCGACGCGGTGCAAGGTCAGCTGCCGGGCACGCTGCATGGCGACGCTTGCCAGCACCAGCGCACCGGTGTTCCACCACAGCAGCGCCGGATGCGGGATCGGCTGCCAGTCGGGCTCGCGCATGCGCATGCCATAAGCGAGCAGCAGCAGCGAAAACAAGGTCGTCGCCACCGCCATGAAGACCATCAGGCCGATGCGGCTCGCATTCGGCAGGACCGGTGGCGCGTCGGGAACGTAAGGGCGGGGCAGTGTGGTCATTCGCGTGCCTCTCCGGGTTGAAGCGTCGGATGGGCCGCCGGCTCGGGCGCCGTCGCAGGCGGCTGGTTTTGCGGGACGAAGTCTTCCTTGTGCCCCGGCGGGCTGTATTCGTAAGCCCAGCGGTAGACGACGGGCAGCGCGGCGCCCCAGTTGCCGTGCACGGGCGGCGTTTGCGGCGTCTGCCATTCGAGCGTGGTGGCCCGCCACGGGTTGCCGTCGGCGCGCTTGCCGCGCACGAGGCTCCATGCCAGGTTGTACAGGAACAGCAGCTGCGCCGCCGCAACGATCAGCGCAACGACGGTGATGAACGTGTTGAGCGTCTGCGCCGAATGGGGAATGAAGCTGTAGCCCTCGTACGCGTAATACCGCCGCGGCATGCCCAGGACGCCGAGATAGTGCATCGGGAAGTAGATCGCATAGGTGCCGACGAAGGTGATCCAGAAGTGCGCGCGCCCGAGCGTATCGTTCAGCATGCGGCCCGTCACCTTCGGATACCAGTGGTAGATGCCGCCGAACACCACCAGGATCGGCGACACGGCCATCACCATATGGAAGTGCGCCACCACGAAATACGTGTTCGACAGCGGAATGTCCACGCTCACGTTGCCGAGATAGAGCCCGGTCAGCCCACCCAGCACGAAGGTGCTGATGAAGCCGATGGCGAACAGCATCGGCACGGTCAGGTGGATATCGCCGCGCCACAGCGTCAGCACCCAGTTGTAGACCTTGAGCGCGGTCGGGATGGCGATGATGAGCGTGGTCGTGGCAAAGAAGAAGCCGAAGTACGGATTCATGCCGGCGACGAACATGTGGTGCGCCCAGACCACGAAGCTCAGCGCGCCGATGACGACGATGGCCCACACCATCATCCGGTAGCCGAAGATGCTCTTGCGCGCGTGCGTGCTGATGAGGTCCGACGCGATGCCGAAGGCCGGCAGCGCGACGATGTAGACCTCCGGATGCCCGAAGAACCAGAACAGGTGCTGGAACAGCAGCGGGCTGCCGCCGGCATGCTTGAGCGTCTGCCCCATCGACACCACGGCCGGTATGAAGAAGCTGGTGCCGAGTATCCTGTCGAGCAGCATCATCACCGCCGACACGAACAGCGCCGGAAACGCCAGCAGCGCCATGATGGTCGCGATGAAGATGCCCCACACCGTGAGCGGCATGCGCATGAGCGTCATGCCGCGGGTGCGCGCCTGCAGCGTGGTGGTGACGTAATTCAGGCCGCCCATCGTTGCCGCGACGATGAAGATCGCCAGCGACACGAGCATCAGCACGATGCCCCATTCCACGCCCGGCGTGCCCGGCAGGATGGCCTGCGGCGGATACAGCGTCCAGCCCGCGCCGGTCGGCCCGCCCGGCACGAAGAAGCTCGCCGTCAGCACCAGCACGGCCAGCAGGTAGACCCAGTAGCTCAGCATGTTGAGAAACGGGAACACCATGTCGCGCGCGCCCAGCATCAACGGGATCAGGTAGTTGCCGAAGCCGCCCAGAAACAGCGCCGTCAGCAGGTAGATCACCATGATCATCCCGTGCATGGTGACGAACTGGTAGTAATGGTTGGCGTCGATGAAGCTGAACTTGCCGGGAAAGCCGAGCTGCAGCCGCATCAGGTCCGACAACACCATGCCGACCAGGCCGATGGCGATGGCCGTCAGCGCATACTGCACGGCGATGACCTTGTGGTCCTGGCTCCAGACATAGCGGGTCCAGAAGCTTTGCGGGACGTGGTCGGTGTGCGCGTAGGGCATTGCGTGCTCCGCTGGGGATTCGCTAGGGATTCGTTGCGCTGCTGGCGGCCGGACCGCCCAGCGACTTGATGTAGGTCACCAGCGCGGTCAGTTCCTGCTCGCTCAGGTCGAAGGTCGGCATGACGGGCGAGAAGCCCTTCACGACGCGGGCCTTCGGGTCGCGGATGAAGGCGCGCAGATAGGCTTCGTCCACCTTCGCGGTGCTGCCGTCGGCCATCGTTTCGGTCTTGCCGTACAGGCCTTTCCAGGTGGGGCCCACGCGCGGACTGCCGTCCACGGTATGGCAGGCGACGCAGCCCTTGGCCGCCGCGAGCGTCTTGCCCTGGTCGGCAAGCGCCTGGGCGCTGCCGCCGGTAGCGGCTGCTGCTGCCTGCACCCTGGCCTGCTGCCGCTGCGCGAACGTGGTCTGCTGCGCGAGCCAGCGCGAGAACGATGCTTCGTCTTCCACCACCACCACACCGCGCATGCCGGAGTGCCCGATACCGCAAAGCTGTGCGCACAGGATGTCGTAACGCCCCGCCTTGGTCGGCGTGAACCAGAAGGTGGTCACCATGCCGGGCACCATGTTCATGCGCGCACGGAACGGCGGGACGTAGAAGTCGTGCAGCACGTCGCGCGACCGTGCCAGGACCTGGATCGGCCGGTTGAGCGGCAGGTGTACCTCGGGCGCCTCGATCAGGTAGTTGTCACGGCCGTTGGGGTCGCCGGGGTTCAGGCCGAAGGGGTTGTCGTTGCCGATGTAGCGCACGTCCGTCGTGCCCAGCTTGCCGCCGGGGCCGGCGAAGCGGAAGCGCCATTGCCATTGCTGGCCGAGCACCTCCATCTGCAGCACGTTGCGCGGCGGCCGGATGTAGTCCGCGTAGACGAAGAGCCCCGGTGCCAGCAACGCCGCCACGCCGACAGCGGTCAGGCCGATCAGCCACCATTCCAGCCGCCTGTTGTGCGGCTCGTAGGCCGCGCGATGCCCGCTGCGGTGGCGGTAGCGCACCAGTGCGATCACGATGAACAGGTTGATCGCGATGAAGAACGCGCCGGTAATGACGAGCGTGATCGTCAGCATGTCGTCCATGCGCACCCAGTTCGACGCGATCGGCGTGATCCACCAGGGACTGGCAAAGTGAAACCCCACCGCCAATACGATGATCAGGATCAGGGCAATCGCAAGGGCCATGGGCCGCCTCGCTGCGTGTCACTCGCCGGAGCCGCCGACAAGCGCTCCTGGCGTCGTTGTGCCGCCTTGCCGTACTTCGTATTGTTGTTTTCGCGGGCAGTCTGCCAGGTCCGATTCGCCAAGCGTTGCAAGCGGCGCTAAAGAAAAGGTAGTCCTCTCCTTTGCATCGTGCAAGGCAGCGCAACGGGGCGGCGCGCGCCATACGCACATCGCGCGAATGGAGGAGCCGCTCGCTGCGATGCAATGCAAAACGGCCGCCTTCCGCATCGGTTGTCGAGGCGGCCGTCCCGCGAGGGCGCCGGATCTTTAAGCACGGCAGAAAAAGCGGCGTGTCAGTGCATCGCGTCCTGCTTGCGCCGTTCGAGCATGCCGTAGACGACGGCGGTGACCACACCGAACAACAGGTTTGCCAACAAGGGTCCGGAGCCCCGCTCCGAGATGAACCATGGGAACACGGCTGTCATCACATAGAAGTTCCACACATACGCGACGATCCCGAAAGCCAGCCCGATGACGGCCTCCATGCCCACGCTCGAATCGAAGCGGAACGGCGCAATGATCGCGGCGAGCATCATCCCCATGATGGCGCCGAGCACGTAGTGCAGTAACAGCGCCGTCCCCACGATGCCGAAGCTGAAGACCGACATCTGTTCGAGCGCACTGCGGCCCATCACCATTGCCGCGATCTTGTGGGTCGGTTGCCACGGGCTTTCGTCGAGCACCATGGTCGACCAGAAGAATTCGAGCACGATCACCAGGGCGCCGCCCGCAAGACCGGCCACGGCAGCAGCGAGCCAGTCGGGCCTGCGCCGTTGCCAATGGTGTGATTGAATGTTCAGTTCCATACGACCTCCTTGCCGACGGTTCAGCTTCAGCACTCAGGTTCAGAAGGCGCCACTCGCGTCAAAAGTACGTCCTTTATTCGATTCAGAATGGCAGATATGGGTGCCAACGCAAGGTACAAAAACCCTGCGCGATGGGTGGCACGACGGCGTTCCGCTCGGAGTTCGGCATCGGGTGTGTCGGGAAAGGGAACGGAGAGTGTGGCGCCGCGCGATTGCGGGCGTCTGATTTGATGCAACGCAAATAGGCACGGGATGTCACGGAACAGCCCCTTGTACCGGCGTGCCGGGGGCAGCGGGAGCACCCCGAAAATTCTCCCGCTTGGACGTATGCCGATTTCACACCGGCGTGACGCCAGCACGCTCGATGTGGAGACAGCCTCGAGTGTTGCGTATGCCGGTTTTCGAGTTTCAGGGGAAGATCGGTGTCGTAGGCTCGCCGCCCTCCAGATCCGCCTTCGGAAAATGCTGGGCGACCATCTCCTCGATTTCCTGCTCTCGTAATCCCGGCACGTCGGCCATGATCAGGATCTGGCCTTCCCGGATAGCTTCACGAAATCGCTGGAGTCGCGCGTTCGGCTCGGCGATGCCGATCATCGCGGCCGACCACGCCCCGAAGCCCGCTCCCGCCAACGTCAATGCGACGACGGCGCCGCCCGCAATCACGAGCTCTGCAGGGGGGAACACAAGCGCGACGAGACCGATAAGCGCGCCCGTCGCGCCGCCGAGTGCGACGCCGCGCTCGAGCGCGTGCACGACGTCGCTGCTTTGCAGCAAGGATGCTTCGGGTAACTGATCGAGCGTGACACTGTGATTGGCGAGGACGTGGATATGGCGCCAGATGATGCGCGCGCGCAGCAAGTCGTCGACGATCGCCTTCGCCATCTGCGTATCGGGTACGAGGAAATAAAGGCGTCTCATGTTGGCACTCCTTTTTTTTGCCATCAGCTCATCTTCAACAGAGCATTTTCCATTTTATGTCAGCATCGGCCGCGCAGTACGTGCGAGCGTATGCGCCGCATACCCCAACTCATTATCTGCCGCAGCGAGTGCGTTGCACGGCCAGGCGACCCTGGGTCGCTCCTGCGGTGATCGTTGCTTCCATGCGCGCGATGAATCGCGGGTAGCCGGTCTCCACGTCATCGGAAGAATCACCCCCGTTCTCGGGCCTATGCGAGCGCGGCTTCGGCGGTCGATGTGTGCCGACCTTGCCAAAGACGAGCGCTGTCTTCGAGGCCCGGCTCGGGAACGGCTCGCGCACGGCAAAGGTCGACTGCGGGTTGTCCCGGGCTTCGCATGAACGCGCACGGATTCGTCTACGCAGTCATCGGCAAGAAGCTTGGTGTTTCCACCTACCAGGCAACGAACATTCTGTTGCTCGATCGGCGGGCGGTGGCGGTGGCGGTGGCGGTGGCGGTGGCGGATACGCATATCAACGATGATCCGAACGTGGAACGGACTGAGGCGTTCGCCGGTACGGCGGATGGGGACTATGGCGGCGTTGACGGTGATAGAAGCCCGCCGCATACGTTTGCGTGATCGAGCGTCGGAAGCAGGGCGGCGACGGGTTCGCGAGGCATCCATAGCCGAATCCCGCTGGTGACGGGTTTCACTATTCGGCCGCCTTGTGAACCAATGTTGTTGGGTATTCGTTTAGGGATGCTGGACATTTCTTCCGGAGGCATCGCGTCGCAACTTCTCCTGCGTGATGCATAGCCCCACGATGTTCCGGAGCCATTTCTGTCGATATCGTCCGATAATTGGCTTTTATTTTCGTCTAAAATCGCGCTTCTTCTTACTTTAGGACGGAAGGACGTTTTGAAAAGACTGACGAAAAACATCTCGCGCACGGCCGTTGCCGCGTGCATTGCTTATGCTGGGCTCTTGCCTTTATCCCAGTCCGCCCACGCTCAGGTCGAACCCCTGAAGAATCCGGTCTACGGCGTGACGCTCGATGATCTGACGAAACTCGATGCGATCATCGCGTCGCTGCAGAACCTGCCGTACCGGCCGACGGTGCGCGTCGTGTTCGATCCGGATACGCCGGCCTCGGACTACTACGCACCGCTGCTGCGCCTCCACTCGGTCGCGTATGTGATGGGCGAGATCTACGATTCTTACTATTTCCCGACGACGCTTTCCACGTATCAAGCGAGAACGCAGGAATTGGTGTCGCAACTGAAGAACACCGTCGACGTGTGGGAGATCGCCAACGAAATCAACGGCGAATGGCTGCGCAACAACCCGAGCGGTACGAACTCGGTGGTCAATTCGCAAGAACAGCAGATCGGCCAGATGGTCGCCGCGGCCAACACGATCGTGAAATCGAACGGCGGCAAGACTGCGATCACGCTGTACTACAACGACGACAGCAAGGGTACCAACTGCTGGGAGAAACCCCAGGATTACTGGAAGACCTGGCCGATGAACTTCCTGTCGTCGACGGTTCGCCAGCAGGCCGACTACGCGTTGTTCAGCTACTACCCGTACCAGGATTGCCCGGGGCTGAGCCCGTCGTGGAAGAACGATTTCGCGGCGCTGGAAAGCATTTTCCCGAACGCGAAGGTCGGCTTCGGCGAAATCGGTACGTCGGATACCGCCGCGCCGGCGTCGGTGCAGCAGAACCTGATCAAAACCTATTACCCGATGGTCAACACCATGAACGACCCGCGTTTCATCGGCGGTTTCTTCTGGTGGAACTACGTCGAACAAATGCTCCCGTACTCGACGAGTTCGTATTTCCAGCTGCTGCGTCAAACGATCATCACGCTTAAGTCACCCAGCTAATTGCGCCATCCGCGCGTAAGCGTCAGCGTCGCAGGTTAAAACCACAAAGTTGCGCGTACCACGAGACCACGTGCGCGTACCGCTGACGTCAACGCAAACCTGTATTGCACCGTGACATCCAGATAGCTTGCCGGCGCGCTATACCTGCCTTCGCGAAACCAGTACCGGAACTGGATGCCGGGCCCCACACCGATCGCCGTCTTGTCCGGCTGGCGGTTGTCGTGATCGCCGGCCACCGCGGCATGCGGATAGACGGTCAGCCGATCGCTGAGCGCCGTCAAACGCCAGGTGTGCCCGTAACGCAACTCCGAATAGATGATGTATCGGCCTGCCTTGATGAAGTACGCACCTTCGACATAGGCCTGCCAGCTACGCCAGCTCGGTTCGGTGACCCGCAGGTCGGTCCCCGCTTCCGACGAATAGCCCAGGCGCATCAGCCAGTCCGTCATCGACAGGCTGCCGACGTGGAACAGCCGCTCGGCGGTCATCACTACGTTCTGGTCGGGTATCGGCTTGTAGCGCACCCCCACCGAACCCTGCACGGTCGGCATGCCGGTCACGTTGCCGCTTCCGTCGTATGCCGTGCCGTATCCGCGCACGAAGAACTGGAGAATGCGTCCGTTCTGGTAGCCGATCTTCGGTGGCTGCCAGTACGCTTCGATACCCGGCTGCAACACGCTGATGGTGCCTTGCGGGCCGAACGCGGCCGACTGGTAGGGCGCGCTCAGCACGAAGCCCCAGGTGCGCTGAAGTTGCTCGACTTCTCGCCGATAGCCGAACTTGTGCTGCGCATCGAACTTGTGTTCGTTTTCATCGGCGTCGAGACTGTGCTCGAACAGCTCGACGGACTGCTCGTTCAAGCCGATACGCTTGGCGGCATAACCTGCGTCCGCGTAGTTCATCGCGTTGCCGGCTCCGCCGTCGAAACCCTCCTGGAACGCGTCGAGCGCCTCGCGATCCTTGTGTTCCCGCAGCAGGTCATAGGCCTGCTGCAACTTCTGTGTCGCGGTATCGTCCACCGGTATTTGCGGCGCCTGCTCGGGTTGCTGGGCCTGCGTCACGATCGACGCGGCCATCTTCCGCTCGGCGTCCGTCGTCGCGTCGCGGGCGGCAAGATCCGCCACGCGGATCGCGCTTTCGCGATCGCCCGACATCAAGCTCAACTGCGCGATACGCAACTGAACCGCGGCCGATTTTTCATCTGCCAGCGGCGCCAGTGCAATGCCGGCGTCATGCGGGCGATGCGCCGCGAGCGCACTGTCCGACCATGCGAGACGCAGGTTGCGCTGTTGCTCCTTGCTCCATTTTCCCGTCGCGACGGCGGCCGAGAAATCGCTGCACGCCACGTCGTAGCGCTGTTGCCGCTGCGCCAGGTAGCCATGCTCGGCCCGTACCGCGGCGCTTCTCGGAAAACGAACGCTTAGCGATTCCACCATGGCGTCCGCTTCGTCGATTTTTCCTTCACGCTTGAATACATCGAGGAGCAGCAACCCGAGCTGTTCGCTTCCGGGCTGAATCTTGATGGCGCGCTGTGCATACTCTTCCGCGCGGGGCAGGTCGCCGGCACTGATTGCCTTGTATGCGCCATCGGCGAGCCGATAAGCCTTGGGAGCGAGCGGCTGCGTGGCGTATGCGGGGGCCTGCCAGGCCAACGATACGGCGATCGCCAATGCGCTCAATCGCGCGCAGCGCGCGAGGCCGACCGCGATCGGGAGTCTGGAGCGTTTCATGCCTGTTCTCCCGACGGCTTTTGCAATGGAGAAACCTGCGACGTTGCATCGTCGCCGTCGCGTGCTCGCGCGAGTTCGACGAAGCGCGAGTGTCGGGCGAGTTCGGCCGCAATCTCCGTATCGCAGGCAATGAAATACGCAACGTTCGTCCTGGCGCCGCGCCGCACGACATCCTGTTCGTCTTGCGTGAGCGGCCGCCCGACCGCCACATTCAACGTTCCGTCGTCCGCGGTCGAAAACGGTACGGCCCGATACGTGTACTGCAGTTCGAATGCCAGCGAATCCGCGAAATGGCCGACCGCCACATTGCCGAGGCTTACCCGCGGGAGTTCCGCCTGTTCCGCGATCGCATCAGCCAGCGATTCGGTGGAGATCGCACTGCCTTCGATCAACAGTTCGCCGAGCCGCTTGCCGCATGTCAGCTGTCTCTCCAGGCTTGCCTGCAATTGCTCCAGTGAGACCACGCCCCAACCGACCAGGATCTCGCCAATCTTGCGGCGTACTTTTCCGAGCTGTTCGTTCGACAGGTAGGTATGGCTGGTCTTGTCCCAGGCGATCGGCTTGCCGCTTGCGAGGTGGCCGAGATAGATGCGCCACGCCCGGCAAACCGCGTAGAAATTGATCAGGTTGTTGACGAACATCCGCGGAATCGAGAGCAGCCCCTGGACGGGGCCGTTCAGCTTGCTGACAAAGTAGTAGCGCTGCCCGGCGCGGGCAAACAGCATGACGGTGTTCACCCAGAGCAGCGGGGCTATCCATTCGCTCGCCGTGACGAGCGGGGCGCTGACGGGGATGGCATGACCGAATTTCTGAAGGGCGGCTATCGCCAGGAAATTGATCAGTACACCGTAAGCAATCACTGAAAAAAGTGAGGTGACGATACCCTTGCGGTCATGGAAGAACATGTAGCGGGTGAGGAAATCGCCCTTCCAGCCGAGTTGCTCCCAGCCCTGAAAGGCGATGCCGAGGATCCATCGCGCACGCTGTCGATATGCGGTGCGAAATGTCTTTGGAAAATACTCGCGGGTGGCCAGCAGGTTTCGATTGGCGGCACTGCCTTTTGCGCGCTTGACCCCTGCATCCTGCGGGATATCCGAAAGAGGGAAGCGGGCAAAGGTTTCCTTCATGCCCAGGTCTCTCAACCGAAAGCTGAAGTCGTAGTCCTCGGTCAGCGAACTGGTGTTGAACGGACAGCCGCCGCTCTCCTTCATCGCCGC
Source organism: Burkholderia sp. IT-111MI5 (assembly GCF_949752865.1). NCBI lineage: Bacteria > Pseudomonadati > Pseudomonadota > Betaproteobacteria > Burkholderiales > Burkholderiaceae > Burkholderia > Burkholderia sp. IT-111MI5. The sequence goes on along the minus strand of NZ_CATKIF010000011.1, from coordinate 1,369,143 downwards.
TTCGATGGCGCGCCTGCTGTAGCAGGACGCAACACCCGCGCCGGGGACGACGCCGGTCAGACGGGCTCGCGCCGGTACGTCCTTCTGGTGCGTTTCGCTGAAGTCGTCCATATAGCATCCGGCCACGAACTCGTTCCATTTCCGCGGCAATGACAGAACGGGGAGCTGGACCAGGTCGCTATCCGCAACTGCATGGCTGAGGTACTTGAGTTCGATCGGATGGATGACATCTTCGCAGTCGTGCATGACGACGCCCGCGAACTGAATATGATGCGTTTCTTCGTAGCGCAGGATCGCTTCGATGATCCAGTTCAGGCAGTCCGCCTTGCAGGTCGGCCCATCGTTCATGACCGTTGCGCGCGTCACCCTGCCCGGATAACGGCGGACCATGCGCTCGACCTCCGCCGTGGTTTCGGCGTCGTTGTGATAGGTTCCGACGAAGATCACATACCGCTCGTATTCCATGGTCGCCAATGTGTTTTCAATCATTTTGGCAATCACGTCATACTCTTTCCACGCCGGCACCATGAGTGCCAGATAGCGCTCTTCCTCGGCGCGCAGCATGCCGATATCGATAGTCTGCGTTTTTTCGTGACGCAGAAACCGCCCGATTTCGAATGACCAATAGCAGGCGTCGAGCGTAAGGTCATCCAGTGTACTTACCAGGATGACGATCGCGGTAAAAATGGTGATAATGTTAAGTGCATATAAATATGCAATCCATATTGTGTTATCCATCATCTCCCCGCGATTTTGTCTTGTATGTGATTCTTCTCCCTTACACCAACGCAAGACGAATATCTCTTCGCCCTCGTCGACCCCGTCACTCCCACTTCTCGGCTTGCGCCGCAAAAAATCCTGTCACTCGAAAAAGACTCAGTCAGCCTGGAGCTTTCTCGATGCAATCACGTCATATCGTTAAAGATGAAACGTGTTCAGTGGGTGACTTTTGAAAGTTGGTATTTGCCTTGCATACTTCCGTCTCCCGCCGGGATGGATCCTGCACCATTAATGCTTGCATCCACTCTCGATCCAGCTCCCTGCAGCGCTCCCTGCGCACCGTCGTTTCAGTCGTTTCAATACGCAGTTCATAAAGCAAGTCGCGCGCCATTGCCGCGCCGCCCTTGACCGTCCGGGCCTCTGCGGGGCGTCGTACAAGATCGACCCACCGAATCCGAGCCAAACGTTTCAATGCTGAAACACAAGGTCAATTGATCTGATGAAACGTAATCTGCAGACCTGCTGCCGCTCCCCGGCTGCCTCCGCCGGGAAATCGTCACGCGATTCCGGCGATCACCGGCCTCTCCGGTCGCCATGACATGTTCGAGTCATGCGAGTCGATTGCCGCGTCACCATGCGCGAAGCGTTGAGGGAACTGGTTTTCCCTGAATCGTCCGAACAGGCTTCACTTGTTTGTCAGATGACAGCCTCGAAAGCGGATACGTTGCACGCCTGAAACGTTTTTTCTAAACAATTTCGGATTGCCATGGCGCGCCGATTTGGGTGCCTAGATCCCGTGCCCATTTGCGACCGATGGTACGTTTCTAGCTTGAAAGGAAAACAATCCCGTCCTGTATTTTTGTCTGGCATCAAGTGCGCATGAAAAAATAACGACATAACGCCCTGATTATTAAATGGCACCAGCCGTGCTCGTTTCGTTAACGAGATGAATTTATTTTGCATATCAAAGGATGAAAATCATGATTTCTCATCGCAATCGATATTTTCAGAACGGACTGAGCACCGTTGGATCACTCGTCACATTAATCTCTGCGCTCGCCTTCGCCGTCGCTGTTCAGGATGCGAATGCGCAGGAGCAGGGCAATTCGTCTGCCGTAAAGATCAAGCCGCCTCCGTTACCCAACGGGTCCGCGCAGGTCCAGGTGAAGCCGGGTATGTCCGACGAGGAATGGGAGAAGGCATACAAGGAGACGGGGCGCCCCAAGTTCGACTTGAAGTCCGTCAAGAAAGCCGGTGGCAACGTGCAACGCGACTAGGGAGAAACGGCCATGAAAAAGATCTTGCTTGTCATAGCCCTGCTTGCCGGACTCGCGCAAATGACGTTGCCGAGCACGGCGCACGCGCAGGTCACCACGGCACGTACGCTCGTGCTATACGATAACCCGGCCAACGACCCGTATTCGAAGCTTGGCCTGATGTACAGCATCATGTTGAGGAACCTGCTTGGCCATTTCAACGCGACGGTCGATCTGGTGCCGATACAGAACTACACGTCCGGAATGGTCACGAATCACGACGTCACGTTCTACATCGGCGATTACTACAACAACCCGATTCCGACGGCGTTCATGAGCGACGTGATGACCACCACGAAGACCGTGGTCTGGTTCAAATACAACTTGTGGCAGCTTGCATGGAACACGGCCTACACCTTCAACCAGACCTTCGGGTTCAGCTTTCTCGGCATTGCCGGGTTGAATGCGCCGCCTTCGTCGAGCAATCCGAACCCCGGCTTCTACGACACGGTCACGTACAAGAACCTGCCGATGGTCAAGTACTACGCGTATAACGCGTCGACCGGCGCGATCAGTGCGGACCCGGAGGTCGGGCTGACCCAGATCGTCGATGCCACCAAGGCGCAGGCACTCGTCACCATCAAGAACAGCAAGAGCGGGGCGACCACGCCATACGTCGTGCGCTCGGGCAAGTTCTGGTATTTCGCGGATATGCCGTTTTCCTATATCGGCCCGACGGATCGGTACCTGGTGATATGCGACATCCTGCACGACATCCTGCAGACCAATGCACCGGTAAATCACCGTGCTCTCGTACGTCTGGAGGACCTTGACGCGTATACAACGACGAGTTCGATGAGAAAGCTCTCGGACTTCCTGTACTTGAAGAGGATTCCGTTCACGATGGCCACCATTCCCGTGTATACGGATCCGAACGGCTATTACACCGGCGGCGTCCCGCAGACGATCCATCTTGCGCAGGCAACGGGTCTCAAGAGTTCGCTGAACTACGCGGTCGCGCGCGGCGGTTCGATCGTGGTGCACGGCCTTACGCACCAGTACGATTCGACGCCGAATCTTCTGACTGCGGTCAGCGGCAGCGACTACGAGTTCTGGTATGCGGTGCAGAACCGCCCCGTCGATGAGGACTCCGTTCAATGGGCGGCAGGCAGAATGGCCGAGGGCATCCTCGAGTTCACGACCAACGGCTACAAGGTCGTCGGCTGGGCCGCGCCGCAGTACCAGATGTCGCCGATGGCAGCGGCGGCCACGGCCCTCACGTTCCCGACGACGTTCCAGCGGGCCGTCTACTACACCGCGACCAAGCCGCAACTCGGAACGGGGGCGCCCAACCAGGACTTTTCAGCCGGGCAGTTCTTCCCGTACATCATCAACGCCGATTACTACGGGCAGCGGATCATCCCGGAGAACCTGGGCAGCATGCAGTACAACATCTGCAATATCGACCCATTCTCGTGTATCTCATACACATGGCAGCAGCTCGTTACCAATGCTCAATACGGTTTGGTGGTGCGGGACGGTTTCGCGTCCTTCTTCTTCCACCCGTACTGGCTTGAACCCGATCTCGGGTTACCGGCCTACCAGGACTTCCAGAGTCTGGTCAACAGCATTACGAATCTCGGCTACAAGTGGGTAGACGGCACGACTGCCAAGTGAGGCAAGTGTGGTGGTAACCTCGTGCGATCCGCATCGGAAATGCGGGTCGCACGTTTTGCGTTTGATCCGCTACGATGACGCGCGACAATGCTTGGGGAGAGCCAGCGATGACCACGTCCGCCATCCCGGCCGTGCGCAAAATTCAACAGCGTATGGGCCGGTTTCGACTGGCAGGCCGACCGCGTCGGCTCTCCAGCGCACCGCGTTCGCACCGCGCGGCGACGCTCGCGGCGATCGGCGCATCGCTCGTCGTGGCCGCATGCAGCTGGACGTCGCACGACGTTCACGCCGACGGAATCGTGTGGCAGGTGGACAACACGACGACGAATCCCGTCGGAAACTGGCAGATGCTCGGCGTACACGATCTGTTGATCCAATGGACCGTCGTGGACGATACCGCGTTCGTTGCCAACACCCGCATCCCTACCGCGGCGCGCCTTCCCGACTGGGAACGCATCGGTCGTGCGCCGTGGGCCAGAAACGTGATCCTGGGCCTGGCCGGCTACCAGGACGAAAAACGCGCGCGCACCCACCTGTCGACGCTTGCGGACCAGTCCGCGGAGGTGGCGCGCCTGCATCTGCCGCTGCATGTCACCGGTTACTACTTTCCGGTCGAAATCGATCCGACCTGGCAGGAGGCACCCAAGCTTGCCGAGATCCTGCAGCGACTGCCTCGTCCGCTTTGGGTGAGCGTCTACGACCAGACCAACGTCGGCGGAAAAACGCTGGCGGACTGGCTCGCAACGTGGCTGCCCGCGGATGTCGGGGTGTTCTTCCAGGACGGCTGCGGCGTCTATGCCCGCGAGCCGCAGGTCGCGCGCACCTACCTCGACGAGCTGGCTTCACGCCTGGGCAAACGGCGCGTGCGGGTCATCGCCGAGGCCTTTCGGCCGGCCGAGCATGGCGGATTCCGTTCAGCCAGCGCCGAGGAATTGAGCAGGCAGCTCCAGGTTTATCGCGGCTATCCGGTCTATCTGTTCGATGGTCCCCACTATGTGTCGGACGACCTCATGCGCGAACTCAAAAACCGGACGGCCAAGCCGCACCCGGGCGGACCTGGCGGTACGGAGCGCTGAGCCTGCTTCACCCCGGTAAACAGCGGTGGGCAAGGGGCGCGCGCGCCGAAACAATCGGCCGGACTGGATCGCCGCGACAACCCCATTTGATGACCAAACCGCAAGACCTAGTGCATAGATATCGTTTGCCGCGGCCTTAATGACTATCGACAATCGTGGCTCGAATTCGCCGCCGTGGCGCCAGAAGCGCCCCGGCGGCAGGCACCTGGCGGCTATCCCGGCCGTCCGCGCCATCCTGCTCACGACGACATGTACGCGTTCACGCCCTCATTCCAGAATCCCGCCGGCTCGCCGATCCGCGAGTTGTTCAAGTACCTGTCCGAACCGGGCATGATTTCGTTCGCGGGCGGCTATCCGGCCAGCGACCTGTTCGACGTCGACGGCCTGAACAAGGCCGCCGAACGCGCATACGCGCAGCCCGTGCGCTGCCTGCAATACGGCCCGACCGACGGCCTCGCCGAACTGAAGCAGCAACTGATCGCGTTGATGGCGCGTCGCGGCGTTGCATGCACGCCGGCCGAACTGCTCGTCACGACCGGCTCGCAGCAGGGCCTCGACCTGCTGCTGCGCGTGATGGTGTCGCCCGGCGACGTCGTGCTGACCGAACAGCCGGCTTACCCGGCAACGCTGCAGGCGCTGCGTCTGCAGCAGGCGCGCATCGTGACGATTCCGGTCGACGGCGAAGGCGTCGACGTCGATCGTCTCGGCGAACAACTCGCGTCCGGCGTGATCGCGCAGCCGAAACTGCTCTATACCGTCCCGACCTTCGCGAACCCGACGGGCGCGACGCTCACGCGCGAACGCCGGCTGAAGCTGCTGCGTCTCGCGGTGCAATACCGTTTCCTGATCGTCGAGGACGATCCGTACGGCGACCTGCGCTTCGCGGGCGAAGCCGTGCCGTCGATGCTCGCGCTCGCCGGCGAAGTGGACGGCGCGCGCGACTGGATCGTGCATTTCGCGAGCCTGTCGAAGATCGTCGCGCCCGGGCTGCGCGTGGGCTGGACGATCGCGCCGGCCGAAATCGCGCGGCGCTGCGTGATCGCGAAGCAGACGGTCGATCTGTGCAGCTCGCCATGGACGCAGGCAGCCGCCGCTGAATACCTGGCCGACGGCGCGCTCGAACGCCATCTGCCGCGCATCACGGCCGCGTACCAGCGCAAATGCGACGCGATGTGCGACGCGCTGCGCGACGGTTTCGGCGATGCGATCGAATTCCATCGCCCCGAAGGCGGGATGTTCGTGTGGGCGCGGATCGGCGCGGTGTCGTCGGACGTGCTGCTGCAACACGCAATTACAAACAAGATCGTGTTCGTACCCGGCAACGCGTTCTTCGCGGACAACGTCGACGCGGCATCGCTGCGCCTGTCGTTCGCCGCGCCGGACGTCGACGCGATCCGGGAAGGCGTCGCGCGCCTCGTGCGCGCGTATGGTGCGGCGCTGGCCGCGTGAGGAGACGTGAACGTGACTATCACCGTCAACGACACAATATCGATGGGCGCGGCGCCAGGTGCTGGCGATAACCGACCGGCAAAGCATCGCTCGTCGCAGATCAGTGCGGGACCGCAGTATGTGGCCGACGTGCTGGGCCGGTTCGGTGCGGAGCCGACGACCGATGCCGGCGATGCGGCGCCGGTCGTGCTCGGCTACAACTGAACGGCACGCAGGCGGCGGCCGCATCGCACGCGAGCCGTCACCGGAGCAAACGGTTAAGCTTGCGCGATCGAAACACGTGCGATCGCCGCTGCCCGTCATGTCCGACTCAACTTCCGAATCGCTCACGCAAACGTACGACCGCCTGTGGTCCTGCCTCGAATCCGGCGTCGGCGTGCAGCGCTCGCCGTTCACGATGCTGCAGGCGGCAACGCTCGGCCTCGACGGCGCACCGAAGGTGCGTACGATCGTGCTGCGCCAGGCGAGCCGCGCCGATCGCGTGCTGTCGTTTCATACCGATGTGCGTTCGGAGAAAGTCGCGGAGCTGCGCCGCGATCCGCGTATCGCGATCGTCGCGAGCGATCTCGATGCGCTCGTGCAGATTCGCGCGGAAGGCGTTGCGTCGATCTGCGACGACGAAGCGCAGCGGCGCGCGATCTGGCAATCGAGCCGTCCGCATACGCTGCTGCTGTATCGCGCACCGTTGCCGCCCGGCATGCCGGTCGAGTCGCCTGAAGCAGCGCATGTCTCGGCGAGGCAAGACACCGCGCCTTCCGGCGACGGCTACGAAAACTTCTGCGTGATCCACATGACGATCACGCGCATCGATTGGCTCGAACTCGCACGCGCGGGCCATCGCCGAGCGGTATTCGATCTGCAAGAAAGCGGCTGCGAAGGCCGCTGGATCGTCCCCTGATCCGGGCGATGGCCGCTCAAGGCCGCTCGTCCGCCACCGCCTGCCCGATCATCCAGTCGCGCATCATCACGATCGCATCGTCGTCGCGGCGCTCGGCCGGATACACGAGATAGAACCCCACCGACAGCGGAAACGCGAAATCGAACGGCTTGCACAGCCGGCCTGCCGCGATATCGCGCTCGACCAAGGGATCGGTTGCGAGCGCGATGCCCTGGCCGGCAACGGCCGCATCGATCGCGAGCGACGTCTGGTTGAAGCGCAGCCCCTTGTGCGGATCGATATCGACGGGCTCGGGCATCGCTTCGATGAACTCGGGCCACAGGTCGTGCGCATCGTGCAGCAGCACGTGGCCCGCGAGCGCACGCGGCGACGCGGGCGCGGCCAGCAGCGCGGGGCTGCACACGGCGCATACATCGAGCGGAAACAGCGCATGCGCGGCGAGATGCTTGCCGAACGGCGGCTTGCCGTAGCGGATCGCGAGATCGACGCCATCGTGGCGGAACGTCGCGAGCTGCTGGTCGGCGATCACGCGCACGTCGTAGTCGGGATGCGCGTCTGTGAACCGCGCGAGCCGCGGGATCAGCCACTTCGACGCGAACGACGGCGTCGTGCTGATCGTCAGCGCCGCGCGCCGCTTCACGAGCTTGTCGGTTGCATCGGCGATCGCGTGCAGCGCGCGCTGCACGTCGGAGAAATACGCGGCGCCGTCGTGCGTCAGCGCGAGGCCGCGCGGCAGGCGCTCGAACAGCTTCAGGCCGAGCACGTCCTCGAGGTGGCGCACCTGTTGCGCGACCGCGCCTTGCGTGACGCCGATCTCGTCGGCCGCGGCGCGGAAATTGAGGTGCCGCGCGGACACTTCGAATGCACGAAGCGCATTCAGCGGCGGCAGGCGGGAAGGGCGGGGCGGCATTGTCAGGCTGTAGAAAAACTATCGTCTGGAGGCAGAAATACTGGTTCGACAGTCGTCTGCGATGCGCCTACATTACCACCATGGCGCGCCGAATGGCGGCTGCGCGGCGGCAGGTTTCGAGCGAGGGAGCAGATCGTGACTGTAGAAAAAGTGGCGTTGATCACGGCAGCGGGCAAGGGCATGGGCGCGGCGATCGCGCGCGAACTGGCGGCGACGGGTTACCGCGTCGCGCTGATGTCGCCGTCGGGCAGCGCGGTGGCGCTCGGCGAGGAGCTGGGCGGGTTCGGCATCCAGGGCTCGGTCACCGAAGAAGCCGATATCGACCGGCTCGTGCAGGAGGCGGTCGCGCGCTACGGCCGGATCGACGCGGTCGTGAACAACACCGGCCATCCGCCGAAGGGCGAGCTGCTGGCGATCACCGACGACAACTGGCACGCAGGGCTCGACCTGATCCTGCTGAACGTGGTGCGCGTGATGCGCCGCGTGACACCGATCTTCCAGAAACAGGGCGGCGGCGCGGTGGTCAACATCTCGAGCTTCGCGGCGGACGCGCCCGAGCAGCCGATGCCGGTATCGTCGGCGCTGCGTGCGGCGCTGAGCGCGTGGACGCGTCTTTACGCGGAACGCTACGCGGCCGAGAACATCCGGATGAACGCGGTGCTGCCGGGCTTCATCGACAGCTGGCCGGAAACGCCGGAGATCGTCGCGCGCATTCCGGCCGGCCGCTTCGGCAAGACCGGCGAGATCGCGAAGACGGTTGCGTTCCTGCTGTCCGACGGCGCGGGCTACATCACCGGGCAGAACATTCGCGTCGACGGCGCGATCGTCAACGCGCTCTGAGCGTCATGCGGGCGAGCGGCGGCGCGGGCCGCTCGCCGCGCCGCAAATACAAACGCGTACAAATCAGACAAATCACGGATACATCAGACCTTTCAAATGGGCGACGCCGCGTGACCGGGGCGCACCGGATTGAAAGCCAGGGCGCGAGCGGGCGCGCGGCATGTTCACTTTCCACTTCACGAAAGGAGATGCCGAACGATGTCTTCCACACCGTTTTCCCCGATGCGTCGCCACCTGCTGGCCACTTCCGTGGCCGCCGGGGTATCGGCGATGCTACCCACCGCGCTGCATGCCGCGACCGGCGGCAGCGGCATACGCCCGTTCACCGCGCACATTCCCGATGAAGCCGTGGCCGACCTGCGCCGCCGCATTGCGGCGACGCGCTGGCCGGGCCGCGAGACCGTCGCCGACGAATCGCAGGGCGTGCGGCTCGCGCGCATGCAGGCGCTGCTGCGCTACTGGGGCACCGACTACGACTGGCGCAAGGGCGAGGCGCGCCTGAACGGTTTCCCGATGTTCATCACGGAACTCGACGGGCTCGACATTCATTTCATCCACGTGCGCTCGCGGCACGCGAACGCGATGCCGATGATCATGACGCACGGCTGGCCCGGTTCGATCTTCGAGCTGCTGAAGGCGATCGGCCCGCTGACCGACCCGACCGCGCACGGCGCGAGCGCGGACGACGCGTTTCATGTGGTCGTGCCGTCGCTGCCGGGTTTCGGTTTTTCCGGCCGGCCGACGCAGACGGGCTGGGGTTCCGACCACATCGCGCGCGCGTGGGGCGAGCTGATGGCGCGGCTCGGCTATACGCGCTTCGTGTCGCAGGGCGGCGACTGCGGCTCGGTGATCTCGCACCGGATGGCGATGCAGCGCGTGCAGGGCCTGGCCGGGATTCACGTGAACATGCCGGCGACGGTGCCGCCGGATATCGCGACGCTGCTCGCGACCGATTCGTCCGCGCCGGCTTCGCTGTCGCCGAAGGAGAAGGCCGCGTACGAGAAGCTCGCGACGTTCTATCGCGACAACTGCGGCTACTCGGCGATGATGGTCACGCGTCCGCAGACGGTCGGTTATGCGCTCGCCGATTCGCCGTCCGGTCAGGCCGCGTGGATGTACGACAAGATCTCGCAGTGGACGTACAGCGGCGGCGTGCCCGAACGCTCGATCCCGCGCGACGAGATTCTCGACGACATCTCGCTGTACTGGCTGACGAACACCGCGACGTCGGCCGCGCAGATCTACTGGGAGGATCACTCGAACAACTTCAATGCGGTGGATATTTCGCTGCCGGCCGCGATCACGGTGTTTCCGGGCGAGATCTACCAGGCGCCGCGCAGCTGGGCCGAGCGCAGCTATCACAACCTGATCTACTTCAACGAAGTCGACAAGGGCGGGCATTTCGCGGCATGGGAGGAGCCGGAATTGTTCGCACGCGAAGTGCGTGCCGGGTTCCGGCCGCTGCGTCGCGGGTAAGCGTGGGTTGAGCGGCGACCGCGGGCCGGTTGCACTTCGGCCCGCGGTCGCTTCGTTTCTACGCAATCGCCTGCAACGCCTGCGCAAACCGCTTGTCCGCCAGATACGCGACGTTGAACCGGCAATACGCAGACGGACGATCGGCTTGCGGCGAGAACACGGCGCCCGGTGCGAGGATCACGCCGCGCTCCAGCATCGCCTGCGCGAGCTGCATCGAATCGGGCCAGCCGGGCAGCGCGGCCCACAGATACAGGCTCTGCTCGCACGGCCGGTAGACTTGCGCGCCGAGACGATCGAGCGCAGCGAGCGCAGTGCCGGTCGCACGCCGCAGCTTCTCCTGAAGATGATTCGTATGCCTGAGAAAGTGGCCGTCGCTGACGATCGCGTCGAGCGTGCGTTCGCAGTATTCGGAGCTGCTGACGTGGGTCAGCATCTTCACGTCGGCGAGATCGCTCGCGAGCACCGCGTTGCACGCGAGGAAGCCGACGCGCAGCGCGGCCGACACCGATTTCGAAAAGCTGCCGATATAGATGGTCCGGCGCAGCTGGTCGAGCGTCGCGATGCGCGTGAGCGAGCGCGGCCGCAAGTCGGCCAGCGCGTCGTCCTCGACGACGATCAGGTCGTGCGCGTCGGCGAGCTGCAGGATGCGGTGCGCCTTGGCCGCGCTCGTATCGGTCGCGGTCGGGTTGTGGCCGACCGACTGCGTGAAGAACAGCTTCGGCCGGTACGCGGCGATGTGTTCGGCCAGCTTCGCGACGTCGGGGCCGTCGATCTCGCGCGGCACGCCGACGATGTTCGCGCCGCTCAGCTTCAGCTTGCCGAACAGCGGGTAGTAGCCGGGATCGTCGACGAGCACGGTGTCGCCGGGGCGCACGAAGTAGCGCAGCACGAGGTCCATCGCCTGGTTCGCGCCGTGCGTGAGCACGATCTGCGCGGGCGGTGCCTCGATTTCGTAGCCGGCGAGCTTCTGCTGCAGCGACTGGCGCAGCGGCAGGTAGCCGAAGCGGCTGCCGTAGCGGAACAGCGATGCGGCACTCGTGCGCATGATGCGCTGCTGGTACTGGTTCAGCCGGGTTTCCTCGAGCCACTCGATCGGCGGAAACCCTTCGCCGAGATTGAGCACATCGGGCTTCACGTGCAATTGCTCGCGCATCAGCCACACGATGTCCATCGCGCGGTTGAGCGAACTCGGCTCGTCGACCTCGGGCGTGGCCGCCGCGCGCCGCGTGACGAAGAAGCCCGAGCCGCGGCGCGGCTCGATCAGGCCGTCGGCCGCGAGCATCTCGAACGCGCTGATCACGGTGTTCTTCGAACAGCCGGACGCCTCGGCGTATTCCCTGATCGAAGGCAGCTTCGCGCCGGCCGGCAACACGCCTTCCTCGATCTGTCTGGCGAGATTGTCCGCCATCGCGCCAGACAGGCTGGCTTTCGCACGCTGTTTCATCGCAATGTTCCGTCGGGCCGGCCCACTGTCATGGGTACGGATAGGTGGCTGTCTGCTTCGTCTGTACCTTTTCAATGGGTACAGCGTGACTATTATTCGGCTATCCGCTGCCTGCCGCAAGCGCGGACGGAGACACAGCGCCACCCCCAAACAGAACGACATCATGCCCATCGATTCCGCCTTGCCGAACTTCCGCTCGCTCACGCCCGAGCAACGCCTGTCCCACCTGTCCCGTACCGTCGGGCTCGACGATGTCGAGCACGCGCTGCTCGCGAAGCCCGGCGCACTGCCGCTCGATACGGCGAACGGGATGATCGAGAACGTGATCGGCACGTTCGAGCTGCCGATGGCGGTGGCCGGCTACTTCCGGATCAACGGCCGCGACGTGATCGTGCCGATGGCCGTCGAGGAGCCGTCGATCGTTGCGGCCGCATCGTATATGGCGAAGCTTTCCCGCGCGGCCGGCGGCTTCCGCACGTCGAGCAGCGGGCCGCTGATGCGCGCACAGGTACAGGTGATCGGCGTCGGCGACCCGTACGGCGCGCGGCTCGCGATCCTGCGGCACGCGGCCGAGCTGATCGAACTCGCGAACAGCCGCGACAAGGTGCTCGTCGGCCTCGGCGGCGGCTGCCGCGACATCGAGGTCCACGTGTTCCCCGATACGCCGCGCGGCGCGATGGTGGTCGCTCACCTGATCGTCGATGTACGCGACGCAATGGGCGCGAATACGGTCAACACGATGGCCGAAACCGTCGCGACGCGCATCGAGGCGATTACCGGCGGCCAGGTACGGTTGCGGATACTGTCCAACCTCGCGGATCTGCGGCTGGCACGCGCGGAGGTACGGTACGCGGCCGACACGCTCGCGACCGACGACTATCCGGGCGAGGCGGTGATCGATCGCGTGATCGATGCGTACGTGTTCGCGGCGACCGACCCGTACCGCGCGGCGACGCACAACAAGGGCATCATGAACGGCATCGATCCGGTCGTGGTCGCGACCGGCAACGACTGGCGCGCGGTCGAAGCCGGCGCGCACGCGTACGCGAGCCGCAGCGGCCGCTATACGTCGCTGACGACGTGGGAGAAGGCCGCCAACGGCGACCTCGTCGGCACGATCGAGACGCCGATGCCGGTGGGGCTCGTCGGCGGCGCGACGAAGACGCATCCGCTCGCGCGTCTCGCGCTGAAGATCATGAACGTGACCTCCGCGCAGGAACTCGGCGAAATTACGGTCGCGGTCGGGCTTGCGCAGAATCTCGGTGCGCTGCGCGCGCTCGCGACCGAAGGCATCCAGCGCGGCCACATGGCGCTGCATGCACGGAACATCGCCGTTGCGGCCGGCGCGACCGGTGCGGAGATCGACCGGGTCGCGCAGCAGATGGTCGCGGCGAAAGACGTGCGCGCGGATTTCGCGGTCGAGCTGCTGGCGGGCGGCAGCGGCGGCTGATGCGGCTGAAGCGCGGTACGCGCGCCGTATGTGGCGTGCGTGGCGTGCCGCGCCGGCGCGGCCGGCGACATATCAATCAAGGAGGAGACACATGGAACAGACCGGTTCAAGCGCCGTCGCACCCGCGCCGCATCGCGTGCGGCCGTTCGCGGGCGCCGATGCGTCGGCCGCGACGCTCGTCGAGGTGTGGGGCGACACCGTAGCCACGAAGCACCTCGCGTGGTCGGTCCTGCTCGGCATCTCGATCAGCCTCGGCGCGTTCGAGATCGGCCGGCTCGTGCTCGCGTCGTTCGTGCACGACGCGGCGATCGCGCGGGCATACGCGATGTTGATCGGCCTCGGCGGCTGCCTGCTGGCGGGCGCGATCTGCGCGGTGCTGTGCAAGCCGAAGCGCACGGTGATCGAACATGCGGCGGGCGGCGCCGAACGCGACGAAGCGCTCCGGCAGCTTGCCGAAGCATCGGGCGGGCTCGGGTCGGCGAGCGACCTGTCGGCCAGCGCACGCGCCGAGATGGAGGAGCTCGGCCTGCTCGACCTGTTTGCGTCATACGATGCGTCGCCCGATCGCGCACGCGCGGGAGGTCGCTGATGGATGCGCTGCTGCATGCATTGCCGGCCGCGTTCGCGATGGGGCTGCTCGGCGCGATCGTGTTCTCCGGCATCGGGCTGATTTCCGGTACCGACGAAACGACGACGATCGCGCCGCTCACGCTGCTCGTCGCGCTGCTCGGCGTGCCGCCCGCCGGCGTGTTCACGTTCTTCCTCGCGGGCGCGGTGGCCAAGCACATCACGCATTCGATCCCGACCGCGCTGCTCGGCATTCCCGGCGACACGATGGCCGCGCCGCTGCTGCAGCAGGCAACGCTGCTGCGCGCGCTCGGCGTGCCGCACATCGCGCTGCGCAAGATGATCTCCGGCGCGATCGTCGCCGCGTTCGTCGCGCTGCCGCTCGCCGTGCTGTTCGCGTCGCTGCTCGCGCCGTTCGGCGCGGCGATCGCGAAGGCCGCGCCGTGGGTGTTCCTCGCGGCGGCCGTCGGCATCGCGTATTTCTCCGCCGGGCGCTGGGCGTCGGTGCTGCTGCTGGTGCCGTTCGTGATGCTGGTGGTCGGGCTGCAGGCGCTGACGGGCCATTACGGCGTGAAGCTGAGCGTCAGCTACTTCCTCGGGATCGCGATCGGGCCGCTGGTTGCCGACCTGTTCTCGATCCTGTCGCCGGCCGAGCGGCGGCGCATGCGGCGCGACGGGCCGTCGACGTTCGTGCTCGCGCCCGACGTGAAAAGCTGGCGCGGCTATTTCCCGAATCCGCTGAAGGTGCTCGACCGCGAGCAGGTCGCGTGGACGGTCGGGACGGCCGCGGTGTCGAGCGCGACGTTCGTGTTCAGCCCGGTCGCGATGACGGTGCTGATGGGCGAGATCGTCGGCGCGCGCGTGCGTCATGCGTACCAGCGCCTGACGACCGTGATCGCCGCGCGTAACGGCGTGACCGAGGCGACCTACATCGCCGAGGCGCTGATCCCGCTGATCGCATTCGGTTTGCCGCTGAGCCCGGTCGCGGCCGGCCCGGCCGCGCCGTTGTTCAATGCGCCGCCGCGCTTCACGGTCGACGCGGCGAGCGGGCAGATCCACAACCTCCATACGCTGATGAGCTGGCCCGAGTTCCTCGGCTACGGGCTGCTGTCGATCCTGCTGGCCGCGCTGATCGCGTATCCGCTCGCGATGCACCACGCGCACCGCGCGGCATCGTTCGTCGCGAGAAAGCTGAGCCACGAAGCGATCATCGCGACCTTCGCGGGGTTGATCGTCGTGATCGGCGTATGGGAAGGGCAGTTGCTGGGGCTCGCCGTGATCGTGACGATCGGCCTGTTCGGCGGGATGCTGTCGCGCCTGTTCGCGTTCAACACGGGCGTGCAGTTCATGGGGTACTACGTCGCGGTGCTCAGCGTGCCCGCGATCGCCAAGCTGTTCTGACCGATCGGCGCGCGGGGGCCGCGTGTGCCGCGCGGCCCGCCGAAAGCGTCGTTTCTCGAGCGATTTTTGAATCGCTGTGTGTCGTGTTCGCACACAGATACGTTGGGATACAAAGCCTCCGGATGGTTCGGATATAAAACCGGTGAAGCGATTCACACGGCCGCGCGGTGTCATGCGCTGCTGCTGCGAACGGCGATACCGGAGTGCCCGCACGTGCCGCGGGCCCCTTCCTTAGCGATCGACAATGGAGAACGAGTCATGCCTGATACCGTGAACACCCGCCGCCGCCTGATCCTGGGTACGGCGCTTGCGGGCCTGAGCCTCGCCGACCTCGGGTTCGGCAACCTGGCGCGCGCGCAGTCGGCGCCCGATGCATCGACTGCGAAGCGCGCGGCCAGCGTTGCGTCGCTGGGCACGATCCACCAGATCGACGCGGGCGTGCTCAACGTCGGGTATGCGGACCTCGGGCCGAAGAAGGGCCCCGTCGTGTTCCTGCTGCACGGCTGGCCGTACGACATCTACAGCTATACCGAAGTCGCGCCGCTGCTGGTCGCGGCCGGCTATCGCGTGATCGTGCCGTACCTGCGCGGTTACGGGTCGACGACGTTCCGCTCGGCCGACACGGTGCGCAACGGCCAGCAGGCGGTGACGGCCGTCGACATCGTCGCGTTGATGGATGCGCTGAAGATCGACCGCGCGGTGTTCGGCGGTTACGACTGGGGCGCGCGCACGGCCGACGTCATCGCGGCGCTGTGGCCGCAGCGCGTGAAGGCGTTGGTGTCGGTGAGCGGCTACCTGATCGGCAGCCAGGAGGCGAACCGCAAGCCGTTGCCGCCGCAGGCGGAACTGCAGTGGTGGTATCAGTTCTATTTCACGACCGAGCGCGGCGCGCTCGGCTACGCGGCGAACCGCGATGCGTTCAACAAGCTGATCTGGCAGCTCGCGTCCCCGAAGTGGCAGTTCTCCGACGAAACCTATGCGCGCACGGCCGCATCGTTCCAGAACCCCGATCACGTGGCCGTCGTGATCCACAACTATCGCTGGCGCCTCGGGCTCGCGAAGGGCGAAGCGCAATACGACGACATCGAGCGGCGTCTCGCCGCCGGGCCGGCAATCACCGTGCCGACGATCACGATGGAAGGCGACGCGAACGGCGCGCCGCATCCGGACCCGGCCGCGTACGCGAAGAAATTCACAGGCAAGTACCAGCACCGGACGATCAACGGCGGCATCGGCCACAACCTGCCGCAGGAAGCGCCGCAGGCTTTTGCCGACGCGATCCTGCAAGTGGAGCATCTGTGATGCGGGCACGCAGTGGCATCCGGCGTCGCGGTATGGGCCGCGTGCTCGTCGCGGGCGCGTTGCTGGCCGGCTCGCTGTCGGCCAGCGGTCCGGCCGCGTTCGCGGAACAGCCGAAACCGGCCGCGTCGCCGATCTACGGCGTGACGATCCCGCCCGGCTACCGGAAGTGGGGAATGGTCGCGCCGGCCGAAGAGGCCGCGCCGCTCGACGAGCTGCGCGTGGTGCTCGGCAACCCCGTCGCGATCCGTGCGCTCGAACAGGCGACGCTGCCGTTTCCGGACGGCACGATCCTCGTGAAGCTCGCATACAAGCGCAAGCAGTCCGACGAGTTCGCGTCGGCGACGGTGCCGGGCAAGGCGACGACGGTGCAGGTGATGGTGAAGGACTCGCGTCGTTATGCGTCGACGGGCGGCTGGGGCTTCGGGCGCTTCATCAACGGCGTGCCGGCCGATATCGGTCAGCATCAGACGTGCTTCGCGTGTCACCAGGCGCTTGTGAAGAATCATGACTACGTGTTCACGCGGCTTGCGCCGTGACGTGACACGAAGCGACGGGTTTGACGAAAAGGCGTGCCGCGAGGCACGCCTTTTCTCGTGGTGCGTGTGTGGTGCGTGTGTGTCGGGGACCACTTCGGCAGACGGGTTTGTATCGCACTGTATCTGCGGCCGTTCCGGAAAAAATGGCATGCAGAAAGCACCGGTTTCGGAAACATGCCGGATACGTGGGCGGGTTCTACTGTCGACATGCAGGAAGCGTTCGATGCCAGACGTTTGCATCGGATGCCAAGTGATCGACACCCCAACTTCCGTCAAGGAGAACACTCATGAAAGCCGCCCGAATCCTCGCTGTTGCCGTCCTCGCCGCCATCCCCGCATTGTCGTTCGCCGATACCGGCCACGGCCTGACGCGTGCCGACGTGCGCGCCGAACTCATCCGGCTGGAACAGGCCGGCTACAACCCGGCCCGCAGCGATCCGCATTACCCGGAAGATGTCGCCGCCGCGCTGCAGGTCGCGCGTTCCGACCAGAACGGCCCGTCGAAGTCGCAGGACGACAACGTGGCCGATGCGTCGACGCCCGCCAGCCATCGCGACGCGGCACCGGCGCGCGCCGCGCGGAACGCTACCGACGACCTGTACGCACATTCGTGATCCGTTGCCGCGCCTGCCGCATGCAGGCGCGGCCGTCACTGCAGCACTTCACTTCATGTCGCAACACAACAGAGAAAGGAGCATGACGATGGCCGGTTCGATGAAACGGGTTCTGGTATCCGCCGCGGTGATCGGCGGACTGTTCGGTGCGGTCGCGGCGCAGGCCGCGCCGAAGGACGACCTGAAGGGCACGAATGTCGTGCTCGTGCACGGTGCGTTTGCCGACGGGTCGAGCTGGAACCGCGTGATTCCGCTGCTCGAGGCGCGCGGGCTGCACGTGGTGTCGGTGCAGAATCCGCTGAGCTCGCTCGCCGACGATGCGGCCGCGACGAAGCGCACGATCGACGAGCAGAAGGGGCCGGTCGTGCTGGTCGGTCATTCGTGGGCCGGCGTCGTGATCAGCGATGCGGGTAACGACGACAAGGTGAAGTCGCTCGTCTACGTCGCGGCATTCGCGCCCGACAACGGCCAGTCGATTGCCGACGTCACGCAAGGGCTGCCGGCACCGGCATGGGCCGGTGAACTGCGCAAGGACGCAGGCGGCTTCGCGCGGCTGTCGGACAAGGCGATCGCGCAGGATTTCGCACCGGACCTGCCGCCCGCGCAGCAGCGCATCGTTGCGGCGACGCAGGGGCCGTGGTATGGCGGTTGCATTTCGGAGAAAGTCGCGCAGGCCGCGTGGCATGCAAAGCCGTCGACATTTGTCGTCGCGACGCAGGACCGGATGATCGATCCGAAGCTGCAGGAAGCGATGGCGAAGCGGATCGGCGCGACGGTCACGCGCGTGAACGGCAGCCATGTCGCGATGCTGAGCCAGCCGAAGGCCGTGGCCGACGCGATCATCGCGGCCGCGGAACGTGCAAAGCACGACGCACAGTAAGCGGATGAGGCGCCACGTTATCGCTGAAGCGTGGCGCGGCGAGTGATTGTGATGTCCTTCCACAAGGAGAAGTGATGACGCATCTCTGGCAACTGTCGGCAACCGCACTCGCGAAACTTGTGCGGCAACGAGAAGTGTCCGCGCGCGAAGTGGCGGACGCCGTGCTCGATCGTCTCGACGCGGTGAATCCGGCGATCAACGCGGTGATCGAACACCGGCCCGACGACGTGCGGCGGCAGGCCGACGAAGTCGACCGAGCGATCGCACGCGGCGACGATCCGGGCCCGCTCGCAGGCGTGCCCGTGACCGTGAAGATCAACATCGACCAGGCGGATTTCGCGACGACCAACGGCACGCGCCTGCAGGAGAACCTGATCGCGCGCGCCGACAGCCCGGTGGTCGGCAACATCAGGAAGGCCGGCGCAATCCTGCTCGGCCGCACCAATTCGCCGACGTTCGCGTTGCGCTGGTTCACGTCGAATCTCGTACACGGCCACACGCGCAATCCGCGCAATCCGTCGCTGACGCCGGGCGGGTCGAGCGGCGGCGCGGCAGCGGCCGTTGCCGCCGGGATCGGCCCGCTCGCACTCGGCACCGACATCGGTGGTTCGGTCCGTTACCCGGCCTATGCGTGCGGCGTGCACGGAATCCGGCCGTCGCTCGGGCGCGTGCCGGCGTTCAACGCGTCGTCGCCCGAACGTGCGATCGGCGCGCAACTGATGTCATCGGCGGGGCCGATCGCACGCACGATCGACGATCTCGCGCTCGCGCTGCGTGCGTTTGCCGCGCCGGACCCGCGCGATCCGTGGCACGTACACGTGCCGTTCGACGGGCGCGAAGTGCCGAAGCGTGCGGCGCTGTGCGTGCGCCCGGGCGGCTTGCAGGTCGTGCCCGAAGTCGAGGCCGCGTTGCGCGATGCCGCGCGCCGGCTCGTCGATGCGGGCTGGACCGTCGACGAGATCGACAATACGCCGCCGATGCGCGAGGCCGCGCTGTTGCAGGAACAGCTTTGGCTCGGCGACGGTTTCGATGCCTTGTCGAACGCGGCCGCGAACGACGGCGATCCGGGTGCGGCCGCGGTGATCGCCGCGGTGCGCGGCAAGGTGCGCGACCTGCCGGCCGACGTGATCGGCCGCGCGCTGGTCCGGCGCACCACGCTGACACGGCAGTGGCGGCTGTTTCTCGACGCGTATGCGGTCGTGCTGCTGCCCGTGTCGTCGGAACTGCCGTTCCCCGACGATCTCGACCGGCAGGGACCGGACGGGTTCGAGCGTGTGTGGGAGGCGCAGCTCACGCTGCGCGCGCTGCCCGCGATGGGGCTGCCGGGGCTGGCGGTGACGACGGCGCTCGTGGATGGCGTGCCGGTAGGCGTGCAGGTGGTCGCCGCGCATCATCGCGAGGATCTGTGTTTGCTCGCGGGGCGCGACATCGAAGCGCGCGGCGTACCGGTCGCGCCGGTCGATCCGGTGCAGTGATGGACTGACGGGCAAGCGAGTGCATCGGCGATGCCGTTCGGCATCACGCCGATGCGTGTCGCCTGCCGGTTGCATCCCTTCGAATCATCCCTTCGAATCATCCACGCATGCGCGGCGCCGCATGCGCTCCATTTCGGATTCCATGACAACGCGCTGCACGCCGCGTTGCTCGCTTCCCGCCGTTCCTTTCAAAGCCCTTCGACGCGTGACATCGAACGGTCGTCGTTCCGCATATCGTCCCGCATGTCCCGACCGCAAGCGAATCCGCGCCGATAGCGCGCGTCTGCTATTGCATTTCGCGCGCCGCTGATTAGGAAATGAATTTTTATTGGTTCTGCTTGCCCGGCCGCACTCGCATAGTGGCGCTGACGGCTATAGACAGCACGCAAGCTGCAACGGCCGCATTCCCGGTGTTTTTTGATCATACGAATCTGCGAAAACGAGGAAGTGTCATGACGGTTGCATTGGAAGAACGAACCGCTGCGCAGCAGGCGCTCGAAGACGCCCGTGCGGCGGCCGCGGCGGCCGGCACGCCCTACGCGGGCGGCGTCGCACCGCAAGCTGCATGGGCACTGTTCTCGGCCGGCGACGCGTTGCTGGTGGACGTGCGCACCGCCGAAGAACGGAAATTCGTCGGCCACGTGCCGGAGTCGCTGCATGTGCCGTGGGCGACCGGCACGAGCCTGACGCGCAACCCGCGTTTCGTGCGCGAACTGGAAGCGAAGACCGGCAAGGACGCGGTGGTGCTGCTCCTGTGCCGCAGCGGCAACCGTTCCGCGCAGGCGGCCGAAGCCGCGACGAAGGGCGGCTTCACGCAGGTATTCAACGTGCTCGAAGGGTTCGAGGGCGACCTCGACGAAGGGCAGCATCGCGGCGGCCGCAACGGCTGGCGCTTTCGCGGCCTGCCGTGGGCGCAGGATTGATTCACGGCCGACAAGGGGAGAAGTCAGCATGGCCGCATTCGACATCGACGACATCGTTCAATCGCTGCAGACCGTTCGCCGCGCATGGCGCGAGAAGCAGCGTCGCTCGCTCGAACCGGGCGGGCGCGACCTGCCGGCGCGCGAGGCGCTCGCGCAGATCGTCGGCGCGCTGAAGGGCGTGCTGTTCCCGATGCGGCTCGGGCCGCCCGACCTGCGCCAGGAGAGCGAGAACTTCCATGTGGCCCACGCGCTCGACGCGGCGCTGAACGCGCTGCTCGCGCAGGTGACGCTCGAATTGCGCTACGCGGCGCGGCAGCGCAACGCCGACGGGCCGGTCGACAACGTCGAAGGAGTCGCTTCGACGGCCGTGCAGGCGTTCGCCGCGCGGCTGCCCGAGATTCGCCGGCTGCTCGACAGCGACGTGCTCGCTGCCTTTCACGGCGATCCGGCGGCCGGCAGCGTCGACGAAGTGCTGCTGTGCTACCCGGGCATCCTCGCGATGATCCACCACCGGCTCGCGCATGAGTTGTACGGGCTCGGCCTGCCGCTGCTCGCGCGGATCATCGCCGAGCAGGCGCATGCGGAAACGGGCATCGACATTCATCCGGGCGCGCGCATCGGCGCGGGTTTCTTCATCGACCACGGCACGGGTGTCGTGATCGGCGAGACGGCAATCATCGGCGAGCGCGTACGCGTGTACCAGGCCGTCACGCTCGGCGCGAAGCGCTTTCCGCGCGATGCGGCCGGCCATCTGGAGAAAGGGCTTGCACGCCATCCGATCGTCGAGGACGACGTGGTGATCTACGCGGGTGCGACGATCCTCGGCCGCGTGACGATCGGGCGCGGCGCGGTGATCGGCGGCAACGTGTGGCTCACGCAGGACGTGCCGGCCGGCGCGAACGTCACGCAGGCCGTGCTGCGCAGCGAAGCGAACGCCGCGCCGCGCGCGGCGGCGCGTGTCGCCTAGGAGGCGCGATGAGCGACCTCATTCATCACTTCGGCGCCAACGTGCGCAGGCTGCGCGAAGCGCGCACGTGGTCGCAGGAGCAGCTCGCCGAGCATGCGGGGCTGAACCGCTCGTATGTCGGCGAGATCGAGCGCGGCGAGGCGATCGCGTCGATCGTCACGGCCGACAAGATCGCGCGCGCGTTCGACGTGTCGATCTCGATGCTGCTGCCGGGCGCGTACATCACCTGAGGCCGCCCCGTTTCCCTTTCGGTTGCACGACATGACGGCTATAGCATGTTGAGCCGGCAGGTGCGTGCTTCCGATAATCACCCAGCGTCATAAGCAATCCCGTTTTCCATCTTAAGAACCCGGAGCCACACATGTCGACCGTTGCAAGCGGCACGGCCGCGCTGAGCGATCACGCCGCCCGCCAACTAGCGAACGCTACCAAGACCGTCCCCCAGCTTTCCACGATCACGCCGCGCTGGCTGACCCATCTGCTGCAGTGGGTGCCGGTCGAGGCCGGCATCTACCGCCTGAACCAGGTGAAGAACCCGGAAGCCGTGCGTGCCGCATGCACGCAGCTCGAGGACGAAAGCGTGCTGCCGCAGACCTTCGTGCCTTACGAAGAGCAACCGCGCGAATACTTCCTGAACGCGGTGAGCACGGTGCTCGACGTGCATACTCGGATCTCCGATCTTTACAGCAGTCCTCACGACCAGATCAAGGAACAGCTGCGCCTGACGATCGAGACGATCAAGGAGCTGCAGGAAAGCCAGCTGATCAACAACCCCGACTACGGGCTGCTGGCAAACGTGACCGACGAACAGCGGATCTTCCCGCTGACGGGCGCGCCGACGCCGGACGATCTCGACGAGCTGCTGACCAAGGTGTGGAAGGAGCCCGCGTTCTTCCTCACGCACCCGCTCGCGATCGCCGCGTTCGGCCGCGAATGCACGCGGCGCGGCGTGCCGCCGCCGACGGTCAGCCTGTTCGGCTCGCAGTTCCTCACGTGGCGCGGCATTCCGCTGATCCCGTCGGACAAGGTGCCGGTCGCGGACGGCAAGACCAAGATCCTGCTGCTGCGCGTCGGCGACAAGCGGCAGGGCGTCGTCGGCCTCTATCAGCCGGGCGTCGCGGGCGAGCAGGGGCCGGGCCTGTCGGTGCGCTTCATGGGGATCAACAACCAGGCGATCGCGTCGTACCTGATCTCGCTGTATTGCTCGCTCGCGGTCCATTCGCCGGACGCGCTGGCTGTCCTCGATGACGTCGAAATCGCCAAGTTCCATGACTATCCCGACACCTACCGTTAATCCCGGCCTGGCCGGCGGCGACGCGCACGCGCTGCCGCACGCACCGCTGCCTGCGGGCTTGCCCGACCCCGCGACGCTCGCGCGGCTCGCGTCCGAGTTCTTCTCGACGCCGCCCGGGCAGGCCGCCGCGCCCGGGCTGTCGACGGGCAGCGGCGCGGTCGGCGGCGTGCCGTCGGCGTTGCCGGCCGCCGCGCCGATCCTCGCGTCGGTGAGCAACCCGGCGCCGGCCGGCTCGCCGCTCGCGGGGCCCGGCGGCACCGGCACCGGCGTGCCGGGTTTCGCGTTGCCGCAGGGCAAGGTGCCCGGCACGAACCTCGCGCCGTCCGCGCCGACGCACGTGCTGTCGCTCGGCAACCGCGTGCCCGCGCTCGCGCCGCATGCGGCCGCGCAGAACGGGCTGCCCGACAACGCCGTGTCGATCGCGCCCGCGCTCGAGCCGCGCATCGGCGGCGCGGCGCTCGGCGTGCCGCAGGGGAATGCGTCGTCGTCGGAGGGCGCGGTGAAGGCAGCGCCGGCAGCGTCGCCGTACTACTTCACCGACGGCTCGCTGCAAGGCTGGCAGGCGACGCCGCAGGACATCGTCGTGCCGTCGAACGGCCTCGCGTCGCCGGAAGCGTTCGGGCTGCCGGGCGACGCTGCGCTGCGCGATCTGCTCGCCGTGCAGCGCGACGTGCCGGTGCCGCGCGCATCGGGCGCGGACGTGCCGCGCTACTTCATCGACGATACGCATGCGGTCGAGCCGCAAGGCAACCTGCATCGCGGCGCGCACCCGCCGTTCGACGTGAACGCGATCCGCCGCGATTTCCCGATCCTGCAGGAGCGCGTGAACGGCAAGCAGTTGATCTGGTTCGACAATGCGGCGACGACGCACAAGCCGCAGGCCGTAATCGACCGCCTCGCGTATTTCTACGCGCACGAGAACTCGAACATCCACCGCGCCGCGCATGCGCTGGCCGGTCGCGCGACGGATGCTTACGAGCATGCGCGGGAAACGGTGCAGCGCTTCATCGGCGCATCGTCGCCCGACGAGATCGTGTTCGTGCGCGGCACGACCGAGGCGATCAACCTGATCGCGAAGACGTGGGGCGTGCAGAACGTCGGCGAAGGCGACGAGATCGTCGTGTCGCATCTCGAGCATCACGCGAACATCGTGCCGTGGCAGCAGCTTGCCGCGCAAAAGGGCGCGAAGCTGCGCGTGATTCCGGTCGACGATTCGGGGCAGGTGCTGCTCGACGAATACCGGAAGCTGCTCAACGACCGCACGAAGATCGTGTCCGTCACGCAGGTGTCGAATGCGCTAGGCACGGTCGTGCCGGTGAAGGAGATCGTCGAGCTCGCGCATCGCGCGGGCGCGAAGGCGCTCGTCGACGGCGCGCAGTCGATCTCGCACATGCGCGTCGACGTGCAGGCGCTCGATGCGGATTTCTTCGTGTTCTCCGGGCACAAGATCTACGGGCCGACCGGGATCGGCGTCGTGTACGGCAAGCGCGCGATCCTCGACGACATGCCGCCGTGGCAGGGCGGCGGCAACATGATTGCTGACGTGACGTTCGAGCGTACGGTGTTCCAGCCGCCGCCGAACCGCTTCGAGGCCGGCACCGGCAACATCGCGGATGCGGTCGGGCTCGGCGCGGCGCTCGACTATGTGAACCGTGTCGGCATCGAGAACATCGCTCGCTACGAGCACGACCTGCTCGCGTATGCGACGAGCGTGCTCGCGCCGGTGCCGGGCGTGCGGCTCGTCGGCACCGCGCGCGACAAGGCGAGCGTGCTGTCGTTCGTGCTGAAGGGCTATGAGACCGAGGAAGTCGGACAGGCGTTGAATGAAGAGGGCATCGCGGTGCGCTCGGGGCATCACTGCGCGCAGCCGATCCTGCGGCGTTTCGGGCTCGAGGCAACGGTGCGGCCGTCGCTCGCGTTCTACAACACGTGCGACGAGGTCGATGCGCTGGTGCGTGTGGTGCGGCGTCTCGCGACACGGCGCTGATCGCTGACGTCGTTCGCTTGCGGCGGCCCTCATGGGTCGCCGCAAGCGATTTCCCGCTACCCGATCAGAACCGCACGACCTGCTTCTGCTCGACGCTGAAGCCGTCGCGCAGCACGCACGCCGAATCGGCGAAGTAGCGGCGCGTTTCCGACAGCAGGTCGGTATTGCCGCGACGGCAGAACACCACGCCCGACCCTTCCTCGGTCAGCAATTCGTCGATCAGCGATTCGGGTTGCCCGATATCGGCGAGATGGACGTTCTGCACGCCGTGCGCGAGCGCATCGAGCGCCTCACGTACGCAGGGCGCCGCATCGGCGGCCGGATGCTCGGCGAGCCATTGCTCGAGTTCCGTGATGCCGTACAGCCCCGCGAGTTCGCCGAGTTCGCGCAGCAGCGCGCTTTCGACCATCATCACCAGCGTGACGGCGCCGGTGCGCTGCGCGAAGAGGCTGCCGACCCGTTCGGGGCGCAGCAGGCGATCCTGGCCTGCATCGTCCGGCGCGACGGGCATCACCACGGGCACCAGCCCGTTCCCGAGAAACGCGTTCAATGCGGCGCCGTCGAATTGCGCGACCGGGCTCGTGTTCGCGCGATCGGATTCGGCGCCGGCGACCAGCAGGCCGCCGTCGTGACCGTCGATGCCGATCGCCTTGACGCCGTGACTGCCGATCAGGCGTACCAGCTCGTGGTTGATGTCGGCCATCGCGGCACGTGCGGCCTGGACGGACTGCGCGCCGGACGCGGCCGGCCCGCCCTGGACGACCACCGGACGAATGCCGGTGAGCGCGAGCAGTGCGACGTCCTGAGCGAACGCATGACGAGCGTGCGTATCGCTCGCCACGCCGTTATCGACGATAACGACCGTCTGCCCGTGCAAGGCCTGCATGAACGGCAGCGAGCGAGCCAGGCCGGCCACGCGCCGTGACGTAAGAGTGGGACTTTCAGGGTCTGGGAACATGGGAATCCGAAAGAATGAGGAAAGTGCCTGTCGCCGCACGACGCGGTGTCAGTGCGTGCGTTGCATGAGCCGATGAATCTCGCCGGGCGTCAGCGCGTCGCGCGACGCCTGCCGGAACGGGCGTTCGCTGAAGCACCGCGCCGCGTCGGCGAGCAGTTCGAGATGCGCGCGGTCGTCCTGTTTCGGCAGGACCAGCACGATGAATTCGCGCACGGGCTTGCGGTCCGGCGCATTGAACGCGAACGGGTACAGCGCGCGAACGAACAGCGCGACGGCCGAGCCGAGCCCGTCGACCCGCGCATGCGGAATCGCGACGCCCTGGCCGAGGCCGGTCGAACCGAGCTGTTCGCGCTTCGTCAGTTCGGTTCGGATCCGTTCCGCAGGAACCCCGCTGCTGCGCGCGACGTATCGCGCGGCGAGGTCGAACAGCTGGATCGCGCTTTCGACCGGCACGTCGAGCAGGATGTTGTCAGGCGGACAGGCGTCCGCCAGCCGGGCCGCGAGCGGCAAGCCGCCGCGTCGGCGGGGAAGGTCGGGTTGGCCGCCGACGGCGGCCTGCTGCGTTTGCATGCGGATCTCTCCGTGTCGTGATGACAGGGAAATCCTAGACACATCCGCGTAAAGACGGTGTCAGATACGCGGGGGCCCGGTATTAAAATTTCGTATCGATTGCGGCGCGGCTCGCACCGCACGCCCGATACGGACGTCTTCACGTGCCCGACAGCACGAACGGCAGCGTCGTCAGCAGAAAGACCGAAATGCCGACGACCGGCGCGCCGAACGCGATCGCCGCGAACGCCACCGCGGCGCTGGTCAGCACGAGCGTTCTCGACCGGCGGCGGTGCCGGTCGTGCGCAGTTGCCTTGTCTTCGCGGACGGCATCGGCCCGCGCGCCGATCACGTGTTTCCAGAACGTCAAGCCAAGCATGATTGCTCCTGTATGAAAGACGACCGAGACGCGGCGCGCGATGCGCCGTGCAAACGTGTCAGCAGCGCCTGAGCTTCAGCACGCGCGAGATCTGCCCGGACGTGAAGCCGCTGTTGCGCACGTAAGGCGCGCAGTCGAGCGGCGCGGTGAGCGATTCGCTGACGACGTACCGGCCGACGAAGCGGAACGCATCCGTTTCCATCTTGATGAACACCGGAATCGCATCGCGCTGCGCGGCGAGCGTCCTGCCGGCCGCACGCGCGGACGCGCTGCCGTCGCAGAGGATCACGTCGGGGGCGTGCGGGTTGAGGTCCGTGCGCAGGCACGCGGCCACGACCTTGCCGTTCTTCGTCGGCAGGAATGCCTGTTTGCTGCCGCCGCATGCGGTGTGGATGAATTCGCGGGTGTACTGCTTGTCGATCTCGAACATGCTCGGGCTCCGGTATCGGAAATTTCCGTGAATGAACTCAGGTATGCAAAATTGTTTGACCGGATCGGCATGCGGGACGCGGGCAAGCGATCGGTCGTCGCTTTGGCGGCGGATCGTTGGCGCGTCGTTGCAGGGAATTTGCCGCGAGCACGCGCTTGAGCACACGATGCGCGATTACCGCATCGACGTCGTATTCAAGCGTGCACGGGTGTGACTACGGCGCGCACCGTCCGCCTGTCGGCAGGACGGTGGCTCGGGAAAGAGAGACGCAGGCGTCCTGCCTGTCAGGCAGAAAAGCAACTCGGGGGACGAGGACTTCGGATACGCATGTCGCGTGCTCGGTGGTGGATTGCGAACACATTCTAGTGAACGCACACGCGGCCGCAAGTAAAAAGGTCGTAAAGGTGGCGCCCTCTACGTGCATTGCCGGAGGGGTGCACGGGCGCGGCACGGCGCACACCGGAACGTGTCGTTCGCGCCGCCGCTCCATGGCCATTCGCCGCCGGCCGCTTGCGGCAGGCCGGAATCGAGCTGCATCACGAAGCGCATCTTGCAGCCTCGATCCGGTGCGGACTCGACCGGTCGATGCAACACGATGGAAGCCGCGCGGCCGCGACCGCCATTGTTGACGATATTGGAAAGGTCCAATCCAGAACCGGCAATAGGTTCCGGGAAAATGACCGATTATTCTCCCGATCGCAGTACCGGCCTCCGGATGCGAGTGCTATCGGACTGCTTACAAAATCAATCGCTCAGGGGAGGCCTTTCATGAAACGCATCGTCGTATCCGGTGGTATCGGCGCGGTATTCGCCGTAACAGCAACGTCGTCGGCATTTGCCCAGAGTTCCGTCACGTTGTATGGCCTCGTCGATACGGCGATCCGGTATCAGACCAATGCCGGCCCGGACGGCAAGGACCTGATCGGGATGACGGTCGGCCCGGAAACGCACAGCCGCTGGGGCTTGCGCGGCAGCGAGGATCTCGGCGGCGGGTTGTCGGCGATCTTCCGCCTCGAGAACGGCTTCGAGCTCGGCGACGGCAAGCTGCACGTCGCGAATACGCTGTTCAGCCGCCAGGCGTACGTCGGCCTGTCGAGCAACCGCTTCGGCTCGCTGACGTTCGGCAACCAGTACGCGCCGCTGTACGACACGATGGGCGACATCTTCGACCCGATGACCGTCGGCGACTACTGGCAGGACAGCTGGGCGTACAACGGCATCGGCAACTACCTGACGGTGCCGAACTCGGTGAAGTACAAGTTTTCCTACAGCGGCCTGAGCGTCGACGCGATCTACGGCTTCGGCAACCATGCCGGCGCGATGGGGCTCGACAGCACGTACGGTGTGGAACTGACCTATGCACAGGGGCCCGCGTCGATCAACGCGGGCTATCAGCAGACTTCCGTGTCGTCCGTGAACGGCAGTTCGGTCAACGGCGCGAAGGTGAGCTTCGTGCACGTGAGCGGCGCGTATCAGGTCACGCCGACCGTGCGGCTGCTGGCCGGCTGGCTGCACGGCCAGGACAAGACGGGCACGACGGACTTCAACATGCAGCAGGCCGGTGCGCCGGCGCTGAGCGGCGGCAGCCCGAACCGCATCGACGATACGTTCTACGTCGGCGCGAACTGGCAGGCCACCGCGCCGCTGCTGATCACGGTGGCCGGCTATTACGGCCACGCGCGCAACGCGGCGCGGCTCGACGGCACGCTCGGCTCGGGGATCAACTACTCGGCGACCGTGCTGGCCGAATATGCGCTGTCGAAGCACACCGAGGTTTACGGCACGGTGGACTTCGCGCGCGGCAACGGCGCGTTCGCCGCCGACTATCCGGGCGCCACCAACCGACTCACGGGCAAGGTCGACCAGATCGGCCGGACCAACAACGTCGGGGCGGCGATCGGTCTGCGGCAGATGTTCTGAAGAAGGTTCGCACGTTGCGGTGCGGCCGGAGGCGGGCGTCGCGTCCGCAACCGCGGTGCGCACGAAAAAAACGCGCGGCGACCGAGGCCGCCACGCGTTGCATGCCCGAGCGTATCGCCGCCCGGGTCGGGCGGCACGCTGCGTCTATCGTCAGAAGTCGAACCCCGGCCCGCCCGCGCCCGGGCCGCCAGGCGCCGCGGCCGGCGCCGCATCCTTCGGCGCTTCGAACACGGTTGCATCGGTCGTCAGCAGCAGCCCGGCGACCGACGCCGCGTTCTGCAGCGCCGTGCGCGTGACCTTGGTCGGATCGAGCACGCCCGATTCGACGAGGTCGCCGTACTCGCCTGTCTGCGCGTTGTAGCCGAAGTTGCCCGAACCTTCCGCGACCTTCGCGACGACGACGCTCGCTTCCTCGCCCGCGTTCGCGACGATCTGGCGCAGCGGTTCCTCGAGCGCGCGCAGCACGATCTTGATGCCCGCATCCTGATCGGCGTTTACGCCCTTCAGTTCGCGGATCGCCTGCCGCACGCGGATCAGCGCGACACCGCCGCCCGGCACGATGCCTTCCTCGACGGCCGCGCGCGTCGCGTGCAGCGCGTCGTCGACGCGATCCTTCTTCTCCTTCACCTCGATCTCGGTCGCACCGCCGACCTTGATCACCGCGACGCCGCCCGCGAGCTTCGCGACGCGTTCCTGCAGTTTTTCGCGGTCGTAGTCCGACGTCGCTTCTTCGATCTGCACGCGGATCTGCTTCACGCGTGCTTCGATGTTCTTCGCATCGCCCGCGCCGTCGATCACGGTCGTGTTTTCCTTGCCGACCTCGATGCGCTTCGCCTGGCCGAGTTCGGCGAGCGTCGCCTTCTCGAGCGTCAGGCCCGTTTCCTCGGCGACGACCTGCCCGCCGGTGAGGATCGCGATGTCCTCGAGCAGTGCCTTGCGGCGATCGCCGAAGCCCGGCGCCTTGACCGCGACCGTCTTCAGGATTCCGCGGATGTTGTTCACGACGAGCGTCGCGAGCGCTTCGCCTTCGACGTCCTCCGCGATGATCAGCAGCGGCCGGCCCGACTTCGCGACCTGTTCGAGCACCGGCAGCAGGTCGCGGATGTTCGAGATCTTCTTGTCGTGCAGCAGGATGTACGGGTTCTCGATCTCGGCGATCTGCTTGTCGGGATTGTTGATGAAGTACGGCGACAGGTAGCCGCGATCGAACTGCAGCCCCTCGACGACGTCGAGCTCGTCGGCGAGCGACTTGCCGTCCTCGACGGTGATCACGCCTTCCTTGCCGACGCGGTCGATCGCTTCGGCGATGCGCTGGCCGATCGATTCCTCGCCGTTCGCGGAGATCGTCGCGACCTGCGCGATTTCCTTGCTGGTGGTGGTCGGCCTGCTGATCTTCTTCAGCTCGTCGACGGCCGCTGCGACGGCCTTGTCGATGCCGCGCTTCAGGTCGAGCGGATTGAGCCCGGCCGCGACGTATTTCTGGCCTTCGCGCACGATCGCCTGTGCGAGCACGGTGGCCGTCGTCGTGCCGTCGCCGGCCGCGTCGCTGGTGCGCGACGCGACTTCCTTCACGAGCTGCGCGCCGATGTTCTGCAGCTTGTCCGCGAGTTCGATTTCCTTCGCGACCGACACGCCGTCCTTCGTGACGACCGGCGCGCCGAAGCTGCGTTCGAGCACCACGTTGCGGCCCTTCGGCCCGAGCGTGACCTTCACCGCGTTCGCGAGAATGTTCACGCCTTCGGTCAGCTTCGCACGTGCGACGTCGCTGAAAATGATTTCCTTCGCTGCCATGATTGCGCTCCGTTATTGATTGACGACCGCGACGATGTCTTCCTCGCGCAGCACGAGGAACTCATTGCCGTCCACCTTGACGGCCTGGCCCGCGTACTTGCCGAACAGCACGCGTTCGCCCACCTGAAGGTCGGGCACGATGCGCTGGCCGTCCGTGTCCTTGCGGCCGGGGCCGACGGCGATCACTTCGCCCTGGTCGGGTTTCTCTGCGGCGCTGTCGGGGATCACGATGCCCGACGCGGTGGTGGTTTCCTGATCGAGTCGCTTCACGATGACGCGGTCGTGCAAGGGGCGTAGGCTCATCTTTTCGTCCTGTGCTGTTCTGTCTAAATTGGCTGGCACTCTTCATCAGAGAGTGCTGACGAGTATAAAAACGCACGACGGCGCGATCCAATAACGGATTCGGAAAAGCATTTGCGCGGATGCGCTATGGACGCGTTTGCCATGCCGATTCGGCAAACCCGGCGATTGCGGGAAAGCATTCGCGCCGTCGTGCAAAGCACGTGCAGCCGGTTATTGCGGCACGGCCTGCTGCGCGGCAGGCGTGCAGACCGGGCGGATCGTCTCGCCGGCGAGCACGCGCTTCACGAACGGAATCGAATCGGCGAGCGATGCGTTCACGGTGCCGTTGTGTTCACGGCCCGCATACAGGTGCGCCTCGACCGTCGTGCCCGCCGCGCACGCATCTTTCGCGAGCGCGAGTTCGAGCGGCGCGAGCCCGTCGTCCGCGCCCGCGCCGATGAAGACGGGCGTGGCGATCCTCAGTGTCGGATACTTCAGGTATTCGTCCCACCATGCCCTTAGCCGCGCATCGGCGCCCGGCTTCACGGTGTTCGCGTGCGTGAGGTGCGCGAGCGCTGCATCGTCCTCGAGCGACGCGAGGCAACCGATGCGTGCCTGTTCGAGGATCGGCAGCGCGTTGTCGGTCAGCACTTCGTCCGCGCGCAGCGACGGGGCGATCTGCTGCGCGGACAGCACCGAGTAGAACTGGTACGCAAGCGTCGGATCGACGCGGTCGGGATCGCGCCGGTAGGTGGTCTCGAACTTCGGCAGCGACGCGAGCGTGGCGCGCGACGCGTTGTAGATCGTCCCGGTCGCGACGGTCGCGCGGATCGCGAGTTCCGGCGCGTAGGCGGGCGCGTAGCCGGCCGCCGCGAATACGGCCGAGCCGCCTTGCGACTGACCGACGAGCACGACCTCGTTCGCGAGGCCCGGCACGCCGCCCAGCACCGCGCGCACGCTGTCGAGCAGCGTGTAGCTGTTCGAGCGGTTGTTGAGCTGCGGATTCGGGCCGGGCGTGCCGAGCCCTTGATAGTCGGTCGCGACGACCGCGAATCCCTGTTGAAGCCATGCGTTCAGGTAACGCACGTCGCGATACGAGCGGCCGAACCACGACGGCGCGCAGATGTCGGCCATCCCGAACGTGCCGTGCGCCCACGCGACGATCGGCCAGCCGCCGGCCGGCGGCGTGCCGCGCGGCACGAACAGCGCACCCGACACGGCGATCGGCGTGCGGCCGCCGACGCCGTCGGTCGATGCATACAGGATGCGCAGTTGCCGTGCGGCGCTCGCGAGCCCGAGCGTCGCGGGCAGCGCTTCGGAACGTAGCAGCACGCCGGGCGTCGCCGGAATGTCGCGGTCCCACATGTAGAACGCGGACACGCGACCGTCGCCCTGCAACGGATCGGGCGCTGGAGTGCGGCCGGGCGAAGCCGCGTGCGAAACGAGAGATGGCGCGGCGAGCGCCGAAACCAGCAGCGTGCGCGCAGCGAAGCCGCGCAGGGGGAAGAGCGTCATGGTCGGATGGATGTCGGTGAGATCGGATCGGACGCGCCGGGTTGTGTCCGGCGCGGGCCGACCACGACGCAAGTTTTGAACCAGCGCGGGTGCAGCGCGGGTGGGGCACGCGCTGCGCGCGGCATGACGGGCAATGCCTGCGCGCGGCGTGCAGCACGCGCATGCGCCGGCTGCGTCTCGCGCAGCAATCCGGGCCGGTTTGCTGTTGCTCCCGCAACAGACGCAAGCACATGAATCGCGCCGAGCGAATCGCGCACGTTGCGTACACGCGGTGGTGCAGGCATGCGATGCACGCGTACCCGGCTGGCACGATTGCTGCTGATCCGGTTGCCGTGCGTCGCGGCGTTGCGACGCGAGCCCATCCGTTCACCCGATCAAGGAAACCGAACTCATGTCAGTCACCCAAGCCATCGACAGCGGCGAACTCGTGGCATTCGTCGAGCGCGCCACGCGCGAATTCGCGCAAGCCGCGCGCGTGCTGAAGGAAACGCGCACGCTGTCCGCGACCAACACGTTCCAGGCGTTCCAGCGCGTGCCAGGCACGGAACTCGTCGTCGCGCTGTCGGCGCCGAGCCCGTGGGCCGCGTCGCAGGAGATCCAGCCCGTCGTCGTTACGCTCGACGGCGACGTGCTGCACGGAGACGCGCGCGCGGGCGGCAACGGGCCGCGCTACGCGGGTGTATTCCGCGAAGTGCCGGAAGTCGACGTCGTGATTCACGTGCACGGCCCGTATCTCGGCGCATGGGCGAGTGCGCATCGTCCGCTGCCGATCCGCTACGCGCCGGCCGCGCGCTACACGCGGGCCCGCGAGATCCCGGTCTATGTCGATCGCCGTCCGGGCGAGCCGCGCTTCATCGTCGACACGATCCGGCGCGCCCCCGAGGTGCCGGCGATCATCGAGGCGAACGGCGGCGCGACGTTCTGGGGCAAGTCGATCCTCGACGTGTCGAAGTACATCCTGATCCTCGAGGAAGCCGCGTATTTCCAGGCGCTCGCGGAGCCGCTCGGCGGCTCGCTCGAATTCGGGCCGGGCGCGCTCGAGCAGCAATGGAAGATGACCGGCCTCGCGTGACGCTGCGCAGCGGGCGGCGCAATCCGGCCGCCGTCATACCGATAGCTCGATGAATTGGTTCGTGGCCGGCGCGCGCCTTGCTATCGTCGCACCTTCCCCGTTCAACACGCCGGTCGTGCCATGGCCATCTTCAGCTTGCCGGACCCGACTTCGCACGCGATCACGATTCGTGCGAAGGCGCTGACGTTCGACGATCCCAAATCGCGGGTGCTGCTCGAACGCATCCAGCTCGTCGCGCCGAGCGATGCGACGGTGCTCGTCACCGGCGAGAGCGGCACCGGCAAGGAGCTGATCGCGCGCCTCGTGCATTCGCTGAGCGAGCGCCATGAAGGCCCGTTCGTCGCAGTCAACTGCGGCGCGTTTTCGGAGACGCTGATCGAAAGCGAGCTGTTCGGCCACGAGCGCGGCGCGTTTACCGGCGCCATCAACAGCCAGCCGGGCTGGTTCGAATCCGCGAATCGCGGCACGCTCTTTCTCGACGAGGTCGGCGACCTGCCGCTATCCGCGCAGGTCAAGCTACTGCGCGTGCTGCAGGAGCGCGAGGTGACGCCAGTCGGCTCGCGCAAGACCGTCAAGATCGACGTGCGGCTCGTTGCGGCGACCAACGTGAATCTCGAAGCCGCGGTGCGTGCGGGAAATTTCCGCGAAGACCTGTACTACCGGCTCAACGTCGTGAAGCTGAGCCTGCTGCCGCTGCGTGAGCGGCCCGGCGACATTGCGCCGCTGATCGAACACTTCATCGACATCTATGCGAAGCGGCTGCGCGTGACCGCGCCGACGCTGACGGACGCCGCGCGTGCGCGCCTGCATGCGCACGCGTGGCCGGGCAACATCCGCGAACTCGAGAACGTGATCCACCATGCGGTGCTGATCTGCGCGGGCGGCGCGATCGACGTCGGCGACCTGCAGTTCTCCGCGCTGTCGCTTGCACCCGATACAGCCGACGCGCACGGCGCGGCTGCCGCGCCGCCGCGCCGCGCACGCGACGTGGCCGAAGCGACCGATGCGCTGCGCCATGCAGTGGTCGAACTGCTGGATCTCGGCACGCCGGCGCTGTGGCAGCACATTGAGGACACCGTGTACCGCAGCGTGTTCGACTACAGCGAGCACAACCAGCTGCGCATGTCGCGCCTGCTCGACCAGTCGCGCAACATCGTCCGCGCACGGCTCGCGCAGCTCGGCATCCTGAAGCCGCGCGACGCGGGCGACGCCGACGCGCGGCTGCGCCGTCAGGCGTGATCGCGCCAGCGCAGCGCGCGCTGCGCGATCCGCTCGCATAACGCACTCATACCGACGGCCAGCGCCGTTACGCCCAGCACGCACACGAGCAGCACGTCGGCACGCGCGCCGGCCTGCGCGTTCTGCATCAGGCTGCCGACGCCCGCACCCGCGTTGAACAGCAGCTCGCTGCTGGTCGCCGTGATCCACGCGAACGGCACGGCCTGCAGCACGCCGGCGAACAGGTCGGGCAGCGCGCCCGGAATCAGCACGTCGCGCCACAGGCCGATGCGCGTCAGGCGATACGACTGCGCCAGTTCGACATAGCGCGGATCGACGCGGCGCAGCCCGTCGAAGCTGGCGGTAGTCATCGGGTAGAACGCGGCGAGCGCGATGATGAACACCTTCGCGAATTCGCCGGTGCCGGCACACAGGCTCAGCAACGGAATCAGCCCGAGCAGCGGCACGTAGCGCAGCGCCTGGAACGCCGGTTCGCCCAGCTTGCGCGCGAGCGTCGAGCGCGCCATTGCCGCACCGAACAGGAGCCCAAACGCGACGCCGAACCCCAGCCCGAGCGTCGTGCGGCGCAGGCTCGCACCGAGATCGGTCGCGAGTTCGCCGCTGCGGGCGAGTTCGACCAGCGCGGCGCCGACTTGCTGCAACGGCACGAACGCATATTGATGGGCCGCATCGCCGGACGACGCGAACTGCCAGGCGGCAACCAGCAGGGCCGGCACGACGAGGCCGCGCGCGCGGCGGCGCAGCGGGGCGAGCGAGAGGGCGCGTGTAGCGAGGGGCATGCCGAAGCGTATCCAGTCAGGGTCAGCGCGCCGGCGTCTGCCAGCGCAATGCGTAGCGTTGCGCGAGGGCGATCGAGCGGTCGAGCGCGAAGCCGATCAACCCGATCGCGGCGACGTCGACGAGCACCACGTCGAGCCGCAGCATCTGCCGGGCCAGTTCCATCATCTGGCCGATCCCGCTGTCCGCGGCGAGCAGCTCGACCGCGACGAGTGCGAGCCACGCGCGCGCGAGCGCGATCCGGATGCCGGTCAGCAGCGGCGGCAATGCGGCCGGCAGCAGCACGTCGCGCAGCAGCGCGAAGCGGCCGAGCCCGTAGTGGCGCGCCATCTCGACGAGATCGCGCGGTGCGTCGTGCACGCCCGTGTATGCGGCCAACGCGACCGGGAAGAACACGGCCTTGCCGACGACGACGAGCTTCAGCGGTTCGTCGACGCCGATCAGCAGGATCAGCAGCGGGATCAGCGTGAGCGTCGGCACTTGCCGCAGCAGGTCGAACGTCGGCCGCAGGTAGTCGGAGAACAGCCGGCTGCGCGCGAGCAGGATGCCGAACGCGGCGCCGCCCGTTGCACCGATCGCGAAGCCGAGTGCGAGGCGATGCAGCGTGATCAGCAGGTTGTCCCGCAGTTCGCCGGTGTCGATCAGCGTGCGCAGCGTCGCCGCGAGACGGCCGGGTGGCACGACGAGCTGCGGCGGGAACCAGCGCTGCACGCTCGCGAGCCACCACAACGCGGCGAACGCGACGGGCGTGACCCACCACATCGCCTGCCGGCCGAGCCGTGCGATGCCGGGCAGGCGGACCGCGTGCGGGCCGTTCGACGCGAGCGCGCGCATCGGCATCAGCGGCTCGCGACGCGCGATGCGTCGGCGCGCCAGTAGCCGTCGAGGCCGAGCTGCTTGAGCGCGGTCGACACGAAGGTCGGCGCGAGCAGCGCGTTCACGTCGACCGGCGTGGACGTCAGGCCGGCCTGCCGGCTGTACGCGATGACGTCGCGGTAGTGACCGGTCAGCGCCGGCGTGAAGAGCGGCGTCCATTGCTCCTTCCACGGCGTCGATTCGTCCGCGTACTCGCGGCGCACGATGCTTTCCGGCTGGCCGGATGCGCTCAGGATCTTCACGTACGCGTCGCGATTCTGCGGCTGCGAGATCCAGTGCGCGGCGCGCACATAGGCCGTCGCGACGAGCTGCGTGATGTCGGGGTAGCGCTTCACGAAATCGTCGGACGCCCACAGTTCCGCGCGCATCTTCCAGTCGTCGGGCGCGGTCTTGGTCGACCAGATGATCTTGCCGACGTTCTTGTCGACGAGCGAATACGCGTCGGACAGCGTGAAGAAGCCGTCGACGCGGCCGGCCGCGACGGCCGCCGCACCGGCCTGCGGATCGAGGTTGTAGATCCTGAAGTCGGACAGCTTCAGCCCGTTCTCGGCGAGCAGCTTGCTGAACGTGACTTCCCACGGCCGGCCGCGATTGAGCGCGATGCGCTTGCCCTTGAGATCGACGATCGACTTTGCGGTCGAGCCGGCCGGCACGACCAGATACGTGTTGCTGCCGACGCCGCCCGGCACGATCAGGCGCGTATGCGTGCCCGATGCATTGACGACGACCGACGGCAGATCGCCGTAGCCCGCGAAATCGATGCTGCCGTTCGTGAACGCTTCGTTGACGAGCGTGCCGACCGCCGCGGTCGACACGGGCACCCATTGCAGCTTCACGTGCCGCGCGGCGAGCGCCTTCTCGAGCGACTTGTCGGCGTCGATCAGCGCGGACGCGCCAGCATATTGCGTCTTGCCGCCGCTCGAATAGGCCACGACGGCGATCCGCACGACCTTGGGCGCGTCTTCCGCGTGTGCGGCCGGTGCGGCAAGCGAGGCCGCGGCAAGCGGCAGCGCGGCGAGCAGCGCGCGCAGCGGGCGGCGCAGCGAGGCGAGGGAGAGCGTGTGCTTCATGATGATCCGGATGAGTTGGCGGAAGAAGGGCTCACGCACGTTTCTGCAGCGATGGCCGCAACACGTCGGCGAGCGGACGCGGGTCGATCCAGTCGGCGACATCGAAGTCGGCTTCCAGAAAACCCCAGTCGTGCAGGAACGTCTTGAACTCGTCGAGCGCGGCGACCGATTCGTCGTCGAGGTTGACGCCGAGGTGCCGGTGCAACTGGTTACCGTACGCGGCGCGGACCCAGTCGACCGACGACGCGGTTTCGCCGGCCACGTAGTGCGTGGTTTCGTCGGGATGCGTGCTCGCCCAGTCGCCGGCGGCGACGACGAGCTTCAGGAAGCCGGCGACGATGTCCGGGTGGTTCGCGAGCACGTCCGCGTTTACGGTCAGCGGACGCGGCGTGCCGTTGTTGTTGCGGATCGAACGTTCCGGATGAAAGCCGATGTCGATCACGACGTGCGCGCCGATCAGTTGCGCGATCTCGAGGCCCGTCGAGCCCTTCACGTAGATCGCGTCGACCTCGCCGCGCAGCAGCGCGCCGGCTTCGGCCGCGTACAGCGCGCGGCTCGAAAAGCCGTGCGGCGATGCGAACAGGCTCGCCGCGCGCGGGGGCCCGACGGTCTGCAGCGTGCGCGCGCGCACGTCGACGAGCTCGACGTCG
Organism: Burkholderia sp. IT-111MI5; assembly: GCF_949752865.1. Taxonomy (NCBI): domain Bacteria; kingdom Pseudomonadati; phylum Pseudomonadota; class Betaproteobacteria; order Burkholderiales; family Burkholderiaceae; genus Burkholderia; species Burkholderia sp. IT-111MI5. The sequence goes on along the minus strand of NZ_CATKIF010000011.1, from coordinate 1,330,493 downwards.
CGCGTGGTCAGCCCGTCGAGGCTCAGCGCGTTGACGAAGCCGCGCAGCGCCGACGCGCGAAAGATGTCGATGCGATCGTCGGGGCGGCTCGGGATCGCGATCCGGCGCCCGCGCAGCGCTTTCACGGAACGGATGCCCGACTCGGGCCGCGCTAGGATCAGTTGCGATTCGTCGACCCACGACAGCCCGATCACGCGCGTGTTCGCGTCGTTCGAGCGCGCCCACATCGCGGGGATGCTGCCGCCCTGGCGAAACGACTGCGCCAGCGTGTGGTCGCTGATCGACGACACGTCGTGACGCGTGGCGCCGCGCGACGAGCGGATCGCGACGCCGTCGGCCGACGTCTCGCCGTTGAGCCAGCCGAGATGCACGGCGATGCCGAGCGGGGTCGGCACGGGCGATCGCGCGTACCAGAACGTCTGCTGCTTGTCCGATGACGAATCGGGCCTGTCTGTCATGTGTGAGATTCCCTGTCTGGGTAAGCGTGGTCGATGCACGGTCGCGCATGGTGGTGTCGCCCGCGCGGGCCGGTCAACGTTGCAAGTTCCGGGCCAGCGATTGGAAACGGCGAGGTCGCAGACGGCGCGGGCATCGCGTGCGATGCGCGGTGCGCGAGCCGGCGCATCGCCTGTTGCGTCAGCAACAGTCGCGTCGGCCGCTGTTGCGCATGCAGCACCGGTGCGGCCGATGCAGCAGCGCGGCACGGGCCTGCTTCGGCGTGACCGGCGACGATCGGCGCGCGCCGCCCGATTGCCGTGGACGCCCGACCCGTAAGGGCCGTGTGCATTGATCGGCGGCCACGCACGCGCAGTGGCGAGCGCGTTGGCACACCGCGTGCTTTACAGCGCAGCACACGCGCGGCACGCAGGTGCCGCACGCAATCCGAACGGGCCGACAAGGAGAATCCCGATGGCTGTTGAATTTCTGTGGCGCCTGCCGATGCACGGCGACGGCCGGCGCGCGCACGACCTGCATACGCGCGGCGAATGGAACCGCCAGCACGCATCGCGCGTCGCGCCGAAAGTTGGCGACGACGATTTCGGCTACATCGACTATCTGTCGCAGGTCGCGCGCGCGGCCGACATCGCCGGCTTCCACGGCGCGCTGATTCCGATTTTCCGCTTTACCGAGGAGCCTTGGGTCGTCGCGGCCGCGCTGGCGCGCGAGACGCGCCGGCTGCGGCTGCTGATCGCGCTGCAGCCGCACTTCGTGCATCCCGTCTATGCGGCGCAGATGGCCGCGAGCCTGCAGCGGATCAGCCGCGGCCGCGTCGAGTGGAACGTCGTCACGGGCGGCGGCGGCCCCGACCAGCGCGCGTACGGCGACTTCATCGATCACGACAGTCGTTATGCGCGCACCGACGAATTCCTCGATGTCGTGAAGGGCGTGGCGGCCGGCGAGCCGTTCACGTTCGACGGCCGCTTCTACCGCGTCGAAGCCGGCGGCCTGCTGCCGCCGCTGAGCGGCCAGAAGCCGCCGCGTCTCTATCTGGCCGGCGCGAGCGATGCCGCGCTCGCGGTCGCCGCGAAACACGGCGACGTGCACCTGAGCTGGGGCGAGCCGCTCGCGAAACAGAAGGAGGTGATCGATGCGGCGCGCCGCGCGCTCGACCGGCAGAACGCCGAGCGCGACCTACGCTTCGGCATGCGCATCGACGTTCTGGCGCGCGAGACCGAGGAACAGGCGTGGGCCGAGCTGCGGCAGATGTTCGCGACGGTGGGTGCGTCGACGCGCAACGGCTTCGGCGGGCGCGGCGAATCGTCGGAATCGGTCGGCGCGAAACGCCAGTTCGCGCTGCACCAGGGCAATACGCAGCACTTCGACGACCTGATCGTCGGCCCGAACCTGTGGGCCGGGATGTCGCAGATCCGCGGCGGCCCCGGTTGCGTGATCGTCGGCAGCCACGAACAGGTGGCCGAACGGCTCGCGGAATACGTGGACATCGGCGTATCGACGTTCATTCTCGCCAGCAACCCGCATCTCGAGGAGGCGTACCGCGTGGGCGAGGAAGTGCTGCCGCTCGTCGACGGCGCGCTGAACGCGCGCGGCACGCATGCGGCGCTGCGCGTGGCCGGCGCCTGAGCGCGGCGGCAATCCTCCGCATTCCAACGACAAGGACACTCACCATGACGACACTCGCTGCGCAGGCCACGGCCTGCGACGCACTCTGGTACACGCGCTGCCCGGTGCCGACCGCGCTCGGCATCGCCGTGCATCGCGGCTGGTTCGACGAGGAGTTCGGGCCGGACGGCATCGCGCTTCATTCGCTGCAGGAGACGGCCGACGCCAACAAGCGCGAATCGCATTTCGATCACAGCCTGCCGCACTCGTTCCGGCAGGGCGGCAACATTCCCGCGCTATGGGCGCGGGCACGCGGCGCGGATACGTGCGTGATCGGCCTGTCGTGGACCAACGAATTCCAGGCGATCGTCACGCTGCCCGAGCGCGGCATCCGCACCGCGCGTGATCTGCGCGGCCGGCGGCTCGGGCTGCCGCGCCATCCGATCAGCATCGACTTCTGGCGCGCGGCCGCGTTGAAGGGCTTCCTGAGTGCGCTCGAACTGGAAGGGCTCGGCCATGGCGACGCCGAATGGGTCGACTTGCCAGACACACGCGAGCGCCGCACCGGGCCAGCATCGTTTGCGCGCGGCCCGCACGAGTACGGGCTCGAGATCGCGGCGCTCGTGCGCGGCGACGTCGACGCGGTGTTCGTGAAAGGCGTCGCGGGTCTCGAAACCGTGCACCTGATCGACGCACAGGTCGTCATCGATCTCGGCGCGCACCCCGATCCGCTCGTGCGGATCGGCAACGGCACGCCGCGCACGCTGACCGTCGATCGCGCACTGATCGACGCGCGCCCCGATCTCGTGAGCCGCTTCCTGTCGGTCGTGGTCGGCGCGGGCGACTGGGCCACGCGCCATCCGGCAGAGACGGTGGCCTACATCGGCCGCGAAACGCGCGCGTCCGACGAGTGGGTGCGCTACGCATACGGCGCGGACGTGCACCGGCATCTGGAAACCGGGCTCGCGCCGACGTCGATCGACGGACTGGTCGCGTTCAAGGATTTCCTCGTCGAGTGGGGGTTTCTCGAGCGCGATTTCGATGCGCGCGCATGGGTCGATCCGGCGCCGTTCACGCAGATCGACCGGCATCGTCATGCGTGGGTCGCGTAGCGTGCCGCGGCGCGTCATTGCAAGGAGTCGAACATGACAGGGCTGACGATCGAATACGGCGTGCCGCCCGCGCGCCGGCACGCGGCGCGCGCCGCGCCGCGTGCGGCTGCCGCGGTTGCGGTGGCTGCGGCACGACCGCCGTCGGCGGTGCCGTCTGCGCGCACGGACGCGCGGCCCGCGCAGACGAACGGGTGGCGTGGCGCGGGCGCAGTGGCACTCGCCGTCGCGACGCTGCATGCAGGTATCGCCTTATTGGCGGCGCGTGCGCCCGCCGAACCGCCCGTGCAACCGCCGAGGCCGTTGCCGATGACGGTCGAGCTGACGCGACCGCCTGAACCGTTGCCGCAGGCCGCGCATCCGCCACCGCCGACCGTGCAGCCGAAGCCGCTGCAGCAGGCGCCGACCCCGCCGAAGCCACGCGCGGCCGTTCCGCATCAGGCGGTCGCGCCGGCTGCCGTGCCACGGGTGGCGCGAGAAGCAGCGGCCGCGGCGTCCGCACCGGCACCGACCGCTGCCGCGCCGACCACCCCAGCGCAGGTCCCCGCGCCTGCCGCACCGGTGCGCGAAATCGCGCCGATCGGCGACGCGGCTTACCTGCGCAACCCGGCACCCGACTATCCGGCGTTCGCGCAGGACCAGGGCTGGGAAGGGCGCGTCGTGCTGCGCGTGCATGTGCTCGCGAACGGCACGCCCGATTCCGTCGACGTTCGTACGAGCAGCGGCCGCCGCATGCTCGACAACGCGGCGGTGAACGCCGTGAAGCGCTGGACGTTCGTGCCCGCGAAGCGCGGCGACGAGGCTGTCGACGGCTGGGTCAACGTGCCGATCGATTTCAAGCTGGGCTGACCCGCCGGGCAGCCTGCCACATTTTTCAAGGAACTCACATCATGAACGGTATTCCGACCACCTTCATCGTTCAGGGCGCGCTCTGGCTGCTCGCCGTCTTTTCCGTCGTCACGTGGACGCTGATCGTTGTGAAGGCGATCCAGAGCCTGCGGGCGAGCGCGCGCAACCGGCGTTACGTCAGCGCGTTCTGGGCCGCGAACAGCTTCCACGAGGCGGCCGCGCTCGACGGCGCGAACAGCCCGGTAGGCGAACTCGCCGCGACCGGCTTCGACGCGTTGCGTCGCGCCGACGAGAGCAGCGCGCACGATCTCGAACACAGCTGGAGCCGCCACGACCTGCTCGAACGCCATCTGCGGCAGCAGATCCACAACGCGCGCCGGCGCGAGGAGGCGGGACTCGCGGTGCTCGCGTCGATCGGCAGCACCGCGCCGTTCGTCGGGCTGTTCGGCACCGTGTTCGGCATCATCCACGCGCTGACCGCGATCACGCACAGCGCGTCGGCGAGCATCGACGTCGTCGCCGGGCCGATCGGCGAGGCGCTCGTCGCGACCGGGATCGGCATCGCGGTCGCCGTGCCGGCCGTGCTCGCGTACAACTTCTTCGTGCGCCGCGTGAAGGCCGCGTCGGCCGATCTCGATGCGTTCGCAACCGACTTCGTCACGCTCGCGCAGAAGGCCGGCTTCCGCGTGCCGGCCGCCGCACCTGCCGCCACGCCGGTACACCGTGCCGGCGAAACCCGTCAGGAGGCGTTCGCATAATGGCTTTCTCGTCCTCTTCCGACAACGACGACGTGCTTAGCGAAATCAACATCACGCCGCTCGTCGACGTGATGCTCGTACTGCTCGTCGCGTTCATCGTCACGGCGCCGCTGCTCAACAACGCGGTGCACGTGAATCTCCCGAACACCGTCGCTACTTCGCCGGCCGACCGCAAGCCGAACGTCACCGTGAGCGTCGACGACAAGGGTGTCGTGTATCTCGACAAGCGCGTGGTCGCGCTCGCCGCGGTACCCGCCGAGCTGGCCGCGCTGAAGGCCGGCCGGCCCGACGTCGCGCTCGACCTGCAGGCCGACGAGCACGTGCCGTACGGCACCGTCGCGAAGCTGATGGCCGCGATCGAGCATGCGGGGATCACGCGGCTGTCGGTGCTTACCGCGCCGCGCGGCTGATGGGCCTTTCACGACTCTTTTTCCGAACGCATCCATGAGCACCACGGCTTCACACAACGTCCGTTCGATCTGGTACACGCGCTGTCCGGTGCCGACGCCGCTCGGCATCGCCGCGCATCTAGGCTGGCTCGACAGCGAATTCGCCGGCGACGGCATCACCGTGCGCGCGCTGCAGGAGAACCAGCACGCGGCGCTGCATCATGCGCATGTCGATCATTCGCTCGACAACGCGTTCCGGCAGGGCGGCAGCATTCCCGCGCTGTGGGCACGCGCGGCCGGCGCGGACACGCGCGTGGTCGCGCTGACCTGGGTCGACGAGGCGCAGGCGATCGTCGCGCTGCCGGAAACCGGCCTGAAGCAGCCGAAGGACCTGCGCGGACGCCGCATCGGCCTGCCGCGCCGCGACGGCGAGCGCATCGACATCTTCCGCGCGGCGGCGCTGCGCGGCTTCGTCAGCGCACTGTCGCTCGACGGGCTTGGCCCCGGCGACGTCGAATGGGTCGACGTGCCCGCGTCGAACCTGCGCGTGCCCGTATCGACACCGGTCAGCCGCGACGCGGCATTCAACCATCCCGCGAGCCTGTCGAGCCGGCGGCTCTATGCGGCCGAGGCGGCGGCGCTCGTGCGCGGCGACGTCGACGCGATCTACGTGAAGGGTTCGCTCGGGCTGGAAACCGCGCACCTGATCGGCGCACAAGCGGTCGTCGACATCGGTTTTCATCCCGATCCGCAGATCCGCATCAACAACGGCTCGCCGCGGCCGCTGACCGTCAATGCGTCGACGCTCGAGCGCCATCCCGACATCGTCAGCCGCTTCCTCGCGCGCGTGACCGATGTCGAAGACTGGGCGTGCGAGCATGAGCAGGAAGTGCTCGGCTATCTCGGCCGCGAGACGGGGTCGGGTCACGACTGGCTGCGGCTTGCCTACGGCGCAGACGTCCATCGGCGGCTGCGCACGGATCTCGACGACGCGTCGATCGCCGCGATCGACGCTTTCAAGCGCTTCCTGGTCGACTGGCAGTTCCTGCCTGCCGACTTCGACGTGCACGCATGGATCGACCGGCGCGCACTCGACGGCATCGCGACGCTGTCTCGCGACGCCGCGCGGTGAGCGTGCCGGCACGCGTCGTCGACGCATGGCGGCGCGAGCGTTTCACCGGCGGCTTCATGCTGCTGGCGCTCGCGAGCGGCACGACGATCAGCATGGCGCAGCTCGCGACGACGCTGTACGCGTTGGCGCTCGGCGTCGACAGCACGCGGCTCGGCGTCATCGCCGCGATGGAGCCGCTCGGCATCGCGTTGATGACGTTGCCGGCCGGGCTGCTCGTCGCACGCTACGGTGCGCGGCGCGTGTACTTCGCCGCGAGCTTGGGGCCGATGCTGCTCAATCTCGTCGTGCCGTTCACCGGCGCGTGGTCGCTGATCGCACTCACGCAAGGGTTGATCGGGCTGTGCATCCCGTTCCGGATCGTGTCGATCAACGGCGTGTTCCTCGCGCGTCTCGCGCAGATCGGCCTGGCGCGCGCGGGCTGGTATCGCGCGGCCATGTCGGTCGGGACGGGCATGGTTGGGCCGTGGCTCGCGAGCTGGCTAACCGGCGCGCACGGCGCGGTCGCGACGTTTTGCGCGGCGTCGGCGAGCTTCGCGGGCATGGCGCTGTTCAGCCGAATGCTGCTCGGCGACGCGGAGCAGCCGCCGCGCCGTGCGCGGCACGAAACTGGCGGGCTGCGCAAGTTGCTTGCGCTTGCCTGGAGCCACGATGTACGCGAGCAGCTTGTGCTGGAGGCCGTGAACAGCGCGACACGCTCGCTCGCCGGCACGTATACGGTGGTGCTCGCGATTCAGTCACTCGGACTGTCGCAGACGCGCGCCGTCGCGCTGCTGACATTGCAGGGTGCCGTTGCGGTGATTGCCCTGTTCGGGCTCGGACATGTCGCGCAACGGATGACGGAGCGTCGTTGCCATGCCCTCAGTCTCGCGGGCGGCATCGCCGGGCTGCTCGCACTCGGCCTCGCGCGCGACGCGTGGATCGTCGGCGCGGGGCTCGCCGCGCTGTGCGCCGGTTCGTCGATGCTGCATCTCGTCAACATGCAGCATCTGGGCCGCCATCCTGCCGACAAGAGCCAGGTGTCGAGCCTCTACAACCTCGCGTCGATGACCGGCGCGTTCTGCGGCCCGCTGGCCGGTAGCGCGCTCGCGCCGTTCGTCGGATTGCCGGTCGTGTTTCTGTGCTGGCTGCCCGTGGTCGTGCTGGTTGCGTTCGCGCTGCGGCTTGCGCACGTGCGTCGCGGCGCGCTGCGACCGTTGCCCGCGAAACTGTCCTGATCGCCTTCGGGGCGGATGTCGCGCGCTGCGGCGGTGTTGCGTGGCAAACAGTTCGCCGCTCCTCACAGATGCGTATGCAGCAACACGCGAGCCGCACGGGCGCCGGAAGCCCCGCGCGACGGTCTTTTCGATGCTGGCATCCGAATTGCAATACAGAACCCGTGCGTCGCGCACGCACGTGCGTTCAACCGATCAAACAGGATGACTCATCGATGTTCAGGAAAAAACTAATCGTCACCGCGCTGGGGGGACTGCTGACGGGCGGCACCGTATCGTTGCCCGCGTGGGCAGAGGACGGCGTGGCGGCAGCGGAGGTGCCGGACGCGAAGCCGGCACCACAGGCGTCGGATGATGCAACTGCGGCCGCGCCGAAGGCGACCCATGCGAATCGCGGCGCGGCCGCACGCGAAACGAATCTCGGCACGGTGACCGTGACCGCGCGCCGGCGCAAGGAAAGCATCCAGGACGTGCCGGTCGCGGTGAGCGCGCTGAGTGGCGACGCGATCAAGAACAACGAGTTGCGCGTGATCAACGACGTGACGAAGTACGTGCCGAACTTCACCGGGCAATCGACCGAGGGCCGCGAGCGGCCGCGCTGGTTCCTGCGCGGTGTCGGCAGCAACGATCCGTCGGACCTGTCGCTGAGCCCGATCGGTGTGTACTTCGACGACGTGTACATCAACAGCGTGTTCGGGCAGGGCTTTCCGCTGTTCGACCTCGATCGCATCGAGGTGCTGCGCGGGCCGCAGGGCACGCTGTGGGGCAAGAATACCGTCGGCGGCGCGCTCAGCATCACGTCGCAGAAGCCGACCTTCGACGTGAGCGGCTACGGCAAGCTCGGCCTCGGCCAGTACAACAGCCGGCTTGCGGAAGCCGCGATCGGCGGGCCGATCGGCAAGAACGACGTGCTGGCCGCGCGCGTGTCGGTGTATCACGAGAATGCCGACAGCTTCTACACGAACACCGCGCAGCAGGGGCGCTTCGGCGGCTTTCACGACAACGCGGTGCGTTTCCAGGTGCTGGCCGTGCCGACTCCGGACACCGATTTCCTGTTCAACATCCACGGCCGCAACTACACGGGCGGCGGCAATGCGTGGCACGCGGAAGGCGCGGGGCGGGGCGGCGCGAACCAGTTCGGCTTCGTCGGATCGACCGATCCGTACACGGTGTCGCTCAATGCGCCGTCGAGCGATCACATCTCGTCGTGGGGCACGTCGCTCACCGCGCACTGGCGCATCAACCCGGCGGTGTCGCTGACGTCGATCACCGCGTTCGAAGGGCTGCACCGCTGGTACCAGGACGACGAGGACTATTCGCCGTTCGATGCGGCACGTTCGCATGACCGCCTGTCGAGCCGCCAGTTCTCGCAGGAGTTCCGGCTCGAATCGCCGCAGAACGACCGGCTGAGCTGGCTCGTCGGCACGCATCTGTTCACCGAGCAACTGGCCGAGCAGGGCGCCGGCGGCGGCCTGCCGGGCTCGCCGTCGCCCGCGTTCTACCATCTGACCGACCTCACGCAGCACACGCAGAGCGTGGCGATCTTCGGCAGCATCAAGTACCGGTTCACCGACCGCTTCAACGTGACGGGCGGGCTGCGTTACACGATTGAGCGCAAGACCATCAACCTGACGGGGCTGCAGGGAGCGGGCAATGTGACGTTCAGCGATCCGAACAGCTGGTGGTCGCCGTCGTCGGTGTCGTCGCCGCTCGCGGTCAGCGCGCAGCAGAACCAGACGAACACGTGGCGCGCGCCGACCTGGGATCTTACGCCCGAATACGCGCTCAGCAACAACGTGCGCGCGTATTTCCGCTATGCGCGCGGCTTCCGCTCGGGCGGTTACAACGGCAACGCATATACGCAGAGCACGGTGTCGACCGTTTCGCCCGAGTACCTGACCGACTACGAGGTCGGCATCAAGAGCGAGTGGTTCGACAAGCGGCTGATCGTCAACGCGAGCGTGTTCCACTACGACTATCGCGACATCCAGGTGTTCGCGCTCGCGCCGAACCCGTTCGGCGGGCCGCCGGTGTCGACGCTGTCGAACGCGGGGCAGGGTCGCGCGGACGGCTTCGAGCTGGAGCTGAAGGCACAGCCGGTCAACAGCCTCTACCTGTTCGCGAACCTCGGGATGCTGAACACGCGCTTCACGGAGTTCCGCTACGTGCCGACCGCCGTCGGCAACTCGTTCGCGCGCTCGCCGCATACGACGCTGAACGCGGGCTTCGACTATCGCGTTCCGGTGCCATTCGGCACGTTGACGGCAGGTGGCGACGTGAACTACCGCAGCCGCGAATACTTCAGCGCGACGCGGCAGACGATGCCGCAGCTCTGGCAGGGCGGTTATACGGTGCTGAATGCGCATGTGTCGTACACGACGCCGAACCAGAAGTACATCGTGACGGGCTACATGACGAACCTTACGAACAAGGTTTACAAGAAGCTCGAGCTGCTGCCGTCGTATGGCGCGTATCCGGTGCTGTACGGCGATCCGCGCACGGTCGGGATCACGCTGACCGCGAAGATCTGACGCGCGACGCATGCCGCGGCGCGGGCGCATGGTACGCCGGGCCGCGGCAGGTCGCGCAATCGGCCGTTGCGGCGCTGGCCGTCAGATCAGCAGCGAAACCGTCCTGAACATCGCAAGATCCTCCTTGCGCGCAGATCGCGCATGCTTGCGGATTACTTGCAGCAAACAGTCGATGAAGCAGCGCGCGGCGTCGCTCAGCGTGCTGCTGCGGCGTGTGACGATCCCGAGGTCGTGCGGCTCGAACGTCTCCTTCAGTTGCAACGGTCGCATCCGTTCGCCGAACGGTGGCACGGCCGCGAGAATCGTCGGGCACCACGTGCACATGTCGGCCTGCTCGAGCATCGTCTGCAACATCGCGACCGACTGCGCCCGCACGATGCGCCGTTCGTCGATCCGTGCGCCGTGGCGCGTGAACAGGTAGTCGACGAGCGCGGCCTGCCCGTCGGCCGCTAAATTCAGCACCCAGTCGTGGTCGAGCAGGCCGGCCATCACGACGCGACGCGAATCACGACCTTGCCGAAATGCTGCCCCGACTGCAGGTACGCATACGCTTGCGGCGCCTCGTCGAAGCCGAACACGCGATCGACTACCGGCTTGATCCGCTTCGCATCGACGAACCGCGCGACGTCGTCGAGCATCGCGCGGCTGCCGACCATGATCCCGTGCAATTGCCGAATGCCGCCGATCAGCGAAAGCAGCCCGAGTTCGGGGCCGCCGAAGCCGCTGACGCCGCCGATCACCGACACGACGCCGCCCAGCTTGGTCGCGGCGACCGAGCGCGGCAGCGTGTCGTGTCCGCCGACTTCCAGGACGAGATCCGCGCCCGCGCCGCCGGTGAGCCGCAGCACTTCGTGCTCCCACTCGGGCGTCGCGCGATAGTTGATCGTTGCGTCCGCACCGAGTGCGCGGGCGCGTTCGAGCTTCGCGTCGCTCGACGACGTGACGATCGTGCGCAACCCAGCCGCGTGCGCAAGCTGCAGCGCGACGATCGAGACGCCGCCCGTGCCGAGCAGCACGACGGTCGAGCCAGGCCCCGCGCCGCCGTCGGCGAACAGCGCATTCCACGCGGTGATGCCCGCGCACGACAGCGTCGCCGCTTCGTCGTAGTCGAGATGCGCGGGGATCGCGACCAGCGCTGCTTCGTCGGACACGAAGTGCTCGGCCAGCACGCCGTCGAATTGCGCGCCGGGCGAACCGGAAACTTTCTGCGGCGTGGGCGGCCCGTCGATCCAGCGCGGGAAATACGTGTTGATCACGCGATCGCCCGGCTTGAAGCGCGTGACGTCGCGGCCGGTTTCGACGACTTCGCCGGCGCCGTCGGCGACAGGAATCAGCGCGTCCTTGCCGATGCCGAGATAGTCGCCGCGCGCGAACATCAGGTCGCGGTAGTTCAGTCCTGCCGAGTGGATCTTCACGACGACGTCGGTCGGCCCGACGGGCCGGCGTGTCGCGTCGATGCGCCGGAGCCCGGCCGCGCCGTCGCCGGGTTTGACTTGCCATGCGTGCATGTCGACTCCTTTTTCGAGATAGGTCGAACTATCATAGTGTTGCGCACGGGGACGCATTGGCGAGAATTCGGCCACTGACTGTCGCCGTCATGGACACAAACCTGTCATCCAACCGGAGCGGAATCGTATGGACGAGCGTCTGAGAGGCGTCGCCGAATTCGTCGACGTCGTGGAGTCGGGCAGCTTCGCGGCGGCGGCGCTGCGCATCGGCGTCACGCGTTCGGCCGTCGCGAAGGTCGTCGCGCGGCTCGAACGCCGTCTCGGCGCGCGGCTGCTGCAGCGCACGACGCGCCAGCTCAGCCTGACCGACGAAGGGCTCGTCTATTACGAGCAGTGCCGGCGGCTGCTGGCCGATCTCGGCGAAACGGAGGCCGCGCTCGACGCGGGCCGGCGCGAGCCGTCGGGGCGGCTGCGCATCAGCGTACCCGTGCTGTTCGGGCGGCAATGCGTGGCACCCGTCATGCGGCGCCTCGTCGAGCGTCATCCGCGGCTCGAGATCGACGTGTCGTTCAGCGATCGCCTGGCCGACCTGATCAACGACGGTTTCGACGTCGCGGTGCGCATCGGCGAGCTTGCGGATACGAGCACGCTCGTCGGGCGGCGGCTTGGCGTACAGACGATGGGCATTTGCGCATCGCCCGCGTATCTCGAACGTCACGGCCGGCCGACGGGGCTCGACGAACTCGCGTCGCACGTCGGCATCGCGTATTCGCGCGGCGGGCAGCCGGCACCATGGCGGATCATCGGTGCGGACGGCGCGGTGCACGACCATCGCGCGGCCGGCCGCCTGCGGTTCGACGACCTGCAGGCGATCGCCGATGCGGCCGCTGCCGGCGCGGGCCTCGCGTGGCTGCCGTGCTGGCTGATGGCGCCTTACCTGCGCGACGGCCGCCTCGCGCTCGTGATGGACAGCAACAGCGTGTCGGGCGCCGAGGTGTTCGCGGTGCGGCCGTCGTCGCGCCACGTGCCGTCGAAGGTGCGTGTCGTCATCGATGCGTTGGTCGACGAGATTCCGCGGATGCTGGCGTCGGAAGACTGAGAGGCGCACGGCGCCGCGATTGCGACCTGAACCCGTCACGCATGATCGACTGACGCTGCGTGTGATCACCGCACAACGCCTATCCGGGGGCACGCTGTCATGAACAGGAAGCTGCAGGTCGTGATCGTCATCGGCATCGCGGTGACCGTGCTGAATGTCACTACCACCTGATCCGCCGATGATGCGCCGGCTCGCACACAGCCCCGGCGCGAGCGGGGCAGGTGCCCATCCGACGACGCAACGCGAGCGCGCATGACAGCGATCGATACTCCGATGACCGCGCGGCAACCCGGCTGGTTGCGAATCGCCCCCGCGCTGTTCCTGCTGCTGTGGGCCAGCGGCTTCGTGTTCCTGAAGCTCGGCTTGCGTTATGCCGATCCGCTTACCTCTCTCGCGCTGCACTATGCGTGCGTCGTCGCGTTGCTCGCCGGCCCGTTCCTGTGGCTGCGCCTCGCCTCGCGTTGCCGCTGTCGATCGTGTGACAACGGCCTGCCGACGTGCGGTTTAGACGATCATTCAAATTCGAAGCCCTTGTTCGGAGCGTGCGCTTCGTCGATATACGTGCCTTGAAAATCGACGTCACTGCCGTGGCCGAGCACTTTCCCGCATTGACCGCGCTGCTTGACCTCCATCTGCGCGCCGTGAATGGCGAAATCGAGCTGGCAGCCGTCGGAGCCAACGTGGAATGCCTTGCCGTCGGCCCGTACAACTGCATCGGCCTTGTATTCTCGTCCGCTGTTTTCACCGTTCCATGATGATGCGTCGAATGTCAGCCGTGCTGCATCGGCATACGGGTTGACAAGAATCGTGATCATTCCGCCGCGCTTGCGTGGGAGCGGCTTGGACGAAATCTCGATGAGCGTCCAGGTTTGCGACCAATGGAAGTCGTTGATGTCGAGCACGGTTTCGGGATCCGGCACGGAAAGCTGCTGCAGCCGCCGGAGATAACTAGTGCGCAGGCAGTCGACGTCATGTCCGCAGGCATCCCGTTGGATTCGCCAGCCGCGCTGATAGTTCTTCAATTCATTGAGGCCGGAGTCACCGCGCCCCCTGTCGATGCGTTGCGGCGCGAGCGACCACGCGATCGCAAGCTGATCATCGAGTTTCGACAACTCGGGGACGGCACATATCGTTTGCTCCGCCGGGTGTTTAGCCAGATGGCAATTGAAGGAGGCAGCGTGTACCGCCCCGGCGATCCAGAAGGAAGCTGCCAGAAGTGCAGTGCGGACCAGCATCCTGAGAGCAAGCGTTGTCTTCATGTCGAATTCGATGAGGAAGAATGACGTGCGTTGTTTTCGCGTATCGAAGATATTCCGGCAAGGATCATGATACTTGGCGACGCACAAGTGCCGTGGTGGTGGACACGCCGGAGTCGTGTGCGTGATCCATACGGATGAAGAAAAGCCCGCGCATAGCGGGCATTTCTGCGCGAGCGACTAACGCTTGCGTCGTCGCGGATCGATACCGTTTTGTTCGAGTAGCTTGCGCAGGCGCGTGTTATCGATCCACAGCGAAGCGAACGCAGTCAACATCATCAAGATCGGAAACCATTCGCCGGTCGCGCTGATGATCGTCCAGCCTACGGCCGTGAATATCAACGCCGTAACGATGAGAAGCAATCGATCTGCGATCCACTTCATCGCACACCCCGGATCGCCGTGTTCGCCTTCAAACCGAGATAGCTATGCGGGCCCGGTACAAGCACTTCAGGATGGCGCAGGATTTGAGCCATAACCAAAGGATGAACTGCGAGTCCGTAGCGTGTGCCCCATTGAGCGACCGCCAAAGACATATTGTTTCCGTGCTTGCCGACTCCGCATGCCAGTGCGGTATCGGTTGCGACCATCAAGCTACCAATAACCGCGCCCAGGTAGATGCTGCCAAGAATCGAACTGCCGATGGTGACCACTTCCAACTTCGTTGTTGCGCTAATCAGTTCCCCGACCGTTGCATCTGCACCTAACGTCTTTAAGACACCCATCATTGCGGCTACGCTTGCGACGGACGTTTGCAGTGTTGCGAAAAGTGTCGTTGGAACGGGCATATGCAACGCGGTCATGTTTGCTTGGAAGGCTTCGAAAAAACTCGGGCATTTCGACATCTGGTCTTTCTCCGGATCGGTCGTGAAATTCTTACATACGCCCTGCTCCGGCTTACCCGACAACTCTATCAGGTTGTCGAGCAGATCGATCGAGTTTAGATCGGCGTGCGCTCGTCGAGCACAGACTTCTTTTCTTTTTTTGCTTCCCTCAAGTGTTCAGGGTAGCGACGATGTCGATATGCCGGCCAGTCGCCTAAACTCCCCCGAGTGTTGTGATCCGAATAATTTCGCAGCCCTTCTTTACCGTCTTAGGACTTTTCCTAACGTTTCCGTACCAAGTATGGCGAGGGTATGGGGAGCGTCGTACTGGCCGCTCGACGGTCCGCGCGCAATGCCGGCCGCGGCGGGGCGGGCCGGTTGACCGACGGGCATGTGACGTAGACGAATCGAAGGTGACGACCGTACGCGTTTTGCGCCGCTGCGGCACAATCGAGCGGAGCACGTGCGCGCCAGGCGACCATGCACGTGCCGCGCCGTTCCGGACTCGTCGCCGAAGGGACACACATGTCATCCCGCACCTATCTCGTCACCGGCGCGTCACGCGGCATCGGCCTCGCGATCAGCGCAACACTTGCGCAGCGCGGCCATCGCGTCATCGGCCTCGCGCGGCATGCGCAGGGCATCGACTTCCCCGGCGAATTGCTCGCATGCGATCTTGCCGACATCGAACAGACGGCGGCAACCCTTGCGCACATCAGCGAGCGGCACGACGTCGACGGCATCGTCAACAACGCCGGTATCGTGTTGCCGCAACCGCTCGGGCAGATCGATTTCGGGTCGCTGCAGGCCGTGTTCGATCTGAACGTGCGGGCCGCGATCCAGGTCACTCAGCACTTCGCGGACGCGATGAAGGCGCGCGGCCACGGGCGCATCGTCAACATATGCAGCCGCGCGATTTTCGGCAGCCTCGATCGCACCGCCTATTCGGCCGCGAAAAACGCGCTCGTCGGCTGCACGCGGACGTGGGCGCTCGAACTTGCCGAGCATGGCGTGACCGTCAATGCAGTTGCGCCGGGCCCGATCGAGACCGAACTGTTCCGCCAGACGCGGCCGGTCGGAAGCGAAGCCGAGCGCAAGGTGCTCGCGACGATCCCCGCGCGCCGGCTCGGTACGCCCGACGACGTGGCGGCCGCGATCGCGTTCTTCCTGTCCGACGAAGCCGGTTTCGTCACGGGGCAGGTGCTGGCCGTGGACGGCGGCGGCAGCCTCGGCGGGCGCAGCTGACGCATCGCGGCGCGGGTCGCGAAAAACGACCTGCATCGGGCCCGCATCGCATATTCCCGCACCCCGTTAGCATGTGACGAATCCGACTTTGGGCGCCGCGTGCGCGACGCTAAGATCGCCGATCCCGTAGATCGAGCGTTCACGCTAATGAAAAAGTCCGCGTCGCCGTTGCATGCTTTCCGTTTCCGTGTCGTCTGCGCCGCGATCGCCGGCGCGTTGTCGCTCGCATCGTGCGGCGGCGTCGACAGCGATTCGCCGCCTCCGCCGGCTAATACAACACCGCCGCAGGCCGCGAAACGCCCGAACATCCTGTACATCATGGCCGACGATCTCGGCTATTCCGACATCCATGCATTCGGCGGCGAGATCAACACGCCGAACCTCGATGCGCTCGTCGCATCGGGCCGCATCCTGTCGAACCATCACACCGGCACCGTCTGCGCGATCACGCGTGCGATGCTGGTGTCCGGCACCGATCACCATCTCGTCGGCGAAGGCACGATGGGCGTGCCGACCGACGAGCGGCGCGGGCTGCCCGGCTACGAGGGCTACCTGAACGACCGCGCGCTGTCGTTCGCACAACTGCTGAAGGACGCCGGCTACCACACGTATATCGCGGGCAAGTGGCACATCGGCTCGGGGATCGTCGGCAGTGCGACGGGCAGCGGGCAGACGCCCGACCAGTGGGGCTTCGAGCGCAGCTACGTGCTGCTCGGCGGTGCGGCGACCAACCACTTCGCGCACGAGCCGGCAGGCTCGTCGAACTACACGGAGGACGGCCGCTACGTGCAGCCTGGCCAGCCCGGGCAGCCTGGCGGCACGGGCGGCAGCCCGGCCGTGTTCTATTCGACCGATTTCTATACGCAGAAGCTGATCTCGTACATCGATTCGAACCAGCGCGACGGCAAGCCGTTCTTCGCGTACGCGGCGTACACGTCGCCGCACTGGCCGCTGCAGGTGCCCGAACCGTGGCTGCACAAGTACGCGGGCGTCTATGACGCCGGCTACGACGCGATCCGCAACGCGCGGATCGCGCGGCAGAAAGCGCTCGGCCTGATTCCCGCCGACTTCAAGCCGTTCGACGGCGTGCCTGAAACGACGGCGGCGTCGCCCGCGACCGCGAACAACGGCACCGCGAGCGCGAAATACATCAGCGCGGTGCATTCGGCCGCGGACGGCTACAGCGACTACGGCACCGGCAAGGTCGACAAGCTGTGGTCGAGCCTGTCGCCGGCCGAGCGCCGTGCGCAGGCGCGCTACATGGAGATCTACGCGGGGATGGTCGAGAACCTCGACTACAACATCGGCCTGCTGATCCAGCACCTGAAGGACATCGGCGAATACGACAACACGTTCATCATGTTCCAGTCGGACAACGGCGCGGAAGGCTGGCCGATCGATTCCGGCGCGGACCCGACGGCGACCGATACCGCGAACGCGCAGGAGCCGACCTATTCGGCGCTCGGCACCGACAACGGCAAGCAGAACGCGCAACGCCTGCAGTACGGGCTGCGCTGGGCCGAAGTGAGCGCGTCGCCGTTCCGGCACACGAAGGGCTACTCGGCCGAAGGCGGCGTATCGACGCCGACGATCGTGCGCCTGCCCGGCCAGTCGCAGCAACTGCCGACGTTGCGCGCGTTCACGCATGTGACCGACAACACGGCGACCTTCCTCGCGGTCGCGGGCGTCACGCCGCCGTCGCAGCCGGCGCCGCCGCTCGTCAACACGCTGACGGGCGTCGACCAGAACAAGGGCAAGGTGATCTACAACAACCGCTACGTGTATCCGGTTACGGGCCAGTCGCTGCTGCCGGTGCTCACCGGCTCGGCGACGGGCGAGGTGCATACGGCGCCGTTCGGCGACGAAGCGTACGGCCGCGCGTACCTGCGCAGCGCCGACGGCCGCTGGAAGGCGCTGTGGACCGAGCCGCCGCTCGGGCCGCTCGACGGTCATTGGCAGCTTTACGACCTCGCGTCGGATCGCGGCGAGACGACCGACGTGTCGGCGCAGAACCCGTCGGTGATCGGCACGCTCGTCGACCAGTGGAAGACCTACATGAGCAACGTCGGCGGCGTCGAGCCGCTGCGTCCGCGTGGATATTACTGAGCGCCCCCAGACCTGTCGCTTCGCTCCAGGCCTCACGAGGAATTTCCTTCGGGGCGGAAAACCTGGAGCGGGCGGGCGTTTTCTTGAAAGGACGACACGATGCGGTTTCGGTTCCGGTTCTGGGCGATCGGCACGGCGCTCGTCGCCACACTGTTCGCCACTGCATTCGCGGCGGGCTATGCGAATCCCGTAGCGCCGGCGGGCGGTGCATTCGACGACGCGAATCGCGGCCGCGCGCTCGCGCCGCTCGGCTCGGAGCGGCAGTGCGAGCGCTACTCGGGGCTGCCGGCAAAGTGGCGCGACGACCCGAAGGCCGGGATGGTGCATCTGCGCGGCGGCGCGTTCGTGTTCGGCAGCACGCGCGGTTATGCGGATGAGCGTCCGCTCGGTGATGGCCGCACGCGCGTCGGCGGTTTCTGGATCGACCAGACCGACGTGACGATCGCGCAGTTCGCCGCCTTCGTGCAGGCGACCGGCTACGTGACCGAGGCCGAGCAGCAGGGCGGCGCGGCGGTGTTCAACGTGCCGACGCGCGACGAGATGAATGCGCGCGACCTCGCATGGTGGTCGTGGGTGAAGGGGGCGTCGTGGCGTCATCCGCGCGGGCCCGGCAGCGGCGTCGACGGGCTCGGCAACCTGCCCGTCACGCTCGTCACGCAGCGCGATGCGCTGGCCTATGCGCGCTGGCTCGGCCGCGATCTGCCGACCGAGGCCGAATGGGAATACGCGGGCAAGGCCGGCCGCGACGATGCGTCGCTCGATGCGGCGCCGCGCGATGCGCAGGGCAAGCCGGCCGCGAACTACTGGCAGGGCGCGTTCCCGGTGCTCGATACGGCCGAGGACGGTCACGCGGGTCTCGCGCCCGTCGGTTGTTATGCGGCGAACGGCTTTCGCCTCTACGACATGATCGGCAATGCCTGGGAATGGACGAAGGACGCGTACGCGGGCCCGCACCAGCCGCACGCCAACGGCGACACGGCGGCCGTCGCACCGCCGACGCGCCGGCACGATACGCCGATGGTCATCAAGGGCGGGTCGTTCCTGTGTTCGCGCGATTACTGCGTGCGCTATCGCGCGTCGTCGCGCGAACAGCAGGAAGCCGATCTCGGCGCATCGCACATCGGCTTTCGCACGATCCTGAGGGATGCATCGTGAGGAACGGCATCGTGCGATTCGTTTCCGTATGGCTGCTGGCCGCGTGCGGTGTCGTCCATCAGGGATCGGCCGTCGCGGCCGAATCGGCGGCGCCGGCCGTGCGCGTCGGCGTGACGCGCGGCGTGCATGCGCAGATCCTGGACGAAGTGAAGCGGGTCGCCGCTGCACGCGGGTTGGGCGTCGACGTCGTCGAATTCGACGACGCGTCGCGCATCGACGCGGCGCTCGCCGACGGCCGGATCGACGCGGCCAGCTTCGAGGATGCGCAACAGCTTGCCGCGACGCGCGCGCGGAAACGCTACGCGCTGACCGAAGTCGCGCCGACCGTCACGCTGCCGATGGCGCTTTATTCGCGCAAGCTGAAAAACCTGAACGAACTGCAGCCCGGCGCGACGGTCGCGATTCCCGCCGATCCGCGCGGGATGGCGCGCGCGCTCGTGCTGCTGCAGAACGACACGCTGGTGACGCTGCGCGAGCAGGCCGGCCTGCATGCGACGCTGCGCGACGTGACCGGCAACCGGCTCGGGCTGAAATTCGTCGCGCTGCGCCGCGACCGTCTTTACGCTGCGCTCGACACGGCTGCATTCGTTGCAATCGACAGCGACGATGCCGCACGCGTCGGGCTGCAGCCAGCACGCGACAGCATCAGCCTCGAAGATGCGCGTTCGCCGTACGCGAACGTGCTGACGGTGCGCAACGCCGATCGCGCGAAACCATGGGTCGCGCAGCTCGTCGCCGCATATCACTCGGACGACGTCGCGCGCTTCATCCTCACGCGTTACCAGGATTCGGTGCGGCGGCCGTGGTAGACACGTACCTGCTCGCGTGCAATGCATGCGGACGCTGCTGCAACAGCGCGCCGACGCTGTCGCTGCGCGAACTGTTCCGGCATCGGCACCGCTTCGTCGGCGCGCTGACGATCCGTCGCGTGCCGAAGCGGCGAATCGGCGAACGCTGGCGTGCGGGCGGGCGCGAGCATGCGTTCGACGCGGACGATGTTGCGGCATCCGAAGTGCTGGCGGAGCGGTTGTTCCATCGCATCGGCGGCGAGAATGGCGAATGGGTCGTGCTGACGCTGCAGGGTTACGACTATCCGTCGCTCGGCCGCTGCGCGGCGCTTGCCGACGACGGCCACTGCAGCGTGCATGCGGAGAAGCCGTCGATCTGCGGCGCGGTGCCGCTCGATCCGATGCTGCCGGACCGGTTGCAGTCTCGCGTGCTCGCTGCGCGTCGAGACGAAACGGCATGGCTTGGCGCGAACTGCATTGTCGAGGTGGAGGGCGAGCAGCCTGCCGTCGAACCCTCGTTTCCGGTTCCGCTGGTGACGGCCGGACAGGTCGCGGATCGAGCGGCGCTCGATACGTATCGCGACGCACTCGCGTTCGAGCGTGCGGTGTGGCGCGATGCCGTGTTCACGTCGCTGGTCGGTGGCGGGCAGCACGTACGCGATGCGTTGTCGCGGGTCGCGCCGGGCGGCTACCTGACCGTGTCGATCGTGCCCGTCCTGCTGGCCGTCGCGCCGGTCTCCGCGCATTGCCGCGCGCGGTGCCTCGACTTCATCGACGCGCAACTCGCGTTGATCGGCGCGAACGTCGAAGCAGCGCTCGCGCGCCGGCGTGCCGACGACCGGCCCGCGACACGCGAGTTGCGCGGCTTCGCACAGGCGCTCGAACGTGCACGGCATGCGCTTGCTGCGATGCCGGCGCCCGCGGCCGGAGCGCGTGAAGACGCGCCACGCATCGACGCGTGGCTCGACGCCGATCCGCTCGCCGCGTAACGATCGCGGCGCCGCCGCGCGTGCCTTACACTTGGCGCTCTTTCAATCGTTTCCGACGGAGCGGGCATGTACGCGTCGACCTTCATTTTTCGTGCCGGGCAATACGATGACGAATTCCACCGGCTCGACCGGCAGATCGCCGACATGGCGCGCGCGACGCCCGGCTATCTCGGCGAGGAGACGTGGGAGAACGCCGAAGCGGGGCTGATCCAGAACGTCTACTACTGGGAATCGGAAGCGGCGCTGCAGCAATTGATGCAGCATCCGGCGCACCTCGAAGCGAAGGCGAAGCAGGCGCGCTGGCTCGACGGCTATCGCGTCGTGATTTCGAAGGTGCTCCGCGAGTACGGCGACGGCAAGCTGACGCAGCCGCACGCGGGGCAGTCCGCGTGACTGTCTGTCTGATTCATTTCTTTCGTATTACGGATAAGTGAACAGAAACCGCACCCGCCGGTCCGCCTCAGGTCAAAGCGCCTCGACCAACCGCCGCGTACTCTTCTCGCAGTACTCATGACACGCAGCCCGCGCTGCAATCGACGCGCCGTGCACGAACCGCGGCGCATCCGCGCGCCGCGACATCGACACGACGATCGACGGCGGCGACGGCTGCAGCGGCAGCTCGACAACCTCACCACTCTCGATCAACGCATCCACGAACAGCACCGGAATCGCGGCGACGCCGAAGCCGTCGCGCACGAGCTGCACGATCACCGAGATCGACGGCGATCCGGTGATGCGCGTGTCCGACAGCGGCACGCCATGCGCATGCGCAAGCGTACGGACGATGTCTTCCAGCGCGCGGTGGGGCGCGGTGCCGCGCCCGTAAGTCAGGATCGGCTGGCGCAGCACCTGCCGCGCAAGGCCCGTGCGCGTGTTCGGCAGCAGCCCCGCGCGCGCGATCCAGCGCACCGGATAGTTCGCTAGCGCGTCGCAGACGACCGACGTCTCGTCGCTGCCCTCGACGCGGATGATCAGGTCGAGCTCGCCGGCCATCAGCCGGCGCTGCAGCACGACGCTGACGTCGACGGTCAGGTCGATCTCGAGCTGCGGATAGTCGGCCGCGAGGCGGCGCATATAGTGCGGCAGCCAGCTATGTACGACCGTCTCGATCACACCGAGCCGCAGCTTGCCGCGCAGCGCGCTCTCGCCGGACGCGGCGGCCTGCAGCTCCTGCGTCGCCTCGACCACGGCTTTCGCATAGCCGAGCAGGTACTCGCCGTTCGGCGTGAGCCGGAATTCGCGGCTGTCGCGGTCGACGAGTACCGTCTGCAATTCGTCCTCGAGCGCCTTCAGGCGCTGCGAGATCGCGGCCGGCGTCGCGTGCAGCGCGGCGGCCGTCGTGCGGAAGTTGCGCAGCTTCGCGAGCGTGACGAAGGTTTCGAGAAAACGCGTGTTCATGGCGGTCGGCAAGGCATTGGGCGCGCAGCTTGCCCCGCTGAAAAAATGAACGGGACCGGGGAAAACCCGAAGATGCGTTAAGAAATTCTATACACGCAGCGCAAAAAAACTCGTTGGCGACAAAATTTTTTCTTTCCTATTCTTCGCCGTATCCGATGACGCGACACCGTCATCCCGACCACATCCCGATCTGCCATTGAATCTCATGACGCCTTCCGAATTTCGCCAGTCCGTGCGCCGCGGCGCGTTCCGAGGCCCGACCGCTGGCCATTGCGGCCCGTTCGCGCAAGCGAATCTCGCGATCCTGCCCGATGCGTATGCGCACGATTTCCTGCGCTTTTGTCAGGCGAACCCGAAAGCGTGCCCGCTGCTCGGCGTCGGCGAACCGGGCGCGTTCCGGATCGACGCGCTCGGCGAGGATCTCGACATCCGCACCGACGTGTCGAGCTACAACGTGTACCGCGACGGTCGCCTGACCGAACGCGTCGAGTCGCTGGAAGCGCTGTGGCGCGACGATTTCGTCGTATTCGCGATCGGCTGCTCGTTCTCGTTCGAGGAGATGCTCGCCCGTGAAGGGATCGGGCTGCGCCACGTCGAGGAGGGCCGCAACGTGCCGATGTACCGCACGTCGATTCCGAACCGCCGCGCAGGCATCTTCGGCGGCCGGCTCGTCGTGTCGATGCGGCCGATGCGCGGCGCCGATGCGATCCGCGCGGTGCAGATCACGAGCCGGTTCCCGGGCGTGCACGGCGCGCCGATCCATATCGGCCACCCGCAGGAACTGGGCATCGCGGATCTGAACGCACCCGAATTCGGCGACGCGGTGACGATCCGCGACGGCGAGCTGCCGGTGTTCTGGGCGTGCGGCGTGACGCCGCAAACCGCGCTGATGGACGCGAAGCTGCCGATCGCGATCGCGCATACGCCCGGCCACATGCTGATGACCGACATCACGAACGCGTCGCTGGCCGTGTTCTGATCCGGCCTCGCGGCGACGCACACACGACACACGCACACATTTGACGGCGCATAACGACAGGAGCACCACCATGGAAAGCAAGACCCTCGCGGCACCCGCCGCCGAGCCCGCGAGCCCCGAGCGCAGCGGCCTGTTCTCGTGGTACGCGTACGCGCAGCCGCGCGAGCGCCGCGCCTTCTGGAGCTGCAAGGTCGGCTACATGCTCGACGGGATGGACACGCAGATGCTGTCGTTCGTGATCCCGACGCTCGTCGCGACCTGGGGCATCTCGCTCGCGGATGCCGGCTTCATCGGCACGGTCACGCTGCTCGCATCGGCGCTCGGCGGCTGGATCGCCGGCATCCTGTCCGACCGGATCGGCCGCGTGCGCACGCTGCAGCTCACGGTGCTGTGGTTCGCGGTGTTCACCGCGCTGTGCGGGCTCGCGCAGAACTATCACCAGTTGCTCGCGGCGCGCGCGCTGATGGGCTTCGGCTTCGGCGGCGAATGGACGGCCGGCGCGGTGCTGATCGGCGAGGTGATCCGTGCGCGCGATCGCGGCAGGGCGGTCGGCCTGGTGCAGTCGGGCTGGGCGATCGGCTGGGGGCTGTGCGCGCTGCTGTATGCGCTGCTGTTCTCGGTGCTGCCGGCCGAGCAGGCGTGGCGCGCGCTGTTCCTCGTCGGGCTGGCGCCCGCGCTGCTGGTCGTCGCGATCCGCCGTTACGTGAAGGAGCCGGACGTCTACGAGAAGGAGAAGGCCGCGCAGGCGAAGGTGGCCGACGCGCCGCGCCTCACCGAGATCTTCGCGCCGAAGCTGATCACGACGACGCTGCGCGCGGCGCTGCTGACGACCGGTGCGCAGGGCGGCTACTACGCGATCACGACGTGGCTGCCGACCTTCCTGAAGACCGAGCGACACCTGACCGTGATGGGCACCGGCGGTTATCTCGCGATGATCATCTTCGGCTCGTGGGTCGGCTACCTGACGAGCGCATACCTGACCGACCGCCTCGGCCGCAAGCCGAACTTCATCCTGTTCGCGATCGGCTCGATGGTGATCGCGTTCGCGTACACGTCGCTGAACCTGACCAACGCGTCGATGCTGTGGCTCGGCTTCCCGCTCGGCTTCTTCGCATCGGGCATCTTCTCGGGGATGGGCGCGTTCCTCACCGAACTCTTCCCGACCCGCGTGCGCGGCTCGGGCCAGGGCTTCTGCTACAACGTGGGCCGCGCGATCGGCGCACTGTTCCCGTTCCTGATCGGCGCGCTGTCGAAGCAATACGGGCTCGGCACGAGCATCGGGATCTTCGCGGTCGCCGCATACGGCGTGGTGATCGTCGCCGCGCTGACGCTGCCCGAGACGCGCGGCCGCGAACTCGACGCCGCGTAAGCGGCAGCGGCCCGCGCGGCGCTTTCTCCCTTTTTCCCCTTTTTACCGGCACCACCACGCGGCGCGCGACGCGCGCCGTGCGGCGGCGCTCGTCCCGAGATTTCACGACGCATCGACCATCATGACCGACCGACACCTTTCTCCCGTTCCCTCCGACGCCGCACGCTGGCAATTCTGGATCGACCGCGGCGGCACATTCACCGACATCGTCGCGCGCCGGCCCGACGGCACGCTCGTCACGCACAAGCTGCTGTCGGAGAACCCCGAGCAGTACCGCGACGCGGCCGTGGCCGGCATCCGCCACCTGCTCGGCCTCGCCGACGGCGAGCCGATCACGCCCGAGCGCGTCGACATGGTGAAGATGGGCACGACGGTCGCGACCAACGCGCTGCTCGAACGCAAGGGCGAACGCACCGCACTCGCGACGACGCGCGGCTTTCGCGACGTGCTGCGCATCGCGTACCAGAACCGGCCTCGGCTGTTCGATCTCGACATCGTGCTGCCCGATGCGCTGTACGAGACCGTCGTCGAGATCGACGAGCGCATCGGTGCGCATGGCGACGTCGTCGTGCCGCTCGATGCACAGGATGCCGAAGCGTCGCTGCGCCGCGTGTTCGACTCGGGCGTGCGTGCGCTCGCGATCGTGCTGATCCACGGCTACCGCTACACCGCGCATGAACGCGCGCTCGCGGAGCTCGCGCGCCGCATCGGCTTCACGCAGGTATCGGTGTCGCACGAGGTGTCGCCGCTGATGAAGATGGTGTCGCGCGGCGATACGACCGTCGTCGACGCGTACCTGTCGCCGATCCTGCGCCGCTACGTCGAGCAGGTCGCGCACGAGATGCCGGGCGTGAACCTGCAGTTCATGCAGAGCAGCGGCGGGCTGACGCGCGCCGACGCGTTCCAGGGCAAGGACGCGATCCTGTCGGGTCCGGCCGGCGGCATCGTCGGGATGGTGCGCGCCGCGCGCGCGGCCGGCTTCGGCCAGGTGATCGGCTTCGACATGGGCGGCACGTCGACCGACGTGTCGCATTACAACGGCGAATTCGAGCGCGTGTTCGAGACGCAGGTGGCCGGCGTGCGGATGCGTGCACCGATGATGAGCATCCACACGGTCGCCGCGGGCGGCGGCTCGGTGCTCGGTTTCGACGGCGCGCGGCTGCGCGTCGGGCCCGAATCGGCCGGCGCGAACCCGGGGCCGGCCGCGTACCGGCGCGGCGGCCCGCTGACGGTGACCGACTGCAACGTGATGCTCGGCAAGATCCAGCCCGATCATTTCCCGCGCGTGTTCGGCCCGCATGCAAACGAGCCGCTCGACCGCGACGGCGTGGCTGCGAAGTTCGAAGCGCTCGCCGATGAAATCCATGCGGCGACGGGGCGGCGCGAGACGCCCGAGGCGCTCGCCGAAGGTTTTCTGGAAATCGCGATCGGCAGCATGGCGAACGCGATCAAGAAGATCTCCGTGCAGCGCGGCCACGACGTGTCGCGCTATGTGCTGACGACGTTCGGCGGCGCGGGCGGCCAGCACGCGTGCGGCGTGGCCGATGCGCTCGGGATGACGCAGGTGTTCGCGCATCCGCTCGCGGGCGTGCTGTCCGCATACGGGATGGGCTTGGCCGACCAGACCGCGATGCGCGAGCGCGCGGTCGAGGCCGTGCTGTCCGATGCATCGCTGCCGGCGCTGAACGCGGCGCTCGACCGGCTGGCCGACGAGGCCGTCGGTGCACTGCTCGAACAGGGCGTGCCGCCGGAGCGGATCGCGACCGAGCGGCGCGTGCACCTGCGCTACCAGGGCACCGATTCGGCGCTCGACGTGCCGGCCGGCAGCGTCGACGCGATGCAGCAGGCGTTCGAGGCCGCGTACCGGCAGCGCTACGCATTCCTGATGCCCGGTACGCCGCTCGTCGCCGAACTGGCGTCGGTCGAGGCGATCGGCCGCTCCGACGCGCCGGTGGACATCGCGCCGCTGGCCTCGCGCGGGGAAGGCGCTGCGCCGCGTGCCGATTCCGCCGTGCGCTTTTATTCCGGCGGCCAGTGGCACGACGCGTCGCTGTACGTGCGCGACACGCTGCTGGCCGGCGACGCGATCGACGGCCCGGCGATCGTCGCGGAAAAGAACGGCACGACCGTCGTCGAGCCCGGCTGGCGCGCGCGGATGACCGCGCAGGGCAATCTCGTGCTGACGCGCACGACGCCGCTGCCGACGCGCCGCTCGCTCGGCACCGATGCCGATCCGGTGCGGCTCGAGATCTTCAACAACCTGTTCATGTCGATCGCCGAGCAGATGGGGCTGCGGCTGCAGAACACCGCGTACTCGGTGAACATCAAGGAGCGGCTCGACTTCTCGTGCGCGATCTTCGACGGCGACGGCAACCTGATCGCGAACGCGCCGCACATGCCCGTGCACCTCGGCTCGATGGGCGAGAGCATCCGCACGGTGATCGAGCGCAACCGCGGCCGCATGCGCGACGGCGACGTGTTCATGCTGAACGACCCGTATCACGGCGGCACGCACCTGCCGGACGTGACGGTCATCACGCCGGTGTTCGCGGACGGCTCGGACGCGCCGCTGTTCTACGTCGGCTCGCGCGGCCACCACGCGGACATCGGCGGCACGACGCCGGGCTCGATGCCGCCCGATTCGACGCATATCGACGAGGAAGGCGTGCTGATCGACAACTGGCAGCTCGTGTCGGCCGGCGTGCTGCGCGACGCCGACACGCGCGCGCTGCTCGCATCGGGCCGCTACCCGGCGCGCAACGTCGAGCAGAACATGGCCGACCTGCGCGCGCAGGTCGCCGCGAACCAGAAGGGCGTCGACGAGTTGCGCCGGATGGTCGCGCAGTTCGGCCGCGACGTCGTGCTCGCGTTCATGGGGCACGTGCAGGACAACGCGGAAGAGGCGGTGCGGCGCGTGATCGGCGCGCTGCAGGACGGCGCGTACCGCTATCCGCTCGACAACGGCGCGGAGATTCGCGTCGCGATCCGCGTCGACCGCGCGGCGCGGTGCGCGGAGATCGATTTCACCGGCACGTCCGCGCAGCTCGACAACAACTTCAACGCGCCGAAGGCCGTCTGCATGGCCGCCGTGCTGTACGTGTTCCGCACGCTGGTCGGCGACGACATCCCGCTGAACGCCGGCTGCCTGAAGCCGCTCACGGTGATCGTGCCCGCGCGCTCGATGCTGAACCCCGAGTATCCGGCCGCGGTCGTGTCGGGCAACGTCGAGACGTCGTCGGCGATCACCAACGCGCTGTACGGCGCGCTCGGCTGCGTCGCGTCGAGCCAGGGGACGATGAATAACTTCACATTCGGTAACGATCGCTACCAGTACTACGAGACGATCGCGGGCGGCAGCGGCGCGGGCGACGGCTTCGCGGGCGTCGGCGCGGTGCAGACGCACATGACGAACTCGCGGCTCACCGATCCGGAGGTGCTCGAATGGCGCTACCCGGTGCGGCTCGATTCGCACCGGATCCGCGCCGGCTCGGGCGGCGGCGGGCGCTGGCGCGGCGGCGACGGCGCGGTGCGGCGGATCCGCTTCCTCGAGCCGATGACCGCGTCGATCCTGTCGAACAACCGGATCCACGCGCCGTTCGGCGCGGCGGGCGGCGCGGCCGGCGCGCTCGGCCGCAACACGATTGAGCGCGCGGACGGCACGGTCGAGGCGCTCGAGCATATCGGCCGCGCGCAGATGGCGCCGGGCGACGTGTTCGTCGTCGAAACGCCGGGCGGCGGCGGGTACGGCGCCGCGGGCTGAGCCGCGACCACGCGCGGCAGCGGCGACGGCGGGCGTTCGTGCGCAACGGCGGACGCTCGCCGCGTGTCTCGCGCACCGGTTGCGACGGCGGCCGTACCGGTTCCACCCGCGTTGTCGGTCCGCTGCCGGGATCCGATAAAACACGTCGTTTCTGCAGGCGTCGCGATATTGCAACCGACTGTGGAATAAAGCGGCGCATTCACACTCGAACAGAAACAAAATTGGCCGGATTTCGCGTTGCCGGAACATGATCCGACCCTGCCGCCGTGGTCCCGAAGGTTATCCGTCCCCATATTTTGCGATTTCCAGGAAACCCTTGCGGATAAAGGATCTCCGCCCATCCGGCCAGCCCCGTTTCGCACTCCCTTGCCTGCTCTCGAACATGCCGCCAATCATGAAAAGTCCGGCTTGCCAATCGAGTCCCAATTCCTTGACACTCTGCTCTAAATGTGAGTGCCAATCCTCATCGTCATTTGATAAGATGGCTCTCATCATTCGTTAGGCAGAACCTGCGCGCTTTACGCGCGAACGCCGGTCGCATTAGCTGGAAACAAGTACGAGACGAGGGCCGTTGTCACGGCAATCACGGCTGCCCTGCCGGGACGCGCGCTGCGCGGCCCGGGAAGGCGGGCGGCCAGCTCGCCTCCGTCTACACTATGCGTTTTTTTCTGGATCGGGGCGTGTCCATGGATGACGAAAACGATAGCGCGGTGCTCGAGGCGCATGTCGGTACGCGCAGCCCCTGCTGGCGGCTCGGCAGCGACAGCAATGCGCTCGAACTGGCCGCCGTCCGCGGCCTGACCAACGTCGCCGTCGCGCTGACGGTCGAGCAGGCTGCGCGCATTCGCGCGCTGACGGGCGTCACGTCGCACCTCGTGCTCGACATCGCACTGTTCGGCGAGCCGGTCAGCCTTCATCTCGTCGGCAGGAAGGTCAACACGACCGACTGGGCCGGCACGGCCTCCGCGTATTCCGATGCCGTGTCCGTCGCGGAAGATCTGTCGCACGGGCTCGCGTTCGCCGAGCAGGTCGTGTCCGAAGTGAATTCGCTGGTCGTGATCCTCGACCGCAACGGGATGGTGCAGCGTTTCAACCACCTGTGCGAGGAAGTGACGGGCAAGCGCGAGGTCGACGTGATCGGCCGCAGCGCGTTCGAACTGTTCATGAGCCCCGAGCAGGGCGCGCAGTCGCGCAGCAACATCACGGGCTTTTTCGCGAGCAACCGCTCGTTCGCGGTCGAGCGCTACATCAACACGGTCAACGGGCCGCGCCTGTTCCAGTTCCGCAACAAGTTCGTGCAGAGCGGCAGCGGCGTCGAAGAGCAGTTCCTGATCTGCTCGGGCATCGACATCACCGAGGAGCGCAACGCGCAGCAGCGGCTCACCGAACTCGCGAACACCGACGTGCTGACCGGGCTGCCGAACCGCCATGCGATCAGCGAGCGCATCCATGCGGCGATCGCCGCGGAGAGCGCCGCGTCGCGCGGCCAGGTCGGCATCCTGTTCCTCGATCTCGACAACTTCAAGCGCGTCAACGATCACTACGGCCACATCACCGGCGACCGCCTGCTGCAGGACGTGTCGAAGATCATCAGCGGCTGCCTGCCGTCCGGCGCGACGCTCGCGCGGCTCGGCGGCGACGAATTCCTCGTGCTGTTCGAGCACGGCACGCGGCCGCTGCTCGAAGCGACCGCGCAGATCATCCTCGAACGGATGCGCACGCCGATCCACCTCGGGCTGATGGAGGTCTATACGAGCTGCTCGATCGGCATCGCGATGCACCCGCAGCACGGCGATTCGCTCGAGACGCTGATCCGCAGCGCGGACACCGCGATGTACGTCGCGAAGGAAGAAGGCAAGCATACGTACCGCGTGTTCTCGCTGGAGATGAACCAGAAGGTCGCGAAGTACATGTGGCTCGACACGAACCTGCGCAAGGCGCTCGAGGAAGAGCAGTTCGTGCTGCACTACCAGCCGGTCGTCGATATCGCGACCGGCGACGTGCGCGGCGTCGAGGCGCTGATCCGCTGGCAGTCGCCCGATCGCGGGCTCGTCGCGCCGATCGAGTTCATCCGCTTCGCGGAGGAGTCGGGGCTGATCGCGCCGCTCGGGCGCTGGGTGATGCGCACCGCGGCCGCGCAGGCCGCCGCGTGGAAGGCGAAGGGGCTCGGCATCCGGATCGCGGTGAACGTGTCCGCGCGGCAGTTGCAGGACACGAACATCGTGCATCAGTTCGCATCGATTCTCGACGGCGCGGGGCTCAAGCCCGGCCTGCTCGACATCGAACTGACCGAGAGCTGCTTCATCGAGGACGAGGATTCCGCCAACGGGCTGATGCGGCAGTTCCGCCAGATCGGCGCGGAGATCCATCTCGACGATTTCGGCACCGGCTATTCGTCGCTGTCGCAGTTGTCGCGCCTGCCGCTCGACGCGATCAAGCTCGACCGCACCTTCATCACGGGCATCGACCGCAATCCGCGCTCGCAGGCGCTGGTGCGCTCGGTCGTGTCGCTCGCGAGGGCGCTGAATTTCGCGGTGATCGCCGAAGGCGTCGAGACGCATGCGGAAGCCGATTTCCTCAAGCAGCTCGACGTCGATCACGCGCAGGGCTACTACTACGCACGGCCGATGCCGGCGCAGGCCTTCGAGGCGTGGCTCGCCGAGACGAGAAAGCTCAGGCTGATCGCCTGAGCTTCGTTCCGGGGAGCGGGGCGCCGCCGGCAACCGGCGGCGCCCCGCCGCATTACACCGTGCGCAGCTTCGACACGCGCCGGTTCTGCAGCATCACCAGGCGTTCCATGTACGCGAGGTCCTTCGGCTCGATCGTGAACGCCGCATGCACCCACGCTTCCGTGATGTCCATCAGCTCCGAGCGCGACAACTGGAACACGCGCTCGCGTGCGCGCAGCATCGCGCGCACGCCGTTCAGCTTCGGCTTCGTCACGTCGATGAAGGTGCGTGTCGCGAGATACGCGTCACCGGCGTCGAACGTCTCGTCGACCAGCCCGCGATCCTCGTACCACTCGGCCGCATGCGTTTCGCCGGTCGAGATCAGCGATTCCGCGATTCCGCGGTCCGCCTTGCGCGTAACGAGCGAATAGCCGCCCATGCCCGGGAACAGGTTGAACGCGATCTCGGGGAACCCGAGCTTCACGCCCTTCTGCGCGAGCACGTAGTGATGCGCGAGCGCCGCTTCGAAGCCGCCGCCGAGTGCGCTGCCCTCGACCATCGCGATCGAGATCGACCCGGTGCCGAAGCCCGTGTAGATCTCGTACACGCCGTCGATGCACGAGCGCGCATAGGCCATCAGCTGGTCGCGCCGGCCGCTGCGGATCGCGTCGACGAAGAAACTCAGGTCGCCGCCGACGTTGAACAGCTCGGGGACGAGCGAGCCCGTCACCCAGAAGTCGAACGGCAGGCCCGAGTCGCGTGCGACGCGCGCGAGATGGATGATTTCGGTGACGAGTTGCTGGTTGAAGCACGGCCGCGGCTCCGATCGCAGCATCATCCACATGACGTTGCGTCCTTCTTCGTAAAAGGCAGTCAGTTGCGTGAGTTCGCCGGCTTCATAAAACGGGCGGCACGCCGGATGGGATTGGAGTTGCATGGTATGTCCTCGTGAGTTGTGGTTTTCGAAGACCATCGCGCCCGGTGCCATGCGGGAATCGGGTTGCCCGCCTGGCGCCGGGCGCGAGGCATCGCCATTGTTGCGCGCGCACAAATGCCGAATTGCGGGGAACAACGCACGACCGGGACGCGGGCGCGGATGCAGCGCGTGGCGACGGGCGAGGAGAGGGGGAGCGGGTGCGGAAACCTGCGCGCCGGGCGTGGCCGATGCGGGTGGGAAGGTGGGTCGCGACGCGGCCGGAGCAAGGTCGCCGCGTCGCGCAATCGCGCGCAGGCGGCCGCTCCCGCGCACGGGCGCCGGCGTCGGTCGCTTACGCGTTGAAAGCGGCGCCGGGCCGGCGGGCGGCTCCTATGGAATATGCGGACTGGCGCCGCGAGCGCGCGTCGATTAGCTTTAGGGGATCGCGCCGCCGCGCCGGGCGTGCCGGGAGGGGACCATGACCGCATTCCGGAAGGTGTGGCAGTTGCTGGTCGGAAAACCGCTGGACCCGCTCGATCCGCGCACGCGCCATGCGATCGCCGTGACGCCGTTGCTGGCCTGGGTCGGGCTCGGCGCCGACGGGTTGTCGTCGTCGTGCTACGGCCCGGAAGAGGCGTTCCTCGCGCTGGCGCACCATACGCCGCTCGCGCTGTTTCTCGCGCTCGCGACCGCGGCCACGGTCTTCATCATCGCGCTCGGCTACAACCAGGTGATCGAGCTGTTCCCGACGGGCGGCGGCGGCTACCGCGTCGCGACCGCGCTGCTCGGCGCGAAGCCGGGGCTCGTGTCGGGCGCGGCGCTGCTGGTCGACTACGTGCTGACCGTCGCGACCTCGCTCGCGAGCGGCGTCGACGCGTTCTTCAGCCTGCTGCCGGTCAGCGCGCAGGCATTCAAGCTTACGACCGAGATCGTGCTGATCCTGCTGATGACCGGGCTCAACTTCCGCGGGATGCGCGACTCGATCATGGTGCTGCTGCCGATCTTCATCGGCTTCGTCGTGCTGCACTTCGGGCTGATCGTGTATGGCGTCGCCGTACACGGCAGCAACCTCGCGATGATCGTGCCCGACGCCGTGCACGAGGCGCACGGGATGTCGCAGTCGCTCGGCGTGTTCGTGATGCTCGCGTTGCTGATGCGCGCGTTCTCGCTCGGCGGCGGCACCTATACGGGCCTTGAGGCCGTGTCGAACAACGTGAACATGCTCGCCGATCCGCGCGTGCCGAACGGCAAGGTGACGATGTGGTACATGTCGACGTCGCTCGCATTCACGGCCGGCGGCATCATCCTGCTGTACATGCTGTGGCACGCGCATCCCGTCGAAGGCGAGACGCTCAACGCGGTGGTGTTCGGCAGCGTGATCGACCATCTCGGGCTCGGCTCGGCGTTCGCGCGGCATGCGCTGCTCGCGGCCGTGCTCGCGTTCGAGGCCGGGCTGCTGATGGTCGGCGCGCAGACGGGGTTTCTCGACGGCCCGGCGGTGCTGTCGAACATGGCGTCGGATTCGTGGGTGCCGCGCCATTTCCGCGACCTGTCGACACGCCTCGTGCGGCAGAACGGCATCATCGTCGTCGGCCTGTCGAGCCTGCTGATCCTGCTGTGGACGCACGGTAGCGTCGACGTGCTCGTCGTGCTGTACAGCATCAACGTGTTCCTCACGTTCAGCATGTCGCTGCTCGGGCTGTGCACGTACTGGTGGCGCCATCGCAGCGAGCGCGGCTGGTTCAAGCACTTCTTCCTGTCGGCGCTCGGGCTGAGCGTGACGGCGACCGTGCTCGTCATCACGCTGGTCGAGAAGTTCACGGCAGGCGGCTGGCTCACGGTGCTCGTGACGAGCGCGGTGATCGCGCTGTGCTTCATGATCAACCGCCACTACGCGTACACGCGCGCGCAGCTCGCGAAAGAGGACGCGCTGTTCTCGGGGAAGCCGCCCGAAGTCGACGAGGCTACCGCACCGGGCAAGCCCGATCCGCAGGCACCGACCGCCGTGCTGCTGGTCGGCAAGCATCGCGGCGCGAGCATGCACGCGCTGCTGTGGGTCAACCGGCTGTTTCCCGGGCACTTCCGCAACGTGATCTTCCTCGCGGTCGGCGAGGTCGATGCGAAGGCGTACGACGGGCACGAACATCTCGAACGGCTGCGTCACTCGATCACCGAAGCGCTCGACTACTATGTCGCGCATTGCCGCCGCAACGGCATCGCGGCCGACTACCGGATCGCGTTCGGCACGAATCCCGTCGTGGAATTCATGAACCTCGCGTCGTCGACGCTCGACGCGTATCCGAACGCCGTGTGCTTCGCGAGCAAGCTGATTTTCCGGCGCGTGAATTTCCTGACCGCGTGGCTGCACAACCAGACGCCCGTCGAACTGCAGGCGCGCCTGCATGTCGAGGGCAAGCAGATGGTGCTGCTGCCGATGAACGTCGGCTAGCGGTGGCGTTGCAACGGTACCGTGACGGGCGCCGTCACGCCGACGCGCTACGACCTGAAGGGGCAATTGCGCGGGCAGCATGCGCAGGCCGGCGCGTACACGCTCGCGTGGACGCGGCGCGGCAAGCGCGTGGGCGACTGCCGGTAGCAGCCGTCACGGCTGATGGTGCCGGTGCGGGCGGTTGGGCCGCCGCAGCGGCGGATGATGGAATTTGGCCCTCAGCCGGTCGCGCCCCGGGCGCTTGACGAAGAACAGCACGACGAGCGCGACAAACGCCAGCAGCACGACGACTTCCACGATTCCGTTTTCCATGGTGCCTCCCGGTCGCGGGCGGACGATTTTTCGCCGGCGTCAGGCGTTCGAGCGTATGCCGGCGGCCGCACGCGACGATGCTTCCATGTTTCATTGTAGGCCGGCGTGCACCGGCTTGACGCTTGCGTATGCGTCGCCCACACTGGCCGACACGGGAGCCGCGCGGTTGACCCTGTCCGCTGCGCGGCCGCGCTTTCCGTGAACCGCGACGAGGTGCGATGTGGTGCGCTTTTCTGTCGGCCTGGCCGGCTGGATGCTGGCATGCGCTGCCGCGTTCGGCGCATCGAGCGCCGTCGGTGCGGCGCCGGGCATGGGCCCGGCGGCGGACGGCGCGAACGGCGTTGCCGACGAAGCACCCGTCACGCTGGTCAGCGATGTCCACGAATTCGTGATCCGGCACGACGGTTCGCTCGACGAGCACGACGATTCGACGCTGCGCGCGAACAACGCGAACGGCATCGACGCGGTTGCGCAGCGCTACGTGTGGTTCGACAAGAATCTCGAGCAGGTCGACCTGCTCGCGGCCGAGACGATCGACCGCGACGGTGTCGCGCATCCGGTCGGCGCGGACGGCATCCGCGACGTGCAGGAGCCGCGCTCGGCCGGCGCGCCGACGTTCCAGGACGGGCTGTTGCGCACTGTCGTGTTTCCCGGCGTCGAAGCCGGGTCGAGCACGCGCGTGGCGTTCCGCAAGACGCGCACGAAGCCCGTCAATCGCGGCTACTTCGGCTACTACGTCGAGCCGTCGCGCGAGCCCGTCGACAATCAGCGGCTGATCTTCGACGTGCCGGCCGACATGCCGTTGTACGCGGACGCGCGCGGCTACGTCGCGCTGCCGCCGGTCACGGCGAACGGCCGCACGCGCTACGAATTCGACTACCGGCACGGCCCGTACGACCGCATCGAGAACGGCGCGGTCGGCTACCCGACCTACGGCGACCGGCTCGTCGTGTCGACGCTGCCCGACTACGCGGCGTTCGCCGCGCGCTACCGCAACGCGGCCGTCGACCCGAGCGTGGACGATCCGGCCGTCGTGCAACTGGCGCGCGCGCTCACCGCGGGTGCTGCCGCGCCGCGCGACAAGGCGCGCATCCTGTACGACTGGGTGCAGGCGAACGTGCGCTACGTCGGGCTGTTTCTGGGCGAAACGGCCGCCGCGCCGCATCGCGCGACCGACATCCTGCGCAACCGCTACGGCGACTGCAAGGACCATGTCGCGCTGTTCGGCGCGCTGCTCGCGGCGGTCGGCATCCGCAGCGAACCGGTGCTGATCAATCTCGGTTCGGTGTACACGCTGCCGTCCGTGCCCGGTTACGGCGGCGGCGCGATCAATCATGCGATCACGTGGCTGCCCGATCTCGCGCTTTACGCCGATACGACGACGGCCGGCATCGCGTTCGGCTACCTGCCGCCGATCGTGATGGATCGCCCCGCGCTGCTGGTCGATACGGGCGTGCTGTCGCGCACGCCGGCCACGCAGCCGCGCCGCCGCATCGCGCGGCTCGCGATCGATGCCGCGCAGCCCGGCGCCGCGCGGTTTCATGCGTACATCGAGGACGACGGCTGGACGGCCGAACTCGAACGCAATCTGTTTCGCCGCGCGACGCACGACCGCATCGAGCAGCTCGCGACCGAACGCCTGCGGCAAAGCGGCTTGCGCGGCCGCGCGCAACTGTCGACCAGCGACCGGCGCGTGACCGACGGGCCGTTCGACGTGACGGTGTCGGGCACGCTCGATCATTTCGTGTGGCCCGACGGCACGACCGCGTTGCCCGCGCTGTCGAGCCTCACGGGCGGCATCGCGACGCAGGTCGAGAACTGGCTGGCCGAGCCCGTGCGCACGCAGCCGTGGGGCTGCATCGGCGGCGCGTTCGACGAGACCGGCCAGATCGCGCTGCCGGCCGACGTCGTCGTGACCGACCTGCCGGCCGATGCGGCCGTGCACGACCGCTTCGTCGACTTCACGTCGCATTACGTGTTCGACGCGGCCGCGCGCGTGGTGCAGGTCACGCGGCGGATGAAGGCGGAGTTCGGCCGGCAGGTGTGCACGCCCGACGAATTCACGGCGCTGCGCGCGTCGCTCGAACGCATCGAGCGCGACACGCAGGCGCAGATCGTCGTGCGCGCGAAAGGGCGTTGAACGGGCAGGGGCAATGAGCGTGTCGCCATCGTCGGCCGACGCGCAGGAGCGACATCATGACGGAACGGGACTACGAGATCGCCGATCTCTCGAAGGATTTGCTGGGCCGGATCGTGCAGGGCGCCATCGCGAGCGGTGCGGCCGTGGATGCGGAGCACTGCGCGGCGCTCGCCGTGCAGTGCGCGACGGCGCTGGTCGACAAGCTCGAAGCGCTCAGCGGCTGAACGCGGAAAGGCGTCACGCGCGGCGGCGGTGGCTCGAGCGAGGCCGGCGACCGTGTGACGTCGGAGTGGCGCGTAGCGGCTTCCGGTCAGCGTCGCACGTCAAGCGTCAGGCATTACGCTTCGACGCGCGCCTTCGCGCGCGGCGGCGGTGGCGTGAGCGACGCCGGTGAGCGTGCGACTTCGACGTGAAGCGACACGTAGCGGCCCCCGGCCAGCGTCGCACGTCAAGCGTCGAGCGTCAGGCATTACGCTTCGACACGCACGTCGCCGTCCGCACGCACCGCGCCCGGCGGCTTTCCGACCACGCGCTTGAACGCGCGGCTGAACGCCGCCAGCGAACCGTAGCCGAGCCGGTACGCGACGGCTTCGATCGCCTCGTGGTCGCGCGCGATCCACTGCGCGGCGAGCCGCATCCGCAGCTCGGTCAGGTAGCGCACGGGCGTCATCCCGGTCGCCGCGAGAAAGCGTTCGGCGAACACCGAGCGCGACACGCCCGCTTCGGCGGCCAGCTCCGCGACGCTCCAGTTGCGGCCCGGGTCGCGATGCAGCGCGACGATCGCGCGGCCGAGCTTCGGCTCGCGCAGCGCCTGCACCCAGCCCGCCGCGTCGCCGCATCCGCACTCGACCCAGCCGCGCACGATGAATGCCGCGACCACGTCCGCGAGCCGCGCGAGGATGCCCGCGAAGCCCGCGCGCGCCGAGCAGGACTCGCGCTCCATCGCGTCGAGCATCGGGCGGATTTCCGGGTAGCGTGCGAGCAGCGTGCCGACGTGCATGAACTCGGGCATCGTGCCGACCAGCGGCTGCATGCCGCCGAGATCGAGCTCCATGCATGCGCTGAAGATCAGCGCATCGCCGGCGCCCGGCTCCGTCGTCGCGCAGGCCGCGGGTGACGTGCCGGCCGACGCCACCGACGCGACCGTATCGCAGATCTTCGCGACTTCGAAGCCGTTGATCTCGCGGCACGGCGCATCCGGATCGGACACCAGCGCATGCATGCGCCCGTGCGGCAGCAGGATCGCGTCGCCGGCCTCGAGCCGCATCGTTGCGCCGGACGCATCGCGCAGCAGCACGGGCCCGCGTCCGACGAAATGGAATTGCGCGCGGCCCGGCGCCTGGCCGAAATTCAGCCCGAACGGCCGCGCGACCTGGATGCGGCGGTACTGCACGCCGCTCAGGCGCATCCCCAGCAGCAGCTCGCTGACGAGGTCGTGCACGTCGGGGACGGGGGGAAGCAGCGGCTCGGACATGGCGAGATTCGGACGATCGATCAACAAGAACGGATTGTATGTCATAGACCGTCCTGCTGCCGGTCCTTACGATACGCCGTCATCAGTACTTTCCCTAGACGAAAACGGAACGCCACATGAATCCCGGAATTTCCCCGGCCGCCTCGACGGCGGCCACCCGCGAACCGGCCTGGGGCGCGGTATTCGCAATGACGCTCGGCGTCTTCGGGCTCGTCACGGCCGAATTTCTTCCCGCCAGCCTGCTCACGCCGATGGCCGACAGCCTCGGCGTGACCGAAGGCGTGGCCGGGCAGGCCGTGACGGCCACCGCGACGGTCGCGCTCGTCACGAGCCTGCTGATCTCCGCGCTGACGCGCACGATCGACCGGCGGCGCGTGCTGCTCGCGTTCTCGGTGCTGCTCGTCGCATCGAATCTGGCGGTCGCGTTCGCGCCCGACCTGACGACGCTGCTGATCGGCCGCGTCGTGCTCGGCGTTGCGCTCGGCGGCTTCTGGACGATGGCGACGGCCACCGCGATGCGGCTCGTGCCGACGGCGATGGTGCCGCGCGCGCTGTCGATCATCTTCAGCGGCGTGGCGGTCGCGACGATCGCGTCCGCACCGATGGGCAGCTACTTCGGTCACCTGATCGGCTGGCGCAACGTGTTCCTGATCGCGGCCGGGCTCGGCGGCGTCGCGTTCGTGTCGCAGGTGATGACGCTGCCGTCGATGCCGCCGAGCGGCACGACGCGGCTGCGCACGTTGATCGACGTGCTGCGCCGGCCGACCGTCGGCCTCGGGATGTTCGCGACGATCCTCGTGTTCACCGGGCATTTCGCGTTCTTCACGTATCTGCGGCCGTTCCTCGAGCAGGTTGCGGGCGTCGGCGTGAACGGGCTGTCGGCGATCCTGCTCGGCTACGGCATTGCGAACTTCGTCGGCACGTCGCTCGCGGGCCGCGTGCTCGAACACCGGCTGCGGCCGATGCTGATCGGGATGCCCGCGCTGATGGTCGTGCTCGGCCTCGCGCTCGTCGCGCTCGGCCGCGCGCCGATGCTCGACGCGGTGCTCGTCGCGTTGTGGGGGATGGCGTTCGGCGGCGTGCCCGTCGCGTGGTCGACGTGGGTCACGCGCACCGTGCCCGACGAGGCCGAGAGCGCGGGCGGGCTGATCGTCGCGGCGATCCAGCTCGCGATCGCGACCGGTGCGGCGGCCGGCGGCGTCGTGTTCGACGCGAACGGTGCGGCCGGCGTGTTCGTCGCTGCGGCGGCCGTGCTGGCCGTCGCGGTCGCGACGATCGTGACCGGCGTGCCGAAGCGGGTGGGCGTGGCGGTGTCCTGACCGGCCGGGCGGCCCGCGCTTCGCGGGTCCGCCGGCGGTCACCTGTCCGTCATGCGGCTCCGGCGTCCGCAATGCGGTCGAGTTCCGCGAGCGCATCGTCCGGCAGATCGAGATCGGCCGCCGCGAGATTCTCGCGCAGATGCGCGACCGACGAGGTGCCGGGAATCAGCAGAATGTTCGGCGCGCGGCGCAGCAGCCACGCCAGCGCGACCTGCATCGGCGTCGCACCGACGCGGGCCGCCACGCCGGACAGCGTCGACGACTGCAGCGGCGAGAAGCCGCCGAGCGGAAAGTACGGCACGTATGCGATGCCGTCGCGGGCCAGCGCGTCGATCAGCGCATCGTCGCCGCGATGCGCGATGTTGTAGTGGTTCTGCACGCAGACGATGTCGCAGATCCGCCGGCCTTGCGCGACCTGCGCGGGCGTGACGTTGCTCAGGCCGATATGGCGGACGAGCCCGCGCCGCTGCAGTTCGGCGAGCGCGCTCAGCGGCGCCTCGATCGATCCTTCGGCCGGCCCGTGCGTGTCGAACATGATGCGCAGGTTGACGACGTCGAGCACATCGAGGCCGAGGTTGCGCAGGTTGTCGTGCACGGCCCGTTCGAGTTCGTCGGGTGCGAACGCGGGCAGCCACGCTGCGTCGCCGCCGCGTCGCGCGCCGATCTTGGTGACGATCGCGAGATTGTCCGGATACGGATGCAATGCATCGCGGATCAGCCGGTTGGTGACGTGCGGGCCGTAGAAGTCGCTGGTGTCGATATGGTCGACGCCGGACGCGACGGCCTCGCGCAACACGTTCAATGCCGCGTCGCGGTCCTTCGGCGGGCCGAATACGCCGGGCCCCGCGAGCTGCATCGCGCCGTAGCCGATCCGCTTGACGTTGCGATCGCCGAGCCTGAAGGCGGTGGTGTGCCGAATGTCGGACATGACTGTGCTCCTGTGGATCTGTCGATGAATGCGCCCAGCATAGGCATTGGCCGCCTGCGCGATAAGCCGTCATAATCCGCACGGGTTGTACGAAAAGGCGAACAATGCAAACCGATCTGGGCGATCTGAATGCGTTCATGGCCGTGGCGCGCGCCGGCGGATTCCGCGACGCCGCACGCATGACGGGCCTCAGCGCGTCGGGGCTGAGCGAGGCCGTGCGCCGGCTGGAGGCGCAGCTTGGCGTGCGGCTGCTGCATCGCACGACGCGCAGCGTCGTGCCCACCGAAGCGGGCGAGCGCCTGCTCGCGCGTCTCGGGCCCGCGTTGACCGAAGTGGCGGCGGCGCTCGACGGTATCGGCGAATTCCGCGACAGACCGGCCGGCACGCTGAAGCTCAACGTGCCGCTCAGCGCGGCCCGGCTCGTGTTGCCCGCGATCGTGCCGCGCTTTCTCGATGCGTACCCCGAAATACGGCTGGAGGTGATCGCCGACGAAAATTTCGTCGACGTGCTGGCGGCCGGCTGCGACGCGGGGATCCGCTACGACGAACGGCTCGAACAGGACATGATCGCGGTGCCGATCGGCCCGCGCATTCAGCGGTTCGCGACCGCGGCCGCCCCCGGCTATCTCGACCGTCACGGCCGGCCGCGGCATCCGCGCGAATTGCTCGACCATCGCTGCCTGCGCGGACGCTTCGCGAGCGGCGCGATGCCGCCGTGGGAGTTCGAGCGCGACGGCGAGGTCGTGCGGGTCGAGCCGGCCCCCGGGCCGCTGCTGGTGCAGATCGGCGGTGCGACGGACCTGCTGGTCGACGCGGCGATCGCCGGCACGGGTATCGTGCATCTCTTCGAAGAGTGGCTGCGCCCGCAATTCGACAGCGGCGCACTCGAACGCGTGCTCGAACCGTGGTGGCGGCCGTTTTCGGGGCCCTTCCTCTATTACCCCGGGCGCCGTCTCGTGCCGCCTGCACTGCGCGCGTTCATCGATTTAATCAAGGCATCCTGAGCGTTGCGGGCGGACGTGATGTCTGCCGGGCGACGAGCGCCGCCGGAATGGCGGCGCGATACCGGAAGCGAAGGGACGGTCGGGCCGTGCTCCGATTACATTCGATGTAATCGTTCGGCGCCCGGCCGTCCCGTGAATCCGCTAGCTGCCTTGCTTGACCATCGCCGCAAGCGCTTTCATCGCCTGCAGATACGGATACGGCCCGTGGCTGATACGGGCCACGCCGTATTCGGCGAGTTCGGCCAGCGTCGGCGTTTCCGCGACGCGCATCACGTTCACCGGCAGCGGCGATGCGGCCGTCAGCTTGCGAATGAGCGCGGGCGACCGAAGGCCCGGCACGAAGAGACCGTCGGCGCCGGCCGCCGCATAAGCGCGTGCGCGTGCCAGCGTGGCGTCGAGCAGGCGTTCGTCGTGCGTGTCGGCCGGCGCCTTGAAGAACACGTCGGTGCGCGCATTGATGAAGTAGTCGGCGCCCGCGCGATCGGCCGCCTGCCGTGCCGCCGCGAGACGCGCTGCCGCTGCTTCGACGTCGCGCAATTCGCCCGTCGCCGGAAAACTGTCTTCGAGATTGCAGCCCACGGCGCCGGCCTCGATGCTGAGCGCGATCGTCTCGGCGACATCCTCGGGCCGCTCGCCGTAGCCGCTTTCGAGATCGACGGTGACGGGCAGGTCCGTCGCACGCGCGATCCGTTCGAGCACTTCCATCATGAGTGCGCGCGGCATCTGCTCACCATCGCCGAAACCATTGGCCGCGGCTACCGACCAGCTTCCGGTCGCCAGCGCGACGGCACCCGCGTCGGCCGCAGTGCGCGCGCTGCCGGCGTCCCACACGTTGAACAGCGCCAGCGGCTGGCCCGCGCGGTGAAGCGACCGGAAATACGCGCCTTTCTCATTGCTGCTCATGCTTGTCTCTCCTTGTGAAAACCGGATCGGTGGTCGTGCCGAACGATACTGCCACCGTATCGAGCGCCGCGAGGAAATCGCGCGCATCGAACAATTCGCCGAGGCTGCGCACGCCGCCTGAAACCGCGGCCTTGCCGGTCATCAGGCGTACGGCCGCCTCGACGATGATCGGCGCGCTGACCGCGTAGATGTCGCGTCCCGACGCCGTGACGCGATGCGTCGTGCCGCCCTGCACGACGATCGCGTCCATCGCGAACTGCTGCGCCGAGCGGCCCAGCGCATCGGTCGGCTCGGGCGGCGGCGTGGCGGCATCGCGCACGTCGCGCAGCGCGAGCGTCGCGAGCCACGACTCGATCGTATCGATGCGCAGATGACGCGACAGTGTCATCACTTCCGAAAACGGCAGCAGCGTCACGTCGACGCTGCCGATCGGCGGTGGGAACGGCCACACGCGTTCGCGTGCCGTCGACGGCACGGGCGTCGGTTTGCCATCCTTATGAACGAGCCGCACCGCGCGATTGCGTTCGCCCGTCACGCGCGTGCCGCGCGTCGGGTGCCAGTTGTCGAGGCCGGTCGCGATATCGACGCGATCGATCGGCTTGCGTTGGTCGACGACGGCCGTGACGAGCAGGTCGGCCAGGCCGCCGTAGAACGCCGCGGCGGGAACGACGGTCACGCCCGCGGCGCGCGCACGAGCATCGGCATGTTCGGCCAGCGCCAGCACCGACGGCTGTTCGGCCGTCAGGTCGAGATAGGGGATGCCGGCCCGCAGCGCGGCATCGGCCAGCGGCAGCGCGGTATCGAGGTACGGGCCCGCGCAGTTGATCACGGCGTCCGCGCCGCGCAACGCAGCGTCGAGCGCGGCCGGATCGTCGATCGCCGCGACGCGCGAAGGCGCGACGTCGCGTGTGCCGCTTTCCGCGAGCCGCGCGGCATCGCGGCCGATGCGGATCGCGCCAACGCCGCGCCGGGCCAGTTCGGCGACGACAAACCGCCCGGTGTGACCCGTGGCGCCATAGACCGCAACCGTCTTTCGATCGTCCATGATCAACTCCGCTACAGAACGGTCTGTTTTATAGTACAGACCTGTAGCGTCGTCAACCCCGCGGTGCTATGATCGGTCCACTGTTGCGGTACGGGCGGCCCTGGAAGGCCGAGTCGGGATGAAAAAGGGAATAGACACACAAGGCGGCGCGCTCGATACACGCGAGCGCATTCTGCAAACGGCCAGCGAGCTGTTCTACCGGGAAGGCACACGCGCGGTCGGCGTGGACCTGATCGTCGCGCAGGCGGGCGTCGCGAAGACGAGCCTCTATCGTCACTTCACGACGAAGGACGACCTGATCGAGGCGTTCCTGCTGCGCGAGGACGCGGACTTCTGGGCGCATTGGGATGCGGTGGCGCAGCAGTACAAGCGCACGCCGCGCGAGGAACTGGATGCGCAGCTTCAATGGATCGGCGAGCGCATTGCGCGCCCCGGCTATCGCGGCTGCCCGCAGATCAACATCGCCGCCGAATATGCGGACGACAACCATCCGGCCCGCAAGGTCGCCGTTGCGCACAAGCAGGAACTGCGGCGCCGGCTGACCGAGCTGGCGAGCGCGATGCGAGTCGACGAACCGGAAATTTTCGCGCTGCGGCTCGCGACCGTCATCGACGGCGCGCTGAGCAGCGGGCGTGCGCTGCACGAGCGCGGCCCCGTGCATTTCCTGCAGGAATTCGCGCAACTGCTGCTGCCGAAGAAGGGCAGGAAGTAACGCGGCACGCGTCGCGATCCGTGCGCCGGTTCAGCCGCGCGCAGCCGGATCTTCCGACAGCGCGCGCAACTGGCCGCGCAACAGATCGACTTCCCCCGGCGCGAAGTGCCGTTCGATATCGGCATGCGTCTGCTGCCACAGCGGAAACGCGTCGGCCAGCAGCTCGTGGCCGGCCGGCGTCAGTTCGAGCAGGCGGCTGCGCCCGTCGTCCGGATCCTGCATGATCGTGACGAGCCCGCGCCGCTCGAGCGGCTTGAGCGCGGCGGTCAGCGTCGTGCGGTCCATCGCGAGCAGCGACGCGACCGATTTCATCGGGGCCGGCTGCGGCCGGTTCAGCGACATCAGCAGAGAAAACTGGCCGTTGGTCAGATCCAGCGGACGCAGCACATCGTCGAAGATGCGCGCAAGGTTGCGCGCCGCGCGCTGCATGTGCAGGCACAGGCAGCAATCGCGCACCATCAGCGTCGTTTCGAAAGGGAGCTTTTCTTTTCGTGCCATGTTGCAATTGTGTTGATAT
Organism: Burkholderia sp. IT-111MI5; assembly: GCF_949752865.1. Lineage (NCBI taxonomy): Bacteria > Pseudomonadati > Pseudomonadota > Betaproteobacteria > Burkholderiales > Burkholderiaceae > Burkholderia > Burkholderia sp. IT-111MI5. Next base: position 1,285,649 of record NZ_CATKIF010000011.1, on the reverse strand, counting down.
CAACCTATCTTGTCAAGGTCGAGGTGCGGCAGCCCGCCGCGCCCGTCACCGAAGGAGAAAGCATGAGTGCTCAACAGCAGTTGTATCTCGCCGTATTCCTCGGCAGCAAGGACAGCCCGCAGATGAAGGCGTGGGTCGCGCTTTCGGACCAGGAGCGGCGCGCGAAAGAGCAGGAAGGCATCGCCGCATGGAAGGCGTGGGTCGAACGCCATCGCGACGCGGTCGTCGAGCTGGGCGGGCCGCTTGGCAAGACCAAGACCGTCGACGCCGGCGGCGTGAAGGACACGGCCAACGCGATGGGCGCGTTTTCGGTCGTGCGTGCTGCTTCGCACGACGCGGCGGCCGCGATGTTCGAAGGCCATCCGCATTTCACGATTTTCCCGGGCGAGAAGATCGACGTGATGCCGGTGCTGCCGATTCCCGGCGTGTGAGCGACGCCGGTCGCAGCGTGTCGCGTTGCGTCGATGCGTCGATGCGCCGTGGCCTGCATGCGGAGATTTTCCCGACATTCTGGATGGAGACATGCGATGAAGCTTTACGGATTTGCCGGCACCCGCTCGCAACGTGCGCTGTGGGGGCTGAAGGAACTGGATGCGGATTTCGAATTCGTGTCGGTCAACCTGCTCGCGGGCGAGCACAAGCGGCCCGAATTCCTGCGCATCAATCCGGCCGGCAAGGTGCCCGTGCTGGTGGACGGTGACCGCGTGATTCCCGAGTCGGCCGCGATCGTGCTGTATCTCGCGGACAAGTACCCGGAGAAGGCGCTGCTGCCGATCGATCCGGCGCTGCGCGCCCAGGCCTATCGGTGGGTCATGTTCGCGGTGACGGAGCTCGAGCAGCCGCTGTGGCGGATCACGCGGCACACGTTCCTCTATCCGCCCGAGAAGCGCTCGCCGGCCGACATCGAACTGGCGCGCGAGGATTTCGCGACGATGGCCGCGATCCTCGACAAGCATCTCGAAGGGCGCGAGTTCATCGTCGGCGATACGCTGACGGTGGCCGATTGCGTGACGGCCTACCTGATCGACTGGGCCAGCGAATGCAACCTGATCGAACCGTTTCCGCAACTGCGGGCGTATCTCGACCGGCTGTATGCGCGGCCGAAGGCGCCGCAGCGGATTGCGGAGGCGCGCAAGGCGGCGTGACGGGGCGGTGGTCGGTCATGCGCTGCATCGGCATGGCCGACCGCGATGTTTGCGCAAGGGGCAACCGGCGGTCAGACGCGTTTCACAGCGGTGCGGCATGCAGCGTGAGCGCGGCGCGCGCATGCGGTCACGATACGTTGTCGGGCCCGCCGAGCGCGCGACACAGCATCGACAGGTCGCGGAGCGTGAGGTGCGGCGTCGCGCCATGCTGAGGATTGCGTGCCACGTCCGGCTGTTGGTCGCGAACCACCCATGCCGCCTGAAGCCCCGCATTCAATGCACCGACGACATCGAGGTGGAAGTCGTCCCCCACATGCAGCAATTCCGCCGGACGCACGTCGAGCGCCTCCGCCGCCGCATGGAATATTTCGGGTTCCGGCTTCGCGATCCCGAACACACGCGCGCTGAGCGTTTCCCGAAAGAATTCGCCGCCGCCGGTCAGCCGGAGGTCCGCGTTGCCGTTGGTCACTGCGATCAACGGAAACCGCGCGCTCAGCCATGCCAGTGCCGGCAACGCGTCTTCATAGAACTCGACCCGGTTCCGGGCGGCATAGAAGACTTCGTACGCACGTTCGGTAAGCGCGACATCTTCGTTTGCGCGTTCCAGCGCAAGCCTGATCGATCCGATTCTCAACGCACGATAGTCGCTGACGAGGTCAGGACACAAACGTTCGTATTCCTCACGTAGCTCGCTCAGTGCCTGTTGCGTGGGCAGCACGCTCGCGGTATCGGGCGCGTGCTCGATCAGCCACGCGCGAAGTGTCGCTTCGGCGCGTTCGACGGACGGCCCGAACGGCCACAGAGTGTCGTCCAGATCGAACGAGAGGGCGGATACGTCAGGCAGGCGCATGGCGGATGACGGTGCGGGGGGGAGGGTGTTCACCACGGCCATGGTACTGAGGTTCCTGTGCCATTTTCAAGGGCACGTTCATACAGGAAACGCGCGACAGTCAGATCCTGGAGCGCGAGTCCGGTCATGTCGAATACGGTGATGTCGCTCGGCGAGCGGTCGATCGACGCCGTTCCGGCGAGCAGGTCGCCGATTTCGGTGCGCGGCAGATCCGGTGCCCACTGACACTCGCCGATGCTGCGCGCCTGATCGTGATCGTCGACGAAAATACGCGCGCGTTCCAGCACGCCGGCCGGAAGTTCGCGCTTGCCCGCCGTGTCTGCGCCCACGCAGGTCAGATGGGTACCCGGCTGAACCGCATCCGCATCGAACAATGCGCCGCCGCCTGGCGTTGCCGTGATGACCACGTCGCTGCTGGCCACCGCGTCGTTCCGATCGCGAGCGACGCGGATCGCGCATCGTTCGCGGAACGCCGATTCGAACACCGGGTCCGGCTCGCCGCCGACGTTCACGTACTGCACCGTGCAACGTTGCGGCAGCAGCCTGAGCGCGTATTCGAGCTGGACGCGCGCCTGCACGCCGGTGCCGAACACGCAGATCCGCGTGCTGTCGCGGCGGGCCAGCAGTTGCAGCCCGAGTCCGCCAGCGGCACCGGTCCGCGCGGTGGTGATCGCGTTGCCGTCCATGATGCAGAGCGGGCGGCCCGTGGCCGGATCGAACAGCGCGACGGTTGCCTGATGCGGCTCGCCGCCGCGGGCCCGGTTGCCGGGCCAGAATCCGGCCGCCTTGAACCCGAGCAGATCCTGGCTCGCGACGTCGCCGGACTTGATGCCGAATACGCCACCGGTGTGCAGCTTCTCGCGGACCACCGGGAACACGCGTCCGGCCCTTTGGCTGTGCAGCACGAAAGCTTCCCGCACCGCGGCCATCACTTGCTCGGCCTGAAGGGCGGGTTCGACGGCATCGCGGTCGAGAAGAAGGAGTCGGGCGTCTGTCGGCATGTGGGATCAGGCTTTCCGCCGCAAGGCGAATCAGGATATTTTAAAGTGTGTCCAGATTTAGACAAATAGTCAATGCGTGGGCGGAATGGCGTCGATGTGGGGTGCCGCTCACCATCCGTAGAAGCGCGGCCATGCGTGTGCGGTGCCGTCGTCGCCGATGGCTTGATACTCGGGATGTTGCGCGCCGGTGGCGCACGCGTGGTTCGGCAGGATGCGCAGGCGCGTTCCGATCGGAAGCCGCTGCGCAATGCTCGTGTCGGGCGAGCCAGTGCGCGACACGACGCCGTGCTCCTGGTTCGCTGCGCTCACGACGTAGTCGCCGAGCACTTCGCCGTCTTCGGTGCAGACCTGCCCGTAGCCGAAATCGCGGGCCTGGCGCTGCGTGCCGCGGTCGCGGCTCATCGCCATCCAGCCCGCGTCGACGATCGCCCAGCCTTTCTCTTCCTGATGCCCGATGACGGTCGTCAGCACCGACAACGCGATGTCGGACAGCTCGCACACGCCGACGTTGTGCATGACGAGGTCGAACAGCGCATACACGCCGGCGCGGACCTCGGTGACACCGTCGAGGTTTTCCGCCGACAGTGCAGTCGGCGTCGAACCGATACTGACCACTGGGCAGGGCAACCCGGCGCCCCTGAGGCGCTCCGCGGCTCGCACGGTGCGGCTGCGCTCCTGTTCGGCGATCGCCACCAGCGCGTCCCGCGTGTTGTAGTCGTAGCTGGAGCCCGCGTGCGCGAGCACCCCGCCCAGCATCATCCCGCCGTCGACCAGTGTGCGGCCCACGTCGATCAGCAGGTCGTCTTCGGGCGGGACGCCCGAGCGATGGCCGTCGACGTCGACCTCGATCCAGACTTCGAAGCGCTCGCCGTGCTCGCGCCCGAATGCGGCGATTGCGTGCGCGGCCTGCAGACTGTCGGCGACGATCTTCAGGTCGCAGCCCTGCCGGCGCAGCGCAAGCGCCTGGCTCAGCTTCGTGGGCACCATGCCGACCGCATAGACGATGTCCCGGACGCCGCCCGCGAAGAACTGCTCGGCTTCCTTGAGCGTCGACACCGTGATGCCCTGCGCACCCGCTGCGATTTGCGCGTCGACGACTTGCCGGCATTTGGTGGTCTTGACGTGCGGCCGGAACCTGACGCCGAGTGCGTCCAGATGCGCCTGCATGCGATCGATGTTGCGACGCATGCGGCCGACATCGATCAATGCGGCCGGGGTGTTGAGGGTTTGAATGTCCACGATGCGTTGCCTCTGAGTGTTGCCGACGCGAACACTGTAGGGCAACCGACGGTCACGATGTTTAACGCGTGACTAATCCATCATTAAGCGACGTTTAATTGAGAATGAATCTCCCGGACCGTGGCGCGGCTCATGCCTTGCCGCGCCACGGCGGCGGATCGAGGAACTGCCGCGCAGCTTCGAGAAAAACCCGTTGCCGCGCGGATCGGCCGGTGCGCGACGGCAACAGCGCCGTGACAGGTGCGGGCGGCAGGCTCCAGTCGGGCAGCAACCGGACGAGCTTGCCGTTCGCCAGCAGCGGGGCGACGTCCCATTCCGAGCGTTCCACGATCCCGAGCCCGGCCAAGGCCCAATCGGTGATGACGGTGCCGTCGTTGGAGGACAGCGCGCCCGTGACGCGGATCACGGTCGACCGTCGGGACTCGTGTCGATCGTCGCCGCTCGGCGAGAAGCGCCATCGCGGAATGTCCTCGTCGTTCTCGCGCAGGCACAGGCAGTCGTATCGGGCCAGGTCGGAAGGATGATTCAGCTCCTTGATGCGACGCGCGTAGCCGGGGCTTGCACACAGGAAACGCTCGTTGGGCGCGAGCGGATAGCCGATCCACGACGAGGACTTGAGGCTGCCGACGTGCACGACCACGTCGGCAGCCGATGCGCTCGTCAACGGGCTCTCCGACAGGTGGAGCGAAATTTCGAGCTTCGGATGCGCGCGTTGCACGTCGCGCACGATCCGCGCGACGTACTTGCGCCCGAAACCGAACGGGGCGACGACGCGCAGCGTGCCTTGCACGTCGCCGTGGTCGCCCGAGATGCTGACCGGCAGCGCCTCCACGCGCTCGAGGATATCGACGGCTTCCTGGTACAGCCGTTGTCCTTCGTCGGTCAACGCGATCCCTTGCGACTGCCGCACGGCGAGCCGTGCGTTCAATCGCGCCTCCATTCGCTGCAGGCGAATCGTGACCGCGGGCGGCGTGAGATCGAGCAGGCGCGCCGCAGCGGCCAATGAACGCGACGCGCCGATCGCGCGAACGAGTCGAAGGTCGTCGAGATCGAGCATTTCATGTCTCTTAATGCCGGTGTTGCCGAGCATTAAACCGCACATCACGCCGCGAATCCATCGATGCGGCGAAATGCCGGCGCGGATTCGGGCAACGGGGCTCGACGCCGTGATCGCGCCGCTGATGCTCACGAACGTCTATACGATGGCCGGCTCGTCGTCGGCCGCGTTGATCGTGCTGCTTGTGCTCGCGTGCTGGGGCCGGTGGCGGATCAACGGGTGCGAGACGCAGCGGATTTCGCTGGAGGAGTGCAGCACGGAGGGTGGTGCGGAACCGGCGGCGGAACCGGCGGCGGATGCGGCGGCGGATGCGGCGGCGCGCGTCTCGTGATCTCCGGCTGCACGCCGCGTCACGCGTGCAGCCCGAAAATCAGCGACCGATGCGCGGCGATCCCCGCCGTCACACCGGATGCCGACGCGAACGTCGCGTTGGTCATCGGCGTCGACGCGTCGCCGGCCGCGAATACCCCTGCGACGCTCGTCTGCTTCCACGTATCGACTCGGACGACCGGGCCGAGCGGCCCTTCGTCGAACGCGCAACCGAGCTGCTGCGCGAGATCGCTCGCCATTTCCGTGCGCGCGCCGACGAACAGCGCATCGATCGGCACGACCTGCCCGTCGGCGAGCCGCAGCGCTTCGATACGCGGTGCGTCGCCAAGAATTTCAACGATCGGCGACCGCTCGATGCGCACGCCGCGCGCGTCGAGCAACGCGGATTCTTCTTCATTCGGATCGACCACGCCCTGCGTGAACCATGTCGTCGGGCCCCAGTCCGGAATCAGGATCGCCTGATGCACGGAAAGCGGATGCGTGGCGAGCACGCCGAGCCGCTGGCCACTTACCTCGTACCCATGGCAATACGGACAATGCAGCACGCTGATGCCCCAGCGTTCCGCGAGCCCCGGCAGCGCGGGCAGTTCGTCGCGGATGCCGGTCGCGAGAATCAGCCGGTCGGCGCTCGCGCGGCGGCCGTCCGACAGCGTCACGTGGAAGCGGCCGTCGGCATCGCGCTCGGCCGTGCTCACTTCGCCGTCGAACCGCTGCACGGTCGGATACGCGTCGAGTTGCGTGACGGCTTCGGCAACGATCTGCGCGGGCGGCTTGCCGTCCTGCCCGAAAAAGCCGTGCGCGTGTTCGGCAAAGCGGTTGCGCGGCCGGCCTGCGTCGATCACGAGCACGCGGCGTCGCGCCCGCGCCAGCTGCATCGCGGCCGACAGCCCCGCAAAGCTGCCGCCGACCACGATCACTTCATGATGGTTATGCATGCATCCGCTCCTGTTCCTGAACCTGCGTGAATGACGGACGTGTCCCGATGGCGGCCAACTCATGAAACACGTGAAGTTGCATGATAGGGCGATGGTATCATTCATGCAACTTCAGAAGTTTCGAGAAAGGGGGCGCCGCCCGTGAGAACCGACAGCCGTTTGTCGCGCATGCTGCATGCGCTGATCCACATGGACCAGGCCGACGGCCCGCTGACGTCGGAGGCGATCGCGACGATGCTGTGCACGAATCCGGTCGTCGTGCGGCGCCTGCTCGGCGGCCTGCGCGACTGCGGCTACGTGCAGTCGGAGAAAGGGCACGGCGGCGGCTGGGTGCTGAGCGTCGCGCTCGACGACATCACGCTGCTCGACGTCTATCGCGCGGTGGGCGAGCCGCCGCTGTTCTCCGATCTGGTGCCCGAGGACGAGCCCGAATGCCTGGTCGAACAGGCCGTCAACGCGCATCTGTCGGCGACGTTGAAGGATGCCGAAGCATCGTTGCTGGCGCGCTTCGGCGAAGTCACGCTCGGCATGCTGTCGCGCGATATCGAAGCGAAGGCTGCGCTGCGGGGCTACACGCGCTGACGCGCCGCAGCATCCCGATCGATCGCGCCTGACGTGCAATCCGGCGCGATCCGGCGCGGCCCAAACCGTCGCGCCGAGATGTTCTGTCCCCCGACTTCTGCCCGGTTCGCCCGCCACAGGGCAAAATACGGGTTTTCCGCACCCGCGAGGGCGCGTCCGAATCACGCGCCGGGCGGCGGCAGTGCGCATCGCGCACGCCGCCACCGGGCGCCCAGGCAAGATTGCTCGCCCAGTCGCGAGCCCACAGGAGTCCAGACCCCATGCCCGAATCCAACCTGTCCTTCTTCGGCCGGCTGTCGCTTGCCGTCGGCACGTTCTTCTCCGTGCTCGGCAACCGCGAGTTCGCGGCCGGCGTGCTGCGCGTGCGCGATGGCGCCCCGGCACCGGTCGCGCCGGCACCCGCGGCCGCACCGGCCCCGGCGCCCGCACCTGCGCCCGTGAAGGCCCCGGCGCCCGAGCTGCGCGAAGCGAGCCCGCAGGCCGCGCTGCAACTGCTCGGCCTACTGCAGCGCGATGCGCGCTTCATCGACTTCGTCGAGGAAGACATCGCCGGCTACGCGGACGCCGACATCGGCGCGGCCGCGCGCCTCGTGCACGACGGTTGCCGTGCGGCGCTGCGCGAACACTTCACGATCGTGCCGGTGCGCGACGAAGCCGAAGGCAGCCGTGTGACGCTGCCGGCCGGTTTCGACGCGACGGCCGTGCGCGTGACGGGCAACGTGGTCGGTTCGGCGCCGTTCACGGGCACGGTCAGCCATCGCGGCTGGCGCGTCGCCGACGTGCGCCTGCCGAAGCTGACGGGCAGCCACGACGCATCGGTGGTCGCACCGGCGGAGGTGGAACTGTGAGCGATCCGCGCTATTCGATCGGTATCGACCTCGGTACGACCCACTGCGCGCTGTCGTACGTCGACAGCACCGCCAGCGACGGCGAAAAGATCACGCAGCAGGTGCTGCCGATCGCGCAGCTCACCGCGCCCGGCGCGCTGGAGTCGCGCGACCTGCTGCCGTCGTTCCTCTATCTGCCGCATGAAAGCGAACTGACGCAGGGCGACCTGACGCTGCCGTGGACCACGTCGCGCAACTTCGCGGTCGGCGAGATGGCGCGCACGCGCGGCGCCGGCACGCCGATCCGCCTCGTGTCGAGCGCGAAAAGCTGGCTGTGCCACCCGGGCGTCGACCGCCGCGCGGCGATCCTGCCGAGCGATGCGCCGCCCGAGGTATCGCGCGTGTCGCCGCTGGAAAGCTCGATCCGCTACCTGACGCACCTGCGCGAAGCGTGGGACCACGCGCATCCGGATGCACCGTTCGCCGACCAGGACGTGACCGTGACGATCCCCGCATCGTTCGATCCGGCCGCGCGCGAACTGACGGCCGAGGCCGCGCGCGCCGCCGGCTACACGCGGATGACGCTGCTCGAGGAGCCGCAAGCCGCGCTGTACAGCTGGATCCAGAAGAGCGAAGGCGGCTGGCGCAAGCAGGTGCAGGTCGGCGACCTGATCCTGTGCGTCGACGTCGGCGGCGGCACGACCGACCTGTCGCTGATCGCGGTGGTCGAGCGCGACGGCAATCTCGAACTGCATCGTGTGGCGGTCGGCGAGCACATCCTGCTCGGCGGCGACAACATGGACCTCGCGCTCGCGCACGTGGTTGCGCGCAAGCTCGCGCAGCAGGGCACGCAGGCCGATCCGTGGCAACTGCGCGCGCTCACGTACGCATGCCGCGCCGCGAAGGAAACGCTGCTGTCCGACCCGACGACCGACGCGGTGCCGCTCGTCGTGCCGAGCCGCGGCTCGAAGCTGATCGGCGGTTCGATCCGCACGGAGCTCACGCGCGCGGAACTCACGCAGACGATCCTCGAAGGCTTTTTCCCGCAGGTCGATGCGGCCGCGCGCCCGGTGAGCCGCGCGCGCGTCGGCCTGACGCAGCTCGGCCTGCCGTATGCGCAGGATGCGGGCATCACGCGCCACCTCGCGGCGTTCCTCGGCCGCCAGGTCGCGGCGCTCGACACGCTCGAAGGCGTGCAGCGCACGCTGCCGCAGGGCGCGACGTTCCTGCATCCGACGGCCGTGCTGTTCAACGGCGGCGTGTTCAAGTCGGCGCTGCTCACGCAGCGCGTGCTCGATACGCTCAACAGCTGGCTGGCCGCCGAAGGCGCGCCGCCCGCGCGCCTGCTCGAAGGCGCCGATCTCGATCTCGCGGTCGCGCGCGGCGCGGCTTACTACGGCTTCGTGAAGCGCGGCCGCGGCGTGCGCATTCGCGGCGGCACGGCGCGTGCGTACTACGTCGCGATCGAATCGGCGATGCCCGCGGTGCCGGGGCTCGAACCGCCGGTGCAGGCGCTGTGCGTCGCACCGTTCGGGATGGAGGAAGGCTCGGACGCGGCGCTGCCGCCGCAGGAGTTCGGCCTCGTCGTCGGCGAGCCGGTGCAGTTCCGCTTCTTCGGTTCGTCGGTGCGCCGCCAGGATCAGGTCGGCACGCTGCTCGACTACTGGTCGCCGGAAGAATTGCAGGAGCTCGAGGAAATCCAGGCGACGCTGCCTGCCGAAGGGCGCACGACCGGCGAGATCGTGCCGGTGAAGCTGCATGCGCGCGTGACCGAAGCCGGCACGCTCGAACTCGAGGCGATCCCGAGCGGCACGAACGAGCGCTGGAAGGTCGAGTTCGACGTGCGCGGCGCCGCCTGAGCGCGATGAAGCGCTATACGGTCGGCATCGACCTCGGCACGAGCAATACGGTCGTCGCATACGTCGAGGCCGGCTCCGACGCGATCCGCGTGTTCGACGTCGAGCAGCTCGTCGGCCCCGGCGCGGTGGCCGCGCAGCCGCTGCTGCCGTCGGTGCGCTATCACCCGGCGGCCGGCGAGCTCGCGGCGGACGCATTGAGGTTGCCGTGGCAGGCGGCCGGCGCGCGCGACGCGGCCGCCCGTTCGGGCGGCGGCCGTGACGGCGGGTCAGCCGGTCGTGACAGCGGTGCTGGTGACGCGCTGCCGGCCGTGATCGGCCGCTATGCGCGCACGCTCGGCGCACAGGTGCCGGGCCGGCTCGTATCGAGTGCGAAGAGCTGGCTGTCGCACGCATCGGTCGACCGGCTCGCGGCGATCCTGCCGTGGGGCGCGGCCGACGGCGTCGACAAGGTATCGCCGGTCGACGCGAGCGCGAGCTATCTCGCGCATGTGCGCGACGCGTGGGATGCCCGTTTTCCCGACGCGCCGCTCGCGAAGCAGGACGTGATCCTGACGGTGCCCGCGTCGTTCGACGACGGCGCGCGCGCGTTGACGGTCGAGGCCGCGCGGCGCGCGCGGCTGCCCGCGCTGCGGCTGCTGGAAGAGCCGCAGGCCGCGTTCTACGACTGGCTGTACGGTCAGCGCGCGACGTTGCGCGACACCTTCGCCAATGCGCGGCGGGTGCTGATCTGCGACGTCGGCGGCGGCACGACCGACCTCACGCTCGTCGATGTCGCACCGGGCGACGACGGCGAGCCGACCTTTACGCGCGTCGGTGTCGGCAACCACCTGATGCTCGGCGGCGACAACATGGACCTCGCGCTCGCGCGCCTGGTCGAGACGCGGCTGACGGAGCCCGGCACGCGGCTGTCGGCCGCGAGCCTGTCGCAGCTCGTCGAGCGCTGCCGTGCGGCGAAGGAGCGGCTGCTCGGCGACGATGCACCGGCGTCCGTCACCGTGACGCTGCTCGGCGCGGGCAGCAAGCTCGTCGGCGGCGCGCGTTCGGCTGAACTGACGCGGCAGGAAGTCGAACAGATCGTCGTCGACGGTTTCTTTCCGCAGGTCGAGGCCGGCGAACTGCCGCGCCGTGCGCGAGCCGCGATCGTCGAATTCGGGCTGCCGTATGCGAGCGACCCGGCCGTCACGCGGCACGTCGCCGCGTTCCTGAACCGTCATGCGGAAGGCCCGCTGCCCGACACGCTGCTGCTCAACGGCGGCGTGTTCCGCGCGGGTGCGCTCGCCGGCCGTCTCGCGCAGACGCTCGGTGCGTGGCGCGGCGCGCCGCTCGACGTGCTGCACAACGCGCATCCGGACGTGGCCGTCGCGCGCGGCGCGGTGGCCTACGGGCTCGCGCGCGCCGGGCATGCGCCGCGCATCGGCGGCGGTTCCGCGCGCAGCTATTTCCTCGTACTCGACGATGGCGCCGGCGACGCAGCCGCGCGCGGCGTCTGCCTGCTGCCGCGTGGCGCGGAAGAGGGCCGCGAGATCCGGCTCGAGGATCGTACGTTCGCGCTGCAGCTCGGGCAGCCGGTGCGTTTCCACCTCGTGTCGACGGTGGCCGAGACCGCGTATCGCCCTGGCGATCTCGTTGAATTGAAGGACGGCGATTTCGTGCGGCTGCCGCCGATCGCGACGGTCGTCGAGCGACAGGCGGGCAGCGATGCGCGCGAAACGCCGGTGAAGCTCACCGCGTCGCTGACCGAGGTCGGCACGCTCGAAATGCATTGCATCGCGACCGACGACGCGGCACGCCGCTGGCGGCTCGAATTCCAGTTGCGCGGCGATGCGCCGGCGCACGGCGGCGACGATGCGCCCGCGCGGCATCCGCGTCTCGACCAGGCCATCGAACTGATCGAGCGCTCGTTCGGCAGCAAGGCCGCGGACGTCACGCCGAAGGACACGCGCCGGTTGCGCGCGCAGCTCGAACAGGTGCTCGGCGCGCGCGAAGAATGGGACGTCGCGCTCGCGCGCGAACTGTTCGACGCGTTGCTTGCGCGGGTGCGGCGGCGCCGGCGCTCGGCCGATCACGAACGCGCGTGGCTGAACCTCGCCGGTTATTGCCTGCGTCCGGGCTTCGGCCATCCGCTCGATGCGTGGCGCATCGAGCAGCTGTGGCCGCTGTTCGACGACGGGATTCAATATGTGAACGACGGGCAGGTGTGGTCCGAGTGGTGGACGCTGTGGCGGCGCGTGGCCGGCGGCCTCGACGACGATGCGCAGACGCAGGTGCGCGACGCGATCGCGTTCCTCGAACCGTCCGACGACAAGCGGCGCAAGCTGCCGTTCGATCCGGGCAAGGTCGGCCCTGCCGACATGACGCGGCTGTCCGCGTCGCTCGAACGGCTGCCCGTCGAGCGCAAGGTCGAGCTGGCCGAACGCCTGATCGTGCAATTGCAGAAGCCGGCGGACCGTGCGCTGTGCGCGTGGGCGCTCGGGCGCATTGGGGCGCGCCGGCCGTTCTACGGCAGCGCGCACAGTGTCGTGCCTGCGGAAGTCGCGAACGGCTGGCTCGACGCGCTGTTCGCGCTCGACTGGAAGCAGGTCGAGCCGGCCGCGTTCGCGGCCGCGCAGATTGCGCGTATGACCGGCGACCGTTCGCGCGACCTGCCGGACGATACGCGCGACGCGGTGATCAAGCGTCTGTCGGCCGCGAATGCGTCGGCCGCATGGATCGACATGGTGCGCGAAGCGATCGCGTTCGACGAAGCCGACACAGTGCGCGTGTTCGGCGAGACGCTGCCGGCCGGGTTGAAGCTGCTGGCTGGGTGAACTGCGCGGCGGGTTCCGGTATCGTTCGGATGCCGGAGCATTCCGCGGCGCTGCCGATGCGGGCCGACGCCCGCCGATTCCATGCCCTTCGAACAAGAAAACGGCTGCCGTTGCATCGCATCGGCAGCCGTTTTCGCTTTGCCAGCCTGTCGGTCAGATCTGCGGCGTCGTCTCGCGCGGCGATGCGGTCGATTCCACGGCGATCGCATCCGGCGCCGTCGCCCGCCGCGCGAGATGAATCCCCGCGAGCATGCAGCGCACCGACCCGCCGGCCAGTTCGATCGTCGGCACGTCGAGCGGCAGCAGCCGCGCGGAGCGCTCGATCGTCGCGCGCTGGTCGGGTGTGAGGCAATCGAACGCACGCCGCGACAGCGCGAGCACGCGTCCGTTTCTTCCAGACAATTCCAGCGTATTGCCCGCGAAGTTCGCGATCTGCGACTGATCGAGCGCGATCACCGCGCGTCCCGTTTCGGTCAGGCGTTGTGCGATTTCGTCACGGCGCCGGCGGTCGGCGATCAGGTCGAGGCCGACCATTGCGAACTCGGTTGCGACGCTCATCATCACGTTCGTGTGATAGATCGGGCGCCCGTCGGCATCGGCCGTATCGAAGCAGATCGGCTCGAAATTGAAGTGCGTGCAGAAGCGTTCGAGCGCGACCGGATCGGCGCGGCGCGAACGCGCGGTGTATGCGATCCGCGCGACATGGTCGAGCACCATCGCGCCGGTGCCTTCCAGGAACACGTCGTCGTATTCGAGGCCCGAATAGTCGATCACGTCCTGCACGCGATACTCGGCCTTCAGCATCTCGACGATGTCCGCACGCCGCTCGCGGCGGCGGTTCGGGCTGTGCATCGGATACAGCGCGACGTGGCCGCCCGGATGCGTCGAGAACCAGTTGTTCGGGAACACGGAGTCGGGCGTGTCGCGCTCGCCGTGGTCGTCGAACACGTGCACGCGCACGCCCGCGTCGGCGAGCGTCTGCGCGGCGGCCGTGACTTCGTCGAGCGCGGCGGCGGATACCGACGACGTGTCAGCTGCGCCGCCTCCGGCCGTGCGCTGGAACGCATTGTCCGCCGCGGTCTGCGGGTTCGGCAGGAAGCGGTGCGGCCGGATCATCACGACGGCGGCCGGCGCCTGGATCGATACGAGATTCATGGAAGGCAGGAGCGAAAGGCAGGGAACCGGGCGGCGCACAGGCCACCCGGCGATGACGGTCAGCGCGCGAATGCGGCGACGGCTTCGGTGACGAATGCCGCGTGACCCTGCGCGATCGCTGCCGGATCGTCGATCAGCGCGAACAGGTTCTTCGGGTCGACGGCCGGCGGAATCAGCGCGATCTCGACGCCCGCGTTGTGCTGCTGCGCGAGTGCGTACAGGTAGCGCAGCGCCGAATAATCCTCGAGCGCGAAGCCGACCGAGTCGAACACCGTGACCTCGTCCGCGCGTTCGCGGCCGGTCGTTTCGCGCTGCAGCACGCGCCACAGCTCGGTGACGGGGAAGTCGGCCGGCATCTGCTGGATCTCGCCCTCGATGCGGGACTGCGGCTCGAATTCGACGAACACGCGGCCCGCGTGCAGCACGCCCGCTTCGAGCTCGGTCTTGCCGGGGCAATCGCCGCCCACGGCGTTCAGGTGCATGCCGGGCTCGACCATGTCGGCCGTGACGATCGTCGCGTACGCCTTGTCGGCGGTGACGGTTGTCACGATGTCGGCGCCGCGCACGGCATCGGCGGTCGACGCGGCGCGCACGACGCGCAACTTCGGATACGCGGCGAGGTTCTGCACGAGCTTGTCGGTCGCGAGCGGATCGACGTCGAACACGCGGATTTCGTCGATGCCGAGCAGCGCGTGGAACGCGATTGCCTGGAATTCGCTCTGCGCGCCGTTGCCGATCAGCGCCATCGTGCGCGCGTCGGGCCGTGCGAGTACCTGCGCGGCGAGCACCGACGTGGCGGCCGTGCGCAGCGCGGTCGTCAGCGTGAGTTCGGCGAGCAGCAGCGGGTAGCCGGTATCGACTTCGGCGAGCGCGCCGAATGCCATCACCGTGTGCATTCCACGCGCCGCGTTGACGGGGTGGCCGTTCACGTACTTGAACGCGAACAGCGACGCGTTCGCGACGGGCATCAGTTCGATCACGCCGTCGCGCGAGTGGCACGCGACGCGCGGCGACTTGTCGAAATCGGCCCAGTGCAGGTAATCGGCGCGCAGCGTGTCGACGAGTTCGCGCAGGAACGTCGTGACGCCGGTCCTGGCGATCAGTCGGGCGGTGGCGGGAACGTCGAGGAAGCGAGTCATCGGTCTGTCTCCATTGTCTTTGCCGGTACGGGTGTCCTGCCATTCCGGTCGACCGGGCGGTGCTTGGGCTCGGGCGCGGGCTTGCTGAAAAGCGGCGGCGCGGCTCATTCGGCCGGTCGATGGAGTCATTATTTCCGGGAGTCGAGCCAACAAAAAGACGGCAAAAGCGGCAGATTTATCGATAGACTTGGCAAATTGCCAGCCATATCCGGCAGTTTGTCAGGTCTGTGCTGGTCGGAATGCGCAGCCTCCGGCACGCTGGCGGCCGGTTCACGCTCAACAGGAAGGCCCGCACATGATTACGCTCGACGACGTCGACCGGCAGCTCATCGCACTGCTGCGCGACAACGCGCGACTACCCGTCGTCGCGCTGGCGAAGGAATTGCGCGTCGCGCGCGCGACCGTGCAGAACCGGCTGACTCGGCTGGAGAAAAACGGCGTGATCGTCGGTTATACGGTGCGGCTCAAGCCGGCGGCCGAACGGCACCGGATCCGCGCGCTGATGTCGATCGCGGTGCAGGGCAATCGCGGCGCGGAAGTGGTGAAGGTGCTGCGCGGGCATCCGAACGTCGCATCGATCCACAGCACCAATGGGCGCTGGGATCTCGTCGCCGAATTGCATGCCGATTCGCTCGAGCATTTCGATCGCGTGCTCGGCGCGATCCGGTTGATCGACGGGATTGCGAATACCGAGACGAGTATTTTGTTGTCGACGCACAAGGCGTGACGCGGGCATGGCCCGCGTGCAGGCGTGCTCGCAAGCGCGTCAGGCGCTTGCTGCCGACTCCGGAAACACCGGCTCCCCCAGCGTCAGCATCAACCGGTTTGCCCACGCGAAGATCGCGACCGCGTGCGACAGGTCGAGAATCTCCTCATGTGTCAGCCCTTCGGCTTCAAGCGCGGCGATATCGTCCGCGTCGATCGTATCGGGCCGTTCGGTCAGCGCGATCGCATAACGCACGATCACGCGTTCGCGTGCCGTCGTGCCGGCCGTCGCCGGATCGTCGAACACCTGCTCGATCGCATCGGTGCGTTTCGCGAGCTGTGCGAAGCGCTGCGCATGCACCGACGCGCAATACACGCAGCCGTTCACGCGCGACACGGCCGTGCTGGCGAGTTCGCGCTCCGCGCGCGACAGCCCGCCGGGGCCGTACATGATCGCGTTGAACACGCCCGAGCGCTGCCGCAGGATTTCGGGCAGGTGGACGAGCAGCAGGTAGTAGTCGGATGTTTTCGCGTGCGGGTGGCTCGCTTCGAGCACCGCAAGCTGATCGGGCGTCGCGGCATCGAGCGATACCGTGTCGAGCCACGCGCGCCAGCCGAGCGTTTCGGACGTGAAGCCGTGGGCGGCCGTCGTCATGCGGCCTCCTTTGCGGCGCGTGCCTGAAGCGCTTGCGCGGCAGCCGCGACGCGCAACTGATACGCGACGAACGCAACCAGCTGCGACAGCGCGACGATCGCGGGCGTCGTGAGTCCGGCCGACTTCAGTGCATCGAGATCGGACGTGCGTGCGTCGACGGGCGCCTGTGTCAATAGCCGCGCATGAGCGAGGATCGCGCCAAGTCGCGGGGCAAGCGTGTCGAACGCATCGGCGTCGGCGCGCACGATGTCCTCGGCGGTGCCGCCCGCATCGAGCAGCCGCGTGCGATACGTCGAGGCCAGTGCGTGCGCGTTCGATTTCTGCGCGACGTATCGTGCCGCATGCAGTCTTTCGACCAACGAAAGATCGGGCAACGCCGGATCGAATAGCGCGGCTTCGCTCAGCCGCGTATGGAGCAGCACCTTGTCGCGCGCGCGGCGCAGCGCGGTCACGGCATCGCCGTCGCGCAGGCCGGCTACTGCGTCGATCGTATCCGGCGCAGCGGCCGGCGTGATGGATTCAGTCATCGTTTCAGGTTCCCTTCGTCGTTTATGTGATCGATGAACGTGCGCTCATGCGTCGTCGTCGCGCCATTCGTCGCCTTGCAGCTCCGCATTCGCATACGCGACGAGCGCGTCGTAATGCCGGTCGCGGTCGGCGTCGAACAGCCGGCTCGCGATGCCGCGCGCGAGCCGTTGAGCACCCGCGCTGATGGCCGGGATATCGCCGGACAGCTTGCCGTGGCTCAGGCTCGCCGCATGGTTGAAGCAATGAATCCGCGTGACGGCAGGGCACGCACCGCGCTCGCGCTCCTGGAACGCAAACGCGGGGCCGAGATCGGGCGATTCGGCGAGCTCGTCGAGCCATGCACCCGGTTCGGGTCGATAGCGGTCCTTCCAGCGCCGCACGTGCTGCCCGAACGACGCGAATTCCGCGCGCGTCGTCCAGTCCGAATGAAAGCCCGTCGCGAAGATCAGGAAGTCGACGGTGTAGCGTCCGCGCGTCGTCGTCACGTCGAGGCCGTCCGCACGTTCGGCGAGCGTCTCGATCGGGCTGCCCGCGTGAAAATGCGCGTGCTCGTGGCGCGACACGCGCAGCACGCTGTCGCGCGGCGGCGGCGTCTGCGACGTCAACGCGTAGTGCATGAAGCGCCACTTCGTCTCATCGTCGAGATCGGCGTAGCCGTGCACGAGGCCCGGGCTGCCGATGCCGGTCAGCTTGTTGATGCGCGGAATGTCCGCGCGGCGGAAGAACAGATCGACGCGCGCGGCGCCGGCTTCGAGCGCGGTGCCCGCGTTGTCGAATGCGGATGCGCCCGCGCCGACCACGCCGACGCGCTTGCCCGCAAGCGCCGCGAAGTCGATCGGCTCGGACGAGTGGGCCCAGTGCGTGCGCGGTGCTCGTTGTACGACGGGCGGCACGTACGGGCCGCCGAGGCCGTCGCGGCCGGTCGCGAGCACGACGTGCCGCGCGAGCAGGGTCTGCGCTTCGCCGTTGCCGCGCACATCGAGCGCGAGCAGCCCGTCGTCGCGCGGGCGCAGCGCGACGAGCGTGGTGTCGTTGCGTACCTGCAGGTCGAGCACGCGCCGATACCAGCGCAGGTAATCCATCCATTGCGTGCGTGGAATCTTGTAGAGCGCATCCCACGCGTCGCGGCCGTATTGCGCCTCGAACCACGCGCGGAACGTCAGCGCGGGCAGGCCGAGCGCGGGGCCCGCGAGCTGCTTCGGCGAGCGCAGCGTGTCCATCCGCGCGAACGTGACCCACGGCCCTTCGTAGCCGGCCGGCGCGCGGTCGATCACGCACTGGTTGTCGATGCCGAGCAGGCGCAGTTCGGCGGAAGCCGCGAGCCCCGCCATGCCGCCGCCGACGATCGCGACGTCGAGCACGCGCGTGCCGTCGGCCTCGCGCGGCGGCACCCACGACGGCGCGGGCAGGTCGAGCCAGCGCAAGTCCTGCGCGAGCCGCGCTTCAAGTGCGTCGAGCGGCGTCGTCATGCGGCCTCCGGGCGGGTGCGGCGTGCACGTGTCGTGCGAGGCGGGCGTTCGCTGCGCAGCCGGTCGCCGCGCAGCAGCGCGTCGTGCGCGGCGGCGTCGTGAAAGGTCACGTCGTCGAGCAGCGCGCGCGTCGTGCGGTGCAGCGCGTCGAGCAGCGCATCGACGGCCGCGGTGCGCGCCTTGCCGGCCGGCGTCGCGACGCCGAACGCGAACGGGATGTCGACGTCGAGCGGGCGCGCGACGACGCCGTCCACCGGCAGCGCGACGCCCGTGGCCGGATCGACGATGCCGATCCCGATGCCCGCGCGCGCGGCCATCACCGCATTCAGCGACGCATTGGTTTCGATAAACACGCGCGCATCGACGCGCGCGGCCGCGAATGCCGCATCGATCCGCTGGCGCAGCCGGTGCCGGTTCGCGACCGTCACGATGCGGCGGCGCGCGAGATCGCGCAGCGCGATGCGCGGCTTCGCCGCGAGCGGATCGCCGGCGGGCAGCACGGCGACGCATGGCGTCTGCGCGATCCAGTGCACGTCGAGCCCCGCGTGCGCCATCGGCAGCGTGACGACGGCGATATCCGCCGTGCCGGCCAGCACTTCATGCACGACATGCTCGGCCGATTCGCTGCGCAACTGGTAGTGCGGCGCGTGCGCGCTGTCGGGCAGCGCAGCGAGCGCGGCCGGCACGAGCGTGGCCGCGAGCGACGGCGTCGCCGCGATGCGCACGGGTTCGGCCGTTTCGTCGCCGAGCGCGCGTGCCCGTGCCTCGATCGCGCGCAGGCCGACCAGCGAGCGCTCGACTTCCTCGTACAGCAGGAACGCGCGCCGCGTCGGCGTGACGCGCGGGCCGTGCCGGTCGAACAGCGCGTAGCCGAGATCGGCTTCGAGCTCCTGGATCTGGCGCGTGACGGCCGGCTGCGAGCGGCCGAGCAGTTCGCCCGCGCCGGTCACGCTGCCGGCCGACATGACCGCGGAAAAGGCTTCGAGTTGATGCAGCTCCATGACGCGTTCCGATGATGCGATTTGCGCATTGTAGGAGTGCGAGCATGCGCGATTCATATAATGATTTTTGCTATCGACAGCGCGAAAACTGCGAAGCGCGCGATCTTCGCGATGGCCGGCGGCGCGTACGTGCGCCTCGGCTGAGAGGGGAGCCGCGCGGGAAACCGCAATCGAATCAACGCGATGCGATGCACGCAGATGCACAGCACGATGCGTCGCATGCGAATGGCCATCCGCGCGCGTCATCCGCTTCGCGCCGCACGCGATATCGATATGCGCAAAACTTCGTTGGATCGCCCTGAACCGGATGGTTACATGCCCTCACTCTTTTCGACTGACTGAAGGTGGGGGCGGCATGAACGTTTCGGGGAACGACGCACGCGGCGCATGGCGGCGCGTGCTGGGCACGGTGGCGGCGCTCGCTGCCGCATGGGGCTTGTCGACGGGCGGCGCGCTCGCGGCGGGCGTGTCGGGCGAGCCGGTGGTGGTCGGCGTGAGCGGGCCGTTGACGGGCCAGGACGCGCAATACGGCGAGCAATGGAAGCGCGGCTTCGATCTCGCGCTCGACGAGATCAACGGCAGCGGCGGCATTCACGGCCGGCCGCTCGCGATCGATTTCCAGGACAGCCGCAGCGACCCGCGCCAGGCGGTGGCGATCGCGCAGAAGTTCGTCGCCGATCCGCGCATCGCGATCGAGCTCGGCGACTTCTCCAGCGCGACGTCGATGGCCGCGTCGCCGATCTACCAGCGTGGGCAACTGATCCAGTTCGGCTTCACGAACTCGCATCCGGATTTCACGAAGGGCGGCGATTACCTGTGGAGCACCGCGCTGAGCCAGGCCGAGGAGCAGCCGCTGCTCGCGCGCTACGCGGTGAAGGAACTCGGCTTCAAGCGGATCGCGGTGCTGTACCTGAACACCGACTGGGGCCGCACCAGCAAGGACATCTTCGCGAAGGCAGTGGCCGGGCTCGGCGCGCAGGTCGTCGCGGCCGAGGGCTACCAGCCGGCGGAGAAGGATTTCCGCTCGACGCTCGTGCGGATCGGCGCGTCGAAGCCCGATTCGATCGTGCTGATCTCGTACTACGCGGACGGCGCGCAGATCGTGCGACAGGCGCGCACGTCGGGCGTCACGCTGCCGATCGCGGCGGTCGGCTCCGTGTATTCGCCGAAATTCCTCGAACTGGGCGGCGCGGCCGTCGAAGGCGTCTATACGGAATCGAACTTCTTCCCGGCCGAGCCGCGCCCCGAGGTGCAGGCGTTCGTGCAGCGCTATCGCGCGAAATTCCACGCCGATCCCGATTCGTTCGTTGCGCGCGCATACGACGCGCTGATCCTGTCGGCCGAGGTGCTGCGCCGCTACGGCACGACGCGCCAGGCCGCGCACGACGGTTTCGCGAAAGTGAGCGACGTGCCGAGCGTGATCTTCGGCAAGGTGCGCTTCGATCCGCAGACGCGCCGCGTCGCGGGCGCGCGTACCGTGTATCTCGTCGTGAAGCAGGGGCAGTGGGCGCTGTGGGACGGCGCGAAGCCGCAGCTCGCCGCGCGCTGATTCCGAATCAACCGCATGCAAGTGACGGACGCATCGTGATGGCTTCCTGGCTCGACTACACGCTCAACGGCCTCATCGTCGGCAATATCTACGCGCTGCTCGCGGTCGGGCTCGCGCTGATCTTCGGCGTGTCGCACCTGATCAACTTCGCGCACGGCTCGGTCTACATGGTCGGCGCGTTCATCGGCTGGCTGTGCCTGACGCGCTTCGGGCTGCCGCTGCCGGTCGCGCTCGCGGCGGTCGTCGTCGGCTGCGGCGCGCTCGGCATCGCGATCGACCGGATCGGGCTGCGGCCGCTGCGCCACGCGGCGCGGATCGCGCCGCTGCTCGCGACGATCGGCATCAGCTTCATCCTCGACCAGCTCGCGCAGCTCGCATTCGGCGCGGACCCGCGCGCGGTGCCGACGCCGCTGCCCGACTGGCACCTGCGGATCGCCGGCGCGACGCTCGGCTCGCTCGACCTGCTGATCGCGGGCATCGGCATCGCGGCGGCCGCGCTGCTGTACGGCTTTCTGCGTTTCACGCGGCTCGGCTGGGCGGTGCGCGCGACCGCGCAGGATCGCGACGCGGCGCTGCAGATGGGCGTCGACGTCGATCGCGTGAACCAGACGGTATTCGCGATCGCGTGCGCGCTCGGCGGCGTGAGCGGGCTGCTGGTCGGCATGTACTACAACAGCATCGATCCGGCGATGGGCTTCCAGGCGACGCTGAAGGGCGTCGTCGCACTGCTGATCGGCGGGCTCGGCAACGTACCGGGCGCGATCGCGGGCAGCCTGCTGCTCGGTCTCGTCGAAAGCTACGGCGTCGCGCTGTTCGGCACGAGCTATCGCGACCTGTTCGCGTTCGGGCTGCTGATCGTGTTCCTCGTGTGGCGGCCGAACGGCTTGTTCAGCGCGAACCGCGCGCTGCCGCCCGAACCGATGACGGGCACCTTTCTCGCGGCCGCGAAAGCCGTGCGCGTGCCGCGCCCGGTGCTCGCCGTGCTGATCGCGCTGGCGGCCGTGCTGCCGTGGCTCGGCGCGTCGCCGTACGTGCTGCAGACGCTGACCAACGCATGGCTGTACGGCCTGCTCGCGCTGAGCCTCACGCTCGTCGCGGGCACGGTCGGGCAGATCTCGCTCGGGCACGCGGCGCTGCTCGTGATCGGCGCGTATGCGTCGGCGCTGCTGTCGTCGGATCTCGGCTGGTCGCCGGCCGTGACGATCCCGTGCGCGGGCGCGATCACGGCCGTGCTCGGCACGCTGCTCGTCTATCCGGCGTTCCGGCTGCGCGGGCATTACGTGTCGATCGCGACACTCGGCATCGGCGAAGTGGTGAGCCTCGTGATCCTGAACTGGGACGGCCTCACGCGCGGCCCGCTCGGCATCACCGGCATCGCGCCGCTGCCGTGGGCAGCGACCGCGCGCGCCGCGTACTGGTTCACGTTCGCGGTGCTCGTGGTGTTCGCGCTCGTGCAGGTTCGGCTGCTGCGCTCGCATCTCGGCCGCACGCTGCGCGCGGTGCGCGAGGACGACGTTGCCGCTCGCGCGCACGGCATCGCGCCGAACCGCTACAAGGCGATCGCGTTCGCGGTCGGCGGCGTGGCGGCCGGCGTGAGCGGCGGCATCGCCGCACACCTGTACAGCTACATCAATCACCAGACCTTCGATTCGCAGGTGTCGATCCTCGCGCTGACGATGGTGATCCTCGGCGGGCTCGGCAACGTGCTCGGCGGCATCGCCGGCGCGGTCGCGCTGATCGGGCTGCCGGAGCTGTTCCGCTGGGCGGCCGACTACCGGATGCTGATCTACGGCGTCGTGTTGCTGCTGCTCGTCCGGTTTCGGCCGCAGGGCCTGCTCGGCACGGTGTGAGGAGGAATGCGATGACCACCACCCGACCCTTGCTCGACGTGCAGGGTTTGACGCGCCGCTTCGACGGCGTGACCGCGCTCGACGGCGCAAGCCTGACGCTTGCCGACGGCGAACTGCTGAGCGTGATCGGGCCGAACGGCGCCGGTAAGTCCACGCTGTTCAACCTGATCGCGGGCGCCGACCGGCCCGATGCCGGCCGCGTGACGTTCGACGGCCGCGACATCACGGGCACGGCGCCCGAACGGCTCGCGGCGCTCGGCATTGCACGCACGTTCCAGCACGGCCGCGTGTTCGGCAACCTGAGCGTGCTCGACAACGTGCTGATCGGCGCGCATGCGCGGCTGCGCGCGGCGCGGCCCGGCTGGCCCGCGCTCGGCGCGGCGGCCGAAGTGCTGCGCGCGCTCGTGCGGCCCGCATCGGTGCGGCGCGAGGAAGCGGCGCTGCGCGACGAGGCGCGCGCGATCGTCGCCGGGTTCGGCGAACGGCTCACGCCGCGCATCGATCATCCGGCGCACAGCCTGTCGTACGCGAACCGGCGGCGCGTGGAGATCGGCCGCGCGCTCGCGCTGCATCCGCGCCTGCTGCTGCTCGACGAACCGACGGCCGGGATGAACGAGACGGAAACGGCCGAGATGCTGCAACTGATCCAGTCGCTGAAGGCGCGCGGCCTGACGATCCTGCTGATCGAGCACAAGCTCGAACTCGTGATGCGCGTGTCCGACCGCGTGATGGTGCTCGACAACGGCGTAAAGATCGCCGAAGGCGCGCCGCGCGACGTGCGGCACGATCCGCGCGTGATCGAGGCGTACCTCGGCCGGCGTCATGCGGGCGGTGCGGCCGCGGAGCGCACGACGCAGGCGGCCGCATGAACACGCTTTCTTCCGGACCCGACACGACCATGACCGACGCACTGCTGAAACTCGAACACCTCGATACGTTCTACGGGCCGGTGCAGGTGCATTTCGACGTGAACTTCGAAGTGGGCCGCGGGCAGATCGTCAGCCTGCTCGGCGGCAACGCGAGCGGCAAGTCGACGACGATGAAGCTGATTCTCGGGCTGATGCGGCCGCGCCGCGGCGTCGTGCGCTTCGACGGCGACGACGTGACGGCGCTCGCGACGCCGCAGCGTGTGCGGCGCGGGATCGCGGCCGTGCCCGAGGCGCGGCGGCTGTTCGGCGACATGAGCGTGCGCGAGAACCTGCTGATGGGCGCGTATACGCGCGGCGACCGCACGGCGGTGGCGGAAGATTACGAACGCGTGCTCGATCTGTTTCCGCGCGTGCGCGAGCGGCTCGCGCAGCGCGCAGGCACGCTGTCGGGCGGCGAGCAGCAGATGCTCGCGATGGCGCGTGCGCTGATGGCGCGGCCGAAACTGATCTGCATGGACGAGCCGACGATGGGGCTGTCGCCGCTTTACGTCGACAAGGTGCTCGAACTGATCGACGCGATCAACAAGCAGGGCGTGACGGTGTTCATGGTCGAGCAGAACGCGAGCCTCGCGCTGGAGATCGCGCACTACGGGTATGTGCTGCAGACGGGGCGCGTCGTGCTCGAAGGGCCCGCGAAGGCGCTGCTCGACGATGAGCGCGTGCGCGATGCGTATCTGGGCGGGGAGGCGGTGGCGGTGTAGTCGGCGTGTCTCGTGTCGCCTCCGGTGTGCATCGCGAAAAATTGCGATGCATTCCGAAATGTCGGGAAAATTGTCGCTCAGTCGCCATCACCGCGATGGAAGCGCAGCGCCGCTGATGCCGCCGGCGACAGCGACGATTGACGGCTGCGGCTCACCCGCATTTGATTGACCACACGCCCGATTCAACTGGCCTACGCTTCGCCCGCACCGATCCCCGCCGCCCGCGGAAACGTCAGCACCACCGCGAACCCGCCCGCATCCGGAAACGCGAACCCGACGCGCCCGCCGTGCGCCTTCATCACTTCCTGAACGATCGCGAGCCCGAGGCCCGACCCCGTGCGCCGCTCGCTGCCGTCCGGCGCGATTCGCACGAACGGCTGCAATGCGGCGGCCCAGTGCTCGCGCGGAATCCCGCGGCCGTTGTCGGTGACGGTCAGCGTGACCGCGCCGCCGGCGTTGTCCTTGGTCGCGACCGATACGACGATGTCGTCCGCATGACCGTGCAGTAGCGCGTTGTGCAGCACGTTCGACAGCGCTTCCTGCAGGCTGATCGCATCGCCGTCGATCCATGCAAGCGGTGCGTCGCTCGCGAACGCGACCGCAACATCACGCTCGCCCGCGAGCGGAATCACGCGGCCGAGCACGTCCTTCGCGAGCGCGACGAGTTCGACCGGTTGCAGCGGCACGGCCTCGATGCGATGGATCACCATCGCGTGATTGAGCAACTGGCCGGTCAGGCGGCCGACGTCCGCGCTGGTCGCGCGCAGCGCGTCGAGGCGCGCCGCATGGCGCGCGGGATCGGATTCGCCGTCGAGCAGTTCGATCTGCGCGTCGAGCCGCGCGAGCGGCGTACGCATCTGGTGCGCGGCGTCGGCGATGAAGCGCTGCATCGCGTTGATGCGTTCGGCCAGGCGGTGTATCAACCCGTTGATCGAGCCGATGATCGCGTCGATCTCGCTCGGCGTGTCGACGGCCACCGGCCGCAGGTCGGCAGGGTCGCGCGCGGCGATGATGGTGCCGATCTGCGCGAGCGGGCGCAGGCCGCGCCGGATCGCGAGGCCGCTTGCGCCGATCGCGAGCACGCTCATCAGCAGGATCAGCGTCCACACCTTGATGCTCATGTCGTTCGTGAGCTGCTGGCGCGCGTTGGTTGTTTGCGCAACGGTCACGAGCGCCCAGCCCGGCGTGCTTTCCTCGGGCATGTAGCGCGCGATGGTCGCGGTGCGGATCCGGTGCCCCTGGTACACGGCGTTCGCGAATGCGGGGCCCTGTTTCGCGGCGGCGAGTGTCGCGGGGCTCGCGAGATCGTTGTAGCCGGCCACGACGATGCCGCGCGAATCGACGACCTTGTAGTAGACGAGGTCGTAGCGCGACAGCGTCGACAGCGCGGCCACCGGCGGATTCAGTGCGAGCACGCCGCCCTGCACGTAGAGGTTCTCCGCGACCTGGATCGACGCGCCGGCGAGCAACTGGTCGTACGCGCGTTCGGCCGCGACACCCGCGTAGTAGCGCGCGATCGCCGCGAGCGCGAGCGCGCCGGTCGCGACGACGAGCGCGATGAAGAGCAGCGTGCGTCCGAACAGCGTCTTCGGGAACCAGTCAATGCGCGGCAATCTGATACCCCATCCCGCGCGCGGTGCGGATCTCGACCGAGCTGCCCTGCAGCTTTCTGCGCACGCGCGTCACGTACTGCTCGACCGCGTTCGCGGTCGGCTCGTTGCCGAAGCTGAACAGCTGGTTCAGCAGTTCTTCCTTCGAGAAGATGCGCTGCGGGCGGCTCGCGAGGATTTCGAGCAGCGCGAATTCCTGGCGCGACAGCGACAGCGGCTGGCCGTCGAGTTCCGCGAGGCGGCTGCTGCGGTCGATCACGAGACCGCCGAGCGTCAGCACGTCGTTCGCGTGGCCGCTGTTGCGGCGCAGGAGCGCCTGCACGCGCGCATCCAGCTCGCGGTAGTCGAACGGTTTCACCAGATAGTCGTCGGCGCCGAGGCCGAGGCCGCTCACGCGGTCGTCGATCGCCGAGCGCGCGGTGACGAGCAGCACGGGCGTCGTGCTGCCCGACGCGCGCAGGTTGCGCAGCACCGAGAATCCGTCCATGCCGGGCAGGTTCGCGTCGAGCACGACGAGGTCGAAACGCTCGACGCGCAGCAGCCCGTTCGCGGTTGCGCCGTCGGTTTCGAGATCGACCGCATGGCCGAGCCGCGCCAGGCGGCTGCGGATCGCCGCGCCGATTTCGGCATCGTCCTCCACGACGAGAATGCGCATGGTGCCGTTTTGCAGGTGGATGGATTAGGGGTTTTCCCGGGGCCGGGATGTCAGCATTTTCTCAGACTCGGTCGATAACCTGTGTCGAGCCGGAAGAAGCACGCAAGGACGGCATTAATACCAGAAATATTCAAGGAGACGGCAACATGCAGCAAGTCACGGGCACGACGCACGCGCGGCGCAGCGCGCCGCCGGCCCTCGCGTGGCCGTTTGCCGCCCGTCGCACGGCGGCGCGCGCATGACGACGTCGCCGCGTCGCCGCGCGTTGATCGCCGCCGGGCTCGGCGTGCTCGCCGCGCCGTCGCTCGTGCGCGCGAAGCCGCGCACCGTGCGAATCTCGAAAGGCTATGGCGTGCTGTACCTGCCGCTGCTCGTGATGGAGAAGCAGCGGCTGTTCGAGCGGCACGCGGCGCGGCATGGCGTGCGCGACGTCGCGGTCGACTGGGTGCTGCTCGACGGCGGCAATTCCGTCAACGACGCGATGATGGCCGGCACGCTCGATTTCGCGGGCGCCGGCGCGCCGGGCTTCATCGAGCTGTGGGCGCGGGCGCGCGGCATCCCGAACGTCGAGGTGATCGGCATCAGCGGGCTGTCGACCACGTCGCTGTCGCTGAACGCGAACCGTCCGGGCCTCATGTCGCTGCGCGACTTCACGTCGTCCGACCGGATCGCGGTGCCCGGCATCCGCACGTCGCTGTCGGCCGTCGTGCTGCAGATGGTCGCGAGCCGGCAGCTCGGTCCGAAGCATTTCGCGCAGCTCGATTCGATCACCGTGAACCTGCCGCATCCGCAGGCGATGCAGGCGCTGATTCGCCGCGAGAACGGCGTCACCGCGCACTTCACGTCGCCGCCGTTCTCGACGCTCGAGTTGCGGCAGCCGGGCATCCACCGCGTCGTGAGTTCGGTCGACGTGCTCGGCCCGCTGACGCTCGACGTCGTGTTCGCGCCGAAGCGGCTCGTCGATACGGAGCCCGCGCTGGCCGCCGCGTTTCTCGGCGCGCTCGACGAAGCGAACCGCCTGATCGCGCAGGACCCGCGCGCGGCGGCCGCGCTTTATGCGGCGTCGTCGGGCGTCGGCGTGTCGCACGACGACGTGATGCGGATGCTCGCCGCACCCGACACGCGCTTTTCGGTGCGGCCGAACCAGCTGATGGACTACGTCGAATTCCTGTACCTGGCCGGCACGATCAAGGCGAAGCCGCGTGCATGGCACGAGATGTTCGCGCCGATGCTCGACGACTACCGGTCGGGCTGAGCGCCGCCGGCCGCTCACAAACGATATTCATCGAAACATTCCGCGCTTGCGCCTTCGTTGCGCGGCGCCGATTCAACCGACACGCAACCGATTTACGCAAGGAGCCCGTAGTGAACGCTACCGAAACCCTGGACCCCGCGTCCGCCGAAGAACAGCGCATCATGTCGAAGGTGGCGCGGCGCCTGCTGCCCATCCTCGTCGTGATGTTCCTGATCGCGTTCATCGACCGGCAGAACGTCGGCTTCGCGAAACTGCAGATGGTGCACAGCCTCGGGATGACGGAGGCCGCGTTCGGGCTCGCGTCGTCGCTGTTCTTCATCGGCTACCTGCTGTTCGAGGTGCCGAGCACGCTCGCGCTGCATCGTTACGGCGCACGCGTATGGCTCGCGCGGATCATGCTGACGTGGGGCCTCATCACCGTGCTGATGGGCTTCACGACGTCGATGCCCGCATTCTGCACGCTGCGCTTCCTGCTCGGCATCGCCGAGGCCGGTTTCTATCCGGGCGTGATCTACTACCTGACGCTGTGGTTTCCGCAAAGCTACCGCGCGAAGGTGCTCGGCATCTTCACGCTCGGCAGCGCGCTCGCGAACATGCTCGGCTCGCTGGTCGGCGGCGTGCTGCTGAGCCTGAACGGCGTATGGGGGCTGGCGGGCTGGCAGTGGGTGTTCATTGCAACCGGCATCCCGGCCGTGATCGTCGCGATCGTCGTGTTCCGCGTGCTGCCCGCGTCGTTTCGCGAGGCACCGTTCCT
The DNA here is from genome assembly GCF_949752865.1 of Burkholderia sp. IT-111MI5. Classification (NCBI taxonomy): domain Bacteria; kingdom Pseudomonadati; phylum Pseudomonadota; class Betaproteobacteria; order Burkholderiales; family Burkholderiaceae; genus Burkholderia; species Burkholderia sp. IT-111MI5. Next base: position 1,257,062 of record NZ_CATKIF010000011.1, on the reverse strand, counting down.
CGACGAGCGCGAGAAGCAGATCGTCGCGGCCGCGCTGGAGCGCGAGAAGCCCGCGCAGGCCGAGCACGGCCAGCCGTGGAAGGCGCTGCTCGATCCGCGCGTGATGCTGTTCGCGGCGACCTACATGCTGATGTCGACGTCGCTGTACGGCGTCACGTACTGGCTGCCGACGCTCGTGAAATCGTTCGGCGTGTCGAGCAGCACGAACGGCTTCCTGAGCATGCTGCCGTGGGCGCTCGCGGTGCTGCTGCTGGTGTGGCTGCCGGCGAAGCTGCGCCGCGCGAAGAGCATCCTGCGCACGATTGCGATCGTCGCGGCGCTCGGCGCGCTCGGCTTCCTGCTGAGCCTCGTGCTGCCGTCGACGCCGCTGCGCTTCATCGCGCTCGTGCTCGGCGGCGCATGCATCCCGCTGCTGTATCCGTGCTTCTGGTCGATGCCGCCGCGTTATTTCACCGGTGCGCGGGCGGCGGCGAGCGTCGCGGCGATCAACTCGATCGGCAACCTCGGCGGCTTCTTCAGCCAGAACCTGATGCCGTTCGCGGGCAAGGTGACGGGCACCGCGTTCGGGCCGATGATCGTGCCGATCGTGTGCCTCGCGCTGCTCGGGATCGGCGCGCTGGTCGCGTGGACGCGGTCGGAGCGGGGGATGGTGGCGGCGCGGGTGTGACGCGCATGGATGCGTGGCTGCCCCAACCGGTTCACGCTCCTGGCGCGTGCCGGTGTGCTACCGTGCGGTCTATTGGCACACGTGGGGAATGCAATGAATTCTGCGACGAAGCCCGCGTTCCGGATCGATCCGCAATTGCTTGAAGCCGCTGAATCCGTTCTGGCGAAAAACGAGACGCTTTCCGCATTCATCGAATCGGCGTTGCGCGCTCGCATTGCACGCCGGCGCGTGCAGCGCGAGTTTGTCGCGCATGGCCTGGCATCGCGCGACGAGGCGCGGCGGACCGGCGAATACATCGATGCTGCAAACGTTCAGGCAGAACTCGAGCGCATGCTGAAAGCGGCACGGGCGACAAAAGCGGTTGAGTAAGCCATCGGGACAGCGAGGATCGCGGAGCAAGTCACGATCCTCGCCGTCCGGCATCAACGAGAAGACGACTACCACTGACCGCGTCAGCGACGCCGCGCCATCGCATCCCGCCGACCTACCCGCCCGAAGCCCCATCCCCGCCGTGCGCAACCGCCACCTGCGGATGCGACAGCGGAATCTCCACCTCGACCGTCGTACCTTCACCGAGCGTCGTCGTAATCTGCAACGTGCCGCCGACGAGATACGCACGCTCGCGCAAGCCGACCAGCCCGAACGAACTCGACTTGCGCGGCGCACCGGGATCGAACCCCGCGCCGTCGTCGCGAATCGTCAGCGCGATCGCATCGTCCCGGTGCACGAGGTCCACGTCCGCATGCGACGCGGCCGCATGCCGCGCGATGTTCGCGAGCGCTTCCTGAGCGATGCGGAACACGGCCGTCGCATACGGTTCGTCGAGCTGCAGTTCGGGCGGCTCGACGTGCAGCGCGCACGCGATCCCGTGACGGTGCCGGAAATCCTCCACGAGCCATTGCATCGCCGCGGCGAAGCCGAGATCGTCGAGCATCAGCGGGCGCAGGTCCGACGCGATGCGCCGCGTCGCGGCCACCGCACCGCGTGCCATCGTGTGCATCGCCGCGATCTTGCGCGCCAGCGGCGCGTCGTCCTGCGGCACGCGGTCGATCAGCCATTCGAGATCGTTCTTCAGCGCCGCGAGCGTCTGCGCGAGTTCGTCGTGCAGCTCGCGGGCGATGCGGCGCTGCTCGGCCTCGCGCGCGGTCGCGCTGATCGCGGCGATCTCGCGCAGTTCCTCGCGTGACGCCTGCAGCGCCCGCTCCGCGCGCACGCGCTCCTCGACTTCGCGCCGCAGGTCGCGGTTCGATGCGCTCAGTTGCGCGGTGCGCGCGGCGACGCGCTGTTCGAGCCGTTCGTTCGCCTCGTTCAACTGCGCGCTCTTCTGCACGACGAGCAGATGCTGGTAGCGCGCGCCGGCCAGTGCGCGCACCGTCTGCGCATGCAGCCGGCCGTTCTCGAACAGCATCGCGAACAGCACGACGCCGGACGCGACGAGGCCGTATGCGCGGCCCGCGTAGAAGCCGAGATCGAAGCGCCCGTGATTCAGCATCGACGACAGCGCGATGTCGAACAGCCAGGCAACGAGCACGGTCATCACCCAAAGGTCGAGCACGGAATGGCGGCGCCGCTGTCGCCACATCAGCATCAGCGCAACCAGGTTCAGCCCCCAGACGACTGTGATCGCGTTCTTCATCGTCGCGGCCATCCGGTTGCCGTGCATGATGCGCGGCAGCAGGTCGTGGCCGGCGGTCGCGAGCACCGCGAGCGCGGCCGTCGCGGCGACCGCCGCGGCGATGCAGAGCACCACCGGAATCGCAGCGCGGCGCTGCGGGGCCGGGATCGGGCGCGTGCGCGACACCGCGCGCAGCAGCGCGTACGCGGCGACCGCGAGCGGAAAGCCGCCGTGCCAGAACAGGTACAGCCAGGCGGTGGTCTGTTCGCCGGCGCCGAGCAGGCCCGTCGGCGCGAACAGCCCAGGGAAGGTCAGCATGTGCGTGCCGGCCATGAAGCCCGTGAACAGGTAGCCGCCCGCTAGCGCGAGCAGTGCTTTCTCGCGGAGGATCGCGTACTGGCCGAGCAGGAGGCCGGCCGTCACCATGTCGTTGACGACGATCGCCGACTGGTACACGGGGATGAACGCCCAGCCCGGCGCGAGCGGCATGCCCGCGAACGGCGCGAGCGTGGCGAAGATCACGGCCGACACGAGCACGGTCGCGATCGCGAGCCGCCGCTCGCGCCGCCCGGGCGGCAGCGACGACATGAACAGGCGCGACGCGTCCGGATCGGCGTCGTCCGCGGGGGCGGGCGGTAAGTGGAGGGTGGTCGTCATGCGTCGTCGACGCCGGGGTCGAGATCGTGGCGCATCGCGTAGCGGACCAGCGCGGCTTCGTGCGGCAGTTCCATCTTCTCGAGGATCCGCGTCTTGTACGTGCTGACCGTCTTCGCGCTCAGCGCGAGTTCGGACGCGATCTGCGTGACGGTCTGGCCCGCGACGATGCGGTGCATCACGTCGAGTTCGCGCGCGGACAGCCGTTCGTGCGGCAGCATCTGGGCCGGCGTGCGCAGCGTGCGCGCGAGGCTTTCGGCCGCCGACGGGCTCACGTAGACGCCGCCCGCCGCGACCTTGCCGACGGCCTCGACGAGCTCGGCGGTCGCGCTGTCCTTCGTCAGGTAGCCGGTTGCGCCGGCCTTGAACGCGCGCGCCGCGTACTGCGCCTCGGCGTGCATCGTCAGCACGAGCGTGCGCAGCGACGGCGCATGGCTCTTGACCAGCCGGATCAGCTCGATGCCGGTCGGCGCGGGCATCGACAGGTCGAGCAGCAGCACGTCCGCGGCGCTGCGCTCGGCCAGCGCGAGCGTGGCCCGACCGTCGCTCGCCTCGCCGACGATTTCGAAACCGCCGGCCCTTTCCAGGATATGACGCAGTCCGTCCCGCATGACTGCGTGATCGTCAGCCAGAATTACCCTGATCATCGAGCGACCCTCTTCGGGATGACGCCGCGGACCCTGCCGTCCGGTTGCCGCCGCGACTGTTCTTCCGATCAATATATTCCGCCGAATCCCAAAACGGTACACATCCGGGAAATTTTCGAGATATCCGACCCCGGAATGTGTACTGAACCGAAGCAATCGACGGAAAGGAGAGTAGCGTGGACCGCTTGTGGAATAGGGTATTCCCTGATGGCTGACGCGCCCGGGGCGGACCAGCGCGGCGTCACGCGAACCGCCCCGCGAACGGCCCCGATTCGGGACTAAACTGGTGCCCGATGCCACCGCGACAACCGAGGAGCCCCGCGATGATCGACCTTGCCGATATCCTTCCGTCCGCACTGCCTGCCGCCGTCGCATGGGCCGAAGCGGAAGCGGCGCGCGGGATCGCGCAGGGCGCGCCGCTGACGCCGGCGCAGGCCGACGACGCGCGCACCGTGGGCGTCGCGCAGCCGGAGCGGATCCGCGTCGTGATCGTCGACCGCATGCCGTTCCCCGAAACGCCAACGCTTGCCGCGATCGCCCGCGACACGGGGCTGCTGTCGCCGGGGACGATCGGGCTCACGCTCGGCCATGCGGTGTTCGTGCTGCGCGGGCAAGACACGCGCCGCCTGCTGACCCACGAATTCCGTCACGTGCATCAATTCGAGGCCGCCGGGTCGATCGGCGCGTTTCTCGCGCGCTATCTGCACGAGATCGCGACGGTCGGATACCACGATGCGCCGCTCGAGGCCGATGCGCGGCAGTACGAGTTCGATTGACTTCCGACGCCGGCGCGACCGCGCGCACCTCGCGATGAACGTTTCCCACGCCACTGCCGGCCCGGTGTTCGCACACCGGGCCGCACCGCTTTGGAGTGCGCGATGAGCGACACGATCCACGCGTGGATCGGCGCGATCGGCGCGCATCCGCTGCTCGTGCTGGCGATCGTGTTCTTGACCGCCTGCGCCGAGGCGATCGCGCTGGTCGGCACGGTCGTGCCGGCCGGTGCCGTGATGTTCGCGGCCGGCGCGCTGATCGGCGCGGGCGCGCTCGACGGGTGGACGACGATCGGCGTCGCGGCCGTCGGCGCCGTGGTCGGCGACGGGATCAGCTACGAGCTCGGGCGGCACTATGGCGGGGTGATCCGCAACGCGTGGGCGCGCTTCGGCTATGCAGCCGCTTACGCGCGCGGCGAGGAGTTCGTGCTGCGTCACGGCATGAAGAGCATCGTGCTCGCGCGCTTCCTCGCGCCGGTGCGCGCGGTGGTGCCGGTCGTCGTCGGCTGCGCGATGCTGCCGCGCCGGTCGTTCTATCCGGTCAACGTGATATCGGCACTCGTGTGGGCGCCCGTGCATGTGGCGCCGGGCATCCTGTTCGGCGCATCGGCCGTCCTGGCCGCGGCGATCAGCGTGCGGGTCGCCGCAATCCTGGCGGTCGTCGCCGCGCTGGTCGCGCTGGTGTGGATCGGCGTGCGCGTCGCGCTGCGGCGCGGCTGGCCGCTGCTGCGTCGCGCGCTCGTCGAAGTCGTGCACGCCTGCGCGCGCCGCTGGCCGCGCTTCGGCGCGCGGCTGCACGACACGATCGCGCACGTGCGCCGCCTGCCGGGCGCGGTGCCCGTGCTTGCGCTGCTGTTCGTCGGCTGCGTGTGGCTGTTCGCGGGGCTCGTGCAGGATGTCGTCGCGAACGATCCGCTGATGCAGGCGGACATCGCGCTGTACGCGTTCCTGCAGAACCTGCGCACGCCGCCCGTCGATGCCGCGATGAGCGCGCTCGCGGTGCTGCACGGGCACGATACGGGGCTGATCGTCGCGGCCGCGTTTCTCGTCTGGCTGATGATTCATCGCTGCTGGCTGACGTCCGCGTGGTGGCTCGCGACGATCGGCATCGCCGTCGTGCTCGTACCGGTGTTCGGCGCGGGCGTGCCCGGCGCGACGCCCGCGAGCCTGCCGCCCGGCGCACCGCACATGCCGCTGCCCGATGCCGATGCCGCGTTCGCGATTCTCGCGAGCAGCGGCCTCGGCTGGGTGCTCGCGCACGACGGACCCGCGCGGTGGCGCATCCCGGTCGTGACGGCGGTCGTGCTGTGGATCGTGCTCGGCGGCTTCGCGCGGTTGTATGTCGGCGACACGTGGCTGTCGGGTTTGCTCGGCGGCTGGAGCCTCGGGCTGGCGTGGTTCGCGGTGCTCGCCGGCGCTTATGCGTACTGGCGCGTGCGCGAGCATGTGCAGTCGAGGGGGGCGCTCGTCGCGGTGGTCGTGGTGCTCGCGACGGCCGGCGTATGGACGGTTCCCGCGCAATGGCAGCTCGACCGCGCGGCGCGCCCGCATGTCGGCGACGTGGTTGCGATGACCGTCGATCAGTGGATGCGCGGCGGGTGGCAGCGCGTGCCGACGCGGCGCACCGAGATCGGCGGCGATCGCGAGGAATATCTGCCGCTGCAATGGAGCGCGACGTCGGACACGCTCGATCGCCATCTCGCTCAGGCCGGCTGGCAGCGCGCGACGCCGTGGTCGCCTGCCACCGCGCTGCGCTGGCTGTTGCCGCAGGCGCCGGCCGACACGCTACCGGTGCTGCCGCGCTACACGCACGGCGAGAGCACGCGCCGCGTGTTCGTCCGCGTCGATCCGGGCCACCCGGAAAGCCGTGTCGTGCTGCGGCTGTGGCGCTATCCGTACGCGCTGCAGGATGCGCTCGGCACGCGGCCGCTGTGGTACGGCGCACTGTATCGCGAAACGCTGCACCGGCCGGCGAGGCTGATAACGATCGTGAGGACGACGCCGATCGACGATGCGGCGGCGATCGCGCAGGCGCTGGCGGTCGAGCCGACGATCGAGCATCCGCCGACGGGGATGAATGCCGCGCCGGCCGGGATGCTGCTGGTGTGGATGACCAGGCCGTGAGCGGGCAGGCCGGCCGTGCGCCGCTTACGCGTGCGCGTGCTGCGCGGGGACGACGGACAGGCGCAGGCCGACCGTCTTGAGCACCGCGAGCAGGGTTTTCAGCGTCGGGTTGCCGTTGGGGGACAGCGTGCGATACAGCGATTCGCGGCTGATGCCGGCTTCGGCCGCGACGGCACCGAGCCCGCCGTACGCTTCCGCGACCGTGCGCAGCGCGAGCAGGGCGGCCGCGCGGTTGTCGGGATCGTCGAGCGATTCCATTGCGACGCGCAGATAGGCCACCGCGAGTTCGCGATCGGCGCCGAGCTCGGCGACTTCCGCGTCGTGGTGCGATACCGCGCCTTTGAGCTTGTTCATGTTTGCCTCCGTTTCCAGTTCGACCAGTGTTCCTTTGCGCGCCTGATGTCGTCGGGTTGACTGCCCTTGTCGCCGCCGGACAGCAGCAGCACCAGTGCACCGCCGTGCCGGCCGAAGTACACGCGATAGCCGGCACCGACGTGGATGCGCAGTTCGATCACGCCTTCGCCGACAGGCACGCAATCGCCGAAGTTGCCCGTCTGCACGCGGCGCAGGCGTTCGCGAATCCGTGCCTGGGCGAGCTTGTCGCGCACGGCGTTCAGCCATTCGGTGAAAGGCTCGCGACCGTCGTCGCGCTGATAGCGAAGCAGTTCGAACTTGGATAGCATTGTAACTTATAAGCTACAGAGGCGGTGAGGGAAACGAGGCTGCCATGCGGCCTGCCACAGGCGGTGTGAGCGGGGTGCAATGCACGTGGCGCCGGTCGTCGGATCGAGACGGCATGCAACGCAGCGGCGCCGCGGCCGGAGCGCATGCGGCGCCTTCATGGTTCGGGGTTTCAGGCAGCGAAGCCGGCTTCCCGGACGACGATCATTCTTTCATCCGGTGCGTACGGCGGCGATTCGGCCGAATGGCCTGTGTCGATGGCGCGATGACGAGGCACGCGCCGAGTGTGGTGTGTCCGGAGGGAATGACGTGAACGGCAAACCTGCCGGCGACGCGGCGACGAGCGCCTGTCGGGTTTCTCGCCGGCGCTTGAGCGCCGGTACCGCATGCCGCCGGCCGCGCACCGCAGCGGCGTGCCGCGGGACGTCAGCCATCGACGAATCGCGGTACGATCGATTGCCTTCCGGCCAACATCGCCTTCACGAGAGAACCCGCATGATCACGCTTCGCCCGATGACCGAGGACGATTTTCCGCGCTTCTGGCCGACCTACCGCGCCATCGTCGCTGCTCAGGAAACCTATGCATTCGATCCCGCACCGACGCCGGAGGCCGCGCGCGCACTGTGGCTCGACGCACCGCTCTGCACGTGGATCGCCGAAGAGGACGGCGTGCTGCTCGGTTCGTACTACCTGAAGGCGAACGCGGCCGGGCCCGGCAATCACGTATGCAACTGCGGCTACATGGTGAGCGAGGCCGCGCGCGGCCGCGGCGTCGCGCGCCTGATGTGCGAGCACTCGCAGCAGGTTGCACGCGAGCGCGGTTTCCTCGCGATGCAGTTCAACTCGGTGGTCGCGACGAACGAGATCGCGGTCGCGCTGTGGCAGAAGCTGGGGTTCGAGATCGTCGGCCGCTTGCCGCGCGCGTACCGTCACGCGCGGCTCGGGTTCGTCGATTGCTACGTGATGTTCAAGTGGCTCGGCGACGCGGCGGCCGCCGAAGCCTGAGCACGCCGCTGCTTCGTCAGACGGCGAATGCGCCGTCGAACACGATCCGCTCGTCGAGCGCGAGCGTGCCGCGCGCGAAGATCAGGTCGAGATGATGGCTGCCGTTTTCGCCGCCGCCGAGCCCGAGATGCAGGCCCGGATGGCGTTCCTCGAATCCTGCATTGCGGCCGTACAGCCCGCGGATCCCGAGGTTCGTGCCGATGCCGAATTCCTCGATCCGCCGGTGATTCGCGTGCCGGTCGAGATAGGTCGAGAAGTCGCGCCGGAAGCCCGCGTCGTCGCTGTCGAAATCGATGATCGTGCTGCCTTCGACATGCAGCGTCGCGAGCCGCTCGGCCACCTTGTACTTGATCGCGAACGGCACGGTGCCGAGAAACGTGCCGCTGAACACGACCGAGCCGTTCAGGTCGGTGACGTGCGTCGCGATCTCGCCGGGCACGATGTCGAGATTGCCCATCCCGTCCACGCTCGTCCATTTCTGGTCCGGCGCGAGCGAGCCCGTCAGCGTGTTGCCGGCTTCGTCGATGAAGCGGATCTGCGACGCGCGCGCGGCCGCTTCGATCAGCCGGCCGTTGCGTGCCGCGATGTCGTCGAGCGATTCGGCGAATGCCTCGTCCAGATGCGGGCCGTAATCCTTGAACAAGACCGACTTGCCCCAGTGCTCGACGATCGCGGGGCGGATCGCCGCGAGGAACGGCGGCCCGCTCGGCGACGGCGTCGGCAGGCACGACGAGTCGTACAGCAGCACGAACAGGTCGGCGCGATCGAGCGCGGCGGCGATGTCGGCGGGCGGGGTGGTTTCGAGGCAGAGGGTGGTCGCGTCGAGCGAATCGGGCAGGGCGGCAAATGCGCGCAACGCGATGTCGCGGTTGCGGGTGTCATAACCGACCAGCAGTTTTCCCGACTCGCCGCGCGCGAGCTTGTCGCGCAGCGCGGGGTGAAAGCCCAGCGCGCGGTGCAGGTTCAGCATGCGTGTCTCCGGAAGCGGCGGAAGGGCCGCGGCCCTTCCGCGAGAACGGGTGGCCCGCTCAGACCGGCCAGAGCGCGGTGCCGAACGGCACCACGGCGTCCTCGACCATCATGTCGACGGCCTCGGGGTGCGTGTCTTCCTGCATCCAGTCAAGCAATTCGATCTGCTGGGTTTCCTGCATGTCAATTCTCCTGTGGTGAACATGAGTGATTCAACATGAAGCGTGGCTAAAAGATCGCCGCTCCTCATCCGGCATTTCGTGAATGCCGGACGAGTGGCGTCGATAATAGTCTGACGAATTTGCGAATGCAATGCGTGGCAAGATTTTTAGCAAAAGCCCGCTAAACACGGGAAATTCCGGCAAACGATGCGAGAAAAAGGCAGATAAATCGAATAATGGGGCCGATCTGATTTTCCAATTATCGGGATCGCGGACGATTAAATGATTTCGGTGATTCTTTTAAATCGGAAATGTAATGACGCCGATCATTTCGAATCGCGTCATTAATGAAAGACGATCGCGCACGGCAACCGCGCGCCTGGCCGGGCGCGACGGCGCCCCCGGTTTTCTGGCACCATCTGACGATCCTGCGCGACGGACGCGGCCGCGCACGCCGCTGTCCCGGCGGCACGACTCGAACAACGATGGAGACAACCTGATGCCCACGGTGCTGCAACCGGAGCGTGCCGACCCATCGCGGCCGGACGCCGGCGCAATCGACTCCGACCGCATGGCCGCGTGGCGGCTCGCGATCTGCCTGTCGCTCGGCAGCGCGATCGCGCTCGGCCTCGCGCGCTTTTCGTATGCGCTACTGCTGCCGCCGATGAAGGCCGATCTCGGCTGGACGTTCGCACAGGCCGGCGCGCTGAACACCGCGAACGCCGCGGGCTACCTGATCGGCGCACTCGCGTTTCCGATGCTGTCGCGGCGCCGGCGCGCGGGCACGCTGCTCGCGGCCGGCTGCGCGTTGACCGCGTTGCTGATGGCCGCATGCGGGTTCACGTCGGACATGCACACGCTGCTCGTGCAGCGGCTCGCGACCGGCGTCGGCAGCGCGCTGATCTTCATCAGCGGCGGCGTGCTGGCCGCGCGGCTCGCGTCGGCGTCGCCGCGCGATGCGGGGTTGCTGCTCGGTCTCTATTACGGCGGCACGGGGTGGGGCATCGTCGCGTCGTCGCTGCTCGTGCCGGCCACGCTCACGCATGGTGTGCACGGCTGGCAGCCCGCATGGTTCGCGCTCGCGGTTGCCTGCGTGCTGTTCTCGGCGATGGCCGTGTCGGCCGCGCGTCGTATCGAGCGCGCGCACGCGGCGCAGGCTGCGCCACGCGACGGCGCGGTGCCGGCCGTCACCGCGAGCCCGGCCCGCTTCGCGCTCGCGCTGGCCGGCTACGGCCTGTTCGGAGTCGGCTACATCGGCTATATGACGTTCATCGTCGCGCTGCTGCGCGGCGCGGGAATGAGCGGCACGGTGGTATCGGCGTTCTACGTGATGCTCGGCATCGCGACCGTCGTCTCGGCGCGGCTGTGGTCGCGCTTGCTCGACCGGATGCGCGGCGGCCAGGCGCTGGCCGTGCTCAACGCGCTGCTCGGCATCGCGACGCTGATGCCCGCGATATTCGTACATCCGGCCGCCGCGTTTGCGTCGGGCGTGCTGTTCGGCGCGACGTTCCTGTCGGCCGTTGCATCGACGACCGCGTTCGTGCGGCACAACCTGCCGCCCGACGGCTGGGCGAAGGGGATCAGCGCGTTTACGACGGTCTTCGCGTTCGGTCAGATTGCCGGGCCTGTCGCGATCGGCTGGGTGTCGGACAGCGCGGGGCTCGCGCGCGGGCTCGTGTATTCGGCGCTGACGCTGTTCGCGGGCGCCGCGCTCGCGGCCGGGCAGCGTGCGTTGCGGACGTCCGCGTAGTCAGGAGAAGATCAACGCTCGATCTGCCGATTCCAGCGCGTATCCCACTGCGCGCGGCGCGCGTTGATCGCGGCCCAGTCGACCACCGTCACCTTGCGCACCAGATCGTCGACATTGCCGAGGCTCTGCTGCATCCCGGCCGGCATCTTCGCGAGACGGTTGGTGGGGATCTGCTTGCCGGCCTCGGCGGCCTTCGTCTGCGCGGGCGCGGACAGCAGGAACTGCGCGAGCTTCTGCGCGAGCTGCGGATCGGGATTGTTCGCGACCACGCACAGGTCGACGAGCAGCAGCACCGGGCCTTCCTTCGGGTTCGCATACGCGACCGGAATGCCCTTGTCCTGCAGGTCGCCGACGCCCGTCGGCGTGAGCGGGAACAGGCCGGCCTCGCCGGTCTGCACCATCTCGGAGATCTTCGCGGAGTTCGGGATGTACTCGACGACGTTCGGCCCGACCGTGCTCGCCCACTTGCTGAAGCCGGGCTCCACGTTCTGCTCGCTGCCGCCGAGCAGCCGGTTGATCGCAAGGAAGCCGTGCAGCCCGAACGTGCTGCTCGACGCCGACTGGAACACGACCTTGCCCTTGTATTTCGGATCGGCGAAATCCATCCACGACGTCGGCGGCGCCCAGCCTTTCTCCGCGAACAGCTTCTTGTTGTACGCGATGCCGGTCATCCCGAGCTGCACGCCCGCGCCGACGTCGTCCTTCATCCGCGCGAACGGGTACAGCTCCTTCAGCACCGGCGAATCGTCGAGCTTCTGGCACACGCCGAGGCTGACCGCGCGCGCCATCACGCCGTCGTCGAGGAACGCGACGTGGATCTGCGGCTTGTTGCGGTTTGCAAGCAGCTTCGCGAGCACGTCCGACGACGTGCCGGGCACCACGACGACCTTCACGTTGTTCGCCTTCTCGAACTCGGGCAGCACCTGGCTCGTATAGGCCTTTTCCATCGGCCCGCCGTTCATGCCGATGTAGATCGTCTTCGTTTGCGCGAACGCGGGGGCGCTGGCGCCCGCGATGCAGAGTGCGGCGGCGGCCGCGATCGTACCGAGCAGTTTCATCGAGAGGTCTCCTCTTGGGGGAAAGGGGCGGTCGGCGCGGCTTGACGGAAGAAGCGGCCGATCGAGAATGCATCGAGTGGCGTGGCGGTTTCGCCGGTCGTGACGAGATCGGCGAGCACGTCGCCGACACCGGGCGCGAGCAGGAAACCGCCGCCGGAAAAACCGAATGCATGCAGCAGGTTCGGCGTCGTGCGGCTCGCGCCGATGATCGGGTTGTGGTCGGGCGTGCAGCCTTCGACGCCGCTCCACGTGCGGATCAGCAGCGCGTCGCGCAGTGCGGGCAGCAGCGCGCACGCGTCGCGCATCACCGCGCGCGTCGTATCGACCGACGACTGGCCGAATTCGCCGTCGCCGCGGCCGCGCCCGCCGCCGATCACGCAGTTGCCGCGCGCGACCTGCCGCGCGTATACGCCGCCGCCGTACACGCCGAGGTTGTGCGCGATGAACGGCGGCAGCGGCTCGGTCACCCACATGTTCGGGTAGATCGGCTCCATCGGCACGGCTTCGCCGAAGCGCTCGGCGATCGTGTTCGCCCATGCGCCGGCCGAATTGATCAGCCACGTCGCGGTGCATGCGCGGCCGCCCGCTTGGAAGTGGAAGCGCGCGCCGTCGTGCCGGACGTCGTCGACCGGCGTGTGCTCGAACACGTCCGCGCCCGCCGCGCGGGCCGCGCGCGCGAACGCGGGCGACACGAGGCGCGGGTTCGCATGGCCGTCGGTTTCGCACAGCGAGCCGCCGAGCGCCGCGCGGCCGAGCCACGGATAACGACGGCGGAATGCGTCGCCGCGCATCACCTGCAGCGGCAAGCCGTGCTCGCCAGCAAGCGCGGCATACGCGTCGAGCGCGTCGAGATCGGCGTCGCTGCGCGCGAGCCGCAAGTGCCCCGACACGACGAATTCGCCATCGATGCCGATCAGCTCGGGCAGGCGATCCCAGATGCGCCGTGCGCGCAGCGCGAGCGGTAATTGCTCGGCGGGGCGGCCCTGGCAGCGCACGCCGCCGTAGTTCACGCCGCTCGCCTGCGCGCCGCAGTCGCGCCGCTCGAACAGCCCGACGCGCAGGCCGCGCCGCGTCAGTGCAAGCGCTGCAGATGCGCCGACGAGGCCGCCGCCGACGATCGCGACGTCGTAATGCCGGTTCTCACTCATCGCGCGCCTCGTCGGGAATCGTCGCGACGTCGTCGCCAGCGAGCGCGGCCGAGATCGGGAACGGCTTCACGGGTGGTTGCGCGCGCAACCGGCCGACCTCGACGAGCGGCCGGCCGGTTTCGGCGGCCAGCACGAGTGCGGCCGCGTCGCCGCACATGCGGCCCTGGCAGCGACCCATCCCGACGCGCGTCAGCGCTTTCAGACGGTTGAGTTCGGTCGCCGCGCCGCCACGGATGCAGCGGCGCAGCGTGCCAGCATCGATTTCCTCGCAGCGGCACACGATCGTATCGTCGGGGCAGCGTGCGGCCTGCTCGACGGGCGGCGCGAATGCCGCTTCGAGGCCCGCGCGGAATGCGCCAATGCGGGCGAGCGTGCGTTCTAGCATCGCCGCGTCAGGTTTGCCGGACGGCGATGGCGACGCGATGCCGGCATCGTCGAGCAACGCAAGCGCCGCACGCCGGCCCGACGCTTCGGCCGCGTCGGCGCCCGCGATGCCCGCGCCGTCGCCCGCGACGTAGATGCCGCGCACCGACGTGCGGCCGGCCGCGTCGCGCTCGGGCAGCCATGCGCGGTTGACCGGATCGAAACCGAACCGGCAGCCGGCGAGATCGGCGAGCTGCGTTTCCGAACGCAGGCCGAAGCCGAGGCCGAGCGCGTCGCAATCGAGCACGCGCGGCTGCGCATCGCCGCCGGCTGCGCGCCACGCGAGCCCTGTCACATGTTGTTCGCCGAGCACGCGTTCGAGCGTGACGCCCGTTTCGATCGCGACGCCATGCGCACGCAGCCAGCCGATGTAATAGAGCCCCTTCGCGAAGGTCGACGGCATGCGCAGCAGCGCGGGCGCGGCGGCAGCCTGGCGGCGCAGCGGGCTCGTGTCGAGCACGGCCGCGACTTGCGCGCCGGCCTTCGCATACTGGTACGCGACGAGATAAAGCAACGGCCCCGTGCCCGCGAACACGATGCGCCGGCCGATCGCGCAGCCCTGCGCCTTCAGCGCGACTTGCGCGCCGCCGAGCGTATAGACGCCTGCGAGCGTCCAGCCCGGCACGGGCAGCATGCGATCGGTCGCGCCGCTCGCTATGATCAGCTGCGAGTACGGCACGGTAATTTCTCGCCCGTCCTGCAGCGTATCGACGCGGCCCGCGCCGCATGCCCACGCGAGCGTGTTCGACCGGTAGTCGACGTGCGGCAGCAGCGCGGCCATCGTCCGGTGCACGGCATCGGCCTTCGCGGCTTCGAATCCGTACAGCGTGCTTTTGCCGCGCGCGAAGCCGCCGTCGGCCGGCGGTTGACGATAGATCTGCCCGCCCCAGCGCGCGTTCTCGTCGATCACGACGGGGCGCAGCCCCGCGTCGACCAGCGCCTCGGCCGCGCGCACGCCGGCCGGCCCCGCGCCGACGATCACCGGTTGCAGTGCGGCGTTCATTGTGTGTCTCCGGTCGCGGCCGGTTGAACGGCGGTGAGAATCCGCATGCCTTCGACGATCGGCGTCGAGCATGCGCGCACGCGCGCGCCGGCCTCGGTGCGCACCCAGCAGTCCTGGCACGCGCCGATCAGGCAGAAGCCCGCGCGCGGCTGCCCGCTGAATTCGCTGACGCGCACGCGGCGCTGCGCGATGAGGATCGCGGTGAGCACGGTGTCGCCGGCGAGCGCGTGCGCGGGCCGGCCGTCGAGCGTGAACGCAACGGCGGCGCGCTCGCGTTCGGCGACGCGCACGAACTGCGCGCCGTCGGCCGGATCGTTTTTGGAGCGGGAAGCGGGAGTCGACATCAGTGTTGACCGATCAGGATGCGGTTCAGGCCGTACACGCGATCGAGCAGCAGCATCGCGCCGGCGGTGATGAAGATGACGAGCGCCGACACCGACGCCATCATCGGGTCGATCGATTCGGTCGCATACATGTACATGCGCACGGGCAGCGTGACCGTCTGCGGCGACGTGACGAAGATCGACATCGTCAGTTCGTCGAAACTGTTGATGAACGCGAGCAGCCAGCCGCCCGTGATGCCGGGCACGATCATCGGCAGCGTGATGCGGCGGAACGTCGTCCACGGGTCCGCGCCGAGCGAGCATGCGGCCTGCTCGATGCTGCGGTCGAGGCCCGCGACGGACGCGAGCACGAGCCGCATCACGAACGGCGTGATGACGATCATGTGCGCGAGCACGAGCCACGCGAACGAGCCGGTCGCGCCGATCAGCGCGAAGAAGCGCAGCAGCGCGATGCCGAGCACGAGGCCGGGGATCACCAACGGCGACAGCAGCAGGCCGTTCAGGAACGCGCGGCCGGGAAACGCCGAACGGCCGATCGCAAGGCCCGCCGGCAAACCGATCGCGAGCGACAGCGTCGCCGACGCGAACGCGAGCTTCAGGCTGTTGAAGAACGCGGTGACGAAGTCGGGATAGTCGAGGATCGCGCGGAACCAGCGCAGCGACAGCCCGTGGGTCGGCAGCGTCAGCGTTTCGTCGGGCGTGAACGCGACCAGCACGACGATCGCGAGCGGCGCGAGCACGAACAGCATCACGAGCGTGTGGAACGCGAGGGCGAAGGGGCCGTTCTTTCTCATCGGGATGCGCCTCCGAGGCTGCGCGCGTAGCGGCGTTCGAGTACGCGGTAGTAGGTGAGCATCACGACGAGGTTCGCGACCAGCAGCAGCACCGCGATCGTCGCGCCGAGCGGCCAGTTCAGCGAGCCGAGGAATTCGTCGTAGACGGCCGTGGCTGCAACCTTCAGCCGGCGTCCGCCGAGCAGGCCGGGAATCGCGAACGCGCTGGCCGACAGCCCGAACACCATCAGGCTGCCCGACAGCACGCCCGGCATCAGTTGCGGCAGCACGATGCGGCGCAGCGTCGTGAACGGCGACGCACCGAGCGACAGCGCCGCATGCTCGGTCTGCGGATCGAGCCGCTGCAGCGCGGTCCACACCGGAATCACCATGAACGGCAGCATCACGTGCACCAGCGCGATCACGATCGCGAAGGTCGTGTATTCGAGCTTGTACGGCCCGAGGCCGGCGAGCCCGAGCGCCTGATTCACGAGCCCGCTCGTGTTCAGCAGCATGCTCCAGCCGAACGCGCGCACGACGACCGACACGAGCAGCGGCGCGAGGATCGCGAGCAGGAACAGCGAGCGCCACGGGTCGCGCATTTTCGACAGCACGTACGCTTCCGGCGTGCCGATCGCGACGCAGATCGCGGTCGTCAGCGCGGCGATGCCGAACGTGCGCGCGAAGATCGTGTGGAAGTACGACGAGCCGAGCACTTCCGCGTAGTTGCCGAACTGGAGCGCGGCGATCGGCCCGGTGGCCGGGTCGTAGCGGTAGAACGTCAGCACGAACGTCATCGCGAGCGGCACGAGCACGAGCGCGGCGAACAGCACGAACGCGGGCGCGCACATCAGCCACAGCGGTGCATGCGCGCGCCAGGTTGCGCGCACCGACGTACGCGGCGCACGGCGTGCGACGGCGAGGGCCGGCGCGCCGTCGGCGGGCAGCGGGCGGGAAGGCTGTCGCATTCAGGCCTCCCGGCGCATCACGCGCACCGCGTCGCTGTGCCAGTCGATGCCGACCGGCGCGCCTTCCGCGAGCGGCTCCGCGCCTTCGTTCTGGCAGCACACGAGCACTTCGCCGAGCGCGCTGTCGACGCGGTACAGCCACTGGCTGCCGAGGAAGAAGCGGCTCGTGACGGTCGCGGCGAAGCGGCCCGCATCGGGCGCGCACAGCCGCAGCTTCTCGGGACGGATGCAGACCGACACCGCATCGCCGACGCGCATGTCGCGCTCGCGCGGCGGCAGGTGCGCGGTACGCCTGGTTTCGGCGAGGTCGTGACCGAGGTCGATGCGGATCGCGTCGCCGTCGTGCGCGACGACGGTGCCCGGCAGCAGGTTCGCCTTGCCGATGAACTGCGACACGAAGCGGTTCTCCGGGCGCTCGTAGGCCTGGTACGGCGTGTCGATCTGCGTGACGCGGCCGGCTTCCATCACGACCACGCGATCGCTGATCGACAGCGCTTCCGATTGATCGTGCGTGACCATGATCGTCGTCGTGCCGATCTTGCGCTGGATCGCGCGCAACTCGAACTGCATGTCCTCGCGCAGCTTCGCGTCGAGGTTCGACATCGGTTCGTCGAGCAGCAGCACCGGCGGCTCGATCACGACCGCGCGCGCGATCGCGACGCGCTGCCGCTGGCCGCCCGACAGCTCGCGCGGAAAGCGGTGCGCGAGCGTATCGAGGCGTACGAGCGCGAGCGCCGCGCGGATGCGCTCCGCGCGCTCGGCCTTGTCGACGCCGCGCATGTCGAGGCCGAAGCCGACGTTCTCCGCGACGCTCATGTGCGGAAACAGCGCATAACTCTGGAACACGATGCCCAGCCCGCGGCGGTTCGGCTTCAGGTGCGTGATGTCCTGCCCGTCGAGCGCGATGCGGCCGCGCGTGACGTCGACGAAGCCGGCGATCATCTGCAGCGTGGTGGTCTTGCCGCAGCCCGACGGCCCGAGCAGCGACACGAATTCGCCTTGTTCGACCGACAGGTTGACGTCGGCGACGGCGGTGAGCTCGCCGAAGGTTTTCGTCAGATCCGTAAGCGTGAGAAACGACATGGGGAACTCCGGGTTTGCACACCGCCTGGCCGATGTGCCGATGACGCGGACTCTAGCCAGCCATATTTCGGAGCGTCAATTTCGAATTCTGCTGAACGGGATGAATTTCAGAAAAATTCCGGTGAGCGGAACGGATCGTTGTATCGCGTGCAAATTGTTCCGATGGATGAAGGGTGGCCGGACTGCGAAATGCGCGCGTCAATCCCGTGCACACCCGGATGCCCGCGGAATTTCGGCCGGACGACAATGGCGGCTACCGTATTCCGTTCAATGAAATCATCGAGGAGAGCCGGCATGCAGGAACCCCTTTCGTCCGGAATGCCCGGCACGCCCGCCGGGCGCGCGCCCGGCGCCGACGACGAAGCCGATCCGGCCGGCGCGCCGGGCACCGGCATGCTGCAGCGCGCGTTCGCGATCCTGCGTGCGCTGGCCGGCATGCAGCAGGACGGCGTGCGCGTCACGCATCTCGCGAAGGCCGTCGGCCTCACGCAGGGCACCGCGCACCGGATCCTGCAATCGCTGATCGCCGAAGGGATGGTCGAGCAGGACGAGCAGTCGAAGCTGTACCGGCTGAGCGTCGATTTCTTCGCGCTCGCCGCGCTGGCCGGCAACCCGAGCAGCATGCGCACGCTGTGCCGTCCGGCGCTGCTGCGGCTGTGCGCGAGCCTCGGCGAGACGATCTTCCTGCTCGTGAAGAGCGGCTTCGACGCGGTGTGTCTCGACCTGTGCGAAGGGCCGTTCCCGATCCGCTCGTTTACCGGCGACATCGGCGGGCGCATCGCGCTCGGCGTCGGGCAGGGCAGCCTCGCGATCCTCGCGTTCCTGCCCGAAGCCGAACGCGAGGAAGTGATCCGCTTCAACGTGCCGCGCATCCGCGGCTACGGCGTGCTCGACGAGGTGTACCTGCGCACCGAGATCGAACGCGTGCGGCAGCTCGGCTACGCGGGCCGCAACAGCGGCGTGCTCGACGGGATGGCAGGCGTCGCGGTGCCGATCCTCGATCGCACCGGGTACCCGGTCGGCGCGCTGAGCGTCGGCACGCTCGCGTCGCGGCTCGGCGACGACCGGATGCCGATGGTCGTCGAACTGCTGCGGCGCCAGGCCGACGCGATCGGGCCGCGCACCAACCCGTTCGATGCCGCGCTGCGGCGGCCGATGCACGGGCTAGCCGGGAAAACCGTATAGCGGCGTCGCGCGTCGCCGCGCGTTGCCGTTTCGTCAGCTTGCTTACGCGAGCCATTCGCGTCTTCTCGTCGACCTGTTCCGGTCGCACATGATGCCGATGAACATGCCCGTGTATCGCGTGACGTGCTTCGCGAACGCGGCCGATGTGTACATGACGATGGTCGGCGGGCGCGTGCTGTCGTTCGATGAGAATGCGGTTCTCGAGCGTGTGAACGAAGTCGCGGAACGCATGATCGAACGCAGCGGGTTGCGTCATCTGCTCGACGAGCCAGCGACGCTGTGGGGGCGCAGTCGCTATTGATCCGATCGGTCGCCGCGCTGGCGGCGGCTCGCGCGTGAGGGTTTCGTCAGCGTCGGGCAACGCGACAATGCCGATGGTTGGCCGTCGACGGACATGCTAGGATTTCTTCCAAACTACTCCGGAGACTGCTATGCCGTTCATCTGCGAAAACGTTGAATGTCGTGCCGTGCTGGCTCGCGGGCAGGTCAGGTCCAGGCAAGAGGACGACGGGTGGTGCTTCTACTGCCCGGACTGCAATGCGAGGAACGAGTTGAAGGATATCGGTGCATCTGGCGGTCCTGTCGAGTTGGTTCAGCCGGAAAGATCAGGCCTTCCGCACAAGGTCATCGCGACGGCCCGACCATTGGAGGACGGCGGATACGCAGCGCAATTGCGCGTTCAGCGGGCACTCGGCGTGAAGGGAACGTACGCGGCCGAAGAGCATTGGGAGCAGCTCGGCGTGTTCCCGGACCCGCAAGCGGCCGTCGCGCATGCGAAGTCGTTCGCAACGGACCTGCTGGGACGAACTGCGTAGTCGGGAGCGGCGCGCCGGATTGCGCGAACCTGGCCATGCGCGGATCGGTACGGGAGGCCCACGACCGTGGGTCCGCGCGACTACCCGGTGCGGCGTGCGCACACGGGTGCCGCGTCACGCCGAATACTTCGTCGAACAAGAGGTGACTAACCTCGATTCACGCAGTACCACTGGCCGCGAGCTTGACGAATAGTCTGGCTGCTTCGTTGCCATGAGACAAAGCGCGCAGTGCGAGGGCGAGCGCCAGCTGGGCGTCGTGGGTGGCCGCACTGCGATCCTGCTCGAAGAGCTTGACGGCGTGGCGCATGTGCTGCGCTGCCTGCGTGTGAAGCTCGACGGCCGCCGCATGAAGTTTTGCCACGTCCGCGGCACTTGCGGCCGAGCCGGTCGATGAAGGCGTTGTCGATGGCGTATTGGCACCGTGCGCGCCGGCGTCGTGTGCCTGATCGATCGCATGCAACGTGTGGCCATGGGCCATCATCGCCTGATGAGCGGCGTGGGCGAAGTCCTTGCCGTCCTCGAAATGCCGCGACGCCTCGCGGTGATATCGCGCGGCCTGCTCGTGATGTGACGCCGCGGCTTCCAGATGCCCTTTCTTGCTGTGCTTCGTGTTCATGCCGGCTCCAGTGCAACTTCATGACTGACTCGGATGGCGACCGATTCGAAGACACGGCGGCAGGTCGCAGCGACGTTCTAATCTACACGCACTTGCGGTTTGTGTGGCATTTGCGTGTCGCGGGACATCGGCATCTCGTTCGGCCTGATTTAGCGCCGGGTTGTGGTGGTGACCATGCATAGTACTATCGGTCCGGGCGCGCAGTCGGAAACCTGTCGGACTGCTTGCAATTGCGTCGACCAGAAACAAGAATTGCCGAGTCGGACCACTGAATCTCCGTGCGCCCCTCCGGCGGATTTCGCGCGTCAGGCAGGCGAGCGCCGTCCAACAACACGATGATTCCCGCAATCAGCCATCGCATTTGCTTTGGTCCATGAATACGCCCTTTTTTTGAAGCCAGCGCAATGAACTCATCGAAAAGCGATCCGAGCCGGCCTGACGTGCTGATTATCGGCGGCGGGCCCGCTGGTGCGACGGCGGCGGCCTTCCTGACGATGAAAGGGCGCGACGTCGTGCTCGTGGAGAAGGAAGCCCATCCGCGTTTCCATATCGGCGAAAGCCTGTTGCCACGTAACCTCGACATATTCGAGCGGCTTGGTGTTCTGGATCAGGTCCGAGAGATCGGTGTCCATAAGCCGGGCGCAGAGTTCGTCTCGGACCGTACGGGCCGCAGCTGCGCGTTTCCGTTCGGAAACGCACTGAATCGGGACCGTACGCACGCGTGGCAAGTACGGCGTGCGGACCTCGATGCGTTGTTGTTCAGACACGCCGCCGCGTGCGGGGCCGAGTGTGTCGAGCGTACTCGTGTCACGACAATCAAGCTGGACGACGCCGGCGGACGTCACGTCGTGTCCGCGCAGGACGAATCGGGCGGCACCCGCGAATGGTATCCGCGCTACGTGCTCGACGCTTCGGGCCGCGATACGTTTCTCGCGTCGCGGATGAAGGTCAAGACCTCGAACAAATACAACAATACGGCGGCCGTTTATGCGCATTTCACTGGCGTAGCGCGTCGTGAAGGCGAACTCGCGGGCTACATCAGCATTCATCTTGCGGAGGACGGCTGGTTCTGGCTGATCCCGCTACCCGATCACACCATGAGCATCGGCTTTGTCGGCGATCAATCGGCATGGAAAGGGCGCAAGGGAACGCCGACCGATCTGCTGACCGAGCGTATCGCTTCAAGCCCGACCGTCGCGGCTCGCACGCAAGGTGCACAGCGCGTATCGGACGTCTACAGCACGGCCAATTACAGCTATCGCGCGCGCGAGGGCAACGGCAACGGTTTTCTGATGATCGGCGATGCGTACGGATTTGTCGATCCGATGTTCTCGACAGGCGTATTGATGGCAATGACTGGCGGAGAACTCGGCGCGCAGGCCGCCCACGTTTGGCTCGACGATCCGGTACGAGGAAAGAAGCTTGCGCAAGCAGCCAACCGGGAACTGTCGGAGGCAATGGATCGGATCAGCTGGCTGATCTATCGAGTGAACGATCCTGTCATGCGTACGCTTTTCATGGCACCGTCCAATCGCTTGTGGATGCGAGACGGCATCGTCAATCTGCTGGCAGGGAATCTCCGCGGGAGCTGGCGTGCCGCACTGCCGGTGATGTGCTTCAAGGTCGTGTATCACGTGCTCTCGGCACTGCACCGCCGCGGAGTCGAGATCGCGCTGCCGGAGATGCCCGCGACTGGAACCTGATCGGACTGGATACCCGGACCCGCTCGGTAGCGACCGCTTGCCGATTGCGCATGAAAGCATCGACGGGTTGAATCCGCAGTCGTCAAGCGACATCCGCAGCAATCCGTGAAGAATTCTCGCGAACTCGAAGTTCGTACCCTTCGCGGTCTTCAGGAACCCGAGATCGCCTGTACCGACGACTGCCGCGACGTGGTCGGACGGTCGCGGGAAGAGGCCGGCGATCGTCCCGATCGGGGAAGGCGGTTCAGTGAACGGCGCCGGTGATGCGCGCCATGCCGTGCCGATAGCCGGCGGGCGAGAACACCGCATTCAGCGCGGCCATCGCCACGATCACCGCGATATGCATCCACCACGCGATCGCGAAGCCGCCGCCCGCATCGCGCAGCCAGCCGATCAGCCAGGGGCTCGCCGCGACGGTCAGGAAGCCGACGCCCTGCACGAAGGCCGCGAGCGCGCCCGCGAGCCACGCGTCGGGCAGGTGGTCGAGCGTGACGATCAGGCTCATCGAGAAGAAGCCGCCGAGACCGAGGCCGACGCTCGCGACCCAGAGCCACGGCGCGAACGCGGGCAGCATCGCGAACCCGGCGAAACCGGCCGCCTGCAGCGCGAGCGTGAGCCACAGCACATTGCGACGGTCGGGCGAACGTTTCGCGAACATCGGCATCGCGAGCGCGCCGATCGCCTGGAACAGCGCCATCCACGCGAGCAGGTTGCCGCTCGCCTGCGGGCCCATGCCGATGCTGCGGTAGAACGCGGGCAGCCATGCGACGAGGCTCGCATAGCCGCTGTTGCTGAGGCCGAAGAACAGCGCGAGCTGCCACGCGCGCGGCATGCGTGCGAACGCGGTGATCGGCGCCGATGCGGCCGTCGCATGCACGGTGTCGCGCGGCGCTTTCGCACGCCACAGTGCGAGCGTGACGAGCGCGGGCACGGCCCACACGGCGAGCGCGAGATGCCAGCCGCCGTGTGCGGCGAGCCACGGCGCCGCGACCGCGCCGAATGCGCCGCCGCCGACCAGCGCGGCCGAATAGAGGCCCATCGCGAGCGGCAGCCGGTCGACGAACCAGCGTTTCGCGAGGCCGGGCACGAGCGCCTGAACGACGGCGACGCCGGCGCCCGCGACGATCGCGGTCGCGATCAGGCCCGCGCTGCCGCCGGTCCACAGGCGCGCCGTGCAGCCGGCCGCGATCAGCACCAGCGCGGCGGCCAGCGCGCGCTGCTCACCGAAGCGCCGCGCGAGCCCGACGCCGACTCCGGCGACGACGCCCATCAGCACGAACGGCAGCGTGGTCAGCAGCGCGGCCGCGCGAAAGCCGAGGCCCGTGTCGGCGCGCACGACGTCGAGCACGGGGCCGAACGCGGTCAGGAACGGACGCAGGTTGAGGCCGGCCAGCACCAGCAGTGCGAGTGCGGCATAGGACACGGAAGCCGCGTGCGGGCGGTGTACGGCTTGCGCGGTGCCGGGGTCGGTCATCGGGATGCTCCAGGAAGGGGCCGGTGGCCCTGTGATGCGATGCCGAAAGGGTAAGCGCGCGCTACGCCAGGTGAAAATTAAATATTCGACTGGGAACCAGTGCGAATTGCGATGGGACGACGCGGGATGGCGGGGAAGGATGGGCGCGGCCGAGGCGGCGCAGGATCGGCACTTCGTCGCCGCGTGCTTCGGCGGGGGCGTCGTTACGCGGCCGACGCCTGTTCCGTGCCGGCTTTTTCGCGCGCCGCGACCAGCGTCCGGATGCGCGCGCGATCGGCAGCCGTCTCCGGCGTGAAAATCACGAGCGTCAGGTCGGGCCGGCCGTTTACCGCGAACGCCGAGTATTCGAGCGCGATCCGCCCGACGGCCGGGTGACGGATCTCCTTGGTGCCTTCCTCATTCGCGCGGATATCGTGATCGCGCCACAGTGCGTCGAACTCGGCACTCGTTGCACGCATTTCGTCGACGAAGGCCTGCACGGTTTGCGTTGCGCCGCCGCGCGCGACATCGGCGCGAAACGCGCCCACCGCGAACCGCGCGACCTGTTTCCAGTTCGGCTGCGCATCGCGCACGCGCTGATCGTCGAAGATCAGCCGCAGGATGTTGCGCCGCTCCAGTGGCAGCGTTGCATAGTCGGTCAGCGTCGCGGCCGCGGCGTCGTTCCATGCAATGACGTCCCATGTCGCGGAACGTACGATCGCGGGGCTCGCTTCTAGCGAATCGAGCACGTGCTGCACGCGCGGCGTCACGCTGTCGGTCGCGTGGTAGCGCACTTCGGGCGGATGGCCGACGCCGATCAGGAACAGGTGCTCGCGTTCCGCTTCGTTCAGCATCAGCGCGCGGGCGAGCCGGTCGAGCACGTCGGCCGACGGCGCGCCGCCGCGCCCCTGTTCGAGCCACGTGTACCACGCGGCGCTCACGTGCGCGCGCTGCGCGACTTCCTCGCGCCGCAGGCCCGGCGTGCGGCGGCGTGTGACGGGCAGGCCGAGTGCGGCCGGGTCGAGTTTCTCGCGGCGATCCCGAAGGTACGCGCCGAGCAGGTTGTCGGGTGCGTCTGCCATAGCCTGTTAGTTCGTTTACCGGTAAACCGTCACGTCTTCACCGCGAGCGGCCGTCGACGGATAGTAATCCTCCATTCCATCCGGAGGTGCTGAACATGCGTGTCTTTGTCACTGGAGCATCGGGATTCGTCGGCTCCGCCGTCGTTGCCGAACTCGTTGCCGCCGGCCATTCGGTACTCGGGCTTGCACGGTCCGACGCGGCTGCCGCGTCGGTTGCAGCCGCAGGCGCCGATGTCCACCGCGGATCGCTGGAGGATCTCGACAGCCTGAAGCGCGGCGCCGAGGCCGCCGATGCCGTGATCCACACGGGATTCAATCACGACTTCTCGCGTTTCGCGGAGAACTGCGAACTCGACCGCCGTGCGATCGAGACGATCGGTGCAGTGCTCGCAGGCTCGGCGCGGCCGCTCGTCGTCACGTCGGGCCTCGCGCTCGTCGCACCCGGCCGCGCGGCAACCGAGGACGATCCGCACGTGCCGGTGTCGGCGGCCTATCCGCGTGCGTCCGAAGCCACTGCGGTCGCGCTTGAAGCGCGTGGCGTGCATGCATCGGTCGTGCGCCTGCCGCCGTCCGTGCATGGCGACGGCGATCACGCGTTCGTGCCGCGTCTGATCGCCATCGCGCGGGAGAAGGGCGCATCGGCCTATATCGGCGATGGCGACAACCGCTGGCCGGCCGTGCACCGGCTCGACGCGGCGCGCGTGTACCGGCTCGCGATCGAACGCGGTGCGGCCGGTGCGCGCTATCACGCGGTCGACGATACGGGGGTGCCGTTCCGCGAGATCGCGGCGGTGATCGGCCGACGGCTGAACGTGCCGGTCGTCGCGAAACCGGCGGCGGAAGCCGGCGAGCACTTCGGCTGGTTCGCGATGTTCGTCGGGATGGATGCGCCCGCAACCAGCGAGCGCACGCGTGCATGGCTCGACTGGGCGCCGACGCAGCCGGGGCTGATTGCCGATATCGACCGGCCGCGGTATTTCGAAAGCTGAGCGGGTGGCGCGCTCGCGACCGTCGGCACGGCGCCGACCGTGCGCGCGGCCGCGCCGGAATGACCGCCGTCTTCGCGAGCGCGGCCGCGATATCGAAGCGCAGCCGGCCCTTCGGCGCCGCGCGTCATTCGACCGGATGCAGATCCTGCAGCAGCGTCGGCACGAGTTCCGACACGGTCGGGTGGATGTGCATCGCGCGGCTGATCGTCGTGTACGGCGCGCCGGCGGCCATCACGTCGAGCATCCCGTGCACGACCTCGTCGCCCGTCACGCCGAGGATCGACGCGCCGAGGATCGCATGGCTGTCCGCGTCGACGATCACCTTCATGAAACCCTGGCTTTCGCCTTTTTCGACCGCGCGGCCGACACGCGTCATCGGGCGCGTGCCGACGAGCAGTTTGCGGCCCGTCTGCTTCGCTTCCGCGAGCGTCATGCCGACGCGGCCGAGCGGCGGATCGATATACATCGCGTACGCCGCGATGCGGTCGGACACCTTGCGCGGATCGGCGTCGAGCAGGTTGGCCGCGACGATCTCGTAGTCGTTGTACGCGGTGTGCGTGAACGCGCCGCGCCCGTTGCAGTCGCCGAGCGCCCAGATGCCGGGCACGTTCGTGCGCAACTGCTCGTCGACGGTGATATAGCCGCGCGCGTCTGTCTCCACACCCGCACGGTCGAGCCCGAGATCGTCGGTGTTCGGCACGCGCCCGACCGCGAGCAGCAGGTGCGAGCCCGCGACCTCGCGGCCGCCGCCCGCGCAGTCGAGGCCGATTACGATGCCGTTGCCGTTGCCGTTGCCGTTGCCGTTGCCGTTGCCGTCGCCGTCGCCGTCGCCGTCGCGCCGCGCGCTCAGGCAGTTCGCGTCGAGCTGCACGTCGATCCCTTCGTTTTCGAGGATCTCGCGCACGGCTTGCGACACGTCGTCGTCCTCGCGGCGGATCAGGCGCGATCCTTTCTCGACGATCGTGACCTTCGAGCCGAAACGGCGATACATCTGCCCGAATTCGAGCCCGACATAACTGCCGCCGACGATCACGAGATGCTCGGGCAGGAAATCGACGTCCATCATCGTCGAGTTGGTCAGGTACGGCACCGAATCGAGGCCCGGCATCGGCGGCACCTGCGCGCGTCCGCCGACGTTGATGAAGATGCGTTCCGCTTCGAGCAGTTCGTCGCCCACGCGCACCGCGTCGGCGCGCTCGAATCGGGCATGGCCCTGAAACACGGTCGTGTTAGCGAGGCCGCGCACCCATTGTTCGACGCCGTGGTTCGAGCGGCCGGAGATCTGGTCCTTGCGCGCCTTCACGGCTTTCATGTCGACGGTGACGGGGCCGCCGACCGACACGCCGTATTCGCCGGCGCGCCGCGCGAGCTGCGCGGCATACGCGCTCGCGATCAGCGTCTTGGTGGGGATGCAGCCGGTGTTCACGCAGGTGCCGCCGAAGCGGCCGCGTTCGACGATCGCGACTTTCATCCCGGCGGCGGACAGCCGCGCGGCGAGCGGCGGGCCGGCTTGCCCGGTGCCGATGACGATCGCATCGAAGTGTTGCGTCATGACGTCCTCCTGCGTGGGTGCAACGAGGGAAGGCGTGCGGGCGAGCCGCGTACGGCGGTGCACGGTCGCGCGACGGCGAGCGCTTATGGTAGTCCTGTTGGCGTGCGGCTGCGAGTGGGTGAAGTGCGAGAAGTGCGAGAAGTGCGAGAAGTGCGAGAAGTGCGAGAAGTGCGAGAAGTGCGAGAAGGGCGAGAAGGGCGAGAAGGGCGAGAAGGGCGAGAAGGGCGAGAAGGGCGAGAAGGGCGAAGCGTCGGCAAGCGCGAGGGACGGGTCGCGCACCGGTGCGAGCGCGGCGCGGCTGGCGCGCCGCAATCGGTCGCGGCCCGCTTCGCCGGTCGCGTCATGCGTTGCTTTGCGCTGCCGTCATTCCTTGCGTTTCCATTGACCCAACGTGATCGGCCGGTGCGCATCGGCGCGCGTGACGGTGACGCGGTCGGGCTTGTCGTCGAGCGGAAACGATTCGGTGACGATCTGGTTCGAAAATATCCAGCCGTGCGTGCGCGGGTCGTAGCGGAACGTCACGTAGTCGCTCCAATGCTGCCCGCACGCGACGACGTTCTGCACGGTGAAATAGCGGCCTTTCACCGAGAGGCCGTTGTCGGCGGCGTCTTCGGGATCGAACGGATCGCACTGGCCGCCTTCGTTCGCGCGCAGGACGACCTGGTCGTTGCGCGCGGCGAGCCGGTACGCGCGATCGGGCTGTTCCTCGTAGATCAGCAGCGGGCGCGGCGACGGCTGCTCGCGCGTATCGACCGCGCGATGCACGACGACCAGAAAGCTGTGCCGGCCGTTGCCGAGATCGGGCCCGGCTTGCGCGAGCAGCGGCTGGTAGCCGGGCGGCAGTTGCGTGGCGATCGACTTCGGCAGGTCGCCGGCCCATGCGTTGAACGAGAGTGCGGCGAGCAGCGGGACGAGGGTTCGGCGTGTTGTCGTACCGATCACGGATCCCGCCCGGGAAAGCCGGTGTCCGGCACTGGATTGAAGGCGACGGACGACGCTGGCGTCGTCGGGATAACGGGCGGCGCGGATCTCGATCATGGGCGGCGGCGCGGGATGACGGGAAAGAGGGCCAGCATAGCAGCGCGCGGCCGCTTTCGGCCACGCGCGAAGCGTGCCAGAATCGACCGCTCGACCGTCGGAAACGACACGCAGGCGCCGGCGAATCGGCGTCGCTGATCAAGGAGACTTCGATGACCGCATCGGCTGCCGTACTCGCGATCCTGGCCGCGCTGTGGCTCGGCGCAATGATTCCGGGCCCGAGCTTCGTGCTGGTTGCCCGCAATTCGATCGGGCTGTCGCGCCGCGACGGGCTCGCTACCGCGCTCGGCATGGGCATGGGCGGCATCGTGTTCGGCGGCGTCGCGCTGGCCGGGCTCTATACGCTGCTGCAGGCCGTCGAATGGCTGTATGTCGGCCTGAAGGTGGCGGGCGGCGCGTACCTGATCTACATGGCGTCGAAGATCTGGCGCGGCGCCGACCGGCCGATCGCGATGGACGATCCGCAGGCCGTGGCCGGCGGCAGCGCGCGCAAGTCGTTCTGGA
The DNA here is from genome assembly GCF_949752865.1 of Burkholderia sp. IT-111MI5. NCBI lineage: Bacteria > Pseudomonadati > Pseudomonadota > Betaproteobacteria > Burkholderiales > Burkholderiaceae > Burkholderia > Burkholderia sp. IT-111MI5. The sequence goes on along the minus strand of NZ_CATKIF010000011.1, from coordinate 1,228,279 downwards.
CGGGCCTCACGACCCAGCTCAGCAACCCGAAGACGGCGATCTGGTACGGCAGCATCTTCGCGGCGCTGCTCCCGCAGCATCCGCCGCTGTGGTGCTACCTCGCGCTGCCGCCGCTCGTGTTCGGCGTCGAATTCGGCTGGTACACGATCGTCGCGCTGTGCTTTTCCACGCGCCGGCCGCGCGAGCTCTACCTGCGCGCGAAGAAATGGGTCGACCGCGTCGCGGCCGGCGCGATCACGCTGCTCGGGCTGCGGCTGATCCTGAACGCACCGAAAGCGGGGATCTGAGCGCTTCGACTCCCGATCCGTATGCACGGCGGGCGGCCGTTCATCCGGTCGGCCGCCGGAGCGAACCGCCCGAACCGCGCACCGCGCTTTCGGGAACCGCAAGTCGCCCGGAAACGCGTTCTTCTTCCTCATGACACGCCGGGAGAGGCTCCCGGCGACCAGACTCGACCCGAGCGAGCCGAGCCGAGCCGTCCCGTCCCGTCCCGACTGCGCGCCGAGCCGAGCCGCCGCCGACGGTGGTCCCGGCCACCCGCCACCGCCCGCGGAGCCTTGCGCGACGGGCGTCCGCGTGTGTCGCCCGGTGCGCCGGACGGCGCCGCTTCCCCGATTCTGACGGTCGCCTTCCCGGCGACGTGTAAACTGCTGCCTTTTTTGACGGTTTGCAGCATGGTGCAAGCTCCTCCGCGCCCGGCATTGAGCGGTCCGACCCTCGTCCGGCTGCTCGCGCGCCTGGCCGATGCCGACGTCGCGGAATCCCGGCAGACGCTGTCCGACCGGCTGAGCCAGTGGCTCGGCTGGACCGACGCGATCACGCTGTCGTCTGCGTTGAGCACGAGCCCGCCCGGCGTCGCGGCCGGCGTGCGCGGCTACGACGCGGAGCGCGACTGCGCGCGCGTGCGCCACGATCTCGCGCAGGCGATCACGGCCACCAACCGGCCGCGTACGCGGCGCCGGCCCGGCGACATGCCGCCGCCGGCCGCCGACACGGCCGATTTCGCGGACTTCCGCCAGCGCTATCTGTCGCTGCAGCAGGAGATGGAAACGGCGATCGGCCAGTTGCGCGGCCGCCTGCGGGTCGCGCTCGCCGCGCGTTCGTCCGGGATGGCGCGGCTCGCGACGCTCGACACGATCATGGAGCGCGTGCTCGGCGCGCGCGAGCGCAGCCTGCTGTCGGCCGTGCCCGCGCTGCTCGGCACGCGCTTCGGGCGGCTGCGCGAAGCGGAACGGCAGGCGCTGGCCGATGCCGAATCCGCTGCTGCATCCGACCCGGCCGAAGCGGCCGATGACGGCGCGATTGCCGACGGCACGGCCGTCGCGGCGATCGTGCCCGGCGCATGGCTCGACACGTTTCGAGACGAAATGCAGAGCATCCTGCTCGCCGAACTCGAAGTCCGGTTTCAAACGGTAGACGGGCTGCTCGCGGCCCTTCGCACCTGCTAATCAACACGCTCTATGTCCAGAATTCGCATTGATCTCGTTGTCTTCGTCGCCGGTCTGCTCGCAGTGGGCTGGATCGGCGTCGGCTATGTCGCGTCGAACCCGCTGGCGACGGCCGTCACGCTGCTGATCGGCGCGTGCTACGTCGCCGGCGCATGGGAACTGCTGCGCTACCGGCAGGCGACCGCCACGCTGTCGCGCGCGGTCGCTGGCCTGACCGAGCCGCCGGCGAAGCTCGATGCGTGGCTCGACACGCTGCATCCGGGTCTGCGCGGCGCCGTGCGGGCACGTGTCGAGGGCGCGCGCGTCGCGCTGCCGGGCCCGGCGCTCACGCCTTACCTCGTCGGCCTGCTGGTGCTGCTCGGCATGCTCGGCACGCTGCTCGGGATGGTCGTGACGCTGAAGGGCACGGGCGCCGCGCTCGAAAGCGCGACCGATCTGGACGCGATCCGCGCATCGCTGATCGCGCCGGTGAAGGGCCTCGGCTTCGCATTCGGCACGTCGATTGCCGGCGTCGCGACGTCCGCGATGCTCGGGCTGCTGTCCGCGCTCGTGCGCCGCGAGCGGATCGACGCGGCCCAGCAGCTCGACGCGAAGATCGCGACGACGCTGCGCGTGCATTCGTCCGCGCACCAGCGCGACGAATCGTTCCGGCTGCTGCAGCGGCAGGCCGACGTGATGCCGGCGCTGGTCGACCGGCTCCAGACGATGATGACGACGCTCGAGGCGCGCAGCGTCGCGCTGCACGATCGCCAGCTCGAAAGCCAGCAGGCGTTTTTCGACCGGACCGAGCGCGCGTATGCGGGCCTCGCGTCGAACGTCGGCGATGCGTTGAAGGAAAGCGCCGCCGAAAGCGCGCGCGTGGCCGGCGCCGCGCTGCAGCCGGTCGTCGCCGCGACGATGACGGGGCTCGCGCAGGAGATGGCCGCGCTGCGCGACACCGTGACGGGCGCCGTGCAGCGCCAGCTCGACGGGCTGACGGACGGCTTCGAAAAGACCACCGGCAACGTGACGGCCGTCTGGAACCGCGCGCTCGACGAACAGCGCCGCGCGGGCGACGCCGTCGCGCAGCAATTGCAGACGACGCTCGGCCAGTTCACCGACACGTTCGCGCAGCGTTCGACGGACCTGCTCGACGGCGTCGCGACACGCCTCGAATCGACCGAAGGCCGCCTGTCGGACGCATGGCGCGAAGCGCTGTCGCGCCAGGAGCAGGTGGGCGAGACGCTGGCCGGCCAGCACGCGCGCGCGCTGGGCGAAGCCGCCGCGACGTTCGAGCGGCATTCGGGCGCGACGCTCGCCGCGATGCGCGAGTCGCACGCGGGGCTGCAGACCGAACTGGCCGCGCGCGACGAACAGCGCTTCGCCGCGTGGAAAGACTCGCTGGCCGCGATGGCCGCGAAGCTTGGCGACGAATGGCAGCGCGCAGGCGTGCATAGCGCGGGCCGTCAGCAGGAAATCTGCGACGCGCTTGCGCAAACGACGCGCGATCTCGCCACGCAGGCTGCCACGTTCGAACAACGTTCGAACGATCTGCTGACGACGATCCGCGATTCGCATACGGGTCTGCAAACGCAACTGGCCGCACGCGACGAAGCACGCCTGTCTGCCTGGAACGACTCGCTGGCTGCGATGGCCGCGAAGCTCGGCGACGAATGGCAACGCGCGGGCGTGCACAGCGCAGGCCGCCAGCAGGAAATCTGCGATGCGCTTGCGCAAACGACGCGTGACCTGACTGCACAGGCTTCGACGTTCGAACAACGCTCGAACGATCTGCTGTCGACGATCCGCGATTCGCATACGGGCCTGCAAACGCAACTGGCCGCACGCGACGAAGAACGTTTGTCTGCGTGGAACGATTCGCTGACCGCGATGGCGACGAAGCTCGGCGAAGAATGGCAACGCGCAGGCGTACACAGCGCAGGCCGTCAGCAGGAAATCTGCGACGCACTCGCACAAACGACGCGTGACCTCACCACGCAGGCCGCCACGTTCGAACAACGCTCGAACGACCTGCTGTCGACGATCCGCGATTCGCACGCGGGCTTGCAAACGCAACTCGCCGCACGCGACGAAGCACGCCTGTCTGCGTGGAACGACTCGCTGACCGCGATGGCGACGAAGCTCGGCGACGAATGGCAACGCGCGGGCGTGCATAGCGCGGGCCGTCAGCAGGAAATCTGCGACGCACTCGCACAAACGACGCGCGACCTCACCACGCAGGCCGCCACGTTCGAGCAACGCTCGAACGACCTGCTGTCGACGATCCGCGATTCGCACGCCGGCTTGCAGACGCAACTCGCCGCACGCGACGAAGAACGCCTCAAGGCATGGAACGATTCGCTCGCCGCGATGGCGGCCGCGCTGCGCGACGAATGGGCGCAGACGAGCGCGCAGGCCGCGACGCGCCAGCAGGACATCTGCGACACGCTGGCCCGCACCGCGAACGACATCACCGCGCAGGCGCAGGTGCATGCGAGCGACACGATCAACGAGATCGCGCGCCTCGTGCAGGCCGCGTCGGAAGCGCCGAAGGCCGCGGCCGACGTCGTCGCCGAGCTGCGCCAGCGTCTGTCCGACAGCATGGTGCGCGATACCGCGACGCTCGAGGAACGCAGCCGCCTGCTCGCGACGCTCGAAACGCTGCTCGGCGCGGTCAACCACGCGTCGACCGAACAGCGCACCGCGATCGACGCGCTCGTCAGCACGTCGGCCGACCTGCTCGACCGCGTCGGCGCGCGCTTCAACGACACCGTCGATGCCGAAACGCGCAAGCTCGATGCGGTGGCCGCGCAGGTCACTGCCGGCGCAGTCGAGGTCGCGAGCCTCGGCGATGCGTTCGGGATGGCCGTGCAGGTGTTCGGCGAGTCGAACGACAAGCTGCTGACCCATCTGCAGCGCATCGAGGCCGCGCTCGAGAAATCGCTCGCGCGCAGCGACGAGCAGCTCGAGTACTACGTCGCGCAGGCGCGCGAGGTGATCGACCTGAGCATGATGTCGCAGAAGCAGATCGTCGAAGACTTGCAGCAGCTCGCCGGCCGGCGGGCGCCCGTCGGAGCGTAACGCATGCACGACGAAATCGACGGCGGCGCGCAATCGGCGCCGGTGTGGCCCGCGTTCGCCGACCTGATGTCGGTGCTGCTCGGCGCGTTCGTGCTGATCCTCGTCGGCGTGATCGGCATGCAGCTTCAGCTCACGTCGAAGCTTGAGGAAGCCGTGCGTGCGCGCCAGCTCGAAGCGCAGCAGCGCAAGTCGCTCGAACAGGCGCTTGCCGGGCCGCTCGCGGCCGGCCGCGTGACGCTCGTGAACGGGCGCATCGGCATCAGCGGTAACGTGCTGTTCGCGCTGAACTCCGACCAGTTGCAGCCCGCGGGCCGCGACCTGCTGAAGACGCTGGCCGCACCGCTGGCCGCCTATCTGAAGACGCGCGACGAGATCCTGATGATCAGCGGCTTTGCCGACGACCAGCAGGTGCATGCGGGCAACCGCCAGTTCGCGGACAACTGGGAACTGTCGGCCAAGCGCGCATTGACGGTCACGCGTGCGATGATCGACGCCGGTGTGCCGGCGGCATCGGTGTTCGCGGCCGCGTTCGGCTCCGAACAGCCGGTCAGCTCGAATGCGGACGATGAAGGCCGCGCGAAGAACCGCCGCGTGGAAATCGCGCCGGTACCGCGCAAGAGCGCATCGAACGGAGGGAAGGCGAAGTGACGGACGACGCGACGCCCGCCCGCGCGACGCTCGACGCTTGGCGCGAGCAGGGCGCCGACCGGCTCGATCCCGTGCGCTTTCACCGGATCGACGCGCTCGAACGGCGCGCGGCCGTGCTCGACGGCGACGCACGCGGCCTGCTCGACGCGCGGCTGGCGACGCTGATCGAGGGCTACTCGGAGATCGTCGCGCGGGCCGATGAAGCGAAGGCCACGTGCGACACGGCAGAAACCGCGGCCGATGCGCCCGTACGCGGCGCGATTGCGGAACTCGTTGACCGGCTCGCGCGCGATGCGCAGGCCGACCGGCGCGGGCTCGATCCCGAGCTGGTCGACTACTTCCGCACGATGTGGTCGAAAGTCCGCACGGAACAGCAGTACCGCCAGTCGCTCGACCAGGTGCCGCGCAATGCGGGGCCGCTCAATTCGAACAGCCTCGTGCACCGGTCGCTGGCGACGATGCGCGAGCTGTCGCCGGAGTATCTGCAGCAGTTCCTGTCATACGTCGATGCGCTCGCGTGGCTCGAGGATCTCGCCGGCGGCGGCGCGCAGCCCGAGAAGGAGGCGCCGCGCGCGAAGGCGTCGAAACCGGCGAAAAAGGCGACGCGCGCCAGGGCGCGGTAACGCCGCACGCATTCACGAACGAACACCGGTTGCGTGGCGGCTATCGGCCCGGCGCTGTGTCATCGATCGTCGCGCGCAGCGCCTGCAACGCATCGGCCAGCGCCGACGCGAACGGCGGATGCGCAGCGATGCCCGCCGCATCGAGCTGGCTCCCGAGGATCGGCAGCGCGATCGATGCGCGCTCGACGATGCGTGCCGACATCACCGACAGCGTTTCCCGCAGCGCCGCGTCCGCGTGCGTCGCGCGCGGCGACGCATTCAGCACCGCGACCGGCTTGTAGACGACCGCTTCGCATCCGACGACCCAGTCCAGCGCGTTCTTCATCACGCCGGTTACACCGTGCGCGTATTCCGGGCTTGCGATCAGCACGCCGTCGGCCGCGTTCAGGCGATCGATCAGGTCGCGCACGGCGGCGGGCGACGGGTATTCGGTATCGGGATTGAACAGCGGGAATTCGCCGAGGCGATCGAAGCGCGCGATGCGCATGCCGCGCGGTGCGACGAGCGCGGCTGCATCGAGCAGCGCGGCGTTGTACGACTGCGACCGGAGGCTGCCGCATAGCGCGACGATGTCGATGCGGCGGTCGGCGTCGGTTCGGGGATCGGTGGTCATCGATGAGCGTTTCGGTTGGCGTGGTGCGCTGCCGCGTCGTGCGGACCGGACGGATTATCGCATCGGCGTTCGGGCGGCGTGGTGTGCGTTGCCGACGCTACGCGGTCCGCGCCGATGCGTTGAACATGGTCGCGGAATCGCATCGAACCTGTTCGGCGTCGCTCATCCCGGCTACCCGCGCGAATTCCGTCATCGTCCACCCGTTGCCGAGCAACAGCCGCCGCGTATGCAGCGCGCCGTGCACGTCGTCCGGAACGGTGTCGCCGAGATAACGCAGCGCGCGGCCTTCGACATCGACGAAGCCATGCCGGTAATCTTGCGCGAGCGCCGTCCACAGCTGCGCGGCGCCGACCGACTGGCGCGCGCCGCTGATCAGGCACAGGCCCGCGTCGAGCCCCCAGCGATACAGCGCCGTCGCAAGGCCCTTGCGTTGCGCCGAGCCGCGCAGCCGCGTGTGCGGTGCGCGCAGGTAGCGGTCGGCGCGGCGCGGGATTTCGGGAAGGCGGTTGAACACCGTGTAGCCGGCGAGCTGGCGCGCGGCCGGATCTTCGACATACAGGAAGTATTCGCCGTCCGCTTCGCGGTGGCGGACGATCAGGCCCGAGCGGCCGAGCGCGACGGCCGGCAGGCCGTGCAGGCGATGGCCCGGCTGGTGGAGGCGTGCGTGGAGCGTGTCGAGTTCATCGTCGATGTCGTGCTGGGAATGCTGTACGTCGATGCGCATGGCAAAGGTCGCCCGTCCCGGGCGGTTCGAGAAAGAGGTTCATCGCAACAAGGGAAATGGAATGGGGGCGGCCCCCGGGCTCGGCGAAGCGAGCCGGGGCCGCGAATCAGCTGGGGATGTGCTGGAAACCGGCGGCGATCGCGGCGAGGCCCGCGATGCAGAGTGCGAACAGGATCAGGACTTTGTGGATCACGCCTCTTTCCTCATCAATGCGCGGTGCCGGCGGGAGGCATCGCGGAGACGGTGAGCGGCGGGCACGGCCCGCACGGCCGTCGTGCGTGACGACGGTCGGGTGTCCGCGCGACGGTTCGAGCGCGGACGGCCAGCACCATACGCGAGGTGCCGGGGGCGGGCAATCGGACTGGCGGAGAAAAGCGACGAAAAGCGGGGAATCGCGGCGTTTCGCGACAATTGGCCGCAAGCGGCCGCGCGCCTTCGCGCCGAACGATGCATGCGAACACGGATCGCTGGCGATTGGGGAAAGTGCGTGGCGACTGTCTTTGTCTATCCGGATGCGGTGAAACGCCGACGTCCATTCGATGACCGGAGCGGCAACGCATCGCCGCCCCTGCCGCCGGCCGCTCCGTCACGCCGGCTGCTGCACCCCGAACGCCTGCCTGATCCGCGCAAACAACCCGTGCTGCGCGATCCATTCGGCGTACGCACGATAGTCCGGATCGCGCATCAGGTGGCGTTCTTCCGTTTTCGCGCGCAGGTAATAGATCAGGTTGACCGCGACGAGCGCGGCGCAGTGCATGAGCCCGACCTGCCAGCCGAGCGGCTCGACGAACGGCACCGACACCATCCAGTACGACAGGTTCTTCGTGATGTACGCCGGATGCTTCGTGAAGCGGTACGGGCCCGACGTGATGATCCCGCGGTTGGTGAGGTTCGAGAAGCGCAGCCCGAACGAGATCGTCGACAGCGCGTAGGTCATCAGCAGCAGGATGATCACGGCGCCCCAGATCACGCGCAGCGTCGGCGCGGACAGCAGCCAGTTGTCCCAGAACAGCGAGCCTTCGTAGCGGATGTAGTGGCCCGAGATCAGCGACCAGAACGGTTGATAGCAGATCAGCGCGGCGCCCCAGCCGAGCGCCGTCGGCTCGACCGTGCGCACGTGACTGTCGAGGATGCGGAACGTGCACAGGTAGCCGACGGTGCCGAACATCAGGTCCATCGTGAACGACAGGTCGTACAGGAACGAGAAGGTCGCGAGCGACATCGGCGCATTCATCGCGTGCGCGAGCGACGCGGTCAGATGATCGGCGTCCTTCGACAGGTAGACGGTCATCAGCGGCAGGAAGAACGTCTTCACGCCCCAGCCGGCGAGCATCTCGCGCACCGGCTGCCAGCTTGCGGGCCGCTCGCGGCGGAACAGGAAGCGGCCCCACAGCAGGTACGCGTCGTCGGTTTCGCGCTGATGGCGGTCCATCCACATGAAATAGAACGGCGCGGCGACGATCACGTACGGGGCGAGCGCGCGCAGCAGCGACCAGAACGGCCGGTAGAAATCGCCGTGATATTCGGGCAGCAGCCAGTACAGCATCCCGATGCCCGCATAGATCGACGTGAGCGCGCCGAGCCGCGTCGCGACGCGCGCGAGGCCGAGCGGCCGCACGGCCTGGCGCGACAGCCCGGCGCTCGGGCGCAGGTAGACGCGCGAGATGAGGATTTCGTGCAGCGCGATCGTGCCGATGATCGCGAGGCTTGCGATGATTGCGCGCGTCGCGGCGTCGAGGGCCGGCTGGTCGCGCGTGAACCACAGCGCGAGGAGCCCGGCCGCGATGCCGAGCAGGCCGGCGCGGAAGGGCGTGGCGGAACGGGGCGGGCGGTCCTGGACCGCGGCGATGCCGTCGAGCGTGGAATTCATGATCGGATCCTCGTCGGGATGACGGCCGGCGCCCCCGCTTGGCGGGTGACGCCGGCCGTCGGCCGGGCTTTGTATTGATGCGTGCCCGGCCATTGGCCTGTGGTTCTGGTAGTTAAAGCGTTACTTCTTGGTGCCGCCGCCCAGCAGACCGCCGAGCAGGTTCGTCACCGGCGACAGCAGATTGGCTGCGCCGCCCGCGGTACCGCCGTTCGAGCTGCCGGTCAGGGCCGCCACGGTGCCGCTGCCGGCCGGTGTCGTCGCCGTGCCGGTTGCGCCGCCGGGGCTGGCCGTGCCGATGGCACCCGCCGAGCCGGCCGGCGTCGTCAGCGCGCCCGTCAGCGTGCCGACCGGGCCGCTCGTCAGCAGGCCGCCGACGGTGCCCGTCACGTTGCCTCCCGGCGTCGTGACCGTGCCGGTGAGGCTTGCGCCGAGCGGCGTCAGCGCGTTGACGAGGTTGGTGACCGGCGCCAGCAGGCCGCCGACACCCGAGCCGCCGGTGCCGCTCGTGCCGCCGGTTCCGCTGGTGCCGCTCGAACCGAGGCTGCCGAGCGCGCCGGTCACGGTGCCGAGCAGGCCGGTGACCGGTGCAAGCGGGCCGCCGCTGGTGCCGCTCGTGCCGCTGGTACCACCCGTACCGCTGGAGCTGCTGCCGCCGCCGAGCCCGCCCGTCAGCGTACCGAGCAGACCGGTAATCGGGGCGAGCGGGTTGGTGCCGCTGCTGGAGCTGCCGCTGGACAGCAGGCCGCCGGCCGACGCCACCGTGTTGCCGAGCTGGGACACGCTGTTGCCGGCGCTCGTGCCGACCGGGTTGCCGGTCGCGCTGCCGACCTGCGAACCGGCGAGGCCGAGGCCGCTGCCGAGCGTGCTCAGCAGTCCGCTGAGCGGGGCGCCGAGCATGGTTGCGCCGCCGAGCATCTGCGTGGCGCCAGGCGTCGTGACGCCGCCGGTCAGCGTGTTCGTGATCGGGTTGATCACGCTGCCGAGCTGCGTCTCGAGTTGCTGGACCGGCGCGCTGTTCAGCGCGGTATTCAGCGCCGATGCTGTCGAGTTGACCGCATTGCCGACCGTGTTGACGAGATTGCCGACCAGGGTCGTCGCCGGCGCGAGCGGCGACAGCGGACCGGTGCCGAGGCTCGTCACTGCGTTGCCGAGGTTGTTGACCGCGCCGCCGGCGCCGGTCAGCAGGCCGGTAGTCGACGTGAGCGTCGGGCCGAGCGGGTTCGGCGACACGCCGATCGAGCCGAGGCCGGCAGCGACACCGTTGCCGAGCGACTGCACGCCGTTGCCGAGGCTCGTGACCGCGTTGCCGACGCTGGTGGCCGTCGTCGGGTTCGTGCCGGGGATCTGCACGCCGCCGATCTGCGCGCCGCCGTTCGCGACCGTCGTGCCGAGTGCCGTCACGAGGTTGCCGGATTGCTGGAGGACATTGCCGAGCGGGGTGACGCTGGTGCCCGACGTACCGGAAGTGCCTGACGTGCCGGAAGTGCCCGAGGTGCCCGAGGTGCCGGAGGTGCCCGAGGTGCCCGAGGTGCCCGAGGTGCCCGAGGTGCCCGAGGTGCCCGAGGTGCCCGAGGTGCCGGAGGTGCCCGACGTACCGGAAGTGCCCGAGGTACCGGAAGTGCCCGAGGTACCCGACGTGCCCGACGTACCCGACGTACCCGACGTACCCGACGTACCCGAGGTACCCGAGGTACCCGAGGTACCCGAGGTACCCGAGGTACCCGAGGTACCCGAGGTACCCGAGGTACCCGAGGTACCCGAGGTACCCGAGGTACCCGAGGTACCCGAGGTACCCGAGGTACCCGACGTACCCGACGTACCGGAGGTGCCCGAAGTACCGGAAGTACCCGACGTACCGGAAGTACCCGAGGTGCCGGAAGTCCCCGACGTGCCGGAAGTCCCCGACGTACCGGAAGTACCCGAGGTGCCGGAAGTCCCCGACGTGCCGGAAGTACCCGACGTACCGGAGGTGCCCGAGGTGCCGGAAGTACCCGACGTACCGGAGGTGCCCGACGTACCGGAAGTACCCGAGGTGCCGGAAGTACCGGAAGTACCGGAAGTACCCGAGCTACCGGACGTACCCGAACTCCCGCCACCCGACGTCCCCGACGAACCGCCGCCCGACGTACCGGACGTCCCCGAAGTGCCGCTCGTCCCCGACGTGCTCGGCTTGATCGTCGGCGGGGTCGTCGGTCCGTCGACCGAGCCGCAACCGTACAGCGCGAGCAGCGACGCGACGGCCATCGTTACCGTCGTCTTCTTGAATATATTGTGCATGTAGGCCTCGACATTGGAAGTGTGTCCAAGCCTCCACTGCAAATTCCGCGCCATGACGGATTTATCGAAACGGCGTCGCGCTTTGTTGCGGGAATCGGGAATATCAACGCGATTTAAACGGAGGAATGGCGGTTTTGCGCGACGGGCACGTACCGTGTACTGATGCGACGGTTGCGATGTTCCCGTAAGCCGCCGTAACGCGCGGCCGGATGTTACGTAGCGTTCGACCGCCCGTCACGCGAACGGCCGCGAACCGAGGGCCGCATCTTTGACGCAACGCGCCGACCCCGTGAACATGGCGCGAAATCTCCCGGCCGCCGGCGACGCCGCCGCGGCCACGACTACGACCACGACTTCACCCAGGACACGGACATGAGCGAACAGGACAGGGAATACGGCAAGGCGCGGCGGATCGACGTGATGGGCGAGGCGTTCGTCGAGAGCGCGATGCGTGACCTCGACGGATTTTCGCGTCCGTTGCAGGACTGGCTGAACGAACACGCGTGGGGCAGCACGTGGCACCGGGGCGGGATCGACCTGAAGACGCGCAGCCTGTGCACCTGCGCGATGCTGGCGGCGCTCGGCCGCGGCACGGAGCTGAAGGGTCACATTCGCGGCGCGCTGAATAACGGCGCGAGCCTCGTCGAGATCCGCGAGGTGCTGCTGCACAGCGCGCTGTACGCGGGCGCGCCGGCCGCGGTCGAGGCATTCCGCAACGCGCGCGAGGTGATCGCGGATCTCGGGCTGTCGGTGCCCGACGACGAAGCCTGATTCCGTCGCAGCACCGGCTGCACGGCACTGAATCAGGCCCCGCGTCGTTCCCGCTCAGGACTCGATACGCGCAGCTCGTGCGACGGCGTCGGCCGGCGCGGCGGCGACTTCGAGCAGCCAGTCGGCCGTTGCATCCGGAAGCGTGACCGGCAGCATGTGCCCGCCCTCGACGACCTTCAGCCGCACGCGCGCCGATTTCTTCGCGAGCGCGTCGCCGTGCTCGCGCCAGTTCAGGATCGGATCGGCGTGGCCGTACAGCACGTCGACCGGCAGCGTGAGCTCCGCATAGCGGCGCACCATCGCGGGCAGGTCGACGGGCGCCGACAGCAGGTCGGTCGCGGTCGCGTAGAACACATGCGGCCGCATCCCGAGTAGCCCGCCGCCCTTGGTGGGGAAGTCGCGCGGCACGTCTTCCGGTGCGAACACCTGGCGCACGGCGTTGCGGCCGGTCAGGATCGTCAGCGGGATTGCGACGGTCCACGACACGAAGCGGCGCACCAGCGGCGACGGCAGCATCAGCGGCCGGAACGGCGCCGGCGGCTCGGATTGCTCGTGCGACAGCGGCGCGATCAACGCGAGCCGGCTCACGCGATCAGGATGGTTGAGGCCGACCGCGAGCGCGATCGCGCCGCCGAGCGAATGGCCGACCAGCACGGGCTTGTCGAGCCGCAGCGCGTCGATGAACGCGGCGACCGTGCGCGCCTGCGCGAACACGTTCGCCTGCGAGCCCGCGCCGCGGGTCGAGCGGCCGGCGCCGGGCCGGTCGATCAGGATCACGCGATGCCGCTGCGCGAGTCGCGCGAGCGGCAGGTACGCGAAGTTGCGCAGCTGCCCCGCGAGCCCGTGAACGAACACGATCGGCGGGCCGTTGCCGTATTCGACGTAGTGGATGCGGTCGCCGCCGATGTCGACGAAGCGGCCTTCGGGCGGGAACGCGCGCGTCACGCGGCTGGCGACGTAGCCGGAAAACAGCGCGAGCGCGGCGAGCACCGCGACGACGCCGAGCAGCACGTTCAGGATCAGATGGAGCGTAGGGGTCATGTCGGCCTCAGCGGGTTTCGAGTGCGGGTTCGGCAACCGGCGGGGTCGCAGCCGGGCCGGTTTTCGCGCGGCGTTCGAAATGCATCGCCGAATCGGCGAGCGCGCCGAACTTCAGCGATGCGAGATCGAGCACGTAGTTCTGATGGAATTTCCAAGGCTTGCGATGGCCCTGCTTCGGCAGGATGCCGGCCGCGCGCTGGATGTAGCCCGAGCTCAGGTTGACGGCCGGCACGTCGCCGAGATCGCCGGCGCCGAGCCGCGGCACGCACGTGTCATAGCCGTTCGCGCGCATGTGGTTGAGCAGCCGGCACACGTAGCGCGCGATCAGCTCGGCCTTCAGCGTCCACGACGCATTCGTGTAGCCGAACGACGACGCGAGGTTCGGCACGTCGCTGTACATCATGCCCTTGTACGACACGGTCTCCGGCAGATCGACCGCGCGGCCGTCGACCGTGACGCGCGCGCCGCCGAGCAGTTTCACCTTCAGCCCGGTCGCGGTGACGATCACGTCCGCGTCGAGCTGCTGGCCGCTCTTCAGCTGGAGGCCGGTCGGCGTGAAGCGCTCGATCTCGTCGGTGATGATCGACGCGCGGCCCGCGCGGATCGACTTGAACAGGTCGCCGTTCGGCACGAGGCACACGCGCTGGTCCCACGGCATGTAGCGCGGCGTCAGGTGCTTCGCGACGTCGAAGCCGGGGCCGAGCTGCTTGCTGGCCGCGCGGATGATGAATTTCTTCGTCTGGTCGGGCTTGCGGCGCGATACGTTGTACAGGTACATCGTCAGCAGCACGTTCTTCACGCGCACGAGCCGGTGCGCGAGCCGCGACGGCAGCACGCGGCGCAGCGCGTTCGCGATCCTGTCGCGCGCGGGCAGCGACACGATGTAGGTCGGCGAGCGCTGCAGCATCGTCACGTGCCGCGCGTCGGCCGCCATCGACGGCACGAGCGTGACGGCCGTCGCGCCGCTGCCGATCACGACGACGCGCCGGTTCGCGTAGGTCAGATCCTTCGGCCAGTGCTGCGGATGCACGAGCTTGCCCTCGAACGTGTCCATGCCGGGCCAGTCGGGCAGGTAGCCGGCGTCGTAGTCGTAATAGCCGCTGCACATGAACAGGAAGCGGCAGGTATAGACGAGCGTGTCGGCCGCGCCGTCTCGCGTGCGCTCGATGCGCACCGTCCAGCGCGCGCGGTTCGAGTCCCAGTCGGCCGCGACGACCTTCTGGCCGTAGCGGATCGTCTTGTCGATCCCGTACGTGCGCGCGGTGTCGCGGATGTAGTCGAGGATCGTCTGGCCGTCGGAGATCGCCTTGTCGCTGTGCCACGGGCGGAAGCTGTAGCCGAGCGTGAACATGTCGGAATCCGAACGAACGCCCGGATATCGGAACAGGTCCCAGGTTCCGCCGATCGCGTCGCGCGCCTCGACGATCGCGACGCTCGCATGCGGGCAGCGCTGCTTCAGGTGATACGCGGCGCCGATGCCGGACAGGCCGGCGCCGACGATCAGCACGTCGAGGTCGTTGCCGTCGCCACGGTCATGGCGGGCGCCGGGGGCGGGCGGCGCGTCGCGCCGGTCGGTCGTCGTCGAGGTCATGCGGGGTCCTTGGTCGGCGTGGCCGGGCGTGCGGCCGGGGCGGGGGCGCGTTCGAGATTGCGTGCACGGGCGCGGCGCACATGGCGCAGCATCAGCCACTGGTAACCGGCGCCGAGCAGGCGCGCGATCCGGTCGAGCCGGCGCGCGTCGGCGCCGACGAGCACGCGGCGCGCATTGCGCTCGACGCCCGCGAGGATCTGCCGCGCGGCATCGTCGGCGGTCGTCGCGTTGATCAGGCGGTTCGCCTGCCGGCGATGGGTCGCTTCGTCCTGGCCCGTGAGCGCGTGGATGCTGGTATCGACGCGGCCCGCATCGACGATGTTCGTCGCGACGCCGCCCGGATGCACGCAGGTCGCGCTCACCGGCGCGCCGTCGAGTTCGAGCTCCATCCGCAGCGCCTCGGTGAAGCCGCGCACCGCGAACTTGGTTGCGTTGTACGCGCTTTGCGTCGGCATCGCGACGAGCCCGAACAGGCTCGACGTGTTGACGACGTGGCCGTCGCCCGACGCGCGCAGGTGCGGCAGGAACGCCTGCGTGCCGTGCACGACGCCCCAGAAATTGATGCCGACGATCCATTCGACATCGGCGATGTGCGCGGTTTCGGCGCTGGCGGCGAGCGACACGCCCGCATTGTTGAAGATCAGGTTGACCTTGCCGTGTTCGGCGCGGACGAAATCGGCCCACGCGAACACCGCGTCGCGGTCGGCGACGTCGAGCCGCCGCGTGCTCACGCGCTCGCCGTGCTGCGCGCACGCGGCCGCCGTACCGGCGAGCCCGGTTTCGCTGACGTCGGCGAGCGCGACCTCGCAGCCGCGCCGCGCGAGCTCGACCGCGAGGCTGCGGCCCATGCCCGAACCGGCGCCCGTGATCGCGGCGACCTTGCCGGAAAACCCGTTCATCCGTTGCTCCTCCCGTTCCGCTTATGCTGCGCCGGCGGCACGTCTATTGTGGTGTTGGTCGTCACCACTTTAGTTTTCGGGTGTCCTGATGTCAAATAGCGGAATGGAGAAAGCACTCGAAACGAAAAAACGGGGCCGGTCGTACGGCGGCGTGGCGCCCGAGGTGCGTGCCGCCGAGCGGCGCGACGCGCTGATCCGCGCAGCGACGCACGTGTTCGGCACGGTCGGGTTCCGCAAGGCGACCGTGCGGTCGATCTGCCAGGAAGCGAAGCTGAACGATCGCTATTTCTATGCGGCGTTCGACAGCACCGAGGATTTGCTGCGCTGCACCTACCTGCATCACGCGGAGCAGCTGCATGACGCGGTCGCACAGGCGGTCGCCGCGCGCGGCGGCGATCTGCGCGAGAGCGTCGACGCGGGGCTCGCCGCGTTCTTCGCGTTCCTGCGCGATCCGTGTGCGGCGCGCGTGCTGCTGCTCGAGGTGATGGGCGTGAGCGCGGATACCGACATGACGTACCAGCGCATGCTGATCGACTTCGGCAAGCTGATCATGGCGATCGGCGCACCGCACGAGGCCGCGACGCCCGTGGAGCGCACCGAGCAGCGGCTGATCGGGCTCGCGCTCGTCGGCGCGATGACGAACGTCGGCGCGGCGTGGCTGCTCACCGACTATCGCGATCCGGAAGCGCAGATGGTCGCGAGTTGCAGGAAGGTGCTGCTGGGGACATTGCGGGAGATTGGCTAACCGGATGGCATCGCACCGTTCCTGTTACCCCCCGGAAAATTGCAGGCTGAAAATGAAACGAATGCGGCAATCACACGGCGCACGGGGCGCCATTTTGGCTTTTCGTGCGATTTAGTCGTCTTTTTAATAATTAAAAGGCGATCGTTTTTTAAGTGGGTAATTATTTTCAAAAACCGTCATTGTTTTTTATTTCGCTTCCATGTGGCGATGAATTGATGAAAACAATGTGGAGCGAATAAAAAAGCGGCGCAACGCAAAAAACAGCTCGCATTGCGCCGATCGTGGCGCGAAATCCTTCGCGCCCCAGGCACGATTGATCAGGAACCCGTGTATCCGCCCCGGGTCCAGCCGTCACCATCCCAGCAATACTCGGTCGTCGTGCCGCCGCTCGTCGCGTACACGCGGATGTGAACGGCGCTTCCCACCAGCCAGCACGTGGCGGACACGTTGTCGCCCGCCTGGGCGAACGCGCCCGTGTACCAGTTCGACCCGTCGTAGCAGCGTTCGGTGATCTTGTTGCCGTTTGCCGTGTAGACACGAATCGACGGCGTGGTTCCCCATGAAATTGCGGCGGTTTGCATTTCAAACTCCTTATTTGAATGAATCGGAGAATTGAAGCATTTGGTAAACGCTCGTCAGCGTATTACCGGAATAAGGTTATAAGGTAAACCGTAAAAACGATATGCGAATGTTTGGCTTCAATAATCGCGTTTATTCACATTTTCGAGCGATCTGAAAGTAAGTTGGAAGGATGTAAAAATCATGGTGCGCGGGTTCGAAACAGGTGTCGCCGAGACGGTTCGTGCCGCTCGCCGGCACAGGTTGCCGGCGAGCCGGCCGATTCAGTGTGCCGCGCGCTTCGAGCGTGTCGCGCGTGCGGGTGTGGCAGCGGTCGGCCGCCGCGGCGTCTCGTCGATCCTTTGCTTCATCGCATCGATGAATGCCCGCACCTTCGGCGAAGGCAGCCGCGTCGACGGATACACCGCATGAATCCCGGCCGGCGCCGAGCGCCATGCGGGCAGCAGCCGCACGAGCCGGCCGGCCGCGACGTCGTCGGCGGTCGAGAAATCCGTCAGCAGCCCGAAGCCGCCGCCCGCGAGCACGATCGCGCGGCATGCGGTTGCGGTGTTCGACACGACCGGCGCGACGCAGCGCACCGACATGCTGCCGCCGCGCGCGTCGTCGAGTTCGAACGTGTGCGGGCGCGGCAGCGTCGACAGCATCACGAACGGCAGTGCGGCAAGCGCATCCGTATCGCGCGGCAGCCCGTAGCGCGCGACGAACGCGGGGCTCGCGACCAGCCATTTCTCGTACGTGCCGAGCTGCACTGCGCGATAGTTCGAATCGGCGAGGCGGCCGATGCGGATCGCGACGTCGAGGTTGTCCGCGACGAGATCGACGACGCGGTCGTTCGCGACCAGCTCGACGTCGAGCCCCGGATGCAAGTCGCGCAGCGCGACGACGGCCGGCGCGACGACCTGCGCGCCGTAGTCGATCGGCACGCTCACGCGCAGCGTGCCGCGCAGCGGCCCCGCGTCGGACGACACCGCATCGAGCGCGGCTTCAGTGGCGCGCACGATGGCGCGGCACGCGTCGTAGAACGTACGCCCCGCGTCGGTCACGCTGAGCCGCCGCGTCGTGCGTACCAGCAGGTTCGCGCCGACCTCGGATTCGAGGCGCTGCATGTGCGTGCTGACGACCGTCTTCGCGAGGCCGAGCCGCTCGGCCGCGGCCGTCAGCGAGCCGGCATCGACCACCGCGACGAAGATCGCCAGCCGGTTCAGGTTCACGTCGCGCAGATCGGCCATCGTTGATTGTCCTATAGGAGCGGATAATGTTTCAGTGATTATCCGTCTTCTGGCCGCGAACCGCGAGCGCTACGCTGGGGCCGTTCGTCGCCGATTCCCGGCGACGCGAGATTCCGGAGTGTTTTCCATGTCCGTCGCCAGCAAGCCTGCCTCCGCACCGCCCGCCACCGGTAAGCCCGTCGCCGCGATTCGCGTCTATTCGTTCCCGTTGTCCGGGCACGCGCATCGCGTCCGGTTGTTCCTGTCGCTGCTCGGCCTGCCGGCCGAGATCGTCGACATCGACCTCGCGGCCGGCGCGCAGCGCGAACCGGCGTTTCTCGCGCTCAATCCGCTCGGGCAGGTGCCGGTGATCGACGACGACGGCACCGTGCTCGCCGATTCGAACGCGATCCTCGTGTATCTCGCGAAGCGCTACGGCGACGCGCACTGGCTGCCCGACGACCCGGCCGGCGCGGCGGTCGTGCAGCGCTGGCTGTCGTACGCGGCCGGGCCGATCGCGACGGGGCCTGCCGCCGCACGGCTCGTGACCGTGTTCGGCGCGCCGCTCGACCAGGAAGCGGCCAAGCGCACGGCCGCGAAGCTGCTCGACGTGATCGACCGCGAACTGGCCGGCAAGCCGTTCGCCGCCGGCGCCGAGCCGACGATCGCGGACATCGCCGCATACACGTACATCGCGCATGCGCCGGAAGGCGGTGTGTCGCTCGAACCGTATCCGCACGTGCGCGCATGGCTGGCGCGCGTCGAGGCGCTGCCGGGTTTCGTCGGCATGCCGACGACGCGCGCGGGCCTGCTTGCCGCGTAACGCCAATCGAAGCCGCGCCTGTTCAAGGAGAACGCGATGAATGCTCCGACCGCCGCCGTACCGGGCTGGGAACTCGACGCCGCGCCGTTTCACGCGGGCGAACTCGCCGTGCAGCAGCGCGCGGGCGTAACGGAAGCCGCGGGCGCGGCCGGTCGGCGCGGAATCCGGCGCTTCATGCCGGACCAGCACCGGACGTTTTTCGCGCAGCTGCCGTTCTTCGTGCTCGGTGGCGTCGATGCACACGGCCAGCCGTGGGCGACGCTGCGGGCCGGCGCGCCGGGGTTCGTCACGTCGCCGGATGCGCGCACGCTGCGCATCGCGGCGCCCGCGCTGCCCGGCGATCCGCTGGACGGCGCGTGGCAGCCGGGCGCGCCGCTCGGCGGGCTCGGGATCGAATTCGATACGCGGCGACGCAATCGCGTCAATGGCATCGTGCGCACGGTCGATGGCGATGCGCTGACGATCGCGGTCGAGCAGAGCTTCGGCAACTGCGCGAAGTACATCCAGGGCCGCACGCCGACGTTCGTCGCGCGCGACGGCGATGCACCGGTCGAGCCCGACGTATCGGACCGGCTGAGCGATGCGGATCGCGCGCTGCTCGCGCAGGCCGATACGTTCTTCGTCGCGAGCGCGAACACGTCGGCGGACGCGGGCGCCGCGCGCGGCGCGGACGTGTCGCATCGCGGCGGGATGCCGGGCTTCGTGCGCGTCGACGATGCGTACACGCTGACGACGCCGGATTTCAGCGGCAACCGTTTCTTCAACACGCTCGGCAACCTGCAGCACGATCCGCGCGCGGGGCTGCTGTTCGTCGATTTCGGCAGCGGCGACCTGCTGTATGTCGCCGCGCGCGCCGAGATCGTGTGGGACGGGCCGCTCGTCGCGTCGTTCGACGGCGCGCAGCGTGTCGTACGGTTTCATGTGCGGGAGGTGCGGCGCATGCGCGCGGTGCTGCCGTTCCGATGGTCGGCGGTCGAGCGCGCGCCGCAGTTCGCGGCGATGGCGGCGGCCGCTGGTGGAGCGGTGACGGCGGCGGTCGAGCCGGTGCCGTCCGCATCGGCAACCGGATCGGCAAGCGCATCGGCAAGCACATGGCGATCGCTGCGCATCGCGAAGATCGTCGACGAAGCGCGCGCGATCCGCTCGATCCATTTCGAACCGGTGGACGGCGGCGCGTTGCCCGCATACGAAGCCGGGCAGCATCTGACGCTGCGTGTTGCGCTGCCGGGCAGCGATGCACCGTCGATACGCAGCTACACGCTTTCCGATGCACCGGGCGGCGCGCATTACCGGATCACGGTGAAGCGCGAAGGGCGCGTGTCGGCATGGCTGCACGATCACGCGCAGGCGGGCATGACGCTCGACGCGCAGATGCCGCGCGGCCGCTTCACGTTCGATCTCGCGAGTCCGCGCCCGGCCGTGCTGGTATCGGCCGGCATCGGCATCACGCCGATGGTCGCGATGCTGCGCCGCGCGCTGGCCGACGTCGCGCCGTCGCGCCGCGTGGTGTTCGTGCACGGCGCGCGCGAAGCGGCCGACCGGCCGTTCGCGGCGGAACTGGCGCGCATCGCGGCGGCCGATGCACGGCTGTCGCTGCACTGGTTCGACAGCCGTCCGCACGACGAAACGGCAGCTCGGGCCGGCCGCATCGACATCGCGCAACTGAAGCGGCTCCTGCCGTTCGACGACTACGACTTCTACCTGTGCGGGCCGTCGGCGTTCATGCGCGACCTGTACGACGGGCTGCGCGCGCTGAACGTGCCGGACGAACGCATCCGTTTCGAGGCGTTCGGGCCGTCGAGCGTGGCGCGCAGCGTGACCCGAGCGGCAGGCACGGCAGGCGTGCCGGCGGCGAGCGTGCCGGTCGTGTTCCGGCGCACCGGGCGCGAAGCCGCATGGACGCCCGCCGACGGCACGCTGCTCGACTTCGCGGAAGGGCAGCGCGTCGCCGTGCCGTCCGAATGCCGCTCCGGTTCGTGCGGCACGTGCGCGACGCGCGTGCTGTCCGGCGCGGTCGACTACGAGCAAACGCCCGATGCGGCGGTCGAACCCGGCTGCGCGCTGCTGTGCGTCGCGCGGCCCGCGCAAGGCGCGACGGAGCCGCTCGTGCTCGACCGCTGACGCGCCTGCGACATGCGGCCGCAGACGGCCTGCTGCGCGAAAAGCACGCGCAACTGCTTCTTTTTTCGGATGCCGGTCGGATCGACGATAGCGTCAACCGATTCGATGAAAGGAGCCAATCATGAAATTGCTCGGCATGATCAAGCTGGTCCTGTGGAGTTTCTTCGGCGTACGCAACAGCAAGGCGCACGCAGCCGATCTCGCTAACGTCAACTTCACGCTGCTGCCGTTCGTGGCGATTCTGCTCGCGCTGCTCGTCGGCGCGGTCATCTACGGCGTCGTGCATCTGGTCGTCGATCCGACCGTGACGATGCAGGGGTTCTGAGCGGCGCGTGAATTGCGAGCGGGAGATCATTCCCGCTTCGGTTTCCAGCCGCATGACCGGCGCATGACTGCGCCGGTCTTCGAGGTTGCCGTGCGCGCCGAGCATCGCTGCCACATCGCCGCCGTTGCGATGTGGCACGAATCGCGTTTCCCCATTCCCGTTCTTTCCCGCCTCCCGTTCCGCCCGATTCCACGGTCCTGATCCCCGCCCGGGGTAAAATGCGCGCCACGCCGCGATGTCGCGTGCGACGGGCTGGCCGCCGTTCCGACGAACGGCGCGCACAACTGCCCGACGCCCGCACCGCGGCGTTCGAAGCGTCCCCCGCATGACATGACCGCGCGAGGCCGCCGGCCGCCCGACAGGCACCCGACGAACCCGTCGACGGCTGCGTCGGCTCCCGGTGCGTCACCCGAATCCGATGTCCCATCCTGCGTTTTCCCGATCGATCGACCGGCACGCATGCGTGCCATCTCGTCCGATTCGTCCGATGAATGTCGTGCCGGCCGGATGCGCGGGCGGGTGACGATTCGTCCGCGAGCGGGCGCTTCGCAGCTTCTTAACGTGTGTCGACAGGGTCGAGTGGCGAGTTTTCCATCCAGAATAATGACGGTGAATAAAACAACAGCGTCGCCCGCACGGCGGCGGCGCGCGAAGATCGGGCTCGGCGTGGGTCTCGGCATCACGCTTTTCGCGGCGCAGGCTGCGGCAGCCCAGGGCGACGCGCCGGCACTGGACGCCGATGCGGCCGGCAGCGCGACGCTGCCGGCGATCACGGTGAGCGGCGAGCGCGGCAACGGGTTTCGCGTGCGCAACGCGTCGGTCGCGGGGCTCGACGACACGCCGCTGCGCGACACGCCGGCGTCGGTGAGCGTCGTCACGCGCGCGCAGCTCGACGACCAGCAGGCGAAGCGGCTCAGCGATGTCGTGCGCAACGACGCGTCGGTCGTCAACGACTATGCGCCGGTCGGCTATTTCGAAGGCTTCGCGATCCGCGGTTTTCCGGTCGATCTCGCGAGCGCGATCCGGATCGACGGGCTGACGGTGTCCGGCGAGCAGAACGTGCCGCTCGAGAACAAGGAGCGCGTCGAGATCCTGAAGGGGCTCGCCGGCATCGACAGCGGCGTCGTCGCGCCCGGCGGCGTGATCAACTTCGTGACGAAGCGCTCCGCGAACGTCGCGAGCGTGACGGGCGGCGTCGACAGCCGCGGCTCGACGTCGGCGGCCGTCGATCTCGGCCGCCGCTTCGGCCCCGACAACCAGTTCGGCTTCCGGATCAATGCCGCGAAGGAGAACATGCACTCGTATATCGACGGCACGAACGGGCGGCGCACGTTCGGCTCGATCGCCGCCGACTGGGACATCAGCCCGCGCGCGAGCCTGCAGCTCAACGCCGAATTCCAGCAGTGGATCCAGCGTTCCGCGCCCGGCTACCAGCTGCTCGGCGGCACCGTCGTGCCGTCGGTCAAGACGACGTCGAAGGCGCTCGGCACGCAGCCGTGGGCGAAACCGGTGACGACCGACGCGCTGAACCTGAATGCGCGCTTCGACTACCAGTTCAACGACGACTGGAAGGCATACATTGCCGCGGGCCGCAGCCGCACGATGATCGACGACAACAGCGCGTTCGCGTACGGCTGCTCGTACGCGGCGAGCTGCGCGGCCGGCGCGACGTCGCCGTTCTTCTTCGGCGCGAACGGCGACTACGACGTATACGATTTCCGCAGCCCCGGCGAATACCGGCGCAACGACGATCTGCGCGCGGTCACGACGGGCAAGTTCGCGACGGGGCCGCTGCGGCACGAGCTGACGCTCGGCGTGAGCGTGCAGCGCCGCGTCGTGCACATGGCCGACGCCGTATACGACTACGTGGGCAGCGAAAATATCTACGGGCCCGACGTGGCGTTCCCGCCGTCGCCGAATTCGCCCGGGCCGTCGTATCCGCGCCTCGACGCGTGGCAGTACGGCGTGTTCGGGCTCGACCGCATCAGCATCGGCGAGCACTGGCAGGTGCTCGCGGGCGGCAAGGAAGTGCTGCTGCGCCAGCGTAGCTGGAGCAGCCTCGACGGCGCGGATACGCGCACCGACCGCTCGGTGTTCCTGCCGCAGGTCGCGCTCGTCTACAAGCCGGTGAACGTGCTGTCGCTGTACGCGTCGTACAGCAAGGCGCTGTCGCTCGGCGACCAGGCGCCCGTGCGCGCGACCAACGCGTATGCGTTCCTGCCGCCCGTCGAATCGCACCAGATCGAGGTCGGCGCGAAATACGACTGGCTCGACCGGCTGAGCCTCACGGCCGCGGTGTTCTCGATCAGCAAGCCGTTCCAGTTCGCCGACCCGGACGCGTCGGGCACGACCTACACGTTCGTGCAGCGCGGCACGCAGCGGCACCAGGGGATCGAGTTCGGTGCGGCCGGGCGTGCGACCGAGCGCCTTTCGCTGACGGCCAGCGTCGCGGCGATTCGTGCCCGCGCGGTCGATTCGGGTTCGCCGGCGTACGAAGGACACCAGATCATCAACGTGCCCGCGCTGCGCGCGTCGCTGTATGCGGACTACGCGGTGCCGGGCGTCGCGGGCCTGAACGTGCTCGGCGGCGTCGAGTACAGCGCGGCCCGCAACGCGAACGAGGAAGGCACCGCGCGCGTGCCGTCGTGGTTCGTGTTCAATCTCGGCGCACGCTATACGACGAAGATCGGTGGTCATCGCACGGTGCTGCGCGTATCGGTGGACAATCTGTTCAACAAGTTCTACTGGCGCGACGCGGGCGAGCAGCAGGGCGATGCGTACCTGTTCCCGGGGGCGCCGCGCACCGCGCGCGTGTCGTTGACCTATGATTTCTGATCGTCCGGAACCGGCTGCGTGACGCGCGGCCCCGGCAGCTACCCAGGAGAGCACAGACGATGTCCCCACTCGAAATCGCCGGCGTGATCGTCAGCGCGCTCGCGATCTGGCTGACCGCGAAGCGGCGCATGCTGTGCTGGCCGGTCGGGCTCGCGTCGGTCGCGCTGTACGGCTGGATCTTCTTCGACGCGAAGCTGTACTCGGACATGCTGCTGCAGGGCGCGTTCGCGGTGCTGCAGGTGTACGGCTGGCAGCGCTGGCTCGCGCAGCGCGCGAGCGAAGCCGACGGCGGCGCGGCGCCGGCCGGCGACGTGGCGCCCGTCACGGGCGTGCGGCCGCGGCAGATGCTGCCCGACCTGATCGCGGCCGTCGTCGGCAGCGCGCTGCTCGGCGGCATGATGGCGCGCTGGACCGATGCGGCGCTGCCGTTCGTCGATGCGTCGCTGACCGCGTTCAGCCTCGTCGCGCAATACTGGACCGCGCGGCGCTACATCGCGTCGTGGGGGCTGTGGATCGTCGTGAACGTCGTGTACGTCGGGATGTTCGTGTTCAAGGAGCTTTATCTGACGGCCGGACTCTATGCGCTGTTCATCGGGCTCGCCGTCATCGGCTGGCGCGACTGGAGCCGGACGGCCGCGACGCTGCGCGCGGCGGCCGGCGGCGCGCTCGCGTCGGGCAGCGGCGTGCGCTGATTCACGCATCGTTCAACTACGGAGCAACGTCGTTCATGTCATTCCCACTCGAGCCGGACGGGCCAGTATCGCGCGACGTCGCGCCGCCGCAATTCGGCGTCGACGGCGAGCAGGCCGAACGCGACTGGCCGCTGATGACGCACGACGAGGTCGCGGCGGTGCTCGCGCGGATCGACGGTGCCGGCGAGCCGGCCCGGCTGACGTGGCACAGCCCGCGGCAGTTCGCGGCGGCCGTGCTGGTGCGGATGGCGGACGGGCGCGGGTTGTTCGTCAAGCGTCATCACGTGAGCCTGCGCGATGTCGAGGGGCTTCAGGAAGAGCATCGTTTCATCGCGCATCTGCGCGAACGCGGCATGCCCGTGGTCGACGTGCTCGCCGGTCGCGACGGCGCGACCGCGTTCGCCTCCGGCGAATGGACGTACGAGGTGCATGTGCTCGCGCCTGGCGTCGATCCGTATCGCGGCGTGATGTCGTGGCAGCCGTTCACGCATCCGTCGCATGCGTATGCGGCCGGCCGCGCGCTGGCCGAGCTGCATCGCGCGTCGGCCGGCTACGATGCGCCCGCGCGGCCCGTGCGCACGCTGCTGTCGAGTTTCCGCGTGCTGTCGTGCGCCGATCTGGCGGGCGCGCTCGAACGCTGGGTCGAATCGCAGCCGCTGCTCGTGCGTGCGCTCGGCGCGCGCGACTGGCGCGGCGACGTTGCCGACGCGATCGGCCCGTATCACGCACGCCTCGTGCCGCTGCTGACCGCGTTGCCGCCGCTGTGGACGCATGGCGACTGGCATGCGTCGAACCTGCTGTGGACCGATGCGGGGCCGGGGGCGCAGGTACGCACAGTGCTCGATTTCGGCTTGTCGGATCGCACCTGTGCCGTGATGGACCTCGCGCTCGCGATCGAGCGCAATACGGTCGACTGGATGGCGCCGGCCGAGGCGCGGCGCGTGGAATACGAGCAGATCGACATGCTGCTCGACGGCTACGAATCGCTCGAACCGCTGGGCGACGACGCGTATGCGGCGCTGGTCGCGCTGCTGCCGATCGTGCATACGGAGTTCGCGTTGTCGGAAGTCGCGTATTTCGGCTGCATCATCGATGCGCCGGCGATCGTCGATATCGCGTACGACGGCTACCTGATCGGGCATGCGCGCTGGTTTGGTGAACGCGACGGGCGGCAATTGCTCGACTGGCTCGTGCAGCGGCGGCGGTGAATGAGCCGACTTCGTGTCAATGGCCAGTACAGCAGTTGTCGAGGCAGCCGGGGCTCACTTGAATGGTGACCTCACGGGTTTCCGGCGTCGATTCCGTTGTGTGATTGGCCGGATAAATTTGCGTTTTTATCTGAAACGGTGCGTTGATCAGACCGTCGTCTATGACGACTTTCGCCGTCGCGGAAGCTCGTTTCGTTGCAAGACGTTCCGAATCGGCTTCAAGCTTGGAAGCGCTGCCAATTATAGTGATCCAGTTTTGTATTGGATAATCGGAATTCATTGCTGAAACCCATCGTCCAATTCGTACTTGCTCGGATTCGGAGATCTCGTGGCTGTTGTGGGGGAAGGCTACGAAAAATTGCTGTGACGGGAGATTTTGTGATCCCTGACATTCCGCCGCGGAGCTTGCCGGGAAAAGGAGCGACGTGACGATGGGCACGATGAGTGACGTGATAAAAATTCTCATGGTGAATTCGGCTCCTTACTCCGCAAATAATTCTTCGCCGTAGATCACAAACCCTGTGAGGGTATCTGCGTTCTTCAATGCCTGGTCAGGATTGGCCCTTGCCCATGCGGCCGCCGTGGGATCGAGCCCGTAACGAGGGTCGCCGCTACCGAAGGTGTCGACGAAGTGAGTGACTTCGTGAATGAGCGTGGATAGGCGGGAATCTCCGAACATGTTCTGATCGCGTAAGCCGGTACAAAACTTCATCGCAATACTGATAAGCCTGCGCTCCGTGTTGGGCCCGCAAACGTGAGCGGCCTCATTCTCGATGTCGATCATGTTCGGAACGCAACCTAACATTCTATCGAGATTCGGATCGCTTCGAACGAAATGGTGTGGCGTTAGCGTTTTGAGAACGGAGAGATGTCGTGAGAAGCCGTCGACAAGGTACTGTCGTGTATTTTCATCGCATCGATTGAACCAATAGATCATTCTGTCTTTGGTTGTTTTGTCATACCGCTTCAGGTCGGTGATCCTGCGCTCAACCAGAATTATGGACCATTTAAGCAGTCGCGATGCCATAATTCTAAATTCTCGATTGGTCATGTTGGGGCAGATGGGGGTTGTGTTGATGTAAACGTCAACCATCGATTCCGGGTTTGTGTTGGTGACGGCCCCGGAGTGAACGAGAAACCATTCTTTGTCTTCGTCAGCGTCAAAGTCGTACTCGTTGTGATCGAAGAGGTTTTTCATTGATTCAAGGTCTCGATTCGTAGGTTTTCAAGGAGGCAGCACGACCTTTAGGTCATAAAACAGCATGCTTTCGTTTGTGTTGCCGGGACCTTGAACAGTCATCTTTTCGAGCGAATACGTCTATAGAACTGGTTCTAAATTTCGAAAGATATTTTTATGCTGACCTGACCATCCGAGCTGATATGCCCGTCGATTCGGCGAGTACACCGCGCCCAACATGACGGAAATATCATCTTCGCCTCATGTTCGCACTGCGGCCGGTCCGTAGCATCGGTCGCGAACCGTCAACGCAGAACCGAACATGCTCAAGCTCACCCTCGCCGCGGCCATCGTCTTCGCGATGGCCGCGACGGCTCATGCGCAGCCTTCGCTGTCGCCCGGGCCGGCCACGATCGCAGCCGGCAGCGCGACGTCGATCGATGCGCCGCCGTCCGATACGCTTCCCGCATCGTCATTGACGCTGTCCGATGCGCTCGCGGTCGCGGCGCGAAACAATCCGGCGCTGCGCGGCGCGCGCGCCGACGTCGATGCATCCGCGGGCGCGCTGATGCAGGCCGGCGCGCGCCCGAACCCGGAGCTCTCGTTCCTGCAGGAAGGCTTTCGCCGCGCGGAGCGCACGTCGACCGCGCTGATCAACCAGACCATCGAACTGGGGGGCAAGCGCCGCGCGCGGCTCGACGTCGCGTCCTACGGCCGCGAAGCGGCCAATGCATCGCTCGACGAACAGGGCGCCGTCGTGCGCGCCGACGTGATCTCCGCGTTCTACGGGCTGCTCGCCGCGCAGCGACAGCTCCAGGTTACCGAGGAATCGGCTGCGATCGCCGCGCGCTCGGCGGATCTCGCGGCGCGTCGCGCGCAGGCCGGCAAGGTGTCGCCGGTCGAGGCGACCAAGGCGCAGGTGGCGGCGGCCGGCGTGCAGATCGAAGTCGTGACCGCGCGCGGCCGTGTCGAGGTCGCGCGCGAGAAGCTCAACGCGGTGATGGGCGAAGCGCGCGGCGACCGGCTCGCGGTGCGCGGCGACCTGGAAGCCGTGCCGCCGGTCGAGCCGTTGTCCGCGCTGACCGCGCAGCTCGACGATGCGCCGCTCACGCGCATCGCGCGCGCCGAGATGCTGCGCTCGAACGCGGCGGTGTCGCTCGAACGCGCGCGGCGCATGCCGGACGTGACGGTCAGCGCGGGCGTGAAGCGCGTGACGACGGGCGGCGTGCCCGACAATCAGGCCGTGGTCGGCGTATCGATCCCGATTCCGCTGTTCAACACGAACAAGGGCGCGCTGCTCGAGGCGACGCACAAGGCCGCGCGCGCGAACGCCGATCTCGATCGCGAACGCACGCGCCTGCGGCTGGAACTTACGCAGGCCTACGCAAATTTCGAGGCCGCCGAGCAGGAAGCGCAGCGGTTGAAGTCCGACATCCTGCCGGCCGCGCGCCTCGCGCTCGACGCGATGTCGCGCGGCTACCAGCTCGGGAAGTTCGGCTTCCTCGACGTGCTCGATGCGCAGCGCACGCTGTTCCAGGGGCAATCGCAATACGTGCGCGCGCTCGCCGACGCGCACGCGGCCCGCGCCGACATCGGCCGGCTCGTCGGCACGCCGCTCGCGGCCGTCGCGCAATAAGCGCCCCTCTCACCTGAAGGATCATCATGTCACGCAGCAGAATCTTCATCATTGCGGCGGCCGTGCTCGGCGGCGCCGGGATCGTGCTCGGTGCGCTCGCCGTCACGCGGGGCGGCAGCAGTGCGTCCACGCCGTCGGCTGTCGAAGCCGCGCAGCCGGCCGATGGCGCCGGCGCGCGGGGCGGCGTCGTGCTGAAGCGCGGCAGGCTGTCCGTCGAGATCGTCATGACGGAAAAGCCCGGTGACGCGCGGCTCGTCGTCTACCCGTTCGTCGACGGCAAGCCGGCCGACCAGGGCGTGACCGTATCCGGCACGCTGGTCCGGTACGACCGCACGCACGAACCGATGCGTTTCGATGCGGCTGGCCAGAAGTTCGTGTCCGCGCAGTCGATCGCCAAGCCGCATGTGTTCGACGCGACGATCGACGTCAAGGCGGGCAGCGACGCCGCGTCGTTCCCGTTCGCGCGCGCCGACGGCGCGATCGCGCTGACCGATGCGCAACTGGCGACCTCGAAGATCGCGCTCGCGAAGGCCGGCCCCGCGCAGATCGCGACGCCGTTCCAGTTGCCGGGCGAGATCAAGTTCAACGAGGATCGCACCGCGCACGTCGTGCCGCGCGTGGCCGGCATCGTCGAGCAGGTATCGGTGTCGCTCGGGCAGAACGTCGCGAAGGGGCAGGTGCTGGCCGTGATCGCGAGCACCGATCTTGCCGACCGGCGCAGCGAACTGCTGACGGCCGAGCGCCGGCTGTCGGGTGCGCGCGCAACCTTCGAGCGCGAACGCACGCTGTGGCAGGAGCGCATCTCGGCGGAACAGGACTACCAGCAGGCCCAGGTGCAGTTGCGCGAGGCCGAGATCGCCGTGCAGAACGCGCGGCAGAAGCTCGCCGCGCTGAACGCGCCGGCGGGCGCGGGCGCGCTGAACCGCTACGAGCTGCGCGCGCCGTTCGCGGGCACCATCGTCGAGAAGCATGCGACGCCCGGCGAGGCGATTGCCGCCGATGCAAGCATGTTCGTGATCTCCGACCTGTCGACGGTATGGGCCGAGATGGCCGTGCCGGCGCAGCGGCTGAACGATGTGCGCGTGGGCCGCGATGCGACCGTCAGCGCGACCGCGTTCGAATCGCGTTCGAGCGGCCCGATCGCGTATGTGGGCTCGCTGCTCGGCGAACAGACGCGCACCGCGCCGGCGCGCGTCGTGCTGCCGAACCCCGACGGCGTGTGGCGGCCGGGCATGTTCGTGAACGTGTCGGTCGACGCGGGCAGGCAGGGCGTGGCGCTCGCGGTCGCGAGCGATGCATTGCAGGACGTCGACGGCGCGCCGTCGGTGTTCGTGCGCTCGCCGAAGGGGTTCGTTGCGCAGGCGGTCGAGACGGGGCGGCGCGACGAACGCGCGACCGAAGTGCTGAAGGGGCTCAAGCCCGGCCAGGAATACGTGGCGTCGAACAGCTTCGTGCTGAAGGCCGAGCTCGGCAAGGGGAGCGCGGAACATGAATGAGCGTCACGCGCGTGTCGTTGCACGATTTGCGGTTCGGTATGCGGCTCGATTTGCGGTTCGATCTGCGACCCGCCGAGTGACCGGTCGCGCGGCCCGTCCGGTGAGGATGACCGTTCCCCGTTTCAAGGAATCCCGCCATGTTTGAGCGCCTGATCCGCTTTGCGATTGCGCACCGCTGGCTCGTGATGCTGGCGATCGCGGCCGTGGCCGCGCTGGGCGTCTTCAGCTACCAGAAACTGCCGATCGACGCGGTGCCCGACATCACGAACGTGCAGGTCCAGATCAACACGGCCGTGCCCGGTTATTCGCCGCTCGAGGCCGAGCAGCGGATCACCTACCCGATCGAGACCGTGATGGCCGGGCTGCCGGGCCTCGAGCAGACGCGCTCGATCTCGCGCTACGGGCTGTCGCAGGTCACCGTGATCTTCAAGGACGGCACCGACATCTACTTCGCGCGGCAGCTCGTCAACGAGCGCATCCAGGAAGCGAAGGACAAGCTGCCGCCCGGCATCGCGCCCGCGATGGGCCCGACGTCGACGGGCCTCGGCGAAATCTACCTGTGGACCGTCGAAGCAGACGCGGCCGCGCGCAAGCCCGACGGCACGCGCTATACGGCGGCCGACCTGCGCGAGTTGCAGGACTGGGTCGTGCGGCCGCAGCTCAGGAACGTGCGCGGCGTGACCGAGGTCAACTCGATCGGCGGCTACGTGAAGGAATACCGTGTCGCGCCGAACCCGGCCAAGCTGATGTCGTACGGGCTGACGCTCGCCGACGTCGTGCGCGCGCTCGAACGCAACAACGACAACGTCGGCGCCGGCTACATCGAGAAGCGCGGCGAGCAGTATCTCGTGCGCGTGCCGGGCCAGGCGCGCACCGTCGACGACATCGCGAACATCGTGCTGACCAACGTCGGCGGCGTGCCGGTGCGGATGAAGGACGTCGGGCTGGTCGACATCGGCCGCGAGCTGCGCACCGGCGCCGCGACGTCGAACGGCGAGGAGGTCGTGCTCGGCACGGTCTTCATGCTGATGGGCGAGAACAGCCGGACGGTCTCGAAGGCCGTCGCGGCAAAGATGGAAGACGTGAACCGCACGCTGCCGGCCGGCGTGAAGGCGATTCCCGTGTACGACCGCACCGTGCTCGTCGAGAAGGCCGTCGCGACGGTGAAGAAGAACCTGCTCGAAGGCGCAATCCTCGTGATCGCCGTGCTGTTCCTGTTCCTCGGCAACATCCGCGCGGCGCTGATCACAGCGCTCGTGATTCCGCTGTCGATGCTGATGACCTTCACCGGCATGGTCAACGCGAAGGTGAGCGCGAACCTGATGAGCCTCGGCGCGCTCGACTTCGGGATCATCGTCGACGGCGCGGTGGTGATCGTCGAGAACTGCGTGCGGCGGCTCGCGCATGCGCAGGCGGCGGCCGGGCGGCCGCTCACGCGCGACGAGCGCTTCGCCGAAGTATTCGGCGCGTCGCAGGAAGCGCGCCGTGCGCTGATCTTCGGGCAACTGATCATCATGGTCGTGTACCTGCCGATCTTTGCGCTGACCGGCGTCGAAGGCAAGATGTTCCATCCGATGGCCATCA
This sequence comes from Burkholderia sp. IT-111MI5, assembly GCF_949752865.1. Classification (NCBI taxonomy): domain Bacteria; kingdom Pseudomonadati; phylum Pseudomonadota; class Betaproteobacteria; order Burkholderiales; family Burkholderiaceae; genus Burkholderia; species Burkholderia sp. IT-111MI5. Next base: position 1,196,285 of record NZ_CATKIF010000011.1, on the reverse strand, counting down.
CCGTCGTGATGGCGCTCGCGGCCGCGATGGTGCTGACCGTCACGTTCATTCCGGCGGCCGTCGCGCTGTTCATCGGCGAGCGGGTCGAGGAGAAGGAGAACCGGCTGATGGGTTGGGCGCGACGCGCGTACGAACCGGTGCTCGCCGCGTTCATGACGCGCCCGGTGCGCGTGATGCTCGGCGCGGGCGCGATCGTGCTGGTCACGCTCGGGCTCGCCACGCGGCTCGGCAGCGAGTTCATTCCGAGTCTCAACGAAGGCGACCTGGCCGTCGCTGCGCTGCGGATTCCCGGCACGAGCCTGTCGCAGTCGGTCGAGATGCAGAAGTCGATCGAGAAGACGCTGAAGGCGCGTTTCCCCGAAATCGAGCGCGTGTTCGCGCGCACCGGCACGGCCGAGATCGCGGCCGACCCGATGCCGCCGAACCTGTCGGACGGCTACATCATGCTGAAGCCGGCCGACCGGTGGCCCGATCCGAAGAAGCCGCGCGACACGCTCGTGCGCGAGATCGAGGAAGCGCTCGCCGAGCTGCCGGGAAATGCATACGAGTTCTCGCAGCCGATCCAGCTGCGCTTCAACGAGCTGATCTCGGGCGTGCGCAGCGACGTCGCCGTGAAGATCTTCGGCGACGACATGGCCGTGCTGAACCAGACCGGCGAGCAGATCGCGGCCGCGCTGCAGAAGGTGCCGGGCGCATCGGAAGTGAAGGTCGAGCAGACGACCGGGCTGCCGGTGCTCACGGTCAACCTCGACCGCGACAAGCTCGCGCGCTACGGCGTGAGCGTCGCCGACCTGCAGGACACGGTGGCCGCGGCCGTCGGCGGGCAGAAGGCCGGCACGCTGTTCCAGGGCGACCGCCGCTTCGACATCGTCGTGCGGCTGCCCGACGAGCTGCGCTCGGACATCGACGCGATCAAGCGGCTGCCGATCGCGCTGCCCGCGCCGGCCGCCGGCGCCAGCGCGCCGCTCGCGGCGGCGCCGTACGTGCCGCTCGCCGAGCTCGCAACGATCGACGTCGCGCCGGGCCCGAACCAGATCAGCCGCGAGGACGGCAAGCGGCGCGTGGTCGTCAGCGCGAACGTGCGCGGCCGCGACGTCGGCTCGTTCGTCGCCGATGCGCGCGAGCAGCTACAGCAGGACGTGCGCGTGCCGGCCGGCTACTGGGTGTCGTGGGGCGGGCAGTTCGAGCAGTTGCAAAGCGCGAGCGAGCGCCTGAAGCTCGTCGTGCCGCTTGCGCTGTTCATGGTGTTTGTGCTGCTGTTCGTGATGTTCAACAACGTGAAGGACGGCTTGCTCGTGTTCACCGGCATTCCGTTCGCGCTGAGCGGCGGCGTCGTGTCGCTGTGGCTGCGCGGGATTCCGCTGTCGATCACGGCGGCGGTCGGCTTCATCGCGCTGTCGGGTGTCGCCGTGCTCAACGGTCTCGTGATGATCTCGTTCATCCGCAACCTGCGCGACGAAGGGACGCCGCTCGACGCCGCCGTGCGCGAAGGCGCGCTCACGCGGCTGCGGCCGGTGCTGATGACCGCGCTGGTCGCGTCGCTCGGTTTCCTGCCGATGGCGTTCGCGACCGGCACCGGCGCCGAGGTGCAGCGCCCGCTTGCGACGGTCGTGATCGGCGGTATCCTGTCGTCCACGGCGCTGACGCTGCTGGTGCTGCCCGTGCTGTACCGCGTCAGCCATGCGGTGTCGTGGCGCGCCGCGCTTTGGGGCATCGGCGGCGGCTTCGGCATGGGCGTGCTGCGCCGGCTGGGTTTCTTCAAGGGTAATGCGTAATGCGAATTCTGATTGTCGAGGATGAACCGAAGACGGGCGCCTATCTGCGCAAGGGCCTGACCGAGGCCGGTTATGTCGTCGACTGGGTCGAGGACGGCATCACGGGCCAGCACCAGGCCGAGACCGAGGAATACGACCTGCTCGTGCTCGACGTGATGCTGCCGGGGCAGGACGGCTGGACGCTGCTGCAGAACCTGCGGCGCAGCAAGTCGACGCCCGTGCTGTTCCTCACCGCGCGCGACGACGTCGGCGATCGCGTGAAGGGGCTCGAGCTCGGCGCCGACGACTATCTCGCGAAGCCGTTCGATTTCGTCGAGCTGACCGCGCGCATCAAGTCGATCCTGCGGCGCGGCCAGCCGCGCGATTCGAACACGCTGCGCGTGGCCGATCTCGAACTCGACCTGACGCGCCGCAAGGCCACGCGGCAGGGCGACACGATCCTGTTGACCGCGAAGGAATTCGCGCTGCTGTGGCTGCTGATGCGTCGCGAGGGCGAGATCCTGCCGCGTGCGACGATCGCCTCGCAGGTGTGGGACATGAACTTCAACAGCGACACGAACGTCGTCGATTCGGCGATCCGGCGGCTGCGCTCGAAGATCGACGACGCATACGAACCGAAGCTGATCCACACCGTGCGCGGGATGGGCTACGTGCTCGAAGCGCGCGGCGGCGCGGCCGCATGATCGCGCGCCTGCTGCCGCGCACGCTGCGCGGACGCCTGACCGCGCTGATCATCCTGTCGACGTCGGTGATCCTCGCGTCGAGCGGCGTCGCGCTTTACGAGGCGCTGAGCAACCGCGTCGAAACGACGGCGGCCGAGCAGATGGCCGGCATTTCCGCCGCACTGGGCACGCATCTGGCCGAAGCGCGCACGACGGCCGACGTCGCGCGCAACACCGACATCTGGATCGACCAGCTGCACGGCCATCCGAACATGGATCTCGCGATCTACGATGCGTCGGGCACGCGCCTCGTCGGCACGCCAGGATTCCGCCCGTACGCGACGCTGCTGTCGCTGGACGCGGGGCGCGTGCCGGTCGGCGTCGCGCCGCCCGGCACGCGGCACCAGTACCTGGTGACGACCGTGCCGCTCGCGGGCATGGGCGCACCGGTGGTGCGCGTCGCGGTGCAGTACGACCGCAGCGCCGACGTGCTGCTGTTGCGTACGCATGCTTATACGATCGTCGTGATCGAGGTGTTCGGCGTGGTGCTCGCGGCCGCGATCGCGTATGGCATCGCGGCGCTGGGCTTGAGCCCGCTGCGGCGTTTCGCGGCGCGCGCCGAGCAGATGTCGTCGAGCCGGCTCGCGCATCCGCTGCCGGAACTCGATACGTCGGGCGAGCTGAAGGAACTCGAGCACGCATTCAACGGGATGCTCGCGAGGCTGAGCGAATCGTTCACGCGGCTGAGCCAGTTCTCGTCGAATCTCGCACACGACATGCGCACGCCGCTCACGAACCTGCAAGCAGCCGCGCAGGTCGTGCTGTCGCAGCCGCGCAGCGCGGATGAATATCGCAACGTGATCGAGTCGAGCATCGACGAGTATCAGCGGCTGTCGCGGATGATCGAGGACATGCTGTTTCTCGCGCGCTCGGAACAGGCCGGCACGTCGATCAGCGTGCGGCGCCTGAATGCGGCGGAAGAGGCCGGGCGTGTCGCCGGCTACTACGAGTCGCTTGCGGAGGATGCGGGCGTATCGGTGAAGGTCGACGGCCATGCGTGGGTCGATGCGGATCTCACGCTGTACCAGCGCGCGTTGAGCAACTTGCTGTCCAATGCGCTCGCCTACGCGCCGCGCGGCAGCGTCGTGGCGATCGACTGCGTGGAGCAGGGTGAGGCGACGACGATCGCCGTGTCGGACACGGGGCCTGGCATTGCCGCGGAGCATGTCGGGCGGATCTTCGAGCGCTTCTATCGCGTCGATCCGTCGCGGCACAATTCGGCGTCGGGCACCGGGCTCGGCCTCGCGATCGTCCGGTCGATCATGGACAACCACGGCGGCGAATGCGGCGTCGACAGCGATCCCGGCCGGCGCACGACGTTCTGGCTGCGCTTTCCGCGATGGCCGGCCGCCATCGGCACCTGACATCGCGGTCGGGCACGCCCGCGCGTTCGCCGCCAGGCGTTTGCGCGCGGCACGTTGCCCGTTGTCATGCGACCGAGCGGCATCAACGCGTCGCCAGGTTGTCGTGGTTATCGGCCTGCGGCGCCTTCTCGCCGCCATGCGCCGAAATCCCGTGAAGCTCCTTGTTGCGCGCGATCATTTCGGCGGTCGGCGGGTACTGCGTCTTGCTCGTCGGCACGATGCCGTCGTGCTGTGCCTGCTTCAGTTCGTTGACGACCTGCGCGCGGGTCTTGCCCTGCGTTTGTGTCTGCGTCTGCGCGAATGCGGCCTGCGTGGCCAGGCCGAGCGACAGCGTGGCGGTGACGAACAGTGCTGCGAGTTTTGCGGTCTTCATTGAATGCTCTCCTTGACTCGATCTGGGTCGCCGGGTGGCGAACCATGGACCCAGTATGCGAAAGCAGCCGTGCGCCACCGTGATCGGGAGATGAAAAAAACGTCAGATTGCGAAAGGCGGCGGCGCGCCTTGCGTGCTGAGCGGCATGACGCAATCGTCATGTTCGCGTCATGGGTGCGATGAGCGGGAAGCGGAACATGAAGTCTGTCGATGGCTCGCGCGGCCGACGGCATTCGCGCCGTTCGCGACAGCAGCATCGAAAGCGGGCGGTCCTGTTCAGGTTTTCATTCCGGACCGAGAAGTGCATCATCCCGCTCTCCGTTTATCGTTGATCGCAGTCCTGATCGTCCCGTTGCTCGCGGGCTGCGCATCGCCACGTTCCGACACCGGCACGGCCGCGTCGGCCGCCGCACGCAAGCCGGTGCCGGCCGACCTCATGCCCGGCGAGCAGATCGACTATGCCGGGCACCGCTGCGGCAATCCGAACCTGTACGTGAAGACGCATCCGTGCCTGTTTCCGCAACGCAATCCAGCGCCGTGATCGTCTGCCTCGCGACCAAAAAAAGGCCCGGTACTCGATGAGTCCGGGCCTAACGCGTGATCGTGCCGTACGACAGCGATCCGCTGCGTGGATTGGAACAGGCATGGCCCGTTACCGTTCCGATCGTAGCGAAACGACGCATTGTGAGCCTGATCGGAACATGAAATTTTTGTCATGCAAGCGCGAGTGTGCCGCCGTCGCGATCAGAACCGGTGGCGCAACCCGAGATTGACGATGCGTTGCGTGCGCGTGCCGCCGTAGCCATAGGAGCCGATCGACGCCTGCGCCGGTTGCGTGCCGCCGTCGAGCGTGCGCTGTTCCCCGTTCGAGCGTTACCACGCGCCGACCGCATAGCGATCGGTGCGCTTCGACAGCAATCAACGACGAATGTGATTCGCACTGCGATGCAGTGAATGCGTGAACCATGACGAAACCGTCATGCCGGGATCACGATGCCGCACCGCCGCCGGATCAAAGTGAAGGCTCCTGTCACGGATTTCCAGCAAGGAGCGAACGCCATGAACATTCCGCGGCCGATGATCGCCATGACCGTTGCCGCGCTGTCGATCGCGGCCTTCTCGCAGGTCTTTGCAGCGCAAGCGAAGACCCGGCAGGAAGTGCGTCGGGAACTGGTGCGCGCGCGGCACGACGGCGTGATCCCGAGCCCGAATCACGACTATCCGGCGAGCCCGGCGGCCGTCGCGCGCAATCAGGAAATCCGTCGCTCGACGGTTCACCGGGGCGAGAAGGCACCGACGGTCGATGCGCACGACAACCGCTTCGCGGTGCGTTGAGCGTTCATCCACGGCCGGCTGCGGCGACGCGGTTCGGCCGGCTCCACCTCTGAAAGGGAGCGCGCCATGCGCACTATCGCAACAGGAATCGTGCTGGCTGTCTGTTTGATATCGACGGCCGCGATGGCGGCCGGCTGGCCGGAACGTGCGCTGTCGCATGCATCGGCGCATGACGCCGGCCGCCGCGCGAACGAGCGGATGCGCTGCGAGTTCGCGGCCGTGCGGTCGGGCGAGTGGAGCGCGACGTTCACGCGCGGGCAATGCGAGATCGACAACGGCCGGCTGACGTTCGTGCCAGCTGATGCGGGCGGCGAGGTGAAGGTCGCGGAGAAGCGGATCGTGCTGGGCGATGTCCGTACCGCGTCGTATCAGTCGCGCAAGTTGAAGGAACAGCTGCAACTGACGACACGCGACGAAGTGATCGCGCTGAACGTGCTGACCGACGACGGCAGCCGCAAATCGCGCGAGCACGCGATCGACCTGTGGGCCGCGCTGCGCAACGAGGGCGTCACGCCTGTGAACGGTACACGCATCGTCGACACGTATCCGGCGGGCGCGACGACCTGGTAGCCGGCGCGCCCGTTCCGGTCAAAGCTGCGCGAGCGCTTGGTCGAGATCGGCGAGCAGGTCGTCGATATGCTCGATGCCGATCGACAGCCGCACCGTTTCCTCCTTCACGCCGGCCTTCGCGAGCTCGGCCGGCGACAGTTGCCGGTGCGTCGTCGATGCCGGGTGCGTCGCGAGCGACTTCGTATCGCCGATGTTGACGAGCCGGGTGAACAGCTTCAACGCGTCCTGGAACTTCGCGCCGCCGTCGCGGCCGCCCTTCACGCCGAACGTCAGGATGCCCGGCGCGCGGCCCGACAGGTAGCGTGCGACGAGCGGGTGGTCGGGATGATCGGGCAGCCCCGCATAGTTCACCCATTCGACCTGCTCGTGGCGCGCGAGATGCTGCGCGATCTTCAGTGCGTTGTCGCTGATCCGCTCGACGCGCAGCGCGAGCGTTTCGATGCCCTGCAGGATCTGGAATGCGTTGAACGGCGAGATCGCCGCGCCCATGTTGCGCAGCGGCACCACGCGCGCGCGGCCGATATAGGCGGCCGGCCCGAACGCTTCCGTATAGACGACGCCGTGATAGCTGACGTCCGGTTCGTTAAGCCGCTTGAAGCGGTCCGCGTGCTCGGCCCACGGGAACTTGCCCGAATCGACGATCGCGCCGCCGAGGCTCGTGCCGTGCCCGCCGAGATACTTCGTCAGCGAGTGCACGACGATGTCCGCACCGTGCTCGAACGGGCGCAACAGGTACGGCGACGGCACCGTGTTGTCGACGATCAGCGGGATTCCGTGGCGATGCGCGACTTCCGCGAGCGCGGCGATGTCGGTGACGTTGCCGAGCGGGTTGCCGACCGATTCCGCAAAGATCGCCTTCGTGCGCGCGTCGATCAGCGGCTCGAACGACGCGGGGTCGCGCGGATCCGCGAAGCGCGTCGTGATCCCGTATTGCGGCAGCGTATGCGCGAACAGGTTGTAGGTGCCGCCGTACAGCGAACTCGCGGACACGATGTTGTCGCCGGCCTCGGCGATCGTCTGGATCGCATACGTGACGGCGGATTGCCCCGACGCGAGCGCAAGCGCGCCGATGCCGCCCTCGAGCGCGGCGATCCGCTTCTCGAGCACATCCGTCGTCGGGTTCATGATTCGCGTATAGATGTTGCCCTGGACCTTCAGGTCGAACAGGTCGGCGCCGTGCTGCGTGTCGTCGAATGCGTACGCAACGGTCTGGTAGATCGGTACGGCGACCGCGCGCGTGGTCGGGTCGGGACGATAACCGCCGTGCACGGCGATGGTTTCGAGGCGCCAGTTCGAAGAGGCCTGATCGGTCATGGGTGCTCCGTCTGTTGTTGTGAAGTTCGAGAGGTACGGCCGTCCGGCGATTATAGGAGCACGTGTGCCGCTGTCCTTAGAACGAATGGTTTGTTGCTTATGGGGATGCCGCGCATAGAATGCCTTTTTCCGCAGACAGGAGGCGCGCGATGGATCAGGACCAGTGGAATCAGGTAGATGCGTATTTTTCCGCGACGCTCGTGCCGTCCGACGATGCGCTCGATGCCGCGCTGGCGGCCAGCAATGCGGCCGGGCTGCCCGCGATCAACGTCGCGCCGAACCAGGGCAAGCTGCTGCAACTGCTCGCAACGATACGCGGCGCGCGGCGCATCCTCGAGGTCGGCACGCTCGGCGGCTACAGCACGATCTGGCTCGCGCGCGCGTTGCCGCCGGGCGGTACGCTCGTGACGCTCGAACTGAACCCCGAGCATGCGAAGGTCGCGACGCGGAACATCGCGCGCGCCGGGTTCGCGGAGGTCGTGTCGGTGATCGTCGGCGACGCGAAGGACAGCCTCGCGCGGCTCGTCGATGCGGGTGACGCGCCGTTCGATTTCATCTTCATCGATGCGGACAAGGACAACAACCCGGTCTATCTCGACGCGGCGCTGAAGCTGTCGCGGCCCGGTACGGTGATCGTCGTCGACAACGTCGTGCGCGGCGGGCGCGTGGCCGATCCGGACAATCGCGAACCCGATGTGGTCGGCGTGCGGGAAGGCTTTGCGCGTCTCGCGGCCGAGCCGAAGCTCACGACGACGGCCGTGCAGACGGTCGGGCAGAAGGGCTGGGACGGGTTCTCGATTTCGATCGTCGGCGAGTGACGGGATGGCGGTGCGCTAGTTCGTGTCGGGATTCTTGTCGCTGCACTGGTCGGGATCGTCGCGCAGCACGATGCGGCGGATGCGGCCGTTGTCGTAGAACGGCACGTCGGGGCAGAACTTCATGCCGGCGCGGGTTTGCGTGCGTTTCCACGCGACCTTCTCGGTGCGCACGAGCGTCGGCGCGTGGCCGGGCGTGCCCGGCTTCCAGATGTCGATATATACACGCGTCATGGACGGCGAATCGCTCGCGTCGCAGCCTTTCGGGTCGCCCAGCGTTGAACGCAGCCCGGTGTCGGTTTGCTCGATGCGCTGCGGAAACTCGATATACCCGTCGCCGTAACCGGGCATGACGTAGCAATAGCGGCGCGTGTTCCCGTCGAGCACGGGCAGCATGTAGCTGCTGGCCGAGTCGACCTCCTTCACGTCGTTGCTCTGCCAGCGGTAGGTCGTCACGCCGTGCTCGCAGCAACTCGCGCGCCAGCTTGTCCAGACGATCCGGTGCACGGGGTCGAAGTCCGGCGACGTGATTTCCTGTAGTCCTTTCGGCGCATCGACGAAGCGGCGCGTCGTCGGGTTGAAGATCCATGTCTGGTACGGAATGTTCGGACTGGCACCCATCGCTTGCGCGAGCATCAGGTCGGGCCAGCCGTCGAAGTTCACGTCGGCGAATTCAGGCGTGAACACGCTGCAGGTGCCTTGCGAATCGGTCGGCAGCGTTTGCACGAGGCGGCCGTGATCGTAAAGGCGGATCGCGCTGACGTGCGGCACGTCGTTACACGAACCACTGTCGTCGGGCAACTTGTCCGCGACGAGGTGGATGTCGTAGGGGAACGGCCGGCCGTCGCGTTTCGGCGCGAGCGAGACGGGCAGCGTGCGCTTGCCGTCAGGCGAGGTCCACGTGCCGGCAACGGTGCCGTCGGGCGACCCGATGTGCCACGTGCCCGTCACGCGGTCAGCATGCGTCTTCGCACCGTTGTCGCGTTCCGACAGCGTCGTGCCGTGCGAATCGAACGACCCCTTTAGCGCGAGCCGATAGCGTTTGTCGGCCGCGCAGGGCGCATAGCAATACCAGCCGGACATTGCATCGGCGACGCGCGAAAGCGAGACTTCGACGTGCCGGTTGCCGATCGTGCCGATCCAGTTGCGCGACCAGAACGGGAATTCGACTGGGTCGTCGGCGTTCGCTGCACGGGCAGGCAGACACGCGAATGTGGTGACGGCGATCAGCGCGAACGAAAGCGCGAAACGCCAGCCGCGCGATGTGTCGATTGACGGGAGATGCATGGGTCGGTCCTCGGTTTGTTATGGTTTTTTTGGCGTGCATCGGCACGCCACGCGCGTCAGCGGTTTCCCGACGCATCGGCCCGGCGATACAGGCGCGGCCATTGATCCTGCAACAGGCCGTTGCAGGTGCCGTGCGTCGCGATGTCGGCGAGCAGGAAGCGCCGGCCGTCGAAGATCCACGACGCGGTCGAGCCGCAATCGCCGGCACTGCGCAGGCGGACCTTGCTCGACAGCATCGCGCTGGCGGGATCGTAGCCGGCGTCGGTCAGTTCGTTCGCGAACGACGCGGAATCGAGGCCCGCATTCGCGTTCTCGCCGAAGTTCATCGCCGTCGGTGCATACGGCGCCGACCGTCGCACGCGGTACCAAAGGTCGGTGTGGTTATACAGGCTGCTGGTCTGGCACGGTATCGCGACGAGTGCCTCGTCGGCCGAGATCGCCACGGCGCGTGACGCCTTCCTGCGGTCGCCGGCCGACATTTCGTCTTCGACATCGGCCGCGCATTGCTTCGCGTCGGTGCCGAACTTCGCGAGCACGGCATCGACGAGCGGGCGCTGTTCGGCGGCCGACAGGCCGGCGACGGGCGGCGCCGGAACGACGGCGGGCGGTAATGCCGGCGCGGCCGGCACCGACGAAGCGGGCCGGTTGCCGGGGCGCAGCAGCGCCGTGACCGTGCCGACGCGGCCCTGCGTGTCGTCGATCAGCAGCAGCGCGGCATTCAATCCCGACAGCGGCGTGCGCGGCGTTTGCGCCGACGCCGGATCGCCGAAGCTCAGCAGTTGCGCATTACGCGACGCGGCGAGCCATGCGGCAACCGTTGCCGGATCGCTCGTCCGGATTCGGAACGGGTGCGGGTCGTCACTGTCCGGCTTGTCGCCGAACGCATGCCATTGGGCCGGCATCGCGTCGAACGGGCGGCCATCGGTGCGTGCCGTGCGCAGATCCAATGGCGCCGACGCGAAGATGTCGAGCGACGGTTGCGCGTCGGGGCCGGCATCGCGCGTCACGCGCAGGATCAGGCTGGTGCGTGCATCGTCGATATCGTCGGCGTGGCTTTCGGCAATGCAGCGGTTGCCGTTGTCGCAGACGACCGACCAGTTCTTGAAGTCGCGCTCGACCGGCGGCCGCGCGAGCGGGCGTGCCTGTGCGGCGAGCGGAGAAGCGGCGAGGAGGGCGGCGAGGGCAAGCGAAAGGCGGTGCGACATGACGGTTCGTATCGGCTGTGAACGGGCGGGCGGAAGACGTCGGACTGCAAGCGCATCGTCGGCAAGCGGTGCACGTCGCGTGCAGCGGCGCATGACGCGGCGCGCTTTGCAGAACGGGATCAAGTATACCGCCGCAACGGATGGCGTTCGGCGCGACGACGCGTAGTGTGCGGGCACGCACGTTGCTCACCGGCAGCGGGCGGGTGCGTGCAGACGTGGAAACGGCGCGATGCCCACAGGCATCGCGCCGTTCGCCTTTCATCGACCGTCGAGTACGTCGCGCAGGAACGTATCGAGCATCGCCACGTCGCCCCACGGCCGCTTGTATTCGCGATCGTGTTCGGCATCGGCGAGCATCGTCTCGACGAGCGCGTGGATCGCGGGCCGCACTATCCTTTCACGCACACCACCTGGCGCAGCGTATGCACCACTTCCACGAGGCTGCGCTGGGCCGCCATCACCGCGTCGATGTCCTTGTAGGCCATCGGGATTTCGTCGACGACACCCGCGTCCTTCCGGCATTCGACGCCTTGCGTCGCCTTCGCCTGGTCGTCGGCCGTGAAGCGGCGCTTCGCTTCGGTGCGGCTCATCGTTCGTCCCGCGCCGTGGCTGCACGAGCAGAAGCTTTCCGGGTTGCCGAGCCCGCGCACGATGAAGCTCTTCGCCCCCATCGAACCCGGAATGATCCCGAGTTGCCCCTTCTGCGCGGACACCGCGCCCTTGCGCGTCACGAGCACGTCTTCGCCGAAGTGGCGTTCGCGCTGCACGTAGTTGTGGTGGCAGTTCACCGCGTGCTCGTCGACCGCGAACGGCTTGCCGATCACGCCGCGCGCCGCGCCGATCACCGCGTCCATCATCGCCTGCCGGTTACGCCGCGCGTAGTCCTGAGCCCAGCCGACCGCTTCGACGTAATCGTCGAAGTGCCGGCTGCCCTCGGTGAAATACGCGAGGTTGCGGTCCGGCAGGTTCGCGATGTGCTGGCGCATGTCGGCCTGCGCGAGTTCGATGAACAGGCTGCCGATCGCGTTGCCGACGCCGCGCGAACCGCTGTGCAGCATGAACCACACGTGGTCCGCTTCGTCGACGCACACTTCGATGAAGTGATTGCCGGTGCCGAGCGTGCCGAGATGCGCGTAGTGGTTCGTCTTTTCCAGCTTCGGATACTTGTCGACGATCCGCTGGAAACCCGGCAGCAGCGATTTCCACGATTCGGTCACGGCGGCCGGCGTGCGATCGCCCCACGCGCCCGGATCGCGGCGGCCCGGCGCGCGGCCGTGCGGCACCGCGCGTTCGATCGCGCCGCGCAGCCCGGCGAGCGAGTCCGGCAGGTCGGACGCCGTCAGCGTCGTGCGCGCGGCCATCATCCCGCAGCCGATGTCGACGCCGACCGCGGCCGGAATGATCGCGCCCTTCGTCGGAATCACGCTGCCGATCGTCGAGCCCTTGCCGAGGTGCACGTCCGGCATCACCGCGACGTGGCGGAAGATGAACGGCATCTGCGCGGTGTTGCGCAGTTGCGCGCGCGCTTCGTCCTCGACGGCGACGCCTTGCGTCCACATCTTCACCGGCTTGCCGTTCGCCAGTTCCATCAACTGATAATCCATGTCAGTCATTTGCTTCACCTGATTCGTTCATTCGTACGGCGCGGCATACCAGGGCATGACGCTTCCACATATTCTTGTCCTTTTCTTCGATGGCCGCTGGGTGACGCGCATCGTGCGGATCGCGGCGTTACCGCGTGCTCGACGTGTGCCGCGTGTCGGCGAGCCTGTCGGAAGCCGGGCGCACGCTGTTCGCGGTGTCGCGGCAGAGCAAGAAGCAACCGAACGATGCGGATCGGCTGCGCAAGTATCTCGCGCGGTTCGGGCTGGATTGGGAGGGGGTGCGGCAGGCGCTCGAAGCGGCGCGGTGGGCGCAGCGGTGTGGATGCCGCGCGGAGCCGAATGGCCCCGCGCGCACGCGGGCGGGTTCGGTCACGCCGCTGCCGCTGCTGCCTCCCGGAACGGCGCGATGAACGCCCAATCCGGCTGCGCCGCCGCCACATCCGCCAGCCCGCGCGCGAACGCCTGCACCGGCAGCCACGGATACCCGAACGCCGCGTGCAGTGCATCGAGTTTCACCGACTGCGGGTCGTCGATCGTATCCATCCGCGCGATATGAATGTGCAGCGCGGCAACCTGCGCAACGCCTTCGCCATCGCACGCGAACTGCCAGCGATACGTGCCGTGCCCGATCCGCAACGCGCCGTTGTCCTTCTGCCGCATCACGACGAGCCACGGCATTCCGCTTTCGCCATGTTCGTCGACGGCCGGTTCCGTGCAGACGTAATAGGTCCGGCACCGCTCGAACCGCTCGCCGAATTCCTCGACCAGCGTGCGCGCAATGGCCGCCGCGCCCGTCACGCGCGGCGGAAAGTCGATGTCGTCGTTCGCGAGCGAAAAGCACAGATCGGCATCGGCCGCGAAACAGTCGGCGATCAGCGCGGGCCGGTTCAGGTCCTTCGCGCGCAGATAGCATTCGAGCAGCGCGCGAACCTGCGCGGGATGAAGCGGGGAGGGCATGGTCGAGTCTCCAGTAGCGGGTTATCGGGCCGCATGCTCCGGCATGCGTATGCGGTGGATGCACTGCCCGTTTCGGGCTGATGTAATCGAACACGCACTCACACGCGGCAGATCGCGATGATCTCCGCGCTGGTCGCGTCGTCGAACGGCGCGCGTTGCCAGTCGCCGTACCAGTCGGCCGACGAGAATCCGGCGGCCTCCACGCGTGCACGCAGTTCGGGCTGCGCGATGAAGCGCAGCCGGCTCGTGTTCTTCAGCAACATGTCGTCGCGGTGGAAACGGTAGTACGTGTCGAACGTCACGATCGCGTTGTCTACCGCGCGCACCGCATGATGAAGATCGATGACGCCGGATTCGTGCGATTCGACGCTATGTGCCGAATGCTCAGACGTCCATGCGCGCCACGGCTCGACGCGCGGGTTGCGGGTCTCGAACAGGAAGCAACCGCTGTCGGCGAGCACGCGTCGCACGCCGCGCAACGTTGCGTCGATGTCGTCGTCGGTCAGCAGGCACTGGAATGCGTGGCCGGTCATCACGACCGCATCGAACGGCGCGCCCGGCGGCAGATGGCCGAGATCGCAGGCGATCCAGCGTACCGCGTCGGCGCCCGGCTGGCGTCGTGCGTATTCGATCATCGCCGGCGCGGGATCGATCGCGACGACGTCGTGCCCGGCCGCCGCGAGCCGGCGCGCGAACGTGCCGGTGCCGCAGCCGAGATCGAGGATGCGTTGCCGAGCGGCGCCGATCACGGAGGCGTAGAACGCGAAGTCGCGATCGCCCGCATTGAACAGGTCGTAGACCGCGACGAGGCGCGGGTCGGTGTAGAGGGCTTCGCCGGCGGGCGACGCGCGGGACGTCATGCGGCCGCGTGCATCAGCGCTGCTGCACTGCCACGCGCAGCCCGAGCGCGATGAAGATCGAGCCGATGATCTTCCCCTGCCAGCGCGTGAGCCACGTGAGCCGCTTCACGATGCGGCCGAGCGGGCGGATCGAGCACGCGATCAGCGACGTATAGAGCGAGCTGAGCACGACGAAGATCAGCCCGAGCACCGCGAACTGCACGAACGTCGAGCCGCGTTCCGGATGCACGAACTGCGGCATGAACGCGAGGAAGAACAGCGCGGTCTTCGGATTCAGCACTTCGGCGGGAATCGCCTGCAGGTACGCGTTGAGCGGCGTGACGGGCGGCACCGCCGGCAGCGACGGGTCGGACGGTTTGTCGAGCAGCGCGCGCACGCCGAGATAGATCAGGTATGCGGCGCCGATCAGCTTCACGACGTTGAATGCGAGTGCCGACGTCATCAGCAGCGCGGACAGCCCGACCGCCGCGAACAGCGTATGCACGAAGTCGCCGCTCGCGACGCCGAGGCCGGTCAGGATGCCGGTCTTGCGGCCGCCCTGCACGGTGCGGCTCAGCACGAGCAGCACGGCGGGGCCGGGGATCAGGAACAGGCCCAGAACGACGGCCGTGAAGGTGGTCAGCGTGGTCAGGTCGAACATGGCGGCTCCGGCAGGTTGGCGCAGCGGCGGGGGATCGGCGCATTGTATTCGGTTCGGCGCGCGGCCGCAGACGCAGCCCGCGACCGCCCGGCTGCGCCGCTGCCTTTCTGGTATAAGCACGAAACGACGCGCGGGCACGGCGTCCGCTTCCTCCACTGCCTACCGTTTCATGCGCAAGCTTCCACCGACCACCGATCCCGCCGCGGACGCCGACGTCTACCACGTGCCGCGTCCGCTCGTCGTGTTCGGCGGCTCGGTCGTCGAGCCCGAGTGGCGGCTGGAGCGGCACAGCCATCGCCAGGCGCAGTTGCTCTACACGCTGAGCGGCGTCATCTATTGCGAGATCGACGGCGGCGTATGGAGCGCACCGCCGCAATGCACCGTGTGGATTCCGGGCGACGTCCCGCATGCGGCGCGCGGCTCGGCCGGCGCGACCTTCTATGCGGTGCTGGTCGAACCCGATGCCGCGCTGGATTTGCCCGCGCACTGCTGCACGCTGTCGATGTCGCCGCTGCTGCGCGAACTGCTGCTGAAGGCGGCGAGCTTCCCGAACCTGTACGACGTCGACGGCCCGCAGGGGCGGCTGATGGCGACGCTGCTCGACGAACTCGTCGCGGCGCCGGTCGAGGACCTGTACCTGCCGATGCCGACCGACCGCCGGCTGCGCAAGCTGATCGACCATCTGCTCGACGATCCGGCCGACAAGTCGTCGCTGCCCGAACTCGCGCGGTGCGCGGGCATCAGCGAGCGCAGCCTGACGCGGCTCGCGACGAAGGAGCTCGGGATGAGCCTCGGCGACTGGCGCCGGCGGCTGCACGTCGCGCTGTCGCTGCGGATGCTGACGACCGGCCGCCGCGTGCATCAGATCGCGATCGATCTCGGCTACGAGAGCGCGAGCAGCTTCGTGACGATGTTCCGCAAGGCGACCGGCAAGTCGCCGACGCAATTCCTGACCGACCGGCAACGCTGAACGGCCGCTGCGCGCACGCTTGGCCGGAATGAAAAAGCAGTTGGCCGGGATGAAAAATGACGCGGTCGGCCTCGATCCATAAAATGAGAATCGTTCTCATTTGGAGGTCGACATGCAGATCGTCACGACTGAATTTCCGTTTGTCTGGTTGCGTTACAGCGGTTCGACGCACACCGACCCCGCCCACCTGCTCGCCGAACTCGACGCGTTGCTGGCGCGCCGCGAACGCTTCGTTTTTCTGACCGACGACGCGCCGTCCGGCGACGACCGCGGCGCCGGCGATCACGAACTGCGCAAGCAACTCGCGAAGTGGAGCAAGGCCAACCGCGCGCAGTCGCGCGAATGGATCCCCGCGATGATCGCGATCGAGCCTGACGCGCTGCGGCGCGCGGCGCTCGACGCGTTCTCGGGCGCGTTCGAGAAAGTCTGGGGCTATCCGCTGAACGCGGCGGCGACCCGCGACGACGCGCTCGCGCTGGCGCAACGGCTGCTCGACGAACCGGCGCGCGGCGCCGCGGCTGCGAACGGCTGAACCGGCTGAACCGGCCACCGCGCCGGCGGCGCGGCCTTCCTCGACTCGACGTGCATGCACGGCGCACGAATGCGCGCCGCGGCATGCTGCAACCACGCAGGGGTGTCCGGTGGACAATCCGATCCGCGCGATGCGCATCTTCACGCGCATCGTCGAAATGAACAGCTTTACGCGCGCCGCGCAGGCGCTCGGCATTTCGCGCGCGACCGCGACGCGGACCGTGCAGGAGCTCGAAGCGGCGCTCGGCATGCCGCTGCTGGTGCGCACGACGCGCGCGCTGCGTGCGACGCCCGAAGGCGACGCGTATTACCGGCGCTGCCTGCGCATCACGGCTGACGTCGACGAGCTCGAGGCCAGCATCCGCGGCGCCGCGCTGCATCCGAGCGGGCCGCTGCGCGTCGAATTGCCGGGATCGGTGGCGGGCGCGATCGTGCTGCCGGCGCTCGGCGAATTTCATGCGAGGCATCCCGATCTCGTGCTGATGCTCGGCGTGTCCGGGCGCGCGGCCGACATGGTCGGCGACGCGGTCGACTGCAGCATCCGGCTTGGCGCGCTACCCGATTCGTCGCTCGTCGCGCGACGGCTCGGCATGCTCGAGCGTGTGACGTGCGCGAGCCCTGCCTATCTCGACCGCCTAGGAGTCCCGAGCACGCTCGACGATCTCGCCGCGCATCGCGCGGTATGCGGAACGTCCGCTTCCGGTCAGCGCACGGCCGAACTCGATTTCACGGTGGATGGTGCGGTGCGCAAGGTCCGGCTCGACGGCATCGTCAGCGTGGACGACGAGCACGCGTACCTCGCGTGCGGCGTGCACGGCCTCGGGCTGCTCCAGCCGCCGCGTGTCGTCGCGCAGCCGCTGATCGACGCAGGACGATTGCGGGAAGTGCTGCCGCGATGGCGGCCCGATGCGGTCGCCGTGTCGGCCGTCTACGTGAAGCGTCCGCATGTGTCGCCCGGCGTGCGTGCGTTCGTCGACTGGATCGCCGAGCGGTTTGCGCAGGACCGGGAAGGCGTGGTCGTCGCGGGAGCCATGGCGCGACAGCAGGCGCCGGAAGCCGTCGAGATGAACGATCGCGAGGGCAGTCAGGTGGCGATGGCGTGAACGAGGGGCGCTGAACGAGGGGCGGTCAATCGTTCGCGAGATGGAACGCGCCGGCCATGCGCTCCTGCTCGCGGGCGGGCAGCGCGAGTCGCGTCGCAGGATGTAAATATTCTGGCGATTATTCGCGATGTTTCGCCAGAATATTTTCATTCTGATAACCGCCCAGGCGAGGCAAGCCCGTGTGCATCCGGAGCGAAGCGTGACCCGGTACAGAGCGATTCGGCCGTCGAGCGTTGTCCGGGCCGGACGCATGTAGCGACGGCGGCTTGTCCCAGCCTTACGGTTTTCCCTACACCGTCCTCAACCGCCCCAGTTCGTCCGCCAGAAAATCGACGAACGCACGAATCCGCGCGGACATCTGGTGACGCTGCGCGTACACCGCATAGATATCCGCGCTCGGCGTTTCGTAGTCGGGCAGCACGACGACGAGGCGGCCGTCGGCGAGATAGTCGCGGAGGTCCCATTCCGCGCGCATCAGAATGCCGTGCCCGTCGAGCGCCCACTTCACGGCGATCTCGCCGTCGTTCGTCGTCAGGTTGCCGTTGATCCGCACGGCTTCCGTGTGGCGTGCCACGCCGCGTCCGCTCGTCAGGCGCCACACGCCATAGCCCTCGTCACCTTGCCGAATGCCGATGCAGTTGTGCCGTGTCAGGTCGTGCGGCGTGCCGGGCGTCCCGTGCCGCGCGAGATACGCGGGCGCCGCGCACAGCAGCCGGCGGTTCGGCGCGAGCCGCCGCGCGACGACGCGCGTGTCGGGCGGCTCGCCGAAGCGGATGCACACGTCGAACGCGTCGTCGGTGAGCGGCGGCGGCATCACCGACAGCTGCAACTGCACCGACACTTCCGGATAACGCGCGACGAAGCGCGAGATCGCGGGGCCGACGTGGCTGCGCCCGAAGCCGAGCGTTGCGTTCACGCGCAGCAGCCCCTTCGGGCGCTGCTTCGCGCTGCCGAGCAGCTCGCCCAGTTCGTCCATCTGGTCGAGGATCCGGCGCGCGTAGTCGAGATACACGTCGCCTTCGGGCGTCAGCATCATCCGCCGCGTCGTGCGGTTGACGAGCGTCACGCCCGCGCGCCGCTCCATCTGCGTGAGCCGCTTGCTGACGGCCGCCGCGGTCAGCCCGAGTTCGCGCGCGGCCGCGCTCAGGCTGCCCGACGCGGCCAGCGTCGAAAAGAAGCCGAGATCGGCCGGCTGGACGGTATCCGCCATGACGGGATTCGTGAATCGAAGTTAAAGATGCTTTGATTCTAGCGCCGGTTCCTGCACTCCTGGTTCGGTAAAGTGCGTTCACGCTCACGATCAATCGAGGATGTCCGCATGAAGACCTACCGTATCGCAACGATTCCCGGCGACGGCATCGGCAAGGAAGTGGTGCCGGCCGGCAAGCAGGTGCTGGAAGCGCTGGCCCGCGGCAGCGACCGCTTCGCGTTCGAGTTCGAGGATTTCGACTGGGGCGCCGATTACTACCGCCTGCATGGCGCGATGATGCCGGCCGACGGCCTCGACGCGCTGCGCGGCAAGGACGCGATCCTGTTCGGCTCGGCGGGCGACCCCGACGTGCCCGATCACGTGACGCTGTGGGGGCTGCGCCTGAAGATCTGCCAAGGCTTCGACCAGTACGCGAACGTGCGCCCGACGCGCATCCTGCCCGGCATCGACGCGCCGCTGAAGCGCTGCGGGCCGGACGACCTGAACTGGGTCATCGTCCGCGAGAACTCCGAGGGCGAATACGCGGGCGTCGGCGGCCGCGTGCACCAGGGCCATCCGATCGAAGCCGCGACCGACGTGTCGATCCTCACGCGCGCCGGCGTCGAACGCATCATGCGCTTCGCGTTCCGGCTCGCGCAGTCGCGTCCGCGCAAGCTGCTGACCGTGATCACGAAGAGCAACGCGCAGCGGCACGCGATGGTGATGTGGGACGAGATCGCGAAGCAGATCGCGCAGGAATTCCCCGACGTCACGTGGGACAAGGAGCTCGTCGACGCGGCGACCGCGCGCATGGTCAACCGGCCGGCGTCGCTCGACACGATCGTCGCGACCAACCTGCACGCGGACATCCTCAGCGATCTCGCCGCCGCGCTCGCCGGCAGCCTCGGCATCGCGCCGACCGGCAACATCGATCCCGAACGCCGTTATCCGTCGATGTTCGAGCCGATCCACGGCTCCGCGTTCGACATCATGGGCCAGGGGCTCGCGAATCCGGTCGGCACGTTCTGGTCGGTCGTGATGCTGCTCGAGCATCTCGGCGAGGCGGAAGCCGCGGCGCGCGTGATGCAGGCGATCGAGGCCGTGACGGCCGACCCGTCGCTGCATACGCGGGACCTCGGCGGCAGCGCGACGACCGCGCAGGTGACGGCGGCTGTCTGCGAGCGCGTCGCGAACGCGGCGGTCGCGGCCTGACGATCGGGGCGGCGCTGCGTATGCGCAGCCGGTAGCCGGCCGCCACCCATTCGTCATCCTATCGGTTTCTTATGCCCGCGACTCGCGCATCCGACGCGAGCCGGGCGCCGGCCCGCGCGCTTCGTCGCGGTGCAGGCGAGTATTCACGGACAGAGCACGGCTCGACCTCGAAGGAGGAGACACATGCAAGCGGATCTGGAAACCCGCGTCGCGCGGAAACTGATGTGGCGCATCATTCCGTTCGTGATGCTGCTTTACTTCGTCAGCTTTCTCGATCGCGTCAACGTCGGCTTTGCCGCGATGACGATGAACAAGGCGATCGGCCTGTCGCCGACCGCGTTCGGGTTCGGCGGCGGCCTGTTCTTCATCGGCTACTTTCTGTTCGAAGTGCCGTCCAACCTGATCCTCCACCGCGTCGGCGCGCGCATCTGGATCGCGCGCGTGATGATCACGTGGGGCCTCGTGTCGGCGGTATCCGCGTTCGCTGTCGGGCCGACCAGCTTCTATGTGTTGCGCTTTCTGCTCGGCGTGGCCGAAGCCGGATTCTTCCCCGGCATCATCCTGTATCTCAGCCTGTGGTTCCCCGCGAAGCAGCGCGCGGTGGCCGCCGCGTGGTTCATGGCGGCCGCGCCGATCTCGACCGCGATCGGCTCGCCGCTGTCGGGCGCGATCATGCAGATGCCGCCGATGTTCGGGCTCGCCGACTGGCAGATGCTGTACATCGTCGAAGCGCTGCCGGCGGTCGTGCTTGGCTTCGTCGTGCTGAAGTGCCTGACCGATGCGCCGTCGAAGGCCGCATGGCTGCGGCAGGACGAGCGCGACTGGCTGATCGCGAAGCTGAAGGCCGAGGCGGATATGCGTCACACGCATGCCGGGCATACGGCCGGCGCGTGGCAGGCGCTGCGCGACCCGCGCGTGCTGGCGCTCGCGCTGATCTACTTCGGCACGTCGGCGGGGCTGTATACGCTCGGGCTGTGGGCGCCGCTGATGGTCAAGCAGTTCGGCTTCACCGCATTGCAGACGGGCTTGCTGACCGGCATCCCCAGCATCGCCGCGGTCGTCGCGATGATCGGGTGGGCGCGGCACTCGGATCGCACCGGCGAGCGCACGTGGCACGTCGTGATTCCGTGCGTGCTCGCGTGCATCGGCTTCGTGTTCGCGGGGCAGGCGAGCACCGCGCTACTGACCGTGCTCGCGCTGGTCGTCGTCAACATCGGGATCAGCGCGGCGAAGGCGCCGCTGTGGGCGATGCCGAGCGCGTTCCTGTCGGGCGCCGGTGCGGCCGCGGGGATCGCGATGATCAACTCGATCGGCAATCTCGGCGGGTTCGTCGGGCCGTTCGCGATCGGCTGGCTGAAGCATGTGACGGGCGGGTATGCGGCGGGGCTTTATGTGGTGGCGGGCACGCTCGCGGTGTCGGCGGTCGTCACGCTGATGCTGAGCCGGAAGGGGGCGCGGGAGCAGGTCGTGGCGGGGGCGCGGCCGCATCATTGAAGGCGGCGCGCGTCCGCGAACATGCATCCGGACGCGCAGGCTGCGCGGTCACGACGGTGAGCGCGCGCGGATTCGCCGGCCGGGGCATTGCTTACGCATGGAACCAGAACCACAAGCCCGGAATGCAGAGCAGAAGGTGCAGCGGGATCGCGACACGGAATGATGCTCGTGGAGGTTGGTCAGGTTTTGGCGCGTCGGCCGCGAGGCAACCGATGCCGACGGCAAGCGCCAGGACGGAGACGGCGGCCATGCTCCGCAGGCCGAAGCCGAGAACGCCGACGCCTGCGTAGGGATCGGCCATCGAGCTGGCGTAGCCGTAGCACATCACCATCGCAATGATTTCAATGACCGCGAGCCACGCGATGATAGAGCCGCATCGTGTCGTCATGTTGTCTCCGGTGTCGTTCCCGGTTGGCGAAAAATCCCGAGGATACACGGGACTGCGGTGAGGTTCTTCGCGACGGTGCACGGCCGAAGCGGCCGCGTCAATGTGCGGGAAGCGCCGCGCGGCGTGTGATCTCCGTCGCACACGCATCGGCCGACGCGTTCGACGTATCGATCACGCAATCGCTGAACGCGCGCGCCGCATACCCTTCGCGATACATCTCGGCGATACGCTGCCGCTCCCAATCCGTCAGTGCGCGCGTGCCGCGATTCGAAGCCGCGACCGCTTCGGGCGGCGCGAGCGTCACGACGAACAGGCGCGCAGCGCGTGCGTCGCAGGCGGCGCGCAGCCGTTCGAATTCCGCGTCGCCGATCGGATAGGCGATCACCAGATGGCGTTCGCACGCCTGCGTGATTTGCGTGACGAGACGCTCCAGCGCGATCGCCCACTGAACGTCGAACGGTGCGTCTTCGGGCGCATCGTGATCGTCGCCGTCGATGAAGCGCGCCTCGGGCAGCGCGCGTGCGAGTGCGCGGCCGATCGTCGTCTTGCCGCTGTTGATCGGGCCGTTCAGGTGGATGACGGTGAGAGGCGGGTTCGATGCAGGAATCATGATGGCGTGCTTGATCGGAACGCCTGCATTGTGCCTTGGCGTGAAATATATTTGTAATGTCGGCGGCGAAGCGATTAGAGAAATTATTCGATTAAGCACCCTAAAGAAAATCGCGGCGTCGCCGTTACCCTTCCTCGGTAGCACACAAAAGTATTACTAAAGCAGTACGACCACACGACCAGACAACCGAGGGCGCACGGCCGGCGAAGCCGTGCGCGGGATCAGAATGGGATGCACCGATTCGATGGGGCGCGCAGGCATCGGGGGCCGGCGCGTGCTGTGTCTTTGCCTTGCCGCAGCGGGACTTCTGCCGCATTGCGCCGCCGCCGCGGGGATCGTCCCGGACGGCGGCACGCCCACGAGCGTATCGATTGCGCCGAACGGCCGGCAGCTCGTCAATCTTGCACCTGCGGTCGCCGGCGTATCGAGCAACACGTATTCGTCGTTCAACGTGACGGCCGCCGGCGCCACGCTGAACAACGTCGGCATCAACGCGCGCACGATCGTCAACCAGGTGACGAGCACGAACCGGAGCCTGATCGAAGGCGAGATCGCCGTGGCGGGCCCGCGTGCGAACGTCGTGCTGGCCAATCCGAACGGCATCACGATCAACGGCGGCTCGTTCGTCAATACGGGGCACGTCGCGCTGTCCACCGGCAACGTGAGCTTCAACGATCTGCAGATCGCGCCCGGCGTGATTCAGCGCAACGTCGTGCTCGATACGTCGACCGGGACGATCGTCGTCGGTCCGGGAGGCTTGGCCGGCGCGCTGATCGGCCTGGATCTGATCGCGAAGAACATCATCGTGGACGGCGCGATCGACAACACGTTTTCGTCGGCGACGGCCGGCGTGCGCCTGCTGGCCGGCCGCAGCCGGGTCGAGCTGAACACGGGGCTGTCGCCGACCGACAATGCCAACGACTGGCTCGCGCGCACCGCGACGACGAACCCGGACACCGGATCGTCCTATGCGATCGACATCACCGCTGCGGGCAGCGTGGCGAGCGGGCGCGTGCAACTGATCGTCACGGATCGCGGCCCCGGCGTGCGCAGCGCCGGCGCGATGAACGCGTCGCTCGGCGATTTCACGCTGACGTCGAACGGCAACGTCGAGATGTCCCATGCCAAGGTCAACGTCGCGCACGACTTCGACGTTACCGCGCAGGGCGGCATCACGTTGACGAACACCGAAATGAAGGCGAACGCCGGCCACGCCAGCCTGTCCGCCGCCGACGCAATCGCGTTGACCGGCAGCAGCCTGCTGGCATCCGGCAGCGTGAAGCTGAGCGGTGCGGGGATCGCACTGAACCCCGACGATGCGATGACGGGCTCGACCGTCGCATCGTCGCAAAGCGGCGTGGTGCTCAAGAGCACGGCAGACATCGTGAATGTCGGCTCGCTCGTGCAGGGGCAGGCCGCGATCGACGCGGATGCCGATTCGGCGGGCGCGGTGACGCTGAACGCGGCCGGCCGCATTCTGAACCAATCGACGCCGCAGACGCGCATCGGCATCCTGTTCGGCGTGAAGGGCGATGTATCGCTGACCGCCGGCGCCGATATTGTCAATCAGAATGCGCGGATCCTGTCGAACCGGAACGTCAGCATCGACGCGGGCGGCGATCTGCAAAACATCGTCGACCACAGCACCGGCGTGCAGAACGGCGCGGTGGTCGGATTCTCCGAACAGGGCAGCCGCTTCCTGTTCTTCCGGCATCGCAGCGACGGCTTCAGCGTCGACTACGGGGCACTGGCCGACGCATCGAAACTCGCCTACATCACGGCCGACGCGGGCAACGTGACCGTGCGCGCCGCGAACGTGACGAATATCGGCGGATCGATCCTGTCGAACGGCGGCGCGATCGACATCGCCGCGCGCGACAACATCCTGACGCAAGCGATCTTCACGGGCCAGGCATCGTACCGGCGCTCGTGCTTCGTGTTCTGCCGCGCGAGCGCGTCGTCGAGCGTGCAGGCGTTCGGCGGCGTGATCGAAGCCAAGGCCGACATCCTGCTGAAAGCCGGTACGCAGATCACGAACACCGGTGGAACGGTGCTGGCGCTCGGCGCATTGACGCTCGACGCGCCGAGAACGCTCGCGCAGGGGGTGCCCGGCTACACCGTGATCAACCGCAACCACGACCTGAAGGCATGGTTCGGCAATCGCTGGGCGGCCATCTATGCGGCCGACACCGGCGGACTCTTCACCGGCGGAACCGGCAAGGTGCGCGTGACCGGCGAGGCCGACATCGAAGGCGGCGGGTACAGCGCGCCGGAAGGTGTCCTGGCCGCCGGCGGCGTCGTCACGATTCGGCCGCCGCATCGCGATCTCGTGACGGTCGGCAACGGCAACCACATGGGCCTCGTATCGTGGTTCGGGCTGTGATGTTGCGTATGCCGTCCCGCGCGGCCGCAGTGGTTGCGCTGATGAGCGGCGCGGCGTCGCCTTGCGCGCATGCACAGCTCGCGGGTGCGCCGCCAGCCGGCCCGCTGCCGGGTCTCGGCGCGCTTCCGCCCGGGTTCGCGGTTCCGCGTGCGGAACAGGACCCCGCGCAGCGTCTGCTCCAGGAGCAGCGCGACCGGCAGCGCCGAGATGAAATCGCGCAGCCTCCGGCGCAGATCGCATTGCCCGATCAACCGACAGCGCCCGACCTGCCGCCAGGCGCCGACGTCGACACTCTGCCGGATGTCGCGCCGACGTTCCTGATCGAGCGGATCGAATTCACCGGCGACACGATCCTCGGGCAGCCCGAACTGGACCGTATCGCGGCGCCGTTCATCGGCAGGCAACTCGGGCGCAACCGGATCAATCTGCTGCTGCGCCGGCTGACCGAAGCGTTCATCTCACGCGGCTACATCACGACGCGTGCGTATCTCGGGCCGCAGAATCTCGCGTCCGGCACGCTGAAGATCAACCTCGTCCCCGGTCGCGTGGCTGCATTGACGCTGAACGGCAAGCCGCTGAGGCCGCGCGACCCGGACGAGAGGTGGTACGAGGTGCGCGGCGGCGGGCTGCTGACCGAAGCCGGCACGGCGTGGGCATTCGCCAGCACGCCGGGCGACGTGCTGCGCCTGCCCGATCTGGAGCAGGGCGTCGATCAGATCAACCGGTTGCGGCGCAATCAGGCCGAGATCCGGATCCTGCCGGGCGAAGCGCCAGGCGATTCGATCGTCGCGATTTCGAACCGCTACGGCGACCGTTTGCATTACGGCTTCGGCATCGACAACTACGGCAGCTCGCAGACCGGCACGATGCGCTATCGGGCCGGCGTCGAAGCCGACAACGTGATCGGGCTGCAGGAATCGCTGTCGTTCAGCTACGTCGGGACGAAGGACACGAATGCAATCGTGTTTTCCGCGGCGGTGCCGTACGGGTATCAGACCTTCAGCTACACGGCGTCGATGTCCGAGTACCAGCAAGCGATCGGCGACGTCGCGCTGCTCGCGGGGCGCACGTTCAGCCAGATGCTCGGCTGGAACGACGTGCTCGTGCGCTCACCGCGCGGGCGCCTGAGCATCGACGTGACGCTCAACAAACTGCGCACGGAGCGCGACGTGAATGGCATTCCGCTGTCGCCGCAGAACCTGACGGTGTTGCGCGTCGCGCTGAATGGGCTGTCCCGGTTCGTCATGCGCGATCAGGGCGCTGCCGCGACGTGGGACGTCGGCGTATCGCAGGGCCTGCCGTGGCTCGCGGCCAGCCACGACGCATCGGAGATCGGCATCGACGATGCGCACAGCCAGTTCACGAAGCTCGACGCGACCGGCACGCTGCAGTTCGCGCTCGGCAATCTCGCCGGCTCCGCGTGGGCCTATCGCGGCACGCTGCGCGCGCAGTACAGCCGCGTTGCGCTGTTCGGCAACGAGCAGATATTTCTCGGCGGCATGGGCTCGGTCCGCGGGTTTACCGAAGGCGGGATCGCGGGCGACAGCGGCGTGTTCGCGCGCAACGAGTTCGCATGGCAGAACGTGCCCGCATGGCATGACGCACGCATCGAACCCTACGTGTTTCTGGACGGCGGCAAGACCCATCTGAATGCGCAGGGCGGCTGGCCGACGCTCGTGGGAACGGGCGTCGGCACGCGCGCGCAATGGCGCCTGAAAAGCGGGACCGTGTCGGCCGAAGTGCTGGTCGGGCAGGCGCTCGCGCAACCGGCCGCACTCGGCAAGAAGGCCACCGTGCTGCTGGCAACACTCAACTGGACGGACTGATGGAGAACCTCATGAATCGCCTGTCGAACGGTCGCGAGATCGCGATGCAATCGAACCTGTCGGCGCGCATCCGTAAGCTCGGCGTCGCGCTCGTCGCAGCGGCGCTGTGCGGCGCCGTGGCACCGCATGCGTACGCACTGAACAAGGCGGCGAAGAAGCCTGCCGACGCGCCCACCGCGATCCCCGCCGACGCGGTGGCGAGCGTGAACGGCGTGCCGATCGCGCAAGCGCAGATCGACGAAGCCGTACGCCTGTCGAAGGCACCCGATACGCCCGCGCTGCGCGCGGCGCTGAAGAACCAGCTGATTGCGCGCGAGCTGTTTCGCCAGGCGGCGCTCAAGCTGCACTACGACACGAAGCCGCAGGTCGTTGCCGCGGTCGAGCAGGCGAAGGCGCTTGCGATGACGCAGGCGTACCTGCGCGATCAGGTCAAGCCGGCGCCGGTCGCGGACGCGGACGTCAAGGCACGCTACGACGCGGTTGTCGCGACGCTCGGCGAGAACGAATACAAGCCGAGCGTGATCGCGGTCAACGACGCGGACACCGCAAAGCAGATCATCGCGCGGCTCAAGAAGGGCGAGGACTTCGGCGGGCTCGCCCGGCAGTTCAGCAAGGGGCCGGCGGCAGCACAAGGCGGTGCGCTGAACTGGATCTCGTTCAAGACGCCGATCGAAGCGGGCCACACGCAGAACTGGCCGCAGCCGCTCGCCGAAGCGCTCGTGAAACTGCCGCAGGGCGGCCTGACGCGTGAACCCGTGCAGATCGGCGACGCGTACTGGATCGTGCGCGCCGACGACAAGCGGTCGACGCAGGTGCCGACGTTCGATCAGGCGAAGGACACGCTGCGACAGCAACTCGAGCAGGTCGCGATGGAGAAGGCGACCGCGCAGGTGGTTGCGGATCTGATCCGCAACGCGCGGATTCAGCAGTAGGCAGCAAGTAGCAGGTAGCAGCGTCGGGCAACGGCCCGGCGAACACGCATGCGATGCCGGGCGGGGAAATCCCGGCATCGCGCGGCGCCACGGTCGGCCGGCCGATGGCGTACGGCGCAGGGCCATAAAACGAAGCGAACAATAGAAGATGAACACGTCCAAGCGTAAGACCTTGCAGCAGCTTGCCGCCGCCGGTGCGGCGCGAATCGGTGCGCGTGCGCGGTCGGCGGCATGTGCGCCGCGTTTCCTCGCGGTTGCACTGGTCGCGGGTTCGTACCGCTGGTGGCAGCGCGCGACCAGCGCGCTCGTTGCGCTGACGATGTTCATCGGCCCGATCACGGTCACCGTCGAGCAGTGCCGCGATGCGGCCGGCGTGCTCGGCGCGGGCAATCGCCGTGTCGACGACGACGCATGGCAGCGGCTGCTCGATCTCGCGTCGCTGCGCGTGCGATTCTCGATGCAGCTTGCGGCTGCCGCGCCGATTACCGATCCGACGGCGCCGATTTCGTTTCAGCCCGCCATCACACAGTCGACCGGCGTCGGCGGCGGCGTGCCGGTCGTCAATATCACCGCGCCGAACGCGGCCGGCATTTCGCTGAACCAGTATCAGCAATTCAATATCGATCCGGTCGGGCTGATTCTGAACAACAGCCTGATGTCGGGCACGTCGTTGACGGGCGGCAACGTGCAGGCCAACCCGAACCTGAACGGCCGCACGGCGAGCGTGATCGTCAACCAGGTCACGTCGACGGGCAATGCGTACGCGAGCTTGCTGAACGGCCCGCTCGAAGTGTTCGGCGCACCCGCGGCCGTCGTGATCGCGAACCCGAACGGGATCACGACGCGCGGCACGGGCTTCACCAACACGATCGGCGTCACGCTGTCGACCGGCGCACCGCAGTTCCTGAGCGGCGTCGGCGGCGCCGCGACCGACTTCGCCAACGCGAAGGCGATCGGCTACAACGTGACCGGCGGCCATCTGCAGATCGAGGGCAATGCCGGTGTCAACGGGCCCGGCGCGGGGATCGAGGGGACCGTCGGCACCATTGATCTGATCGGCGAGACGATCGGCATCAATGCCCCGCTCTACGCGGGCACGCGCATCAACGCGATCGCTGGACGACAGTTTGTGACGCCGTCCGTCGTGGACGCGTACGGCACCACGTACGGCACAGCGTCGAACGGCTCCGACAATTCCGCCGCGGCGATCAATGCCGCGAACGGCGGCGCCAACCGGTCGCTCGCGATCGACGCGACCGCATTCGGTGCGATGACGGCTGGCCAGATCCAGGTGATCAGCACCGCGGCAGGGATGGGCGTGCGTGCCGACGCGCAGCTTGCCGCGAATGCGGGCGACTTGCTGCTGTCGGCGAACGGCGACGTATCGGTTGCCGGTTCGGCCGCGCAGCGGCAGGCGACGGTCCACAGCGCCGGCAACGTGTCGATGACCGGCGCGCACATCGGGGTTGGCGGCTACGCGATCGATGCGAACGGCGACGTGACGTCGACCGGCACGATCCAGTCGGGCGGCAAGCTTGCCGTTTCGGCTGGCGGCAACGTGAACGTCGCGAATGCGCAATCGAACGGCGACATGACGATCGCGGGCGGTGCGAGCGTGGTGCTCGGCGACGTACAGGGCGGCGGTACGTTGTCGGTTGCCGCGCGCGGCACGAACGGCACGGGCGACGTGAACCTGAACGGCACGTCGGTTGTGTCCGGCGCAACGACGGTGCAGGCGGCCCGCGACGTCAACGTGAACGGGCAGACGAACAGCGACACGCTGCTGGTTACCGCGCAACGCGATGCGACGGTCAACGCGGCGCTGCAGACCTCCGGCGCGCTGGCGTTGACCGCCGCGCAGGGCAATGTCGCAACCCATGCGGCGGTGAAGAGCGGCGGCAATCTGGCGCTGACGTCCGGACAGGACACCCTCGTCGCATCGCAGGCGACCACGCAGAACGCGGTAAGCGTGCAGGTGGGGCGCGACCTTAGCGTGAGCGGTTCGCTCGCGAGCGGCACGACGTTCGCGGCTGATGTCGCGCGCGATGCGGCGGTTGGCGGCTCGCTGATGGTCGGGACCGACGCGCGTGTCGACGCGGGACGCAACGTCGACGCATCGGGTATCGTGATCGTCCAGCGCAACGGGACACTGAGCGCACGCAACGACATCACCGGAAGCGGTTCGATCGCGTTCGGCCAGAACGGCGCGTTGAATGCCGCGCATGACGTCGCGCTGACCGGCAAGCTGCTCGCCAATGGCCTGCAAGTCGGTGCCGGCAACAGCGCGAGCCTTTCGGCGGTCCAGGCGGGCGGCGCATTCGGCGTGACGGCAAACGGCAGCGCCGGTGGCGGCGACGTCGCGTTCAACGGCAACGCGGCGGCGCTCGGCGCGGCCGACGTGCACGCGGCGCGCGATGTCGTCGTGAACGGCACGCTCGCCGGCGGCGCGCAGGTCGCGCTTGCCGCGCAGCGCAACGTGATCGTCGCCGGCAGCGGCACCGTGCAGGCCGTCGGCGATCTCGCGATGACGGCGGCGAGCGGCAGCGTCACGTCGCTCGGCACGTTGAACGGCGCGGGTGCACTGACGGCGCAGGGCGCGCAGGATGTCGCGCTGACCGGCGCGACGACCGTGACGGGCGACGTGACCGCAACGGCTGGCCGGGATCTCACGATCGGCGGCGCGTTGGCCGGGCAGGGCGTCGCGACCCTCACGGCCGCGCGTGACATCGTCGCCGGCGGCAACAGCGGCTTCGCGCAGGACACGACGTTGAGCGCAGGTCGCGACATCGACGTGACGGGTGCGTTTCAGGGGCACGCCGTCTCGATGACGGCGGCCGGTTCGATCGCGTTGAACGACGTGCAGGCCAACGCGGGGCTGCGGCTCGCGACGCGCAGCGGTGACGTCTCGATCGGCGGCAATGTGAATTCGCTGACGAACGGGACGATCGATGCAGCGCGCGACGTGACCGTCAACGGCACGCTGCGGACGGCGAGCGGCCTGGCCATAAGCGGCGGTCGCAATACGTCGATCGGCGGGACGGTCCAGTCGAACGGCGACGTCGCGCTGACGAATGCTGCCGGTTCGCTGACGAGCACCGGCAATATCCAGTCGGGCGGCAACCTGTCGGTGAGCGCCGCGCAGTCCGTGGATCTGGGTACGCAATCGACGTCGTCGCTCGGCAACCTGACCGTGGACGCGGGCCGCGACCTGACGATGAACGGGTCCGTCGTGGCGCAGGGCAACGGCACGCTGAACGCCGGCGGCGCAATAGGCGGTGCGGCCGCCGTTGCGTTCGGGCTCGCAGCGAACGTCAATTCTGGCCGCGATACGAATCTCACCGGCTCGCTGCGCGGCGGCAACGTGCAGACGACAGCTGGCGGATCGGCCACGCTGCACGACGTGCAAGCCGCATCGGCGCTTACGCTCGGCGCCGCGACCGACCTGAGCGTGACTGGTGCGGTGACCGGTGGCGCAGACGTTGCGCTGGCTGCGGCGCGCAATATCAACATCAGCGGTTCGTTGCAATCGGCCGGCGACACGTCGTTGCGGGCGAGCAGCGGGAGCATCGGATCGACTGGCACGATCGCGAGCAATGGCGCGTTCGCCGCGCAGGCCGGCAGCGACATCAACCTCGACGGCAGCATGACCGTGTCGCGCGACACGACGCTCGCGGCCGGACGCGATGTCAACGTAAACGGCACGCTGGCCGGACAGGGGCAAGGCATCGTCAACGCGGCGCGCGATATCGTCGGCGCAGGCACGTTGACGTTCGCGCAGCAGGCGACGCTCGAAGCCGGGCGCGACGTCGCGCAGCAGGGGCTGATCCAGGGGCAGTCGGTCAGCGTGACGGCGGCGGGCAATGCGGCCGTGAACAACGTCGAGTCGACAGGCACGATCGCGCTGCATGCGAACGGCACGAACACCGCAACCGGCGCAGGCGATCTGCGCATCAACGGTTCGGTCGCCGCTGCGGGCGCGATCGCGGCGCTTGCGCAGAACGATGTTGCGATCGGCGGCAAGGTCGCGAGTGGTTCGACGGTCGGCGTTACCGCGCAGCGGGACATCGCGGTGAGCGGCGCGATCGAGTCGGTCGGCGACACGGCGCTCGCTGCACGGCAAGGCAGCCTGAACGCAACCGGCGGCATCAACAGCGGCGGCAAGCTCGATATCGCGACCGGCCTCGACCTGTCGCTCGGCGCGAGCACCAGCGCGATCGGCGATGCGATGCTGACGGCCGGCCGCGATGCCACGCTGAACGGCACGATGGTCGGACAGGCGAACGGCACGGTGACGGCCGGCCGCGACATCAACGGCGGCGGCAAGCAGGCGTTTGCCGCGACGGCGAACTATGCGGCGCAGCATGACGTCGCGCTGACCGGGGGCATGCAGGCGGCTGCGATCACGGTGAGCGGCGGGAACAACGCGTCGCTGCACGATGCGGCGTCAGCGACCACGCTGACGCTGACCGCGAACGGCAATGCCGGCGATGGCGATGCGGGCATCACGGGCGCGGCATCGGCGCAGGGCGCGGCGAGCATGACGGGCGCGCGCGACGTCTCGGTAAGCGGCACGCTCGGCAGCGGCGATGCGCTGGCATTGACTGCGCAACGCAACGTGTCGGTCAGTGGCGGCGTGGAGTCGAAGGGTGATCTGAACACGACCGCGACGAACGGCAGCGTACTGCTGACCGGCTCCACGACGACCGCGGGCGCGTTCAACAGCATGTCCGGGCTCGATACGCAGCTCGGCGGTCAGATCGCAGTGGCGAAGCAGACCCGTGTGCAGGCCGGCCGCGATATCGCGTTGACCGGGGCGCTCGCGGGACAGCTTGACGGCGCACTGAGCGCGGGGCGCGACATCGGCGGTGCGGGTTCGGCGGCATTCGCACAGGCGGCGACGCTCGACGCGGCGCACGACGTGGCGCTGACCGGCGCGCTGCAAGGCTCGACCGTCAACGTAACAGGCGGGAACCATGCGGGGCTCGGCACGGTTCAGGCCGTCAGCGGCAATCTCGACGTAACGGCCAAGGGTGGTGCGGGCGGCGGCGATGTGACGATCGGCGGGGCGGCAACCGCGTTCGGCGCGATGCATCTGCAAGCCGCGCGGGATGTATCCGCTGCGGGCGCAATCAACACCGGCGGTACGACGACGATCGACGCGGCGCGCGCTGTCGCGCTTTCGGCCGTCAATTCGGCGGGCGATCTCGGTGTAACTGCGTCGGGTGGCGATGCGAGCGCGGCGAGCCTGACGACGCAGGGCAACCTGAACGTCGGTGCTGCACAGGACATTGCGGTCGCCGGACAGACCGTTGCGGGCGGCAATGCATGGCTGAACGCGGGCCGCGACATGACGCTTGCAGGCGGCATCGGCGCGCAGCAAGGCGGCACGTTGACGGCGGGCGGCTCGGTGAGTGCCGGCTCGATCGCGTTCGCGCAACAGGCGACCGTCAACGCGGGCGGCAGTATCGCGGTCGCGGGCAACGTGGCGACCAACGGCGATCTTGCGATGGCGGCCGGCAACGATCTGTCGGCCGGCTCGGTGCAGGCAGGCGGCGCGATCGGTTTGCAGGCGCAGGGCCGAAACGGTGCCGGCGACGTGATGGTGAACGGCGCGGTGGCATCGGGCAAGGCGACGACGATCACCGCCGCGCGCGATGCGGGCATCGGTGGTGCGTCGAGCGGCGGCGCGTTGAACGCGACTGCAGGGCGCGACCTCGGTGCCGCGGGCGCGATCAATTCGAGCGGCGATGCGACGCTGACCGCGACGACGGGCAATCTCGGCGTCGGCGGGGCGGTCGTGTCGACCGGGAATTTCCGGGCAAATGCCGGCGGTGGACTGGCGCTGCTTTCCGGCGGGCTCGTGAACGGCGACACGGCACTGACGTCGGGTGGTGCGATGACGCTCGGCGGCGCGCTGTTCGGCCTCGGGGCCGCGAGCATTAACGCGGGCGGTGCGATTGGCGGCGGCGCAGCACTGACGTACGGCAAGGACATCGCCGTTAATGCCGGCGGAGGCGTCGCGCTCGGCGCGATTCAGGGGGCTGGGAAGTTTACGACAGTGTCCGGCGGCGACATGTCGATCGGTACGACGACTGCGGTCGGCGATGTATCGGCAAAGTCGAATGCCGGCAGCGTGACGTTCGGTGGGCTGTTGCAATCGGGCGGCAATGTCACCGTTCAGGCCGCGAACAATGCGTCGTTCGCGGGCGGCATGGCATCGATGGGGACGGTCAACGTCAACGGCGTCAACGGCAACGTGGCGGTCGCAGGCGTGTCGTCGAACGGTGACACGACGCTGCATGCGGGGCAGGCCGTCACGTTGACCGGCAACAGCGTTGTCGCGGGGCAACTGGGCGTGTCGGGCGGCAACGTCACGCTGAGCGGTTCGGTGACCGGGTCGAAGAACGTGACCGTTTCCGCGCAAGGGACGGTCGATGCCGGCAATGCTTCGCTCATCGCGTCGCAGAATCTGCAGGTGAACGGCGCGAACGTGACGCTCGGCAATGCGACGGTCGGCGGATCGCTCAGCGCGCAGGCGTCGAATCAGCTCACGCTGGCGGGCGGGAAAGCGGTGAACGTCGTCGGCAACGCGACGCTAGCTTCCCAGAACGGGCTGTATAACGCTGCGAACGTGCTGGCCGGATCGCTCGATGTGTCTGCACCGAACCTCACGAATGCAGCCGGTGCGTCGCTCGCGTCGATCGGCACGACGACGATCAATGCATCGAGCTTCGCGAACGCCGGGCTGGTGAACGGAACGACGACCAACGTCACCGTCGGGGGCGCGCTGACGAACGTCGGCGGCTCGCTGATGGCCGTGAATACGCTCAACATCAATACCGGTACGCTGAACAACCAGAACGGGATCGTCTTTGCCGGCAACCCGCAGGCCGCGACCGGTGCGACAGGCGACATGTCGCTGACGATTAATGGCGGGAACGGTGCGTTCTACAACGCGGGCGGACAGTTGCTCGCGCAACGGAACATGGGGATCAGCGCGGTCAACATGGCGTTCGATCCGTCACAGGGGACGATCAGCCAGGGCGGCAACCTGTCCATCACGGCGGGGTACGTGAATGTCGGCGGCACGTGGCATTACGGTGGGCAGAGCGTTTCGCTGACGGGGCTGAACGGGATCACGAACGACGGCACGATGACCGGAACGGCGCCGCTGACGCTGACGGCCGGCGGCAGTTTCGAGAATCACGGTCAGGTTACCGGGTCGGACGTGACGTTCAACGGCACGCTGAATAACGCGGCCGGGGCGGTGATGCATGCGGACGATGTATTGACGTTGAACGGCAACACGACGAACCGGGGGACGATCGAGGCGGGCAATGTTCTCAACGTTAATGGCGGCAACTATGACAACCAGGGTGCGACCACTCAGTCGCGAGGCGATGCGAATTTCAATCTGACGAATACGTTGCAGAACACCGGCGGCTCCATCTTCGCTGGAAATAATGTCTCGATCAACGCGGGCAGCGTAATCAACGATCGCACGCCTTCCAGCGGCGTGACGGATTCGGGTCCCGTCCGGGTCGCCGATTCGGCGTTCCTCTGGTCGACGGTCATCGGCCATAAGCAGACAGCGACGGGAAATGAGTATGGGCCCGGGGTTCAGCTATACACATCGACGGATGGGACGCTGGGCGACATGCTGTCGGCGACAGGGAATGCAGCGATGTCCGGACCGATCGCGGGAGTAGGAGGGGCCTTCACGATCATCGGTCAAGCGTTCGGTGCCTACTCCAGTGGTGACGGGACGAACAACGAAAACCCGACGTCATGGGTGCTCGATGTTAACAATCGGGCAGGATCTTGGCCACTGGCATCATCGGCTACGTTTGTACTTCCAACTGTTTACCAGGAGACCACGACCGTCAAACTTGGTCAGGCGGGCGTCATTTCGGCGGGACGTGATGTCTCGATACGTGCGGACCTGCTTTCGAACAGAAGCGGACAGGTCTCCGCCGGGGGTAATCTTTCGCTCAATGTCGGTTCGTTGCAGAACGGTGCAGTCGATACGACGGTGACCTCGACGGTTCGCGAGTGGGTCGACCAGGGTGAGCTCGGCGGGTTTCTTTCCCGACTCAAGGCTACGCTTGCAAATGCTCCCGCTGGCCAGGACGGTATGGTCAATTACGCGCCGTGGTTCAACGGTACGCTGGATGCAGTTAATGGCGGCTCGACGATGTTCCCATACAGTTCCGTCGGACCTATTGCGCCGACGATTCGTTTTGACATCGATCCGAACGCCTCACACTCCACTACTTCGACGCTGAGTTATGCGGGCGCCCTTGGTTTGCTCGCAGCCGGTAACGACATGGTGGTTAGCGCACCGGGGGCGTTGACCAATGCAGGCGTCATGTACGCCGGGCATGACGTTGTCTTGGCAACTGGCACCCAGTTGGTGAATCAAGGCGGCAACCAGCAAAACTACTCAAGCCAGGTCGGCTGCGCATCCGGCGTGCCGAACTCGGCCTGCGGCAACGCAGGCCAACCGCGCGGCAACAACCCGACCACGACGACGTTCGGCTACAGCCAGAACGACGCGACGATCTATGCGGGCCACGATCTCGTGATCGCGGCCGGCCAGATCAACAATACGTACGGCAACCTGCTCGCGGGTCACGACATCGTCATCGGCGGCGTCGGCACGACCGCGAGCTCGACCACGCCCGCACAGAGCCTGAACAACACGTCCGGCAATATCGTCGCGGGCAACGACATCAAGCTGAACGTATCGGGCGCGATCACCAACAACCTGCCGCCGCCCGTTCCGGTACACGAGAACTACGGCAAGCAGGAGCAGTACTCCGGCTGCATGACTGCCGGCGGCTACAAGGAAAGCTACTGCGAGGGCTATGTCGACCAGCAGTCGGGCAGCTCGTCGGTAATCAGCGCGGGCAACAACCTGCAGATCAACGCGGGCAGCCTGACGAACATCGGCAGCCTGATCGCGGCCGGCAACAACGCGACGATCGCCGTCGCAGGCCCGGTGGTCAACGAGGCGCAGGTGCTGAACGCCTACTGGCACTCGCACTGGGTGCAGGAAACCGGCATGTTCAGCAGCGACAAGCGCCACGACATCTGGGCGTGCGGCACGCCGGAGCAGTGCAAGGCGCTGTACGGCAGCGCATACACGAGCACCGGCGGCACGATCGATCCGCCGACGCCGGTCGGCAACATCGCGGCGACCATCCAGGCGCCGAACCTGTCGATCTCGTCGAACGGACAGATCCAGAACGTCGGCAACGTGATCGGCACGTACGTGTCGCTGACGGGCCAGAAGCTGATCAACGGGATCACGACGGCGAACACCTACACGCCGCGCGTAAATGCGCCGTCGCAAGTCATTTCGCTGAGCCCGGTGGACCTGCCGGGGCTGAACCTGTCGGTGCCGCGTGCGATCGGCACGGGTACGCTGCCGACGCCGGTCGCGGGCAAGGCGTCGTACGTCGACGCGTCGCTTGGTGGATCCGCGCTTGGTTCACTCGGGCCGCAAGACCTGCTGGAAAATCTGCCGCCGAGCCTTCAGCCGTCGTCGTCGCTGTTCTATTACAACCCGCAGGAAGAGGACCTGCTGTTGCAGCAGGCGGCGCTGAAGCAGACCGGAAAGTCGAGTTTCGTTGACGGCCTGACATACGACAGCACGAGAAACTTGTCGGTGACGGCGCAGGAAAAGATGTACCTGTACCAGAACGCGATCGACTACTCGAAGGCACATGACCTGCAACTCGGCGCTGCGCTGACGCAGGAACAGATTAATGCGCTTGACCGGCCGATGCTGTGGTACGTCGAGCAGACGGTGCCGGATCCGACGTGTCATGCGACGGGGACGGCATCGTGCCCGACGATCACCGCACTGATGCCGCAGGTGTATCTGCCGCAGGATACGCAGGCGATGT
Organism: Burkholderia sp. IT-111MI5; assembly: GCF_949752865.1. NCBI lineage: Bacteria > Pseudomonadati > Pseudomonadota > Betaproteobacteria > Burkholderiales > Burkholderiaceae > Burkholderia > Burkholderia sp. IT-111MI5. Next base: position 1,158,915 of record NZ_CATKIF010000011.1, on the reverse strand, counting down.
CGGCGGGCGGCAATATCTCCGGACATGACGTCACGCTGAAGTTCAATCAGGACGGCAACGGTAGCATCCTCAATACGGGAAGCATCACGGCGTCGGGGACGCTGAGCGTCGATACGCACACGCTCACCAATCAGGCGAATCAGGTCAACGTCGGCGAGATCTGGCAGAAGGTCGATGGCGGCTATCTGAACACGACCGGCACGGTGGTGCAGCCGGGCGGGTTCATGAGTGCGGCGAACATGGATCTGAATGTTCAGGCGCTGAATCAGATCGGTGGGGCGCTGCAGAAGCTCGCAGCCGACGGAACGATCGATCAGGCCGGGACCCAGCAAGCGCTTGCAGCGCTTCAACACCAACTCGGCGGCAATTTCACGCAGACGGCCCTGAGCGACAACCTTCATCAGGATTTCGTGAAGGAAGGCGGCTCGTTCGGGATGACGCAGATCTTCTCGATGGTCGTCGCCGTCGCTGCGGCGATCATGATGCAGCCGGAAATTTCGGCTGCGATCGCGTCGATGTCGGGGGCAGCCGACGCGGCCGCCACAGCGGCATTTATGGCGGCCCAGCAGGGACTGACGGGCGCGGCCATCACCGCGGCGGCAAGTGCCGCAGGCGGTTCGCTGGCGGTTGGCGGCTTGGCCAACACGATGATTGCAGTCGGGTTGAGCTCGTTTGCGTCCAGCGCGCTGGGGCAGGTCGTCGCTACGGGGCAGGTCGATTTCGGCGCGAGCCTGAAGAACGGTCTGATCGGAGCGGTGACTGCCGGGCTGACGAACGGGATCACATTCGATAGCAATAGCAGTTCGTTCGACTTCAACGTGAATGCGTCATTCGAAGGCAGCGCTCCGAGCCTTTCGGCGTGGGCCGGTGTGCAGAATACGGGCAATGCACTGGTGCCTCAGGCGGGGGCTGCATCGGGGTCGTTGCCGGCCGCAATGCTCGCGTTATCTGCAGATGCGGCGATTCAGGCCGGCACGCAGACGCTGATCGGCGGGGGAAGCTTCCTCGACAGTCTGCGGGACAGCTTCGTCAGGGATGCTGCGGCTGCTGCTGCGTATGCGATCGGGAATGCGAAAGAGGCACGAATATTTGGCGACGGGATGTCGGGAGAGCTGGCTTATGTGGCGTCGCATGCGGCGCTTGGATGCGTTTCGGGTGCCGCTGCCGGGCAGGGGTGTGAGGGCGGGGCGATTGGTGGCGCGGTAAGTGCGGCGTTCTCGCCGGACGTGTTGAAGATGATCGATCCGACTGGCGCCCCCCTCGATCCGGGGCAGCAGGCGGCAATGGCAGTGTTTGCGACGTTGACGGTCGGCGGTTTGGCCGGCCTCGCCGGCCAAAATGCGATCGCTGGCGCGATAGCGGCGCAAAACGAGGTAATGAACAACACAGACCCGCATGCAGCTGATGCTGCGCAATCGGGTGGCCTCGTGACAAGCGCGAAGAATGCTTTCATGAATTGGGCCAACAACACCTACGGTGATCCGATTGGCTCGATTCGGAACTGGATCAGCCAGTTTGGCGGCCAAATGAAGTCTGACGCGCAGGGGAAGGTAACCCAGTCTCCTGCGGCTCTGGTTGCCCAAGGCGTCGCGAACGGGGTGAATGCAGTCATGGGTGCCGGAGGCGGACTGCCACCGGGTGCCGGTTACGATCCGGTCCTTGCCGGTGCCGGACGGGTAACGTCGGTGGGAACCGGTGGTGCACCAAGCAACGCGATTCTGTCGAGCAATGGGAACGGCGACGAGACTCATACTCAGTCGCTAGGCGATCACAACGACGTGAATGTTGAAATTGCTCCCGGAAAGTTCGACTATCTGTTCGGTGGGGTTGACAGTGGAGTCCACAATTCCGCCAGATCGAATCAGTTGGCGCTAGAAATGAAGCGCCTCGGAGTACCTGATACGGTAGCGGGGCGAGAAATGATTTCAGAACACCTGGCAGACGTTGTGAATACTAACGGTAACGTTTCGCGAACATTCTCGAATCAATACGGAACCTTTGAGGTTAGGGACTCCGTATTTATCGGGCCGTCTGGTCAAGCCGCAAAGCTTGAAAGTACTTTTCAAGTACTTGCCAATGGTGCGCGACGTTTGAGCACTGTCATTCCGTTCAAAACGGGGAAGTAGAATGAATTTTCCAACTAAAGAACAGTTCTTTGAAAGCTTTGGACTTGAGCCGGTACAAGAAGATCCGACTCTGGCACTGTGTCGCTACCGTGTCCGGTCACAACACTGTGATGTCCAAATTGATGTGTCGTTCAGTGGTGTTGCCGAGTCCTTCGAGGTCCGGCTTGAATGTTGTGGTCGCGAGGTGGTGGTTCTCGTGAGCGAGCGAGCCGAATTGATCGAGCTATATCGTGAGCGCGAGGGAAATGGAATTCGCGCTGTCTTCATGCTACAAGGCGTGACTTCCGAAGCGATTGTAATTCTCGAGCCCGAAATCAGTTGTCGCTGGTCGGTGCTGAGGACGGAGTGAGGCATATCGGATTTGACGGCGAGCACTCGATATATGAGCTGGGGCCTAGCTCGGATGTAGTGCTGTTCTTCGATTGCCTGAAAGCCTACGCGGAACAGGCGCACCCGGATCAGGACTGGAGCCTGTTGACCGATCGTTTGTATCGTCGCTACTTGCGACGGGAAGAACTGGACAAGGCAACTGCGCTGATGGAGCAGGTACGTCGGATCTTTGCGCAGTATCCCGCCGCTTTAGCCGTCGATTGGGATACATTGTTGTCAGGTGATCCGGGGCAGAGCTGGCTGAATCCGGACCAGCCGACTCTCGCCGACGTGTTTAGCAAATACTTCGAGAACTTCGAAAAGGCGTGCGGCTCGGCAAAGTCGTTTGTGGATGCATTCAACATTTACCAGCCGGTTCGGGTGGTGATGTCCGACTTGCCGGGCTTCGCACGTGACAAAAACAAGCCGCTTGCCGAATATGACGCGCTGGAGGGCAAGCCGTTCTGGCTTCAGTAGGCGCTATGGGAGGATAGGCGATCGCCGGTTATTGCCCGGACAGCAGCAGTATGACGAACCCGACCATGTGCCGGGTTTGTGGACTATGGCGTTTTCCGCGAGTTGACGACGGCCGCTAGAAAATCCTCCTCGCGACTTCCCAGCGTGCACCCTCATCGAGGTGCATTTGTTGAATTCCGTCAATCACGTGCCGCAGCCACGCGTCGGCGACGGCGCGATGTTCATTGTGTGGCCGATCGGCCGGTGCGCCGTGGAATGGCGCAATTGTTGGTCGCGGTTTGTCGTCGAATCTCCCCTTGAAACGAAGCCGTTCTCCAAGATTGAAATGGCCCGAAGAAATCAGGCAGGTCAGTGCGATCGCGCCAGCGTCGTCTGTTTTGATGAAATATTCCAGTAATATTTTTTAAGATAATCGAAATAAAATATATTCAGAAGCTACCCTAAAGAAAGCGAAACCCCCTGCCGTTACACCTCCTCGGTGGCTCGCAAAACCATACGAAAGCCGCACAACCACACGACCAAACAACCGAGGGACGCACGGCCGGCGAAGCCGTGCGCATGATCAGAAGATGGGACGCATCGATTCGATTCGGCGCGCGGGCATCGGGGGCCTGCGTGCCCTCTGCCTTGCCGCAGCAGGACTGCTGCGGCATCGCACTACCGCCGCTGCGGGCCTTGCCCCGCACGAACACACGCCCACGTCTGTATCCGTCGTGCCGAACGTCCGGCAACCGGCGGACCTGACGCTTTCCCTCGCCGGCATATCACAACATCTATTCAACGCCGTTCACGGAGGGAAGCAAGAAAAGCGAAAACACGAAGCGATTTTCCAATAAAAGAAATACAACGATATTCAAATATTGACTATTAAAAATGCATCGTAAATCGGGGATTGAATTGAAGAAGCATTCTGTTTGTTTTCTGGCGGCTGCCGCGATCTCGGTATTCGTCGTCGCGGGTTGCGGTGGCGGCGACGGCTCGTCGAACGCAAGCAGCGCAAACACCGGCGGCACCAACAACGCAGCCAGCACACCGGTCGTCGCATCCACGCCGCTCGCGGCACAGCCGGCGAGCGCACCGGTCGCCTCGTCGCAGCCGGTGACGGTCGGCGAGGCGCTGCCCAGCCTGTCGACCCCGCAAGCCGGTTCGACCGCCGCAACCGCGAGCGGTCCGATCGGGATCTGGACGGAATCCGGCAGCCTGGGTTACTCGACCATCGCCCTGGTCGATCCGCGCAACAACGTGACCGCGCTCAATCTGCTGGGATCGTTCGTGATGTCCGAGGATTTCGCGACTCTGACGGTCAATGGCGCGACGTGGTCGCTTGGTTCGGGCGTCAACTTCGGCGCGGGCGGGTTGACCACCAAAATCGACTCCGGCTCCGGTGCGTACAGCGCGAAGCAGACGTTGTCCGGAACGATCAGCCGAGGCGGTACCGCGTCGACCTTCACGTGGACCTATAACGCCGCAAACGCACTGAGCGTCACGCAGGATAGCGTCACGGGCGCATGGGCCACGACGAACGCGTCCTTCACGATCGCATCGGGCGGCACGGTCACCGGCACGCTGAGCGGCTGCAACATGACCGGCACGCTGACGCTCGCCACGCCCAGCTCGAACCAGAACATGTACGACATGACGCTGGCAGCCTCGGCATCGTCGGGCTGCAGGCTCCCGGCAGGCGTTCCGCTGTCGGGCAGCGCCGCGATCATGTTCGTGCCGATCAAGGGGACCAACGGCTTCCAGCGATCGATCCTGTACGTGCTGCGCGCCGCTGATTACAGCTTCGTCGCCTACGGCCAGGTCATCAAGCAATAAACGCACGGCCTGCTCGCACGCGGCGTTTTCACGCGCTGCGTGCGACGGCCCGACGAAAACGTTCCGTCAACAACGAAAGTCAATTCACTCAATGAAGAACTTCTCCAAAGCCACCCTGGTCGGTTGCGGCCTGCTCGTGACGCTGCTGTCCGGCTGCACCACGTTGCCGAATACCGACATGAAACCCGAGGCGCGTCAGAAGCTGCATTCGATCGCCATCCTCGACGTCAGCGAGCCGAAGCGTGTCGCGGTTATCAATCTCGGCGGCGCGGCGGGCGGGTTCGGTCTGATCGGCGCACTGGCGCAAACCGCCGTCAACGCGAGCCATACGAGCACCTACACGGATCACGTGGCCACCAGCAAGACCGTATTCGCACCGGACATCGTGGACGGCGTAACGGGCCGCCTCGCCGGCAACGGGTATCAGGTCGTGAAGCTGGACGGCCAGAAAGTGAAGCTCGCGGATGACGGCAAGTCGGACGACTACTCCGCGATCCAGACCGACGCGGATGCCATCATGAATGTGTGGTTCACGTCGTTCGGCTATATCTCGCCGCCCAACCAGCCCGATTACATTCCGTGGGTGGTGGTCCGGGCGCGCATTCTCGATGCCAGGACGAAGCAGGACCTCTATTACAAGACGTTCGCGTGCGGCTACGACATCAAGGCGAACAGCGTCCACATCGACAGCGATTTCGCTTACACATACGGCAGCTTCAGCGATCTCGAGAAGAATTTCGACAAGTCGGTGGAAGGGATCAAGTCGTGCGAGAAGTCGGTCGCGGAAATGATCGGTCAGGATCTGGCACGGACGCCGGCGACTGCGACTACGACGATGACGACGACCGCGACCGGGACGGCGACGGCATCGAAATGATCTTGATGCGACTGCGGGATCGTCGTGATACGCGTTCCGAATCCGGCAGTGCTTGAAGAAAGCTGAGAGGGGAGTACTGCACGCGGCCGGGCGGTTTTTACGCCGCCCGGCCGCTCGCGAAAGCGACCGGCTTACTCGTCGCTATCGCCCTTGATCTGCGGCAGCGCCGACGATTCACCCGGCGTGAGCAGGCCGACTTGCGTATAAACGCGCAGCTTGTCGCGCGTATCGGTGATGTCGAGGTTGCGCATCGTCAGCTGGCCGATCCGGTCGCGTGGCGAGAACGTCGATGCGACCTTCTCCATCGACAGGCGTTCCGGCTGGTACGTGAGGTTCGGCGACTTCGTGCTCAGGATCGAGTAGTCGTTGCCGCGGCGCAGTTCGATCTTCACTTCGCCGGTGATCGCGCGCGCGACCCAGCGCTGGGCCGTTTCGCGCAGCATGATCGCCTGCGGGTCGAACCAGCGGCCCTGGTACAACAGGCGGCCGAGACGGCGACCGTTCTCGCGGTATTGCTCGATCGTGTCTTCGTTGTGGATGCCGGTGACGAGACGCTCGTACGCGATGTACAGCAGCGCGAGGCCCGGGGCTTCGTAGATGCCGCGGCTCTTCGCCTCGATGATCCGGTTCTCGATCTGGTCGCTCATGCCGAGGCCGTGGCGGCCGCCGATGCGGTTCGCTTCCAGCAGCAGCTCGACCTGATCCTTGAACTCGACGCCGTTCAGCGCGACCGGCTGGCCGGCTTCGAAGCGCACCGTCACTTCCTCGGCGGCGATCTTCACGTCGTCGCGCCAGAACGCGACGCCCATGATCGGGTTCACGATCTTGATGCCGCTTTCGAGGCTTTCGAGATCCTTCGCCTCGTGCGTCGCGCCGAGCAGGTTCGAATCGGTCGAATACGCCTTTTCTGCCGACATCTTGTACGCGAAGCCCGCCTGACGCATGAATTCGGACATTTCGGCGCGGCCGCCGAGCTCGTCGATGAAGGTCTGGTCGAGCCACGGCTTGTAGATCTTCAGGTCCGGGTTCACGAGCAGGCCGTAGCGGTAGAAGCGCTCGATGTCGTTGCCCTTGTACGTGCTGCCGTCGCCCCAGATGTTGACGCCGTCTTCCTTCATCGCGGCGACGAGCATCGTGCCCGTCACGGCGCGGCCGATCGGCGTCGTGTTGAAGTACGTGACGCCGGCCGTCGTGATGTGGAACGCGCCGCTTTGCAGCGCTGCGATGCCTTCGGCGACGAGCTGCGCGCGGCAGTCGATCAGGCGGGCGCCGGCTGCGCCGTATTCGATCGCACGCTTCGGGATCGCGTCGTAATCGTCTTCGTCGGGCTGGCCGAGGTTCGCCGTGTATGCGTACGGGACGGCGCCCTTCAGTTTCATCCAGTGCAGCGCGGCGCTGGTGTCCAGGCCGCCGGAGAAGGCGATACCGACCTTCTGGCCGGTCGGGAGGCTTTCGAGAATCGTGCTCATAGGAATTACCGTGGATTGGGTCCGGTGGGATCGTATTTCGCGGAATATGCGAGTATCGGCTGTCCGGGAAGTTGGGGCAAGGGCTGATTTTCGCGCGGATACGTCGTCCGGCCTGTCGCGGCGGGCCCGGCGGGCGGTTAACCAGGCGGAGAACGCGGCGCGAACCGGCGCCGGGCGGCGGCCGAAACGGGCTCGGACGCGCGCCGTCGCGGGCCGTGCTTCCGGGGCCGGATCGGCCGAGCGGCGGGGCTGCCGTCGTCAGGATAGCGGTCCGTCAGATCGAAAGGCATATGAAAGGCTGGCGGATGAAGCCCGGAATCCCGCGAACCTCAGATATTCCACGACTGCGCGGTGTCGAGCAGCTTCTCGCGCAACTGATCGACTTCGCCGGCCAGCTTGGCCGTGATCGACACGTAGCCGGACAGCTGCGGCGGCGGTGCGTCGTGCGGCGGGTCGGCCGGCCGGCGGCGCGGCGCGAGCCGGCTCGGCTTGCCGAACTTGAGCGCGCGGCTCGCGCCGACCAGCGTGTCGCGGATGCGCCGGTTCACGGCCTTCATCCCGACGCGCATGTATTCGCGGGCCGCCAGGTCGTCGCGGGCCGGCACCGCGCTCGACAGGATCTCCAGATAGCCGATGCACAGGCGCAGGCTGCGCTGGATCGCCTCGAGCTGCGCCATCGACGTTTCGCATTCCTTCGACACCGACGGCATCAGCGAACGCAGCTGCACGAGCAGCGCGCTCAGCGCGGCCATTTCCTTCAGGTGCGCGTCGTCGCCGACCTGGCGGTCGCCGGCGACCCGCGCATGCACGGCCGCGCACGCGCGCAGCGCGTCGGCGAGCTTGTAGCGCCACGAATAGGTCGCATAGAGCGGCAGCGCGAACGAGAACGCCAGCGCGATCGCGATGCCGATCAGCACGTTCACCGCGCGCCACAGGCCGTCGACGATCTCGTTGTCGCCGTGCCCGGCGACGATCACCATCGTGATCGCCGACAGCAGCGCGATATAGCCGGCCTTGCCGATCGCGTGATACGCGCAGATGCCGCAGGCAACCGACATCAGCAGGTAGATCGCGATCGGTGCGTGCGCGGCGGAATACAGCAGGATCAGCCCGAGCCCCGCGAGCGCGCCGATCGACGTGCCGAGCGCACGCTCGGCCGCCTTCTTGCGGATGTTGCCGTGATGCTGCAGCCCGCCGACGACGATCAGCACGGTGATCGTCGACCACTCGCCGTGCGGCACGCGCAGGCCGGTGGACAGGGCGATCGACACGAGAATCGCGAGCGCGACGCGCGCGGCATGAATCAGCTTCGCGTGCCGGTAGCGGCGGTACGGATCGAGCAGCGGACGGAGCGCGTGGCGCAGGAGTGGCGGCAGCCGGGTAGGGAGCGAGGCGGTCATGACGGAGCTGGAGTGGCCGGAACGCGCACGGCGGCTTGCGCGGGGCGGCGCCGCGCCGCATGCGCAGCAGACGTAACGCTAGCCGAACGCGCGCGGGCTGTCCACGGCGCGGCTGTCCGGGGTGGCCGGCTGCCGCATCGTGTCGCGACGACACGTCACGCCATGTCACGCCATGCGTCGGCCGTGCTCGGCTGCGCGTCCGACACGCGGTTGCGTCCGCCGGACTTCGCGCGGTACAGCGCCTCGTCGGCGCGCCGCAGCAGCGTTGCGGCATTCGTGCGGCCGTCGGCGGCGGTTGCCGTGCCGATGCTGGCCGTGACGCGCCCGTACGGGCTCTTCACGTGCTCGATGCCGAGCTCCGCGATCGCGTGCCGGATGCCTTCGGCAACGGTCGCCGCGCCTTGCGCGTCGGTGTCGGGCAGCGTGACGACGAATTCCTCGCCGCCGTAGCGCGCGACGTGGTCGCCTTCGCGGCGCAGGCAGCGCGACGCGGATTGCGCGACGCGGCGCAGCACGTCGTCGCCGGCCGGGTGGCCGTAATAGTCGTTGAACGCCTTGAAGTGATCGACGTCGACGAACAGCACGGACAGCGGGCGGCCGCTGCGCGCCGCACGCTGCGCCTCTTTCGCGAGCACCGTGTCGAACGTGCCGCGGTTGTCGAGGCCCGTCAGCGAATCGGTGTGCGCGAGCCGGTACAGCTTCGATTCGGCGATCTGCCGGCGTCCCAGTTCGCGCGACAGCGCCAGCGAGCCCCACGCGATGAACCCGGTGAACAGGCACATCAGCACGACGGTCCAGATCGCGCGGTGGTGCCACGGCGCGTAGACGTCGATCTCGGCCGGCGCGACGTCGACGATCAGCGGCAGGCCGGGCAGATGCTTGTAAACATAGATGCGCCGCACGCCGTCGATGCTGCCGATGCCCGACAGCACGCCTTCGCGGCGGCGCAGCGCCTCGATGAACAGCTGCGAATTACGCAGGTCGAGGCCGACCACGCGCGCGTCGTAAGGCAGGCGGCTCACGAGCATGCCGTTGAGCTCGGCGATTGCCGCGCTGCCGTGCTTGCCGACCGCGAGGCCGTCGAGCAGCGCGCGGAAGTAGTCGATGCTGAGCGTGCCGACGACGACGCCGCCGAACGTGCCGTCGGACAGCGTGATCCGGCGGCTGAGCGCGATCGTCAGCGCGCCGCCGCGCAGCCGGGACGCGTAGGGGCGGCTGATATAGAGGCCCTGCGCGAGCCCGTTGCGGTGCACGGTGAAATAGTCGCGGTCCGCATAGTTGCCTTGCCGCGCGGGCGACACGCTCGAATCGATCACGATATTGCCGTGCGCATCCATCACGAAAAGCGACCCGAGATACGCGCCGGTGGCGGCGCGGTCGAACAGCAGCCGGTGGCGCTGGCGCGGCGGCAATGTCATCAGTTCCGGATCGGCTACGCCGTCGACGACGTTTTGCAGCGACAAATCGTAGAGTTCGATATTGCGCGCGATATCGCGTTCGATCAGCAGCATCAGGTTGCGCGCATTTTCGACCGCGTGCTCATACGCGTCGCGTCGCGCCTCGATTAAAAGCGACGTCGAAAGTCCCCAACTGAACATCAGCAGGACGATGCCCGCGACGAGCACGCCGCGGGGCGACAGAATGCGTGCCACGATCGACGCGGTATGGCGGCGCAGCGTGGCGGGCAGCGGGAGTGACTTCATCCTCGGGGGCGACGGGCGGCGGATACTCGCGTTGCGACGGTTCCGCGCGCTGATTATTTCGAATTAACCCGCATTATCTCGCGAATTCCTGCAATTCGTGTGCGCATGCAAAACATGCATGCGGAAACAGCAATTCGAAACGATTACGCATCATTACCGCATAGCGCGCGGGTGATTTGATTTGAATCAATTGTCAGTATCGGTCGTTTTGTCTGATTAATGGTGCGATGACCGGTCGATTTTTCGTATCGGCGCGGTATTTGGCGGATCGAGACAGGATTACCCGTTTACCGGGCGGAATGAAAAGCCGAATAACCCCGGGATACCCATGGTTTTGGCGCCGGCAGGCGGCTGCGGTTGCGCCGGTGCGGCCAACTCCTTGATTCTGCGAAATCTCTGCGGCCGCGGCGGGCGTGTGCGCCTGAGCTCCCCCCATGGCGAATCAGGTAGAATCCGCGCTTCGCCGCAGGCGCCCGCCGCGCAACGCGTATCGGGGCCGCATCGAATGCATCGCAGGACGCGTACCGCGCTCCGATTCCGCATGCGCCGGCTACGGATGCCGGCCCGCTCAACGTTCGTCTCGTTTATGTCCGCAATTCCGAAATCCGACCAACCCGGTTCGTCCGCGAACCCACCCAAGCTTCATCGCGCGCTGAAGGCGCGCCACCTGACGATGATCGCCATCGGCGGCTCGATCGGCACGGGCCTGTTCGTCGCGTCCGGCGCATCGATCTCGCAAGCCGGCCCCGGCGGCGCGATGGTCGCGTACATGCTGATCGGCCTGATGGTCTACTTCCTGATGACGAGCCTCGGCGAGATGGCCGCGTTCATGCCCGTGTCGGGTTCGTTCGCGACCTACGGCGCGAAATACGTGGACGAAGGCTTCGGCTTCGCGCTCGGCTGGAACTACTGGTACAACTGGGCCGTGACGATCGCGGTGGAGCTCGTCGCCGCGCAGCTCGTGATGCACTACTGGTTTCCGGACGTGCCGGGCGTATGGTGGAGCGCGGCCTTCCTCGCCGTGATGTTCCTGCTCAACGCGCTCACCGTGCGCGGGTTCGGGGAGGCCGAATACTGGTTTGCGCTGATCAAGGTCGTCACCGTGGTTGCGTTCATCGGCGTCGGCCTGCTGATGATCTTCGGCATTCTGAAAGGCGCGCCGAGCAACGGCTGGGGCAACCTGACGATCGGCGACGCGCCGTTCGCGGGCGGCCTGCCGGCGCTGATGGGCGTCGCGATGATCGCGGGCTTCTCGTTCCAGGGCACCGAGCTGATCGGCGTCGCGGCCGGCGAATCGGAGCACCCGCGCACGACGATCCCGCGCGCGGTGCGCCAGGTGTTCTGGCGGATCCTGCTGTTCTACGTGTTCGCGATCTTCGTGATCGGCGTGCTGATCCCGTACACCGACCCGAACCTGCTGAAGACGGACGTGACCGACATCGGCGTGAGCCCGTTTACGCTGGTGTTCCGCCACGCGGGCCTCGCATTCGCGGCCGGCGTGATGAACGCGGTGATCCTGACCGCCGTGCTGTCGGCCGGCAATTCGGGCATGTACGCGTCGACGCGGATGCTCTACAACCTGGCGACCGAAGGCCGCGCACCGAAGGTGTTCGCGAAGCTGTCGCCGGGCGGCGTGCCGCGCAATGCGCTGTATGCGACAACGGCCGTCGGCGCGCTGTGCTTCTTCACGTCGCTGTACGGCGACAAGACGGTGTACCTGTGGCTGCTGAACACGTCGGGGATGACGGGCTTCATCGCCTGGCTCGGCATCGCGGTCAGCCATTACCGGTTCCGCAAGGGCTACGTCAAGCAGGGTTATTCGCTCGACCAGTTGCCGTACCAGTCGAAGTGGTTCCCGTTCGGCCCGCTGTTCGCGTTCGTGCTGTGCCTCGTGATCGCGCTCGGGCAGGACTATCAGGCGTTCCTCGCGAACAAGATCGACTGGGCCGGCGTGACCGCGACCTATATCGGTATTCCGCTGTTCGTCGTCGTGTGGCTCGGTTTCCGGCTCCTGAACAAGAGCCGCTTCGTGCGCTACGAAGACATGGAGATCGCGCCGTGGATCGCCGCGAGCCGCGGCGCGCAGCCGCAGCCGGTGGCGAATCGCGAAACCGCGGGCTGACGCGGGCGCGGCAGGCGGCCGCGCGACGTGCGATGAAACGGGAAGCCTTGCGCTTCCCGTTTTTTTTGCCCGGCTTTTGCCTGCACGGGGTCAAAGCCGGTTATATTGCCCGACCCTACCGGGCCACGGCCCGGCCGGCGCGACACGCGCAGCGCGGATCGGCATCCGGCGCGCATGGCGCGCGGCGGCCGGCGGCGCCCGGCGTTTTCATCGTTCCATCCGGGCCGGCACGGCCCGCGGAGCGCGCAACCCAGAGGAATCCATGAGCGCATCACCCGCCGAGCGGAAGGCCGGACCCGTTTCCATCGTGCGAATCGAAGCCGCGATCAACGCGTGGCGCGAAGTGTACCCGCCGGCACCGGACGGCGAGGACGGCTACGCGCTCGACGCCGGCAGCAATTGCCTCGCCGAGCTGTACGGCACGATGATCTGCTATCGGCTGCCGGACGTGCCGCTCGACTCGCTGAGCAACGAGCAGCGCGACGCGCTTTACGCGACCGAGGTGTGACGGGCGGTCGCGACGCTGCCGCGACACGGCCGGCGTCGATCGGGAAACGGGAAGCCTTCAGGCTTCCCGTTTTGCTTTGGGCCGCGCGTGGCCGTATGCGTGGCGGTTTGCGCCGCCTGCGGTATCGTGACGACATCGTCCGGCCGTGGTTTGACGTCGGGTCGCTGTCCGGGAGGCATCGAAAATGGAGTTGAGACACCTCCGCTACTTCGTCGCGGTTGCCGAGGAGCGGAATTTCACGCGTGCGGCGGAACGGCTGCATATCGCGCAGCCGCCGCTGAGCCGGCAGATCCAGCAGCTCGAGGAAGCGCTCGGCGTGCCGCTGTTCGAGCGCAATGCACGGCCGCTGAAGCTGACCGACGCGGGGCGCTTCTTCTATTCGCACGCGGTGCAGCTGCTCGCGCAGACGGCCGAGCTCGAATCGATGACGAAGCGGGTCGGCAAGATCGAGCGCAGCATGTCGGTCGGTTTCGTCGGCTCGACGCTGTACGGGATGCTGCCGAAGATCATCCGGCGCTTTCGCAGCGAGTATCCGGCCGTCGAGCTGAGCCTGCACGAGATGTCGACGATGGACCAGATCAAGGCGTTGAAGGAAGGGCGCATCGACGTCGGGTTCGGGCGCATCCGCCATGAAGATCCGAGCGTGCGGCGCGTCGTGCTGCGCGAAGAGCGGATGATCGTCGCGCTGCCGGTCGGCCACCCGCTCGACAGCGCGAAGCCCGTGCTGTCGCTGCACGATCTCGTGAACGACACGCTGATCATCTTCCCGAAGGCGCCGCGCCCGAGCTATGCGGACCAGGTGCTCGCGGCCTTTCACGATCGCGCGTTGCAGCCGCGGCGGATCTACGAGACGCGCGAACTGCAGATCGCGCTCGGCCTCGTCGCGATGGGCGAGGGCGTGTCGGTCGTGCCGCACAGCGTGTACGGGCTGAAGCGCGACGACATCAGCTACAAGCCGCTCGACGATCCGAACCTCGTGTCGCCGATCATCATGAGCATGCGGATGCTCGACGAATCGGAGGACATCCGCGCGATGCAGGCGCTGATCTACCGGCTGTACGACGAAGCGCAGATGGAGTATCTGCCGCCGCAGCCCGAATGAGCGCGCGGGCGGTGGGGGCTTGCTTGACGCTGCGCGCGCGGGCAGGCCAACATGCGGGGATCCGATGGGGCCGCCGACGTGCGGCCGCTTTTATGCAGACGACCGACACATGACCGATAGCCTGATCGAGGAGACAATCGTCGAGACGCCGCAAGGGCGTCTTTTCGCGAAACGCTGGCGTGCTCGTCCGGTGCAAGATGAGACGGGCACGGCCGTGGCGGCCGCACCTAAGCCGGCCGCGCCCATCGTGCTGCTGCACGATTCGCTCGGCTGCGTCGACCTGTGGCGCGACTTTCCCGCGCAGCTCGCGAACGCCACGCAACGCGACGTGATCGCATACGACCGCCTCGGTTTCGGCCGTTCGGATCGTCATCCGGGGAAGCTCGGCACGACGTTCGTGCGCGACGAGGCCGATCGATCGTTCGTTGCAGTGCTCGAGCAACTGCGTGTCGACGCGTTCGTCGCGTTCGGGCACAGCGTCGGCGGCGGAATGGCGGTCGGCTGCGCCGCCGCGCATCCGGGGCGTTGCCGCGCACTCGTGACGGTCGCCGCGCAGGCGTTCGTCGAGGATCGCACGCTGGCCGGCATTCGCGACGCTGGGCTGCTGTTCGACGAACCGGGCCAGCTCGACCGGCTCGCGCGCTATCACGGCGACAAGGCCGAGTGGGTACTGCGCGCGTGGGTCGACACGTGGCTGTCGCCGGCGTTTCGCGACTGGAATCTCGACGACGACTTGCCGCGCGTGCAATGCGCGACGCTCGCGATTCACGGCGAAGACGACGAATACGGCTCCGACGTGCATCCGAAGCGGATCGCCGCGCGCGTCGCGGGGCCGTCGTCGTTCCTGTTGCTCGCCAAATGCGGGCACATGCCGCACCGCGAGCGCACGGACGACGTGCTGGCCGCGGTGGCGACGTTCCTGCGCGACGCGGACGCCTGAGTGTGCGGGCAACCGGCGGGCGTGTGCCCGCCGGCCGTCAGAACGCCAGCTGGATCGCGAGATCGATCGCGAGCAGCGCGATCGAGCAGCCGATGCCGAGGATCACGTTCGGCAGCCGATGCTCGAAGTCGCGATCGCGACGCATCGCGGCACCGAGCAGGAAGATCGCCTCGACGACGATCTGCAGCCCGACGAACAGCAGCATCAGCAGATACTCATAACCCATCTGCTTGAACGCGGCGAATTGCATCCCGTGATCGCGGATCCACTGGCCGACGCGCAGCAGTTCGTAAATGAACAGCAAGGCGGGAAACAGGTAGCTGATGAAATAGGTCGGCGCGGTGGCGTGCCGTAGTTCGAGGTGGAAGTGCTGATGCGTGGTAGCCATCACGAATCCCTCCTTGCAACGCAGGGTTGCGGTCGCGACGGCGGCGCGACAACGTGCGAATTACGGGATTACCCGATGCACCGTGCGCAGCCGTTCGACACCAGCATACTGCTGCGCGGCACATTTGGCATGCAGTGCGTGCATTCGTCGTGGAAAACCGTATGCGCTGCGCGACGCATTCAACGTGCGGCACTCGCCGGATGCGGCATGTCGGCCGGTTGCGTGGCGCCCGATGTATTCGGCAGCAACCACTCCGGATGCTGTTCCAGGTCCCCGGCCAATGCGCGCAGTGCGCTCGACGTGCGTGCGATTTGCGTCAGCGTACGGTGGACGTTCGATGTGTTCGCACCCTGTTGCGCGAGCATCGCCTGCGCGGCCGTGAACGCCTGTCGCGCGGTGCCGAGCGCATCGCGCGCATGCGGCGCGAGTTCGGTATCGAGTTGCGTGAACAGCGCATTGGTGCGCATGAGCGTTGCGTTCAGATCCGTGCCCATGCGGTCGAGCGGCAACCGGGAAAGTGTTCCGGCGATATCGGCAATGCGTACGCGCAGCACGTCGAGCGTGCCGGGCACGGTCGGCAACACGATCGGCATGCGATCCGTATCGACCGAGGCGGGCGGCGCGTGCGGAAACATGTCGAGCGCGACATACGAGCGGTTCGCGACCGGATTGCCGACGCGCAACTGGCCGCGCAAACCGCGCGCGACGAGCGTGCGCAGCAGCGCCTTGCCGGCATCGGTGTCGCCGTTGCCGAGCGCGCTGCGATAGCGCTGCCCGAGGCGATCGGGGTAAAGCGCGACCGTCACGCGCATCGTGACGCTGCCGCGTGCCGCGTCGTATTCGGTGCCGACGGCCGTCACGTTGCCGAGTTCGACGCCGCGAAAATCCACCGGCGCGCCGACATCGAGCCCGCGCAGCGAACGGTCGAAATGCATCACGACCGGCGCGGCCGGTGCATTCGGCGTGCGCATTGCGTCGATTTCGTCGTTGGCCACGCGAAAGCGCGCACCGTCCGGCGCCGCGACGTTCGCGGTGCGACCGGGTGGCGCGGCGAACGCGAGCGCGCCGGCGAGCAGCGCGGTGATCGACGGCGTGTCGAGCCTCATGCCGCCCGCATCGAGCCGCAGGCCGAGGCCGCCGGCCTGCCACCAGCGCGCATCGACGTCGACGTATCGATCGAATGGCGCAGCGACGAACACGTCGATCGATACGCTGCGTCCGTCGGCATCGAGCGTATAACCGGCGACCTGACCGACACGTGCGCGCCGATGATAGACCGGCGAACCGATGGCGACCGAGCCGAGCGACGTCGCGCGCAGCGTGTAGTGACGGCCGCCGCTTTCGTTGACGGGCGGCGCATCGAGCCCGGTGAACGTCGTGCGCGGTTCGCGCGAACTGCCGAGTGCGGCCGCGATATACGAACCGGACAGCACCGAATCGAGACCGGAGAGGCCGCCGGGCCCGATGCGCGGCCGCACGATCCAGAAGCGTGTGTCCGCAACCGCCAGCGCTTGAGCGTCGGTGTCCAGTCGCACATCGATCATCACGCCGGGCTGCCCGCGCAATACGCGAACGCGCGTGACGCGACCGATTTCGACATTGCGCAGCCGCAGCGTCGATCGGCCGGCTTCCAGCCCGTCGGCTGTCGCGAACGCAATTGAGATCGTCGGCCCGCGGCTGTCGACCGACGAGACGCCCCACGCGATACAGAACGCGGCGGCCGCGAGCGGCGCGACCCAGAAGATCGCCGCTCGCGGCCAGAGCGTGCGCACCCTCCTGAAACGCGCCAGGGTGCGCCGAAGGTCGTCAGTCGAATTGCGCGACGAGTGCATCGGCACCCTTGTCGATCCCGGTCTTTGCCGCGCTGAGCGCGCCGAAACTCGCGCCGATGTTCATCGCATTCGGATACTGCTTCGTCACGTACGCGCTGATCAGCCGGTTCGTCGATGCATCGCGGATCTCCACCGCGTAGATGACCGAGCCCGTGAATGCGCCTTCGCGGCCGCGGATTGCCTGCACGCCGTTGTACACGTTGCCCGCGAGATCGAAATGCGCGAATGCGCCGGCAAACGTCGTCGTCGTCACGGCGCCTGTCAGCGTCAGCTTTACGCGCAGCGTGTCGGGGCCCGGCGTGCTCGTCAACTCGAATCGCTTGCCGAGCTTCTTCGCGAACGTGTCGCCCATGTATGTCGCGAGTGTCGACTTGTCCTGGTCGTTCAGGTTGCCGAACTGATGGTCGGTGCCGCGATAGACGGCCACCGGGTCGAGAATCAGCTTCCGGTACTTGTGCCAGTCCGCCGGCAGCGCGTAGCGATAGGGCACGCGCCCGGACTTGTCCTGCGGATCGCTGCGCAGGTAGGGCGACGATTCGATGCCGCTGTAGCGGGCGGGCTGGACGCCGGCACATCCGGCGAGCGCGACGCATAGCGCGGCGTTGAGCAGGTGGCTGGGCTTGATCGATCGGTTCATTTGATGCTCCGGGTCGGGGTTCGCGCCGGTAGAGCCGGTGCGAAGGGTGGTGCAACAGGGCGGCATCGCCGCTCGGGGTTCTGGAAAAAAGCCAACCAGACGGTTTGTTTTTGACGCGCAATCACCGCATGAATCGACGGAGCGGCAGGCCGGCCGCAGCGTTTATCGGCCGGACAGCCGTGCCACAGGCGGCATTCGCGCCGCGCCATGCGGTGCGCGACGCGGCCCGTCATCCGGCCGGGGCCGATGCGGGAGCCGATCGTAGCACCGCCATTTCAGGATGTAAACCGACCAGGCGGTTTGTTTGTGATAGACTCCGCGCACTTCCTTCATGCGATCGTGCCGGTCCGGCGCGGCCGTGTTGCATCACTTCATACCGGGGAAAGTTCATGGATAACCCGACGCGTTCCGAGCGAACGCGCACTGCCGCGATCCAGGCGGCGCTCGCGATCATCGAGCGCGACGGCCCGGGCAAGCTCACGTTCGATGCGATCTCGCGTGAAAGCGGCATCAGCAAGGGCGGGCTGATGCATCAGTTCCGCACGAAAGGCGATGTGCTGAACGCGCTGATGGAACATCAGCAGGACTACTACCAACGATTCCAGCGCGACTATCTGGCCGCGCGCGATCCGCGCGAAGCGCAGCCGACGCTGTCCGCGCAGATCGCGACGATGCGCGAAGTGATCGACCAGCAGCCGTCGGCCGCGCTCGCGATCATGGCGGCGCTGGTCGAGGATCCCGCGCCGCTGCAGCAGGTTCGGGATACCGACGGCGAGAACGCGAAGCGCATCGCGGCCGAATCCGACGATCCCGATCTTGCGCTGCTGCGATGGAAAGCGGCCTGGGGGCTCGCGCTATCGGCGATGTTCGGGCTGTGCCCGCTGTCGGCCGACGAGCGCGCGCGGCTGTTCGACCGGCTGCTCGACGAGACGCAATGGCCGTCGGGCGGCGGTAATGCCGCGAAGCGCGGTGCGCCGGCGGCGAAAGCGTCGCGGAAGAAATGAAGCGCGCGTTCGTCGCATGCGGTGCGGCGGTCGCCCGTTTCGGGCGCTCGCTGCTCGCGGTCGTGCTCGGGCAATTGTGAGCCGCCGGTGAGTCGTGAGCCGGTGAGCTTGTGAGCGCCCGACCGGCGCCATGCACCGCTCAGCGTTGCGCTTGCGCGCCTTCAATAAACAACTTCGCGACCGACTGAAACTCCCGTTTCAGCGACAGCCCCGGCACCGTCAGCCAGCGCAGCATCGCCGCGAGATACAGGTGATGGAACCACGTCGCGAGCTGGTCGGCCCGCAGCGTTGCGTTCAGTTCGCCGGATTGCTGCCCCGCGGCGATCAGTTGCTGCCACACCAGCGCGATATCGCTGCCGTTCTCCCCGCCGCTTTCCGGATCGACCGTACCGATGCTCAGGAAGCGGTGCCGCAGATACGCGAGCAGGTACACCGGATGCTGCTCGCACCATGCGGCCGACGCGTCGAGCACGCAGCCGATGCGCGACGCAAAGGTCTTGCGCCGCGCGACGTCGCGCTGCAGATGCGCGAGGTCACGCGCGAGCTCGCCTTCGAGCCAGTGCGCGAGCACGGCTTCCTTCGTCGGAAAGTGGTTGTACAGCGTGCGCTTCGCGACATCGGCCTGCGCGGCGATCTGTTCCATCGTGACGGCTTCGTAGCCGTGCGCATCGAACAGGCGCGCGCCGGTGGCGGCGAGATGCGCGAGCATCTGGATGCGCTTGCGCGCGCGGCGGCCCGGATCTTCGGTCGGAATCGGCATGATGGGGATCTGCTGAAAGTGCATGAATTGCATTAGTATACGACGTGCATTTTTTGAGATCCACCAGTTCCCGTCGATGGAACGAGGAGTCACGCATGATGCTTGTCATCGCCACCTACGGCACCGAAGGCGATACGCGCCCGCTCGCGGCGCTCGGCCGTGCGCTGATGGATGCCGGCCACGATGTCCGGCTGCTGGCCGATGCCGCAACGCTCGGTTCGGCCGACGCGCTCGGCGTGCCGTCGGCGCCGTTGTCCGGCGATATCCGCCGCGCGATCGCACCGGACGGCGCGTTGTCGGACGCGGTGCGCGGGCGCGGCGGGTTCAACGACACGTCGAAGGCGCTCGCGGCGATCGCGAATGCGAACACGGCCGCGTGGATGCGCGAAGTCGCCGACGCGTCAGCCGGTTGCGACGCGATCCTCGTATCGGGGCTCGCGTCGTTCGTCGGGTTGTCGGTCGCCGAATATCGCCGCGTGCCGGCGATCGGCGCCGGCATGATCCCGATCACGGCGACCGCCGAATTCGCGTCGCCGTTCCTGCCGCCGGGCAAGCTGCCGCGCTGGCTGAACCGCGCGAGCCACGGGTTCGTCAACGCGCTGCTGTGGCAGGCATTCAGGAAAGCGACGAATGCGGCGCGCGCAAGCGTATGCGGGCTGCCGCCGCGCAAGCGGGTGTGGACCGATCATCCGATGCTGTACGGCGTATCGCCGGCGCTGCTATTCGGCCCGGCCGACTGGCCGTCGCAGGTGCTTGCATGCGGGCAATGGCGTATCGATGTAAGTGCATGGGCGCCGCCGCCTGAACTTTCCACCTTTCTCGATTCGGGCGATCCGCCGGTGTACATCGGCTTCGGCAGCATGGCCGGCTTCGACCGCGCGGCGATGGCCGACGCGCTGGTGCGTGCGCTCGACGGCCGACGCGCGCTGTTCTATCCAGGCTGGAGCGGCATCGATGCGTCGCTGCTGCCGGCGCACGTCCGCGTGATCGGCGACACGCCGCACGACTGGCTGTTCCCGCGCGTGTCGATGGCGATCCATCACGGCGGATCGGGCACCACGCATTCGGCCGCGCGGGCGGGCATTCCGTCGATCGTCGTGCCGTTCGCGGGCGATCAGTTCTTCTGGGCGAACCGGTTGCGGCGGCTCGGCGTCGCGGATGCGCCGGTCGCGGGGCGGCGCGTGGACGGTGCCGCGCTTGCGCGGGCTATCGCGTTTGCCGAGCGCGCCGACACGAAAGCGCGTGCAATGGAACTCGGCGAGCGCATCGCTCAAGAGGACGGCTTGAAGCTGGCGGTCGGCGCGATCGAGCGATGGGCGCGCCCCGGCGCGCGGTGAGGCCGCGCGTCAGAAATGCCCGGTGAACCGGTAACGGCTGCCCGGGTGCCACAGATTGGCGACCGACGCGACCAACCCTTGCGACCACGTGCGCCGATGCAGCAGCAGGCACGGCTCGCGGTCGTCCATCGTCAGATGGCGACGCGTTTCGGCGTCGGGCATCGCGGCCTCGATCCGGTATTCCACACGCTGCAGCGGCGCGACGCGCGTTAGGTACTGGTTCGGCGTCGTCGTCGTGAAGTCCTGCAACGCGTATTCGGGCGCGCAGGCCGGATTGACCCAGCGTTCCTCGAGCTGCACGGGCGTGTCGTTCTCGAAATGCAGCACGCGCGAATGGAAGATCGGGCTGCCGGCATCGATTTGCAGCTCGTCGGCGAGCTTCGCATCGGCGACGGCCGCGCCGACCTGCAGCACCTGTGCGCGATAGCCGTGGCCGCGCGCGGCGACTTCGTCGGAGATGCTGCGGATCGCGACGAGCGTCGATTCGTACTTCGGCGATGCGACATACGTGCCCGAGCCGCGCGTGCGCGTGAGCACCTGTTCGGCCGTCAGCTCGCGCAGCGCGCGGTTGACGGTCATCCGCGCGACGTTGAATTCGCGCGCGAGCTCGTTCTCCGACGGCACCTGGTCGCCTTCCGCCCACTCGCCGGCATGAATCCGCGCGAGGATGAAGTCCTTGATTTCCTGATAGATCGGTGTGGTCATGGGATCGGGATTCGAGAGTCGGCAGCGGCCCGCCGCCGAATGCCGATCCGGCGCGCGCCCGGCGCCGAGTGTACCGGTTTCGCGGGCGCGCGGGCCCGGATTCCCCGAATGATCCCTGTTCGGCCGGCGCGCGTCCATGCGGGATTGCACAGAGCGGCCGGCCGTCGATGGCCGGCGCGCGGTCAGAACCGATGCCGGATGCCGACCGTCGCGACCACCTGCGTGTTCGTCGACGAAGCCGCGAGCCCCGTGACGTTCGCGAACCCGAGCGGCGCGCCCGACGGCACGCCGAACTGGTGCTGGTACACGGTTTCCGCATACACGTCGGTGCGCTTGCTCAGCGCGTAGTCGGCCATCAGCGTCACCTGGTGCCATTTCGGCCGGTGGCTGCCGGTTGCGTCGTCGTAGCGGCCTTCGGTGAACGTATAGGCGCCCGCGAACGAGACCGCCGGCGTCAGCGCATAGCGCGCGTTGATCTCGTAGTTGTCGAAGCGCAGCGCGTTCAGCGCGCCGGGCAGCGACGACGCGGCCGTTTCGTCGAACATCGAATGCGTCCACAGTGCACCGACCGTCAGCCGGTCGAACGCATAGCTGCCGCCGGCGCCCACCACGCGCTGGCGCACGGCGGGGAAGTTCGGCGCATCGTTCGTCGACAGCGCACCGCCGGCCGTCAGCCCGCCGCGGTTGAGCTGCAGGTACGCCGCGCCGAGGCTGACCGGCCCGTTCGCATACGACACGCCCGCGCTGTACGCGCGGTTGTTCGCGAAGCCACCGGCCGCGTTGCTGAACCCGTACAGGCCGCCGAACTGCCAGCCGGCGAGCGTCGGGCTCGTGTATTTCACCGCGTTGTCGATGTAGAACGAATCGTCGATGTTGTCGTTGTCGAACGGATGCGACGCGAGGTTGTTGCCGTCGCCGTTGTTCGCCATTGCCAGCGGGCCGAGATAGTCGACGACGGAGTCGTATTGCCGGCCGAGCGTCAGCGCGCCGTATTGATCGCTTTGCAGGCCGACGTACGCGCGGCGGCCGAACATCGTGTTCCGGTAGGATTGCGTGCCGTTGTTCAGGTTGAAGCCGTTCTCGAGGCGGAACAGCGCATGCAGGCCGCCGCCGAGATCCTCGTTGCCGTTCAGCCCGAAGACCGTATTCGACAGCAGGCCGCTGCCTTGCTGCCACACGCTTTTACCCGACTGGTTGTTCGTATAGGCGATACCGGCATCCAGCATCCCGTAAAGCGTGACGCTGCTTTGCGCATGCGCGGCGGCGCCGAAGAACGCGAGGGAGAGGGTACCGACGACTGCTTTTTTCATTGTTTGTGCTTCCTGGGAAAGGCCCGTAACGACGGGAACGGCGATCCGACGCGCGTGCCAGCCGCGAACGCGTTCGGTTCGTGAAGAACCGCGCCCGTTCGTGCCGGATGCGTGCGTTCGAATCGATGAAAGGGAGGCGTCGCGCGGCCGAAACGGCTGCAGGCTAGTGCTGCAACAGGCGGATCGTGCCGAACTCGGCGGCGGGCAGCAGGCGGAGGATCGCCATGATCGCCGGCGATGCCTGCGACCGCGCGACTTCGAGTTCGATGCACGCGCGCCCGGTGCGTTTGTCGAGCGCGGCCGTATAGAAATTGAGCGCGGCGCCGACAGCCTGATGCAGCAGGCGCCGCACGACGGCGAGATTGTCCGATTCGACGCGGATCGACAGCAGCACGAGGTCGTCCGCGGGGCACCGGCGCCGCGCACGAACCGGCGGCAGATCGCGTGAGGCGGCGGATTCGGTTCTGGTCGGTTTCATGCGTTCATCCCCGGGTCGCATCGTGCTCCGCACCGCGGAGATCTCGTGTTGGACATGGCGCCCATTCTAGGAATCGCCGTGACGATACGGTGTATAGACTCGCACCGCCGCTGAAAAGAACATATAAAAAGACACCACGGCCGCCGGCTTTCGTCTTTACAGCTTTTTTATTCCCCGTAAGGAAATTGAACACCGCTTTGATACGCGGATTTCTACACTGTCGCATCCCATTCTCCAGATGAGCATGGGGGCGTCACTCGAGCCCGCGCCGACGCGGCAAGGCCCGATACGCAGACGATCGCGTGGATATTCCGCGCATACGAACAAAGGGGAAAGCCATGTTGTGGATCACCGGCGCGGTATCGATCGCGCTCTTTATCTATCTGTTTCATGCATTGATCAAGCCCGAGCGGTATTGATCGGCACGATTCAACAGGAATTCGAAAATATCGGTGAATGTCATGAGCGATCTGCTTTTCGTACTGTTCACGCTTGCGTTCTTCGCATTGACGGCCGGTTTCATCACCGGCCTCGACCGGATCTGAGCGAGTGTCGACATGTTCAACAATCTGATTCAATTCGCGATCGTTCTCGCGATCATGCTGGCGCTGGTGCCCGTCGTCGGGAAATGGCTGGCGCACGCATTTACGAGCCCGCGCCACGCGTGGGTCGAACGCCGCACCTATGCACTGCTCGGCGTGAATCCCGACGAAGCGATGTCGTGGCAGCGCTACGGGATGGTGCTGCTGCTCGGCAATGCCGCGATGATGCTGCTCGGCTATCTGCTGCTGCGCATCCAGGACGCGCTGCCGTTCGATGCGCTGCAGCGCGCCGCGCAAAGCCCCGATCTCGCATTCAACACGGCCGCGTCGTTCATCACGAACACGAACTGGCAGGCGTATGCGGGCGAGAGCAGCCTGTCGAACTTCTCGCAGATGGCCGTCATCACGTTCCTGATGATGGTCAGCGCCGCGACCGGCATCGCGGCCGCGGGCGGCTTCATTCGCGGGCTGAGCCGCAAGAGCGCGGCCGACATCGGCAACTACTGGGTCGATTTCACGCGCGTGACCTACCGCGTGCTGCTGCCGCTCAGCTTCGTGATGGCGCTCGTGTACGTGTGGCAGGGCATGCCGCAGACGCTCGCGTCCGACGCGTGGGCGACCACGCTCGAAGGTGCGCGCCAGCAGATCGTGATGGGGCCGGTTGCGAGCCTCGAATCGATCAAGCACATCGGCACGAACGGCGGCGGCTTCTTCAGCATGAACGCCGCGCATCCGTTCGAGAACCCGACGCCGCTCACCAACACGCTGCATATGCTGTCGATGCTGCTGATTCCGTCCGCGCTGACCTATACGCTCGGCACGATGATCGGCCGGCGCCGCCAGGGCTGGGTGATCCTCGGCGCGTTCGTCGTGATGTTCGTCGGCTTCCTCGCCGTGATCTATCAGGCCGAGCAGCACGGCAATCCGCTGCTGACCGGGCTCGGCGTCGACCAGCAGATGAGCGCCGTGCAGCCGGGCGGCAACATGGAAGGCAAGGAGATGCGCTTCGGCATCGCGCAGACGAGCCTGTTCGCGACCGTCACGACGGCCGCGACCACCGGCTCGGTCGACGCAATGCACGACTCGCTGACGCCGCTCGGCGGGCTCGTGCCGATCGCGCAGATGATGCTGAACAACGTGTTCGGCGGCGACGGCGTCGGGTTGATCAACCTGTTCACGTTCGCAATCCTCACGGTGTTCCTCGTCGGGATGATGATCGGCCGCACGCCGGAGTTTCTCGGCAAGAAGATCGAGGCGCGCGAGATGAAGCTCGTGATGCTCGCGGTGCTCGCACATCCGTTCAGCATCCTCGGCTTCACCGCGCTGGCCGCGATGTTGCCTGCGACGATGAACAGCCTCGCGAACCTCGGGCCGCACGGCTTCAGCGAAGTGCTGTACGCGTACACGTCGGGCACGGCGAACAACGGCTCCGCGTTCGCGGGCCTGAACGCGAACACGCCGTTCTTCAATACGACGATCGGTTTCGCGATGCTGATCGGCCGCTACCTGACGCTGCTGCCGATGCTCGCGGTCGCGGGCAGCCTCGCCGCGAAGAAGAGCGTGCCCGAAAGCGCCGGCACGCTGTCGACGTCGACGAGCCTGTTCGCCGGCCTGCTGATCTTCGTGATCCTCGTCGTCGGCGGTCTCACGTTCCTGCCCGCGCTCGCGCTCGGCCCGGTCGTCGAGCACCTGCTGATGTCGGGCGGCCAACTGTTCTGAGGGAAACATCATGATGCAACGCAATCGCCAGGCAGCGGCCGTCGCCGCGCCGGCACCCGGTTCTTCGTTCGGCGCGGCGACGCGCGGCCTCGTGCGGCCCGTGATCGCATCGTCGGTGCTGTTCATGCTCGTCACCGGCATCGCGTATCCGCTGCTGACCACGGGCGTCGCGAACGTGCTGTTCCCGGCGCAGGCGCGCGGAAGTCTCGTCCAGCGTGACGGCACGACGATCGGCTCCGCGGTGATCGGACAGAACTTCACGCGCGCCGGCTACTTCCATGCGCGGCCGAGCGCGACGGTCGGCACCGATCCGGCCGATCCGTCGAAGACGGTCGACCAGCCGTACAACGCGGCCGGCAGCGGCGCGAGTAACCAGGGCGCAACCAGCAAGAAGTTGCTCGCGGATATTGAGCAGCGCGTGCGTGCGTACCGGCAGCAGAACGCACTCGCCGACGGCACGCCGGTACCGGTGGACGCCGTCACGGCGTCCGCGTCGGGGCTCGATCCGGAGATCTCGGTCGCGAACGCGCGGCTGCAGGCGGCGCGGGTCGCCCATGCGCGCGGCATCGATGCCGCGAAGGTCACGGCGCTGGTCGATCGCATCGCCGCACCGCGCCAGCTCGGCGTGCTCGGCGAACCGCGCGTGCGCGTGCTCGACCTGAACCTCGCGCTCGACCATGCATTCGGCCACGCAGCCGGCGCGCGGAAAGAGCAGGAATAACGGAGTCACTCATGTCCCATATCGAAACCCCGATCAACCCCGCGGCCATGCCGATCGGCGGCGTGCCGCCGATGCGCTGGACCGCCGTGCTGCGCGAGGCGGTCCGCAAGCTCTCGCCGCGCGTGCAGCTGAAAAACCCGGTGATGTTCGTCGTCTATCTCGGCAGCATCGTCACGACCGCGCTGTGGCTACAGGCGCTGACCGGCACCGGCGATGCGCCGGCCGGCTTCATCTTCGCCGTTGCGTGCTGGCTGTGGTTCACCGTGCTATTCGCGAACGCGGCCGAGGCGCTGGCCGAAGGGCGCGGCAAGGCGCAGGCCGATGCGCTGCGCGCGGCGCGCAAGCGCGTGTACGCGAAGGTGCTCGACGAGCCGAAGCAATACGGCAGCACCAGCCATCGCGTGCCGAGCGACGAGCTTGCCGCCGGCAGCATCGTGCTCGTCGAGGCCGGCGACACGATTCCGGCCGACGGCGAAGTGATCGACGGCGTCGCGTCGGTCGACGAATCGGCAATTACCGGCGAATCGGCTCCGGTGATCCGCGAATCCGGCGGCGATTTCTCGTCGGTGACGGGCGGCACGCGCGTGCTGTCCGACTGGATCGTCGTGAAGATCACCGCGCAACCCGGCGAAGCGTTCCTCGACCGGATGATCGCGATGGTCGAAGGCGCGAAACGCGGCAAGACGCCGAACGAGATCGCGCTGACGATCCTGCTCGTCGCGCTGACGATCATCTTCCTGCTCGTGTGCGTGACGCTGCTGCCGTTCTCGCAGTTCAGCGTGCTGCTGAACGCGTCGGGCGCGGCCGTGAGCCTGACCGTGCTGATCGCGCTGCTGGTCTGCCTGATCCCGACGACGATCGGCGCGCTGCTGTCGGCGATCGGCATCGCCGGGATGAGCCGCATGATGCGCGCGAACGTGCTCGCGACGTCGGGGCGCGCGATCGAGGCGGCCGGCGACGTCGACGTGCTGCTGCTCGACAAGACCGGCACGATCACGCTCGGCAACCGCGAGGCCGTGCAGTTCCGGCCGGCGCCCGGCGTGGAAGAGCGTGCGCTGGCCGAGGCCGCGCAACTGTCGTCGCTGGCCGACGAGACGCCCGAAGGGCGCTCGATCGTCGCGCTCGCGAAGCAGCGCTTCTCGCTGGAGGTGGCCGCGAGCGACGGCAGCGTCGCGGTGCCGTTCAGCGCACGCACGCGGATGAGCGGCCTCGATATCGGCGAGCGGCAGGTGCGCAAGGGTGCGGCGTCCGCGATCCGCGCGCACGTCGATGCGCTCGGCGGCGCGTTTCCGCACGCGGTCGAGACGGCCGTCAACGACATCGCGCGGCGCGGCGGCACGCCGCTCGTCGTCGCCGACGGCTTGCGCGTGCTCGGCACGATCGAGCTGAAGGACATCGTCAAGCACGGGATCGCCGCGCGCTTCGCCGAGCTGCGCAAGGTCGGCGTGAAGACCGTGATGATCACCGGCGACAACCGGCTGACCGCGGCCGCGATCGCGGCGGAAGCCGGCGTCGACGATTACCTTGCCGAAGCGACGCCCGAGGACAAGCTGCGGCTGATCCGCGAGCACCAGGCGAAGGGCCATCTCGTCGCGATGACGGGCGACGGCACCAACGACGCACCCGCGCTGGCGCAGGCCGACGTGGCCGTCGCGATGCACAGCGGCACGCAGGCGGCGAAGGAAGCGGCCAACATGGTCGACCTCGACAGCAACCCGACGAAGCTGATGCAGGTGGTCGAAGTCGGCAAGCAGATGATCATGACACGCGGCGCGCTGACCACGTTCAGCGTCGCGAACGATCTCGCGAAGTATTTCGCGATCATCCCGGCCGCGTTCGTCGCGACGTATCCGGCGCTCGGCGCGCTGAACGTGATGGGGCTGCACAGCCCGACGTCGGCGATCCTGTCGGCGGTGATCTTCAATGCGTTGATCATCGTCGCGCTGATTCCGCTCGCGCTGAAGGGCGTGAAGTATCGCGCGGAGCCGGCCGGGAAGCTGCTGGGGCGCAACCTGCTGATCTACGGCGTGGGCGGGATCGTCGCGCCGTTCATCGGCATCAAGCTGATCGACATGCTGCTGACGCCGTTTATCTGACCGAACGCGCCGTCGCGGCCCCGCTCACGCTTTCGCGGCGTGCGCGGGGCCGTTCGGCGTTTCATTTGCCGGAAGCGATCATGGATGTGAACGTGAACGAAGCGAATCGACGGGCGAGGGTGCCGCTGGAAACCGCGTCGAGCCGCGGCCGCTGGCAGCTCTTGCTGCGCGCGTGCGCGGGCATCGCCGAGCGCATCGCGGGCGCCGGGCCCGACACGCGGCCGACGCTCGCCGTGCGGGAAGCGCACCCGCGCGCGCAAGTATGGATGTCGCAGTACGCGGCGCCGCTGCTGTGGGCCACGCTCGTCTGCGCGCTGGCGACGCTCGCGGCGAGCGCGCTGCTGCGCGTGTTCGACCTGTCGAACGTCGTGATGCTGTTCCTGATGACCGTCGTGCTGATCGCGCTGCGGCTCGGCCGGCTGGCCGGCGCGTGGGCCGCGTTCGTCTGCGTCGGCTGCTTCGACTTCTTCTTCGTCGAGCCGCGGCTGTCGTTCGCGGTGTCCGATACGCAATACGTGTTCACGTTCGCGCTGATGCTGGCCGTCGCGCTCGCGATCGGCCAGCTCGCGGCGCGCCTGCGCGCGGAGGCCCGCGCCGCGCGTGCGAACGAGAAACGCTCGGCGGCGCTCGCGCGCGTCGCGCACGATCTGTCGGCCGCGATCGGGACCGAGCAGATCGCATCGATCTGCACCGGCACGATTGCGCCGCTGCTCGGCGTGCGCATCGCGCTCGTGCTGCCCGACGAGAACGACCGGCTGATGCCGACGCAACACGCAGGGTTCGTGGAAACGCCGATCGCGCGCTGGGCATACGAGCAGGCGCGCGGCGCCGGGTGCGGGATGGCGCCGTTCGAGCGCGCGGCCGCGCAGTACCTGCCGCTGAAGGCGCCGATGCGCGTGCGCGGCGTGCTCGTGCTGTTCGGCGATGCGCAGCCGGTGCCCACGGACCCCGACGATCGCCGCCTGATCGACGCGCTGTGCTCGTCGATCGCGATGGCGCTCGAACGCGTGCATTACGTCGACGTCGCGCAGCACACGCTCGTGCGGATCGAAGGCGAGCGGTTGCGCAACGCGCTGCTGGCCGCCGTGTCGCACGACCTGAAGACGCCGCTCACCGCGATTCGCGGGCTCGCCGAGACGCTGGAGCGGCCGGAACGTCTGGCAGACGGGCAGCCGGCCGCGCTCGCGCATGGCATCCGCAACCAGGCCGAAGCGCTGCACGGGCTCGTCGTGAACCTGCTCGACCTCGCGCGGATGCAGAGCGAAGGCGTGCGGCTCAATCGCGAGTGGCACATGCTCGACGAGATCGTCGGCAGCGCGCTCGCGCATTCGGCCGGCGTGCTGGCCGGCCGCGACGTGAGCGCCGACTTGCCCGTCGACCTGCCGCTGATCGACGTCGACGCGCTGCTGATCGAGCGCGTGCTGATGAACCTGCTCGACAACGCCGCGAAGTATGCGGGCGCGGATGCGGCCGTGTCGGTGCGCGCACGCGTGTTCGGCGAAACGCTGTACGTGTTCGTCGAGGACGACGGGCCTGGATTCGTCGCGCGCAATACCGAGCCGCTGTTCGAGCCGTTCGAGCGCGAACGCAAGGAGTCGTCGATCAGCGGCGTGGGGCTCGGGCTCGCGCTGTGCCGCAGCATCGTCAACGCGCACGGCGGGTCGATCCGCGCGGTGCCGCTCGATCCGCACGGCGCGCGGTTCGAGATTCGCCTGCCGTTGGGCGCGCCGCCCGATATCGAACATGAGAGCCACACATGATCAGGTCGCGCGTACTTATCGTCGAAGACGAATCCGACATCCGCCGTTTCGTCAGGATGGCACTGGAACAGGAAGGGCTCGACGCCTGCGAGGCGTCGACGGCCCGCGAGGCGCGGATGTATGCGTCGAGCAGCAAGCCCGATCTCGTGATCGTCGATCTCGGGCTGCCGGACGGCGACGGCAAGGCGTTCATCCGCGAGCTGCGCGAGTGGTCGACGGTGCCTGTGATCGTGCTGTCGGCGCGGCAGCAGGAAGTGGAGAAGGTCGCCGCGCTCGACGCGGGCGCGGACGATTACCTCGCGAAGCCGTTCGGCGTGCCCGAACTGCTCGCGCGGGCACGCGCGCTGTTGCGGCGCGCGGCGTTCGTGTCGGCCGACGGGCAAGCGTCGTCGATCGTGCGGTTCGGCGACGTGACCGTCGATCTCGGCCGGCATGAAGTCGTGCGCGGCGGCGAACCCGTCCATCTGACTCGCCTCGAATTCCGGCTGCTTGCCGCGCTGATTCGCGCACGCGGCGGCGTGATCGCCGCGCGGCAACTGCTGGCCGAGGTGTGGGGTATTCACGACGCGGACCGCGCGCACTACGTGCGCGTGTACATGACCAACCTGCGGCAGAAACTCGAACCGGTGCCGGCGAGGCCGCGGCACCTGCTGACGGAGCTGCAGTTCGGCTACCGGCTGGTCGGACTGGAAACGGTTGGCGCGACCCGTGAGGTCTAGACAGGTGTTGCGTGCCTTCCGGCCGCTCCCTTACGCATCGAGAAAGCCGGGATTCAGTGTCGTGTAATCCATAGTTAATTGAAATTTAAGGAAAATTTCGACCGGCGACCCTAATGATCCGACAATTAGAGATAAACACGGATTGCTGGCGACACCCTTGAAAAGGCAAAGTTGTATGTACAACTTGGAGCGTCGCTAGACAGCGCGATTTCCGGGTTGAAAGGGTTCGCGGCGGAGTCGCCGTGCCGGCAGCGCCGGTGCGGGCCGCTCGACGTGACCCCGGCCCAGTTCGCCTCTGACAGGAATTCCATGAAGAAACTCGCGCTCAGTATTGCCCTTGCCTGCATCGCGGTCGGTGCCCACGCCAAGGATTGGTCGACGATCCGGTTCGGCGTCGACGCCAGCTATCCGCCGTTCGAATCGAAGGACGCAAGCGGCAAGGTGGTCGGCTTCGACGTCGATCTCGGCAACGAGATCTGCGCCCGCCTGAAGGCGAAATGCGTGTGGATCGAGAACGACTTCGACGGGATGATTCCGGCGCTGAAGGCGAAGAAGTTCGACGGCGTGCTGTCGTCGATGTCGATGACGCCGGCGCGCGCCGAGCAGATCGCGTTCTCCGACAAGCTGTTCAACACGCCGACGCGCCTCGTCGCGAAGAAAGGCGCGAACCTGCAGCCGACGGCCGAATCGCTGAAGGGCAAGTCGGTCGGCGTCGAGCAGGGCACCATTCAGGAAACCTACGCAAAGGCCTACTGGGCGCCGAAGGGCGTGCAGGTCGTGCCTTACCAGAACCAGGACGGCGTGTACCAGGACCTGATGTCCGGCCGCCTCGACGCGGCGCTGCAGGACGCGGTGCAGGCCGACATCGGTTTCCTGAAGACGCCGCGCGGCGCGAACTTCCAGTTCGCCGGCGGCGACATCGACGATCCGAAGACGCTCGGCAATGGCGCGGGCATCGGCCTGCGCAAGGACGACGCCGACCTGAAGGCGAAGATCGACCACGCGATCGCCGACATCATCAAGGACGGCACGTACAAGAAGCTCGAGAAGAAGTACTTCGCGTTCGACGTCTACGGCGGCTGACCGTCCATGCGGCGCGCATCGGCTGCGGTGCGCGCCGCGTCTGTTGCCGGGCGCCGCCCGCGTCACGGGATGCGTCGGGCTTGATGAGCAGGTTGCATCAGGTAGTGCGTAGATATCGTTTGATGCGCGGTTAATGGCTATTGACAATCCAGCCACATCGTTCTGGACCCCTTATATGATCTTCCAAGGATTTGGCCCGCTGCTGTGGGCCGGCACGGTCGAGACCGTGAAGCTCGCGGTGCTGTCGCTCGCCGCGTCGCTCGTGCTGGGGCTTGCCGGCGCGGGCGCGAAACTGTCGACCAACCGCGTGCTCAAGTCGATCGGCACCTTCTATACGACGCTGATCCGCGCGGTGCCGGACCTCGTGCTGATGCTGCTGCTGTTCTACGGGATCCAGATCCTGCTGAACAACGCGACCGACCTGATCGGCTGGGACCAGATCGACATCGACCCATTCGTGGCCGGCGTCGTGACGCTCGGCTTCATCTACGGCGCATATTTCACCGAGACGTTCCGCGGCGCGTTCCTCGCGGTGCCGCGCGGCCAGCTCGAAGCCGGCTTCGCGTACGGGATGGGCGGCTGGCGCGTGTTTCATCGCATCCTGTTCCCGCAGATGATGCGCTTCGCGCTGCCCGGCATCGGCAACAACTGGCAGGTGCTCGTGAAAGCCACCGCGCTCGTGTCGATCATCGGCCTCGCCGACGTGGTCAAGGCGTCGCAGGACGCGGGCAAGAGCACGCTCGATTTCTTCTTCTTCACGCTGGCCGCGGGCGCGATCTACCTCGCGATCACGACGGTGTCCAACGTCGTGCTGCATCACCTCGAGAAGCGTTATTCCGTCGGCGTCCGGAGGCTCGCACTGTGATCGAACTCATCGGCCAATACTGGCAAAGCTATCTGTATACCGACGGCTACCGCTTCAGCGGCCTCGCGATCACGCTGTGGCTGCTGGTCGTGTCGATCGCGCTCGGTTTCGCGCTCGCCGTGCCGCTCGCGATCGCGCGCGCATCGTCGAACCGCTGGATCTCGGGCCCCGTGTGGCTCTATACGTATGTGTTCCGCGGCACGCCGCTCTACGTGCAGCTGCTGATGTGTTACACGGGCATCTACAGCCTGCAGGTCGTGCACGATCACGTGCTGCTCGATACGTTCTTCCGCAACGCGATGAACTGCACGCTGCTCGCGTTCGTGCTGAACGAATGCGCGTATGCGACGGAGATCTTCGCGGGCGCGATCAAGGCGACGTCTGCCGGCGAGATCGAGGCCGGGCAGGCCTACGGGATGTCGCGCTTCAAGCTCTATACGCGGATCATCCTGCCTTCCGCGCTGCGCCGCTCGCTGCCGAGCTACAGCAACGAGGTGATCCTGATGCTGCATGCGACCACGCTCGCGTTCACCGCGACCGTGCCCGACATCCTGAAGGTCACGCGCGACGTCAACTCGGCGACGTACATGTCGTTCCAGGCTTACGGCATCGCAGCCGTGCTGTACGCCGCCGTCGTGTTCGCACTCATCTGGGCGTTCCGCAAGCTCGAGACGCGCTGGCTCGCGTACCTCTCGCCGCGCGGCCATTAATGCATTCGCAACGAAGGACCAAGCATGTACAAGCTCACAGTCGATAACCTGCACAAGAAATTCGGCGACAACGAGGTGTTGAAGGGCGTGTCGATGAAGGCGAAGGCCGGCGACGTGATCAGCATCATCGGCTCGAGCGGCTCCGGCAAGAGCACGTTCCTGCGCTGCATCAACTTCCTCGAGCAGCCGTGCTCGGGGCAGATCACGATCGGCAGCGAGCCGATCCAGACCACGCGCGATCGCAACGGGTCACTGCGCGTGGCCGACCAGAAGCAGCTGCAGCGGATGCGCACGAAGCTCGCGATGGTGTTCCAGCACTTCAACCTGTGGGCACACATGACGGTGCTCGAGAACGTGATCGAGGCGCCGATGGCCGTGCTCGGGATCGGCAAGGATGAGGCGATCGCGCGGGCGCGCAAGTACCTGGAGAAGGTCGGCCTCGCGCCGCGCGTCGAGAGCATGTATCCGTCGCACCTGTCGGGCGGCCAGCAGCAGCGTGTTGCGATCGCGCGCGCACTGGCGATGGAGCCGGAAGTGATGCTGTTCGACGAGCCGACGTCGGCGCTCGATCCGGAACTCGTCGGCGAAGTGCTGAAGGTGATGCAGAAGCTCGCCGAGGAGGGCCGCACGATGGTCGTCGTCACGCACGAGATGGGCTTCGCGCGCAACGTGTCGAATCACGTGATCTTCCTGCATCAGGGGAAGATCGAGGAGGAAGGGAATCCGCAGGAGATTCTCGTGAATCCGAAGAGCGAACGGCTCGGGCAGTTTTTGTCGGGGCGGTTGAAGTAAGCAAGCAGGCCGTGTGCGCATCGCCCGTGAAGCCGCAATGGCGTCCCGGGCGATGCGGAGATTGAAGTACGCTTACAGTTGCGCGAGCGCATCCGTCAAAGGCCGCTGCGCGACACGCACGAGCGGTAACCTGCACGGCTTCGCGCCGTCGCAAACTGGAACGCTAAGTGCTTGTCAGGCTTGATCCTTTCAATGAAGGAGCACCACGATGAGCACACCGACAACCACCCATTTTTCCCACGTGAAGCCGCAGGACACCGCGTATCAAGGCGAAGGCCTGCGCGACTTCTTCCTGTATCGCGATCTCGGCATCGCGGCCGCGACGAACGGCAAGGTCGTCGCGCAACTCGTCAGGGCGAATCATGCACCGACGGCGGGCACCGGCTGGCACCGTCACGAGGCCGAGTTCCATATCGTGTACATGCTGAAGGGTTGGGCGCGCTTCATGTACGGCGAGCAGGAAACGCTGGTGTCCGCCGGCGACTGCGTGCATCAGGCGCCGGGGATTGTCCACTACCTGTTCGACTACTCGCCGGACATGGAGTATCTGGAGATCGTCGGGCCCGCCGATTTCAAGTCGATCGATGTTGAAGGGCCTTGCGCCGTGCCACCGCCGACGCCGTGGGGCGAGACGGGTGCGTAGCTGGCCGGTTTCCCGAGGTGCGAATGTGCCGACCGACGCGCATCGTGCGCACGTTTGCGACAGACCGCCTTCGGGCGGTTTTTCGTTGACGCGTCCCGGAATCCTCCGCGTGCTCTGCTGATACCCGCGACCTGCTTTCCCCTTCGATCCATTCATTCGAATTCCGAAGGGTTGCGAAGCTGAAGATCCGGAAAGAAAGGAAAGAGATTCGTCAGCTTTGCGTGACGGATTGTTACGTGGTGTCAAAGATCGTCAATTGCGGGCTGCACGGTGCACGGCCTGTCGACGGCCGGCGTTAAGGAGGTACCAGCCGGATCGCCGGCTGTCCTACCCGGGAGAAATCCATGAAGCGCATCGCGAAGATCCTGACGGTCACCGCAGTGGCATGCGCCGTTCTCGCTCCGGCGCTCGCCGAAGCCCATTCGCACCGTGTGTGCCACTACGACCATCACCACCATCGCATGTGCCGCTGGGTGCGGTAACGGGATTTCCCTCGGGTACGCCCGGGACGCATTGATCATTCAGGCAAATCAGGAGAGGACTATGAAAAAGACGATGTTGATCGCCGCGCTCGTCGCCGGCATGGGTGTGTCGATCGGTGCATTCGCGCAGGTTCCGGCCAGCGCGCCGGCCGGCACGACCGGTCTGTGCAAGGACGGTTCGTTCTACTCGGGCGCATCGAAGAAGGGCGCATGTGCGGGCCATAAGGGCGTGAAGACCTGGTACGGCGCATCTTCGGCGGCAGCAGCCAGCGCGCCGGCCGCGACGGCGCCGGCAACGGCGGCGTCCGCTGCCGCTGCATCCGGTGCCGCGCCCGCGAAGAGCGCGTCTGCGACGACCACCGCTGCGGCGCCGGGCGGCGGCGCGGGCAAGGTGTGGGCCAACGACAGCACGAAGGTCTACCACTGCTCGACCGACAAGTACTACGGCAAGACGAAGCACGGCAGCTACATGTCGGAAGCGGATGCGAAGGCGAAGGGCTTCCACGCGTCGCACGGCAAGGCCTGCTCGTAACGCAAGCCGGGCGCGCGAGTTCATTCGCTCGCGCGTCGCCTGAAGGCTGCTGGAAATCACGCCCCGCCATCCCGGCGGGGCGATTCATTTGCGATGCCGGTCGTTGCGTCGTTGCCCGGATTCAGTGGGCGTGATGCGATGAGGGTTCGACGGTCCCCGCATCGTGTTCGGTTGCACGCGCATCGAGCAGCGCGCGCAGCGTGACGTAGTGCGTGCCGCTCGCGTTGCCTTCCGCATCCGCGGTGCGATCGTACGGTTCGTTGTCGTGGATCGTCGCGCGCACGATCGGATAGATCTGCGTTTCCCAGCGGCTGCCGTTGAACACGCCATAGTGGCCCGCACCCGTTTGCACGTGGTGCGTCTTCAGATACGGCGGCAACCCCGAACACAGCTCCTGCGCGGCCACCGTCTGGCCCACCGCGCAGATATCGTCCTTCTCGCCTTCGATCGTCAGCAGCGCGGTGCGGTGAATCGCCGCCGGTTCGACGAGCCTGTCGCCCACCGTCAGTTCGCCGCGCGCGAGCGCGTATTGCTGGAACACCTTCTCGACCGTCTCCAGATAGAACTCCGCGGTGAGGTCGGCCGTCGCGAAGTATTCGTCGTAGAAATGCCGCAGCGTGTCGGCTTTCGCGGGATCGCCTTTCGCGCGCTCGTAATACATATCGGCAAACGAAGCCGCATGCCGATCGGGGTTCATCGACATGAAGGCGCCGACCTGTACGAAGCCCGGATACACGCACCGCTGCGCGCCGACGAAGCCGGCCGGCACCACGCTGATCAGGTTCTTCGCGAACCATTCGATCGTCTGGCTCGTGGCGAGCGCGTTGACCTTCGTCGGATTCACGCGGCAGTCGATCGGGCCCGCCATCAGCGTCAGGCTCGCGGGCTGCGCCGGATCGCCGCCGGCGGCCATCAGCGCGACCGCCGCGAGCGCGGCGACGGTCGGCTGGCAGATCGCGAGCACATGCGTGTCCGGGCCGATCTGGCGGATGAAGTCGATCACATGCTCGACGTATTCGTCGAAACCGAAGCGCCCGGCCGTCAGCGGGATGTCGCGCGGGTTGTGCCAATCGGTGATGTACACGTCGTGGTCGGCCAGCATCGTGTGCACCGTGCCGCGCAGCAGCGTCGCGAAATGCCCGGACATCGGCGCGACGATCAGCACGCGCGGCTGGCGCGCGACCGGCCGCGCCTTGCGGAAATGCAGCAGCGTGCCGAACGGCGTGGCCGCGGCAGCTTCCTCGACGATCGGCACCGTTTCTCCGTCGACGACGATCGACGCGATCCCGAACGGCGGACGCCGATGCGAGAACGCGCAGCATTCGAGCAGCTCGCACAGCGCGTCGACCATGCGACCCGTCGGCGTTGACGTGGATGGGGGCCACAGCGACATCGTCGCGCGCGTGGTCGCGGCCCATGCGCGCGCCGGGCGCAGGCATTCGGCAGACCATTGGTAAAACGGATAGGCAAACAGGTTCATGGCCGTCGCTCGTTGCGCTGCGTTGTATTGAACAAGGCAAGCCGTGTGCCAGCATGCGGCTGGCACGCAGGTTGCACGCGGTCAGGGAGCGTGGCGGCTTAGGCGGCACGCCACGACCGTCAGCCGAACGCGATGCGTTGCCGCGCCGGTCGTCGCGAGCGGCGCGTGCCGCGAGACGGTGCGGCGCTGCGCCAGTTCTGCGAATGTGCCGCACGCGCATGGTGCGGGTGACGGGTACGGTGTCCGCTTTCGGTGCAGGGGCACGAACGGCTTTCAGCAGGGGAGCGACATGGAATCAACCGGACAGACGACGCTGACCATCAGCAGCCGCAATTACTCGTCGTGGTCGATGCGCGGCTGGCTGCTCGCGAAGCTCAGCGGCTTGGCGTTCGACACCGTCAGCGTGCCGATCGATGCCGCGTCGCGCGCGGAGCTGCTGTTGCTGTCGCCGTCGATTCTCGTGCCATGCCTGACGCACGACGGCAACAAGGTGTGGGATACGCTCGCGATCGCCGAATACCTGAACGAAATCCGGCCGCAGGCGCGGCTGCTGCCTGAAGGCCGGCGTGCGCGCGCGCATTGCCGGTCGATCTGCGGCGAGATGCATTCCGGTTTCAGCGCGCTGCGCTCCGCGCTGCCGATGAACCTGCGCGCGCATTTCCCCGGCTTCCGGATCTGGTCGCGCGCGCAGCACGACATCCAGCGGATCGTGACGATCTGGCACGAGTGCCTGGCCGCGTATGGCGGGCCCTGGCTGTTCGGCGCGGAGATCGGTGTCGCCGACGCGATGTATGCGCCGGTCGTCACGCGCTTCCTGACCTACGACGTGAAGCTGGAGCCGGAAATCGCCGAATACTGCATGCGCGTGCTCGCGCATCCGTTCGTCGCCGAGTGGATCGACGCGGCGAAGGCGGAGCAGGAAGACATCGATGAACTCGACATGGAGTTTTGATGCGCGCGATCTCGGCGTGCTTTCAATTGCACTACACGCGCAAGCATCGAAATGGGGTTCTCTATGCTGCTGCGCAATGCGCAAACGTTTTACCTTGATTTCGGGTTAAACCGAGTGCGAATTCCCTAAAGGATGTTGAGCCCGATGACGTAAACGAGTCACGGGGACGACTCGCGACACGCATGCTTTCGACGTGCGGCGCGCAGTCTGCAACAACCAGCGCAGCAGGGGAATCGACGTGAATCGTCAGCAATCGTGGACGCGTACAGCGGCGCCCGGAGAAATCATTTACTCGGAGGGCTTCGCGGGCGAGCCCGTGATCTTTCTGATCACCGACGGCAAGGTCGAGCTGTCCACGCGGTGCGACGACAAGCGCGTCATCGTCGCGACGCTCGGCCGCGGCGAGTTCTTCGGCGAATCGGCGCTGCTCGCCGCCGAGCCGCGCGCCCATACCGCGAAGGCGCTTTCGTTCTGTCAGCTCACGGTCGTGCCGGCCGGCATGCTCGATGAAGAAATCGAGCGCGTGTCGGCGCTGCTGCGCCATATCGTGCGAACGATGATCCGGCGCGTGAAGCGCAAGGACGACCAGCTCGCGACCTACACGCATGCGGACTTCATGCCCGGCGTGCTGTCGTATGCCCATGTGCTGTCGCTGAT
Organism: Burkholderia sp. IT-111MI5; assembly: GCF_949752865.1. Lineage (NCBI taxonomy): Bacteria > Pseudomonadati > Pseudomonadota > Betaproteobacteria > Burkholderiales > Burkholderiaceae > Burkholderia > Burkholderia sp. IT-111MI5. The sequence continues at coordinate 1,119,800 of NZ_CATKIF010000011.1, read as the reverse complement.
GGCCGGCGCCGATGCACGCGAATCCGGCGACGGGTGGGCGCGCCGGCCGATGCAGGCCCATGCGACCGAAACCTCGGTGCCGCTTGCCGAAGTGATCCGCAAATGCCGCGCGATTGCCGGCCACTCGCGGCCGCATGTGCTCGCGATGCTGCGACGCATGGAGAAGCTCAATCTCGTCACGATCGAAGCCGCGCAGGCCGACCATGTCGGCGGCGCAGCCGACTATGCGGCTTCGTCGGATGCGCGCCAGGTCGTCACATTCGATGCCGCGCGCGTGATCGATCGAGCGCAGCAGGTTGCCGATCACGATCTCGACGTGTCAATCAACAGCGAACTCGAGCTCATCGAATTGGCCGATCTCGAATCGCTGATCGGCGTCGAGAAGACGCTGCTGCTCAACAAGCTGTCGAACGGCGAGATTGCCGAAGAGGTGTTCGCGTTCCGCAAATCGAAGGTACTCAGTTACGTCGAGCAAAAGGGCGTCGCGTATTTCTCGCGGCGCAACGGGCGTCGGGGCGGCGACGTGCGTTCGCTGGAGGATCTCGTGTGGGTCGACCAGCGCACGCTGTTCGACGTGATCAGCGCGTTCGATACGTACGATCTCGCGAAGCTGATCGCGAACCTCGACGATCGCGCGGTGGCCGACAAGCTGTTTTCCGTGATGACCGAGGCGCGGCGCAACGAGGTGTCGTGGGTGATGCGTCGCGAGCTCAAGCTCGATCCGATCGAGATCGAGGATATCGAGCAGCGCGTGCTGGATGCCGTGCGCGCGGCCAAGGCGCCGGCGACGGGTGCGGCGTCCGTGGCGTCGGATGCGTGACACGGGGAGGCGTATGGATCTGTTGACCTTGGCCGGTGTGGTGCTGGGCGGCGCGGCGATCGTGTTCGGGTTCGCGCTGGAAGGCGGGCATTTCACGATGCTGTTCCAGTTCGAGGCGCTCGTCATCGTGCTCGGCGGCACGCTCGGCGCGGTGATGATCCAGAACACCTGGGCACGCTTCTTCGACGCGGTGAAGCAGTTGCGGCTTGCGTTCGTGCGCGCGAGAGAGGTCGATCGCAAGCACCTGTCCGACCTGCTCGAATGGGGCGACCGCGCGAAGCTCGACGGGCTGCTCGCGTTCGAATCGATGGACGTGAGCGGCATCCATCCGTTCGCGCGCCGCGGGCTCGAACTGCTGGCGAACGGCGTATCGACCGCCGTGCTCGAGGATGCATTGCAGCGCGAACTCGACGCCTACGAGCGCAGCCGCCTGGCCGCCGTGCGCGTGTGGCAGCAGGCGGGCGGGTATGCGCCGACGTTCGGCATTCTCGGATCGGTGCTCGGGCTCGTGCAGGTGACGAGCCATATCCTCGAACCGGCGCAACTCGGGCCGGGCATCGCGGTTGCGTTCATCGCGACGCTGTACGGGCTGGCGTTTGCGAACCTCGTGTTTCTGCCGCTTTACGGCAAGCTGCGCGCGCAGATCGATAGCGAACTGCGGTTTCGCAAGCTGTATCTCGACGGTTTGCTCGCGATCTCGCGCAAGGAGTCGCCACATACGATCGAAACGCGGCTGACCGGCGATGTGCGCGGGCGTGCGGCCGAGTCGCTTGCGTGATGTGCTGCGTATGCGGTACGACAAACAGGGATCTTCGGTATGACAGCCCGAACTGACGGCGCGACCGCCGCCGATCGCGATGACCACGAACTCGAAGGCACGCAGTCCGGGCGCTGGCTGATTTCGTACGCGGATCTCATCACGACGCTGATGGTGCTGTTTCTCGCGCTGTACGTGCTCCAGCTCGCGAAATACAACGCGCTTGACGCGCGATATCAGACGCTTGCGCGACACGCCGGTGGCGCTGCGAGTACTGCCAATGTCGTAACACCCGAACGCGCGCCGGCCTGGCTCGCGTTGCTCGATAAGTTGAAGATGAACGGGCGGATATCGCTGGTGAAGGCGCCGCACGGCGTCGAGATCGGCATCGACGCGAAGATCCTGTTCAACGTCGGCGATGCGCGCTTGCTGCCCGATTCGTCGCCCGTGCTGAACCAGATCGCGCAGGCACTGAGCGAGCACGCGACCGGCGACATTCTCGTCGAAGGGCATACGGATAACGTGCCGATTGCGAACGCGAAATACGAATCGAACTGGGAGCTTTCGTCGGCGCGCGCGGGGAGCGTCGTGCGCTACCTGACCGAGCGCGGTGTGGCGCCGCATCGGCTCGCGGCGATCGGGCGGGCCGATACGCAGCCGCTCGTGGCGGGTGACGATGCCGCTGCGCGAGCGCGGAATCGGCGCGTGACGATCTTCGTTGCGTATTGATTTGCGCTGATCGTGCGCGTATAGGCGGCCGCATATGCCCGCCTGTCAACGACATAACGAATCTCGAATGATAGATATCTGAAATCAGCGATGCGCTTCTGTGCGTGCATGCCGATAACTCAAACTGGCTCAGACCGAGCGGTTATCGAGGGTTCCCCATGCATTTCTGGCGCAAGCTTTCCATTCAGAACAAGCTGATTCTCAGCATGACGAGTTGCCTGCTCGTGTTCGTCGCGATTTCGAGCGGACTGAGCATCCGTCTGATCGGCAACGCGGTGAGCGATCGCGTCGTCCGCGAAGAGTTGCCGACCGCAGTGAACGGCATTCGCGCCGACGTGCAGCGGCAGATGGCCGGGCCGATCGCCGCGTCGCGCATTCTCGCGCGCGATGCGTTCCTGCTGCAATGGGAAGCCGAAGGCGAACCCGACGCCGGCACGCGCAACTGGATCCAGCTCGCGAAGAACGTGAAGGACGAGCAGAAGGCCGCGTCCGTGCAGTGGGTGTCGGTGAAGAGCGGCAACTACTACAACGAAGCCGGCCTGCAGCGGAAGGTCACCGACAAGGATCAGTGGCTGACCAGCTTCCTGTCGTCCGGCAAGGCGTTCGACGTGAACATGGATCGCGAGGTGACCGTCGGCGGCTACATGATGTTCATCAACAGCCGCGTCGAACTCGACGGCGTGCCGATCGGCGCAGCGAGCATGAGCCTGTCCGTCGATGCGCTCGCGAAGGGCATCTCCGCATACCGGATCGGCGAGACCGGGTTCGCGTATCTCGTGCGTCCGGACGGCGCGATCATGATGCATCGCGATACGTCGCTGATCGACGGCAAGCATTTTCTGAAGGACCAGCACGGCCTGCCTGACGATGCGTCGTCGACGCTGCTGGCCGGCAAGCCGTATGCGTACCTGAGCTACAACGGCGACGGCGGCGCGCGGTTCATCGCGACGTCGTTTATTCCGGAGCTGAATGCGTATGTCGTCGTCGAGGTGCCGCAGGCGGAACTGCTCGGGCCGGTGACGCGCGCGATTCGCAGTGCGGCGCTGGTGGCGGCGGTGGTGGGGCTTGGGGTTGCGCTGCTCGTGATCTGGCTGGTCGGGCGCGCGATTGCCGCGCCGATTCGGCGTGCGGCGACGTTGCTGTCGGAGATCGCCAGCGGCCAGGGTGATCTGACGCGCCGGATGACGGTCGAGAGCCAGGACGAGATCGGGCAGTTGTCGGATGCATTCAACCGGTTCGTGTCGTCGTTGTCGACGCTCGTTCATCGGATTCGGGCGGCTTCGGCGTCGATTGCGACCGGGTCGGCGCAGATCGCTTCGGGGAATGCGGATTTGAGCGAACGCACAGAAGGGCAGTCGAGCAACCTGGAGCGGACGGCTTCGTCGATGGAAGAGATCACGGCCGTGGTGCGGAACAACACCGAGACGGCGACGACCGCCGCGAAGATGATTAATGGCGCGTCGGATACGGCGGCGCGCGGCGGGCAGGTTGTGGGTGAGGTTGTTAGCACGATGGAGCAGATCAGCAATGCGTCGCAGCGGATCTCCGAGATCATTGTGATGATCGACAGTATTTCGTTTCAGACGAATATTCTTGCGCTGAATGCGGCTGTGGAGGCGGCGCGGGCAGGGGAGCAGGGGCGTGGGTTTGCTGTCGTTGCTTCGGAAGTGCGGAATCTGGCGCAGCGCAGCGCGCAGGCGGCGAAGGAGATCAAGGCGCTGATCGAACATAGCGCGGGGACGGTGAATACCGGGTCGCGGTTGGTTAGCGAGGCGGGGAAGGTGATGAGCGATGTTGTCTCGCAGGTGCAGGGGGTGAGCGCGATGATGAGCGAGATTGCTGAGGCTAGCCTGGAGCAGAGTGCCGGGATCGACCAGATTGGGGATGCGGTGCAGTCGCTCGATCAGATGACGCAGCAGAATGCGGCTTTGGTCGAGGAAAGCGCGGCAGCGGCCGAGAGTTTGAAGCAGCAGGCGGCGGAATTGACCAAGCTGGTGTCGGCTTTCAAGGTGGATGAATAAAGTCTGTTTCGCGTTTTAGAATGAGGCGTTTCTGAGGGACGGCTGCGGTGGGTTCACGGCAGCCGTTTTGCATTCGGGCCTGGTTTCGGGGACGTCATACAAGAATGAAAAGCATTTCGAAACTGAAAGTCGCGGTGGGGGAGGTTGTGCTTCTGGCGCTGATCGCTGTTGTGGGGGCGAAGGTGGTGATGTCGCCGACCGATTCTTATCTCGCGGATCGGAAGAAGGCTGCCGAGGCAGTGAATGCGGCTCGGATGGAAGATCGGGCGGATTTGGACAAGAAATACACCGCCGAGCTGAATGCGAAGCTGGTAAAGCTTGTCGGGACGGTCAAGGAAAAAAGTTTTCCGGGAAGGCGGGGAGTAACGTTCAGAGTGTTGTCGCGGATGACGGGATGACGTCGGGGCCGGATGAGCTGTTTTTCAAGTCGAATGATGGGACGGTGAGTCTTTCTGTGACGATTGTTCCACTTTTGAAAGCTTGGGTAGCGACGGCGGATGCGGGGCTAAAGTCGACCGATGATGTTGCCGTTATCTTCGATAACGAGACGGTTTATACGGACGTATTCAGTGATTGTGATGGAAGTGCAAGAGATGGTGGATGAAGTCGTTCAATAGGGAACGGTTTGCCGACCGCCGGGACGGTAAACCGGCCGGGTCGGCCAGTGCGGTCAGTTGCCACGATAAACACCTGCTGTTTGCCGCGCCCCTTCGATTACACTCAGCCGTGGCCTAAATAGAACAAGGAGAAGTCATGGCTGACCTGAACGTCGCGCTACTCGGCTTTGTCGGTGTGCTGGTTGGCGGCTATTCGAACAATTTTCTTGCGGAAGATTACAGGCGCTTTCGAGACGGGCAGGCTCTGGCCGGTGCACTCGCTGGTGAGTTGGAATCACACGCTGAAGCAATTCCGACGATCAAGGATGGCCTAGAAAAGATGCTAATGGGGCTGGGACAGGGTGAGAAACTGACTTTGAAGGAATGGCCGGTTCCTGCCAGTCCGCTCTTCGATGACAACGCGTCGAAGATTGGATTGCTCGGGGCACAGTCCGCGAGGGACGTGGCTTACGTCTACGAGAACATCCGAGCTTTCCGCCAATCGTTCCACATGCTCTCGAAGAACCACGCTGATGTACCAGCGATGTGGAGCCAAGGCATGCTCATAAGTTGCTTGGCCGCAATTGAGCGAGCAGAAAACAGGGGCCAGTCGCTGATCGAGAATCTGAGGCGATATGCAGTAGAGTCGTATTGGCAGCGCTCTCAAACGCGAACGCAACTCAAATGGGGCGCGGCGGGCTTCATCGTCTTTCTGATCTTATTGCGGCTATTTTCGCTGGGAACTATTTCTCAGTGAGGCTGGTGCTCTGAGTCACAATTTCAAGCGGGGTTTATTATTTTGTGGCTGGAGACCTACTGCACAAAAAAGCCTTTCACGGTAATTATAGATAAGGGAACGACCATGCGCCTCAAGTCCGTCAAACTTACCAACTTTCGTGGCTACCGCGCCACCACTGTTATTCCCGTTGACGAAGCCCTGACTGGTATCGTCGGTCGTAACGACTATGGTAAATCAACCATTCTCGAAGCCCTAGCCATCTTCTTCGAGACCGACGGTGCCAAGGTCGACAAGAGCGATATGAACTGCTTCAGCTTAGCTGAGGGTAATGAGCAGTTCGAGATTGCATGTGAGTTCGATGGCCTACCCAACACACTGGTATTAGATGAGAACGCTGCAACGACATTGGCACAGGAGTATTTACTCAACGCAGAGGGGGCGTTAGAGATTGTCAAGACCTTCAAGGCCAGCGCAGGCAAACTCGAGCGTACTGCCATCCGCTGTCAGCATCCAGCAGACGCAGATTTGGCGAAGTTGCTCAGTCTCAAAATGGCAGAGTTGAAAAAGCTTGGCGAGCAACGTGGGGTTGCCGATCAGGTTGCCGATAAACGTGTGGCTTCTCAGTGGCGGCAAGCCATTCGCGGCGCGGCGCAGCCCCTTACCCTCCAAGACACGCAGCTTGATGTAAGCAAAGGGATCTCAGTTGATAACAAATCCATCTGGGACAAAATTCAGGATCAGCTACCCATCTTCGCGCTATTCAAGGCGGATCGTGAAAGCAGTGATGGCGATGCCGAAGCCAAGAATCCGTTGCAACAGGCAGTCAAGGAGGCGCAGGCTGCGCTGCAGCATCAAATTAGCGAGCTAGAGCGGCAGATCGAAACCAGTGTGCTTGATGTGGCCAACCGTACCCTTGATAAGCTGCGGGACATGGCTCCCGAACTGGCTAACGAACTTACACCGCGCTTTAAGGAAAAACCCAAGTGGAGCTTCAGCTTCACTCTGGATGGCGAGAATGGCATTCCCATCAACAAGCGCGGCAGCGGCGTGCGTCGGCTGATTCTGCTCAACTTCTTTCGCGCCGAGGCGGAGAAGGCTGTAGTGGGCACCCAGCGCAATGTCATCTACGCTATCGAGGAACCGGAAACCTCACAGCATCCCAACTACCAGAAGATGCTGATGAAGGCTCTACTGGAACTCTCCAACCAGCCGAACCGGCAGATCATCGTCACTACCCACGTCCCAGCCCTGGCTGGCCTGATTCCGATCGACGGCATTCGCTACGTCACCAAGGATGATAACGACATCCCCGTTGTCAAAATGCCCAATGGCGATGTGCTCAAGGAAGCCGCCGAGAGCTTAGGTGTACTCCCAGAAACAGGGATGGAGCGGGCAAAGGGCATCGTGCTGGTAGAGGGTAAATCCGACGTCAACTTCCTCCGTCACGCGGCCAATACCCTGAAGGCTGCTGGACAGCTTGAATCCAGTCTGGATGATGCCGGAATCGTCCCCATTCTGATCGGTGGGTGCGGTAGTGTGAAACACTGGGTTACTCTCAACCTGGCCGATGACCTAGGTCTGCCCTGGTGCGTGTTTCTCGACTCAGACATCGGTGGTAGCCCAGAACAGGTGGCCTCTATCGCAAAGCGCAAGCAGGAGGTTGAAGCCCAAGGCCGCCCCTTCTATTCGACGCGAAAACGGGAAATCGAGAACTACCTGTGCCCTGACATGATTTATGCGCAAACCGGGATAAGGGTAGATTTCACCGACACCTGCGACGCCAAGAAGATCATTGGCCAGGCAGTTCGCGTCAAAGCGGATGATGTGATCGACAGGTTCTGGCCTTTGATGACTGCAGAGCAGATCATTCAGCGCTCGATGTACCAAGAAGACGGTGAGCAACGTTCGGAGATTAAAGCGCTGATCGAGAACTTGCTGGTGTTAGTAGCTTGAGTTTCGATATTGAAGAGAATAGATTGCATATGGTGACATTAGATCTACTTCTGCGGATGTCGTCTAATTCAAGCTCAAAGCGATAAAATCGCAGAATTATTCAATTAAAGGACGAAGCGATGGCTTGCTCAAGATGCGCCGCATCACCTGATGCCCATACGCAGCGCCGCCTTTTCGCCGCATCGGCTGGCTACTGTCAAAACCCTGGATGTTCCAATGAACTGTTCGTCGACGCTGCTGGTAAGTCCATTCACATCGCCGAGATGGCTCACGTGTTTGCGGCCAACGATGGTGGGCCTCGAGCAAAGCCTGAACTGAGCGAAGAGGAGCGCGGAGCTTTCGAGAACTTGGTGATGCTATGCGCTAACTGCCATACGATGGTTGACAAGGCGCCTGACGCTTTTCCAGACACGATGATGCTTAGCTGGAAGCGCGAACATGCCAACAAGCTTCGGGGGCTCTTCGGCGCGGTGAAATTCAGTGATCGCGCCATCGCCCGCCTAGCGGTGGAACCACTGTTAGCGGAGAATCATGCGATTTTCAAACAGTACGGTCCTCACATTGCCGCCGCCTGTAACCCGGAGAGCGGTGCCGCTGAACAGTGGAAGCGCAAGATGCTAACGCGCATCCTGCCTAACAGCGCGCGAATACTTGCAATCTTGGACGCTAACCGACATCTGCTTAGCGGCGGTGAGAAAGAAGCGTTGGAGCAGTTCCGGCAGCATATTAACGACTTGGAAGCATTTCATATCGAAGGAAAGAGAGAAGATGCTTCTCGTTTTCCCGGTGAAATGTCCAATATTTTGGAGGGTCGATAAATGAACGAGGACGCGGTCCAATGGGTCGCCAATAAGCTCGGAGAGACTGATGGACTCAAGGTTGTCGAACGCACACCGGAGGGCTTTTTGGTCGTCAGATCGGAGGAGAATTACTCGTTCTTGGTTGCTGTCCTAGGCGTACGGGATCTAATCGAAGTGTCGGACGTGGAGCCTCTCTTTACCGGCGCCACCAAGCCGCAGTTCGTAGTGAATGTACCTTCTCGTACTTTGTGGAGTGGCGCAGCCATCGGTCGTATTCACGCGGCATCAGCCGCGTTCGGAACGTTGGGTGAAGTTTCTAGGGCTGCCCATACGGAGGACGCCGGTTCATACCGTAACAAGAACATGGACTATTTCATCAATGCGATGCAACAGCACAAGAACGTCCATAGCGTCTCTTACGTCTATGAGACGGTATTTCGTGTTCATCGAATGATTGGTCCAAGCCTCACCGTTGCGGTTATCGACGCATACAACATGAGCGCTGAAGACGTACGCAATGCCAAGGCAAGATTTGGTCATTTTGACGTTGTCGTCAAATCATCGAGCTACGGCTCGATTACAAGTGCGGCGGCAGACGCTGCTGACTCTATTGGTGCGCAGGCACTGACGTTCGGCGGCCTAATGCAGCGACTGGGAAAATGATTCGCCAACGCGTAATCGCCAGCCTGCGAGCGCTTGCTGTGTCGCTTGGAACAGAGGCCGAGGGAACGCAATGGCATCTTTTTGGCTCCGTCGATCGGGACGAGTTTGACGCAGCGGACATCGATCTGATGATCCTCTGCAAAAGCGACGAACAGGCTGACACACTTCGACGAGTTATCGATCCTGATGTTCTCGCTCTACCGCTTCATTTGGTTTTGATGACCTTTGACGAGGCGGCGGAGGTCGACGCTGTTCGAGTACAGCGTAGCAACCTCATCTTCCCTTAATCCGCTACGACTATTCGGATAGTATTCCACGCAGTCGCGGGAGTGGCTTGGTAGAGATTGTGGCAGCAAACCACCGCCCCTCTAATCAAGGGGCGTATGCACAAGAGGAATTGGCCATAGCGAAGTCGACCTTTGCTTTGCGGCAGAAATCCAATTGTGAGACTAGGGCGTCCATTTTGGGTGGCGACCCGCAGTCAATTCGATCGAATATTTTAGAAAGCCGACGACCACAAAGAAACATCAAAAATCAATTCGCAACGTCGGTCTAATACCGTACCCATCCCTATACCTAACGGCCAATCCCCCTCAACTCCCCATTTCTGAGATGCCAGCGCGATTACACTGGTCATGAAGCCTTGCTTCTCGCCCATCGGAGTTGTTCGCAGCACCCTTCGCACCGATGGTCGAAAAATCCGTCTTGCCCAACAAGACGCAGCGAAGGGGGAGAGAGAAGGGAAATTCACGGCAACAAAAAGCGCGGGCCGTATGGGCGGCAACCCATACGACCCGCTGACCACCACCAACTCACAGCAGGAGTCGGAAATGGCTGACGCCAATAGTAAGTCACGTCGCAGGAAGAACAAACCCGTCAACATGCAAAAGACGTTTGAGCTGGTCCTCCGCAACTACCCGGACCTTCCCAAGCGTGGCTGGCCTTACCTGCCGTGGATGCAGGCGATCGATATTGATTTCAAGATCTTTGGATTCAAACCGGGCGACCGCATCTACCTCGACGTCAACTACGTCACCCGGAAAATCACGATCTCGCCGGACTACAGCCAGCTGGCGCTGCGAGAGCAGCCGTACCACGACCCAGAACCGGAAGACACGCCGGCATAACAAGCAAGGGCCGCTTCATGCGGCTCTTGCGGGCGGATTACTGGTTTTGCACGAACGCGACTGACCGCCGGGGCGATATCGCCCTGGCCATCGCCGCGCATGTCGCGATGCGTGCCCACAGCCAACTTCAACAACTGTCACGGCCGCAACGGCCGTGAGGCGGCACCGCGCGTGCCGAAACAATCGGATGGATTCGATTCACTCGGAGGTATCAGGATTCGAGCGACGGCCCGAATGTCCGCGTGCATTCGTGAACGACGCGTTAACGCCCGCCGTCCCGCGCCTTCACGATCCTACCGCGCTGCAGCACATAGGCGACGTGTTCGCCTTCACCGGCCACAACACCGATATCGTCGAGCGGGTTCCCATCGAGCACGACCATGTCGGCGATCGCACCAGCGGCCACGACGCCCAGTTGCCCCGTCATGTTGACGATCTCCGCCGCCACCGTCGTCGCAGACCTGAGCGCTTCCAGATTCCCGAGCACTTCCGCCCGAATCCGAAACTCGCCGCACTGAAACGCGTGCATCTCGCCAAGCAGGTCCGACCCGAACCCCATCTTCACGCCGGCCTTCGCATAGATCTCCAGCGACTCGCGACCTTTCTGCTGCACGGAAGCCACCTTCGCCACGGAGTCAGCCGGCATCCCGAACTCTGCCCCATGTTTGGCGAGCGCGTCATAAGTAACAAGCGTAGGCACGACAAACGCCCCGTGCTCATGCATGAGCTTCGCGGCCGCTTCATCCACGAGATTCCCGTGCTCGATCGTCCGCACACCACATCGCACAGCCCGTGCAATCGCCCGCCCCGTATACGCATGCGCCATCACATAAGTATTCGCGGCCTCTGCCTCATCGACGATGGCCCGAATCTCGTCCTCCGAATACTGCGTGTTGGCAATCGGATCAGTCGGCGAAGCAACGCCACCTGAAGCCATGATCTTGATCTGCGTCGCGCCTTTCTGAATCTCTTCGCGCACGGCGAGCCGCACACCTTCAACCCCATCCACGACCCGCGCAATCGCCCCCGTCCGAAAGCAGCAAGAGCAGGGCTCCAGCAAATCCCCCCGAGGCCGAAAATCCCCATGCCCGCCGGTCTGCGACAACGCCTTCCCCGACGGGAAAATCCTCGGCCCCGAAACCAGCCCCGTCTCGACCGCCTGCATCAAACTCCAATCCGCGCCACCCGCATCCCGCACGCTGGTAAACCCACGCGACAACATCGCATCGAGAATCGGCAACGACCGAATCGCCGCAAGAATATTCGGCTGCGTCGCATTCGCGCCAAGATTCGCATTCGAAGCCAGCACATGCACATGGCAATCGATGAACCCCGGCATCACGGTCTTGCCACGCACATCGATCACCTGCGCATTCGGCAAATCCACCGGCCGATCAGTAACTTCGACGATCCGCTCGCCTTCGATCACGACATGATGATGTTCGAGCAACACGCCTCGTTCGAGGTCGAGTACGTTGCCGCCTTGAAGCACGGTAATGGTCATGGGGAAATATCCTTATCGAGTCATGGAGGCGCCACGCTTCGCATCCTTCACGAAACGCGTCCCGACGAAACTGACTGCCGCCGCGAGGATCACGTAGAAGGCAGGCGCCATGTTGCTGCCCGTCCGGGCGATAAGCCAAGTAATCAGGAACGGTGCGAATCCACCAAAGATCGTCACCGCGAAGTTGTACGCAACGGAAAGCCCTGTCGACAGCACCTTGGTCGGAAACAGCTCCGCGAACGCCGCGAGGATCGGCCCCGTATAGGTTGCAATCAACACGCCGAACACTGCCTGGAACACGATCAGCGACGTGAACCCGGGCGCATGGTTGATCCACGCGAACATCGGCCAAGCGAGCACGAGGATCGCGAGCGCCGAACCGGACAGGAACACGCGCCGTCCCCACGCGTCGGCGAGCCTGCCGACGATCGGCGAGCAGCACATGATCATCAGGCCACCAACCATCCCGGCCGCAAACCCGGTCGACTGCGGCAGATGCAGCGTGCGCACGGAATAAGTCGGCATGTAGAAGAGCAGCACATAGGTACAGACGGTCCACAGAATGACCATCGAAAAACTCGCGAACGTCTCGCGCGGGTAGGTGGACAGCACTTCCTTCAGCGGCGAGCTTTCTTTCGCCTGCGCTTCGACGGCACTGAACGCCGGCGTCTCGTCGATATGGCTGCGAATGAAGTAACCGACCGGCCCGACGATGATCCCGAGCAGGAACGGCAGCCGCCAGCCCCAGCTATGCAGCGCCTGCGCGTCGAGCGACGTCGTGACGAACGTGCCGGTCGCCGCGCCGAGCAGCACCGCGAAGCCGATGCTCGACTGAATCCAGCTCGAGTAATACGCGCGCTTCTCCGGCGGCGCGTATTCGGTGAGGAACGCGGTGGCGCCACCCATCTCGCCGCCGGCCGAGAAGCCTTGCAGCAGCCGCGCGACGACGATCAGCAGCGGCGCGGCGATGCCGGCCTGTTCGTAGGTCGGCGCGATCCCGATGAGCGCGGTGCCGGCTGCCATCAGCAGGATGGTGAGCGACAACGCGGCCTTGCGTCCGACCTTGTCGGCATAGACGCCGAGCACGATGCCGCCCACCGGCCGCATGAAGAAGCCGACACCGAACGTCGCGACGGTCAGCAGCACGGACGTCAGTTCGTTGCCGGTCGGGAAGAACAGCTTCGCGATGATCACCGCGAAGAAGCTGTAGACGGTGAAGTCGAACCATTCGAGGCCGTTGCCGATCACGGTCGCCACGATGGCGCGGCGGCGCTGCTGCACTGCCGCATCGACGGAAGGCGCGGCGCGTGGGGAAAGCGTTCCTTGCATGGTCTCTTCCTCTGTCAGAAGACGGGACGGCTGCCCCGCGTGAATCCCATGCTAAGGACAGCCGGATTTTTTTCTGAAACGAAAGATTCGCATGCACGCATGCGCTGGGCGCATGCATCGCGCTCAGGGCGCGGTCTGCTTCTCCGCCTGTTCGAACAGCCAGCGCGTGAACAGGCGGGCGGCCTGGTTCTGCGCGCGGTCGTTGGGCGAGATCACGTAATAGCTGCCGCCGTGGCTCGCGGACGCTTCCGTCACGCGCACGAGCAGGCCGGCCTCGATGCATGCGTCGATCATGTAGCGCCAGCCGAGCGACACACCCTGGCCGAGAATGGTCATCTGCACGATCTGCGGATAGGAGTTGATCGTGATGTCCTGCGGCTGCGCCTTCTGCCGGTCGACGTCGTTCATGTCGAACCATTCGGACCAGGACATCCATTGGCGCTGTCCGTCCTCGAGGCGCAACAGCGTCTCGTTCGCGAGATCGGCCGCGTCGAGCGTGCGGCCGGCCAGATAGCCGGGCGCGCAGACGGGAAACACTTCCTCGTCGAACAGCCGGCGCGCGGTGTATTCGGCCGGCGCTTGCTGGCGCACGTAGTAGACGCCGACGTCGAATTCGGCCGGCGACATCGACGCAAGAGCATCGCGCACGATCAGGCGCAGCTTGATGTTCGGATATGCGGTGCGAAAGTCCGGCAGCCGAGGCGTAAGCCACAGTAGTGCGACGCCGGACGAGCACGCGATCGTCAGTTCGAGATCGCCGTACGGCTTCATCACGTCTTGCGTGGCTTCCGCGCACTGCGTGAGCAGGTGGTGGACCTGTGTCGCGTATTGCTCGCCGGCGATCGTCAGCCGCAGTGAACGGTGTTCGCGAACGAACAGCGAGCGGCCGAGGAATTCCTCGAGTTGCTGGATCTGGCGGCTGATCGCACTTTGGGTCAGGTGCAGTTCGGCGGCGGCCTTCGTGAAGCTCGCGTGCCGCACGGCGGCTTCGAACGCGACGAGGCACTGAAGGGGCGGCAGGGGCGTGATGCGCATGGCGGGCGGGGGAGTCGAGGGCGCTGCCGACATGATACGGGTGGACCGAGCGAAAATCGCAAGCCAGAAGGGGCGCTGTAGACTCGCTATATTCATGCGAAGATTGAGCGAAATCGCACCGACACTCGCCCGAGAACGACGTGACCCTATCAAACCCTGAGAGCAAACCGAAAGCCGGCCATCCGCCGTGGATGTCCGTCGCGCTGGCCGAACTCGGCATCCGCCGCCACCCGCCGGGCAGCATCAACCCGCGCATCGTCGAATACAACAACCAGACGAATCTGGTCGGCTATGACGACAAGATTTCCTGGTGTTCGTCGTTCGTCAACTGGTGCATGACACACGCCGGCATTCGCGGCACCGGCTCCGCGCTCGCGCGCTCATGGCTCGAATGGGGCCGCCCGCTGGAGCGCCCGGTCTACGGTTGCATTGCCATCCTGACACGCGACGATCCTGCAAGCTGGAAAGGGCACGTCGGTTTCTACCTGCGCCACGACGACCAACACGTCCACCTGTTCGGCGGCAACCAACTGGAAGAAGTGCGCGAACTCGCGTACCCGTTGAACGAAGTGATCGGCTACCGTTGGCCGTCCGCCGAGTGACCCATGGCGGCAAGCACACAAAAAATCCAGAACGCGGCCGTTACCGCCGCATTGACCCACCCGGAGCTCGTCGGTGCGCGCCTGCGCAGCGACGGGCTCCGTCCCCACAAGGAGACAGCAGTGCCAACCGGAAATCTCCGCCTCTACGCGGATGCGCGATGCACGAGCCCTTACGCGATGTCGGTCTTCGTCGCGTTCGAGGAAAAATCGCTGCCGTACGAACTGGTAACCGTCGATCTCGGCAATCGTCCGCCGCTGTAATTTGAACGCCGCCGCCGCGGACCGACCCAGCCAATTACGATCATTCCCCTGTAGCCGCCTCGATCGCGTCTGTGTCCCACTTCCCGCGTCGCGTTGCCTCGGCCAGCATACCAAGCGTCAGCGGGTGGCGCTTTGGCGGTCGGAGTCGTTTCACGAATAGCCCCATGAGTGACGACAGCAGTTCCTGACCTTCCGGGCCAAAGTAGCGTCGGTACGGGAACCCTTTGGCGTCGACGTTGAATGTCTCGGCCCACTTGTCGATAAACTCGACCCCGTCGAGGCCAGTGATGCCGAGATCCTCCTCAAGCCGTGATTCCGGCTGAAGGTTCAGCTTGCCGCCGAACAACGGCCGGCCAAGCTCCTGACGGGTGAAGGCTTCGAAACGTTCCCAGGTATCGTCTTTCATGGCTCAGAGCACCCGATCTTCGGGCTTCACGAGTCGGTTGTAGGTCGTCACGGTGTTGCGCATGATCAGGAAGGCATCGCGAGCCAGAAACACCTCGCCTACGACGGGAATCGTCCGGCCGACCCATGCGCCGAGGCGGTGGGTGAAGGAGATTCGAATACCGGACAACCCAACGCCCATGATCATCGGCAGGCGAAACGGTAGCGTCTGCGGGAACAGCTTGCGGGCAGCAAGCGAGGCGACGGAGGTGCCCGGCGTAGCCCCTGCGAACTTGCCGGCGACAGGGACGTCAGCCTGACCGAGCAGCATTGCCGACGCGGCTGCCAGATCGTCCAGGCCCAACTGCTTGCGCGTCTCGTCGAACGCCACCAGGGCAAAGACGTCGACGGGCCGTAGATTCTGCCAAGTGCCGTAGGTGTACCGGTTTTCACTCACTCATTGTTCTCCTGATCCGGCAAGGGCGCTGCTCTCTCAGCGTGTGCCCCTCGCGAAGGCGATACTTTACCGCATCACCCAGAACAGCCTGGCCGGTACCGCTGACCGGTCCCAACTGATTCGCGATGAATGTGCTCGGACCGATCCTCATCGTGCGGCTGAGGAGCGGGGCGCCGGCAGTATGGAAGCCGGCGCCGCGTCGTGATCCCCCCTAATTCTTCGCCACAGCCTCGGTTTCCGTCTGCGTCCCACCCGCCGCCTCATTCCTGCTCCACCCACCCCCAAGCGACCGATAAAGCGCGACTGCCGCCAGCGCATGCTCGCGCTTGACCTGATTGAGCGAATCCGAATCGCGCAAATAAACCTCCTGCGCCGAAAGCACGTCGAGAAAATCCGTCGCGCCCCCCTTATAGAGCTGATTCGCCAACCCAAGCGCCTTATCCGACGCAGAAAGCGCACTATCGAGCCGCCGCGTCGCCTCATCGGAACTGACGAGATTCGCACGCGCATCCTCGACTTCCCTCAACGCCTGCAGCATCGTCTGCCTCAACCCGAGTTCCGACTCGCGCATCCGGCTTTCGCTCTGCGAGATATCGGCGGTAATACGCCCCGCATTGAAGATCGGGCTTGTCGCACTCAACGCCGCACTGAACAAATTGTCGGTCAACGTAGGCAACCCGAGATACGACGCCGCCAGAATCCCGTCCGCCAAATTCAGCGAAAACTTCGGATACCGCTCGGCCTTCGCAACCCCCACTTGCGCCGCACGCCGCTCCACCTGCGCATAAGCAGTCAACACATCAGGCCGCCGCAACAACGCCTGCGAAGGCAACGTCCCCGGCGCGCCAACCGGCGGCGCAGGAATCTCACCAGCCTGCGCCAACACGAGCCGATCGACCGATTCCGGCGTCCGCCCCGAATACACGGCAATCAGATTGAGCTGATGCGAAATCTGCGCCTGCGTCGGCGGAATCCGCGCTTCGAGCGCATCGAGCTGGTTCTGCGCACGCGTGACGTCGAGTTCCGTCGACAGCCCGAACGCCTGCCGCTTGCGCGTGAGTTCGAGCGCGTGCTGCCGGATCTTCGCGTTGTCCTGCAGGATCTTCAGTTCCTGCTGCGCCCAGCGCAGATCGACATACGCGGATGCCGCATCGGCCGCGAGCGCGAGCCGCATTGCATCTTCCGCATGCTTCTGCCCGACGAGCTCGGCCTGCGCGGCGAGCAGATCGAGCCGTTCGCCGCCGAACACATCGGGCGACCAGCTCAGCGCGAGCCCCACGCCGGCCTGCCGCACATAGCCGAGCGGCGGCGGCGTGTTCTGCCGCGCGTCGGACGCATGCGCGGTCGCGTCGAGTTCGGGCAGCAGCGCCGCGCGCTTCTGCACGGTCAGCGCCTGCGCCTGCTTCACGCGTTCGGCGGCGGCCTGCAGATCGAGGTTGCCGTCGAGCACGGTTGCGATCAGCCGGTCGAGCACGGGATCGTGGAATTGTGCCCACCATGCGGCGGCATCGATGTCCGCGCGCGGCACGTCGGTATCCCATGCGGTGGGCGCAAGCGTCTGAACGGATTCGTTAAGCGCCGGATGCTGCGCGGGCTGCACCGCACACCCTGCGGCGAACACGCTGACGGCAACGGCGACGAGTAGCTTTTTCATGATGAAGATCTCAGTGCGCGTCCGGCGGCGGCGCGTTCAAAGTAATGGGTTTGGAAAACACGACGGCAAGCAGCGCGACGACGAAGCACAGCGACAGCGCGTAGTACGCATCCGCGTAGGTGAGCGTCAGCGCTTCGCGATAAATCAGCCGATGCAGGTTCGAGAGCCCGGCCTGCGCGGTATTCAGCGTATTGCCCGCAACAGCCGTCCAGTACGCGGCCTGATGGTCGAGCAGCGACGCGATCTGCGGCTCGCCTGCGCTCACATGCTCGTTCAGGCGCAGGTAGTGGAAGTTCAGCCGGTCGTTGAGCATCGTCGCGCTCACCGCGATGCCGATCGCCCCGCCGAGATTGCGCATCAGGTTGAACAACCCGCTCGCCGATTTCAGCCGCGACTGCGGCAGCGAGCCGAGCGCCATCGTCACGATCGGCGGCACGCTGAACTGCTGGCCGATGCCGCGCAGCGCCTGCGGCAGCAGCAGTTCCCGCCAGCCCCAGTCGTGCGTGATCGGCGTGTACAGGTAGCAGCCGAGGCCGAAGCAGATCAGCCCGAACACGAGCAGCGCGCGCATGCTGAAGTAGCGCGCGGCGAACGCATACACGCCGAGCGCGAGCAACTGGAACGCGCCGACCGACAGCAGCGCCAGGCCGATCTGCAGCGAGCTGAACGCGCGCACCTGCGCAAGAAACAGCGGCGTCAGGAACACGGTCACGAAGATCCCGATGCCGGTCACGAACGACAGCAGGCTGCCGATCCCGAAGTTGCGCACGGCGAGCGCGCGCAGGTCGACGATCGGATCTTCCGCGGTCAGCGCATGCACGATGAACAGGAAGCCGCAGATGCCGGAGATCCATGCGCAGATGACGATCGCGTCGTCGCCGAACCAGTTTTTGCGCGGGCCTTCTTCCAGCACGTATTCGAGGCAGCCGAGGAAGCCCGACATCAGCGCGATGCCGAGATAGTCGCCGCGCTTGATGAGGCTGAGGTCGGGTTCGTCGATATGCACGTAGCGCGGCACGAGTGCGGCCACCGCGATGCCCGGCACGAGGTTCAGGTAGAACAGCCAGTGCCACGACCATTGGTCGGTGATCCAGCCGCCGATCACGGGGCCGATCGCCGGTGCGAGCGACGCGAGCGCGCCGATGGTCGTCGATGCGATCAGCCGCTGCTTGCCGGGGAACAGCACGAACGCGGTGGTGAACACGGTCGGGATCATCGCGGCGCCGAGCGCGCCCTGCAGCCCGCGAAACAGGATCATCGAGTTGATGTCCCACGCGAGCCCGCACAGCATGCTGGTGATCGTGAAGCCGACGGCCGACGCGACGAACAGCCAGCGCGTCGACATCACCTTCGACAGCCAGCCCGACATCGGGATCACGATGATCTCGGCGATCAGGTAGGCGGTCTGCACCCACGACAGCTCGTCCTGGCTCGCGGACAAGCCGCCGCCGATGTCGCGCAGCGACGACGCGACGATCTGGATGTCGAGCGTCGCCATGAAGAAGCCGACGCACATCAGCGCGAACGCGAATACGCGCTGCCTGGTGGGTTGCGATGCGGGGTCGCCGGAAAACGCGGTGGTCATGGTCGGCTCCCGCTCAGTTCGCGTGGTCGGTATGCACGGTCACGACCGCGGACAGGCCGGGGCGCAGCACGTGTTCGAGGCCCGGCTGCGGATCGAGATGCACGCGCACGGGCACGCGCTGGACGATCTTCGTGAAGTTGCCGGTCGCGTTCTCGGGCGGCAGCACGCTGAAGGTCGCGCCGGTCGCGGGCGCGACGCTGTCGACGCGGCCGTGCAGGCGCGTGCTCGACGCATCGAGCGACACGTCGACGCGATCGCCCGCGCGCATCTTGCGCAGCTGGTCTTCCTTGAAGTTCGCGTCGATCCACAGCCCGGACGCCGGCACGACCGTCAGCAACGGCACGCCGACGTTCGCGAGCATCCCGACGCGGCCCGTGCGGTTGCCGACATAACCGTCGACCGGCGAGCGGATCGTCGTGTATTCGACGTTGAGCGCCGCGACGCGCTGCGCGGCGAGCGCGGTGTTCACGCGGGCCCGCGCATCGGCGAGCTGCGCGCCGAGCACGTCGAGCTGCCGCTTCGAGGCGAGCAGCGCGGCGTCGCTGCGTTCGACGGCCGCGCCGGCCTTCGAATAATCGGCGTCCGCGCGTTCGACGATCTGGTTCGACACGGCATCGGATTTGACGAGCTCGCGGTAGCGCACGCGGTCCGATGCGGCGCGCGTCAGCTCGGCCGACGACGCGTTCTTGTCCGCCGCATGCTGGCCGATCACCGCGAATTGCAGTTGCTGCTTCGCTTCGAGTTCGGTCACGGCGGAGCGCGCGCTGTCGACTTCGGCGCTGGCCTGCGCGAGCTTCGCATCGTAGTCGCGCGCATCGAGCTGCACGAGCACGTCGCCGGCCTTCACGCGCTGGTTGTCGGTCACGAGAATCCGGTCGACGAAGCCGTTGACCTTCGGCGCGAGCACCGTCACGTCGCCGCCGACATACGCATCGTCGGTGCTCTCCTGGAAGCGCAGCACGAACAGCCAGTCGAGCGCGGCCGCGGCCACCACGACGACGACGGCGATCATTGCGATGCGCATCCACGGCACGCGGCGCCGCTGCTTCGCGGGCCGGTCGATTGTGGCTGCCTCGCGGGAAGCAGCGGCTTCTTGGGTCGTTTCCATCGATTCACCTATGTATATGCACTTATTAAAGCGACCGACGACGTCGCGTCGATCGGGGAAGGGGTTAGCGCTCCGGCAGGTTGTGCGCGATCCGGAACAGCTCGTCTCTCAGGCGGGCCGCCTGGGTCGGCCCGAACCGTTGCTCGAACGCTTCCTGCGCGGCGAGCCAGTGCACGTGCGCGTCGGCGACCTTCGTTTCGCCGTGCGCGGTCAGCGCGAACGTCTGGCGGCGGTACGGCGGCTCGATCCGGCCCGTTACCAGCGCCGCGCCGACGAGTGGCTTGAGCGCGCGCAGCAACGCGGTGCGTTCGATCACCAGCACGGCCGACAGCGTTGCCATCGTCAGGCCCGGCCGGTCACGCAGCAGCGCGAGGATGCTGTATTGCGACGGCGTGACGCCCGCCTGCGACAGGTAACGCTCGTAGAACTGCGAGAGCCGGCGGGCGGCTTGCCGGACCGCGAAGCAATCGTCATCGGTGAGCGTGGTCTTGTGCATGTGCACATGTTAGGGCGCAGCGCGCCACGAAGCGAGGGGCGGAGCAGGATCAGATTGGTGTCGTGGCTGTACCAATCGGCGTCAGGCCGGCGCGTTCGCGCGCCGGGTCAGGCTGCCGCAGGAACAATCCCGCCTACGCGGTCGCAATAGGCGGCCGTGTAGTCGATGAACGCCTTCACCTTCGCGGGCAGCAGCGCGCGGTTCGCGTACGCGAGCTTGATCTCGACGAACGCGTCGACGAGATCGGCGCCCTCCAGCAATTGCACGAGCGCGCCCGACGCGAGTTCGGCTTCGACGAGCGTTCTCGGCACGACGCCGATGCCGAAGTCGTGCATCACCATTTCGCGGTTGAAGACGGGGCTGTTCGACGAGATGTCGAAGCGGTACGGCACGGTCAGCGTGTCGCCGTCGACGCGGAACGACAGCGCGGGCCGGCGCAGCGACGGCGATATCGGCACGAACGGATGATCGGCCAGGTCGGCCGGCGTCTCGGGGCGCGAATGTGCGCTCAGATACGCGGGCGTCGCGACGATCACGACCGGAATGCGCTCGACCAGTCGCACGACGGTCGTCTCGCTCGTCAGCATGTACGGCACGACGATGCCGATGTCGTAGCCTTCGCCGACGAGATCGACGGGGCGCTCGGTCAGCGTGACGTCGAGGCGCACTTTCGGATGCGCGCTCTTGAAGCCGGCGATCAGCGGCACGAGCCGGTTCAGCGCGGCCGTCGTGTGCGCGACGAGACGCAGCAGGCCCTCGGGTTCGCGCGTCTGCGTCTGCGCGTCCGCTTCGAGTGCGTCGAGTTCGTCCAGCACGGCCGCGCAGCGCTCGTAGATGCGCTCGGCGGTTTCGGTCAGCGACACCTGGCGCGTGGTCCGGTGCAGCAGCCGGCTGCCGAAGCGCGCCTCCAGATCGGCAACAGCACGCGACACGACCGGCCGCGCGAGGCCGTGCATGTCGGCGGCGCGCGTGAAGCTGCGCATCTCGACCACCGACCGGAAAATCCGCAGCTTGTCGATGTAGTCCATGTCCGTCTCCTTGACGCGATGGCGGGGCGCCGGACACTCCTGGCCGGCCGCCGGCTCCGTTACGGCGGAGTGTACATTGACTTTATGCATATGCACATATAAATTGCGGAGCATGAACGACAACCCGATTGCCTTAGCGTGCAACTGCCTTGCGCTGCGTCAGGCGGCGCGCTTCGTCACGCAACTGTACGAACGCCATCTGGCCCCGGTCGGCGTCACGCCCGCGCAGTTCTCGATCATGGCGAACCTGACGCGTCGGCCCGGCCTGCTGATGAGCGAACTCGCCGAATCGCTCGTGATGGATCGCACGACGCTGCTGCGCGCGCTGAAGCCGCTGCAGCGCGACGGCTTTGTCGCGACGGCCGCATCCGAGCACGATGCGCGCGCGCATGCGCTGAGCCTCACGAAGCTCGGCGAGCGCACGTTCGCGCGGGCGTTGGTCGCGTGGCAGGCCGCGCAGGACGAATTCGAGACGCAGTTCGGCGAGGGGCGCGCGAAGGCGCTGCGCGATGAACTGTTCAGTCTGACCGCGGAGCGCTAGGCGGGGCAGGTGGCTGGCGCGTTGCGTCGAACTGGAGCGGATTTCGAGCCATCGACCGCGTTGGTAGAGCTTGAGGCGCGGAAGCACGGCCTCCATTACCGAAAATTGGTTTTCAAGCTGTCCGGATAGATGGTGATCTGGACAGTTTTTATTTCCAGTTGTAGAGTCCTCTGACGGATTTCACGCGCCGGCGCCGCCGGCACGAGTCACGAGGAGCAACCGATGCTGCAGTTGAGCGACCGCGACGACGCGATGTTGCGCGGGGATTTCGGCGACGGCGTCGCCCGCGCGATGCGGATCGTCGCGCGCACGGCGGAAGTGATGTCCGCGCCGCACCTGATCGACATCACGTCAGCGCATATCGACGGCTGTCTTTATCACGGCCAGACGAGCCTCGACTTCGTCGAGTATTTCGTCGACACGGGCGCGAAGGTCGCGGTGCCGACCACGTTGAACGTCGGGTCGCTCGACCTGATCCATCCCGAGCTGTACCACGGCGACCGTACGATCCAGCGCGATGCGCAGCGCCTGATGGATGCGCATCTGCAACTCGGCTGCGAATCGAGCTTCACGTGCGCGCCGTATCAGTTGAAGAACCGTCCCGCCAAAGGCGAGCAGATCGCGTGGGCCGAATCGAATGCGATCGTGTTCGCGAACTCGGTGCTCGGCGCGCGTACGAGCCGGTACGGCGATTTTCTCGATCTGGCCGCCGCGATTACCGGGCGCGCGCCGTACGCGGGTTTGCATGTCGAAGCGAACCGCGCCGCGCGAATCGTGTTCAACGCGCCGGACTTCAGCCGCCTGCCGTCGCGCGACATCTATTTCGCCGCACTCGGCTTGGCTGTTGGCAAAATCGCGGGCGCGATCGTGCCGGCGATCGTCGGGCTGCCGGCGGATACCACCGAAGACGAACTCAAGGCGCTCGGCGCGGCCGCCGCATCGAGCGGGGCCGTCGCGCTGTTCCATGCGGTGGGCGTGACGCCCGAGGCGCCGACGCTCGACGCCGCATTGCACGGGCGCGCGGCGCAGCGCACGGTCGACGTCGCGATGGCCGATCTCGACGAGATTCGCCGCACGCTGAACCACGGCGCGGCCGGCGACGCACTTGTCGCGGTGGCGCTCGGCACGCCGCATTTCTCGCTGGCCGAATTCCGCACGCTCGATGCGTTGCTCGATGCGTACGACGGCAAGCCGGCCTGCGATTTCTACGTGAACACGAGCCGCTTCATCTTGTGGGAACTGGGCGAAGCCGGCCTCGCGGACAAGTTCGCCGCGCGCGGCATCCAGATCGTCGTCGATACCTGCACGTACATCACGCCGGTGATGAAGCAACTGTCGGGGCTGGTGATGACAAACTCGGGGAAATGGGCGTCGTATGCGCCCGCGAACATCGGCGTGACGGTCGCATACGGCAGCATGCGCGAATGCGTGCGTTCGGCGTACGAAGGAAAGGTGCGATTCGATGACTGACGCGACGGGCAAAGTACTGACGGGCGACACGCTCGTGCCGGGCAGCGCATGCGCGAGCGCGTTCGTGCTCGACAAGCCGCTCAGCTTCTGGGGCGGCTACGATTCCGGTGAGGGCAAGATCGTCGATCGCGGGCATCCGCAGGCCGGCGCGAGTCTTGCCGGCAAGGTGATGGTGATGCCGCACGCGAAGGGTTCGAGCTCGAGCAGCAGCGTGCTCGCGGAAGCCGTGCGCAACGGCACGGGGCCCGTCGCGATCGTGCTGAAGGAGCGCGACCTGATCATCTCGATCGGCGCGATCGTGGCCGCCGAGCTGTATGCGATCGCGGTGCCGGTGGTGTGCGTGACCAATGACGTGTATGACGCGATCGTCGCCGCAACCGGCGAGGTGCGGATCGATGCGGGCGACGGGGATGGCGGCGCGCGGATCTACGTCGGCGGCTGACGCGTCGTGCGTTATCGACTCAGATGAAGCGAATGCGCCGAGTATCGTCCGCCGCGAGCGACAGCGCATCTAGTGCGGCATGCATCTCGCGCTTGCCGCCCGGCTGCGCGAGCCGTCGGATCTCGGGCCACACGATCACGCCGAACACAGTGCGCAGCATCGTGCTCAGCAGGAACAGGCCGATCGCGCCGCCGGCGAACCACATGGCCGCGTCGAGCATCCCGCCCTTGCCGTGCGATACCGCGGACATGATCCCGAGGATGAAGACCAGGGCGACCAGCAGGAACAGCGTCACGAACACATCGATGCGGGCGCCGGCGATTTTCGCGGGGCGAACGAGATACACCGAGCCGTCGGTCACGTTGCGGATGCCGTAGATGGCGAGGCGATCCTGGCCTTCGGTGTAGGCGACATCCAGCCGATCGCCCGCGACGATGAACAGGCTTCGCGTTGCGCTGGTCCTGAGCGTGAGCGGCGCCTCGAACGCGTCCAGCTGCAGCGCGATTTCCTCGATGCTTCGCGTGGTCCAGCCGAGGTTGTTGCTCCAGACCTGCGTACTAATCGTCTTCTGGCTGACCGACGTCACGCAGCCGGATGCGATCCGCATCGAACCATCGGTCATGCGTGGCTCCGTTCCATCGTGAAACTGGCGGGTTCGTACTGCCACTTTTCCTGCGCTTCGCGACGCTGCGGTTGGAAGACCAGATCGGACAGGCCCGCGATCGCGAGCAGTGTACCTAGCAGGCTGATGATGCTCACGAGCAACGCCAGTGCGCACACGAACGCCCAGCTTGATTTGAATGCCGCGGCACCGACCAGCAGGCTCAGCATGAAGATGATCGACGCCCACGTGAGCAGCGACAGGTTGCTGTCTTTTTGTCCGAGCGCATCGTAAGGCGCGATCGCCAGATCGGTGCTTCTGATCCACGCGATCCGGTGACGGCCGCGATCCTCGAACACGCACGCGCGCACCGCCGTGCCGGGTTTCAATTGGTCGATCTGCTTGAACGCTTCCGCATCGATGTCGCCGGCCGCGATGAAGTAGCAGGCGCCCCGCATCGTCAGGCGGTAAAGCGGCACCTTCTTGATATCGGCCTCGACACGGATGAGGTTCGTATCGATACGGTCGATCGTCGCCTCGATCAGGGTGGTGTGATTACGCATGGTCGGGAGAGTGCGCCGGTCGGCGCCGCTTTGGCGTGACATTGATCATACCGATGAAATCACACGCAGGCACCTCGTGCCACGGACGGCATTCTGTCAGTCACGTGCGTGGTCCGCCGGCCGCTTCCCGATACGCACTTGGCGTCTGCCCGGCCCAGCGCCGGAATGCGCGCGTGAAATTCGCCGGATCGGTGAATTGCAGCCGCTCGGCGATCGTCTTCAGGTCGAGATCCGATGCGGCGAGCAATTGCTTCGCGTCACGAAACCGCGCTTCGTCGAGCAAGAGCCGATAGCTCGAACCGGTTTCCTCCAGGCGGCGCCGCAGCGTGCGTGTCGACACGAGCAGCGCGTTGGCGAGCATTTCCGGCCCCGGATAAACGCCGGTTGCTTTCGCCAGTTCCGCGCGCACGCGCTCGACCAGATCGCCTTCCTCCTGCCGCACCTGCGCGTACTCGCGCTCGACCTGCACGAGCGCCTGCCGGTGCGCGACTTCGTCGGCGAGCGGCAGCGGCCAGTCGAGCACGTCGCGCGCGATCCACAGCGCGTTTGCCGCGCAACCGAATTCGACCGGCGGCAACTGGTCGCGATAGCGCGCGAAATACGCGGGCTCCGGCCACATGAATTGCAACGCGATCGGCGGCGACGCGCGTCCGGCCCATTGCGAGATGTTCTGCGCGAGCCCGGTCAGCACGAATTCGAACATCACGTGATGCTGCAACACCGGGCTCGCCTGCACACCGTGCAGTTCGAGCGTCGCGCCGCGTTCGTCTTCTGCATAGGTCAGCCGATATTGGCGGTTGCGCATCCGGAAGTAGCGTTGCGTGACGGACAGCGCTTCGCGGATGTCCCGCGCGGTCAGCGTCGCGTAACCGAGAAAGCCGTGCACGGTCGGCTTCAGCAGCAGCCCGAACGCGAGCCCGATGCCCGGATCGCCGCCGATCTCGATCGCATTGAGCACGAGCCGCCCCCATTGCGACGGCGCGACGCGCGCGTCGGGTTCGGCCAGCACCGCGTCGCGCAGGCCCGTGCCGGCGCGCACGGCGGCCAGGTCGACGCCGCGCGCGGCCAGCGCCTGCAGCAGCAGGCGCGTATAGGCGACCGGAATCGTCGGCCGGCGCAGCCCGAGGCGGTCCTTGGCGAGTGGGGAGGTCATGTCATTTTGGCCGGAAATGACAAGCATTATGGCTGTTTGCCCCCTCACGTTCAAGGCGGCGCACGCCTACGATGCAGGCATCGCTTACCGGCAGGATCACCATGACGACCACCTTTCCCCACCTGCTCGCGCCGCTCGATCTCGGCTTCACGACGCTGAAGAACCGCGTGCTGATGGGCTCGATGCACACGGGCCTCGAGGACAGCCGCAAGACGCTGCCGCGGCTCGCCGAATATTTCGCCGAACGCGCACGCGGCGGCGTGGGCCTGATCGTGACGGGCGGCTTCGCGCCGAACGTGGCCGGCTGGACCAAGCCGTTCGGCGGCACGCTGATGACGTCGGCCGCCGCGCGGCGGCATCGCGAGATCACCGGCGCCGTGCATGCGGAGGACGGCAAGATCGCGCTGCAGATCCTGCATACCGGCCGCTACGGCTATCACCCGTTCGCGGTCGCGCCGTCGAAGATCAAGTCGCCGATTTCACCGTTCGCGCCGCACGAACTGAGCGCGGGCGGTGTCGAGCGGCAGATTCGCGCGTTCGTCCGCTGCGCGAAGCTCGCGCGCGAAGCCGGCTACGACGGCGTCGAGATCATGGGCTCCGAGGGCTACCTGATCAACCAGTTCATCTCGATGCATACGAACAAGCGCACCGACCAGTGGGGCGGTTCGTACGAGAACCGCATCCGCTTGCCGATCGAGATCATCGAGCGCACGCGCGAAGCGGTCGGCCGCGATTTCATCCTGATCTACCGGCTGTCGATGCTCGACCTGATTCCGGACGGCAGCGACTGGAGCGAAACCGTGCAGCTCGCGAAGGCCGTCGAGCGTGCGGGGGCGACGATCATCAACACGGGAATCGGCTGGCACGAGGCGCGCGTGCCGACCATCGCGACGTCGGTGCCGCGCGGCGCGTTCGCGTGGGTGACGAAGAAAATGAAGGGCGAGGTCGGCATTCCGCTCGTGACGACCAACCGGATCAACCGGCCGGAAGTGGCCGAGCAGATTCTCGCGGATGGCTGCGCGGACATGGTGTCGATGGCGCGCCCGCTGCTCGCGGATGCCGAGTTCGTCGTCAAGGCCGCGCAGGGCCGCGCCGACGAGATCAACACCTGCATCGGCTGCAACCAGGCGTGCCTCGACCACGCGTTCAAGAACAAGATCGCGTCGTGCCTGCTGAATCCGCGTGCGTGCCACGAGACGGAGCTGAAATACACACCCGCGCCGCAGCCGAAGCGCATCGCGGTGGTCGGCGCGGGGCCGGCCGGGCTCGCGTGCTCGACCGTGCTCGCGCAGCGCGGCCATCAGGTCGACCTGTACGACGGCGCGGCCGAGATCGGCGGGCAGTTCAACATGGCGAAGCGGGTTCCGGGCAAGGAAGAGTTTCATGAAGCGCTGCGCTACTTCGGCCGCCAGGTCGAGCTGACCGGCGTGAACCTGCACCTGAACCGCCGCGTCGACGCGAGCGACCTGATCGCGGGCGGTTACGACGAGATCGTGCTCGCGACCGGCGTGGCGCCGCGCGACCCGAAGATTCCCGGGCAGGACGGCCCGAATGTGCTCAGCTATATCGACGTGCTCGCCGGCAAGCAGCCGGTCGGCCGGCGCGTCGCGGTGGTCGGCGCGGGCGGGATCGGCTTCGATGTCGCCGAGTATCTGGTGCAGGACGGCGAGTCACCGGCGCTCGATCTGGAAGAATGGAAGGCCGAGTGGGGCGTGACCGACCCGGCCGCGACGCGCGGTGGCGTGACGCGTGCGCAGGTTGCGGCGCCCGCGCGTGAAGTGACGCTGCTGCAGCGCAAGGCCGCGCCGCTCGGCAAGGGGCTCGGCAAGACGACCGGCTGGATTCACCGCGCGACGCTGAAGATGAAGCAGGTGAAGATGATCGGCGGCGTGAACTACGAGCTGATCGATGCGCGCGGGCTGCACGTGTCGTACGGCGAGCAGCGCACCGATCACGAAGTAATCGAAGCCGACACGATCGTGCTCTGCACGGGGCAGGAGCCGCAGCGCGCATTGCTCGCGCCGCTGCAGGCGGCCGGGCGCTCGGTGCACCTGATCGGCGGCGCGGAACTGGCCGCCGAACTCGATGCAAAACGCGCGATCGATCAGGGCGCGCGGCTCGCGGCGCGGCTCTGATTGCTCGATGGCGCGGCTGCGCGTGACCGCGATGGCATGCGCTGTCCCAGGATTCGGCGCTTGCGCCGGCGCGGCCTGACCGGAAGGCCGCGCCGGCCGCCGGGGTCATTCCATCTCGACGCGCTGTGCCTCTGTCTCTTCCGCCTCGAGCATCGCCTTGACGATCAGATAGACGGCAGGTAGATCGTCGTCGTCGCGCTTCCAGTCGACGGCTTCCTCGATGTCCGCCGCGACCATTCGGCTGTCGCGCAGCCGGATGAATGCATCGACGACGGTCGGATCGTTGCGGTTCAGGAAACCGGCGTTCGAGAACGCCAGCTCCTCGACATTCAACAGCGCCTGCCAGCTCATCGTGCGGACCGCGGCCGGATGGCTGCGGCGTCGCAGGCCGAGCGCCCGCTGCGCGGGGGCGCCGACGACGCGTTGAAGATCGACGACCGCCTGCCGCGCGGCGCGCTCGAAGTGGATCGGGTTGAAACCGGGTTGCTCGGGATCGAATGCGGATGACTGGAACATGGTCGCCTCACAAAAATCCGTCCGTCGATGGGTGACGGAATTCGGGTCAAATGGTGCAAAAGCACTGTAAATATATACAGTGTTCGAGGCGGTTTCAAGTCCCGAATGAAGAATCTTGCAGCAGGGCCGGGCGGCCCTGGCGAAGGCGACCGAAACCGGCAATCGGGCACCGTCCGGCACGCTGTTCCCCGCCGTGCCGAATCCGGCCGCCGTCGTTGGCTTATACCGATGCTGCAATCGTCTCCCGCAGCCACCGATGCGCCGGATCGCGATGCACGCGCTCGTGCCACAGCATCGACATTTCATAGCCGGGCACCTCGACCGGCGCTTCCACGACACGCAGCGCGGGCACGTCGCGCACCAGCCGCTCGGGCAGCATCGCGACGAGATCGGTGCTGGCGACGGCCGACATCACGAACAGGAAATGCGGCACGGACAGCACGACGCGCCGCGTGGCGCCAACTTTCGCGAGCGCTTCGTCCGTCACGCCGAAGAAGCCGCCGCCGTCGGGCGACACGATCACGTGTTCGAGCGTGCCGAACTGCGCGAGCGTCGGGCGCCGCTTCAGCTTCGGATGCCCGGCGCGGCCGATGAGCACGTAGCGCTCGACGAACAGCGGCAGGCGCCGCATGCCGGCCGGCGAACCCTCGGTCGTATGGAAGGCCAGGTCGATGCCGCTTCGCTCGGCATCCTGCTCGATGCGCGGCGGCACGAGCTCGACGACGGCCAGCCGCGTACCGGGGGCGGCCGCTCGCAGCGTGTTCAGCGCGGGCAGCACGATCGTCGATTCGCCGTAGTCGGTCGCGGCCACGCGCCAGGTGTTCGTCGCGGTTGCCGGATCGAACGGCGTGGCGGGAATCACCGCGCGTTCGACGGCTTCGAGCGCGTCCCGCAACGGCTCGCGCAGCGCTTCCGCACGCGCGGTCGGTCGCATCCCGCGCGGCCCCGGCAGCAGCAGCGGATCGCCGAACAGGTCGCGCAGTTTCTGCAACTGCACGCTGACCGACGGCTGCGACATGTTCAGCTTCTCGGCCGCGCGCGTGACGTTGTGCTCGGCGAGCAGCACGTCCAGCGTGACGAGCAGGTTCAGGTCGAGTCGCCTGAGATTATTCATGGCTATACCTGGAATATCAGGAATTCATTTCAAATATACCTTTGGAGGCGGCATCCTGCAGTCATTCAATCAACGGAGTGACTAACATGAATGTGCTGATCGTTTATGCCCATCCCGAACCGCGTTCGCTGAACGGCGCGCTGCGCGACTTTGCCGTCGGGCATCTCGAAGCGGCCGGCCACAGCGTGCAGGTGACCGATCTGTATGCGATGAACTGGAAGGCGGCGTTCGACGCGAACGACGTGACCGATCGCGCGCCCGATGCGCGTTTCGATCCGTCGCTCGATTCGAAGCACGCGTTCGCGACCGGCACGCAAAGTGAAGACATTGCGCGCGAGCAAGACAAGCTGAAGTGGGCCGATGCGGTGATCCTGCAGTTTCCGCTGTGGTGGTTCTCGATGCCGGCGATCATGAAGGGCTGGGTCGAGCGCGTATATGCGTTCGGCTTTGCCTACGGCGTCGGCGAGCATTCGGACACGCGCTGGGGAAACCGCTACGGCGAAGGTTCGCTTGCCGGCAAGCGGGCGATGGTGATCGTCACGGCAGGCGGGTGGGAATCGCACTACAGCCCGCGCGGCATCAACGGGCCGATCGATGACGTGCTGTTCCCGATCCAGCACGGGATTCTGTATTACCCGGGTTTCGACGTGCTGCCGCCGTTCGTGATCTACCGGACGGGAAAGATGAACGACGCGCGCTTCGAGGAAACGCGCGCGGCGCTCGGCAGGCGTCTCGACGATCTGTGGACCACGCAGCCGATTCCGTTCCGGCGGCAGAACGCGGGCGATTACGAGATTCCGGCGTTGACGTTGAAGGAGGAGGTTGCGCCGGGGAGGGCGGGGTTTGCGGCGCATCTGGTCGCGTGACAGGAGCCGCGCATCCCGATGCGATGCGGTACCCGCAACCGCCGAATGCAAAACGACACGGGTGCCCTGCGAGAAATCGCCGGCTGCCAGTGTCGCCCGTCTCACGGTCGTGGATAACGGCCGCGATTCACCTTGATTTACCGATCGTCTTCCCGCACCGAAGACGGATGCCTACACAGCGCCCGCACCTCGAGTTCCATATACGGAAACAGCGGCAATTGACTGAGCAGATCATGCAGCTGCTGCACGCTCTCGACGTCGAAAATGCTGACGTTCGCATAGCGCCCGGCGATCCGCCACAGATGCCGCCAGATCCCTTCGTTCATCAACCGCTGGCACATCGCCTTTTCTTCCGCCTTCAGCGTCGCCGCCTTGACCGGATCCATGTCCGCCGGCAGACGGACCGTCATTTCCACATGAAACAGCATCCTGTACTCCTTGCGTTATCGATTCGTCGAACGGGAAAGCCGCTCAGGCTTGCGCGCGGGCCCGCTCGACTTCGCTCGCCGGCACGTCCTGCTTTTCCTTGAGCAGCGAGAAATCGAAGTCGATCAGCGCGAACTGCCCGTCGACACCGTACGGCTTGCCTTGCGCGCCTTCGGCCTGCTTGATCTTCGGGATCAGCCCTTCGCGCGTCGCGAATGCGAAGTCGTCCCAGATGTGCGGATCGCCTTCGATGTTGATCTGCGTTGTCAGCTTACGATAACCGTCCGCCGAAACGAAGAAGTGAATATGCGCCGGACGATGGCCGTGGCGGCCGAGCTGGTCGAGCAGCTGCTCGGTCTTGCTGCCCGGCGGCACGCTGTAGCCGACCGGCAGCACGCTGCGGAAGCTGTAGCGGCCTTCGGCATCGGTGCGGATCGAGCGGCGCAGGTTGAACGCGGGCTGCGATTGATCGAAGTACGAATAGTTGCCGAGATGGTTCGCGTGCCATACCTCGACCAGCGCATTCGCGATCGGCGCGCCATCGGTGCCGAGCACCTGGCCGCGCATGATGAGCGTCTGGCCCGGATCGGTGCCGTCGTCGAGGCGCGCATGGCCGACCGACTCCGGCGCACCGGCGACATACAGCGGCCCTTCGATCGTGCGCGGCGTACCGCCCTGGATGCCGGCCTTTTCCTCGGCCTCGTCCATCCGCACGTCGAGGAAGCGCTCGAGGCCGAGGCCCGCGGCGATCAGCCCGAATTCGCGGCCGGCTTCGTTCAGGTAGTTCAGCGCCGTCCAGAACTCGCTCGGCTGCACGTCGAAGTCCTCGATCGTGTAGCAGATGTCCTTCACGATCCGGTTGACGATCGCGCGCACGCGCGGGTTGCCGGGCTTCTCGGCAGCGTCGTCGAAGGTCTTCAGCAGGGCGTCGATGGCTTGCTTGTTCATCTGTGTCTCCGGTTTCGGTTGTCGTGTGGGGATCAGCGGGCGTCGCGTCGCATCCGTTCGATGCGGGCCCAGTCGAAGGTGATGCCGAGGCCGGGCGCAGCCGGCAGGTGCAGCTTGAAATCCTGGTAGCGCAGCGGCTCGACGAGGATTTCCTCGGTGAGCAGCAGCGGGCCGAACAGCTCGGTGCCCCATTTCAGCGAGTCGAACGTGCTGAACAGTTGCGCGGACGCCATCGTGCCGGCCGCGCCTTCGAGCATCGTGCCGCCGTACAGTTCGATGCCGGCCGCCGCCGCGATCGACGCGACGCTCGCCGCGCCCTGCAGGCCGCCCGATTGCGCGATCTTCACCGCGAACACGTCGGCCGCGCGATCCTGCGCGAGCGCGAACGCATCGACGGGGCCGTGCAGCGCCTCGTCGGCCATGATCGGAACCTGCGCGAGCTGCGTGAGGCGTTTCAGCCCCGCGCGGTTGGTCGCGGCGATCGGCTGCTCGACCAGGCTCACGCCGGCTTCCGCGAGCCGCGCGCCGGCCCAGATCGCGTCGGTTTCGCTCCACGCCTGGTTCACGTCGACCCGTACGTCGCCGCGCTCGCCGAGCGCGCGCTTGATCGCGACCACGTGCGCGACGTCGTCGGCGACCGCGTTCGAGCCGATCTTCAGCTTGAACGCGCGGTGGCGGCGCGCTTCGAGCATCGCTTCGGCTTCCGCGATGTCGCGCTGCGTGTCGCCGCTCGCAAGTGTCCATGCGACGTCCACCGCATCGGTCCTGCGGCCGCCGAACAGCTCGGACAGCGGCACGCCGAGACGTTGCGCCTGCGCGTCGAACAGCGCGGTCTCGATCGCGCATTTCGCGAAGCGGTTGCCCTGGAACAGCTTGCGCGCCCGTGCCATCGCGGCGCCGGGGCGCGTCGCGTCCATGCCCTGCAGCAGCGGCGCGAAGTAGGTATCGATGTTGACCTTGATGCTTTCGGGGCTCTCCTCGCCGTACGCGAGGCCGCCGATGGTCGTTGCCTCGCCGACGCCTTCGATACCGTCCGTGCATCGAGCTCGGACCAATACGAGGGTCTGGCAATTCATCGTGGCGACCGACAATTTGTGGGGCCTGATCGTCGGCACGTCGACGAGCAGCGTCTCGATGCGTTCGATGGTGGCGGCAGTTGCTATCATGCGATTCCTCCTGTTGGTGCACATGGTAGGAATTCCCGCCCCGCGTCGTCCAACACTCTTTCCGACTACTTCCATACCTTTGAGGCATGAAATGGAATTGCGTCAGCTCCGCTACTTCATCGCCGTCGCCGAGGAAATGAACATCACGCGGGCTGCCGAGCGGCTGCACATGACGCAGCCGCCGCTGAGCCGCCAGCTTCAGGCGATCGAGGACGAGATCGGGCTGCCGCTGTTCGAGCGCGGCGCGCGGCCGCTGAAGCTGACGGACGCCGGGCGCGTGTTCTATACGCAGGCGAAGCGCCTCGTCGACCAGGCCGACGAGCTCGGGCCGCTGACGCGGCGGCTCGCGCAGCTGTCGGAGCGGATCGTGATCGGCTTCGTGCCGTCGACGCTGTACGGCGCGCTGCCGGACGTGATTCGCGCGTTTCGCGAGGCGCAGCCGGACGTCGAGCTGTCGCTGATCGAAATGTTCACGCTGGAGCAGCTCGGTGCGCTGAAGGGCGGGCGGATCGACGTCGGGTTCGGCCGCCTGCGTTTCGACGACGACCAGGTCGTGCGCGAGGCGCTGATCGAGGAAAAGCTGATCGCGGCGCTGCCGGCCGGGCATCCGCTTGCCGATCCCGACCGGCCGCTCGTGCTCGCGGATATCGCGAACGAAACGCTGATCGTCTATCCGAGTACGCCACGCCCGAGCTTCGCCGATCAGCAGTTATCCGCATTGCGCGACGGCGGGCTGGTGCCGGCGGCCGTCCATGAGGTGCGCGAATTGCAGACGGCGCTCGGGCTCGTCGCCGCGCAGGTCGGCGTGTCGCTGGTGCCGGAGAGCGTGGAGGGCGTGCGCGTGAGGGGCGTCGTCTACCGGCGGCTGCCGGAACCGGCCGCGACGTCGCCGATCATCATGAGCCGCCGGCTGCACGGCGAAAGCGCGGCGACGGCCGCGTTCTGCGCGATCGCGCGGGAGATGATCGTACCGGCGGCATAAGGGCTGCTGTCCGGATACAAGCCGCTGCAACTAACGGTCTATTTCGACGTATCCGTTCGAATTCGGAGAAGGTGTCGCGATATCGCGTTATTCAGGATATTCAGCACGCCGGGCCGCGTTTGTTTCCTGCATGAATCAATTTAAAACCGTGCTCGCGGAATGCTTCGAGGTCAGATTAACGAGAAAAAGATTATCGGCGCGCATTTCGATTATTGCGGCGCATGGTTTTTACTATCCCATCATCGACCGATAAATCGGCCGTGTTGCCCTCCGTAAACAAGGGTTGGAGAACGGGTTTCCCGTTCCGCACCGACCTGGAGCATTATAAGGAGAGCAACGTGGGCCGATTTGAAAGAAGCATCAAGTTCAGGATTTTTTTCGCGCTCGCCACGTGCGTCGCATTAATGGTGGCAATCGGCGTGTTCGGCATATTCGGCCTGTCGAGGCTGAATTCGAACGTCCATAGCGCTTATGCAGGCAATACGCTGCCGATCAGCGAATTATCGGAAATTCGCGCCGCCACATTCGGGATGCAGCTTCAGATGCGTCGGGTGCAGGCCGCGCGCGATCCCGAGCGGACCCGCAGAGGGATCGACGAGGTTCGTGCCGAGCAAGGCCGTCTCGACACGATCTGGAACCGCTACTACGACGAATCGATCACGAGCGACAAGGAGCGTCAGATCGCGGACCGGATCCGTGGCGTGCTGCCGCGCTTCGGAGCGGGTGTGGGCGAAGCGGTTACGGCCATGAGCGGCGGGGACTACGACGCAGCCGCTGCGGCGATCGACAGGCTGTCGCCGGCCGCAGGCGCGCTCAAGCAGGCGCTCGACGACGACATTGCACTGACCATCGACCAGGCGAAATCGTTCGTCGACGATAGCGCGTCGACATTCAGGATCATTTTATGGATTGCGATCGGCCTGATCGGCATCGGCGTGCTGATCGCGGTGTGGGTGTCCGCGCACCTGCTGCGGCACATCTCGACTCCGCTCGGAAAGGCCGTACGCGTGGCCGACGAAATCGCCGGCGGCACGCTGGACAACCGGATCGACATCGATTCGCACGACGAATTCGGCCGGTTGCTCGGTGCGCTGGCGACGATGGATCGACAGCTCGGTACGACGGTGCGCGGCATCAAGCGCAGCGCGGAAGCGGTTGCGGTCGCGTCGCGCCAGATCGCGAGCGGCAATTCCGATCTGTCGGCCCGCACGGAAGAGCAGGCCGCGTCGCTCGAGGAAACCGCGTCGAGCATGACGCAACTGACCGAGACCGTGAAGCAGAACGCCGACAACGCACAGCAGGCCAATACGCTCGCGACGCGCGCGACCGGGATGGCCGATGCCGGCAACGACGCCGTGCAGAACATGGTCGCGACGATCGAGCAGGTCAGCAGCAGCTCCAGCCAGGTTTCCGACATCACGGGCGTGATCGAGGGCATTGCGTTCCAGACCAACATCCTCGCGCTCAACGCCGCGGTGGAAGCGGCGCGTGCAGGCGAGCAGGGGCGCGGCTTCGCGGTGGTCGCGAGCGAGGTGCGCAGCCTCGCGCAGCGTTCGGCGGCCGCCGCGAAGGAGATCAAGGAACTGATCGGCGCGTCGGTGTCGATGATCCGGGACAGCGCGCAGCAGGCCACGGGCGTTGGCGCGACGATGGGGCAGGTGAAGCTGGCGATCAAGCAGGTGTCCGATATCGTCGCCGAAATCGCGGCCGCGTCGCGGGAGCAGAGCCAGGGGATCGAGCAGGTCAATCTGGCGATCGAGCAGATGGATACGGTGACGCAGCAGAACGCGGCGCTCGTCGAGCAGGCGGCCGCGGCGGCGCATTCGCTCGAAGAGCAGGCCGGCCATCTGCAG
Organism: Burkholderia sp. IT-111MI5; assembly: GCF_949752865.1. Taxonomy (NCBI): domain Bacteria; kingdom Pseudomonadati; phylum Pseudomonadota; class Betaproteobacteria; order Burkholderiales; family Burkholderiaceae; genus Burkholderia; species Burkholderia sp. IT-111MI5. The sequence goes on along the minus strand of NZ_CATKIF010000011.1, from coordinate 1,083,376 downwards.
GACGCGATGTCGGCGTTCAAGCTCGCCCCGAACCCCGTCGATGCGACCGCCACGATGGTGTCCGCGCCGGCGCGTTCGCCCGTGCCCGCGAAACCGCCCGTGGTTGCGCCACTGGCGGGGGCGCTGACCGCACAGATGCCGGGTGGGTCCGCGGAATGGAATGCATTTTGATCGGGATAGCGGTCCGCGGCCTGCTGCGACGGGGAGTATCCACCCATGAACGTCTTGACGTGTCCGACCCGTGCCGCACTCACCCTCGATGCGCTCGTCGACGCATGTGCGCGTTTCAATCCGTCGGACCGGGATCAGCGGCTGATCGTTCGAACGCTGATCGTGCCGATGCTCGCCCGGCGGTTGGAGTGGTTGGGGCTTTTGTTGCGCGCGAGTCCGTGCAGCGAGGCTACTGATGATCGAGCAGGTCGAACGCGCGCTGGCGTGCGCGTCGGCCCGGCTCGACAACGTGCGCCGGCCGTCTGCGGATGCCGCGCACGACGCCGCGCCGGGGCGCGGACTGCCGGGGTGAGCGTCGGGGCTACCGCAGAACATGCAACCGGCCGTCAATTCCGGCGCGGGTGGAAGACGCGAGTTGTGCTGATGGCGATCGGCAAGACGTCCAGGGAAATACAACGAGCAGCGTGGAGCGATACGAGCGCGTGCCGATGCGGTTCCGGCGTCACCGTTTCCCGTCGAGCGTCTCCGACGGCGATTCCCCGAACTTCTCCCGGTACGCGATCGCGAACCGCCCGAGGTGGGTAAACCCGCAATCGAGCGCGACATCGGCAATCCGCCGGTCGGACGCCGCACCGCGCAGCAGCTCGCGCGCATGGTCGAGCCGCGTCGCGCGCAGGTATTGCATCGGGCTCATCCCGCGGAACTGCAGGAACGCGTCGCGCAGCGTCCGTTCCGGCACGTTGGCGGCGCGGACGATATCGGCGAGCTGCAGCGGCTGCGCGTAATGCGCGTTCACGAACTCCTGCGCGCGCCGCACGAAGCCCGGCGCCGGGTCGCGGTGCGACGCGTGCAGCACGGACGGCGGGTGGCCTTCGATCAGCAGGTCGATCAGCAGGTGCTCGAGCTGCGACGCGACGCGCGGGTTCGCGTTCGCGCGTTCGAGCAGTTCGGGCGAACGCGCGACGAGCATCAGTTGCTGGCGCCACGCGGCGAGCGCGGCGTCGCTGATGTGCAGCACGGGGTCGAGCATTGCGCGCGGGTCGCCGGTCAGCGAGCCGACGGTCGCCGCGTCGATGCGCAGCACGAACTGCTCGCAATCGGCGGACAGCACCGCGTCGAAGCGCTCGCCGGGTGCGCACAGCACGCCGGTCTGGCCGTCGACGCCGAGCTGCCGCCCCATCGCACGCACCTCGGCCTGGCCGGACAGGCAGAACATCAGCAGGTAATAGCCATCGACCGCGTCGACCTGCACGCGCATCGCGTCGCCGAACGCGATCGTGCCGATCCCGAGCCCGCCGAGCCTGACGAAATCCATGTGCGACGCGCCGTGCACGCGGCCGTTCGGCAGCAGCGCGTGCGGCTGCATCACGCGCGAGATCCGCTCGCGCGTCTCGTCGAGATCGCGGGATTCGAACAGCCGGTGCGCGCGCAGCGCGAGCGGCTCGAACGACGTTGGGGACATGGGCATCAGCCTGATTGTGGACGGCGCACTTCGATCCGACGAATGGGTCTCGATCAAGTGCCGCATCGTGTGTGCCGTCATGCTAGCTCAGAAATCCGCCGAAAGTGGATATTGCATCGCCGCAATCGCACTTTCCGGATAGACGGCGAATATTAGCCTTCCAAAAATGGACCCCATCTTGTTAATGAAACGGAACGACCAGGAGTCCGACATGGAGCAGACAGAATCGCCCGTCGTGTTCGCCGCGCGCGACGACGCATCCGACGTGAGCTTTCCGCACGACGACGGCTCGCGCGTGCCGTACAAGGTGTTCAGCTCGCGTGCCGTCTACGACCGCGAGCAGGAACGCATCTTCCGCGGGCCGACGTGGAACTTCGTCGCGCTGGAAGCGGAAATCCCGAACGCCGGCGACTTCAAGAGCACGTTCGTCGGCGACACGCCGGTGGTTGTCACGCGCGCCGAGGACGGCACGCTCGCCGCATGGGTGAACCGCTGCGCGCACCGTGGCGCGCAGGTGTGCCGCAAGTCGCGCGGCAACGCGACCTCGCACACGTGCGTGTATCACCAGTGGAGCTTCGACAACACGGGCAACCTGCTCGGCGTGCCGTTCCGGCGCGGCCAGAAGGGGATGACCGGGATGCCGGCGGATTTCGATCCGAAGCAGCACGGGCTGCGCAAGCTGCGCGTCGACAGCTATCGCGGGCTGGTGTTCGCGACCTTCAGCGACGACGTGATGCCGCTGCCCGACTATCTCGGCGAACAGATGCGCCCGTGGATCGACCGGATCTTCCACAAGCCGATCGAGTATCTCGGCTGCACGCGCCAGTATTCGAAGTCGAACTGGAAGCTGTACATGGAGAACGTGAAGGACCCGTATCACGCGAGCATGCTGCACCTGTTCCATACGACCTTCAACATCTTCCGCGTCGGGATGAAGGCGCGTTCGATTCCGGACGCGAACCACGGGCTGCACAGCATCATCACGGTGACGAAGACGAACGACGACACGTCGGCCGCGTACAAGCAGCAGAACATCCGTTCGTTCGACGAGGGCTTCCATCTCGAAGACGAATCGATCCTCGATCTCGTATCGGAATACGACGAGGACTGCACGAACCATATCCAGCCGATCTTCCCGCAGCTCGTGATCCAGCAGATCCACAACACGCTGGTCGCGCGACAGATCCTGCCGAAGGGCCCCGACAACTTCGAGCTGATCTTCCATTTCTTCGGCTATGCGGACGACACGCCCGAGTTGCGCGCGCTGCGCATCAAGCAGGCGAACCTCGTCGGGCCGGCCGGCTATATCTCGATGGAGGATACGGAGGCGACCGAGCTCGTGCAGCGCGGCACCGTGCGCGACGGCGATGCGACGTCGGTGATCGAGATGTCGCGCGGCAATCCGGACCAGCAGGACACGGTGATCACCGAAAGCCTGATCCGCAAGTTCTGGGTCGGCTACCAGAAGCTGATGGGCTATTGAAGCGGGAGCGAGAAATGACGGAAGACATGAAGACGTGGTTCGAGATTTACATGCTCCAGAACCGCTACATCGGGCACCTCGACAACGACCGGCTCGAACGCTGGCCGGAAATGTTCACCGAGGACTGCACATACGAAATCGTGCCGAAGGAGAACGCGGATCTCGGGCTGCCGGTCGGGATCGTCCACTGCACGAACCAGCGGATGCTGCGCGACCGCGTGGTGTCGCTGCGGCACGCGAACATCTTCGAGGAGCACACGTACCGGCACATGACGTCGGGCCTGACGATCGTCGCGGAACGCGACGGCGAGATCGACACCGAGAGCAACTACGTGGTCGTGCAGACGCGCAGCAACGGCGAGTCGAACGTGTACCAGGCCGGCAAGTACTACGACACGGTCGTGCGCACGCCCGACGGGCTGCGCTACAAGACCAAGCGCGTGATCTACGACACGTCGCGCGTGCAGACGCTGCTCGCAACCCCGATCTGACGAAGCAAGGAACCGACATGACCGAAGCAACGCTCGCCGAGTGGCATCCGCTCGGCGCTTTCGACGAATTCTCCGAAGACGAGCCGGCAGCGCGTGTCGCCGGCCAGAAGCCGATCGCCGTGTTCCGGATCGGCGACGAACTGTTCGCGATGCACGACCTGTGCACGCACGGCCATGCGCGGCTGTCCGAAGGTTATGTGGAGGACGGTTGCGTCGAATGCCCGCTGCACCAGGGGCTGATCGACATCCGCACCGGCGCGCCGAAATGCGCGCCGATCACGGAGCCGGTGCGGACCTATCCGCTCCGGATCGTCGACGGGCAGGTGGAAGTCAATGTCGGCTGATCCGTTCGTGATCGTCGGCGCGGGCCACGCGGCGCGGCGCACGGCCGAAGCGCTGCGCGAACGCGATGCCGCCGTGCGCATCGTGATGATCGGCGCGGAGCGCGAGTTGCCGTACGACCGGCCCGCGCTGTCGAAGGATGCGCTGATGAGCGACGGCGGCGAGCAGCGCGCGTTCGTGCGCGATGCGGCGTGGTACGACACGCAGCGCATCGAGCTGCGGCTCGGCACACGTGTCGATGCGATCGAGCGCGACGCGCAGCGCGTGCGGCTCGACGACGGCACGACGCTGCCGTACGCGCGGCTCGCACTCGCGACGGGTTCGCGGGTGCGCACGTTCGGCGGCGCGATCGACGAAGGTGTCGAGCCGCATTACGTCCGCACCGTCGACGATGCGCGTGCATTGCGCGCGAAGCTTGCGCCGGGCCGCCACGTCGCGGTGCTCGGCGGCGGGTTCATCGGCCTCGAGGTCGCGGCTGCGGCGCGCCAGCTCGGTTGCGACGTGACGGTGATCGATCCTGCTCCCCGATTGCTGCAGCGTGCGTTGCCGGAAGTCGTCGGTGCGTATGCGCGTCAGTTGCACGACGCGCGCGGCGTCGTGTTCCAGATGGCGACGCTACCGCGTGCGGTTCGCCGTGCGCCGTTCGGCGGTGCGCTCGTCGAGACCGATCGCGGCGACGTGCAGGCCGATATCGTCGTGGTCGGCATCGGTGTCGTGCCCAATGTCGAGCTTGCACAGGCGGCCGGGCTCGACGTCGACAACGGGGTACGCGTCGACGCGGGCTGCCGCACCGCCGATCCCGCGATTTTCGCCGCGGGCGAGGTGACGATGCACTTCAATCCGCTGCTCGGGCGTCACGTGCGGATCGAATCGTGGCAGGTCGCCGAAAACCAGCCGGCCGTCGCGGCCGCGAACCTGCTCGGCGCGGACGAAGCCTATGCCGAGCTGCCGTGGCTGTGGTCCGATCAGTACGACTGCAACCTGCAGATGCTCGGGCTGTTCGGCAGCGAACGCACGATCGTCGTGCGCGGCGATCCGGCGAGCGGGCCGTTCACGGTGTTCGGGCTGGGCGACGACGGCAAGATTGTCGCGGTGGCCGCGGCGAACCTGGGGCGCGACATCGGCGCATCGCGCCGGCTGATCGCGGCGGGGGCGGTGCCCGATCCGGCGAAACTCGCCGATCCGGCGGTGAACCTGAAGACGTTCCTGTAACGGCGGCAGGCGCGGCGAGTATGGCAAGCGCGGCGGTCGGATTGCATCGGCGATGACGTCGCCGGCCGCGCGTTTGCCGGACGGTTGCGCGACGTGGCGGGTGACGTGATGCGCGGCGGCGGTCGCGCGGGCCCGTCGCGCATCATGCCGCGCGTTTGTCTGCCGGTGCGAAATCGGGGATATTAGCGGCATCGCCGATCCGCCCGTTCTCCATGCCGTCAGACAAAGCCCTCGAACTGAAACGAAGCAAGCGCCGCGCGCTGTGGCTGCTGCTGGCCGCGGTCGCGGTGTTCGTCACGACGATTTTTCTGCCGCGAGGCCCGTGGGTCGACGGCGTCAAGGCCGTGGCCGAGGCTGCGATGGTCGGTGCACTCGCCGACTGGTTCGCGGTCGTCGCGCTATTCCGCCGCGTGCCGATCCCGTTCGTGTCGCGCCATACCGAGATCATCCCGAAGAACAAGGACAAGATCGCCGACAACCTCGCGGTGTTCGTGCGCGAGAAGTTCCTCGGCCCCGACGCGCTTGCCGCGCAGATCCGCCAGCACGATCCCGCGCAGAAACTCGGCGCGTGGCTCGGCGAGCCGGCGAACACCGACGCGCTCGGCGGTTATGTGACGAAGCTGATGAGCTTCGCACTCGACATGACCGACGACGCGCGGATCCAGTCGTTCGTCCACGACGCGTTTCGCGCGGTGATCGACCGGGTCGACCTGTCGCAATCGGTTGGCGCGATCCTCGACACGCTGACGAAGGACGGCCGCCACCAGGCGCTGCTCGACGATGCGATCGAACAGGTGGTCGACGTGCTCGACAAGGAGGAGAACCGCGAGGTGATCGCGGGCTTCATCGTCGAATGGCTGAAGACGCAGTACCCGAAGGTCGAGAAGATCATGCCGACGCAGTGGTTCGGCGAGAACGGCGCGCGGATGCTCGCCAGTGCGGTGAGCCGCGTGCTGGAAGGCGTGGCGGCCGATCCCGAGCACGAGTTGCGGCAGCGCTTCGACCGGACGGTCGCGCGGCTGACCGAGCGGCTGAAGCACGATCCCGCGTTCATCGAAAAGGGTGAGGAGATCAAGCGCTACATCCGCGACGGCGATGCGTTCAACGAGTATGCGCGCGACTTGTGGGACCAGTTGCGCGCATGGCTGAAGGCCGATCTCGCACGCCCCGATTCGACGCTGCACCGGCAGGCCGCGACGCTCGGCGGCTGGCTCGGCGCGCGGCTCGCCGAGAGCCCGGCGCTGCGCGCGTCGCTGAACGAGCATATCGAGAAGGCCGTGCACGAGATGGCGCCGGATTTCGCCGATTTCCTGATGCGTCACATTCGCGACACGGTGCGCAACTGGGATGCGCGCGAGATGTCGCGGCAGATCGAGTTGAACATCGGCAAGGATCTGCAGTACATCCGCATCAACGGCACGCTGGTCGGCGGGCTGATCGGGCTCGGGTTGTATCTGGTGTCGCTGGTGCCGCGCTGGGCGGCCGGGTGGCTGCATTGATGCGGCCACGCCCGCGAACGACGGCCGGTGTGCTTACGCGTGCGTGCGTTCGCGCGGTTCGACCTTGCGGTCGATCTCGCTGCGCGTTGGCAGCGTCTTGAGATCGTAAGCGGCTTGCAGGTTCAGCCAGAATTCCGGCGACGTATCGAAGTAGCGCGCGAGCCGGTAAGCCGTATCGGCCGTGATTCCACGCCGTTCCTTGACGATTTCGTGCAAGCGTGTCGCCGGCACGTTCAACGCGAGCGCCAGCGCGTTGACGCTCATTTCCAGCGGCACGAGAAACTCTTCCCGCAGGATTTCACCCGGATGAATCGGGCGCATTCCATTCTTGAGCATGCGAGGCTCCAGTCAGTGATAGTCGACGATCTCGACCTGGGTGGGGCCATCGTCGCTCCATTCGAAACAGATCCGCCATTGCTCGTTGATGCGGATGCTGTGCTGGCCTTCCCGATTGCCTTGCAACGCTTCGAGCCGGTTGCCGGGCGGCGCCCGCAAATCGCGCAGTTCTTTCGCAGCGGCGACCATTTGCAGTTTCCGGGTGGCAACGGTTTCGATCGTGCGGAAACGCCTGGGCGATGCTCCAGCAAACAACAACTGGGTATCCTTGCATCGGAACGATCTGATCATTACGGGCATCGTATTACGTTTTACGTAATACGTCAATAAGGGTGAAATGATTTCGACGATGCGTACGTCGAAGCGCCGTCGCGAGAAACGACCAATAGGAAACCTGAATGATCGGGAATGGGTGAGGTCAACGCGTGGTGACAGGCATCGCCAATGCATGCGGGCTGGTCTCTGTCGTCCCGACGAGTATAGGGGCGCACATTGTCTTTACGGGGCCGCTATGCCATTCGGACGACCCATTGCGTCGACGGCTGATCGAGCTCGGGTTGTATCTGGTGTCGCTGGTGCCGCGCTGGGCGGCCGGGTGGCTGCATTGATGCGGCCACGGACATCGCGGAAAGGGCGCGATGCCGCGCGCCCGTGCATCACGCGCGCGCTTTCGAGCCGTGCAGTTGCAGGCCGAGCGCCTTGATGACCTTCAGGATCGTGCCGAAGCTCGGGTTGCCGTCGTGCGACAGCGCCTTGTACAGCCCTTCGCGCGACAGGCCCGCATCGCGCGCGACCTGCGACATGCCGCGAGCGCGTGCGATCACGCCGAGCGCGTGCGCGATGAAGGCCGGATCGTCGCCGGCCTCTTGCAGGCAGGCCTCGAAGTAATCGGCCATGTCGTCTTCGGTTTGCAGATGGTCGGCCGAATCCCACGGCCGGGTGCTGATCTTGTCCATCGATCACTCCATGTCGAGATGCGCAAGCATCGCGTGCGCGGCGCGTATGTCGGCTGGTTGCGTCGATTTATCGCCGCCGCAGAGCAGGATGACCCAGATCGTTCCGCGCCGGACGTAGTAGACGCGATAACCGGGGCCATGGTCGATACGCATCTCGACGACCGGCGAGCCGGCGGATTTCCAGTCGCCCGGATTGCCCATCGACAGGCGGTCGATGCGCGCCTGGATGCGGCGCTTCGCGACGCGATCCTGCAGGCCGGCAAACCATGCGTCGAAGACGTCGGTGGTCCAGATGCTATACGTAGGCGCACTGTAGGGCATTGATTGCAGTATGTCAACCATGGTTCACAGATGTATCGGGCTATTCCGTAGTCGCCACATTAGGGCCGCCTGCTTCGTTTGGGCGCCAAATGGCCGTTCGGCCGAAGTCGAAATCTTTCGAATCCGTCTACAATCAAAAACGTCTTTGCCGCCCGTGCGCGCCTGCCGCATACGGGCGGGTCCGTTCGTCCTCCGGTATCCGGAGGCACCGCCGCGCGTTGCGTGTTGCGCGGCGGGAAGTGCCGTGGTCTGTGTCCAGTAGGTAGAGCGTCCGCGTGCCGTAGGCCGGCGCGCGTCATGTACGCCGCGTGTCCGTAGGCCGGGCAGGCGGCATAACCGAGAGTCCCCCATGAAAGCATCGGATCTGTTCGTGAAGGCGCTGGAAGCCGAAGGCGTCGAGTACGTGTTCGGCATTCCCGGCGAAGAGAACCTCGATCTGCTCGAATCGCTGCGGCGATCGAAGATCAAGCTCGTGCTGACCCGGCACGAGCAGGCGGCCGGCTTCATGGCCGCCACCTACGGCCGCCTGACGGGCCGCACCGGCGTGTGTCTCGCGACGCTCGGGCCCGGCGCGACGAACCTCGTGACGGCCGCCGCGTATGCGCAGCTCGGCGGGATGCCGATGCTGATGATCACCGGGCAGAAGCCGATCAAGTCCAGCAAGCAGGGTCACTTCCAGATCGTCGACGTGGTCGGCATGATGCAGCCGCTCACGAAGTTCACGCGGCAGATCGTGTCGATCGGCAACATCCCGTCGGCCGTGCGCGAGGCGTTCCGCCGCGCCGAGGAAGAGCGCCCGGGCGCCGCGCACCTCGAGCTGCCGGAAGACATCGCGCACGAGGAAGGCGACGGCAAGCCGATCCCGCGCAGCTACAGCCGGCGGCCGGTGGCCGAGGAGAAGGCGGTCGCGCACGCGGTCGACGCGATCCAGGCCGCGCGCCATCCACTGCTGATGATCGGCGCGGGCGGCAATCGCAAGACGACCCGCAAGATCCTCGGCGAATTCGTCGACAAGACGGGTATCCCGTTCTTCACGACGCAGATGGGCAAGGGCGTGATCGACGAGACGCACCCGCTGTGGCTCGGCAACGCGACGCTGTCCGACGGCGACTTCGTGCACCGCGCGATCGAGCATGCGGACTGCATCATCAACGTCGGCCACGACGTGATCGAGAAGCCTCCGTTCTTCATGCACGCGGACGACAAGACCGTGATCCACGTGAACTTCCTCGGTGCGCAGGTCGATCCCGTCTATTTTCCGCAGATCGAGGTGGTTGGCGACATCGCGAACGCGGTGTGGCAGATGACGGAAGCGATCGTCCCGCAGCCGCACTGGGATTTCGTGCGCTTCGCGATGATCAAGGAGCATTTCGACGCGCACCTGCAGAAGGGCCAGCACGACCCGCGCTTCCCGATGTACCCGGTGCGCATCGTGGGCGACCTGTACAACGCGCTGCCGGCCGACGGGATCGTCTGCCTCGACAACGGGATGTACAAGATCTGGTTCGCGCGCTACTGGCGCGCACACGAGCCGAACTCGCTCCTGCTCGACAACGCGCTCGCATCGATGGGCGCGGGCCTGCCGTCGGCGATCGCGACGAAGATCGTGCATCCGCAGCGCAAGGTGATCGCCGTGTGCGGCGACGGCGGCTTCATGATGAATTCGCAGGAGCTCGAAACGGCCGTGCGGCTGAAGCTCGACATCGTCGTGATGATCCTGCGCGACGACGCATTCGGGATGATCCGCTGGAAGCAGGAGAACATGAACTTCCCCGATTTCGCGATGACGCTGAAGAACCCCGATTTCGTGTCGTATGCGCAAAGCTACGGCGCGCACGGGCATCGCGTCGAATCGGCCGACGATCTCGAACCGCTGCTGCGCGAGTGCTTCTCGGCGCCGGGCGTGCACGTGATCGACGTGCCGATCGACTATTCGGACAACGAGCGCGTGCTGAACCGCGAGATCAAGCGGCTGTCGGCGCAACTCTGAATTCCCCGTTCACAGGAAGGAGTCGTTCCATGTTGAAGGATACCTATCCGTACTACCTCGCCAACGAGGCCGTCTACGCGAACACCGATCTGGAAGTGACGGACAAGTTCAGCGGCAAGGTCGCAACGCGCGTCGCGCTGGCCGACGCGAAGGCGATCGATGCGGCGATCGGCGCGGCGGTCGACGCCGCGAAGCCGATGCGCGAGCTGCCGGCCTTCAAGCGGCAGGCCGTGCTCGACCATTGCGTCGCACGCTTTCGCGAGCGCTTCGACGAGCTGGCCGAGGCGCTGTGCATCGAGGCCGGCAAGCCGATCAACGATTCGAAGGGCGAAGTGACGCGGCTGTTCGATACGTTCCGCGTCGCATCCGAGGAATCGGTGCGCATCGACGGCGAGATCATCAACCTCGAGATCTCCGCGCGTGCGCAGGGCTATACGGGCTACACGAAGCGCGTGCCGGTCGGCCCGTGCTCGTTCATCTCGCCGTTCAACTTCCCGCTGAACCTCGCCGCGCACAAGGTCGCGCCCGCGCTAGCGGCCGGCTGCCCGTTCGTGCTGAAGCCCGCGAGCCGCACGCCGATCGGCGCGCTGATCATCGGCGAGGTGCTCGCGGAAACCGACCTGCCGAAGGGCGCGTTCTCGGTGCTGCCCGCGCATCGCGACGGCGCCGATCTGTTCACGACCGACGAGCGCTTCAAGCTGCTGTCGTTCACGGGCTCGCCGGCCGTCGGCTGGGCGCTGAAGGAGAAGGCCGGCAAGAAGAAAGTCGTGCTGGAGCTCGGCGGCAACGCGGCCGCGATCGTCGATGCGGACCAGCGCGACCGGCTCGACTACGTGGTCGAGCGTCTCGCGTTCGGCGCGTACTACCAGTCGGGCCAGAGCTGCATCGGCGTGCAGCGGATCCTCGTGCATGCCGATCTTTACGATGCGCTGCGCGAGAAGCTGATCGCGAAGACGCGTTCGCTGAAGATGGGCGATCCGAAGGATCCGTCGACGTTCGTCGGCCCGATGATTTCCGAATCCGAATCGCGCCGGCTGTCGGGCTGGATGGATGCGGCCGTCGCGGCGGGCGCGAAGATCGTCGCGGGCGGCAAGGTCGACGGCGCGATGTTCGAGGCGACGCTGCTGGAAAACGTCGGGCGCGAGCAGGACCTGTACCGGAAGGAGGCGTTCGGCCCCGTCGCGATCCTCGAGAAGTTCGACCGGTTCGACGACGCGCTCGCGCGCGTGAACGACAGCGATTTCGGGCTGCAGGCCGGCGTGTTCACCGATTCGCTCACGCATGCGCAGCGCGCGTGGGACGAGCTGGAGGTCGGCGGGGTCGTGATCAACGACGTGCCGTCGTTCCGCGTCGACAACATGCCGTACGGCGGCGTGAAGGATTCGGGTCTCGGCCGCGAAGGGATCCGCTATGCGATCGAGGACATGACCGAGCCGCGGCTGATGGTCGTGCGGCGCCGGTAACGCGGGGCGGGCAGCGCGGTGCCGCGACGGCACGCGGGCGGGCGATCGTGCCGGCCCGCGTGCCGTTTTTCATCGCGGCGCGCACACCGGGCCGGCATCGAGCCCGTGCCGCGTGGCGGGCCTCCCGAACGCGCTCGACTGCGGGCATCGCATCGTGATGTAATCGCGCCAAACTGCCGACCGGGGTACGACGCCGGAAAGCGCGAATTCATTCTTCACGAGGTCGATTCATGTCTCCCGTCTCGGCATTCAAGCTGGTTCTGTTGTCATTCCTGGCGATCGTCGCGCTCGAATGCATCGCCAAGCGGTTGCGGCTGCCGCCCGCGGCCGCGCTGCTGATCGGCGGCATCGGCATCGCGTTCGTTCCCGGCCTGCCGCCGATCGACCTCGATCCCGAACTGGTGCTGCTGGTGTTCCTGCCGCCGCTGCTGATGGACGGCGCGTACTTCTCCGTGTGGGAGGAGTTCAAGCGCAACGTCGGCGGCATCCTGCTGCTCGCGATCGGCGCGGTCGTATTCACGACGTTCGCGGTCGGCTTCGCCGTGCACTGGGTCGTGCCGGCGCTGCCGTGGGCCGCGTGCTTCGCGCTCGGCGCGATCGTGTCGCCGCCCGATGCGGTCGCCGCGAAGGCCGTGCTCGAACGTGTCGCGCTGCCGCGCCGGCTGATGGTGCTGCTCGAAGGCGAGAGCCTGCTGAACGACGCGGCCGGCCTCGTGCTGTTCCGCTTCGCGGTCGCGGCCGCGCTGACCGGCGCGTTCAGCCTCGAGCATGCGGTCGTGCGCTTCGCGGAGCTCGGGCTCGGCGGCGTGGTGGTCGGCTTCGTGGTCGGCAGGCTCGTCGTGTGGTTCCTGAAGCTGCTCGACGACGACTATCTCGTGATCACCGTCGCGGTGATCGCCGGCTGGATCGCGTATATCGCGGGCGAAATGGTCGAGGTGTCGGGCGTGATCGCGACCGTCACGGCCGGCATGATCATCGGCTGGCACCAGCACGAGGTGTTCTCGGCGGCCGTGCGCACGCGCGGCACCGCGTTCTGGCAGGTCATCGTGTTCCTGCTCGAAGCGATGGTGTTCGTGCTGATCGGGCTGTCGCTGCGCGGCGCGATGCACCGGCTCGGCGGCTTCGAGCAGGTGCTCGCCACGATGGTGCCGCCGGTGCTCGCGGTGCTGGCGGCGGTGATCGTGTCGCGCTTCGTGTGGATCTACGCGGTCGAGGCGCTGAAGTGGCCGGTGCGCGGCATCGCGCGGCGCGGCGACTCGCCCGACTGGAAGGCCGCGACGATCATGAGCTGGGCCGGGATGCGCGGCGTCGTCACGCTGGCGATCGCGCTGTCGCTGCCGGAGGCGATGCCCGGCCGCGACGTGATCCTGGTCGCGTCGTTCGCGGTGATCCTCGTCACGGTGCTGCTGCAGGGTACGACGATCGGGCCGCTGATCCGGCTGCTGCGCCTGCCGCAACGCGAAGAGCGCGCCGCGCATCACCTGACCGAGCCGCAGACGTGGGCGTACGTCGAGGCCGCGCAACTCGCGGCGATCCAGCCGCTCGTGCACGACGAGAACGGGGTGGTGATCCATCCGCGCCTGCTCGAGCAATACACGTATCGCGCGGAACTGACCGAGCGGACGAAGAACGAACCCGCGTATCCGGCGGAAGTGCGCATTGCGCACTACGACGTGGTGCTGGCCGCGATCAAGGCCGGGCGCGCGGAACTGTTGCGCCTGCATCGTTCGGGCCGCATCCACGACGAGATGCTGCACATGCTCGAACGCGATCTCGACCTGCAGGAAGTGTCCGCGCAGCACGCGCGCGGGTAGGCGGGCCGCACCGCCATCACGCGGGCCGGCTTCCGCCGGCCCGCTGCGCGTACGGGGCGATCCTCACCCGCGCGCCGCATTTTTTCTCCCTTCCTCCGGCCGATTCGATGCATTTGCATCGGGCCCCAATACGTGTCGCGACCGAGCCTTGCAGCGCATGCAAACCTCGCCGTGCCGGCCGCGCAAACGTTATCGTCTTTCGAATCCGGAAATGATCCGATTTATCTGATTGCGGCTCTTTCCGCATATTTGGCAAAACTAAACCGGAAGGAGATAGATGCTGTGTTCTAATTTCATTTAGAATCAGCCGGTTATGTTTATTGAGAGAAAGAATGCGGAGGTAATGCGGTCGTCGACGGGGAAAAATCGGCGCCCGACGCCCCGCAAGGCAGTGCCGACAGGCCAAATCGGCAGAATCAGGCGGGGTTTATCAACCGCCAATATAAGATAGTGTCCAAGTCGGATAAACAACTCCTATGAAAGAATCGATTGGAGATTCGGCGTTTGAAACTGTATTTATGAAAGAATCGAGCGGTGATAATGCCCCGGATTGTCTTGAATCGGGGCTTTCGGTCCTTCTCGTCGACGATCAACCGTTCGTCGGCGAAGTGATCCGCCGCGCGCTGCGCAGCGAACACGACATCGACCTGCACGTGTGCACCGACGCGCACCGGGCGATGACGGTCGCGCGCGACGTGAAGCCGACGGTCATCCTGCAGGATCTCGTGATGCCGGACATCGACGGCCTCGATCTCGTTCGCGCATGGCGCGCAAACGCCGGCACCGCACGGGTGCCGATCATCGTGCTGTCCGCGAAGGAGGAGCCGATCGTCAAGCGCGAGGCGTTCATCGCCGGCGCGAACGACTATCTGGTGAAGCTCCCCGACGCAATGGAGCTGACCGCGCGGATCCGCTATCACTCGAATTCGTATCTGATGTCGCGGCAGCGCGACGAGGCGCTCGATTTCCTGTCGCACGACATGCGTTCGCCGCAGACGTCGATCCTCGCGCTGCTCGACGTCTACCGGACCGAACACGGCGACATGCCGGCGATCATGGAGCGCATCGCCGGCCATGCGCGGCGTGCGCTTGCGCTCGCCGACGGTTTCATCCACCTGACCCGCGCACAATCCGAGCGCCGCGCGCACGAGGTCGTGAGTCTCAACGAGATCGTGCTCGATGCCGTCGACCAGCTTTGGGAGAAGGCGGCCGGGTGCGGCAGCCGGGTCGTCGCGCACGTGCCCGATACCGAGTGCGTGACGATGGGCGACCGCATGATGCTCACGCGCGCGGTCGCGAACCTGATCGACAACGGGTTGAAGTACGGCCCGGCCGGCACGGACGTGCACTGCACGCTGAGCGGCGAGGACGGCGCCTGGCTGATCGGCGTCGAGGATACCGGCGCCGGCATCGCACCGGAGCAGCGCACGGCCGCGACCGAGTCGTTCGTGCAGCTCGAATCCACGCATGGCGCGGCGCGCAGCGGCTTCGGCCTCGGGCTCGCGTTCGTCCGCGCGACGGCGGCGCGGCATCGCGGCCAGATTTTGATGCGCAATACGGCGCGCGGCTTCATGGTCGCGCTTCGACTGCCGGCGCAAGCGGAGCGGTGATTTCGCGGCGCGGCCCGCCGGCGCCGCGTCGTCCGCCTCCGACCACGAGGCGCTCGTGGCGCGCCGTCCGGCGCGCTGGCGGGCGTGGATTTTTTCAACGCTGATTTTAGAAAGCCCATAACGAACATGGCCACCGTGACGCCCCGTGCGACCAATGAAAGCCTGCATCCGACGATCGGCGCTGCCCGGCTGACGCTCGGCAATCGCATCCTGCTCAGCTTCGGCGTGCTGTTCGTGCTGATGCTGGTGACAGCCGGCGTGTCGTACGAGCGCCTGCGCGCGATCAACAGCGAAGCCGTCAGCATCGAGCGCGACTCGCTGCCCGGCGTCTACCTCGCGTCGTCGCTGCGCGGCTCGGTGAACGAATCGTTCACGCTGCTGCAGCAGGCAACGTTCGTCGATACCGATCCCGAAGGCGTGCAGCGCGATCTCGCGAAAATTTCCGAAGCGCTGAAGGAAGTCGAGTCGCTGTCGGTCGAATACCAGAACACGACGTTCCGTGACGACGACCGTCAGCGCTTCGCAACGTTTCGCGGCTCCTACGACCGCTACCTGCCGCTGCTGAACGAAGCCGTGCAGAAACACCGCATATCGCGCGACGAGGCCGTTGCGGCCTATGCGAAGGTGCAGCCCGTGTGGGGCGAGGTCGTGCGCAACGCGAACGTCCTGGTGCAGGAAAACCGCAAGTTCGCCGACCAGTCCGCGAAGCTGATCCGCGAATCCGTGCAGGATACCGAGGTCGTGCTCGCGACCGCGCTGGCGATCATGCTGCTGTCCGCGCTCGGGCTCGGCTACGTGCTGTACCGTTCGGTCACCGTGCCGATGGCGCGGCTCGTCGAGGTGCACGACGTGATGCGCACCGGCAACCTGACGCGCCGCCTCGACCTGCGCCGCCGCGACGAATTCGGCACGCTCGAGACGGGCTTCAACCGGATGGCCGACGAGCTGACCGAGCTCGTCTCGCGCGCGCAGCAGTCGTCGCTGCAGGTGACGACGTCGGTCGCCGAGATCGCGGCGACGTCGCGCGAGCAGCAGGCGACCGCGAACGAAACCGCGGCGACGACGACCGAGATCGGCGCGACCTCGCGCGAGATCTTCGCGACGTCGCGCGACCTGCTGCGCACGATGAACGAGGTGGCCGGCGTGGCCGAGCAGTCGGCGACGCTCGCGGGCGTGAGCCAGAGCGGGCTCACGCGGATGGGCGAGACGATGCGCAGCGTGATGGACGCGGCCGGTTCGGTGAACGCGAAGCTCGCGATCCTCAACGAGAAGGCGCTGAACATCAACCAGGTGGTCGCGACGATCACCAAGGTGGCCGACCAGACCAACCTGCTGTCGCTGAACGCGGCGATCGAGGCCGAGAAGGCCGGCGAATACGGCCGCGGCTTCGCGGTCGTCGCGACCGAGATCCGCCGCCTCGCCGACCAGACGGCCGTCGCGACCTACGACATCGAGCAGACGGTGAAGGAAATCCAGTCGGCCGTGTCGGCGGGCGTGATGGGGATGGACAAGTTCTCCGAGGAAGTGCGCCGCGGGATGCTCGACGTGCAGCAGGTCGGCGGGCAGCTGTCGCAGATCATCGCCGAGGTGCAGACGCTCGCGCCGCGCTTCCAGATGGTCAACGAAGGGATGCAGACGCAGGCGAACGGCGCCGAGCAGATCACCCAGGCGCTGTCGCAGCTGTCGGAAGCCGCGCAGCAGACCGCCGAGTCGCTGCGCCAGTCGTCGCAGGCGATCGACGACCTGACGCTCGTCGCGAACCAGTTGCGCACCAGCGTGTCGCGCTTCAAGGTCGACGCGTGACGCGCGCCGATCCGCAGAACGGCGCACACGCGCTGTTCCTGATGTTCGAGCTCGACGGCGGGCGCTATGCGCTCGACGCGGCCGGCATCGACGAGGTGCTGCCGCTCGCGATCACGAATGCCGTGCCCGGCGCACCCGAATGGATCGCCGGGCTGCTGATGCGCGGCGGCCAGCCGGTGCCGGTGATCGACGTGCCGATGCTCGCGCTCGGGCGGCGCGCGCATGCGCTGCGCTCGACGCGGCTCGTGATGGTGCGCTATCGCGCGGGCCATGCAGAAGGCGAACGCGTGATCGGCCTGATCGTCGAGCGCGCGACGCAGACGATGCGGATCGATCGTGCGGCGTTCCGCGCGAGCGGCATCTCGACCGCGCGCACGCGCTGGCTCGGGCTCGTCGCGAACACGCCCGCCGGTGTCGTGCAGCAGGTGTCGGTAGCCGACCTGATCGACGACGTCGCGCGCCTGTATCTGTTCGATGGCCTGCCGGGCCACGGGAAGGAGTCCGCATGAAAGAGTCCGAATCGCGATTTCGCGGCTGGCTGCTGCGCGAGACCGGCATCGACCCCGATTCGCTCGGCAACGATTTTCTGATCCGTGCGCTGACGGAGCGTGTGCACGCGTTGCAGGCGGACGGCGAGCGCCTGCCGTCGGCGGCGCGGCCGCCCGTGACGCAGGACGCGCTCGATGCGTACTGGCAGCAGCTCAACGCGTCGGCCGACGAGCGGCGTGCGCTGATCGAGCTGTTCGTGGTGCCCGAGACGTGGTTCTTCCGCGACCGCGAGGCCTTCGCGACGCTCGCGCGGCTGGCGGCCGAACGGCTCGCCGCGACGTCCGGCCGCGTGATCCGCGTGCTGAGCGCGCCCTGCTCGACGGGCGAGGAGCCGTATTCGGCGGCGATGGCGCTGCTCGACGCGGGGCTCGGCCCGGCCAGCTTCACGATCGACGCGATCGACCTCAGCGCGCGCGCGATCGAGCAGGCGCGGCTCGGCTGTTACGGGCGCAATGCGTTTCGCGGCACCGCGACGGAATTTCGCGCGCGCTACTTCACGCCGGCCGCCGACGGCTGGCTGCTCGACGAGCGCGTGCGCGCGTGCGTGCAGTTCCGGCACGCGAACCTCGTCGAACCGATCGCCGATACGGGCTTTCGCTACGATTTCGTGTTCTGCCGCAACGTGCTGATCTACTTCGACCGCGACGCGCAGGATCGCGTGATCCGCTCGCTCGACGCGTGCCTCGCCGACGACGGCATGCTGTTCGTCGGGCCGGCCGAAACGGGCGTCGCGATGCGGCACGGGATGCGCTCGGCGCGCGTGCCGCTCGCGTTCGCATTTCATCGCGAGTCTGCCGGTGCGGCGGCCGAGGCGAGCGCGGCCCGGGCCGCGGCGCCGTTGTCCGCGGCGGCGGACCGGCGCACGGAGCGCTTTACCGTTGCGCCGCTCGTGGCGACGCGCCCGGTGCTGGCCGTCGCGCCGCCGGTCTGGCTCGGCGGCAGGCCGCAGCCGTTCGCGGCGCCGTCGCCCGCGGTGCGCACGGCCGCGCTCGATGCACGGGCCGACCGGTCGGTGGCGACGGTCGAAGCGGCCGCGCCGGTCGCCGAAGACGTCGCGCCGACGCTCGAGGAGGCACAGGCGCTCGCGAACGCCGGCGCGTTCGACGAGGCCGAACGCGTGCTCGCGCAGTTCTCGGCGCGCGTCGGGCCGCATGCCGACGCGTTCTACTTGAACGGGCTGATCGCGGATGCGCGCGGGCGCGCGGCGGAAGCCGGCGACTTCTACCGGAAGGCGCTGTACCTGCGGCCCACGCACCACGAGGCGCTGACCCATCTCGCGACGCTGCTCGACGTCGGCGGCGATCGCGCGGGCGCGCAATGGCTGCTCGAGCGCGCACGGCGCTCGGCCGGCTGACACGAATACGGGATCGGGACCGACACCGCGATGACCAGAGGAACCCATGAACCGCGACGCCGCTGCCACTGACGACACGACGATCGACGTCGACGATTGCTGGAACCGGATCGGCACGCACGGCGACCGCTCGTGCGAGCGGCTGGCCGACTGCCAGCGCTGCCTGAACTGCCCGGTCTACGCGTATCACGCGGCGAAGCTGCTCGAGCGTCCGCTCGGCGACGCCGAGATGGCCGACGCGACACGCCGGATGAGCGCGTTCCGCGCGACGAGCGTGCGCGACGACGACGGCGATACGCGCCACGCGGCGCTGGCGTTTCGCGTGGCCGACGAATGGCTCGCGCTGCCGATCGGCGTGCTGCGCGAGATCGCCGGCACGCGCCCGATCCATTCGCTGCCGCATCGCCGCAATTCGGCCGTGCGCGGCGTGGTCAACATCCGCGGCACGCTGCGCATCGCGATCTCGATCGGCGCGCTGCTCGGCCTCGACGCAGGCAAGGGCGGCAACGGCGGCGGCGACGGCCGTTTCACGCGGCTGCTGGTCGCCGCACACCAGGGCGAACCGGTCGTGTTTCCGGTCGACGAAGTCGAAGGCGTGCTGCGCTTCGGCGCATCCGACTGGGTGCCCGTGCCGGCGACGGTCGGGCGTGCGAGCGCCGGCCTGTCGCGCGGCGTGCTGTCGTGGCGCGGCAAGTCGGTGGGCCTGCTCGACGACGATCGCCTGTTCGACGCCGTGACACGGAGCATGCGATGAGCGGCGACGACGATCTGAGCCACCTGTCGCTGCTCGAGCTGTATCGCGAGGAGACGCGCACGCAGACCCAGGCGCTGTCCGAGCGGCTGCTCGCGCTCGAATCGGGCGAACCCGATGCCGTCGCGCTCGAGGCGTGCATGCGCGCCGCGCATTCGCTGAAGGGCGCCGCGCGCATCGTCGGCGTGCCGCTCGGCGTCGACATCGCGGGGCGGATGGAAGAATGCTTCGTCGCCGCGCAGGCCGGCACGATCGCGCTGACGGCCACGCACGTCGACGTGCTGCTCGCCGGCGTCGACCTGCTGGTGCGCGTCGGCGATCCGCAGGGGGCGCCCGTATTGCCGACCGAGATCGACGTGTTCGCGGCGGCGCTGACGGGCGCCGATGCCGCGCAGACGATACAGGCGGCCGTCGTGCCGCCGTCGGCCGTGCCGTATCGCGAGCACGACGGCGCCGCGAACGAGTCCGTCGGGGCCGGCGCCACGGTGCCGCCGCTCGCGGTGTCGGGCACGGTGCCCGATCCGGTCCAGGCCGGCCGCGTGGCCGGCGCGGGCGCGATGCGCCGCGTGCGCGCCGATACGCTGAACCGGCTGCTGAGCCTGTCCGGCGAATCGCTGGTCGAATCGCGCTGGCTCAAGCCGTTCGCCGAATCGATGCTGCGCGTGAAGCGTGCGCAACGCGACGCCGCCCGTTCGCTCGATTTGATGTACGAACAGTTCGCCGACGATCTCGACGCGGGCATGCTCGCGTCGATGAACGAAGTGCGGCACATGCTCAACGATCTGCAGCGCTCGCTCGCCGAGCGCATGGACGAATTCGACCGCTTCGAGCGGCGCAGCACGCATATCGCCGAGCAGCTCTACGACGAGGCGCTGCAATGCCGGATGCGGCCGTTCGGCGATGCGACGCGCGCGTATCCGCGCATCGTCCGCGATCTCGCGCGCTCGCTCGGCAAGCAGGTGCGCTTCTCGATCGTCGGCGAGGGCACCCAGGTCGACCGCGACATCCTCGACCTGCTCGACGCGCCGCTCGGCCACCTGCTGCGCAACGCGATCGACCACGGCGTCGAGTCGCCCGACGCGCGGCTCGCGCGCGGCAAGCCGGCCGAGGCGAGCGTGACGCTGGAGGCGCGCCACAGCGCCGGCTCGCTGCTCGTCAGCGTGATCGACGACGGGCCGGGCGTCGACATGGACGCGCTGCGCGCGGCCGTCGTGCGCCAGCGCCTGACCGACGACGAGACGGCCGCGCGGCTGTCCGATCCCGAACTGCTCGAATTCCTGCTGCTGCCGGGCTTCTCGATGCGCGATGCGGTGACCGACGTATCGGGTCGCGGCGTCGGCCTCGACGCGGTGCAGGAGATGGTGCGCGGCGTGCGCGGCGCGGTGCGGATCTTCAACGAGCCGGGCGCGGGCATGCGCTTCGTGCTGCAGTTGCCGCTCACGCTGTCGGTGATCCGCAGCCTGCTCGTCGAAGTCGGCGGCGAACCGTATGCATTCCCGCTCGCGCACGTGCGCCGCACGCTCGAGCTCGCGCACGACGACATCGACGTGCTCGAAGGGCAGCCGCATTTTCCGTTCGACGGCCGGCGCGCGGGCCTCGTCGCCGCGCACCAGTTGCTCGATGCGGGCGAACCCAACGGGGCGCGCGGGAGCACGGCGGTCGTGGTCGTCGGCGGCGAGCCCGAGCTGTACGGCGTCGCCGTCGACCGTTTCCTCGGCGAACGGATGCTCGTCGTGCAGCCGCTCGACAGCCGCCTGCACAAGATCCAGAACATCGCGGCCGGCGCGCTGCTCGAGAACGGCGACCCCGTGCTGATCGTCGACGTCGAGGACCTGATCCGCTCGGTCGACAAGCTCGTGCGCGGCGGGCAGCTCGCGCGGCTCAAGCGCGACCCGCAGTTCGCGCTCGTCGACCGGCGCCGCCGCGTGCTCGTCGTCGACGATTCGCTGACGGTGCGCGAGCTCGAACGCAAGCTGCTGGAAAAGCGCGGCTACGACGTGACCGTCGCGGTCGACGGGATGGACGGCTGGAACGCGGTGCGCAGCGATGCATTCGATCTCGTCGTCACGGATGTCGACATGCCGCGCATGGACGGCATCGAGCTCGTCACGCTGATCAAGGGCGATCCGATGCTCAAGCGCGTGCCGGTGATGATCGTGTCGTACAAGGATCGCGACGAGGATCGCCGCCGCGGGCTCGATGCCGGCGCCGACTACTACCTCGCGAAGAGCAGCTTCCACGACGAGGCGCTGCTCGATGCCGTGCACGACCTGATCGGGGGTGCGCGCGGATGAACATCGGCATCGTCAACGACCTGCCGCTGGCCGTGGAGGCGCTGCGCCGCGTGCTTGCGCTGCGGCCGGACCACCGCGTGCTGTGGGTCGCGACCGACGGCGACGAGGCCGTGGATTTCTGCATCGCCCATCCGCCCGATCTCGTGCTGATGGATCTCGTGATGCCGAAGGTCGACGGCGTGGCGGCGACGCGGCAGATCATGGCGCGCGCACCGTGCGCGATCCTGATCGTGACGGTCAGCGTCAGCGCGAACACGTCGTCGGTCTACGAGGCGATGGGCGCGGGCGCGCTCGACGCGGTCGACACGCCGACGCTTGCGCTGGGGCTGTCGACCGACGCATCGCCGCAGGCGCTGCTCGGGAAGATCGACCAGATCGGCCGGCTGCTCGAAAGCCGTACCGCGGCGCTCGTGCCGCCGGGGCCGACGCCCGCGCGCGGCCAGCCGACGCTCGTCGCGATCGGCGCGTCGGCGGGCGGGCCGACCGCGCTCACCGCGCTGCTGCGCGCGCTGCCGGCTGATTTCCCGGCTGCGATCGTGATCGTCCAGCACGTCGACCAGGCGTTCGCGCTCGGGATGGCCGAATGGCTCGACGGCTACACGCGGCTGCCCGTGCGCGTCGCGCGGCAGGGCAGCGTGCCGCAGGCCGGCGAGGTGCTGCTCGCGGCGACCAACGATCACCTGTACCTGTCGCCGCGCGGGGTGCTCGGCTATACGCGGCATCCGGTGGAGACGCCGTACCGGCCGTCGATCGACGTGTTCTTCAACAGCGTTGCCGACGGCTGGCAGGGAGAGGCGCTCGGCGTGCTGCTGACGGGCATGGGGCGCGATGGCGCGCTCGGCCTGAAGGCGATGCGCGCGAAAGGCTGCTACACGATCGCGCAGGACGAGGCGACCAGCGCCGTCTACGGAATGCCGAAAGCGGCCGCGGCGATCGGCGCGGCATCGGCGATCCTGCCGCTCGAGCGGATCGCGCCGCAACTGATCTCGCGCATCGCGCGCGCGCCGCGCGACTGACGGCACGCAGGGGAGCGCGACGCCGTTCCGGCCCGGTGCGCCGGCGCTGCATTGCGTGCGATGCGCGGCGTCGCGTACAATTGCGGCCTGCGGAGATGGCATGCCTCCCTGCGGTCGTTGCGGCGCGTTGCGCGCGGCGCGGCCCTCAACCGCCGGTTTGCCCGGCTGATGATGCCTGCGTGTTCCTGGGTTGTCAGGAGGTCGCAGGCCGTCCTTGCGGTATTCTGCCGCCCAGGTTTTGATGTTCTGTCGAATCTGGAAATCATGTTTTTCACGACTTCTGCCGACCTGCTCGCGACCGTGCGCTACGTGTGCCGCTGGCTCGCGCTTTCGGCCCTGCTCGGCGCGCTGGCCGGCACGGCTTCCGCGCTGTTCCTGATCGCGCTCGACTGGGCGACCGGCACGCGCATGACGCATCCGTGGCTGCTGTGGGGGCTGCCGGCCGCCGGTTTCGCGACCGGGTGGATCTATCATCGTTTCGGCCAGTCGGTCGCGCGCGGCAACAACCTGCTGATCGACGAGATCCACGACCCGAAGGCGCTCGTGCCGAAGCGGATGGCGCCGCTCGTGCTCGTCGCGACCGTCGTCACGCACCTGTTCGGCGGCTCGGCCGGCCGCGAGGGTACCGCCGTGCAGATGGGCGGCGCGCTCGCCGATCGCGTCACGCAGGTGTTCCGCCTCGATCGCGAGCATCGCCGCGTGCTGCTGATGGGCGGCATCGCGGCCGGTTTCGCGTCGGTGTTCGGCACGCCGCTCGCGGGCGCCGTGTTCGGGCTCGAGGTGCTCGCGATCGGGCGCGTGCGGTACGACGCGCTGCTGACCTGCGTCGCGTCGGCGATCGTCGCGGACGTCGTGTGCCGCGCGTGGGGCGTGCATCACACGGCCTATGCGATTCCGTTCGTGCCGGCCGTGTCGGCGACGGGGCTGGCCGTGACGGTCGTCGCGGGCATCGCGTTCGGCGTCGTCGGCCGGCTGTTCGCGTTTGCGACGCATGCGCTGACCGCGGGGTTCCGGCGCGTAATCCGCTATGCGCCGCTGCAGCCGGTGCTCGGCGGCCTGCTGGTCGCGGCGGCGGCCACCGTGCTGAACGTGCCGCAGTATCTCGGTCTAGGCATTCCGACGATCGAGGCCGCGTTTCACGGGCCGCTGCCGCTCTACGATTTCGCGGGCAAGTTCGCGTTCACCGTCGTCACGCTGGCGTCGGGATTCAAGGGCGGGGAGGTGACGCCGCTGTTCTACATCGGCGCGACACTCGGCAACGCGCTTGGCCAGGTGCTGGCGCTGCCGGTGCCCGTGCTCGCGGGGCTCGGCTTCGTCGCGGTGTTCGCGGGCGCGGCCAACACGCCGATCGCGTCGACGATCATGGCGATCGAACTGTTCGGCGCGGATATCGGCGTGTATGCGATCGTCGCGTGCGTCGTCGCGTATCTGTTTTCGGGGCACGCGGGGATTTATCGCGCGCAGCGCGTGGCGGTGGGGAAGGGGGCGCAGGCCGAGGGGGAGTGAGGCGGAACCGTGGGTCGAGGTGTTTGCCGACGGTAGCCGGTACTCGGTGATCCAGCGGATCACCTGGCAAGCCGGCTTACGTTACTTCTTCGGCAGTCGCGCGACATTGCGCGCCAGCAGTTCCTCGATATCGACGCCTTTTTCCGCCAGCAGCGTCGTGACGATGCCGGTCAATTCGCCTAGCGTTTCCTTGACCGATTCCCGGATCGTATCCACGACGACCTGCGTGCTGCGCTCGATCTCGATGTTGACCTTGTCGTTGACGCCCTTCGCATCGAAGGTCGTCGCGCGTCGCGTTTCAGGAATCAGCCAGATTTCAAACCAGCCTTCGTCTCGATTGACGTCCGAAACGGTGAGGCTGCAGCCGTTGATCGCGATATAGCCCTTCGCGAAAACATATCGTTTGAATTCGGCGGGCACGCCGATGCGAATCATCCGGTTGTGCTCGGACGACGCGATGTGCAGGATGGTCCCCGGGAAGTCGACATGGCCGGACAGCGGATGCCCGCCGATTTCCGCGCCGTCCTTCGCGGCCCGCTCCACGTTGATCCGCGAGCCGGTCGCCAGATCGGCCAGCGTGGTGATCTTCAGGCTCGGCAGCATCACGTCGAAGTCGATCAGCTCCGGCGAATGGATGGTCGTCACCGTCAGGCACACGCCGTCGACGGAGACGCTGGCGCCGATCTCGATGTCGTCGGTAAACCGCTCGGGGAATTCGATGCTGAAGGTTCTCAGCTCCCCGTGATCCTTGATGGCCTTGATGACGCCAACGCCCTGGACAATGCCTGTAAACATGATCGAACCCTCGTCGCAAAATTCCTGGTCGACATGATAAGTGATCCCGGAAAAAGCGATGCGGCGGCGCGCGGTTCAGGGGCGGCCGGCGATATTCGCGGACGCAAAAAAGGCCGTGCACGTGGCACGGCCTCGATCCGAATCCGGTCGGGTCAACACGGCCCGGCGGTGATGATCCCACCGCCGGGCCGCATCGCGACACGCTTGCGTCAAGCCTCCGCCGGCTCGCCCAGCGGCCCGGCATCATCATCCGCCGTGCGCCGCGGCGAATCGATCAACCCCTTCGCGAGTTCCAGCGCCTGCCGCTCGAACAGCCGGCGGTAGATGCCGCCGTCGATGCGGATCAGCGCGTCGTGGTTGCCTTCCTCGATCACCTTGCCGCGATCGAGCACGAGCAGCCGGTCGAGCGCACGTACGGTCGACAGCCGGTGCGCGACGACGAGCGTCGTGCGGCCGACCATCAGCCGCTCCATCGCCTGCTGGATCAGCAGCTCGCTTTCGCTGTCGAGGCTCGACGTCGCTTCGTCGAGGATCAGGATCGGCGCATCGGCGAGGAACGCGCGCGCGATCGCGACGCGCTGGCGCTCGCCGCCCGACAGCTTGATCCCGCGTTCGCCGACGAGCGTGTCATAGCCGTCCGGCAGCGTGGCGATGAAATCGTGCGCGCTGGCGAGCCGCGCGGCGCGCTCGATGTCCGCGCGACTCGCGTCGGGGCGCGCATACGCGATGTTCTCCGCGAGCGTGCGGTGGAACAGCACGGGCTCCTGCTGGACGATTGCGATCTGGCTGCGCAGCGAATCCTGCTGCACGCGCGCGATGTCCTGCCCGTCGATCGTGATGCGGCCGCCCGATACGTCGTACAGGCGCTGGATCAGCTTGATGAACGTCGTCTTGCCCGACCCCGAGTGGCCGACGAGGCCCACGCGCTCGCCGGGCGCGATCCGCATCGAGAAATCGTCGTACAGCGGCACCGGATGGTTGCCGTAGCGGAACGTCACGTGCTCGAAGCGGATCTCGCCTTGCCCGATCCGGATGGCCGGCGCGCCGGGGCGATCGTCGATGCCGAGCGGCTGGCGTTCGAGCGCGACGAGTTCTTCCATGTCGTTCACCGAGCGCTGCAGGTTTCGGATGTGCATGCCGACGTCGCGCAGGTAACCCTGCAGCATGAAGAACATCGTCAGCGCGAACGCGATGTCGCCGACGCTCGCCTCGTCGTTCGCCCACAGCCGCAGCGCGACGCCGATCATCGCGGCCTGCATCGCGACGAGCATCGCGCCCTGCAGCCCGCCGTTGAATGTGCCGCGCACCCACGTGCGGCGCGTGCGCTGCCGCCACTTGCCGATCACGCGCGCGAGCCGCGCTTCCTCGCGCGTCTCCGCGCCGAACGCCTTGACGACCGCGTTGCAGCTCACCGCGTCGGCGAGCGCGCCGCCCATGCGCGTATCCCACAGGTTGCCGAGCCGCGCGGCCGGCGCGACGACGCCGAGCGACACGGCGACCGTCACCGCGATGTACAGGAGCGAGCCCGCGCCGACGACGAGCCCCATCACGGGCCAGTGCGTGCCGAGCAGCACGGTTGCGCCGACCAGCATCGCGACCGACGGCAGCAGCGCGATCAGCACGGTGTCGTTCAGCAGGTCGAGCGCCCAGATGCCGCGCGTGATCTTGCGCACGGTCGAACCCGCGAAGCTGTTCGCGTGCCAGTCGGTCGAGAAGCGCTGCACGCGGTGGAACGATGCGGCGGCGATCTCGCTCATCATCTTCAGCGTGAGCGTGATGATGTTCAGGTAGACGCCTTGCCGCAGCACCGTCGCGCCGATGCCGAGCGCGGCGAGCGTGCCGAACGCGACGATCGCCGAATGCCATGCGGCGGCGCGGTCGGTCAGGCCGGTCGACAGCGCGTCGACGAGGCGGCCGGCGAACAGCGGCGTGAGCACGTCGGCGAGCGCGGCGAGCAGTGCGAAGGTCGCGACCGTGGCGATGCGTGCCGGCTGCTTGCGCCAGTAGCGGATGGTGAAGCCGAAGACGGCCTTGAATGCGTGGCCGCCCAGATGGGAGGTTTTTCTGGTCATTTATCATTGCCCGGCGCATCGCGCGACGGGACTTTCCGGTTCGGAGAACGTCGAAAACGCAACAGCCGGAGCCGCGTGGAAAACGCGGGCGGAACGAAACGGGCTGTCGGGAAAAGCGCGGCTGACGGGTTAGCGAAAAACTCGGGAGCCGGCGCGGACGGCGGGCTGGATCAGCTGCGCCGTGGGACCACGTTCGGGAAGGTTGCTGGCATTCGGAACATCTGCACCTCCCTGAAGTGAACGGTTGAAAGGACGCCGAAAAGACGTGTAAAGATTCTATCAGCAGTGTTCTGCACGCTGCAACGTCTGACGAATGCGGCGTTGCGGCGTCGATACGGTTAGTATTCAGGGTTTCGGCCCTTCTTTTGCGGGGCTTTCCGCGAAGCGGCCGCGCAAGGGCCGGCGGGCGCATCGATTACACTTCGGCGTCCGCGGCACGCGACGGTGCGTGCGTCCCGGCGCGACCCGACACAACGAGCGGCCAGCCGATGCGGCCCTCGAAGATTTACCCCCCGATACACTCCTGAGGAAACGATGAGCGACGTTCAGCAAGGCATCCTGGCTCCGATCGACACGGCGGCCCGATACCTCACTTTCACGATTTCGAATGACGGCAATGTGGCGGCGGCACTGGCCGCGCTGCGCGAGATCGTCGACGGGCGCGACACGGTCGTCGGTTTTGGACAGGCGCTGGCGGCGCACCTCGGGCGCCCGGTTCCGGGCCTGACCGACTATCCGGCGTTCGCGGTGAAGGACCGCACGCTGCCGGCGACGCCGGCCGACGTGTGGGTCTGGTTGCGCGCCGACGACCGCGGCGAGATCGTGCTGCGTGCGCGGGCGATCGAGCGCGCTCTGGCGCCGGCGTTCGCGCTGCAGGACGCCGTCGACGGCTTCCGCTATTCGAACGATCGCGACCTGTCCGGCTACGAGGACGGCACCGAGAACCCGACCGGCGACGACGCGCTCGACGCGGCGATCGTGGCGGGGCAGGGTGCGGGGCTCGACGGTTCGAGCTTCGTCGCGGTCCAGCAGTGGCTGCACGACTTCGACCAGATGGAGCGCATTCCGTCCGGCGACATGGACAACATCATCGGGCGCCGCCGCTCGGACAACGAGGAACTCGACGACGCGCCCGAGTTCGCGCACGTGAAGCGCACCGCGCAGGAAAGCTTCGAGCCGGAGGCGTTCATGCTGCGCCGTTCGTCGCCGTGGTCGGACGCGCGCCGCGCGGGCCTCTACTTCGTTGCGTTCGGCTGCTCGTTCCGCGCGTTCGACGTGCAGATGCGCCGCATGAGCGGCGCGGACGACGGGATCGTCGACGGCCTGTTCCGCTTCACGCGGCCGCTGACGGGCGCGTATTTCTGGTGCCCGCCGATGAAGGACGGCAAGCTGGACCTGTCCGCGCTCGGACTGTAAGCGCCTGGTCGTATCGATGGACGGGCGGGCTGCGCATCGTGCGCGGCCCGCCCGTTTTGTTTGTCAGGCGTTGATGGTGTGCCGCGTGCCGCTCGCCGCGCACGTCACTTCAACGTCGTCTCGATTCGCGTACCGCGCTTGATGAACTGCGTCACGGGCGTCTTCTCGCAGATCTCGGCGAGGCGCTGGCGTTGCGCGTCGTCGAGCGGACCGTCGAGCGTCACGACGCGGCGCACGTATTGCACGCCTTCGCGATCGGCATGCAGCTCGGTGCGCACGTCGATGCGCGCGGCCGGCCACGACTTGCGCTGCATGTACATGCGCAGCGTCGCGGCCGTGCATTGCGCGAGACCGGCAAGCACGAACTCGTACGGCGCCGGCCCGCGATCCTGGCCGCCTTCGCGCGGCGCTTCGTCACCGGTCAGCGCATGCGTGCCGGCCTGCAGCTGGACGACGTAATCGGGCGCGTCGGCATCGAGGACGGCGGCGGCATGGATGAGCGACATGGCAAGTCTCCGGTAAGCGGGAAAAAGGAAGCGGGCGACGCATGGCGGCGCGAATCCGTCAGCATACCGTTTCGGTCGTAACGGCGTCCGCAGCGTGTTATGCGTCGGCGACGCCCGCGCTGCTGCGCACGAGCGCGGCGATGCGTTCGCGCACCCACTGGTGCGCGCGATCGGTGTCGCGCGATTCGTGCCAGTACGCGAGCAGCGGGAACGGCCTGAGCCGCAGCGGCAGCGGCCGCACGACGATCGGCAGCAGCGCGGCCATCCGCAGCGCATAGGTGTGCGGCAGCGTGACCAGCAGGTCGCCTGTCGCGGCGATCTGGCATGCGGCGAAATAGTGCTGGCAGGTGAGCCGGATATCGCGGAAGCGCCCGTCGCTGCCGAGCAATACGTCGAGCGATTGCGGTTCGCCGAACGACGACACCGCGATATGCCGCGCCGCGAAATAGTCGCCGCGCCGCAGCGGGTCGCGCGCGAGCGGATGATCGCGGCGCAGTGCGACGACGAGCGAATCGTCGAGCAGGTGCTCGGTGGCGATGCGCGGGCCCGTCTGCACGCGACGCTCGACGGCGAGATCGAGATTGCCCGATGCGAGTTCGCGCTCGATGTCGGGCACCGCGATGCGACGGCTCACGAGCCGCAGGCCCGGCGCTTCGTCGGCGAACGCGGCGACGATCCGCGGCAGCGCGATCGATTCGAGCACGTCGCGAATGCCGACCGCGATGCTCAGGTCGAGCGTTGCGGGATCGAATGCCGATGGATCGCGCACGGTGCCTTGCAGGCCCTTCAAGTGCAACTGCACGTCCGCGATGATCGACCGTGTGCGCTCGGTCGGCACGACGCGGTTGCCCTGGCGCACGAACAGCGGATCGTCGAAATGCGCGCGCAGCCGGTTGAGCGCGTGCGTGACAGCGGGCTGCGTGAGATGCAGCGCGCGGGCGGCCGCGCCGATGCCGCCGTGCACGTAAACGGCGTCGAGCACGCGAAACAGGTTCAGGTCGAGACGGTGATCGGCGGGCACGGGGCGCAGGCGGCGTGGTGAACGGTGGATCGATTCTAAAGGATGCGCAGGCAACGGATGTGCGGGCTTTCGTGTGCGGCGATCGATGACGTTCGATGCATGTCGGGGCCGTTCTGGCCGCTATGCAACCGCAGCTTCGTCCGATGCGCAATGCAGCGCAATGCAGCGAAACGCGCGCATCGTGACGCATGACGGCGCAATGATCGGCTTCATCGACAGGCTCGATTCCGTGTTGGCATACGATCAGTTCGCGACAGCCTGTAGTAATCCGCCATCATGCTGTCCACGTCGGCCATTTCGCGCCAAAGGCGCTACCCGTTCGGCTAAGATGCCGTCGCTTCATATTTCGGGATAGCCGTCCTGTCGCACGCATTCAAACCAAATATAAGCCTGACAGTTCGACGGTATTAGAAGAAGTCGAAACAAGTCGGGGGCTTGGCCAGTGAATGCAGCAGATCAGAGGTGGGTCGTTATCTATTTGAGTACGGGGTTTTCGTTGGCCCAGGCCGCGCGTCTCGCCGAGGCTTTCAACCTGGCGAATCGCCTGCATGCGTTCAGTGCGGATTACCAGTTGAAGTACGTATCCGAAAGCGGGGGACTGTTGCAGTCGTCGTCCGGCGTGAGCATCGCGGCCGATCCGCTCGGCGACGAGCACGGCCGTCGTGCGCTCGCGTTCTTTCATCTTCACGGCGATCGCGCGGCCGTCAACTGGAACGACGCGTTGCAGCGGCGCCTGACTGACATTCGCCGGCACGCGCGCTGGATCGTCGACGCGATGGACCTGCCGTCGCTCGCGGCCACGCAGCGGCCGTCGGCGGCGATCCACGTGTCGCCCGGCAAAGCCGGGCGCCGTGCCGACGCGACGGTCGAACTGCAGGCCGGCGAGACCGACGTGTTCGCGGCCGCGCTCGACATGTTCCGCGCCGATCTCGGCGACAGTGCCGCGCAGGAGATCGCCAGCAACATGCTGCGGCCGGTCGAGCAGCGCTATGCACAGTCGATGTGGGCGTTTCGCGAACTGAGCGCGAGCCCGTCGATCCGGATGTCGGCGCAGCGGCTGCGCGCGCTGAGCGTGAACCGCATCTCGATCGCGAACGCCGCACAGGCCGCCGCGATGAGCGAGCGCAATTTCCTGCGGCGCTTCAAGAAGGAGATCGGCGTGACGCCGACCGCGTTCGTCCAGCAGGTGCGGCTCGAGCGCGCGTGCCACATGCTGATCCATACGACGCTGCCGGCCGACAAGGTCGCGCGCCGCACGGGGTTCGGCAGCGGCGAGCGGCTCGCGAAGCTGTTTCGTCAGCGCCTGCTGATGTCGCCGACCGAATTTCGCGTCGCCGAGCGGGAAAAGATCCTTGGCCACGATGCCGCGTCGCGCGATGCGGACGACCGGCCTGCAGCCGAGTTTTGCGAGGGCGGAGGGGCGAATTGCGGCGCGCCCGCCGACGCGCGGGAGAAAACGGGGCGGATACCCGTAGAATCGTCCTGTCGCGATCTCGATTCCCGGTTTACATGCCCTTCCTCCCCACTACCGCCACCGCCCCTTTCTGCCCGTCGGAAGTAAAGGGCAGCATCACGATCGACGCCGGCGCGCCACGCTGGCAGAAGCTCAAGCGCTTTTTCGGCCCCGGCCTGCTCGTCGCGATCGGCTACATGGACCCCGGCAACTGGGCGACCGACATCCAGGCCGGCTCGCAGTTCGGCTATTCGCTGCTGTGGGTCGTCGCGTTCTCGAGTCTCGCGGCGATCTTCCTGCAGATGCTCGCGGCGCGGCTCGGCCTCGTCGCGGGCAGGGATCTCGCGCAGGCCAGCTACGACCGCTACGGTCGGTTCGGCCGCATCGTGCAGTGGGTCACCGCCGAAGTGTCGATCATCGCGTGCGACATCGCGGAAGTCCTCGGCTGCGCGCTTGCGTTCAAGCTGCTGCTCGGCGTGCCGCTCGCGTGGGGGATCGTGCTGACCGCGCTCGACACGATGATCGTGCTCGGCCTGCAGGGCAAGGGGTTCCGGCAGATCGAGGCGATCGTGCTCGGGCTGATCGCGACGATGGCGTTCTGCTTTGTCGCGCAGGTCGCGATCACGCCGCCCGACTGGCACGCGGTGGTCGGCGGGCTCGTGCCCGGCGATCCGGGCCACGACCGCAAGGATGCGATCGTGCTCGCGCTCGGCATCGTCGGCGCGACGATCATGCCGCACAACCTGTACCTGCATTCGTCGGTCGTGCAGACGCGGCATGTCGTCGGCGGCACGCGCGGCGTGGTCCGCGACACGCTCGCGCTGGTGCGTATCGATACCTGCGTGTCGCTGTTCGTCGCGATGCTCGTCAATGCAGCGATCCTGATCGTCGCGGGCGCGGCGTTCCATGCGACGGGCCAGCACAACGTGACCGACATCGAGCAGGCCTACAAGCTGATTACGCCGATCGCGGGCGGCGCGGCCGCGCTGCTGTTCGGTATCGCGCTGCTCGCGTCGGGGCAAAGCTCGACGCTGACCGGCACGATCGCCGGCCAGGTGATCATGGACGGCTTCCTGCACACGAAGATCCCGTGCTACCAGCGCCGGCTGATCACGCGCGGGCTCGCGCTCGTGCCGGCGCTGATCGGCGTGCTGTGGCTCGGCGACGGGTCGGTCGGGAAACTGCTCGTCTGGAGCCAGGTGCTGCTGAGCCTGCAGCTGCCGTTCGCGATGTGGCCGCTGATCCGGTCGGTCAGCGATCGCAACGTGATGGGCGAGCACACGATCGGCCGCGGGATGCAGGTTGCCGCGTGGGCGCTGTTCGTCGTCATCACCGGCACGAACCTGCTGCTGATCACCGGTGTCGCGGGCTGATACAGCCTGTCACAGGCTGACACAGACGCGCTGCGCGCATGCGGTAAACTGCGGCCTTTCGATCGTCGTCCGAAGTCCGTTATGTGGAGTGAAATCAGCAACATCGGCGATGCCGCGCTGACCTTGCCGATCGCGCTGACCTGC
Source organism: Burkholderia sp. IT-111MI5 (assembly GCF_949752865.1). Classification (NCBI taxonomy): domain Bacteria; kingdom Pseudomonadati; phylum Pseudomonadota; class Betaproteobacteria; order Burkholderiales; family Burkholderiaceae; genus Burkholderia; species Burkholderia sp. IT-111MI5. The sequence goes on along the minus strand of NZ_CATKIF010000011.1, from coordinate 1,050,173 downwards.
GCGGCGTGGCTGGCGCTGACCGACTGGCGCGTCGCCGTGCGCTGGGTCGTGCTGCTGGCCGCCGGCATGGGCCTCGTCGGCGCAACCAAGATCCTGTATGCCGGGTGCGGCATCGAGATTCCCCAATTCGATTTCCGCGTGATCAGCGGCCATACGATGCTGTCGACGTCGGTGTGGACGGTTGCGCTGTCGATGCTGTGGCAGGCGTTCCGGCCGGGCAAGGCGCCCGGCATCGCGGCCGGGCTGGCCGTCGGCGCGGTCACGGCCGTCGCGCGCGTGTTCGATCACTCGCACACGATTCCGGAAGTCGTCGTCGGCTGGATGCTCGGCGCGCTGGTCGCGCTGATGTTTCTGCGCGGCTACGACGGCGCGCGCCAGCGCGCGTTCTCGCCGCGCATCGCGGCCGTCTGCCTGCTGCTCGTGTCGGGCATCGCTTACGGGAACCGTGCGCCGTTCCAGCAGATGATCGATACGCATTCGCCGCAACTCTGCGCGTTCGTGCGCGCGCCGTCGGGCGACGGATTCTGACGGTTGCCGGTTGCGGCGGCCCGGTGTTTCGGTGTTCCGGTGCCGCCAGGTTGCCGCCGGCGATCGCCCGGCGGTTGCGCGATTCCTCTTCCCGATCGTTTGCTGTCTGTCGCGGCACGCCTCGTCCGTCATTCCCAGAATCAACGAACCGGCCGGTCCACGGGATCGGCCGTGCCGCTTTGCGCATTGGCACCGGCGCACGAAAGTCATGAGCGGAGTCTATGACTGGGCATAACGAATATTCATTTCATCGATTGGCGGCATTCGCGTACGCTGGCTGTCGTTCGACCGCGGCCGGCTGCCCGGCGCGCGTCGCGCTCGTCTCGATATACTCGCGGAAACCGTGCGGCACCTTATGACGTCGACGCGCCGTCGACCGGCATGCGTCGGCCGCGACACGCACGGAAAACCCGTCGCGGCAGCGTTCCGCGACGATGACTCACGACAGGAGCAGCTCACATGACAGTCGTTTCTTCGCGCCTCGCCGGCAAGTGCGCATACATTACGGGCGCCGCGGGCGGCCTCGGCCGCGCGATCGCGCGCCGGATGGTCGAGCAGGGCGCGCGCGTGTTCTTGACCGACATCGCCGAAGCGGCGGTGCTCGACGCGTTCGCGCAGGAACTCAACGCGGGCCACGCGACGCCGGTCGCGTTCGCCGCGACGCAGGACGTGCGCGACGAAGCGCGCTGGCAGGCGCTGCTCGCGCAGGCGAACGATGCGATGGGCGGGCTGTCGGTGCTCGTCAACAATGCGGGCGTCGGCTCGATCGGCTCGCCCGCGCAAATCGAGCTGGACGAATGGCGGCGCGTGATGGCGATCAACGTCGAGAGCATCGTGCTCGGCTGCAAGCATGCGCTGTCGTACCTGGGCGCGAGCCATCCCGCATCGATCATCAACATCTCGTCGGTCGCCGCGTTCAAGGTCGAGCCGGATTTCACCGCGTACAACGCGTCGAAGGCGGCGGTCGCGTCGCTGACGAAATCGGTCGCGATCGATTGCGCACGCCGCGAGCTCGACGTGCGCTGCAACTCGATTCACCCGGCGTTCATCCGCACGGGGATCGTCGAGCCGCTGTTCCAGACGCTCGGCGAACGCGACGCGACGCGCAAGCTCGCGCGCGGCATTCCGCTGCGCCGGCTCGGCGAGCCGGACGACGTCGCGCATGCGGCCGTGTATCTCGCATCCGACGAAAGCCGCTTCGTGACGGCCGCCGAACTCGTGATCGACGGCGGCATGTGCGCGGTCTGACGCGCATCCCGCATCCCGCATAACAACCACCGGAGGAGAACATCGTGTCGACACCCGTGAACCGCCAACTGCTGCTGAAGACGCGCCCGGAAGGGCGGGTCGGCCGCGAACACTTCTCGCTCGTCGAGACGCCGGTGCCGGCGCTCGCGGACGGCGAGGTGCTCGTGCGCGTGCTGTACCTGTCGATGGACCCGACCAACCGCGTGTGGATGAGTGATGTGCCGCAGTACCTGCCCCCCGTCGCGATCGGCGAGGTGATGCGCGCGCTCGGTATCGGTCGCGTGGTCGCGTCGCGCCATGCCGGCTTCGCGGAAGGCGATCTCGTGCAGGGGCTCGTCGGCTGGCAGGACTATGCGGTCGTGCCGGCCGATCAGGCCGCGCAGCTCGTGAAGCTGCCCGCGCAGTCGGGCCTGCCGCTGCCGACGCTGCTCGGCGCATGCGGGATGAGCGGGCTGACCGCGTACTACGGGCTGACCGACATCGCGCCGGTGCAGCCCGGCGAGACGCTCGTCGTGTCGGCGGCGGCCGGATCGGTCGGCTCGATCGCCGGGCAGATCGGCAAGATCCACGGCGCGCGCGTGGTCGGCATCGCGGGCGGCGCTGACAAGTGCCGCTACCTGATCGAGACGCTCGGCTTCGACGCGGCCGTCGACTACAAGGCCGACGATTTCCGTCAGCAACTGAAGGCGGCGACGCCGGACGGCGTGCACGTGAACTTCGAGAACGTCGGCGGCGAGGTGATGCGCGCGGTATTGTCGCGGATGGTGATCGGCGGGCGCGTCGCGCTGTGCGGCGTGATCTCGAACTACAACAGCGGCCGCGCGGCCGACGACGTCGGCGTGCTGATCTCGAAGCGGCTGACGATGCGCGGCTTCCTGATCCTCGATTACCGCAAGAGCCGCGAAGCCGTGCAGACGCTCGCGGGCTGGCTGCGCGACGGTCGGCTCAAGGCCGAGGAAACTGTTGCCGACGGTCTCGAAAACGCGCCCGACGTGCTGAATCGTCTGTTCGACGGCGACCATCGAGGCAAGCTCGTGCTGCGTGTCGATCCGAACGCATGACCGGCTTGCGATGCACCGTGCGATGCCGGTCGCGGGTTGCGGCGATGCATAGTCGAATGTGGTGAGTTCGATCGACCGGGTCTCAATTTAGGACTTGTCCCATATATTGTCCGGGCGTCTCTCCTTAAAGTGATTGCCAGCAAACAGGCAGCGTGACCGACGCGTCACGCCGCCTTTTTTTCTGGTCACGCGGCAGAGGAGAGGGAGCATGCGAAACAACGCGAAGCGGGCGGCATCGGCGGCGATGCGTAATCGAACGCTGCGAACGGTGCGGTGCGCCGGCGCCGTGCGGATGATGGCGATCGGACTCGGCGTCGTATTCGCGATGTCGAATGCGGCGGCGGCCGGGCAGGCCACGTCGGACGGCGTCGTGCGGTTCAGCGGTGCGCTCGTCGATCTCTACGACGTGACGTTCGACGTGCCGTCGGGCGCGGTTGTCGAAGGACGGGAAGCGGCGGGCGGCGGGGCCGCGGCGACGCTTCGGTTCGATGCGCATGGCCGGCGTTTGCCGGGTGCTCATGTGGCACTGGTCGGGCCCGACGGTGCGCCGTTCGCGCTGGATGCCGATTCGGGCGTGCGCGCAACGTGGCGCGATGCGCGCGACGATCGAAGCGTGCCGCTGGTGTCGGGCCGCGTTCATCGTGTGGGCCCGTATGGCGGCGTGATGACCGTCGCGGCAGATGAAGCGACGGGCGCCGTGGCGCCCGTCGTGATCAGGATTCGCCATCCGTGACGGACGGCTTGTACATGCGGATGGAGTGGTGGCGGCCGGGTGCGCGGCACGCGGCCACGCGCCGCATTATTCGCCCTGTTCGGCGCGCGCGTAGATGTCCCAGCTCGCCATGAACAGCGCGGCGACGAGCGGCCCGATCACGAAGCCGTTGATGCCGAACAGCGCCATCCCGCCGAGCGTCGAGATCAGCACGACCCAGTCGGGCATCTTCGTGTCCTTGCCGACGAGGATCGGGCGCAGCAGGTTGTCGACGAGGCCGATCACGCCGACGCAGAACGCGACGAGGATCACGCATTTCCAGATCGCGCCGATCGCCAGGAAGTAGAGCGCGGCCGGTATCCACACGAGGCTCGCGCCGATCGCGGGCAGCAGCGACAGGAACGCCATCAGCGCGCCCCACAGCACGACGCCCTGGATGTCGAGGATCCAGAAGATCAGCCCGCCGAGCGCGCCCTGCACGAGTGCGACCGCGATGTTGCCTTTCACGGTCGCGCGCACGACCGTCGTGAACTTCGCGAGCAGCAGATTCTTGTGCTCCTCGTCGAGCGGCAGCGCGCGGCGCACGCGCCGGCCGATCTCGCCGCCGTCGCGCAGCAGGAAGAACACCATGTACAGCATCACGCCGAAGCTGACGATGAACTGGAACGTGTTCTGGCCGATGCTGAACGCCTGGGTCGCGGCGAACTGGCTGATCTGCGCGGCGCCGTCGGTGAGCTTCTTCTGGATGCCGGGGATGTTGGTCAGCCCGTATTTCGCTAGCACGCGCTGGATCGAGGTCGGCAGCGCGTGGATGATGTCCTGGAAGTACTGCGAATAGTTCGGCTGCGCGGTCTTGATTTCCTGGTACACGTACGCGATTTCCTGCACGAGCGTCGCGGTGACGAACACGAGCGGCAGGATCACGATCAGGACGATCAGCGTCATCGTCACGAGTGCGGCCAGGTTGCGCCGCTTGCCGAAGCGCGCCGCGAGCCAGCGCTGCACCGGCTGGAACAGGATCGCGAGAATGGCGCCCCAGAACACGGCCCCGGAGAACGGCGCGAGAATCCCGCACATGCCGACGGTGACCGCGAACAGCAGGAAATAGAAGAATTTTTGGTGGTCGTGTCCGCTATCCATGGGTGGCATTCGCGCAGATTGATGCTTGGTTTGATTGAATCTCGTTGCCCCGGGCGCGATCGGCTCGCGAACGTCACGGGTTCGCTGCGGAACACGCGGCGGAGCGGCCCATCGGGAGTATGCCCGCAAAGGTGCCGCCATCATAACCGCTGCGCGCGACCCATGCGAAAACGCCGCGGCCGGGGCCGCGGCGCTGCCGGGAAGCGAACGCGGCGCAAGGCCGCGTGCGGTACCGTCAGATATTGAGCTTCGTGACCTTGGTGCCGTTCACCGACAGGTCACCCATCAGGCCCGCGTTGGTCAGGACCAGCACCTGCACCGGCGCGGTGGCCGTGGTGGTGTCGACCGCGCCGTTCGCGCCGACCTTCACGACCGCGACCGATGCGTCGGCGCCGGCGGCCCAGCCGTCCGACTTGCGGAACGAGTCGAGCGCATCCTGCGTCATGAACAGGAACACGATCGCCTTCGACTGCGCGCCGGCCTGCAGGCCGACCGACAGCGACGACGTGTTGTAGTAGCCGACGGTGCTGCCGCCGACGCGCAGCGCGCCGTTGCCGGACTGGCCGCCGATGATGAGACCGGCCTGCAGCACGTTCGGGAACACGAGTACGCCGCGCGATTTCGCGACGAGTTCACGCGAGCCCGGCACCGTCGAATAGAGGCGCGACAGCGTCGCGTTCACGCTCGCGTCGATCGACTGGCGCTTCGACGCGCTGGCCGATGCGGTTTCGGGTTTGTCGGGCGTGGTCGTGCAGCCGGCGAGTGCAAGGCTGCCGAGCATCACGGCGGCGGCGGCTTTCATGGCGAGGGACTTCTGCATGGCGGTTCTCCTTCGTGTCTGATTGAGGACGGAGCGGGCAGCGGGGCGGCAGGTGGTGCGGGCAGCCCCGTTCAACGGCGGGCAAGGAGCAGGCCCGCAACGAACGCGAGGCCAGCGACGACGCCGGCGGTCTGCCACGGGTTGTCGTGCACGACCTGCGACACGCGTTCGGCCGAATCGCGCAGCCGGGCGGCCGCGCTGCCCGACGCGTAGTCGAGCGCGCTGCGCGCTTCGTCGAGCCTCGACTGCACACGCTTGCGCAGCGCGGCGATATCGCCGTCGCCGTCGTTTTTCAACAGGTCTTCCAGTTCGTCGACCAGCCCGCGCAGATCGTCGGTCACGTCGGCATGCAGATCACGGGCGGCGGAGCGCGTCGTGCGTCCCACGCGCCGGCCGGTGCGACGGATGTCGGACAGGCCGCGGTCCAGTTTGTGTTCGATCGAGTCGGTGAGCGCCATGGTGTTTATCCTCCTTCGATTCCAGGCCAATTTGAAGATAAGACGAATCCCAGCAATTGATGTGATTCACTTGCCCCAATTGAGTTTCGAGACAAATTTTCAATTCGTTGGCAGGATCGCCGCGAAGCCCCGTCGCGCGGGGCGGTGCGACGGTTGAAAAAATTTCGCAATCGGGCGAATCGGCGTATCGGACAGCGGTGCGAAAGTGAATGTCCGGTAAATATGGCGTCGCCAGGGGTGTCAGGTAAATAGTGCCGTTGCAGGCCTTGTGTTGAAGCAAATGCACTAGTCGCCGCGATTGGGTGGAGCATGGTTTGTTCCCGAGCCGCGCGGCGAGCCGCCATCGTCAAGCGCGACATCGACGACGACGGGATCGTGGTCCGACGAGCGGTATGCGTCGGGGGCGTAATAAGACGACCGGTGCACACGCGTTTTGTAATCGGGCACGGGTTGCAGCGCAACCGGTTCGTCGGCGTTGATGTGCCATATGTGCACGGCCTTCACGCGTGCGGCGAGCGTCGACGTGGCCAGCGCGTGGTCGAGGTTGCCGGCTTCGCCGCGAAATACGTAGCTGTACGCAGCGTCGCCGACGAAGCGCGCAACCAGGTTCGCATAGCCGCGCGCTTCGAGCGCGCGGATCGGATCTTCCTTCGCATAGCTGTTCAGGTCGCCGATCAGCAGCACGCCGTCGGCCGCGGCGCCCGTCGGCGAAGCGGCGAGCCAGCCGGCGATGCGCGCGGCCGCCCGTGTGCGTGCCGCATTCCAGCAGCCCTGGCCGTCCGCCTGGTCGAGGTCGGCGCCGGTCGCGTTCGGGCAGTTCTTCGACTTCAGGTGATTGACCGCGACCGTGAACGCGCGCGTGCCGCCGATGCGCCGGAAGGTCTGCGCAAGCGGCGGGCGGTGCCGGCCGCCGAGCGCGACGGTCGCGGCGCGCCCGACCGGCTCGACCGTGCGGCTGTCGTACAGCAGCGCGACCGCGATCGCATCGCGGCCGAGCCGCGCGGCGCCGGGATCGACCGCGCGCCAGCCGTCGCCAAGTTGCGCAGCGAGACGCCGCACCGCGCTCGCGTCGCCGTGGCCGTTGTTCGCGATTTCCATCAGCCCGATCACGTCGGCGCGCAGCGCACGCAACGCCGCGACGATCTTCGCTTCCTGCCGCGCGAAGACAGCGTGCGTTCTTGCGCCACGGTTGGCCGGCGCGTCGAATCCGCCGCCATGACCGTCGCCGTTGAAATAGTTGAAAACGTTGAACGACGCGATGCGCACGTCGGCGTCCGCATGCCGGGCCGGCGCATCGGTACGCGGATTCGCGGCGGCGTCGAACACCGGCGCCGCGCCGGCTGTCGGTTGCAGCCGCCACGTGCCGTAGCGCAGTTCGAGTACGCCTTCGACGCCGTGCACCGTGTAGCCTGCGCGCAGCGTATTGGCCGCGCTCAGCGCGGGCGGCGGATAGCGGACGGTCGCGGGATCGCGGCGGCTCGAGCCGTCGTCGAGCACGATGCGGTTGCGCGCGTTGGCCGCGGCATGCGCGGCGGCTTCGGCCGGCGGCACGACGTGGGTCGGGATGCGCAGCCGGCCGTTGCTGAGAACGACGCTGCCGTAGCGGCCGAGTTCGTGCGTATCGCTGACCGTCAGCGTTTGCGGCAGGCGCACCCGCATGCCTTCGTGCGCGGCCAGCACGGCCGGCGCGGCGACCGGCAGCGTGAGCGTCGCCGGCGTGACCGTCTGCCCGCGTGCGCAGACGGCGATGCCGCCCGACAGCACGAACTGCGTGCGGCCGTATCGATCGTCGACCTGGCCCGTGAGATGCACGAGATCGCCGGGGCTCGCGCGTGCGTTCGGTGCATACACGAACAGGCCTTCCGGGACGCCCGGCCGATGCCGCCGTTGCGCGTCGGCCTGCTGGACGAAGAAGCCGCCGAAGCTATCGGCACCGCCGAACGCCGCGGTGACGACGGCTTCGATCGACGTCGTTTGCCCGGCCAGCGGAGACGGCCCGCCGGCGCTGCGGAGGTCGGCAATCGCCGAGGTCGCGCCGCCGCAGCCGGCGCTGACCGGCAGCGCGGCGGGGGCAGGCCGGACGGAGAGGGCGAGCGATAGCGCAACTGCAAGCGACGGAAGCAGGCGTGACATGGGGCGGTCCACTGGAAGAAAATCCGACAGTTCGGGAGCGCATCTTGACGGCAAAATGCCAGGAAGCGGCCGAATTGGCCGTCCGGCCAGTACCGGATGGCCAACGATGCAGGCAGGCCTCGCCGCGGCTGTTACGCTTTCGCACGGGCGTCGCACGCCGATCGCGCAGCGAACGCTGCCGCACCCCGTCCCTACAGGAGAAGTCCATGTCTTACATGCTGTTGATTGTCGAACCGACCGACCAGCGCGCCGAACGCACGCTCGACGAAGGCCAGGCGCTTTACGCACGGATGGTCGATTTCGCCGAGACGCTGAAGGCGCGCGGCGTGCTGCGCGGCGTCGAGTCGCTGGAGCGTTCCGAGCGCGGCACGCGCGTGCAGGTGCGCGACGGCGAGACGCGCCTGCTCGACGGCCCGTTCGCGGAGGCGAAGGAGATGGTCGGCGGCTTCTTCCTCGTCGACGTCGACACGCGCGAGGAAGCGATCGAGATCGCACGTCAGTGCCCGGCCGCGCAATGGTGCACGGTCGAGGTACGCGCGGTCGGCCCGTGCTTCCTGTGAAGGCGGCGACTCGGTATTTACCCTGATTTGTCGTGGCGCGTGTCGATCCGGCCGTGTTCCGCCCGTCGTCCGGATAAGGCGCCGATGAACGGGCGTCTCCTTTCACCGACGACAAGGAGTGAACGATGCGATTCATGATCATGATCCGGGCGAACGCCGTCAGCGAATCCGACGCGTTGCCGGACAACCGGCTGGTCGAGGCGATGACCGTGTATCACGAGGAACTGGCCAATGCCGGCGTGCTGCTCGACGCGAACGGCCTGCGGCCGAGCGCGCGCGGCTGGCGCGTGCGCTACACGGGCGGCAAGGGCACGGTGGTCGATGGCCCGTTCGCGGAAACGAAGGAACTGATCGCCGGCTATACGCTGATCCAGGTGCGTTCGCGTGACGAGGCGCTCGAATGGACGCGCCGGTTCCCCGCGCCGTTCGGCGCCGAGATGGATTGCGAGATCGAGGTGCGGCCGCTGTTCGAGCTCGACGACCTCACGCCGAGCGACGCGGTCGAGCGGTTCCGCGAACTCCACGTCGGCCGCGGCAACGCCGCCTGAATCCCACCGAATCCAATATCACCAGGAGCACCCGTCATGCACAAAATGGTTTTCATCAACCTGCCCGTGGCCGACCTGCCGCGCTCGAAGACGTTCTACCAGGCGCTCGGCTTCGAGGTCGTGCCGGCCTATACGAACGATCAGGCCGCCTGCCTCCGGATCAGCGACACGATCTTCGCGATGCTGCTCGTGCGGCCGTTCTTCCAGACCTTTACCGACAAGACGATCGTCGATCCGGCGACGCACGTGCAGGTGTTGTCGTGCCTGTCGTGCGAAAGCCGTGCCGAAGTCGAGGCGATCGTCGCGAAGGCGCTGGCGGCCGGCGGCGCCGCGCCGCTGCCGCCGCGCGAGTACCCGGCCATGTACGGCCACGGGTTCACAGATCCGGACGGTCATGCGTGGGAGCTGATGTCCATGCCGCAGGACGCGTCCGCGCAGGGGCCGGCGTCGTGACGCACGAGGCGACGCATCGTGCGATCGAGGCGGTCTGGCGGATCGAGGCGCCGAAGATCATCGCGCGCGCCGCGCGCGTGGTGCGCGACGTCGGCGTGGCCGAGGAGCTGGCGCAGGATACGCTCGTCGCGGCGCTCGAGCACTGGCCCGTCGACGGCGTGCCCGACAACCCCGCCGCCTGGCTGATGACGGCCGTGAAGCGTCGCGCGCTCGACCGCGTCCGGCAGGAGTCGCTTCATGCGGCGAAGCGCGACCAGCTCGGCCACGAGATGGACGCGCTCGAAGCGCATGTCGTCCCCGACATCGCCGATGCGCTCGCCGACGCGAGCGACGACGACATCGGCGACGACCTGCTGCGGCTGATCTTCACGTCGTGCCACCCGGTGCTGTCGACCGACGCGCGCGTCGCGCTGACGCTGCGGCTGCTCGGCGGGCTGACGACGGGCGAGATCGCACGTGCGTTCCTGACGCCCGAGCCGACGATCGCGCAGCGGATCGTGCGCGCGAAGCGCACGCTCGCGGCGGCGCACGTGCCGTTCGAGGTGCCGGCCGCCGATGCGCGGCCCGCGCGGCTCGCGTCGGTGCTCGAGGTGATCTACCTGGTGTTCAACGAAGGCCATGCGGCGACCGCGGGCGACGACTGGACGCGTCCGGCGCTGTGCGACGAGGCGCTGCGGCTCGGCCGTGTGCTGGCCGGCCTCGCGCCGGACGAGAGCGAAGTGCTCGGGCTCGTCGCGCTGATGGAGTTGCAGGCGTCGCGCATGCATGCGCGCACCGATGCGCAGGGCCGGCCCGTGCTGCTGCTCGACCAGGACCGCAGCCGCTGGGATCAACTGCTGATCCGGCGCGGCCTCGCGGCGCTCGAACGGGCGACGAAGCTCGGCGGCGTGCGCGGGCCGTATGCGCTGCAGGCCGCGCTGGCCGCCTGCCACGCGCGTGCGCGGCACGCGTCGGAAACGGACTGGGCACAGATCGTCGCGCTGTACGACGCGCTCGCCGAAGTCGCACCGTCGCCGGTCGTCGAACTGAACCGCGCAGTGGCCGTGGGGATGGCGTTCGGGCCGGCCGCGGCGCTCGAACTCGTCGACGTGCTGCGCGACGATCCCGCGCTCGCGCGCTATCACTGGCTGCCGAGCGTGCGCGGCGACCTGCTGGCGAAGCTGGGCCGTGCCGACGAAGCGAAGCTCGAGTTCCGCCGCGCGGCGGAACTGACGCGCAACGAGCGCGAACGCGAGTTGCTGCTCAAGCGCGCGATCGATGCGTGACCGTGACGCATGAAGCGTGCGTCGCAAGCGCGGCGTACGCCGCGCCGATCCCACCCTCCCGACGATCCCCAGATGTACGCCCGGCACTATCACCCGGATTGAAAAAGCCTATTGGGGGATGCGAACGCCAGCGCCTAGATTAAAAGGCACGGTGCGTGCGCCCCACGCAAACGCATCGTTCCCCACATATCTGATCGGCCCGGCTTCGCACGCGGCCGCGCCGACTCGAACGGAGGCGCAAATGGCTCACCTCAAGGGCAGCAAAACCGAAGAGAACCTGAAAGCCGCATTCGCGGGCGAATCGCAGGCGAATCGACGCTATCTGTATTTCGCTTCGAAGGCTGACGTCGAAGGCCAGAACGACCTCGCCGCGCTGTTCCGCTCGACCGCCGAAGGCGAAACCGGCCATGCGCACGGCCACCTCGAATACCTGGAAGCCGTCGGCGATCCGGCAACGGGCTTGCCGTTCGGCTCGTCGCGGCTGAATCTCGAATCGGCGATCGCCGGCGAAACGCACGAATACACCGACATGTATCCGGGCATGGCGAAGACGGCGCGCGACGAAGGCTTCGACGAAATCGCGAACTGGTTCGAGACGCTCGCGAAGGCCGAACGCAGCCACGCGAACCGCTATACGAAGGCGCTGGACAGCCTCGTCGACTGAGACGACCGCCGCCGCAGGCCGCACGGTACGACCATGTGACCCGCAAGCGGCCGGCCGTTCGTTCATCGCTGCCCGCAGCGCGCGGGCGGCGCGCTCGCGCGCATGCGCGCCACGCTGGAGCGCCTCATGCCCCACAAGGAAGGCAGTCTCGAAGCCCCGACCCGGCATCCGCTCGACTGGCAGTCCGATGCGTTCTACGACCAGGCCGCGATCGATGCGGAAATGACGCGCGTGTTCGACATCTGCGCCGGATGCCGGCGCTGCGTGTCGCTGTGCGGTGCGTTTCCCGCGCTGTTCGATCTGGTCGACGACACGCCGGCGGGCGATATCGACGAAGTGCCGAAGGCAGCGTTCGGCAAGGTGGTCGACCAGTGCTATCTGTGCGATCTCTGCTACATGACGAAATGCCCGTACGTGCCGCCGCACGCATGGAACGTCGACTTCCCGCACCTGATGCTGCGCGGCAAGGCGGCGCGCTACAAGCGCGGCGAAGCGACGCTGCGCGACAAGGTGCTGTCGAACACCGATGCACTCGGCCATTTCGCGGGCATTCCGATCGTCACGCAGACGGTGAACGCGGTGAACCGCACGCCGCCCGCGCGCCATGCGCTCGAAGCGACGCTCGGCGTCGATCGCAACGCGTGGCTGCCGGAGTTCGCGCCGCGCAAATTCCGGCGCGCCGCGAAGCGCTCGGACAACCCGCCCGCGCGCGACGGCGAACGTACGCCCGGCAAGGTCGCAATCTACGCGACGTGCTACGTGAATTTCAACGAGCCGGGCATCGGCCACGACCTGCTCGCGATCCTCGCGCACAACGACATTCCGTACGAGCTCGTCACGCGCGAAGCGTGCTGCGGAATGCCGCTGCTGGAGCAGGGCAACCTTGCCGGTGTCGCCGCGAAGAAGGAGGTGAACCTGCCCGTGCTCGAACGCTATGCGCGTGAAGGCTATGCGCTGATCGGCGCGATCCCGAGCTGCGTGCTGATGTACAAGAGCGAGTTGCCGCTGATGTTCCCCGGCGACGAAGCGGTGCGCGCGGTGGCCGACGCGTTCTGGGATCCGTTCGAATACGTGATCGCACGGCATCGCGACGGGCTGCTGAAGACCGATTTCAAGACCGGCCTCGGCACCGTGTCGTATCACGTGCCGTGCCATGCGCGCGTGCAGAACATCGGCCGCAAGACGGCCGACGCACTGTCGCTGGTGCCCGATACGCGCGTGAACGTCGTCGAGCGCTGCTCGGGCCATGCGGGCACGTTCGGCGTGAAGAAGGAATTCCATGCGGACGCGATGCGGATCGGCGCGCCCGTGTTCAAGGCGATGGCCGAGCCGCAGCCGGATTTCGTGTCGTCGGACTGCGCGCTGGCCGGCCATCACATCGTGCAGGGCATCGACGAGAAGGGGCTGCCGTCCGCGCCGCTCGCGCATCCGCTCACGCTGCTGCGCCGCGCATACGGCATCTGAGCCGCTGCCGGCCGACTCACGAGGACATCCCATGACGCTGACCCGCGACTCCCTGCTGACGCTCGAAGCATATGCAAAGATTCGCCGGACCGAACACGCGCGGCTCGTCGCGTACAAGCGCCGCCGGGCGGTCGCACTCGGCAACCACCTGCGCTTTTTGTTCGAGGACGAGACGACGATCCGCTATCAGATCCAGGAGATGCTGCACATCGAGAAGATCTTCGACGAGGCGGGCATCGACGGCGAACTGGAAGCGTATCTGCCGCTCGTGCCCGACGGCACCAACCTGAAGGCGACGATGCAGATCGAATACGAGCACGAGATCGAGCGGCGCGCGGCGCTCGCGCGGCTGATCGGTATCGAGGATCGCGTGTACCTGCAGGTCGACGGGCACGCGCGCGTCTACGCGATCGCCGACGAGGATCTCGAGCGCGACAACGACGAGAAGACGTCGGCCGTGCATTTCGTGCGTTTCGAACTCGACGCGCCGATGCGCGCGGCGCTCAAGGACGGGGCGGTGCTGTCGATCGGCTGCGATCACCCGGCCTACACGATGCCGCCGCAGCGCGTGGATCCGGACGTGACCGCGTCGCTGGCCGGCGACCTGCGCTGACACGACCGCCGCGCGTCCTGCGCGGCGTATTCCGCTTTTCCGTTCCGACCCGAAGCCAGCTTTCCGCGAGTAGCGCGGCGCGAGCGATCGCCTGTCGTCGCGCAGATGTAACAGGCGTCCCGCGCTTGCGTGCGGAGAAACAATGTGCACTCCACGTCACCGTGCTTTCATCACTCGCAGAGAAACAATAAAGAGATTGTGCACGGAGATAATTCAGCTGAACGGAAATTGAATGATTTACCGATTCGTGAATATCTTGTTACGAAATTTTCCCTGATTTACCGATTTTAGTCAGCGATTCCCGCGATTGTTTCAGGCAAGGGTCGGAACAGCCCGTAACCGCCCAGTGGAGGCCATTCTTCATACCTTGCAGAGCCCCGCCGGACGGGCCTTTGCAGCGCCGGGCATAAAGATCTCGCAAAAAAATTCAAGCGTAAATGGATTGCGTATCCATGGCAGGTTGTTTCAGTGCGTAACATTAAGTCATTGTCATATTGAGATAAACCCTAGGGATGGTATGCTTCGTGCACAAAAATTCCCACATTGGAGTGAGACCGTGATTTGTGCGCCATTGCCGGGAATTCCGGCACCGTGAAAGTGCGGTGTCGGCCGGCGTGCACAACACCGATAAGCATAATGTGCAACCTGGCCGCCCCGCGACGCGATGTGTCGCGACGGCGCCGCCAATCGCAGCCCGGCCTGGCTGCGTGGAGAGATCTACTATGTTCTTCGATGAGCTTAACGATGAAGAGTGGTTTCGTCTTTCAACGCTGATCGCCGATGAACCCATCCGGCTGAATCGTCGTGGGCGTCCACGAGCCGAACCGCGCGTCGTTGCCAACGCGGTGCTCTGGATTCTGACGACCGGTGAAGCCTGGTCCAAGCTGCCCGGTCGTTATCCGTCCGGGCCGACGTGCCGTCGTCGCTACGAGGAGTGGCTCGCGAGCGGCACGCTGCTGCAGATGATCGACGTGCTGACCCAGTTCAGCGGGCGCACGTTCGCGTATATTCCGCCGCCGCCGGTGCCGGTCGTGCCTGCGCGTCGCGCGGAACCCGCGCCCGACAACGATCGCTTGCGCGGCGTGTTCTGGCAAAACCCCGAGTCGTGGCAATTGCCGGTCGCGCAGGCAAACGTTTGGGAGGGCGAAGGCGCGTCGCTGAGCGCGATGCCGGACGACGCAGTGGCCGATCATCCGGCCCGCACGTCGTTCGTGGTGCCCGGTACGCCGGCCGCGGAACTGCGCCATGCGCGTGCGTCGTCGGCGAGCTTCGCCGCGGCCGAACCGCAAGTCGACGAGTATCGCGGCTATACGATCTGCGGCATTGCGCAGCCCGTGCAGAACCTGATGTATCGCGCGTGGGCCGAGATCTCGCAGGACGACCGGCGCGTCGAGCGCTCGGGCCTCATCGGTCCGCGTTTCACCGATGCCGAGGAAGCCGAGCAGTTTGCGCTCGACTGGGCGCGCCAGTGGATCGATCGCCACGGTGCGAGCCACGAGCCGGCGCGCGCGCCGCAAAGCGAGGTGCTGGCCGGTTTGTCCGCGCTGGCGCGCGCGGAGTCGGACATCAAGCGCTTCATCGCCGAGCGTCACGCGGGTGCGCTGTCGGAAAGCCGCAACGATCCCGTGCAGTCGGAGCGCCGCGAATACGCGTACCGCGTAGGTTGAGCGCCGTTCCAATGCAACGCGCGGGCCGTCGTGTGCCACGACGCCCGCGCGGAAGCCTTGTCTTTCCCTGCCTGCCGCACCCGGGGGCTCCGCTGTCGAAGCGGAGCCCCCGGTGCTTGTTGCGTCACTGCCGGCCGTAGGTATCGTCGAAGCGGACGATGTCGTCCTCGCCGAGATACGCGCCCGACTGCACTTCGATCAGCTCGAGCGGCATCTTGCCCGGGTTCTCCAGGCGGTGCGATACGCCGAGCGGGATGTACGTCGATTCGTTTTCGGACAGCAGGAACGTTTCGTCACCGCGCGTGATGCGCGCGGTGCCGCGCACGACGATCCAGTGTTCGGCGCGGTGGTGGTGCATCTGCAGCGACAGTCGCGCACCCGGTTTCACGACGATGCGTTTCACCTGGAAGCGCTCGCCCATATCGACCGAGTCGTAGTGGCCCCACGGGCGATGCACCTTGCGGTGATCGGTGGCTTCCGCGCCTTGTTGCGCCTTGATGCGGCCGACGATCTTCTTCACGTCCTGCACGCGCGACTTGTCCGCGACGAGCACGGCGTCGGGCGTTTCGACGACGACGAGGTTCTGCGTGCCGACGCACGCGACGAGCCGGCTTTCCGAATGCGCGAAGGTCGATTCGGCGCCTTCGAACAGCACGTGGCCGCGGCCGACGTTCTTGGCCTCGTCCTTCTGCGAGATCTGCCAGATCGCGTCCCACGAGCCGACGTCCGACCAGCCCGCGTCGAGCGGCACGACGACGCTTTCGCACAGTTGCGGCAGGCTCGCGAGCGGCTCCATCACCGCGTAGTCGATCGAGTTCGACGGCGATGCGGCGAACGCGTCGCGATCGACGCGGAAGAAGTCGCCATCGGCCTTGCCCTGTGCGACGGCCTGTTCGCAGGCCGCGTAGATCGCCGGTTCGAGCTGGCGGATCGCCTTCAGCCACACCGACGCGCGAACGATGAAGATCCCGCTGTTCCACCAATACTCGCCGGATGCGACGTACTGCTGAGCGAGTTCGAGGTGCGGCTTCTCGACGAAACGGTCGAGGCGGCGCACGTCGAGGTTGCCCGTCGCGGCGTCGCCGAGCGGCGCGCCGACGCGGATGTAGCCGTAGCCGGTTTCCGCGTGCGTGGGCACGATGCCCATCGTCGCGATCCTGCCTTGCGCCGCGCAGTGCACGCCGGCCGCGACGGCTGCGTGAAAGCGCGGCAGGTCGGCGACCGCATGGTCGGCCGGCATCACGGTCATCACCGCATCGTTGCCGTCGGCGACGAGCCGCAGCGCGGCGAGCGTCAGCGCGGGCGCGGTGTCGCGGCCGAGCGGCTCGAGCATGATCGTCGCGGGCTTGGCCGTCAGGCGCAGTTGTTCGGCGGTCGTGAAGCGGTGATCCTCGCCGCACACGATCAGCACGTCGTCGTTCAGCGGGTGGTCGGCCGTCAGGCCGTCGAGGCGCAGCGCGGTCGACTGCAGCAGCGAATGCTCGCCGAGCAGGCCGATCAGCTGTTTCGGAAAACGTTCGCGCGACATCGGCCACAGGCGTGTGCCGGAACCGCCGGCAAGAATCACCGGCTGCACCGCGAGGCGCGTGCCGGCTGCGGGGGCGGCGGAAGAAGATTGGCGCGTTTCGGCGGCCACGGCCGGAGCATTCATGGTGACACTCTCCACGGTTGAAGTCAGTGCCTGCCGTTGTAGCATGAAGTAAATCGACAATAAAACCGGACCGATTGGCAGTTATTCGCCATGCATTCATCTGGAAAAATTTTCCGCGATCGCATCGGATGCAAATAAAAAAATAAAAAATAATTCCGGGCATTGTTGGCCTTCCCGTGCCGGCAAAGGGCTCGCGGCGAACGCAAAGTTTCCGAAAATCTCCCGATTCCCGATCGATTCGGGAAAACGTGCCGAATTAAATCAAAAAGTTCGCGGCAAGAATTTCCGATTATTTTTCGAAATACTTGTGCGCTTGAGGGGCGATTTTCTTGTCGCTTCAATAGCGTCATGCAACGTTTGAATCGAATGTGCGGCACGGGCTGCACGAGGAGCTGTTCGGCAAACGCCTGTTCAAAGAGGAAGCAGACATGTTGAGCGTGCTGGCGAGAGTCATCGATATCGCGATGGTCGTGGCAGGGGCGCTGATCGCCGCTGCGCTGCACGACGGCAGCATCTGGCTCAACGACCTGCAGCGCACGACGGTGCTGTTCGACTGCCTGCTGGTCGTGGTGTTCTTTCCGGCCATCGGCATCTACCAGTCGTGGCGAGGCAAGCGTCTCGTCGGGCTGATGGGGCGCGTCGCGTTCGCGTGGCTCGTGGTCGAGCTCGCGGGCATCCTGATGAGCTTCAGTTTTCACCAGTCGGGCGACCTGTCGCGGCTGTGGCTCGGTTACTGGGCGCTCGTGACGATGACGCTGCTCGCCGGCTCGAAGGCCTGCGTGCACGTCGTGCTGCGGCAACTGCGCCGCGGCGGCTACAACCTGAAGGCGGTCGCGATCGTCGGCGGTACGCCGGCGGCGCGGCGGCTGATCGCGCAGATGCGGGCGCGGCCGGAAGCGGGCTTCAACCCGGTATGCGTGTATGACGAAAGCGAAGCGCCGGGCGATGTCGCGCTCGACGACGTGCGCATCGAGCGGCAGTTCGAATCGCTGGTGTGGCTGGTGCGCAGCCGCGCGATCCGCGAGCTGTGGCTCACGCTGCCGATCTCGGAGGAACCGAGGATTCACCAGATCGTGACGGTGTTCCGCCACGACTTCGTGAACATCCGTTTCATTCCGGACGTGCGCACGCTGTCGTTCTTCAACCAGGAAGTGGTCGAGGTGCTCGGCGTGCCGGCGATCAACCTCGCGGCGTCGCCGATCACCGACGTGCGGATCCTGCCGAAGTTCGTGTTCGACCGGCTGTTCGCGCTGGCGGCGCTCACGGCGCTCGCGCCGGTGATGCTGCTGATCGCGGGCCTGATCAAGCTGACGTCGCGCGGGCCGGTGTTCTTCCGCCAGAAACGCAAGGGCATCGACGGGCACGAGTTCGAGATCTACAAGTTCCGCTCGATGAAGGTGCACCAGGAAGCGGCGGGCACGGTGACGCAGGCGACCAAGAACGACACGCGCGTGACGCCGGTCGGCCGGTTCCTGCGCCGCACCAGCCTCGACGAGCTGCCGCAGTTCATCAACGTGCTGAAGGGCGAGATGTCGGTCGTCGGCCCGCGCCCGCATGCGCTCGCGCACGACGACATCTACAAGGATCTGGTCAAGGGCTACATGTTCCGCTACCGGATCAAGCCCGGCATCACCGGGTGGGCGCAGATCAACGGCTTTCGCGGCGAGACCGACCAGATCGAGAAGATGATGGGACGCGTGAAGCTCGATCTGTACTACATGCAGAACTGGTCGTTCTGGCTCGACATCAAGATCGTCGCGCTGACGCTGTGGAAAGGCTTCACCGGCAGCAACGCGTACTGACACAGTGCCCCGCGGGCATTCCGGTTTTACGAATTTCGAATCATTGGTCAAGAGGTCGACACATCATGAATCTGACTATCATCGGCAGCGGTTACGTAGGTCTTGTCACCGGCGCATGCCTCGCCGACATCGGGCACGACGTGTTCTGTCTCGACGTCGACCAGGCGAAGATCGACATCCTGAACAACGGCGGCGTGCCGATCCACGAGCCGGGCCTCAAGGAAGTCATCGCGCGCAACCGCTCGGCCGGCCGCCTGCGTTTCTCGACCGACATCGAGGCCGCGGTTGCGCACGGCGACGTGCAGTTCATCGCGGTCGGCACGCCGCCCGACGAGGACGGCTCGGCCGACCTGCAATACGTGCTCGCGGCGGCGCGCAACATCGGCCGCTACATGACGGGCTTCAAGGTGATCGTCGACAAGTCGACGGTGCCGGTCGGCACGGCCGAGCGCGTGCGCGCGGCGGTCGCCGAGGAGCTCGCGAAGCGCGGCGGCGACCAGATGTTCTCGGTCGTGTCGAATCCGGAATTCCTGAAGGAAGGCGCGGCGGTCGACGATTTCACGCGGCCGGACCGCATCGTGATCGGCTGCGACGACGACGTGCCGGGCGAGCGCGCCCGCGAGCTGATGAAGAAGCTGTACGCGCCGTTCAACCGCAACCACGAGCGCACGCTATACATGGACGTGCGCTCGGCCGAGTTCACGAAATACGCGGCGAACGCGATGCTTGCGACGCGCATCTCGTTCATGAACGAGCTGGCGAACCTCGCCGACCGCTTCGGCGCGGACATCGAGGCCGTGCGCCGCGGGATCGGCTCCGATCCGCGCATCGGCTATCACTTCCTGTACGCCGGCTGCGGCTACGGCGGCTCGTGCTTCCCGAAGGACGTCGAGGCGCTGATCCGCACGGCCGACGAGCACGGGCAATCGCTGCAGATCCTGAAGGCCGTGTCGTCGGTCAACGCGACGCAAAAGCGCGTGCTGGCCGACAAGATCGTCGCGCGCTTCGGCGAGGACCTGACGGGCCGCACGTTCGCGATCTGGGGCCTGGCATTCAAGCCGAACACCGACGACATGCGCGAGGCGCCGAGCCGCGAGCTGATCGCCGAGCTGCTGTCGCGCGGCGCGCGCATCGCCGCGTACGACCCGGTCGCGCAGCAGGAAGCGCGCCGCGTGATCGCGCTCGATCTCGCCGATCACCCGAGCTGGCTCGAGCGCCTGAGCTTCGTCGACGACGAGGCGCAGGCCGCGCGCGACGCCGATGCGCTCGTGATCGTCACCGAATGGAAGGCGTTCAAGAGCCCCGACTTCGTCGCGCTCGGCCGCCTGTGGAAGACGCCGGTGATCTTCGACGGCCGCAACCTGTACGAGCCGGAGACGATGAGCGAGCAGGGCATCGAATACCACCCGATCGGCCGGCCGGGCTCGCGCCAGGCCGTCGCCGCCCGCGTGCCGGGCGCCGCGCGCGCGAGCGCGTAACCCTGTTTCCCGTCACCCGTTACACCCGTTACGAGACGCCATGTTCCGGAACATCCTGATCGTCTGCCACGCGAACGTCTGCCGCAGCCCGGCGGCGGAACTGCTGTTCAAGTCGCACGCCGCGTCGCGCGGCGGCCCGCGCGCGACGTTTCACTCGGCCGGCGTTCATGCGAACGACGGCGACGGCATCGATCCGGTGATGCGGCAGTTGCTCGCGGAGCGCGGCGTCGATGCGACGACCCACCGCTCGCGGAGGCTGTCGCGCCGGATCGTGCGCGACGCCGACCTGATTCTCGTCAGCGAGCGCGGACAGATCGCGGCCGTCGAATCGGTCGATCCGTTCGCGCGCGGCAAGGTCCACCTGCTCGGCAAGTGGGAAGGGGCCGAGATTGCCGATCCGCACGGCGGCCCCGAGGCCGAATACCGCGAGAGCTACTCGCAGATCGAACGTCTGGTTCAAGGATGGCTACAGAAACTATGCTGAAACGCCCGATGCGCCCGGTGGCGCTTGCCGTCGCGCTGACGACTTTCCTGTCAGCCTGTGCAACCGCGCCCGGCAACTACCTCGACTCGTCGAACCTGAAGGACGAAGGCCGCCAGCAAGCGGCCGAGACCTATCCGGTTCATTACATCGACGCCAAAGTGGTGATGGACCAGTTGCAGAAGCAGCAGGTCGACCATCCGCTGCCGCCGGGACGCTATACCGATGCGTCGCAGTACGTGTACCGCATCGGCGCGCAGGACATCCTCGGCGTCACCGTCTGGGACCACCCCGAGCTGACGACGCCGCAGGGCCAGTCGTTCTCGAGCGGCGGCAACACGACGCAGACGATCGCGGGCGCGCTGCAGCAGCCCTATTCGTCGTCGCTGCCGGGCCAGGCCGATCCTTACGGCCAGACGGTGGCCGCCGACGGCACGATCTTCTTCCCGTTCGTCGGCCGCATCCACGTGGCGGGCAAGACGATCGCGCAGACCCGCGACGAGCTGGCCACGCGTCTCGCACGCTACGTGAAGAACCCGCAGCTCGACGTGCGCGTGCTGTCGTACCGCAGCCAGAAGGTGCAGGTGACGGGCGAGGTGAAGACGCCGGGCCCGCTCGCGATGAGCGACGTGCCGCTGACGCTGGTCGACGCGATCTCGCGCTCGGGCGGCTCGACCAACGAGGCCGACCTGCAGCGCGTGCGCCTGACGCGCGACGGCAAGCTGTATACGCTCGACGCGAACGGCGTGCTCGATCGCGGCGAAGTGCGGCAGAACGTGATGCTGCAGCAGGGCGACATCGTCAACGTGCCGGATCGCAGCGACAGCCGCGTGTTCATCATGGGCGAGGTCAAGACGCCGGTCACGGTGCCGATGCTCAAGGGCAGGCTGACCATCGCCGACGCGCTGACGGCGGGCGGCGGCATCCTCGACACCGATGCGAACCCGCGCAAGATCTACGTGATGCGCGGAATGCGCGACAACCCGACGAAGCCTGAAGTGTTCCGCCTCGACATGACGCAGCCCGATGCGTTGATGCTGTCGAGCCGCTTCCCGCTTCAGCCGCTCGATGTGGTCTACGTCAGCACGGCCAGCTCGGTGCAGTTCAACCGGGTGCTGCAGCAGGTGCTGCCGACGATCCAGACGATCTTCTACATGCGGCAAATCACGCGCTGATAGCCCGCCGGGGCGGCGCCTCCGCCCCGGCACCACTCAAGCGGGAACGAATGGTGAACACGCAAGCGAAACACTCCTACGCGGATCTGTCCGTGAAGACCGAGGAAGAGGACATCGTCCTCGGCCAGTTGCTCCAGGTGATCATGGACGACATCTGGCTGCTGCTCGGCATCGCGGTGACGGTCGTCGCGCTCGCCGGCCTTTACTGCTACATCGCGAAGCCGGTGTATCAGGCCGACGTGCACGTGCGGGTCGAGAGCAACGACAACACGTCGCAGGCGCTCACGCAGACGCAGACCGGCGCGACGATCAACAGCGGTCCGCAGCAGGCGCAGACCGATGCGGAAATCGAGATCATCAAGAGCCGCGGCGTCGTCGCACCGGTCGTCGAGCAGTTCAAGCTGAACTTCTCGGTCGTGCCGAAGACGCTGCCGGTGATCGGCAGCCTCGCCGCGCGCGTCGCGACGCCGGGCACGCCGGCGCGGCCGTGGCTCGGCCTGAAATCGTATGCATGGGGCGGTGAAGTCGCCGACGTCGATTCGATCAGCGTCGTGCCCGCGCTCGAAGGCAAGAAGCTGACGCTGACGGCCGGTCCGAACGACACCTATTCGATCGTCGACCAGAACGGCACCCGGCTGCTGTCGGGCCAGGTCGGCGAATCGGCGCAGGGCGGCGGCGTGACGCTGCTCGTGAAGAAGCTCGTCGCGCGCCCCGGCACGCAGTTCACGGTGGTCCGCTACAACGATCTCGACGCGATCGGCGGCTTCCAGGCCGGCATCCAGGTGAGCGAGCAGGGCAAGCAGACGGGCGTCGTGCAGATCTCGCTCGAAGGCAAGGACCCGGATCAGACCGCCGCGATCGCGAACGCGCTCGCGCAGTCGTACCTGAACCAGCACGTGGTCGCGAAGCAGGCCGAAGCGACCAAGATGCTCGACTTCCTGAAGGGCGAGGAACCGCGCCTGAAGGCCGACCTCGAACACGCGGAAGCCGCGCTGACGCAGTACCAGCGCACGTCGGGCTCGATCAACGCGAGCGAAGAGGCGAAGGTCTACCTCGAGGGCAGCGTGCAGTACGAGCAGCAGATCGCCGCGCAGCGCCTGCAGCTCGCGTCGCTCGCGCAGCGCTTCACCGATTCGCACCCGATGGTGATCGCCGCGAAGCAGCAGCTCTCGGAACTGCAGGGCGAGAAGGACAAGTTCAGCAACCGCTTCCGCAGCCTGCCGGCGACCGAAGTGAAGGCCGTCCAGCTCCAGCGCGACGCGAAGGTCGCCGAGGACATCTACGTGCTGCTGCTGAACCGCGTGCAGGAGCTGTCGGTGCAGAAGGCCGGCACGGGCGGCAACATCCACCTCGTCGATTCGGCGCTGCGCCCGGGCGATCCGGTCAAGCCGAAGAAGGTGCTGATCCTGTCGGCCGCCGTGTTCCTGGGGATGATCCTCGGCACGGGCATCGTGTTCCTGCGCCGCAACCTGTTCCAGGGCATCGAGGATCCCGATCGCATCGAGCGTGCGTTCAACCTGCCGCTGTACGGGCTGGTGCCGCAAAGCGCTGAGCAGGTGAAGCTCGACGCCGCGGCGGAGAAGGGCGGCGGCCGCGCGCGGCCGATCCTCGCGAGCCTGCGTCCGAAGGATCTCAGCGTCGAGAGCCTGCGCAGCCTGCGCACCGCGATGCAGTTCGCGATGATGGACGCGAAGAACCGCGTGATCGTGCTGACGGGCCCGACGCCCGGCATCGGCAAGAGTTTCCTGACGGTCAACCTCGCGGTGCTGCTCGCGCATTCGGGCAAGCGCGTGCTGCTGATCGACGCCGACATGCGTCGCGGCCTGCTCGACCGCTACTTCGGCCTCACCGCGCAGCCGGGCTTGTCGGAACTGCTGAGCGACCAGTCGCCGCTCGAGGATGCCGTGCGCGAGACGCCGGTGCAGGGCCTGTCGTTCATCGCGGCCGGCACGCGTCCGCCGAACCCGTCGGAACTGCTGATGTCGACGCGCCTGCCGCAATACCTCGAAGGGCTCAGCAAGCGCTACGACGTCGTGCTGATCGATTCGCCGCCGGTGCTGGCGGTGACCGACGCGACCATCATCGGCCGCATGGCCGGCTCGACGTTCCTTGTGCTGCGCTCGGGCATGCACACCGAAGGCGAGATCGCCGACGCGATCAAGCGCCTGCGCACCGCGGGCGTCGATCTGGAAGGCGGGATCTTCAACGGCGTGCCGCCGAAGGCGCGCGGCTACGGCCGCGGCTACGCGGCCGTGCACGAATACCTGAGCGCCTGAGTGCAGTGTGCGAAACCGGGCCGGCGCGCAGCGCGCCAGCCCGGCCGACTGGAGAACCATCGATGAAAATTTCCGTGCTCGTCCCGACCTACCGGCGCCCGGCCGACCTCGCGCGCTGCCTGCTGGCGCTGCAGCGGCAGCAGCGGCTGCCCGACGAGGTGATCGTCGTCGCGCGCCCGGAGGACGACGCCACGCACGAACGGCTCGCCGATCCGGCGGTCGGCGGCGCGCTGCCGCTGCGCATCGTGCCGGTCGACGTGCCGGGGCAGGTCGCCGCGCTGAACAAGGGGCTCGACTCGGCGAACGGCGACATCGTCGCGATCACCGACGACGATGCGGCGCCGCATCCCGACTGGCTGGCGCGCGTCGAGTCGGCCTTCCAGGCCGATCCGCGCGTGGGCGCGGTCGGCGGGCGCGACTGGGTGCACGAGAAAGGCCGCGTGCTCGACGAATCGCGCGAACTCGTCGGCCAGCTCACGCTGTCCGGCAAGATCGTCGGCAATCATCACCTCGGCGTCGGCGGCGCGCGCGAAGTCGACATGTTGAAGGGCGCAAATATGAGCTACCGCCGCGCCGCGATCGAACGGCTGCGGTTCGACACGCGGCTGCGCGGCGCCGGTGCGCAGGTGCACAACGACATGGCGTTCAGCATGCGCGTGCAGCGCGACGGCTGGAAGCTCGTCTACGACCCGGCGATCGCGGTCGATCATTTCCCGGCCGAGCGCTTCGACGACGACCGGCGCGATGCCGCGTCGCTGAATGCGATCAGCAACGGCGCGTACAACCTGCATCTGATCCTGCGCGAGCATCTGCCGCCGCTTCGGCGCGAGATTGCGTGGTGGTGGTGGACGCTGGTCGGTACGCGCGTCTATCCGGGTTTCGCACACGTGCTGCTGTCGGTGCATACGGCGCAGCGCAGCCGGATCCGCGAGCACTGGCGCGCGGTGCGCCGCGGCGCGCGCGATGCACGCCGCGCGAACCTTGCCCCCCACCGTGCGGCGATGCCGCCGGTGACGTCTTGAACGGGCTGCGCGCATCGCGCGCGGCCACCCCCGGAGGGCTCGAATGACCGCAACGAAAGTCCACGTCCACCTGTTTTACGGCGCCGATCCGCGTACCTACCGGAAAGGCGAGAACATCGGCTGCCTGTACGGTTATCACCATGCCGAATCCGACGAATTCCGGCTGACCTATTCGCAGGACGGCGGCGAGGGCCGTATCGCCAGCCTCGCGCGTCGCGCGCTGAAGGCGGCGCTCGGCTTCGACGTCGTGCATGCATGGCGCAACCGCGCCGCGCTGCTGAACACCGACGTGATCTGGACGCACACCGAGCAGGAGCATCTCGCCGCGTCGCTGATCCTGAAGCTCGCCGGCGCGCAGGGCAAGCGCCCGCTGCTGCTCGCGCAGAGCGTGTGGCTGTTCGACAAGTGGGGCAGTTTCGGCGGCGCGCGTCGCTGGCTGTACCGCAAGCTGCTCGCGCGCGCCGACGCGCTGACCACGCTCGCCCGCGACAACGCCGACCTGTGCCGCCGCTACCTCGGGCGCGATGCCGAGTTCGTCTATTACGGGCTGAACACGCAGGATTTTCCGCTCACCGAGCCGCAGCAGTGGCAACCGAACCGGCCGCTGCGGATCGCGGCGATCGGCAACGACCGCGACCGCGACTGGCGCACGTTCCTCGCGGCGTTCGGCGGCGACGAGCGCTACGACGTACGGCTCGCGACGCGGCGCCGCGTGCCGCGCGAGTGGCATGCGCCGAACGTGAAGATCGGCTCGGCGTCGGGGCTCGCGAAGCAGCACGAGCTGTACGCGTGGGCCGACGTGATCGTCGTGCCGCTGCGGCCGAACTTCCACGCGTCGGGCATCACCGTGATGCTCGAGGCGGCGGCCGTCGGCAAGCCGATGATCGTGTCCGACGTCGGCGGCCTCAGCGACTACTTTCCGCACGATACGGCCGCCTATGTGCCGGCGTTCGACGCGCAGGCGATGCGCCAGGCCGCCGATCGCTTCGTCGCCGATCCGGTCGCGGCGCTCGGCTGCGCGCGGGCTGCCGCCGCGTGCCTGCGCGAGCGCGACCTGACCACGCAGGCGTTCGCCGAGCAGCACGTCCGGATCACGCGCGACCTGCTGCGACGGCGCCGCACGCCGGCCGCTGCGGGCCTGGCGATGCCGCTTGCGGATTCGCGTCCGTCGTCGCGGTGAGAGCGGATCGATGAGTACGATTGCCGCCGAACGCGCACCGTCGCGCAACCGCAGCTGGTTTGCCGAGCCGAAGCACTGGGCCGGGCAGGCCGGGCTGTGGTCGTTCACCGCCGTGCTGATCGCCGCGCACCAGGGCAAGGTGCTGACGCTCGCGTTTCCGGTGCTGGCGATCGCGGTCGGCATCTGGCTGTATTTCAAGAGCCCGGCGCGCTATGTCGGCTTCATGTGGTGGGTGTGGTTCCTGAGCCCGGAAGTGCGGCGGCTCGCCGACTGGTCGAAGGGCGCGTTCACGCCGACCAGCCTGATCCAGGTCGCGCCGCTCGCGGTGACGATGATCGCCGGCTTCGGGCTGATCCGGCATTACCGCGTGCTCGCGCAGCGGCGCGGGATTCCGGTGCTGCTGATGCTGTTCGGGCTCGCGTACGCATATCTCGTCGGGATCGTGTCGAGCGGCGTGATGGCCGCGACCTACGACCTCGCGAACTGGGTGTACCCGGTGCTGATCGGCTTTCACATCATGGTCAACGCGCGCGACTATCCCGAGTACCGCGACGTGCTGTTGTCCACATTCATGTGGGGCATGCTCGTGATGGGCGTGTACGGCGTCGTGCAGTACTTCGTGATGCCGCAGTGGGACGTGTTGTGGATGATCGGCTCGGACATGGGTTCGCAGGGCGAGCCGGTGCCGTACGGCGTGCGGGTATTCAGCACGATGAACTCGTCGGGGCCGTTCGCATTCGCGATGATGGGCGCGCTGGTGTTCGTGCTCGCGGCGCCGCAGAAGATCCGCTGGTTCGCGGGTGCGGCCGGTTTCGTGTCGTTTGCGCTGTGTCTCGTGCGTTCGACGTGGGGCGGCTGGGTGATCGCGCTCGCGATCCAGCTCGCGCAGTCGAACAACCGCGTGCGGATGCGGATCCTCATCAGCGGCGTCGTGCTGGTCGGGTTATGCGTGCCGCTCCTGACCGTCGGGCCGGTGGCCGATCGTCTCGGCCAGCGTCTCCAGTCGATCGTGAACCTGAAGGACGACCGCAGCTACGACGACCGCAACAAGTTCTACGCAACCTTCGCGCAGACGGCGTTTACCGACGTCGCCGGTGAGGGGATGGGCGCGACGGGCGCATCGACGAAGCTGTCGAGCGACAGCGGCGAGCTCGGCAAGTACGGCAGCTTCGACAGCGGCGTGATGAACGTGCCGTTCGTGCTCGGCTGGCCCGGCACGCTGCTGTATCTCGCCGGCGTCGTGATGCTGTTCGGCCGCACGCTGCGCGCGGCGTTCAAGCTGCGCAAGGACAAGTTCGTCGGCGCGTGCCTGAGCCTGTGCCTGTCGACGTTCGCGATGCTCGTGTTCACCAACTCGCTGATCGGCACGGGCGGCCTGCTGATGTTTACAGCCATTTTTTCGATACTTGCCGCGGCGCACTGGCAGAAGGCGCAACGCCTGCTGGCCGCCGCGCGTTCACGGGGAGGCGACCTTTGAGAATCGCGATCGTCACGCATGTCGTGCGACATAACGACGGGCAGGGCCGCGTCAATTACGAAATCGCGCGCGCGGCGCTGGCCGAGAACTACGAAGTCACGCTGGTCGCGTCGCACGTCGCGCCCGAGCTGCTGGCCGACCCGCGCGTGCGCTGGGTGCCGGTGAAGGTCGGGCGCTTCTGGCCGTCCAATCTCGTCAAGCAGCAGGTGTTCGCGCTGAAGAGCGCGTGGTGGCTGCGCGCGCATCGCAGCGAGTACGACGTGCTGCACGTGAACGGCTTCATCTCGTGGATCAAGGCCGACGTGA
Organism: Burkholderia sp. IT-111MI5; assembly: GCF_949752865.1. Taxonomy (NCBI): domain Bacteria; kingdom Pseudomonadati; phylum Pseudomonadota; class Betaproteobacteria; order Burkholderiales; family Burkholderiaceae; genus Burkholderia; species Burkholderia sp. IT-111MI5. The sequence continues at coordinate 1,021,991 of NZ_CATKIF010000011.1, read as the reverse complement.
ATACCGCGCACTTCGTGCACGGCGGCTGGTTCAGGAGCCCGTACTATCCGTTCGGGCTCACGAAGGGAGTCTGGTCGGCTTACCAGTATGTCTATACGCGCGTGAACACCGCGCTCGAGCGCTGGGCATACCGGCGTTCGCGTGCGATCACCGCGGTGTCGCAGAAGGTGGCCGACGAGATCGCCGCGCTCGGCATCGACAGCCGCAAGATCAGCGTGATCTACAACGGCGTCGACGGCAGTGCGTTCGCGGGCGCGCAGGCCGACCGCGCGGCGTTCAAGCTGCCGGACGACGCGTTCCTGCTGCTGTTCGTCGGCGACCTGCGCACGCCGCGCAAGAATCTCGGCACCGTACTGAAGGCGCTGACGAGGCTGCCGGCGAACGTCCATCTGGCGGTGGCCGGCTATCTGCCCGGCAGCCCGTACCCGGAAGAAGCGCGCGCGCTCGGCATCGATTCGCGCGTGCATTTCCTCGGTCTCGTGAAAAACATGCCGACGCTGATGGGCTCGGTCGACGCGTATGTGTTTCCGTCGCGCTACGAAGCGATGAGCCTGTCGCTGCTCGAGGCGATGGCGGCCGGACTGCCGGTCGTCACCGCGCGCACCGCGGGCGGCGCGGAAATCATCACGCGCGAATGCGGGATCGTGCTGGAGGATCCGGACGATCCGGCCGCGCTCGCGCAGGCGATCGGTTCGCTCGCGGCGTCGCGCGACACCTGCCGCGCGATGGGCGACGCGGCCCGCGAACTGATGACCCGTTTCGGCTGGGCGCACATGGGTGCCCAGTACGTCGCGCTCTACCGGCGCATCGGCCAACCCACGCAGCCGTCCGCGTTCGAGCGGGTCGAGCATGCAGTCACGCAGGAGCAATCGTGATGTCCCAATCTTCCCGGCCGATCAAATCGTTGCAGATCGGCATGCACTGGTTCCCCGAACGTGCGGGCGGCCTCGACCGGATGTACTACTCGCTCGTCGGCGCGCTGCCGGGCGCGGGCGTGGAGGTGCGCGGGCTCGTCGCGGGCTCGCCGAAGGTCGCCGACGACACGGGCGGCGCGATCCAGGGCTTCGGTCCCGCGTCGCAGACGCTCGCGCGCCGGATGCTCGCCGCGCGGCGCGCGCTGCGCGAGGAGATCCGCAGCGAGCGGCCGGACGTGATTTCGTCGCACTTCGCGCTGTACACGTTCCCGGGCCTCGACGTGACGCGCGGGATTCCGCAGGTGTCGCATTTCCAGGGGCCGTGGGCCGACGAAAGCCAGGTCGAGGGTGCCGCGACGCTCGGGCAGCGCGCGAAGCGCTATCTCGAGCAGGCCGTCTATACGCGCTCGTCGCGGCTGATCGTGCTGTCGCAGGCGTTCGGCCAGATCCTGACGAACCGCTACGGGATCGAGCCGTCGCGTGTGCGCGTGATTCCCGGCTGCGTCGATACCGCGCAGTTCGACACGCCGCTCACACCCGCCGAGGCGCGGCACAAGCTGCAACTGCCGCAGGACCGGCCGATCGTGCTGGCCGTGCGCCGGCTGGTGCGGCGCATGGGGCTGGAGGACCTGATCGACGCGATCGGCCTCGTCAAGCACCGTCATCCGGACGTGCTGCTGCTGATCGCCGGCAAGGGCAAGATCGGCGAGGAACTGCAGCAGCGCATCGACGCGGCGGGTCTGCAGGACAACGTGAAGCTGCTCGGCTTCGTGCCCGACCATCATCTCGCGGCGCTGTACCGCGCGGCGACTGTCAGCGTCGTGCCGACGGTCGCGCTCGAAGGCTTCGGGCTGATCACCGTCGAATCGCTCGCGTCCGGCACGCCCGTGCTGGTCACGCCGGTCGGCGGGCTGCCGGAGGCGGTGGCCGGGCTGTCCAACGATCTCGTGCTGCCGTCGACCGGCGCGGACGCGATCGCGGAAGGGCTCGGCGGCGCGCTGTCGGGTGCGATCGCGCTGCCCGACGAGGCCGCGTGCAAGCGCTATGCACGCGATCATTTCGACAATGCGGTGATCGCGCGGCGCGTCGCCGGCGTGTACGAAGAGGCGATCCGGGCGGCAGGCTGAACGCCCGCGGCGCGCACCGTGCGTGCCGAACAGAAGATCGAACCGGCGCGCATGCGCGGCCGGTTCGCGCACCGGCCGCCCGCTACGGGCGCGCCGGCTTTCCCCTCCCGATCCACATCGCCGGCATGCGTCACGCGCGCCTGAGCGTCGCGGCCCACACACCGAGCGCGGCCACGCTGACGACCGCGCCGAGCGCGCAGACGCCCGTCCATCCGGCGCGCGCATACATCATCGTCGACGCAATCGCGCCGAGCCCGCTGCCGGCCGAGTAGAACAGCATGTAGCAGCCGATGAGCCGTGCATGCGCGTCGGGCCGCGTGCCGAGAATCATGCTCTGGTTGACGACGTGGACGGCCTGCCCGCCGACGTCGAGCAACACGATGCCGACGATCAGCAGCGCAATCGACGTATTGCCGAACGCGAGCGGCAGCCACGAGCACGCGAGCAGCGCGAGCGCGGCGCCGGTCGTCGCTTCGCCGCGCCCGCGATCGGCAAGCCGGCCCGCGCGCGTGGCGGCCGCCGCACCCAGTGCGCCGACGAGGCCGAACGCGCCGATCTGCGTATGCGACATCGAATGCGGCGGTGCGCTCAGCGGCAGCACCAGCGCGCTCCAGAAGATGCTGAACGCCGCGAACATCAGCAGCGCGATCGCGCCGCGCACGCGCAGCACGCGTTCGTCGCGAAGCAGCGACACCATCGATCGCAGCAGCGCCGCGTAACCGATGCGTTTGCGCGGCCCGTTCGTGTCGGGCAACAGCCGCGACAGCACGGCGAGCATCGCGATCGCGAGCGCACCCGAGACGAGATAGACCGCGCGCCAGCCGGCGACATCGGTGACGACGCCGGCCACCGAGCGTGCGGCCAGCAGCCCGATCACGACGCCGCCCTGCGCGGCGCCCACCACGCGCCCGCGTTCGCCGGCGCCCGCGAGCGCGGCCGAGCACGCGATCAGCCCTTGCGTCATCGCGGTGCCGAGCAGTCCGACCGCGACCATCCCCGCCAGCAGCGCGACGCGCGTCGATGCTGCCGCCACGCCGATGCAGGCCGCCGTCAGCAGCAGAAGCTGCACGGCGATCAGCCGCTTGCGGTTCAGCAGATCGCCGAGCGGCACGACGAACAGCAGCGCGAGCGCGCAGCCGAGCTGCGTGGCGGTGATGACGCCGCCGACCGCGGCTTGCGACACGCCGAAATCCCGCGCGATCGAATCGAGCAGCGGCTGCGCGTAGTAGACGTTCGCGACGCTCGCCGCGCAGCAGACGGCCAGCAGCGAGACGCGGGCCGCGGACAGGCGGCCGTCGCCGGCCGGATGCGCCGTGTTCGATGCATTCGCAGCATTCGACGCAACGGTGCTTGAATGACAGGAAGACGCCATCGGTTTCCTCACGCAAAGTGGTTGCAATTTGAAACTGGTGTGAGTGTAGGAAAAGTAGTTTTAAAATGCAACCTGTTGTGCGGTGGGCGACGGGCCCGCGCACGGATGGCCGGCGCTGCCGTGAAGGCGGCCGGCACGACTGCGGAGAGGAACATGGCCAGGCAAAAAAGTCTTGCGGATTCGCCGTGCCCGGTGGCGCGGGCGACCGATATCGTCGGCGATCGCTGGGCGTTGCTGATCGTGCGCGATGCGTTCGACGGCGTGCGCCGCTTCGGCGATTTCCGCGCGAGCCTCGGTGTCGCGAGCAACATCCTGTCCGACCGGCTCAGGATGCTGGTGGGCGCCGGCGTGTTCGACGTCGTGCCGGCGTCGGACGGCACCGCGTATCAGGAATACGCGCTGACCAAAAAGGGCGAGGGGCTGTTTCCGGTCATCGTGATGCTGCGGCAGTGGGGCGAGGCGAACCTGTTCGCGCGCGGCGAGCCGCATTCGGTGCTGGTCGACCGCAATACGGGGCGCGCGATCCGCAAGCTCGCGCTGCGGCACGACGACGGCCGGCCCGTGAAGGCGGCCGAGACGGTCGTGAGGAAGGTCGGCGACGAAGCGGGCGCGACGCGGCGGTGAGCGCGCCGCGCTATAGCGCAGTTGCGAGCGGAAACGAAGCGGGGGCGATGAAGGTTGCGGCCGGACCGGCTCGAACGCGGTTTGCCGAACCGTGCGGCTACGTGGATCGACGCGTGCTCAGCTCAGGGAGACGGATTCGCTCAATGCCGCTCGCCGCGCCAGCGTCCCGGCGCAACGCCGAAGCGCTTCGTGAACGCATGCGTGAACGTGCTTTGATCCGCGAAGCCGACCATGCCCGCGATGTCGACGAGCGGATGCCGGCCGTCGGCGAGCAGCACGACCGCCGCGTCGAGCCGCAGCCGCTGCAAATAGCGATGCGGCGTTTCGCCGAACGCGTCGACGAACAGTTGATGAAACCGGCGCATCCCGTAGCCGCAATGCGCGGCGAGATCGGCGATGCGCAGCGGCTCGGCGAGCCGCGCGCGCAGCCAGCGGTCGATGCGCGCGAAATCGAGGCCCGACGCGGGCGCGGCGATGCCGGCATCGTCGATGAGCGCGCCGCACAGGCGCGCGGCGGCCTGCCACTGGAAACGGTGCGCGGCTGCCTGCCGTGCGTTGCCGGCCGGCGCATCGAGTTGCGCGGCGGCCGCCGCGACCTGCGCGACGAGCGACGTCAGGGCCGGATCGATCGACACGGCGCGTGCGCGGTCGAACAACCGCTGCGGCACCGCGAGCGATGCCGCGGGCAGGTCGATCACGAGCTGGCGATTGTCGCCGAGGCCCGCATAGTCGTGGCGCGCGCCGGCAGGAATCAGCCACGCCGCGTGCCGGTCGATGCGTTGGCCGATCCCGTCCACCGCCATCACCATCGCGCCATCGACGCCGAGCACGACCTGGTGGAAGTCGTGCACGTCCGACGCTTCGCACGTGTCGTAGCGGCGCAGCGCGATGGCGGGGGAGGCGATGCGTTCCATCGGAAGGAAACGGCCGGGTGCGTCGTCAGACGTCGAGCAGTTCGACTTCGAACACGAGCGTCGCATTCGGCGGAATCACGCCGCCTGCACCGCGCGGGCCGTAGCCGAGTTGCGGCGGGATCGTCAGGCGACGCACGCCGCCGACCTTCATGCCCTGCACGCCTTCGTCCCAGCCCTTGATGACCATGCCGCCGCCGAGCACGAACGCGAACGGGTCGTTGCGGTCCTTGCTCGAATCGAATTTCTGACCGTCGGTCAGCCAGCCCGTGTAGTGGACGCTGACGGTCTTGCCGGCTTGCGCTTCCGCGCCGGTGCCTTCGGTCAGGTCTTCGTATTTGAGGCCCGATTCGGTCGTGATGACAGACATGACTACTCCTGAAAGAGGGTTGCGTAAGACCGCTATTGTAGGCGAGCCCGCAGCGGGCCGTCGCACGTGGCTTTCACCCGCCGGCACGCGTGTCGCGGACGGCTGCGGGGCGCCGCGCCCGCGATCGCCGAAAATGCGAATGGAACGCGCGTTTGAATTTTTCGCGGGCCGCGCGACCGAGGTTGCACCGTGCGAGTGCGCCGCGCGTATGAATCGGTGCTACCGGGGCGGTATTCCATATGCTGCACGCCGCCGCCGGATACGTCGAAACGCCCGTCGCGCGGGGCGTTCGGGCAGATGGCGAGTCGCAGCACCGACCGCCTCGTCTCGTTCGCAGGCCGCCGTGCGCGTTCGAATCGCGGCCCGCCCGAGCGCTGTTCGAACGTCGTTTTTCCCGCCTTCCCGACCGTGTGCTGTTTGGAAGCGGGCATCTACCGCGCGGCTTGCGTGCGTCGGCGCGGGCGGCCTATCTTTACATCTGTCGATGTCAAGATTTTGGCGGTGCGCGATGCGCCGCCGGGGCCTGCGCCGGCCGCGTCGGACGACGCGCCGGGCCGCTCCGGAACAGGAGAACGATGAACATGAAGTCAGCCGCTTCCGCTACCGCAGCCGGGATCATGCCGGTGCGCCGCGACCTGCGCTTCGATCTGCCGGTCGAACGCGCGAAGGACTGGCATGGCCTCGGGTCGCACGTGACCCATTTCTTCAACGCGCTGTCGCTGCTGTTCCCGGCCGGCGAGCGCTTTTTCATGGACTCGGTGCGCAATTACCGCGACCGGATCGACGATCCGGTACTGAAGCAGCAGGTGCTCGGCTTCATTGGCCAGGAAGCGATGCATACACGCGAGCACGTCGAATACAACGAACTGATGCAGGCGAACCGCTTGCCCGCGCGCAAGCTCGACAAGCGCGTGTGGGCGGTGCTCGGCTACATGAAGCGCAAGCTGCCGCATTCGGTGCAGCTCGCGCATACGGTCGCGGCGGAGCACTACACGGCGATGCTCGCCGAATGGCTGCTGCGCGACCCGACGCGCCTCGAAGGCTCGGTCGAGGGCTACCGGCAGATGTGGATATGGCACGCGCTCGAGGAAACCGAGCACAAGGCCGTGTCGTTCGACGTGTGGAATGCCGTGATGAAGCCGGGGCTGCGGCGTTACCTGATCCGCATCGGCGTATATCTGCTGACGACGCTGACGTTCTGGCCGGCCGTGTTCCTGATGCACGCGACGCTGCTGTGGCGCGATCGCGGCGCCGGACATCACGTGCGCGGGATGCTGCGGACGATCGCGTTCCTGTACGGGCCGCGCCGCGGGCTGTTCCCGCGCATCGCGGGCGAGTGGCTGAGCTTTTTCCGGCCGGGCTTCCATCCGTGGGATCACGACAACCATCACCATCTCGCGCGGGTCGACGCGCTCGTCGCCACCTACGGCGAACACGGCGGCACGCCGGCCGGCCGCGGCCGCGCGAACGCGCTGGCGCCGGTCGCATCGGGCCGCTGACACCATCCGTTTCTGACACAAGCCGTCGCGCTGCCATGAACGGCGTCGGGCCGCGCATGTTGCGTTCCTGCATCATGCCGGCTTCCTCCGACGATTAACCGAAATCAACCGGAACCGGTTGCGCGGGCATCCGGCTGTCCGGTCGACCGGCCGCGCACACCCCCGACGGCGTGCCGATTCTGCGTGCGCCGCATCGTACGCGAACGCCGCGCGCCAGCACCGGCGCGGCTTTGCGCACAGCGCGCCCGCCCGTTCCGGGTTTGCGCGGCGCCCGCCACCGGGATAACACCCATCTAGCCGCAGGCCGGCCGCGTCGATATACCGTTCATGACAACCTCAACCTCATGCACGATTCATGCGCAGGGGGATTTTATTCGGACGGAAATGCGGCCAATATGTCAGTTCGATCGTGGTCCGTCGTATGCGTCGGCGAGCCGGCGCACGATACCAACGCCAAGCGGGGAACAACGATGGTTGCAAGGTCACCCGACGCAAACGGGAATGCGGCGCCCGAGACGACGCCCGTGTCCGTCACCGCTCCCGAGGCCGGCCGCAAGCTGTTCGTGATCATGCGTACGCCCGACGAGCCGCTGCTTGCGCAACTGCGCGGGCTCGGCTGGGAGATCGCGGTCGCGAAGACAGCCGGCGCCGCGCAGAACATGACGTCCGGCGTAAACGTCGCCGCCGGGCTGGTCGATTTCACGGGGTTCACGTCGCGCGACTATCCGGCGCTGAAAGCGTGCCTGAGCCAGCCTGCGATCGGCTGGATTTCGATCGCGCAGGCCGGCATCACGATCGGTCCCGCCGTGCGCGAACTGATCCGCAGCTATTGTTTCGATTACGTGACGCTGCCGCTGCCCTACGAATGGATTTCGCATGTGCTCGGCCATGCGCGCGGGATGGCCGCGCTCGACCGCGTCGACGGCGCAGCTTATGCGGCGTCGATCGGCGAGCACGGCATGATCGGCAACTGCGAGGCGATGCAGCAGCTGTTCAGCACGATCCGCAAGGTCGCGAAGACCGACGCGAGCGTATTCATCTCCGGCGAGTCGGGCACCGGCAAGGAACTGACGGCGCTCGCGATTCACGAGCGTTCCGGCCGCGGCAAGGGGCCGTTCGTCGCGATCAACTGCGGGGCGATTCCGCATCACCTGCTGCAGTCGGAGCTGTTCGGCTATGAGCGCGGCGCGTTCACCGGTGCGAACCAGCGGCGCGCGGGCCGGATCGAATCGGCGAACGGCGGCACGCTGTTTCTCGATGAGATCGGCGACATGCCGGTCGAGAGCCAGGCGAGCCTGCTGCGCTTCCTGCAGGAAGGGAAGATCGAACGGCTCGGCGGACAGGAGTCGATCACAGTCGACGTGCGGATCATCTCGGCGACGCACGTGGATCTCGACGGCGCGGTCGAGGCCGGGCGCTTCCGCGCGGATCTCTATCACCGCCTGTGCGTGCTGCGCATCCACGAGCCGCCGCTGCGCGCGCGCGGCAAGGACATCGACATCCTCGCGCATTACGTGCTGCAGAAGTTCAAGTCCGACAGCGGCCGCAAGATCAGCGGCTTCACGTCGGCCGCGCTCGACGCGATGCGCCGCTACGAGTGGCCCGGCAATGTGCGCGAGCTGATCAACCGCGTGCGGCGCGCGATCGTGATGGCCGAGAGTCGTTTGCTGACGCCGCACGATCTCGGGCTCGAGACGCCGGGCGAAACCGAACCCGTGACGCTCGAACAGGCGAGGGCGCTCGCCGAGCGCGCCGCGATCGAGAATGCGCTGCTGCGCAACGATCACCGGATCAACAAGGCTGCCGCCGAACTCGGCATCTCGCGCGTGACGCTCTACCGGATGATGATCGAGCACGGGCTGAACGATCACGACAACAACGGCGGGCACGACGGCGCGCCGTCCGGCGACGCGGGGCATCAGCGCGTCGGCTGAGCGGCGCGTCAAGCGCGTGACCCGGTTCGGTGTCGGCGTTCAGCGATACGTCCAGGGCCGGTGCAGCACGAACGTGACGGGCGGCATGCACGGCACGACCGCGACGACGCTCCATGCGCGCGCAAGCCCGGGCATCGCGGTGCCGTGCGCGAGCAGCATCGTGACGACGAGGCCGGCCCGCGCACGAGCGGCGGCGCCGATGCCGCCGACCGCATGTAAAGCGCATGAAACATTTCGTGTCGGCAACCGGGCGAATTTCCGCGGCGAATCGGGCCGATCGGAACGGTGCCGGCCGGTAAAAATTCCATGTCGATTGTTCAGCCTTATCCCGCAAGGCTAGGCCGCCACGCGGCCGGCGCATGCCGCGCGCCGCATGTTTCAGATTCGCAACTTCCGGTATTCCGCACCCGTTCCGGCCGTCGTCCCGCGCGCCGAACCCCTTGTGCGGATGGGCTCGCGCGAAGCTGGCCCGCTCCTTGCGAATATGAACGTACGAAAGTCGACGACGCGAGGTCCGGCCGGTTCTGCAGCGAATCCTGTCAGTACCGGCCAGGACGCAGTCCGCGGGGATGCGGCGGCGGAGCGCGGCGCAGCAGTCGCGTTCCGGCGAGCATGGAACGTCGTCGCCTGATCGTCGGGGCACCGGCATCGTCCGGTTGCCGGAACAAGCATCAGACTGAAAACGGGGTAGAAAAATGATCGATCGCCACACGCCGCGGCTCGCAGGCCGCGATCGCAGTGATGCGGGGCATCGCCGGTCGAACGTCGCTCTCGCAGCCGGCCGGCATGCATCGACAGGCCATCTCTCCGCGCCCGGTGCGAGGCGGATCCGGCTGATTGCCGGTCATCCGCGCCGGGTCGGCACTTTCCTGCACGCAGACCCGATTCGGAAGGGCATGTGCACACGGGCGCCGGTATCGCGACGCCCGATCTTCGGCTACTGAATTCGCACGATATCCGGTCGCGTTATCCATCGTTCGCGCGAGCCGGTGCAATTGATCTGCAATCCGAATCAGATTCGACACGTTGCGCAGTGCACGCGACGGAGGGTGAACTCGATGCGGCGGTGATCGGCGCAATGCCGTCGCCGCCCGGGTGGTGAGGGGAGGGGCGGTCGGACGCGCGCGACGGGAGTGTCGCCCGTACGCGCGCGACGCCGTTTCAGCCGCCGTAGATGTCGAAGTCGAAGTACTTCGACGCGAGCCGCTTGTAGGTGCCGTCCTTGACCATGTCGACGATCGCGCGGTCGATCTTCGCCTTCAGGTCGGTGTCTTCCTTGCGCAGCCCGATGCCGGCGCCGATGCCGAGCACCTTTTCGTCGACGAGTTCGGGCCCGACGAACTGGTAGTTCGCGCCGCGCGGCGATTTCAGGAACCCGATCGCGGCCTGCACCTCATCCTGGAGTGCCGCGTCGAGGCGGCCTGAGGTCAGGTCCGCATACACGCCGTCCTGGTTCTGGTACGACACGACGTTCGCGCCTTGCTTGCCCCAGTACGCCTTCGCATAGCTTTCCTGCGTCGTGCCCTGCTCGACGCCGATCGACTTGCCCTTCAGCGATTCGGCCGTCGGCAGCAGCGGCGAACCCTTCTTCACGACGAGCCGCGTCGGCTGGTTGTAGATCTTCGTCGTGAAGCCGATCTGCTCCGCGCGCTGCGGCGTGATCGACATCGACGACAGCACCGCGTCGAACTTCTTCGCCTTCAGCGCCGGAATCATCCCGTCGAAATCGTTCTCGAGCCACACGCACTTCGCCTTCAGGCGCGCGCAGATCTCGTTGCCGAGGTCGATGTCGAAGCCGACGAGCTTGCCGTCGGGCGCCTTCGACTCGAACGGCGCGTAGCTGGCGTCGGTGCCGAAGCGGATCGTGGTCCAGTCCTTCGCAGCGGCGGGGCCTGCGGATACCGCGAGCAGGGCGATCGAAACAGCGGCAATCAGTCTCTTCATGGTGCGTTTCCTTGGCGTGGTGCTTCCGGTTCTGTGCGACACGGTTCCGCGGACAGGACCGCGTCTGCACGCGCTGTCCGTATGGCCATTAACGCAGAAAATAAAATAAGAGTCCAGAATGGACAAAAAATATCGTTTTGCCGGAAGAAATGGCCGATCGTCGGGTGTCGACCCTTGCAAAAATACGAAAATGGACTAGTCTTGTTAGTGAATTCATTTCGAGACTAACGATCATGTCACAGCCTGCCTACGATTCGCATTCCGCCCCGCCGCAGGCTTCGTTTGCGCAGATGTCGGCGGCCGGCCTGCGTGCATTTTTCAACATCGCGCGCGACTGGGAACTGACGATCGACGAGCAGATCGTGCTGCTCGGGTCGCCCGGCCGTTCGACGTTCTTCAAGTGGAAGGCGGCGCCGGAATCGGCGCGGCTGCCGCGCGATACGCTCGAGCGGCTGTCGCTGCTGCTCGGCATCTACAAGGCGCTGCAGATCCTGCTGCCGCAGCCGGCCGCGGCCGACGCATGGGTCAAGCGGCCCAACGATGCGGCTCCGTTCGGCGGCAAGCGCGCACTCGACCGGATGCTGGCCGGCAACGTCGGCGATCTGGTCGCCGTCCGGCAATATCTCGACGCGATGCGAGGTGGCTGGGCGTGACGATGCCGATCGAAGCAAAACAATGGCCCACGACCGCCGTCGACTGGGCACCTGCCTATCGTGTGATCCCCACCCGTTTCCCTGCCATCAACCTGTTCGACCGCGTCGCGTCGGCGGACGATTTCGACGCGCTGTACGCGCTCGAATCGCTGACCAACGACCGCATTCGCAACGAAGTCGGCACGCTCGACCTGGTGCCGCCCGCCGAGCGCCGCTACGGGCTGGGCTGGGGGCCGATCATGGCCGCGTTCACGCACCTGAATCCGCAGGGCAGCCGCTTTTCCGACGGCAGCTACGGCGTGTTCTACTGCGCCCGCTCGCGCGACACCGCGATCGCCGAAACGCGCTATCACGGCGCGCTGTTCCTGGCCGCGACGAAGGAGCCGCCGATGCGCCAGCAGATGCGGCTCTACACGGTGTTCGCGCAGGGCGACGTGGTCGACGTGCGCACGTGGCCGCAGCGAGATCCCGCGCTGCTGCATCCGCTCGATTACAGCGCGGGGCAGGCGCTCGGCCGCGCGGTGCGCAACGCGGGCGGCTCGGGGATCGTCTATCCGTCGGTGCGAGACCCGGGCGGCGAGTGTCTGGCTGCATTCCGCACCGCGCTGCTGCGCGACTGCCATCACGCGGCCTACCTCGAATACAACTGGAACGGCTCGGCCGTCGACGCGGTGTTCGAACTGAACCAGGTCGGCTAACGTTCGCTCGCGGGCTGTTGCGGGAGTGAAGGCGCGAGGGGACTAAGGCAGCGGCCAGTCGCCCGCGTGGCGTTCGCGCGCCTCGGCCTGCGTCATCGACCACGTGCTGCCGGTGCGCGGCTCGGCGAGCGTGAGCCGCCCGGAAGGCGCGAACGCGCCGGTGTCGATGAACCACTGCGCGCCGATCCGCTGCGGCGCGCGCACGGGCGTGTGCCCGGTGCAGGTCAGCGACAGTCCGGCCTGCCGCGCCGGATCGGCGAGCCCCTGGACCAGATCGCGGCCCCAGATCAGCCGTTCGCGCACGTCGTGCGAATAGCTGCCCGTATCGAGGTCGGCGTCCGACCCGAAAAATTCCGCATGCAGCACGTTGAAGCGCTCGGGGCCGTCGCCGATCACGCGCACCAGCGGCAGCGCGTCGACGCGTGCCGCATGCGCGTGCAGCCGTTCCGGCGGCAGGTCGGCGCCCCAGTCGCCGCCGATCCCGCGCCACGCGTCGGGCGACAGCTTGCCGTGCGACACGAGGCTCAGCACTTCCTCGTGATTGCCGCGCACGACGTGGCACCACGGGCGGTCGAGCAGGTCGAGCGCGGTTTCGGACGCGGGGCCGCGGTCGACGAGATCGCCGACCGAGAACAGGCGGTCGCGGGCCGGATCGAAGCGGATGTCGTGCAGCAGCGCGCGCAGCACGTCCACGCAGCCGTGCAGGTCGCCGACGACGAAGTCGCGGCCGGCCGTGTTCGCGGGGTGGCGGCAGAGGGAGGCGGTGGCAGTCATCCCAGTATCTTAGGCGCTCGTGCCCGTCGCCACGTCGCGATGGAATGGCGATAATCGGGGCGCGGTAGCCGCCGGCGCGACGCAGCGGGCCGCCCCGCGTACCGTTCGAACCCTTTCCATCCGCTTTCGGAATTTCACGATGACGTTTTATCCGCAGGTATTACGCAACCGGCCGCGCATGGTCGCGGCGTTCGTCGCGGGCTTGCTGTGCGCGGTGCTGCTGCCGTTTCCGCTGCGTCTGACCGCACGTACGCTGATCGGCTGGGATTGCGCGGTCTGGCTGTATCTCGTGCTGATGTGGGTGCGCATGGTCACCGCGCATCATCACAAGGTGCGCGAAGTCGCGATCCGCGAGGACGAAAACGCGACGACCGTGCTGACCGTCGTGTGCCTCGCGACCGTCGCGAGCGTGGCCGCGATCGCGATCGAGCTCGCGACCGCCAAGAGCGTCGGCTTCCGCGCGGGGCTCAGCCATTACGCGATCACGGGCGCGACGCTGTTCGGCGCGTGGTTCCTGATTCCGACGATCTTCACGCTGCACTATGCGCGGCTCTATTACGGCTCGCCGAGCAGCGACCGCGCGCTGCGCTTCCCGGACCGGAACCCCGAACCCGATTACTGGGATTTCCTGTATTTCGCGTTCACGCTCGCGGTCGCGTCGCAGACCGCCGACATATCGCTGGCGAACCGCTCCGCGCGGCGCGCGGTGCTCGCGCAGTCGATCCTGTCGTTCTACTTCAACATGGCCGTGCTCGGGCTGTCGATCAACGTCGCGGCGGGGTTGCTGAGTTGACGCCGGTTACTTGAGCAGGTCGTACGGACCGCCGCGTTCCAGTGCCCGCCGGTACGCCGGCCGCGCGTGGATCGTGTCGAGAAAGCGCGCGATCGCGGGATACCGGCTGCCGCCGCCGCGCGCGGTCGCGGCTTCGAGCGGAAAGCTCATCTGGATGTCGGCCGCGCTGAAGCCGTCGCCGACGAACCAGCCGGTGCGATTCAGCGCGCCGTCGATATGGCCGAGATGCAGCGCGATCTGCGGATCGACGAAGCCCGACTGCAGCGTGGCGGCGATCTTGCGCGCGATCGGCCGTGCGAAGAACGGCATCGGCGCATGCGCGATCCGCAGCGCGACGAGCTTGAGCAGCAGCGGCGGCATCGCCGACCCTTCCGCGTAGTGGAGCCAGTACCTGAAGTCGTGCCGCTCGGGCGTGCCGGGCGGCGGCGCGAGGCGCCCGTTGCCGTAGCGTTCGACCAGGTACTCGATGATCGCGCCCGATTCGGCGAACGTGCGGCTGTCGTCGGTGACGACGGGCGACTTGCCGAGCGGATGGATCGCGCGCAGCGCGGGCGGCGCGAGCATCGTTTTCGGATCGCGCTCGTAGCGCAGGATCTCGTACGGCACATCCAGTTCTTCGAGCAGCCAGAGCACGCGCTGCGAGCGCGAGTTGTTCAGGTGATGGACGGTGAGCATGTCGAGGCCGGAAGGGGGCGGGAACGACATCATACCCAGCGCGCGCGGCGAGTACGCGCCGCGTCGCCCGTCGTTTCGAACCGCTTCAAGCCGTTATGCGCGCCGCACCGCGATCCACGCACCCCAGAACAGGCTCGCGAAAAAACGCAGCGGCGCATCGAAGCCCGCGTCGCGCAGCAGGCCGAACACGGCTTCCTCGGATGCGGGCGGATCGGCGCCCTGCAGGATCTTCGCGAGTTGCGCGCGCACGGCGTCGGGCGTGGCGCCCTTCATGCGCCAGCGTTGCTGCCACGCGTCGAGCAGGCGAGGGTGGTCCGCGTAGCGGCGATGATTGCCGGCGAGCACGAGCGGCGCGCCTGGCTTCAGGCGTCGTGCGATTGCGTGCAGCAGCGCCGCCTTCGCAGCGTCGCCCGGGACGTGATGCAGCACGCCGATCAGCGTTGCGCCGTCGAACGCGGGGGCGCCGGGCAGCGCATCGACGTTGTCCTCGACGAATGTCGTGCGCGCACCGCAGCCGGCGGTTTCGACGTTCGTGCGCGCGAGCGCGAGCATCGGCGCGGACGGGTCGACGGCCGTGAATTGCCAGCCCGGCTCGAGCGCGGCCGCCACGCAGATTTCCTGCCCCGTGCCGCCCGCGCCCGCGACGAGTATCCGCGCATCGGGCACGCCGATCGCCGACGCGAGCATGCATGCGGTCAGTTCGTGGCAGGCATCGTAGCCGGCGAGCGCGATGCGCGATTGCTCGGCGTATTCGTGTGCGCGTGCCGGATCGAATTTCGCGGCGCTGGCGGGAAGCGACATGGCGGGTTCCTCGGGTCGGGCGCGGACGACGTGTCCGCGAGCATCGCGCAGAGCGTAAGCGTGCGTGGTCGACGCAACAAGGCGAGCGGTCATTCCGGTATGCCGACTACCCGATTCGGCAAGCGTGGACTGCCGATTTTCCAGGGGTCGATTCGCATTTAAAAATGTCTGAACATGATGCATCGCGGTGGCGAATCCGGCGCATACTCGATTCTCTCCCCCCGCTTGGCCGTCGCATGCCGGGCCCCGATGCGCCGCGCCAGTGGCGCGGCCATGCCGCTCGGCACGCACGAGGAGCGCATGATGTCCGATTGTCCGCACGATCCGTACGCGCAGCACTACATTCATTGTTTGCCGTTTGGCGCGCAGCCCTGTGGCGCGCTCGGCACGACACAGCGCACGCATTTTCGCGTGTGGGCGCCGGGCAGCACGCAGGTCCAGCTCGAACTCGATACCGGCTACGGCCCGACGCTCGTCCCGATGACGGCCGCCGGCACGAACTGGTTCGAAGTGTTCGCCGATTGCGGCGCGGGTGCGCGTTACCGCTATCGCCTCGACGATGCCGTGTCGATTCCCGATCCCGCGTCGCGCTCGCAACCCGAAGGGCTCAACGGCCCGAGCGAGGTCGTCGATCCGCGCGCGTTCACGTGGCGCAACACGTTCTGGCGCGGGCGCGCGTGGGAAGACATGGCGCTCTACGCGATTCGCCCGCATGCGGTGGGCGGCTTCGCCGGCGTGCGCCGCCGCCTGCCGCAGCTCGCGCGCCTCGGCGTGACCGCGCTGGAACTGCTCGCATCGCCGCACGACAGCCTGCCGTTCGCGCCGCTTGCCGTCGAAGGCGGCCCCGATGCGCTGAAGGCGCTGATCGACGACGCTCACGGCTTCGGCCTCGCGGTGCTGCTGGAACTCGACTACGCGCGCTTCGGCAGCGGCACCGACGCGCTGCGCCACTTCACGGAGCCGTTCTTCCATACCCGCGACGATCCGCTGCAGGCGCCGCCGCTGGCGCTCGATCATCCGGACGTCTGCGATTTCTTCTGCGACAACGCGCTGTACTGGATCGACGAATACCGTTGCGACGGGCTGCGCCTGCGCGAGGCCGACCGGATCGGCGTGTCGTGGCTGCGCGAGATCGCGGACCGCGTGCGCGCGGCCGTGCCGGCCGACCGGTTCATCCATCTCGTGCTCGGCAGCGAGCGGCATCCGGCGCATCTCGCCGATACCCATTTCGATGCGCAGTGGAACGGTTGCGGCGAACGCGCGCTGCACCGGCTGACGGGGCGCGACACATCGGCCCACGAAGGCATTTCCACGCACCAGTCGATCCATACGCTCGCCCGCGCGCTGACCGCGGCCGGCGCGGCGTTTCAGCCGGCTGCGCCGGCAGAAGGCATGGCCGCCGAAACCGGGCTGTCGTTGACGTCGCTGGTGCTGTCCGATGGCGCGTGGCGCGACTGCGGCCAGGGCGAGCGAGGGCAGGAGGCCGGCCTGGCCGGGCTCGCGCTGTCGCTGCTCACGCCGCAAATCCCGCTGATCTTCGACGAAACCGCGTGCGACGCCGATCGCGCGCATTTCGTGCAGTCGGCGCTCGCGGTGCGCGCGAAGCTGATCGCGCCGCGGCTGTCCGATTGCCGGCCGCAGGACGCGCATGCGCTGAAGGCGGACGGCGACGGCGATGCCGACGCGCTGCTCGCGTCATGGCGGCTCGCCGACGACGAGACGCTGACGATCGCATTGAATCTGTCGCCCGACGCGGTGCCGTTCGATGCGCCGAGAGGGCAGGTCGTGTTCGAGACGCCGGCGCGTGCGCGCGACCGGGTCGATGAAGGGGAATTGCCGCCGTACTCGCTCGTTGCGTGGCTGACGGGTGACGTCAACCGGTACGCGCTCACGCACGACGTGCGTCGCATCGACGACGGCTCGTGGCGCGGGGCGCGTCCGAACCTGAACGCCTGACGAGCGCCTGGGCGTGTGAACGCATAACTCTGTCCGAACGTCCGGGCGCATCAGCGCCCGGCGGCTGCACTGCCGGAACTCCCCGAGTTACCAGAACCCGCGAATGCCCGCGATGCCGTACGCGCCGTGACGGCGCGCGTCGTCGAGATGCGCGCGCGTCATCCCGCCGAGCGCGTAGACGGGCATCGCGGCCTGCGCGGCCAGCGCGTCGAATCGGTTCCAGCCGAGCGCCGGCGCACTGGGGTGGCTGAGCGTCGGCAACACGGGCGACAGCGTGACGAAGTCCGCGCCGGCGCGTGCGGCCAGCAGCAGGTCGTGGTGCGTGTGGCAGGCGGCGGACACCCATCGTCCGGCCGGCAACGGCCGCTGCGCGGCGGCGCGCAGCGCGGTGCCGTCGAGATGCCAGCCGGCGCCGTCGAGCCGCATCACGCCGGCTGCATCGATCGGGCCGTTCAGCATCAGGTGCGCGCCGGCTGCATCGCAGCGCGCGAGCGCCGCTGCGGCGAGCCGCGCGAACGCGGCCGCATCGAGCGATTTCACGCGCAGTTGCACGAGCGTCTCGCCGCGCGCGAGCACGGCCGACAGCCGGTCGAGGAACGCATCGCAATCGGCCGCCGACGCGGACGCCGGTTCCGGCGTGATCACGCAGCAGCGCGGCAGCGTTGCGTTCATCGCGCGCGGCGACGACAACGAGGGGCCGTCATTCGTCGGCCTCCTTCGCGATCTTCGGATAGACGCGCACGAGCACGATGCGCGGCCCGTTCATCTTCTTCACGACGACGTCGAAGCGGTCGAACGACACGCGCTGCCCTTCGGTCGGCAGGTCGCTGAGCGCCTGGATCACGAGGCCGCCGACCGATTCCGCACGGCCTTCGTCGATGTCGATGCCGAGCGCCTGCTCGAGCGACACGACGGGCAGGCTGCCCTTGCCCATCAGCGTGCCGTCGTCGAGGCGGCTCCAGTCGGCATCGCCCTGGCGGAACTCGTCGTGGATCTGGCCGACCAGCGCGCCGAGCAGGTTGTCGAGCGTCAGGAAGCCGATCGGCTTCTCGCCCTTGTTGCCGACCAGCGCGAAGTGCGGCGCGCCCTTGCGGAAGCGGCGGAACAGTTCGAGCGCCGGGGTGTCGGGCTTCACGTACTGCACGGGGCGCACGTAGTCGGACAGGTCTTCGAGCGCCGCGCCCGCGTGACGCGCGAGCAGCAGGTCCTTCAAGTGGATCAGCCCGCTCACCTGTTCGCGCGACGCATCCTCGAACAGCGGATAGCGGCTGAAGCGGTGCCGCGCGACGATCTCCATGTTGTCGGGCAGCGGCAGGTCGCGCCGCAGGCCGATCATTTCATGGGCCGGCCGCATCAGGTCCGACACGGTCATCGACGAAAAATCGAGCGAATGCGCGAGCGTGTTCCACTCGTCGTTGCTGTACGTGCCGCGCGCCGGCTGTGCCGCGTTGCCGGCCGTGCTGCGGCGGCTGCGCAGGATCAGCTTCAGCTCGTCGGTCGAGTAGTGCGCGTCGCCGCCGTGGTCGGTCGACAGCCCCGCGAGCCGCAGCACCGCGTTGGCGCTGTTGTTGAGCACCCAGATCGCCGGATACATCGCCCAGTAGAACGCATAGAGCGGCAGCGCGACCCACAGGCCGATCTTCTCGGGCTGGCGGATCGCCATCGATTTCGGCGCAAGCTCGCCGACGACGATGTGCAGGAACGAGATCAGCGAGAACGCGAACACGAGCGAGATCAGGTGCACGACGCGTTCGGACTGCACGCCGATCAGGTCGAGCAGCGGGCCGATCAGTTCCGCGAAGGCCGGTTCGCCGACCCAGCCGAGGCCGAGCGACGCGAGCGTGATGCCGAGCTGGCACGCGGAAAGATACGCATCGAGCCGGCCATGCACGATGCCGAGGATGCGCCCGCGCAGGCCGTGCTTGCGGGCAAGGGTCTTGACGCGCGTCGCGCGCAGTTTGACGAGGCCGAATTCGGCCGCAACGAAGAACCCGTTCAGGGCCACCAGGAACAACGCGCCGATGAGCGCGAAGATCTGTAACAAAGAATCGCTCCGGTTATGACAGGCCCATCAGTATAGGGCCGGCAAGGAATTTGTAATGTTATGGACGGCCGATTGCTTACACCGGCGCCTCGCGGGGGATGGCGAGCGTGATGGTGGCGGTTGTGCCGTCGGCGAACGCGGTATGCGCGAACGTGCCGCCGTGCGCGAGCGCGACGCGCTGGCACAGCGCGAGTGCCCATGCGATTCGCTTCGCGTCGCGCTCGCGCAGCATTTCGCGTCGCGCGAACGATTCGAACGCATGCGGCTGTGCAGGATCGGCGAGTGCGCCGGCGCTCACGGTGCAGGTGGCGCGCGCGACGAACTGCGCGCCGTCGCGCGTGCATGCGAACGTCACGCGGCTGCCGGCGGCGCTGGCCTCGACGGCCGCCGTCAGCATCGTCCAGAGCGCCTGCGCGATGCGTTCGCGGTCGGCCGACAGCGACGGTTCGTCGTCCGGCAGCGTTGCGTCGAGCGCGACCTGCCGTGCGTCGGCGAGCGCAAAACGGACGAGCGCGAGCGTGTCGTCGAGCAGCGCACGCAGCGCGAACGGCCGCGGCGCGATCGCGAGCGTGCGCGTTTCCGCGCGCGGCGCATCGAGCACGTCGTCGATCAGCGTCACCTGCTGGTCGATGCCCGTGCGGATGCCCGCAAGCGCGCGCTGCAGGTTCGGATCGGCATTGGCGAGCTGGCGCTCGAGCACGTACGCCCAGCTATGCATCGCGTTCAGCGGGCTGCGCAGGTCGTGCGATGCGGTGGAGAGCGCCTGGTCGCGCAGGAACAGCGCCGCCTGGGTGGCGTAGTGCGCTGCGCGTTCGCGCAGCAGGTCGGCGGCGGGATCGACGGAAGTGGACGTCACGGAGCAGGCCTGTCGGAAGCGGTTGGCGTGGAAGTCACGCGAACCGTCATTATAGGGACGGTGCGTGTCACGCCGGCAGCGCGTCTTCGTCCTTTTTCCGTGCGTCGCCGTTCGGCAGCAACTGGCACGCGAGCAGGCCGGCCAGCATCAGCGCGCAGCCGACGAGCGCGCGCAGCGTCAGCGTTTCGTTGAGCGCGGCCCAGCCGGCGACCGCCGCGAACACGCCTTCCATGCTGAAGATCACGGCCGCGTGCGCGGGCGCGGCGTCGCGCTGCGCGACGACCTGCAGCGTATAGCCGACGCCGACCGACAGCAGCCCGCCGTACAGCAGCGTCGGCAGCGCGCCGCGCAGCATCGCGACGCTGACCGGCTCGACGGCCAGGCCGACCGCGAGGCACGCCACGCCGCAGACGACGAACTGCATGAACGCGAGCACGAGCGGATCGTGACGCTTCGCGAGATGGCCGACCGCCATCACGTGCGCGGCGATGATGACGGCGCCCGCGAGCTGGAACCAGTCGCCATAGAGCACCGAAAAGTGCTCGTCGATGCTGAGGAAATACAGGCCGATCGCCGCGAGCAGCGCGCCGAACCACGTGCCTGCGCCGATCCGGTGGCGTGCGAACACGCCCATCAGCGGCACGATCACGACGTACAGCGAGCTGATGAAGCCCGCGTTCGCGACCCGCGTGTACTGCAGGCCGAACTGCTGCAGCGAGATCGACACGGCGAGCAGCCCGCCGAGCGCGAGGCCCGGCAGCAGCAGCGCCGGCTCGCGGCGGATCGCCGCGAGTTGCGCGCGCGATGCCGCGTTCAGCATCAGCAGCGGAACCAGCACGAGCGCGCCGAGCAGGAAGCGCAGCCCCGTGAACAGGAACGGCCCGATCACGTCGAGGCTCAGTCGCTGCGCGACGAACGCAGAGCCCCAGATCGCGGCGGCGGCGAGCATCAGCAGGTTGGCGCGGAGGTGCTTGCGGGCTTCGGACTTCATCGGATTCTTCTGAAGATTGCGGGCGGCGAAACCCCACAGCTTACGCCGAGATTGCAAGGCTGTCGGCAAACCTGCGCAGCGCGGCGGCCGCACGTGCGTCGCGCACGCGCGAATACAGCACGACCTGCGACTGCGGCAGCGGCGGCAGCCCGAATTTCGCGCCGACGTCGACCAGCGTGCGCGGCGCGACACGCCGCGCGAGCGGGCAGACGGCGAGCCCTGCCGCCGCGGCCGCCGTGACCGCCGCGACACCGCCACCCGTGAAGCGCTCGCGCCACGGCCGCCCCGCATGGTCGAGCGCACGCAGTGCGGCGGCCCGCACACCACACGGGCCGGCCAGCACCGCTAGCGGCAGCGGCTCGCCAGCACGGGGCGCCCAGTCCGGCGCGGCGAGCCAGGCCAGCGGTTCGGCAAACAGCAGCGTGCCGTCGTCGCGCGGTGGGTCCTCGCCGGGCTCGTGCCGCACGATCGCCGCGTCGAGCCGGCGTTCGTCGTATTGCGCGAGCAGGCCTGCCGACATCCCGAGATGCATTTCCAGCGACAGTCCCGGATCCTGCCGATGTAGGCTCGTGAGCACGGCCGGCAGGTCGGGCACCGCGACGTGCTCGCTGACGCCGAGCGACAGGCGGTGCGTGCCGGCCGAGATCGCACCGAGCGCGTGGTCGTGCGCGTCGAGCAGCGCACGGGCGGCCGGCAGGAAGTTCTCGCCGTCGGCGGCCAGCTTGACGACGCGCGGCGTGCGCGCGAGCAGCGGCTTGCCGAGGTGCGCCTCCAGCCGCTTCAGCTTCAGGCTGACGGCCGATTGCGTGGTGCCGAGCGCATCGGCGGCGCGCGTGAAGCTGGCGAGATCGGCGACCAGCACGAACGCGCGTACGGCATCGAGATCGAGTACTTTCATTTCAAATGAAAATGAATGAAATATTCATTGATGACTGTTCATTATAGTTCGGCGAGCCTAACCTGACGCTGTGTTTCCGTTCTTCAACGTCACCGACAGGAGCAGGACCATGCCATTCACCCGTATCGCAGTGCGCGAAGGCAAACCGGCCGCATACCGCGCGGCGCTCGTCGACGGCGTGCATCGCGCGCTGATGCACACGTTCAACGTGCCCGAGGACGACATCTTCATGGTCGTCACCGAGCATGCGGCCGAGAACTTCGTGTTCGGCCGCCACTATCTCGACATCGAACGCAGCGACGATCTCGTGATGATCCAGATCACCGCGAACAACACGCGCACGCTCGAGCAGAAGCGGGCGCTGTACCGGACGATCGCGGAGAACCTCGCGGAGCAGCCCGGCGTGCGGCAACAGGACGTATTCATCAGTCTTGTCGAGGTGCTGAAGGAGGACTGGTCGTTCGGCAACGGCATCGCGCAATACGCCGTTTGATTTGCGACAGCGCGACGGGGCCGGATCGTCGCCTGCGCGTTTTGACGGCGTGTACTATGGAAGAAGCTTCACGGGCGACGCCGGCGCGGTCGATGCGCCGGCGATTCTTCATGTGCAGGAGCTTCCATGTCGCGTGTGCTGGAAATCGTGTTGTCGTTGTCGCTGGAAGGCTGGCCGGTCAAGGCTGCGAGTCGTGCCCGCGGCACGCAGCGCGATTTCGGCGCCGAACTCGTGCGCGCGTGGCGGATCTGCCCGCAGGTCCGGATGCGGCGCGGCCATGAACGCGTGACGATCGAGCCGTGCCAGGTCGAGGAGGCCGAGCCGAGCCCCGGCGCGAGCTGGTGGACCTGGGTCGAGTCGAACGCGCATGGCAGGCGGGTCGTCGCGTCCCGCACGAAAGCGTTCGCGCCCGGCGTCACGCAGCGCGAACTGTTCGACGCGGAGCATGAGGGCATCGTCGTCGCGATGCCGCTGCCCGTACCCGCAACGGGCGACGCAGTTGATGCCGATGCGCCGGCGGGCGAAGTCGACGAAGTCAACGGCGTCGCGCCGGACGCCACCGAGCGCTCCGCCGCCGGCGCGCCGCCCGAAGCGCCGGCGCTGCGCCTCGTCAGCGAACGGCGGCACGGGCGGTGGGCCGACGACAGCGGCGTCGTGGTCGAGATGACGCTCGACGACGTCACGCTGCACGGCGGTGGCGAGCCGCCGCGCCGCTACGTCGAGCTGCGTCTCGCCGCGCCCGACTGGGAAACCTTCGCCGCACGCACGGCCGCGCTGCACGCGCTGTTTGCCGCGGCGCGCGAACTGAGCGGCGCGTGGCCCGCATTCGTGCAACTGACGAGCGTGATCGACCGTGCCTGTGCGGGCGAGCCGGTTGCCGCCGGGCTGGTCAAGGCGCGGCTCGTCGACCTGACCGGCATCCGCACGCAGCGCGCCGCGCTGTTCGCGCTGTCCGGCGACATCGCCGCACAATGGCTCGGCAACGAGGGCGGCGTGCTCGATCGCGACGATCCCGAATTCGTGCATCAGATGCGCGTCGCGCTGCGCCGCCTGCGCACGCTGATGCGCTTCTTTCCGCGCTTTGCCGACTGCCAGTGGAAGGACACTTTCGGCACCGACCTGCGTTGGCTCGCCGCTCTGCTCGGCACGGTGCGCGACTGGGACGTGTTCTCGACCGAAACCCTGCCCGCGCTGATCGCGGCCGACGGCGGCGGCGCCGACTGGAACGGCACGCTCGACGCCGCGCGTGCGCAGTCCACGGCCGCGCGCGTCGAACTGCGGCAGGCGCTGCATTCGGCCCGCTATGCGCGGCTGACGCTCGGCTGGCTCGAATGGCTGAGCGCGCTCGCGCTGCCACCCGCCGCCGACGACGACGCGCCGTCGCTGCGGCGTCATGCGACGAAGCGCGTGCGGCGGCTGTTCGGCCATCTTTACGCATCGCCGTCGCTCACGTCGCTCGATACGACTGCGCGCCACCGGGTGCGGATCGACGCGAAGCGGCTGCGCTATGCACTCGAATTCTTCGCGTCGCTGGCGTCGCGCCGCACGCGCAACGAGACGGTGAAGACGCTCGCGCGCGTGCAGACCGTGCTCGGCGAATCGAACGACACAATGGTTGCGCTGCAACATCTCGAGCAACTGACGGCGCCGCCGTACCAGCTCGGTTTCGTGCGCGGCTACGGCGCGGCGCTCGAACAGCGCGCGGCGCGCGACGCCGAGACGCTGCTGGCCAGCCTGCGTCCGCCGAAGCTCGACGGCAAGCCGGGCTGAGCGGCGCGCGCTGAATATAATGGTCGCCCCTTTCCCGCACCCATGCCGATGACCGACGCACCGCATTCTTCCCTTTCTTCCGAGCCGCTCGAACTGGGCGGCGAGCTGTGGCTGCGCGCAGGCGAGCAGACGCTCGGCGGCGCCACGCGCATCGCGCTGCTCGCGGCGATCGGCGACACCGGTTCGATCACGCGCGCGGCGAAGGCCGTCGGCCTCAGCTACAAGGCCGCGTGGGATGCGGTCGACACGATGAACAATCTCGCCGGCGAACCGCTCGTCGCGCGGTCGACGGGCGGCAAGGGCGGCGGCGGCACGACGCTGACGCCGCGCGCGACGTCGCTGATCGCCGCGTTCCGCACGATCGAGCGCGAGCATCGCCGTTTCATCGACGCCGCGAGCGCGGCCGTTGCCGGGTTCGACGTCGACTGGGCGCTGATCGGCCGGATCGGCATGAAGACCAGCGCGCGCAACCAGTTGTTCGGCAAGGTCGCATCGATCGTGCGCGGCACGGTCAACGACGAAGTGACGCTCACGCTGCCGGGCGGGCAGCCGATCGTCGCCGTGCTGACGCACGAAAGCGTCGATGCGCTCGGCCTGCGGGAAGGTGCGGACGCCTGCGCGCTGGTAAAGGCGTCGTGGGTCGTGCTGGCGGTCGACGACGGCGGGCCCGAGCTGAAGGTGTCCGCGCGGAACCGGCTGCGCGGCAGCGTCGAATCCGTCGCGGCGGGCGCGGTGAACAGCGAAGTGACGCTCGCGCTCGACGGCGGCGGCACGCTGACGGCCGTCGTCACCAACGAAAGCGTCGATGCGCTGCAGCTCGACGCCGGCCGGCCGGCGATCGGGCTGTTCAAGGCATCGAGCGTGATTCTCGCGGTGACGGGCTGACGGTGCAGGCACGGCAGCGCGTGCGTGCTGCGGCGATCGTGTGACGGACGGGGGCGAAGCCGGCGCCGGACGTCGTCTGCATGGCGCCGGCTTCGTTTCCGTTTTCAGCTTATGCCGCAGCGTGCGGCTTCTCTCAGGCTCCAGCGTGGCTGCCAGCGCCACGGTCCCGGCCTCGCGCGCTCACGCGACGCGCGTCGGCCACTCGGCGTGCGGCGGTGCCGCCTGCACGCGTCCTTCGCTCAATTGCACGACCTGGTCGCCGAACGCGGCGACGTCGTCGGGGTCGTGCGAGATCAGCACCATCGGGATGTCGAGCCGCGCCTGCAACTCGGCGAGCTCGCGGCGCATGCGCTGGCGCATCGCGGCGTCCAGCGCCGCGAACGGTTCGTCGAGCAGCAGGATCCGCGGCTGAGCGACCAGTGCGCGCGCAAGCGCGACGCGCTGCTTCTGCCCGCCCGACAGTTGCGACGGATACTGCCCCGCGAGCGCTTCGAGGTCGAACGCGTGCAGCCAGTACGCGACTTCGGGCGGCACCGTCTTCGCGCGCGGGTTGCGCAGCCCCGACGTGAGCCCGAACGCGATGTTCTGGCGCACGTTCAGATGCGGAAACAGCGCGTAATCCTGGAACAGGTATGCGACGCGCCGTTCCCGGGTCGGCACGTCGATGCGTCGCGCGGCGTCGAACAGCGGCTCGCCGTTCAGCGTGATCGTGCCTGCGTCGGGCGACAGCAGGCCGGCGATCGCCTGCAGCGTCATGCTCTTGCCCGCGCCGGACGGCCCGAACAGCACGACGCGCTGCGTCGCCGCCGTGAACGACACGTCGAGCGTGAAACGGCGCTCGGCGTTCGCGTAGGTCTTGCGGATATCGACGACGAGGCTCATGCGGGCCTCCGCCGAAGCAAGCCGGCCGCCGCACGAGACAGGCGATACGAATGAGGCAGGCGCTTCATGTCAACTGGCTCCGCCGGGCGCGCGACGGCACGAGCCAGCCGGTCGCGAGCAGCACCAGCACGCAGGTGATCGACGTCACCAGCACGAGGAAGTTGGCCGTGTTGTCGTCGCCGGCCTGCACGGCCGCGTAGATCGCAACCGACAGCGTCTGCGTGCGGCCGGGCAGGTTGCCCGCGATCATCAGCGTCGCGCCGAATTCGCCGAGCGCGCGCGCGAACGCGAGCAGCGCACCCGCGAGGATCCCGCGCGTGGCGAGCGGCAGCGTCACGCGGAAGAACACCGCGGCTTCGCCGAGCCCGAGCGTGCGCGCGGCGCGCTCGAGATGCGGATCGACGCCCTCGAACGCGGCACGCGCCGACTTCAGGATCAGCGGAAACGCGACCACCATCGATGCGATCACCGCGCCTTGCCACGTGAAGACGAGCTCGATGCCGAGCTTGTCGAGCCACGCGCCGAACACGCCGCGCCGGCCGAGCAGCACGAGCAGGTAATAGCCGAGCACCGTCGGCGGCAGCACGAGCGGCAGCGTCAGCAGCGAATCGACGACGTCGCGCAGCGGCGAGCGCCAGCGCGCGAGCACGAACGCGGCCGCGACGCCGAGCACGATGTCGAGCGCGGTCGCCCAGCCGGCGACCTTCAGCGACAGCAGCAGCGGTACCCAGGCGTCTTGCATCGCGATACGCTCACTTGCCCGCGGGCTTGAAGCCGAACGTCGACAGCACGGCCTGGCCCTGCGGCGACGAGACGAAGTCGACGAACGACTGCGCCTGCGCGGCGTGGCGGCTGTCCTTGACCACGGCGATCGGATAGGTGATGGCCGTCTTCGTCGGCACCGTCAGCGCGACCTTCACGCGGCCGGGCATGATCGCGGCGTCGGTGCCGAACACGAAGCCCGCGTCGACCTCGCCGCGTGCGACGTAGTCGAGGCTCTGGCGCACGTTGGCGGCCAGCACGCCCTTCGCGCTGACGGCATCCCACACGCCGGCCGCGCGCAGCGCGCCTTCGGTGTAGCGGCCGACCGGCACCGATGCCGGGTCGCCGTACGCGATGCGCTTCACGCCGGGCGCCGTCAGGTCGTTCAGCGACGTCGGCGCGGCCGCGTGGCTGTCCGCCGGAACGATCATCACGAGCGAGTTCGCGGCGAAATCGCGGCGCGTGCCGGGCACGATCACCTTTTCGTCGGCCGCGCGATCCATCGCCTTCTGGTCGGCCGACGCGAACACGTCGGCCGGCGCACCCTTGGCGATCTGCTGCATCAGCACGTCCGACGCGCCGAAGTTGAACAGCACCTTGGTATCGGGATGCTGCTTCTGGTACGCGTCGCCGACGGCCTTGAACGCGTTCGTCAGGCTGGCCGCGGCCGACACGACCAGTTCGTCGGCGGAAGCGGGCGCGCTGAACGCGACACCGGCGGCGGCAAGCGCGGCGATCGGCAGCAGGCGGAGCAGGGTGCGGCGAAGCGGACGGACGGTTGAGCGCATGGCGGATTCGTTGGAATGGGTGGAAACCGTAATCGTAATATAGGGCGGGTTATAACGCTTGGCATACCGCTCATGCGACGGTGCGCATGAAATGGTCAGGTCTGAAGAATGGCGGGTGTGACGGCCGGGCGGCCCGTCACGCGTGCAGCGTGTGCGTCGACGATTCGGTGCGCTGCAGCGACGACGGTTGCGACGCGGGGCGGTAGTTCGGGTTGGCCTTCCAGCGCGCGCGGACGAACGGGCGCTCGTGGCCCGACAGCTCCAGCGCAACCTTCGTGACCCAGCGATGCGAAGGCACCGTGATGCCATGCAGCGCGACGGTGACGAGAGCGAGGCTCACGATGACCGCGGGCGCCGACCAGCGGTGCGGCACCGCGCGCCACGAGCCGGCGATGAACGCGAGCGCGGCGATCGCGCCGACGATGCAGCCGGTGATCGATTCGGACGGCGAATGCGCGTCGAGCGCGACGCGCGACACGCCGACCGCGATGCCGGCCGCGAGCCCGAGCGCGATGCCGGCGATCCGCACCGGCGTGCGCATGCGGATCAACATCAGGAAGATCGCGACCGGATAGACCGACGTCGACAGCATCGCGTGGCCGCTGAACCCCGTGAAATCCCACGCACGGATGCCGATGCCCCAGCCTAGGAACGCGATCTTCGTGAGCGCGACCACGCCGATCGCGGCTGCGAGCACGCCGAGCCACGCAGCCGCACGCTGCCACGAGTAGCCGAGCGCGAGCCAGACGGCGATCGTGATCGCGAGCGGCAAGGTCAGGCCGGCGCCGCCGAACGCGGTGATCATGATCCACAGGTGAGACGACAGGTCGAACATCGGGAAGGAGACGAACGAAGGCGGGGAGGATGCTTAAATCAACGCGCGAGCCGGGAAGAACGACTACAACGGATACAAGCGGCGAAGCCCCAGTATAGCGCCGCGTGCGCACGAGCCCCGTTTTTTGCGCCATCGGGAACTAACCTCGCGCAGGAAAAATCCCAGAAACAATGTTATGGTGCATTGCACAAAGTCGAACGATGCATCCGTTGCGGCGTCCTCATGGCGCCCCTATTTTTCCTGACTGCGAGCCCGATCGATGACCAAAAGTCTGACCAAGGTATGGCTGGGCGGCATGAAACGCATGCTGTCTCCGGCCGCCAAACGCGCGGCGCGCGATGCGCAGCGCATCACTCGCGACGCACTCGAGGCCGCCGCCTCTCCCGCCGTATCCGAACTGTCCCCACCGCGCGAATCGCGCGTGCGGCCGCGCGCGGCCGCGTGGGCTGCGGGCGAGTGGACGCGCGGCGAACATCCGATGGCGCCCGCGCTCGGGCGTCTCGTCCAGAATCTCGCGTATGGCCTCTACGTGCCGCCCGGCCGCCGGCGCGGCGCGATGCCGCTCGTCGTGATGCTGCACGGCTGCCAGCAGTCCGTCGACGAATTCGTGCAGGGCACGCGGATGAACCTGCTGGCCGACAAGCACGGTTTCGCGGTGCTGTATCCGGAACAGTCGCCGCGCGCGCACGCGCACGGCTGCTGGCACTGGTATGAAGACACCGACCGCGCGGGCCGCGGCGAGGCGAACGCGGTTGCGTCGCTGGTCGACGCGCTCGTCGACGAACGCGGTTTCGACGCGTCGCGCGTCTACGTCGCGGGGCTGTCGGCCGGCGCGGGCCTCGCGTCGCTTCTTGCACTGCACCATCCTGACCGCTTCGCGGCGGTCGCGATGCACTCGGGCCCCGCGCTCGGCGAGGCGAACTCCGGCATCACCGCGATGGACGTGATGCGGCGCGGCGTGCGGCAGAACCCGGCCGCAGCCGTCGATGCGCTGGTCGACGCCAGCGGGTATCCGGGCATGCCGGCGCTGATCGTCCAGGGCGACGGCGACCACGTCGTCGCGCCGAAGAACGCCGACCAGTTGACGGTGCAGTTCATGCGGCTGAACGGGCTCGCCGACAGCCGCGGCGCGCTGCGCGGCGGCGAACGTGTCGAGACGCGCGGCGCGGGCGCACAGATCACCGATGTCTGCCGCGACGGCGAACCGGTCGTGCGGCTCTGCCATGTGAAAGGGCTCGATCACGCGTGGGCCGGCGGCGACGAAGCCGTGCCGTTTCATGCGGCCGTCGGCCCCGATGCGAGCGCGATGATCTGGTCCTTTTTCGAAGCACATCGGCGCACTGTGGCGACCGAACGACGCATCGTCTGATCGACGCTGGCCAAAGCCTAGGGTTTTCCCTATAATTCGGGAAAACCCTAGTCAAAGAACCTTTGGATTGCGAGATCGAACATGTACCTGCTGAGCCACCTCTTCCTGATGCTGACCAAGAACGCTGAAACGGCCCGTAAAGAGCGCGCCGAGGCGTACCTGTCCGAAGCGACCGACATCTACGATCTCGAATTCCGTATGCGCAAGATCGATCGCGAAGCGTCGATGAACCGCCCGTATTCGTTCGGCGCGCGCTAAGCAGCGCAAGGCGGGCCAGCCGGCCCGCCGTTCCGGCGAGTCACGCAAAAGGGCGCGTGCGGCTTGATGCCGCACGCGCCCTTTTTGCATTCGTCGTCCTGCGTCGCGTCAGACGACCGTCAGGCGCACCGGCACGTTGTTGCGCGTTGCGTTCGAATACGGGCACACGTGATGCGCCTTTTCGACCAGCGCCTGCGCGTCGGCCTTGTCGAGCCCCGGCAGCGACACGCGCAGCTCGATGTCGAGCCCGAAGCCGCCTGCGTCGTTCGGGCCGATGCCCACTTCCGCCGTCACCTGCGTATCGGCCGGCAGCGCCTGCTTGTTCTGGCCGGCGACGAATTTCATCGCGCTCAGGAAGCACGCCGAGTAACCTGCGGCAAACAGCTGTTCCGGATTCGTGCCTTCCGCACCCGTGCCGCCGAGTTCGCGCGGCGCGGCCAGCTTCACTTCCAGCTTGTTGTCGGCGGATACCGCGCGGCCGTCGCGGCCGCCCGTGCTCGTGGCGCTCGTCTTGTACAGAATGTTCATCGTGCAGCTCCTGTCGGGAAAAGGGGGGAAGGCGGCCCGGTCGAATGGAATGTCGCCGGCCACGGAGAAAATATAGAACACAAATCATTAGTGTGCAAATGAAATTTTGAAGAAAAACCCGGCAGTACCGGGTCGGTAGGCCGGCGCTCGGTTCGTCAGCGTTCGTTGGCGGCCGACAGCGCGTCGCGCAACTGCTGGAGATCGGCGCGCAGCCTGATCAGGAACTCGGGCGTTTGTTGCATCGCGCAGAAGAGGTCGGCGGGCACGGAGCGCGCGCGGTTCTTCAGCGCCCGGCCTTCCGGCGTCACGCGCACGTTCACGACGCGTTCGTCGGCCGCGCTGCGCACGCGCTCGACGTAGCCGAGCGCTTCCAGCCGCTTGAGCAGCGGCGTGACCGTGGCCGGGTCGAGGTCGAGCCGCGCGGCGATGTCCTTTACCGCGATGTCGTCGCGCTCCCACAGCACGAGCATCGCGAGATATTGGGGATAGGTCAGCGACAGCTTGTCGAGCAGCGGCTTGTACGCTTTCGTCATCGCGTGCGAAGTCGAGTAGAGCGCAAAGCACAGTTGCTCGTCGAGCGTCTGGGGCAGCGGGGGTGGGCGGTCCATGATTCGGGAGGCGCGGCGCACGCGCGAACAATTTGTACGCAAATTATTTTGCGCGCAAAAGATCGGGTTGAACAGGGGCGCCCGGCTAGGGGCGCCCGGCCAGGGGCGACGGGCGAAGGATGCGCGGAGGGGCGCAAGACAGGGAGGGTGCGCCGGAAGGCAACCCGGCGCGGGGAACAGCGTGGCGGTCGGCGACGCGCACCGGCCGGGGGGGGCTTCAGCGGCCCGACGTGGTCGTCGGCGCGCCCGGCTCCTGCACGCCGAAGCAGCCGCGATAGGTTGCGTAGAACGAGCAGTACAGCATCGTGACGATGATGATCGTCACCGGCATCATGATCGTCAGCGCATAACCACCGGCGCCGAGCGCCTGCAGCAGCAGCGACAGCACGAGCGACGTGCCGAGCGCGACGCCGAACCACAGCACGCCGTACACGACGAACGCGCCGCGATTGCGCCAGCAGCTGACGATGCTGAAGAACAGCGCCTTCGCGGGCGGGACGTCATGCCATGCGACGAGCACCGGCGCGAACCAGAACAGCATCGCGATCGGCAGATACAGCAGCGTCGCGAACATCAGCGCGCCGAACGTGCCTTGCGCGGCGAGCGTTTCCGGCGTCGTGCTCGCTTCGTCGGCCGCGCCCATCATCACGTGGAACAGCGCGCCGCCGTCCACGAATGACGAAGCGGCGAACACGAGCACCATCGACGCGACGTAGATCACGCCGAGCACGAGCAGCCGCTGGGTCGTGACGGTGCCGTACGAGCGGAAGCCGTCGATCAGGATCGTCGGCATCACCGGCTTGCCGGCTACCGTGTCGCGGCACGCGGCCATGAAGCCGACCGCGATGCCGGGAATCAGCACCAGCGGCAGCGCCGAGCCGATCACGGGCACCATCGACACCAGCGTGATCGCCAGCAGGTACGTGAAGAACAGCGTGATGAATGCGAGCGGGTTCCGGCGGAACAGCCAGACGCCTTGTCGGAACCAGACATAGCCCGTTTTCGCGGGCACTTCGATCAGTTGCATGCGGTTTGGATCTCGGGAAGCGCGGGCGTATGCGCGATACGCTCACGCAGGATGCGTTCGAAATGACCGGGGTCGTGCGGCTTGAGCATCTCGGCCGCGCGCGGCAGGTAGAAGTCGTACAGGCGCGACACCCAGAAGCGGTACGCGCCCGCGCGCAGCATGTCGCTCCAGTGGCGGCGCTCCTCGGCCGTGAACGGCCGCACGGTCTGGTACGCGCGCAGCAGCGCATCGGCGCGCGCGACGTCGAGCACGCCGGTCGCCAGGTCGACGCACCAGTCGTTGACGGTCACCGCGACGTCGAACAGCCACTTGTCGCAGCCGGCGAAATAGAAGTCGAAGAAGCCGCCGAGCCGCACGTCGTGGCCGGTGCCGGGCGCCGCGTGCGCGAACAGCACGTTGTCGCGGAACAGGTCGCAATGGCACGGCCCGGCCGGCAGCGCCGCGTAGTCGTCCGACGCGAAGAAGGCCGCCTGGTGCGCGAGCTCGCCTTCGAGCAGCGTGCGTTGCGCGTCCGTGATGAACGGCACGATCGCCGGCACGTTCTCCTGCCACCACGGCAGGCTGCGCAGGTTCGGCTGGTTGCGCGGGTAATCGCGCCCCGCGAGGTGCAGGCGCGCGAGCATCTGCCCGACCTCGATGCAGTGTTCGACCCCCGGCGCGAGTTCGGCCGCGCCGTCGAGCTTCGTGACGATCGCGGCCGGCTTGCCGTGCAGCTCGCCGAACAGCGCGCCGTCGTCGCGCGGAATCGGATCCGGCACCGGTACGCCGTGGCCGGCCAGGTGGCGCATCAGGTCGAGGTAGAACGGCAGTTGTTGCGCCGTCAGCTTTTCGAAGATCGTGAGGACGTATTCGCCGCGCGTCGTCGTCAGGAAGAAATTGCTGTTTTCGATACCGGACGGAATGCCGCGAAACGCAAGCACGTCGCCCAGTTCGTAGTGGCGCATCCATTGCGCGAGATCGGAGTCGGAAACAGCAGTGAAAACGGCCATGCGGGATGCGTCAGGTCAGGGTGTCGGCACGCGAGCGGCATGCGTCGCGACAGCAGGTGAAGGGAGGCGGTGCGCCGCGATCGACGCGGCGCGTCGGAATCAGTAGCGCAGGTTCAGCGACGGCAGGCGCGTGATCGGGATGCCTGCGTCGTGCGGCTTCGGCGACGTGTCGGGCGTCGAGCTCATCTGGTAGCGCGTGCCGAAGTTCGACTTCACGTCGATCTCGACCGGCTTGCCGCGGTCGCGGTACTCGGTGACCTCGGTGCCGTTCTTGCTCTTTTCATGGAAGCTCGGCGTGCGTCGAATGTCGGCGAAGTCGACTTTCGACGTGACTTCGGCGCCAGGCCGGTTGATCTTGCGGAGATCGGGCAGGCCGGCGGCTTCGTTGGCCTCGGCCCGCGCCTGCGCGTCGGCGTCAGGCGTGGCGCCGGCGGCGTAAGCGACGCTGGCGGCGGCAAACGCGGCGGCAGCGGCGACGAGAATGAGCGGCTTCATGATGAGTCTCCAGTGAACTCAATGATTTTAGCAAATACTGCGCATCATCCGGCCCTGGCGTGCGTATGGGCGGCCATGAGGATGACCGGGTTCCGTGGTAATGTCGTTCGATCAGACGAGGTGATACAAATGAAGAACGACCTGAGCCGCCGGCACCGTGTGCTGACGCCCGAAAGCCCGCCGGTCGAGGCTTTCGACGATCCGATCGCCGCCGTCGCGCGGCTGTCCGCCATTTACGACACGAATACGGGCTTCCTGCGCGACGCATTCGCGCGCTATCGCCGCCACGAACCGATTATTGAGCATGTGCGCGCGTGCTACCCGTTCGTGCGGATCCGCACCGACGTCAACACGCACGTCGATTCGCGCCGCTCGTACGGTTTCGTCGCCGGCCCCGGCGTGTTCGAGACGACGGTCACGCGCCCCGATCTCTTCGCGAACTACTATCGCGAGCAACTGCGCCTGCTGTCGAAGAACCACCATGTCAAGATCGAGATCGGCGTGTCGTCGCAGCCGATTCCGGTCCATTTCGCGTTTCCGGAAGGCATCCATCTCGAAGGCGAGCTCGACCGCGACCGCCTGCTCGCGATGCGCGACATCTTCGACACGCCCGACCTGTCGTATCTCGACGACCGCATCGTCAACGGCACGTTCGAGCCGGCGCCGGGCGAGCCGCATCCGCTCGCGCTGTTCACGGCCGCGCGCGTCGACTTCTCGCTGCACCGGCTGCGTCACTACACGGCGACGTCGCCCACGCATTTCCAGAACTACGTGCTCTACACGAACTACCAGTTCTACATCGACGAGTTCGTGAAGCTCGGCCGCACGGTGATGACGGAGAGCGACGATCCCGAGGTGCGCGCGTACCGCAGCCAGTACAGCTCGTTCGTCGAGCCGGGCGATGTCGTCACGTACAACGCGAACCTCGGCAGTGAGCCGGCCGAGGGCGTCGCGCCGCCGCGCCTGCCGCAGATGCCCGCGTATCACCTGAAGCGCGCGGACGGCAGCGGGATCACGATGGTCAACATCGGTGTCGGTCCGTCGAACGCGAAGACGATCACCGATCACATCGCGGTGCTGCGTCCGCACGCATGGGTGATGCTCGGTCACTGCGCGGGGCTGCGCAACACGCAGCGTCTCGGCGACTACGTGCTCGCGCACGGTTACGTGCGCGAGGATCACGTGCTCGACGCCGACCTGCCGCTGTGGGTGCCGATCCCGGCGCTCGCCGAAGTGCAGCTCGCGCTCGAGCGCGCGGTGGCCGACGTCACGCGGCTCGAGGGCGTCGAACTGAAGCGCGTGATGCGCACGGGCACCGTCGCGAGCGTCGACAACCGCAACTGGGAGCTGCGCGATCATCGCGAGCCCGTGCAGCGGCTGTCGCAAAGCCGCGCGATCGCGCTCGACATGGAAAGCGCGACGATCGCCGCGAACGGCTTCCGCTTCCGTGTGCCGTACGGCACGCTGCTGTGCGTATCGGACAAGCCGCTGCACGGCGAGCTGAAGCTGCCGGGCATGGCCGACACGTTTTATCGCGGGCAGGTCGATCAGCATCTGCAGATCGGCGTGAAGGCGATGGAGATCCTGCGCACGAACGGGCTCGACAAGCTGCATAGCCGGAAGCTGCGGAGCTTTGCGGAAGTGGCGTTCCAGTGATGTGAACGCCGGCCCCGGCGGCGGTGCGCATCGCCATGTGCGACGCGCCTTCTGACGGAGCACATCTGCCTTTGTCGCAAGCGTCCGATGCACCGGCGAATCTACCGGCAGGCGGAATGCGGGACGATCGGGCCTGCCGTTCGCGTTGCCGTTGGAAGGCAGCGATCGCGTGGAATGCGCCGCCGAAAACGACAAGGCCGCCCGGCGCCGAAGCGCGCGGGCGGCCTTGCGTATCGAGCGGGCCGTGCGGTGTTGCTCAGCACTCACCCTTCTTCGCGTGTCCCGGCGGGCAGTGGTAGCCGCGGCGATTGTCGTAACCATGATGGCGTTCCCACTCGCGGCGTTCCCAGTAACGGCGGCCGTCCCAGTAGCGGTCGCCATGCCAGCCGATGATGACCGCGGGCGCCGGAGCGACCACGACGGGCGCAGGCGCGACGATGACCGGCGCGGGCGTGCCGATGTTGACGTCGACGTTGACGGCATGAGCGAGGCCGGACAGCGAAAGGCCGAGGCCGGCAAAGGCGAGGGCGATCAGCGAGCGTTTCATGTTGTGTTCCGTGAGGTCGTTATGAATAGGCCGGCGCGACGCGATGGAAGCGAGGGGGGATCGTTCCACCGGGGGAACGCCGCGCCGACACAATGCAGTGTGCTGGCACGCGACGGAAAAGGCGAGGCCTGTTTGTTACCGCGGGTTGGCGGCTCGCAGGCGCGGGATGCGGGCATTGGGCCGCACATTTGACAATGGCGGGCCGCGGGTGCGGGCGATCACGCCGCATCGCGCAGCACCGACCGCGCGAATTTGACATTCGACGGCGCGCGGCCGCGAAGCGGGATTAACAGCGCGTTACAAAGTAGCGCGCGGCAGGTGGCCTGATCGCCATGCCTGCCGCGCGGGAAGCGGTACGCCGGCCGTCGGGCCGGCGGTCGTCACGGACTGGTTACAGATAGAACATGCGGTCTTCTTCGGGCCGCGGCGGTTGCCCTTCCGAACCTTCGCCTTCTTCCTCGCCGCTGTCCTCGTAGAACGCGAGCACTGCGTCGAGCACCTGGTCGGGATCGTCGATCACCTGCATCAGATCCATGTCTTCCGGATTGATGAGGCCCATCGGAATCAGCTGGTCGCGGAACCACTGCAGCAAGCCCTGCCAGAACGTGCTGCCGACGAGGATGATCGGCACGAGGCGCGACTTCTTCGTCTGGATCAGCGTGAGCACTTCGGACAGTTCATCGAGCGTGCCGAAACCGCCCGGCATCACGATCACCGCATCCGAATTCTTCACGAACGTGACCTTGCGCGTGAAGAAGTGGCGGAAGCGCAGCGAGATGTCCTGGTAGTGGTTGCCGGCCTGCTCGTGCGGCAGCTCGATGTTCAGGCCGACCGACGGCGCCTTGCCGGCGTGCGCGCCCTTGTTCGCGGCTTCCATGATGCCGGGGCCGCCGCCGGAGATCACGGCGAAGCCGGCGTCGGACAGCTTGCGCGCGATCTGCGCGGCCAGCTTGTAGTGCGGCGTGTCGGGTTTGAGACGGGCAGAACCGTAGATGCTGACAGCCGGGCGGATCTCCGACAGGTACTCGGTCGCCTCGATAAACTCTGCCATAATCGTGAACATCTGCCACGATGCGCGGGCCTTCTTGGCCGTCGCGCGTTCTTGATCTGCGAGCGAACGCAGACTCGGAATCACTTTTCTCTTGTTCATAATGCCTGAAGAACGAAATCTGGAAGGTAAGACCCTGCTATTGGTTGACGGTTCGAGCTATCTGTATCGGGCTTACCATGCGATGCCTGATTTGCGTGGCCCTGGCGGGGAGCCGACCGGAGCGCTCTACGGAATCATCAACATGCTGCGCCGTATGCGCAAGGAAGTCAGTGCAGAGTATAGCGCTTGCGTGTTCGATGCAAAGGGCAAGACGTTCCGCGACGACCTTTATGCCGACTATAAGGCAAACCGCCCGTCGATGCCGCCCGACCTCGCATTGCAGGTCGAACCGATCCACGGCGCGGTGCGTGCGCTCGGCTGGCCGCTGTTGATGGTCGAAGGCGTCGAGGCCGACGACGTGATCGGCACGCTCGCGCGCGAAGCCGAACGGCACGGGATGAACGTGATCGTGTCGACGGGCGACAAGGATCTCGCGCAGCTCGTGACCGACCACGTCACGCTCGTCAACACGATGACCAACGAGACGCTCGACCGCGACGGCGTGATCGCGAAGTTCGGCGTGCCGCCCGAGCGGATCATCGACTACCTGGCATTGATCGGCGACACCGTCGACAACGTGCCGGGCGTCGAGAAGTGCGGGCCGAAGACGGCCGTGAAATGGCTGTCGCAATACGACAGCCTCGACGGTGTCATCGCGCACGCGGGCGACATCAAGGGCGTGGTCGGCGACAACCTGCGCCGTGCGCTCGACTTCCTGCCGCTCGGCCGCACGCTCGTGACGGTCGACACGGCCTGCGATCTCGCACCGCATCTCGAATCGATCGAAGCGTCGCTGAAGACCGACGGCGAGGCGCGCGATCTGCTGCGCGACATCTTCGCGCGCTACGGCTTCAAGACGTGGCTGCGCGAAGTCGACAGCGCACCCGCGGAAGGCGGCGACGCCGATGCGCCGGACGGCGAGCCGGCACCGGTGGTGGCGGCCGACATCGTTCGCGAATACGACACGATCCAGACCTGGGAGCAGTTCGACGCGTGGTTCGCGAAGATCGACGCGGCCGCGCTGACCGCGTTCGACACCGAGACGACCGCGCTCGACCCGATGCTCGCGCGGCTCGTCGGCCTGTCGTTCTCGGTCGAGCCGGGCAAGGCCGCGTACCTGCCGGTCGCGCACCGCGGCCCCGACATGCCCGAGCAGCTTCCGTTCGACGAAGTGCTCGCACGCCTGAAGCCGTGGCTCGAATCGGCCGATCGCAAGAAGGTCGGCCAGCACCTGAAGTACGACGCGCAGGTGCTCGCGAACTACGACATTGCGCTGAACGGCATCGAGCACGACACGCTGCTCGAATCGTACGTGGTCGAATCGCATCGCACGCACGACATGGACAGCCTCGCGCTGCGTCATCTGGGCGTCAAGACGATCAAGTACGAAGACGTGGCCGGCAAGGGCGCGAAGCAGATCGGTTTCGACGAAGTAGCGCTCGCGCAGGCCGCCGAATACGCGGCCGAGGATGCCGACATCACGCTGCAGCTTCATCACGCGCTGTATCCGCAGGTCGCGCGCGAACCGGGCCTCGAGCGCGTGTACCGCGAGATCGAGATGCCCGTATCGCTCGTGCTGCGCAAGATGGAGCGCACGGGCGTGCTGATCGACGACGCGCTCCTGCACGCGCAGAGCACCGAAATCGCAACGCGCCTGATCGAGCTCGAAGCGCAGGCATACGAACTGGCGGGCGGCGAATTCAATCTTGGCTCACCTAAGCAGATCGGGCAGATCTTCTTCGAGAAGCTGCAGTTGCCGGTCGTGAAGAAGACGCCGAGCGGCGCGCCGTCGACCGACGAAGAGGTGCTGCAGAAGCTCGCCGAGGATTACCCGCTGCCGAAGCTGCTGCTCGAGCATCGCGGGCTGTCGAAGCTGAAGTCGACCTATACCGACAAGCTGCCGCGCATGGTGAACCCCGCAACGGGCCGCGTGCACACGAACTATGCGCAGGCCGTCGCGGTAACGGGCCGTCTCGCATCGAACGATCCGAATCTTCAGAACATTCCGGTGCGCACGGCCGAAGGCCGGCGGATCCGCGAGGCGTTCATCGCATCGCCGGGCCACCGGATCGTGTCGGCCGACTATTCGCAGATCGAACTGCGGATCATGGCGCACATCTCGGGCGACGCGTCGCTGCTGCGCGCGTTCTCGCAGGGCGAGGACATCCACCGCGCGACGGCCGCCGAGGTGTTCGGCGTGACGCCGCTGGAGGTCAATTCCGACCAGCGCCGGATCGCGAAGGTGATCAACTTCGGGCTGATCTACGGGATGAGCGCGTTCGGGCTCGCGTCGAACCTCGGCATCACGCGCGACGCGGCGAAGCTCTATATCGACCGTTATTTCGCCCGCTATCCGGGTGTTGCGCAGTACATGGAAGAGACGCGCGCGACCGCGAAGGAGAAGGGTTACGTCGAAACCGTTTTCGGTCGCCGCCTGTGGTTGCCGGAAATCAACGGCGGCAACGGCCCGCGCCGCCAGGCGGCCGAGCGCGCGGCAATCAATGCGCCGATGCAGGGCACCGCGGCCGACCTGATCAAGCTGTCGATGATCGCGGTGGACGACTGGCTCACGCGTGACAAGCTTGCATCGCGGATGATCATGCAGGTGCACGATGAACTGGTGCTCGAGGTGCCCGACGACGAACTGTCGCTCGTGCGCGAGAAACTGCCGGAAATGATGTGCGGCGTCGCGAAGCTGAAGGTGCCGCTCGTCGCCGAAGTGGGCGCCGGCGCGAACTGGGAAGAGGCACACTGACGCACCGCTGCGCGGTTCCCGATTCCTGCGGCATATTGTTGCAGGGATGCTGAATATCGAGATGGTTTGCTTGTGGTCAACGCGCAAGCTCCCGGACAATGCATGTCAGTCATGCCATTGACGCGGGGCGGCGCGCCCCGCGTTCCGGGCCGGCGCATCGAAGTGCTTCGAACTGCACATCGATGATGTCCGAACCGGTTAATCCACCGGGCGGCGCGAATGCATCGCGTTCGCTTCGTCCGGCGGCAGCAGTTTCGAATCGCAAAGGGGGAATCGGATGCATCGGATCATCATCGTAGGCGGAGGCGCGGGCGGCCTGGAACTGGCGACGCGGCTCGGCGACCGTTACGGCGCGCGCGGCAATCGTCCCGCGCGTGCGCTCGTCACGCTCGTCGACCGCAATCCGACGCACATCTGGAAACCGCTGCTGCACGAGGTTGCGGCCGGCAGCATGGACCCGTTCACGCAGGAGCTCGAATATGCGGCGCAGGCGCGCTGGCACGGCTTCGAGTTCCAGCAGGGCGGACTGACCGGGCTCGACCGCGCGGCGAAGCGCATCACGCTGTCGCCCATCAACGACAGCGACGGCGCGGAACTGCTGCCGGAGCGCGAGCTGGAATACGACACGCTGGTGATCGCGATCGGCAGCACGACCCACTTCTTCGGCGTGCAGGGCGCGCCGGAAAACGCGATCGCGCTCGATACGGTTGGCGAGGCCGAGCGCTTCCGCAAGCGGCTGATCGCCGCGTGCATGCGTGCCGAGCACCAGGCACCGGCGCCGACCGCGCCCGGCGATGCGGCCGAACCGCGCATCCAGGTGGTGATCGTCGGCGGCGGCGCGACGGGCGTCGAGTTGTCCGCGGAGCTGCGCAACACGGCGCAGGTGCTGTCCGCGTATGGGCTGCACAAGCTCGACCCGCGCCACGACGTCGGCATCGTGCTGATCGAATCGGGGCCGCGGATTCTGCCGGCGCTGCAGGAGCGCGTGTCGACGGCGACGGCCGAACTGCTCGAAAAGCTCGGCGTGCGGCTGATGCTCAGCGAGCGCGTGACCGAGGTCGCGCCGGGGCTCGTGCATACCGCGAGCGGGAAGGCGGTGCGCGCGGACCTGACGGTCTGGGCGGCCGGCATCAAGGCGCCGTCCGTGCTGTCGCATCTCGACGGCCTCCAGGTCAACAAGCTCGGCCAGCTCGACGTGCGCCGCACGCTGCAGACCTTCACCGACGACAACGTGTTCGCGCTCGGCGATTGTGCGGCATGCGCGTGGCCCGGCAACGAACGCAACGTGCCGCCGCGCGCGCAGGCTGCGCACCAGCAGGCGAGCTTCCTGCTGAAGGCGATCGGCTGCCGGCTCGAAGGGCGTCCGCTGCCCGAATTCACGTATCGCGATTTCGGTTCGCTCGTGTCGCTCGGCCATTTCAGCGCGGTCGGTAACCTGATGGGCGGGCTGATCGGAGGCAACATGCTGATCGAAGGGCTGTTTGCGCGCTTCATGTACATGTCGCTGTACCGGCTGCACATCGCGGCGCTGCACGGTTATCCGCGGATGATGCTCGACACGGTCGCGCACTGGCTGCGGCGCACGACGTTGCCGCGCGTCAAGCTGCACTGACGCCGCGCGTTCGCGCGGGGAGCGGGCGGGGAGTGCGTACGTCGTGCGTGTTCTCCGCCCGTTGTGTTTGCGGGCAGCGAGGCGGCTGCGGGTGTTCTGCCGGGCGATGTCGGCCACGTTTTTTTTCAATCCGCAAGCATCCGGTCGTGCAACGGCGATCGATAGATGTAGGCCGCGCCGCGATTCGGCGGGGCCGTCAGCGGGCTTCGACGCCACGACCGATGCGCTCGAATCGATGGGTCGTAATCGAGTCTTACACATCTGACAGTTGACGCGACAACGGATTATTGGGCATCTTGTCCGGGTTCCCGTTTGCGGCGGGGTGCCAACCGCCGCGACATCCGCGCCGTGCGCCGGCGCGATGCCCCGTCATGCCGCATCCACGATCGTGACGGCGGCGCCCTATCGAGGAGTGCATTCATGTTGAAACCCGAAGTCGACAGCCTGGTCCCCCACGTCCCGTTTTCGCGCCGCAAGTTCATGCAGGCCGCGCTGGGCGGCACCTTCGCGGCGGCCGTGCTGCCCGTTTCGGCGCAGACGGTCACGACCGACAGCGCCGGGCTGGACGTCGACACCGTCGAGATCCGCTCCGGCGACGCGAGCGTGCCGGCCTATCGCGCGCAGCCGGCCGGCAAGACGAACCTGCCGGTCATCATCGTGATCCACGAGATCTTCGGTGTGCACGCGCATATCGCCGACGTCTGCCGCCGCTTCGCGAAGCTCGGCTACCTCGCGATCGCGCCCGACCTGTTCGCGCGACAGGGCAACGCGGCGAAGTATCCGACGATGAAGGATCTTTTCGACAACATCATCAGCAAGGTGCCGGACCGGCAGGTCACCGAAGATCTCGATGCGACGGTCGCGTGGGCCGGCAAGAACGGCGGCGACCCGGCGCGTCTCGGCGTGACGGGGTTCTGCTGGGGCGGCCGCCAGGCGTGGCTGTATGCCGAGCACAATCCGCACGTGCGTGCGGCCGTTGCGTGGTACGGGTTCGTCGAAGGCAAGACCGACGAGATGACGCCGTTCAATCCGGTCGATCATGCGGCGTCGCTGAAGGTGCCCGTGCTCGGGCTGTATGGCGAAAAGGATGCGAACATCACGCAGGCCTCGCTCGCGGACATGCGCAAGGCGATCCAGACGAGCGACTCGAAGCTCGCGCGCGAATCGGAGATCGTCGTGTATCCGGATGCCGGCCACGCGTTCTTCGCCGACTACCGGCCAAGCTATGTAAAGGGTGATGCCGAAGACGGCTGGACGCGCGCGATCGCGTGGTTCCACAAGTACGGCGTGATGTAAACGAAACGCGGCGGCCGAA
This sequence comes from Burkholderia sp. IT-111MI5, assembly GCF_949752865.1. Taxonomy (NCBI): domain Bacteria; kingdom Pseudomonadati; phylum Pseudomonadota; class Betaproteobacteria; order Burkholderiales; family Burkholderiaceae; genus Burkholderia; species Burkholderia sp. IT-111MI5. The sequence goes on along the minus strand of NZ_CATKIF010000011.1, from coordinate 979,433 downwards.
TGGCCGCCGCTTCGCTTCACCGGTGCGCCGCGCGCCGGATTACGGGTTCGGGCCGGTTGCGATCGGCCGCGACGGATCGGCGCTCCATTCGCTCCACGAACCCGGATACAGCGATGCGCCGTGCAGCCCTGCGATCTCCAGCGCAAGCGCGTTGTGGCAGGCGGTGACGCCGGAGCCGCACTGCAGGATCACGAGATTCGGTTCGGTGCCCGCCAGCAGCGTGGAAAACGTCTCGCGCAGTTCGTGACCAGTCTTGAAGCGGCCGTCGGCGGCCAGGTTGTCCTTGAAGAACCGGTTGCGTGCGCCGGGGATGTGGCCGCCCACAGGATCGATCGTCTCGTTTTCGCCGCGATAGCGGTCCGGTGCGCGTGCGTCGATCACGACGCGCGTGTGCGACGTCACGTTCGCAAGCACGGCTGCTGCGTCGACCGTCGATTCAAGAGGCGCTCCCGCACGGAAATCGCCGGCGGCCGGTTGCGGCACGTCGGCCGTCAGCGGCTGGCCGGCCGCTTCCCATGCCTGCAGGCCGCCGTCGAGCACGGCGACCGAATCGTGGCCGAGCCAGCGCAGCAGCCACCACAGGCGCGCCGCATAGGCGCCGCCTTGCGCGTCGTATGCGACGACCTGCTGGCCCTGCTTGAGGCCGCGGCTCGCGAGCAGCGTGGCGAATGCATCGCGGGTCGGCAGTGGATGGCGGCCGTTGGTGCCCGTCTTGCGGCCCGACAGGTCGCGGTCGAGATGAAGATACTGCGCGCCGGGGATGTGGCCGGTTGCATACGCGGCTTCGCCCGCGCCCGGATCGGCGAGGTCGAAGCGGCAGTCGAACAGCACGACGCTGCCGGGCGCCGCGGCCAGGCGCTCGGCGAGGTTGGCGGCGGAGATGAGCGTGGTGTAATGAGTGTGTGGCATGACAGCTCCCTGGAGTGCGAATGGCCTGACACTCCAAGTCTAAACAAAAAAAGGCGGGGCGAAGCCCGTCTTTTCGTCTGCCGGATGCGGTGCGGCGTCAAAGCGCCGCACCGGTCATCAGATGTCGCCGAGGTGGCGGCGCAGGAACTCGTGGAAGTGCTGCATGCCGTCTTCCATCGGGCTCTGGTACGGGCCGACCTGCGACTCGCCGCGTGCCATCAGCGCATGGCGGCCTGCGTCCATCCGCATCGCGATTTCGTCGTCCTCGACGGCCGTTTCCATATAGGCGGCGCGCTCGGCCTCGACGAATTCGCGTTCGAACAGCGCGATTTCCTCGGGGTAATAGAACTCGACGATGTTGGTCGTCTTCTGCGGGCCGCGCGGGATCAGCCACGACACGACGAGCACGTGCGGATACCACTCGATCATCAGGCCCGGGTAGTAGACCATCCAGATCGCGCCGAACTCCGGCGGCACGCCGTTGCGGAACTTCAGCACCTGCTCGTGCCATTTCTGGTAAGTCGCGCTGCCCGGCTTCGCGAGTGCGTTGTGCACGCCGACCGTCTGCACGCTGTACCAGTCGCCGAATTCCCACTTGAGATCGTCGCACGACACGAAGCTGCCGAGGCCCGGGTGGAACGGGACGACGTGGTAATCCTCGAGGTAGACCTCGATGAAGGTCTTCCAGTTGTAATCGCACTCGTGCACTTCGACATGATCGAAGTGGTACTCGGAGAAGTCGAAGTGATGTTTCGTGCCGAGATTGGCGAGGTCGCGCGCGACGTTCCGGCCTTCGGCCTCGAACAGCAGCCCCTGCCAGTTCTGCAGCGGGCTCTTGCCGAGGTTCAGGCACGGCTTGTCGGGGAAGTGCGGCGCGCCGAGCAGTTCGCCTTCCAGGTCGTACGTCCAGCGGTGCAGCGGGCACACGATGTTCTGCGCGTGGCCGCGCCCGTTGAGCATGATCGCCTGCCGGTGGCGGCAGACGTTCGACAGCAGTTCGATCTGGTTCGTCTGGTTGCGGACCAGCACGCGGCCTTCCTTCTCGGACGGCAGCGCAAAATAATCCCCCGCCTCGGGCACCATCAACTCGTGCCCGACGTAACGAGGTCCTTTCTTGAAGAGGGTTTCGATCTCGCGCTCGAGCAGCGCCTCATCGAAATATGCAGTGACTGGAAGCTGGCTGTGGGCCGACTTCAACTGAAGCGCATCGCTCAGATTGGACATTCCCACTCCCGGTGTTAGCGTGAAAGCAGTGAACAACCCAACCATCGAAAAATCGATTTAGGGAAACGGGGAATTATACCCGGTTCGCCTCGCAAGGCCAGGATTAAGTGCCTGATTTGTGTCAATTTTTTGTCGGGAGACAATCGGGAGGCGCACACTGTGTGCCGGAGATGGGGCCGGAATATGTGCGAGGCTGCCCAAGTCGGCAGATCGGAGAATTCTCTTTTGCCGTAGAATGTCCGACTTGTTTTGAAATTTGACACCTCGTCCATGGCGAAAACCGCATCCCCAGGCGCCACGCCGCCCGGCAATGGCACCGAACCGTTGCCGGACAATTATGAGATGGCGCTCGCGGAACTCGAGACGCTGGTTGCCCGGATGGAAGGCGGCGCGTTGAGCCTCGAGGATTCACTGGCGGCGTATCGCCGCGGTGCGACCCTCGTTGCATTTTGCCAACAGCAGCTCGAGAAAGTGGAGCAGCAGGTTCGCGTGCTCGACGGCGCGACGCTGAAGCCGCTTTCGTCCGGAACGGCCGCCACGGACGGCGAAGACGACGATCTATGACATTCGAACAATGGATGCGGTCCGTGCTTGACCGTGTCGAGGACGCACTCGGTCACTATCTGCCCGCTGAAACCGCGATGCCCGCGCAACTCCACGAGGCGATGCGCTATGCGGTCCTCGGCGGCGGCAAGCGCGTTCGCCCGCTGCTGTGCCATGCAGCCGGCGAGCTGACCGGCGCGACGGAAGCGGCGCGCAATGCGGCGGCGGCGGCGCTGGAGATGATCCACGTGTACTCGCTCGTGCACGACGACATGCCGTGCATGGACGACGACGCGCTGCGACGCGGCAAGCCGACCGTGCACGTGCAGTACGACGAGCCGACGGCACTGCTCGTCGGCGATGCGCTGCAGTCGCAGGCGTTTGTCGCGCTGACCGACGCCGCTGCGCTGTCGCCGGTGCAGCAGGCCGCGCTCGTGCGCGAGCTTGCGCTTGCGAGCGGCTCGCTCGGCATGGCCGGCGGGCAGGCGATCGACCTGGCGAGCGTCGGCCTCAAGCTGACGCGCGAGCAGCTCGAGACGATGCACCGGATGAAGACTGGCGCACTGCTGCGCGCGGCCGTGCGGATGGGCGCGCTGGCCGGCGAGACGCCGTCGGCGGAAACGATGGCCGCGCTCGATGTCTACGCGGGAGCCGTGGGTCTGGCCTTCCAGGTCGTCGACGATATTCTCGACGTCACGACCGATTCGGCGACGCTCGGCAAGACGGCCGGCAAGGACGCGGCGAACGACAAGCCGACCTATGTATCGATTCTCGGCCTCGAGGCGTCGCGCGAGCTTGCCGCGCAACTGCGTGCCGAAGCGCACGACGCGCTGAAACCGTTCGGCGCACGCGCACAGCGTCTCGCCGAACTTGCCGACCTGGTAGTGAACCGGGTCAGCTGACGCGAAAGCCCGCCGCCGCGCACACGCTACGGTGCGTGCAATAGAATGCGGGCGCGTTTGATTTCCTACAATGGAACGACGATGTACGACTTGCTGAAAACCATCGACGACCCGGCGGATCTGCGCCGCCTCGATCGTCGCCAACTGCAACCGCTCGCGGATGAACTGCGCGCGTTCGTGCTCGACAGCGTGTCGAAGACGGGCGGCCATTTGTCGTCCAACCTCGGGACGGTCGAGCTGACGATCGCGCTGCACTACGTGTTCAACACGCCGAACGATCGCATCGTCTGGGACGTGGGCCACCAGACCTACCCGCACAAGATCCTCACGGGCCGCCGCGACCAGATGCATTCGCTGCGCCAGTACGACGGCATCTCGGGCTTCCCGCGCCGCAGCGAATCCGAATACGACACGTTCGGCACCGCGCACTCGAGCACGTCGATCTCGGCCGCGCTCGGCATGGCGATCGGCAGCCAGCTGAACGGCGACGACCGCTTCTCGATTGCCGTGATCGGCGACGGCGCGATGACGGCCGGCATGGCGTTCGAGGCGATGAACAACGCGGGCGTGTCGGAAGATGCGAAGCTGCTCGTGATCCTGAACGACAACGACATGTCGATCTCGCCGCCGGTCGGCGCGCTGAATCGCCATCTCGCCCGCCTGATGTCGGGCCGCTTCTACGCGGCTGCGCGCGCGGGTGTCGAGCGCGTGCTGAGCGTTGCGCCGCCGGTGCTCGAACTCGCGCGCAAGCTCGAGGAGCACGCGAAGGGGATGGTCGTGCCGGCCACGCTGTTCGAGGAGTTCGGCTTCAACTACATCGGCCCGATCGACGGTCACGATCTCGATTCGCTGATCCCGACGCTGCAGAACATCCGCGAACTGCGCGGCCCGCAGTTCCTGCACGTGGTGACGAAGAAAGGCCAGGGCTACAAGCTCGCCGAAGCCGATCCCGTGCTTTATCACGGCCCCGGCAAGTTCAACCCGGCCGAAGGCATCAAGCCGTCGACCACGCCCGCGAAGAAGACGTACACGCAGGTGTTCGGCGAATGGCTGTGCGATGAAGCCGAGCGCGATACGCGCGTCGTCGGCATCACGCCCGCGATGCGCGAAGGCTCGGGCATGGTCGAGTTCGAGAAGCGTTTCAAGGATCGCTACTACGACGTCGGCATCGCCGAGCAGCACGCGGTGACGTTCGCGGGCGGTCTCGCGACCGAAGGGCTGAAGCCGGTCGTCGCGATCTACTCGACGTTCCTGCAGCGTGCTTACGACCAGCTGATCCACGACGTCGCGCTGCAGAACCTGCCGGTCGTGTTCGCGATCGACCGCGCGGGCCTCGTCGGCGCGGACGGCGCGACGCACGCGGGCGCGTACGATCTCGCGTTCATGCGCTGCATCCCGAACATGACGATCATGGCCGCATCCGACGAGAACGAATGCCGCCAGATGCTGCACACCGCGCTGCAGCAGCCGAACCCGACCGCAGTGCGCTATCCGCGCGGCGCGGGCACGGGCGTGCCGACGGTGAAGGAATTCACCGAGATCCCGCTCGGCAAGGGTGAAGTGCGTCGCCACACGGCGCAGCCGGAAGGCAAGCGTGTCGCGATCCTCGCATTCGGCACGATGGTCGCACCGTCGCTCGCAGCGGCCGAGGAACTCGACGCAACCGTCGCGAACATGCGCTTCGTGAAGCCGGTCGACGCCGCGCTCGTGCGCGAACTCGCCGAGACGCACGACTACCTCGTCACGATCGAGGAAGGCTGCGTGATGGGCGGCGCGGGCTCGGCCTGCGTGGAAGCCCTGATGGAGAGTGGGGTTATCCGACCCGTACTACAATTGGGCCTCCCTGACCAGTTCGTCGATCACGGCGACCACGCAAAGCTGTTGTCGCTATGCGGCCTCGACGGCGCGGGCATCGCGAAATCGATTCGCGAACGCTTCCTGAACCCGGCGGCCGATGTCGCCGGTCAGGCGAAGCGCGTCGCATAAGCTGGCGCCGCCCGCGGGCGGCGCTGGTGCGACTGGCGCAACCGGTCTTCATTGATGCGGAAAACATGGGCCTGCGGGCCCATGTTGCTTTTCCGGCTGCCGCATGACGCGGCGTGCGCGTCGTCGAACGCGCGGCTTACAAGGATTGAACAAGATGAACCAGATGAATCCCGCCTTCGTGATGCCCGACGTGCAGAGCACGGTGGATACCCGTCAGATCCCGATTCAGCGCGTGGGCGTGAAGGCGGTCCGGCATCCGTTGACGGTATGTACCGAAAGCGGCGACGTGCAGCCGAGCGTCGGTGTCTGGAATCTCGACGTGCGCCTGCCGGCCGACCAGAAGGGCACGCACATGTCGCGCTTCGTCGCGCTGCTCGAAGAGAACCGCGCGCCGCTGACGGTCGAACGTTTCCGCGCGATGCTCGCGTCGATGCTGGAGAAGCTCGAGGCCGAGGCCGGCCGCATCGAGGTCACGTTCCCGTACTTCGTGAACAAGACGGCGCCGGTGTCCGGCGTGCAGAGCCTGCTCGACTACGAAGTGACGCTCGCGGGCGAAAGCCGCAACGGCGACACGCGCCTGTTCCTGAAGGTGCTCGTGCCCGTGACGAGCCTGTGCCCGTGCTCGAAGAAGATCTCGCAGTACGGCGCGCACAACCAGCGCTCGCACGTGACGATCGATGCCGAGCTCGCGGCCGATCTGCCGGTCGAGGCGCTGATCCGCATCGCCGAGGAAGAGGCGTCGTGCGAACTGTGGGGCCTGCTGAAGCGTCCGGACGAGAAGTTCGTCACCGAGCGTGCATACGAGAACCCGAAGTTCGTCGAGGATCTCGTGCGCGACGTCGCGCAGCGTCTCGATGCGGACGAGCGCGTGGTCGCGTATGTGCTCGAAGCCGAGAACTTCGAGTCGATCCACAATCACAGCGCGTATGCGCTGATCGAGCGCGACAAGCGGCAGGCGGCATAACGCTGCGTCGTTTTGCCGCGCCGATGAAAAAGGCCGCTCGTTTGAGCGGCCTTTTGATTTTCTTGTATTGACGTCGCGGTTCAGCGTGCGAGCGACGCGAGATCCCAGCGCGGCTTCACCGTGAACGCGTAGTCGGCGTTCGCCTGCTCGGGCCAGCGGCCGAGCCGCAGCGCGCCCGCGAGCGCGATCATCGCGCCGTTGTCGGTGCAGAGCGCGAGATCGGGGTAGTGCACGTCGAAGCCGCGCTTGGCCGCGGCGGCCGACAGCGCCTCGCGCAACTGGCGGTTCGCGCCGACGCCGCCCGCGACCACGAGGCGCTTGAGCTTCGTCTTCTTCAAAGCAGCGAGCGACTTCGCGACGAGCACGTCGACGGCCGCGTCGACGAAACCGCGCGCGAGGTCGGCTTTCGCGCGTTCGAGCGCGTCGCCCGTCAGCTTCGCTGCCTCGAACTTCTTCATCTGCGTGAGCACGGCAGTCTTCAGGCCGCTGAAGCTGAAGTCGAGGTCGCCCGAATGCAGCATCGGACGCGGCAGCACGACCGCACCCGGCGTGCCCGTTTCGGCGAGCTTCGAGACTTCCGGGCCGCCCGGGTAGCCGAGGCCGATCAGTTTCGCCGTCTTGTCGAACGCTTCGCCGGCCGCGTCGTCGAGCGTTTCGCCGAGCGTCTCGTACACGCCGACGTCGGTCACGCGCATCAGTTGCGTGTGGCCGCCGGAAACCAGCAGCGCGACGAACGGGAACGGCGGCGGTTCGGCGACGAGCAGCGGCGACAGCAGGTGGCCTTCGAGGTGATGGATGCCGACGGTCGGTTTGTTCCATGCGAGTGCGAGCGCATTCGCGATGCTCGCGCCGACCAGCAGCGCGCCGGCGAGGCCGGGGCCTTGCGTGAACGCGATCGCGTCGATGTCGTCGCGATGCGTGCCGCTTTGCGCCATCACTTCCTCGAGCAGCGGCAGCGCGCGGCGGATGTGGTCGCGCGACGCGAGCTCGGGCACGACGCCGCCGTAGTCGCGGTGCATCGCGATCTGCGAATGGAGCGCGTGCGCGAGCAGGCCGCGCTGCGTGTCGTAGAGCGCGAGGCCGGTTTCGTCACAGGAGCTTTCGATGCCGAGAACGAGCATGGGTGCGGGCGGGGCGCGCCGTATCGGGCGCGCCGAAGGAAGGTAAACGTAACCCGATAGTATAGCAGGCGAGGGCAGGCCGCCGCTGGCGGCGGCCCGGGTCCGATGCCGGGCAGGTACAATCCGCGCCATGGAAACTTATGACATCGCCGTGATCGGCGCGGGCGCCGCCGGGATGATGAGCGCTGCGGTCGCCGGGCAGCTCGGCCGCCGCGTCGTGCTGATCGATCACGCACCGCGGCTCGCCGAGAAAATCCGCATCTCGGGCGGCGGCCGCTGCAACTTCACGAACCTGTACGCAGGCCCCGACAACTACCTGTCGGCGAATCCGCATTTCGCGCGTTCGGCGCTGGCGCGCTATACGCCGCGCGACTTCCTCGGGCTGCTCAAGCGCCATCATGTGACCTGGCACGAAAAGCACAAAGGTCAGCTCTTTTGCGACCACGGCAGCGACGCGGTCATCGACGTGCTGAAGCACGAATGCGACGCGGGCGGCATCGCGTGGCGCCGGCCCGTCGTCGTCGACGCGGTGCGCCACGCACCGGCCGACGGCTTCACGCTCGACACGCAGCAGGCCGGGCCGATCGGTGCGCGCGCACTGATCGTCGCGACGGGCGGCCTGTCGATCCCGAAGATCGGCGCGACCGACTTCGGCTACCGGCTCGCGAAGCAGTTCGGCCACAAGCTCATCGATACACGGCCCGCGCTCGTGCCGCTCACGTTCGCGCAGCACGACTGGGAGCCGTTCGCGGCGCTGTCCGGCGTGTCGCTCGAAGTGCGCGTGTCGACCGGCGACAAGAAGCGCGGCGGCGAATTCGTCGAGGATCTGCTGCTGACCCATCGCGGCCTGTCGGGACCCGGCATCCTGCAGATCTCGAGCTATTGGCAGCCCGGCGACCCGATTCGCGTCGACCTGCTGCCGCAGCGCGACACGGTGGCCGACCTGCTCGATGCGAAGCGCACGTCGAAGCGCCAGATCGGTTCGCTGCTGGCGGACTGGGTGCCGTCGCGCCTCGCGCACGCATGGCTCGACACGCACAGTGTCGCGGCCGACGCGCGGCTCGCGGACCTGCCCGACAAGACGCTGCGCCAGATCGGCGACGCGCTCGCCGGCTGGACGCTGACGCCGAACGGCACCGAAGGCTACAAGAAGGCCGAGGTGACGAAGGGCGGGATCGATACGCGGGAGCTGTCGTCGGCGACGATGATGAGCGCGCGCGTGCCGGGGCTGTTCTTCGTCGGCGAGGCCGTGGACGTGACGGGCTGGCTCGGCGGCTACAACTTCCAGTGGGCGTGGGCGTCCGGCACGGCGGCCGGGCAGGCCGCGGCGGAGTATGCGCGCGGCGCCTGACGGGCTAGGGCCTGTTCACGCTAATAACGGGCCCTTCTGGTGGCCAGCCCCACGAATGATTTTTTCCAAACAGGGGAACGTGCGTTGCCGGCCGCATTGCGGCGTCGCGCGTCGCTTGTTTGGCTCGGCCAAACGGCGCTCCTTGCTTTCTTGCACTGCAGCCGGCAAGGCACGTTCGCAAGCCCGTTATTAGCGTGAACAGGCCCTACGCAAGCCCCGTTTTAGCGGGACCAGGCCCCGTGCCTTTGAACAATCGCTCTGCTATACTCGGTAGTCTTTCCCTGCAAACCTTTATTCGTGTCGGATCATGACGATCATTCGCGTTAAAGAGAACGAGCCGTTCGAAGTTGCAATGCGTCGCTTCAAGCGCACGATCGAGAAGAACGGTCTGTTGACCGAACTTCGTGCGCGCGAGTTTTACGAGAAGCCGACCGCGGAGCGCAAGCGCAAGAAGGCTGCTGCGGTGAAGCGTCATTACAAGCGTATTCGCAGCCAGACGCTGCCGAAGAAGCTGTACTGAACGATTGGGCGCCGCGCGGTTCGCTGAGCGGCGCACCGGCGACTCCGTGCGATCGAGTGCGATCGCGCAGCCGATCAGGCGGCGAGTCGCCGATGCCGGATTCGAGCAACCCGCTTGAGACACTGTCCCAAGCGGGTTTTTGTGTTGACGCCCGTTCGCGGGCGTCGGATTCACGTTTCCATCCCGGGTGAAAGATGAGTTTGAAAGAGCAGATCAGCGAAGACATGAAGGCCGCGATGCGCGCGAAGGAAAGCGAGCGCCTGGCGACGATTCGCCTGCTGATGGCCGCGATCAAGCAGCGTGAGGTCGACGATCGGGTCACGCTCGACGACGCGGGCATCACGGCCGTGATCGACAAGATGATCAAGCAGCGCAAGGATTCGATCAGCCAGTTCCAGGCTGCCGGCCGTGACGACCTCGTCGCGAAGGAGCGGGCCGAATTGACCGTGCTGGGCGGCTACATGCCCGCGCAACTGTCGGATGCCGAAGTGGCGGCCGAAGTCCAGGCGGCGGTCGCGCAAACCGGCGCAGCCGGCCCGCAGGACATGGGCAAGGTGATGGGCGTGCTGAAGGGCAAGCTCGCCGGCCGTGCCGACATGACGGCCGTTTCCGCGCAGGTCAAGGCCGCGCTCACGAAGTAAAACCCGTTCCCGGCGCGCGCGGCGTTGCGTGTGCCGGGCGTCGTATTGCCTTTTTTCGCTCGTTCCCACGGTGATTCCGCATTCGTTCCTGCAGGACTTGCTGAACCGCGTCGATATCGTCGACGTGGTGGGTCGGTACGTGCAGCTCAAGAAGGGCGGCGCCAACTTCATGGGGCTGTGCCCGTTCCATAACGAGAAGAGCCCGTCGTTTACCGTCAGTCCGACCAAGCAGTTCTATCACTGCTTCGGCTGCGGCGCGCACGGCACGGCGATCGGCTTCCTGATGGAGCATGCGGGGCTCACGTTCCCGGAAGCCGTGCAGGAGCTCGCGCAGTCCGTCGGGCTGACCGTGCCGCACGAGCCGTCGATGCGCGGCGGTGGTGGAGGCCCGGGCGGTGGCGGCGATTATCCGGCGCCGGTGTCGAAATCCGTCGCGACCGCGCTGTCCGATGCGATGACTGCCGCGTGCGATTACTATCGCAAGCAGTTGCGCGGCGCGACCGTCGCGATCCAGTACCTGAAGAACCGGGGCCTGACCGGTGAGATCGCCGCGCGCTTCGGGCTCGGTTATGCGCCGGACGGCTGGCAGAACCTCGAAACCGCGTTCCCCGACTATCGCGACGAGTCGCTCGTCGAGTCGGGGCTCGTGATCGTCAGCGAGAAAACCGATGCGCAGGGTGTCGCGCGCCGCTACGACCGGTTCCGTGAGCGGATCATGTTCCCGATCCGCAACGTGAAGGGGCAGGTGATCGGCTTCGGCGGCCGCGTGCTCGGCAGCGGCGAGCCGAAATACCTGAACTCGCCCGAAACGCCGCTGTTCAACAAGGGCAGCGAGCTGTACGGGCTGTTCGAGGCGCGGCTGGCGATTCGCGAGCGCAAGTACGTGCTGGTCGTCGAAGGCTACATGGACGTCGTCGCGCTCGCGCAGCTCGGTTTCCCGAACGCGGTCGCGACGCTCGGCACCGCGTGCACGCCGATTCACGTGCAGAAGCTGCTGCGCCAGACCGACACGGTCATTTTCAGTTTCGACGGCGACTCGGCCGGGCGGCGTGCGGCCCGGCGCGCGCTCGAGGCGTGCCTGCCGCACGCGGCGGACAACCGCACGATCCGGTTCCTTTTTCTGCCGGCCGAGCACGATCCGGACAGCTATGTGCGCGAGTTCGGCGCGGATGCGTTCTCCGAGCAGGTCGAACGCGCGATGCCGCTGTCGCAATTTCTGTTGAACGAAGCAATTGCCGGCAAGGCGCTCGATCAGCCGGAAGGCCGCGCGAAGGCGCTGTTCGACGCGAAGCCGCTGCTGCAGGCGCTGCCTGCGAACGCGTTGCGCGCGCAGATCATGCACATGTTCGCGGACCGCCTCGATATCCCGTTCGAAGAGGTCGCGGGGTTGTCCGACGTCGACACGCGGATCGCGGCGCCGCCGCGCCAGGCGCCCGCGCGCAGCGAGCGGCGCCGCGTGACGGACAGCGAAAAGCGTGCGTTGCGCACGCTGGTGATGCATCCGCGTATCGCGTCGCAACTCGACGACGAACAGATTGCGACCCTGCGCGCGTTGCCGCGCATCGGCGAGCTGTTCGCCGAAGTCGTCGACCATGCGCGCGCGCTGGGCGACGGCGCGGAGTTCCGGCTGCTGTCGGATGTCCTGAGGACGTCCTCGAACGGGGCGACTTACGAGGAAATCTTCCGCGAAATTCTGGACTATGATGAAAACGTCCGCGATTTGCTGTTACAGAATCCGGAAGACGAGACGGTGCCCGAGCGGCAGCGTGAACAGGAGCGGATCGCGGGGGAGGAGCTGCAGGCGGCGGTGCTCAAGATGCGCTATGACGCCTGCTGCGACCGGCTCGATCGGCTGGCGCGGCAATCCACCTTCACACCCGAGGAATTGGCCGAATTGACGGAATTGAACCAGCAGCGAACCGACATGAAGCGTCGGCTCGGGCTGTAGGCGGCCGGGGCGCTTAGAGAGGGCTCCCCAGCGTGCTATAATATAAGGTTTCCAGCGGTTTGTTTTCCAAGTAGAGGCGAAAATCGCGATGGCAAAGACGACAGGCGGAAAGAAAGCAACAGGCAAGGGCTCGACGGAGCCGACCAAGAAGGTCACAGCGGCCAAGTCTGCTTCTTCCACCAGGACAACGTCTTCAGCATCGTCAGCCCCTGCGGGAAAGAAAACCGCGGCCGGCACTGCTCAGGCTGCGCCGGCGCCGGCAGCCAGAACACGGGCTGCCGCCAGACCCGACTCCGGGCCGGCCAAGCCGGCGGCGAAGCGGGCAAGTGCGAAAAGCGCAAGGGACACGACTGCCGCCGCGGACGAAACGGCAGTACGTACTACTCATGCACCCACGGTTCAACCGGCTGTCGTCCAGCAGCCGCGAGTCGATATAGCCGGTACGGCGAACTCCATGACCAAAAAGCTGAACGAAGTATCCGTCGACGACGACGCAAATCAGAGCGACGAGCAGCCCGCAGCCGCGGCTGCACCGGGCAAATCCAAGGTGCGCGATCGTCGCGCCAAGGAAAAGGCGCTGCTGAAGGAAGCGTTCGCGACGAGCACGCCGGGCACGGCCGAGGAGCTCGAAGAGCGCCGCGTGAAGCTGCGCGCGCTGATCAAGCTCGGCAAGGAGCGCGGCTTCCTTACGTACGCCGAAATCAACGATCACCTGCCGGACAACTTCACCGAGACCGAAGCCCTTGAAGGCATCATCGGCACGTTCAACGACATGGGCGTGGCGGTCTACGAGCAGGCGCCGGACGCGGAAACGCTGCTCCTGAACGACAACGCGCCGGCCGCGTCGTCGGACGACGAAGTCGAAGAGGAAGCGGAAGTCGCGCTGTCCACCGTCGATTCGGAATTCGGCCGCACGACCGATCCGGTCCGGATGTACATGCGCGAAATGGGCACGGTCGAGCTGCTCACGCGCGAAGGCGAAATCGAGATCGCGAAGCGGATCGAGGACGGCCTGCGCCACATGGTGATGGCGATTTCCGCGTGCCCGACGACGATCGCCGACATCCTCGCGATGGCCGAGCGCGTCGCGAACGAAGAGATCCGCGTCGACGAACTCGTCGACGGCCTGCTCGATCCGAATGCTTCGGACTCCGCCGATACGGACGGCTTCTCCGCGAAGGAAGCGGAAGCCATCGAGAACGAGGACGAGGAAGCCGAGGAGGAAGAGGAAGAAGAGGAAGAGGAGGAGGATGACGGTGCCGCACAGGCATCGGCCAACGCCGCCCAGCTCGAAGCCCTCAAGCGTGCCTCGCTCGAGAAGTTCTCGCAGATCAGCGAGTGGTTCGACAAGATGCGCCGCGCGTTCGAAAAGGAAGGCTACAAGTCGAAGGCCTACCTGAAGGCGCAGGAAACGATCCAGACCGAACTGATGACGATCCGCTTCACCGCGCGTACCGTCGAACGCCTGTGCGACACGCTGCGTGCGCAGGTGGACGAAGTGCGTCAGGTCGAACGTCAGATCCTGCACATCGTCGTCGACAAGTGCGGCATGCCGCGCTCGGAATTCATCGCGCGCTTCCCGGGCAGCGAGACGGATCTCGACTGGGCCGAGAAGATTACGGCCGAGGGCCATTCGTACAGCGCGGTGCTGTCGCGTAACGTTCCGGCGATCCGCGAACAGCAGCAGCGCCTGCTCGACCTGCAGGCGCGCGTCGTGCTGCCGCTGAAGGACCTGAAGGAAACCAACCGCCAGATGGCGGCCGGCGAACTGAAGGCACGCCAGGCGAAGCGCGAAATGACCGAGGCCAACCTGCGTCTCGTGATCTCGATCGCGAAGAAGTACACGAACCGCGGCCTGCAGTTCCTCGACCTGATCCAGGAAGGCAATATCGGCCTGATGAAGGCGGTGGACAAGTTCGAATACCGTCGCGGCTACAAGTTTTCGACCTATGCGACGTGGTGGATCCGTCAGGCCATCACGCGTTCGATCGCGGACCAGGCGCGCACGATCCGTATTCCGGTTCACATGATCGAGACGATCAACAAGATGAACCGCATCTCGCGGCAGATCCTGCAGGAAACCGGTCTCGAGCCGGATCCGGCAACGCTTGCCGAGAAGATGGAAATGCCGGAAGACAAGATCCGCAAGATCATGAAGATCGCGAAGGAGCCGATCTCGATGGAAACGCCGATCGGTGACGACGACGATTCCCATCTCGGCGACTTCATCGAGGACACCAACACGGTCGCGCCGGCGGATGCCGCGCTGCATGCAAGCATGCGCGACGTCGTGAAGGATGTGCTCGATTCGCTGACGCCGCGCGAGGCGAAGGTGCTGCGGATGCGCTTCGGCATCGAGATGAGCACGGACCACACGCTCGAGGAAGTCGGCAAGCAGTTCGACGTCACGCGCGAGCGGATCCGTCAGATCGAGGCCAAGGCGCTGCGCAAGCTGCGTCACCCGAGCCGTTCCGACAAGCTGAAGTCGTTCCTCGAAGGGAACTGATTTCCAGCGTTTCTCCTGCGAACGCCGCCGGCATCTGCGCGATGCCGGTGGCGTTTGTCTCCTTTGTTGTTACAATGCCGGCCCGGCTTCTTTGCCGGGGCTGCGTGTAGCACGCGTCAAATCTCATCAGGGCTTGTAGCTCAGCGGTTAGAGCAGTCGACTCATAATCGATTGGTCGCGGGTTCGAACCCCGCCGGGCCCACCAGATTCGCTTCCATGGTGTTCCATGGAATGCTGCAAACCCGCGATAGCCGCAAGGCTTCGCGGGTTTTTTGTTTTTCGGGGCGTCAAGGGGATGCGGTACTACACGACCGTCGCCGTCGCGTAGGCAGCGGCGCCGGCTGCTCCGCTGTCGGTATTGAACGCGCAGGCCGAGAGGATGATCGAGGCCGTGGATTCGATCGAAGCGCTTGGGGGCGGTTGATCGAAGGACGAGATGGAATCCAGGTTGGAATCCGAGCCGGCTTCGACCGGCGGCCGCATCGAACGGCGCTATCCGGAGCCGGCCAACCGCAGGTCCGGCTCGACCAGGAATTGGGATTTCACATGATCGACGACGTACAGGACCACGCCGCTCGCCCGGCGCGTCCTCGGTGAATAGTCGAACTCGGTCGCATCGGCATCGGCGGATGCCGGCCTCACGAGAAACACGCGCATCCCGGCCTTGAATACGTGATGCGAGGGCAGGCGTTGATTGACCAGTTCGATGAATTGCCTGGCCGAGATGACGGGCATGAAAGCGGACATGGAACTTCTCCGGCGCGTACTGATAAAGCGTTCAGGACGGACGAGCGGGAAGGTTGCGGGATCTCGCGCGGTCCGAGGCCGCGGCGTCAAAGCGCACCGCGGGCCGTCGACGATTCGGCATTCAACCAGTAGCCGTGCTTGCCGTAGAACTGATGCAGCGCAATCTCGTCGCTTCGATAGACGGGCTGCGAATCGTCGTATTCGGGGCTGTGGCGAATCGAGTCGCGGTTGAGCGCGGTCGATACCGTTTCCGTGGCCCAGTCCACCCGGTCGAGCCAGTGCGTCGCGATCAGGACTTCCCTATTGGTCAACCACCAGTTCCGCGCGCTGATCGCGAGATAGCGGATCACCCAGGCTTCATCGTCGTAGATGAAGTCAGACACGCGGCCGATGCGTCCGGCCGTGGTTTCGAGCCGATAACCCTTGACCTTGCCGGTGCCGCGCAGATGCGTATCCGTCGGCGCATCTGCTGGCGCATCGCCCGGCGTTGCGCAGGCGGGCAGCGGATTTCCCGCCTCGAGATCTTGCGACAGGGCGGCAGAATGGAACGCTGGGGATGCGGCCATGCCCCACAGGTTCGGGCCACCCCAGTAGGGCGGGTAATGGTAGTAACGCAGGTATTCGATTTCGTGTTGGCGGGATACCGGCTTGTGTGCGTCCAGGTCCGGGCTGTCTCCTACCTGTTGGCGCGTAAGGTCGACATGCAGCGTGCTGGACCGGGAGTCGGTGTGCTTGACGGAATAGGGCGAGATGAGCACCAGCCTCTCGTGCAGCCAGTCGCCCGTCTCGACGACGAGGTAGCGGATGCACCAGTTGTCGTCGTCGAAATAGGCTTGATTGACGTGTCCGATGTCGCCGTCCTTCGCGCGCACCGCGCTTCCGTGCAATTCCTTGATGCTTCGTAGCATGATGTTCTCGTCAGATCGATGCGCGGCATGTCGATGATCCGGCTGAACCG
The DNA here is from genome assembly GCF_949752865.1 of Burkholderia sp. IT-111MI5. NCBI lineage: Bacteria > Pseudomonadati > Pseudomonadota > Betaproteobacteria > Burkholderiales > Burkholderiaceae > Burkholderia > Burkholderia sp. IT-111MI5. The sequence continues at coordinate 963,113 of NZ_CATKIF010000011.1, read as the reverse complement.
CATGCCGTGCGGTGGCGTCCAGTCGCTCGCTCGTGGATCCGGAGCGATTCGTGCCGCTCCCGTTCATGCACGCGGTAGGTGTACAGGCTGGCGTGGCGTCGTGACGGATGTACGGCATGCTTTCACGGTACTGGAAACGGACGGCCGGCGCGGTACGACAGCGTACAAAGTGTGCACCGGATCGAACATGGATCTGTCGGATCGATGCAGATCCGGATAACGAATCGACCGGAATCGGAAGGACGATGCGTTGCTGGCCTTCACAAGTCGCGCGGACGGTCGCGTCGAGTGGATGCCTGGCGGCCACGCCTTCCTGTCACGCACATTGGCCACTGACGGCGCAATCGCATCGAGGATTGTCATTTCATCTGTAGTACTACGGATGTAATCAATGCGGGGCGTACCGGTGCGAGCTTGCCGGCTCGAGAGGCCGTTGCGCCGGCAGCCGCTTGTGCGCGGAGGGGCCGCTGCTCATGTCTACATGAACCAGATAAACGTATGGCGTGCGTGCCGGGATGCCGAAATGTTCACGATGTATCGTTCGGACTGGCCGTTGTAGCTGGCATTGATCGCATAACGTCCGTTCCTCAGATTGGCCAGCATGAACGGGCCATCAGACGGCGCCTCCAGAATCGTATTGCCTTTCATGTCCGTGATGGTCACCAGTACGTCGGACAAGTATTCGTTCCCGCTTAGGGCCCGGCGGACGAAGGTGAGCACGAGAGCGTAGTCGCGCATGACGCCCTTGATGGCGACCGATTGATCGAGTCCGATGCCGCCCGACAAATAGGTAACCTTATCGGTGTGCTGCACCGGAGGGAGGTTGTCGTCGGCTGCAACCGGGGCGATTCCAACCAACGTGGCGCTTAGAAGGAGCGCGCGCACCAAGGACGCGGATGTTTTCATGACGGATCTCCTGGAGGATTCGGAGGGGAGTCGAGGTGTGGCGGTAGCGCCGGTCTGACTGACAGGACCGGCTCGCCTCGCCTCTCACCAATGCGGCTATTCGCGCCGCATGTCTGTCCGGTGCCGGACGCTTGCTCTTCATCAGATTGCGCGGCGTCCGAGTCGTCGTACGCGCCTGCTTCGGCAACCCGAGCATCGCGCGGCCTACGGGCGCATGTACGCTAGCCGACCGACAAGCCATTTGACCAGCCGCGCTTCGCGGCTGCATGTCGCGAGCAAGGGCAAACGCCTGGCACGGTAGCGAGCAGAAGGATAGTTCGCACGCTGCTGGAAGCGATGCAGGCAGCATGCCGCATGCGCTGCTTGTGCCCGCATCGATCTCCACCCTGACCATCTGCGCGAGCGTTTCCGCCGCGAGCGACAGCGGGGTGTCGCGCATCTTCAGGACACCGCCGCAGGGAAAACACGGAGAGGGTGCCGTCCCGATGGCAATCGAAGTATGCTGTGGCGCGGCACGGTCCGCGCGCGATGCCTTTCGGGCGCCCGGGCAGCCGTCGAGCCCCGTGATCCATCCGGTGGCCAGAATAAACATACTTCGCCGGGGAGTGGCGACGGCAATCATGATCATGCTGCGTTCGTGGGGTGCGATTCTTTCGTTGCTGGCGCTTGTCGCGTGCGCCAGCCTGCCGCCGCAGGCCGACCGCGCGCCGACACATGCGTTCGCCGACACGGAAAACACGCGGCTGGGCGTTGCGTTCCGCCAGCAGGCCGGCATGCATCCGGGGCAGGACGCGTTTCATCTGCTGACCGATCCGGTCGATGCGCTGGATGCGCGTGTGCTGCTTGCGGACCGCGCGGACCGCTCGCTGGACCTCCAGTACTACATCTGGCACGACGACCTGACCGGGCACGAACTGGCCGACGCGATCATTCGCGCGGCCGATCGCGGCGTGCGCGTCCGCGCGCTGCTCGACGATCTCGGCACGAACGCGGACGACCGCAAGCTGCTCGAGATCAGCTCGCACCCGAACATCGAGATCCGGCTGTTCAATCCGGTTGCCACGCGCACGTTCAAGAGGATCGGCACGGTGTTCGAGTTCTCGCGCGTCAACCGGCGCATGCACAACAAGGCGATGATCGCGGACAACCAGGCGGCGATCGTCGGCGGCCGCAATATCGGCGACGAATACTTCGGCGCATCGTCGATGCTGGAGTTCGGCGATCTCGATGTCGTCGTCCATGGTCCGGTCGTGAAGGACATCTCGACGGAATTCGATACGTTCTGGAATTCCCCGTATGCGTATCCGATCGACGCGCTGGTCGGGCACGACGCGGCGCCGGGCGGGCTGGACCGCGAGCGCGAACGGTTGCGCGACTACCTGAGGGCGATGGAGGACAATCCTTACGTGCTCGAAGCGAGGCAACGGCTCGACCGGATCGTTCATGGGCAGGGCACGGAACTGTCGTGGGGGCGCGCGACGGTGCTGTACGACGATCCGTCGAAGATCGCGCATTCGCCGAAGGACAGCGACGGGCATCTGATGCCGCAGTTGCGCGCGCTCGCATTGCAGCCCGAACATGACCTGCTGATCGTGTCGCCGTATTTCGTGCCGGGCAAGGCCGTCGTCGAGCGGCTGCGCGCGCTCGCGGCGCGCGGCGTGCGCGTGACGGTGCTGACCAATTCGCTCGCGTCGACCGACGTGGCGGCCGTGCATGCCGGCTACCGTCGCTACCGAAGCGATCTCGTGGCGGCCGGCGTGCGGCTTTACGAGCGGCGGCCGTCGGGCGACAAGAGCATTTCGAAGCAGGTCATCATCGGGTCGTCGCGTGCGTCGCTGCATGCGAAGACCTACGTGTTCGACCACAAGAGCATTTTCATCGGATCGATGAACCTCGATCCGCGCTCGCTGAACCTCAATACGGAGATCGGCGTTTACTGCGAGAGTCCGGCGATTGCGTCGCAGGTTGCAAACGACCTGGAATCCCGACTCGACCGGATCGCGTGGCGCGTCGAGCCGAGGACCGATCCGACGGGGAAAGGGCAGCTCAAGTGGGTTCAGACCGATTCGGACGGGAAGATCACCGAGCTCGATCACGAACCGGAAGTGTCGGCTGGGCGTCGGATGGAAGTCTGGTTTCTCGGGCTGTTTCCGATCGAATCGCAACTGTGAGCGACGATGCGTCGTGCTGCGCTCAGCACCGCGTGCGGCCGTGCTTTTCGATGACGTCCGCGAGCTGGATCGTCGCTGCCTCGATCATCGCGTCGGTCAGCCCGGAATACCCGAGCACGAAGCCGTTGTACCGGCGGCCGTCGCCGACGGCGTAGCTGCTCAGCGGCTGAAGCAGCAAGCCATGCGCGGACGCGGCGCGCGCGACTTCGGTGTCGTGCAGCGGCAGCGCGAGATCCGCCGAAAGATGCATGCCGCCCGGGCTTTCCCGAACGCTCAACGATGTGCCGAGATGGCGGGCGAGTGCCGCTTCGAGGCTGCTGCGCCGCGCGGCGTACAGCGCCCGCATGCGGCGCAGGTGCCGCGCAAAGAGGCCGGTGTCGATGAATTCGGCCATCGCCAGCTGATCGGCCGAATGGCCGCGATGGACGAGTTCGCGCAGCGTCCTGGTGAAGCGGTCGACCAGCACCGGTGGCACCACCATGAAGCCGAGCCGGAGGGCGGGAAACATCGTCTTGCTGAACGTGCCGAGATAACAGACGGGCGCGTCGGCATAGAGGCCCTGGATCGCCGGGAGCGGCTGGCCGCCATGGCGGAACTCGCTGTCGTAATCGTCCTCGATGATCCACGCACCGCAGGCACGCGCATGCTCGACGAGCGCCGCTCGCCGCCGCGGGCTCATCAGTGCGCCGAGCGGGTATTGGTGCGACGGCGTCGTATAGATCAGCCGGGGCGGGTGGGCGCGCCACTGTTCGTCGGTCGGCGCCATGCCTTCGTGGTCGACCTCGATCGGCACGATATTCAGGCCGGTCGAGCGGAATGCCGTGCGTGCGCCGTTATAGCAGGGGTTTTCGAGCCAGCCGAATTCGCCGGGATTCGCGAGCATGCGCGCACATAACTCGAGGCTGCTCTGCGTGCCGTCGGTGATGAATACCTGGCCGGTCTCGCAGCGCACGCCTCGCGAAACCCGGATGTAGGCGGCTACGGCGCGCCGCAATTCGGGCAGCCCTTCGACTGGGCCATACGCGAGCTGGGCGGGCTTGACGGCTTTCCATGCGCGCTCGATGCAACGGCGCCACTGGGCGACCGGGAATTCGTCGAGCGAAGGAAGGCCGGGGACGAACGGCAGCATGCGCTCAGGCTCGGGATCGGCGTTCTCCAGGCCGTACACGCGCTCGGCCAGGTGAACCGGGGCCGGGCTGTCGTCATTCCCGGCGCTCGAACGGCCGCATCCATCCCACAGCGTGATCGTGCCGTTGCGCGTGGCCGCCACGAAGCCTTCTTCGGCAAGACGCTCGTACGCATAGACCGCGGAGTTGCGCGCGATGCCCAGCTCCGTCGCGAGCACGCGCGTCGACACGAGCCGCGTGCCGGGCGGAATGTGCCCGTCCAGCAGCATGTTGCGCAGGCCCCGGTACAGGGCTTCCTGCTGGCTGTGTCTTGTCGTGCCGTCCTGTCTGGACAGCGAGGAGATGAGTAGCGCCAGGTCCATCGGCTGGTTCCAGTTTTTTTCCTTGGGCTGGTTCTTTTTAAGAATCAACGCACATCGTATTGTTCACGTTCTTGCGGTGCAGGCCCGTGCCGGGCGATTCGCGGCAGATGGCCGGTATGTCGGACGATCGCCGCAATCGCGTATTTTGATCGATTTGGCGAGCGGTTGTCGATGAGTCGATCGACCCGTCGTTCGGGCGGGGATGCTGCACGATTCCGATTCGATTCATTTCGCAGTGCATAGATATTTTCGATCTAATTCCGTGTGTTGCCGAAACGCGGACCGCTCGATGCGCGCCAGGTGGCGCACGAACAGGAAAATCAAACATGAAAGACCAGACCCACATCTCTCCTACATCCCGTACCACCATTCGCCGCCTGCCAGAACTGGCGAATCGCGATCGCACGATGCTCCACCGCATCGTGGACGATGCGTACGTCTGTCACATCGCGTTCAGCGATGGACACGACACGCACTGCATCCCGACCGCGCACTGGAGAAGGGGCGACGACCTCTATATTCACGGGTCCAACGGGAGCCGGATGATCAAGGCGTTGTCTGCGGGCGCGCAGGCGTCCGTGGCGATTACGCTGCTGGATGGGCTCGTGCTGGCCAAGTCGGCCTTCAGTCATTCGATGAATTATCGATCGGCGGTGGTCTACGGGCAGTTCGACGTAGTGGACGGCGGCGCGGAAAAACTCTCGGCGCTGGATGCCTTCATGGACAAGATCGCCGCGGGCCGCAAGCATGAAGCGCGACCGGGCAATTCGAAGGAACTCAATGCAACCAGCGTGCTGCGGATTTCCCTTGCGGAAGCGGCCGTGAAAGTCAGCGATTCGCTGCCTTCCGACAAGGAGGAAGATCTCGCGCTCGCCGTGTGGGCGGGAATTCTGCCGCTGAAGACGACGCGTGGCACGCCGGTTCATGCCGACGAAAGCGGCAGCGTGCCCGTGCCGGACTACGTCCGGAACTGGGCCGATTGAGTACCGCGGCAAGACCGGGAGGCTTCGGAGAATACGGCGGCGCGCGCCGTACGCGAATGCAGAAAACCCGCGACGGCTTCGCAGCCTTCGCGGGTTCTTTACCCAGTTGCATGCGGTTCCGGGCGCACGAAACGGCGCGCACCCGGAACCGCATCGATCATCGATCCATCAGCGCGCGAAATCCGGCGTGCTTTGGATGAACGCGTTCAGCTTCGAGATGTTCACGCTGCCGAAGCCCGTGGTCGCGTCCCAGCCGGCCTTCGCCTTGTAGCCGTAGGTGCCGCTGCCGTTGTTGCCGGACGTGACGTCGTGCAGCAGCGCCGCGTTGGACGGGAAGTACTTGTAGATGCTCGACGCGGGGAACCCGAGCGCATTGTTGTTCGCCGACTGCAGCCGCGCCCAGATGCCCGTGAAGATAGGCGCGGCGAGGCTCGTGCCGCCTTCGTTGTTCAGGTAGCCCGAGCCCCACAGCGTGTCGGACGTCTGGCCGTTCACCACCAGAATCGCGCCGGTGCGCAGGTCGGCGTCGAAGCCGACGTCCGGCAGCGCGCGCTTGGTCGACCCGGTGAGGGTCGACGATTGCCACGACGGCGCGGCCTCGTACTTGCTGTATCCGCCGCCCGTCGACCACACGGTGCCCGGCTGCCAGCTCGGATCGTTCCAGACGATCTCGCTGTTGTACGCGTTGGTCGACGTGTTGGTGAACAGCGTCGTGCCGCCCACGGCGATCACGTACGGCGAGGTCGCCGGTTCGCTCACCGTGTAGGTCGAGCGCGACGGCGTGCCGCTCGCGCATTCGTACGCGCCATGGTCGCCCGCGGATACGGAGAAGGTTTGCCCTTGAGCGACCGCCTGCTTGAAGATGGTGTCGTCGGTCGCCTGCGAGCCGGTGCTGTTTGCGGACGATTCGCACACGCCGAGCGACACGTTGATCACCTTCGCGACGTTGTCCGTCACCACCTTGTTGTACGCGGCCGTGATTGCCGTGAGCGTCATCGACGGCGCCGCGTAGAACACGACCTGCTTCACGCTGCCGCCGGCGGCGCCGACGATCGACTGGCTGTCGAGGTTCCACTCGACGGTGCCGGACGTATCGGTATACGAACTGCCGGCCGGGCCCGTCTGCACGATGCTGCTGCTGATGGTGCCGAGGCCGTTGTTCGCGGCGAACGTATTGAGGTCGCTCACCGTCTGCGACAGGTCGCCTTCGGAGATGATGCCGACCGTGGTTTGCGAGGCCGTCGGTGTGCCGTCGCCGCCGTAGAGCGACGAGAATTCGGTCGGGTTGTGCGGCACCGCCGACGCGCCGGCCGGGATCGTCAGGTTGCTGGTGTTGCCTTGCGGCTTGCTGCCCGCGCCGGTATGCATCAGCTCTACGTTCTGCAGGCCGAGCACCGCGCCCACGATGCCGCCGATCGCGTTCGGCACTTGCGCGGCGTCGGTATTCGCATAGACGCTGCGGCCGTTGCGCGTGAAGCGCTTGAGCGTCGTGCGGAACGCGGACTTGATGGTCGCCGCGGTGCCGGATGCGGACACCAGCAGCCGGTTCGGTGCGACCACGATGTTCACGAAACCTTCCTTGCGCAGGTGCGCGACGACGGACGCGACCTGCTGGTCAGTCGGCGCATATTGCGCGGCGAACTGCGCGGGCGTGAGGAACTGCCGGTAGTGCGGCGAGCCGGGCGTATGCAGGTCGCGCAGGTACTTGTCGAGTTGCGCCTCGTTGCGCAGGTTCAGCCCGAGCACGATGTCCACCGATTCGCCGGGCGCCATTTCGATGGCCGCGGCTGCGGCGGCGGCCGTGCTCGCGGCAGGCGCGCCGGCCACGCCGGCTTCGCTCTGCTGCACGAGCGGCAGGAACCCCTTGGTGCGCGTTTCCGTCCAGCCGGCTGCCGGCGCGGCGTGGGCGGTCGCCATGCCGAACGAAGCGGCCGCGGCGGCGCATGCGAGCTTGACGATGCGAATGTGCTTTTGTTTCTTGTCTGCAACCTGATTCATTTGAATTACCCCTCCGGTTGAACATCGAACGGCACGAACAACAACGGTCGACGGCGGTGCGGGTCATGCATCGCCGCATTCTGTCGCGCTCGCACGGTTGGCGCGGACGCGACAGGGCCTTTCGCCCGATCCGGAAAAGTGGTTTCTCTCCGGGGGCGAAATACGGAAAACGCGGTAGCGGAAGGGCTGCGCCGCGATGCGGGGCAGCCGCGCGGACATGGCGCGGGCGGGATTGCTAGAGCAACAGCTTCGTTATCCTGCTCATTTCATTCGATCCTTCGGCCCGCTGCCGGATGGCAGTCGTCCAATGAGATGCATCGGGATATTGCATGCGCCGGTGCGCGAACGACACGGCCGGCGGCGAGCACTTCGGTGCGGCGGAAGCGAAAAAACGTAGAGCGGAATCGATTGCGTGGTGAACAATTCGTCCGATTGCTTGAATCGGACGGTATCAAGAACGAAAGCGGAGTGTCAAACTTTTTTTGATTATATGAAACAAAATTAAATCGAATAACGTGAAATGTTTTTGAAAAGATCGGCAGTATTTTGTAATGTTCAAAATCGCTTTCGCAGGTAATGCGGAATTCGATTCGCCGATCCGTTCCTATTCGTCATGTAATGGGCCGACCGCTTATCGAGGAAGTGCTCGAATGGCCGGCGCTTCCGGTTGCTCGGCGACCCGAAGGTCGTCGACGAACCGGAACAGCCCGTCGACACAGTGAAGCAGAGCTTCGCGCGACGATGCATCCGCTTCGGTGGCGAGCCCCCGGATTTCTTCGAGCCGGGTTTCGAGTTCCGCGAGTCGTGCGTGCATTGCGTTGCCGCCACCGGCGGCCGCGGTTGCCGCATTGAACGAAGTCAGGGGTTTCAGTCGAATGGTCATCGTATTGAAGTTCTCAATGAATCGAGACATGTCGGTCAGGCATCCGTCGCGGGAAACCGCATGCGCGGAAAAATCGCCGATCACGACGCGGCCGGCGCTTTCCGCCACCGAGTCGAGCGACCCGAGCGTGCGGCGAATCAGCCTGAGCAGGTCGAACGCGGCGGCGAGCAGGCCGACGAACAGCGCCGCCGCGAGCACCGGGCAGGTGGACGCGTTGCGGATCGTCGCGTCGGCCGTTGCGTCGTGCGGCAACGCAACCGGCTCGCGCAATGCACAAATGAAGAAGGCACCGGTGCCGGCGATCAGCATGACGGCGATCGCGAGCAGGCCGATCGCCAGCCCGATCTGCCGGCTCGGCTTCGCCGGCACGGTCATTGCGCGCCCCGCAGCCGGTAGCCGACACCGCGCATCACTTCGGGCATGCCCGGCGCACCGGCCTGTTCGAGCTTCCTGCGCAGCCTGCAGATGTGGCTGTCGATCGTGCGTTCCATCACACTCACATCGGCCATGCACGCATCGAGCAGTTCGCCGCGCGTGAAGACGCGGCTCGGCGATCTCGCCATGTACGCGAGCAGCCGGAATTCGGTCAGCGTTAGAGCAATCTGCACCTCGGCCGATTCCGTCCGCACGCGCGCCAGATAGCTTTCGGTGTCGATCTCCAGATCGCCGACGCGCAGCATGCGCGCGGTCGGTGGCTTGCCCGCGCGGCGCAGGATCGCGCGAAGCCGCGCGACGACCTCGGCCGGGTTGAACGGCTTGACGATGTAGTCGTCCGCGCCGGAGCGCAATGCCTGCAGCCGGTCGAGGTCTCGATCGAACGCGGTGATGACGACGACCGGCGTATTGCAGCGCCGCCGAAGCTCGGCGAGCACATCCCAGCCGTTCTTTTGCGGCATCTTCACGTCGAGCAGGATCAGGTCGGGCTTCAGGTGAGGTTGAACGTCGAGCACCGCCTGCCCGTCCGCGACGCGGTAGGTGCGAAAGCCGTCGTGCGTCAGGTACGAGTCGAGGATGTCGGAGATCTCGGGTTCATCTTCTGCAATCAGTATCAGGGAATTCGTCATTGGGTTTGCCGTGCGATGTCGAACCATCGGAGCAGCCCGTTGCCGGGCTGAATCGCGCTGCGCCGTTCCGCATGCCGCCGCGGAAGGCGCCGCGCCCGTCGTTCAGTTCTGCACCACGCTCGTTGAAGGTGCGACATCCTGTTCCGTCAGGCCGCCGCCGAGCGCCTTGTACAGCGCGACGGCATTGCCGAGCTCGCTGCGACGCAGGTCGAGCAGCGCCTGCCGTGCCGCATAGAGCTGCCGCTGCGAATCCAGCAACTCCAGCCGCCCCTCGACACCCGCGCGATAGCGCAGGTTCGACAGGTCGGTGCGGCGTTCGGCCGAGCTGACCACGCGCGTCTGCGCTTCGATCTGGTGGCCGAAGGTTTCGCGCCCGGCGAGGCCGTCGGCGACTTCGCGGAACGCGGTCTGGATCGAGCGTTCGTATTCGGCCACCGCGCTGGACTTGCGCACTTCCGCGAGGCGCAGCTCGGCGCGCAGCCGGCCGCCCTGGAAGATCGGCACCGAGACCTGCGGTGCGAAGCTCCACACGTTCTGGCCGCCGGCGAACAGGCTGCCCATCGCCGGGCTGAGGAAGCCGATCGACGAGGTCAGCGACAGGCGCGGGAAAAACGCGGCGCGCGCGGCGCCGATGTCCGCATTCGCGGCGACGAGATTCTGTTCGGCCTGCTGGATATCCGGGCGGCGGAACAGCAGTTCGGACGGCAGGCCGGCCGGCAGTTGCGTCATCACCGGCTGTTGGTGCAGCGGCAGCGCGTCGGGCAGATCCTTCGGCGGCTCGGTGCCGAGCAGCAGGCGCAGCGCGTTGCGCGCCTGTTCGACGGCACGCGTGCGTGCTTCCAGATCGGCGGTGGCGCTCGCGACCTGGCCTTCGGCCTGCGCGATGTCGACACCGCTCGCCTGATGCGCTTCCTTGAGGCGTCGTGCGAGATCGAGCGACTGCTGCCAGTCGCCGAGCGTGCGCTCGGACAACCGGCGCTGCTCCTGGGCGAGGCGTTCCGCGAAATACGCGTCCGCCACCGCGCCGACGAGCGAGATCTGCACCGCGCGGCGGCCGTGATCGGTCGCGAGGTAGCGCGCGAATGCCGCATCCGACTGCGACTTCACGCGGCCGAACAGGTCGATCTCGAACGCGCTGATGCCGACGTTCACGCCGTACTGGGTTTGCGTCGTTTCGAACAGCGGCGGGTTCGACTGCGGGTCGGCCGCCGTGCGCTGGCGCGTGAAGTTCGCGCCGGCACCGATGGACGGCAGGCGCGCCGAGCGCTGAATGCCGTACTGCGCTTCGGCGGCGTCGACATTCAGCGCCGCGAGGCGCAGGTCGCGGTTGTTGTCGAGCGCGATCTCGATCAGGCGCTGCAGGCGGCGGTCGCCGAACATCGTGCGCCAGCCGAGATCGGCCGCGTTCGCGTGCTGATCGGCGGCCGCGGCGGCCGTGTAGGCCGTCGGCACCGGCATTGCCGGTTTGACCAGCGTCGGCGCCATCGAACACGCCGACAGGGCAAGGGCAAGAACGAGGGGAAGAACAAGCAATCGCATGGCATCAACCTTCCTGTCCGTGATTCGGGGTAGCAGGCTGCTTGCGGGAGGCCCGCCATGCGGAGATACGCTCCTGGATACTCATCACGAACACAAAGAAAACGGGGACGAAGAAAATGGCCAGCACGGTGGCGGTCACCATGCCGCCGAACACGCCGGTACCGATCGCGTGCTGCGTCTCGGCGCTCGCGCCGGTCGCGATCATCAGCGGGACGACGCCGAGGCCGAACGCGAGGGAGGTCATCAGGATCGGGCGCAGGCGCAGCTTCGACGCCTGCACGGCCGCTTCGATCAAGCCCTTGCCTTCGTCGCGCAACTGCTTCGCGAATTCGACGATCAGGATCGCGTTCTTTGCGGACAGGCCGATCACGGTGATCATCCCGACCTTGAAGAACACGTCGTTCGGCAATCCGCGCAGCAGCACCGCGCCGATTGCACCGATCAGGCCGAGCGGCACCACCAGCATCACCGACAGCGGAATCGACCAGCTCTCGTACAGCGCGGCCAGCACCAGGAACACGACGATCATCGACAGCACCATCAGCATCGGCGCCTGCGACGCCGACTGGCGTTCCTGCAGCGACTGCCCGGTCCATTCGACCGCGAAGCCGGGCGGCAATTGCGCGGCGAGACGCTCCATCTCGGCCATGGCCGCGCCGCTCGACTGGCCGGGTGCGGCACCGCCCGAAATACGCGCGGACGGGTAGCCCTGGAAGCGCACCATCTGCAGCGGCGTGTCGGTCCAGACCGGGCGGACCATTTCGGACAGCGGGACCATACCGCCGGCCGCGTTGCGCACGTAGAGCTTCATCACGTTGTCGATCTGCATGCGCGCCGGCGCATCGGCCTGGATGATCACCTGCTGCATGCGGCCCGCGTTCGGGAAGTCGTTCACGTAGGTCGAGCCCATCGCGGTCGACAGCGTGTCGCTGAGCGTCGTGAACGACACGCCGAGCGCTTGCGCCTTCGCACGATCGATCTCCAGGCGCACGCTCGTGCCGGCCGGCAGACTGTCCGGATACACGCCCGTCACGATCCTGCTTTGCGCGGCCAGTCCGAGCAGCTTCGCTTCGGCCGCCTTGAGCGCGGCCTCGCCCTGGTTGGCGCGGTCCTCGAGGCGCATCGTGAAGCCCGAGCTGTTGCCCATTTCGTCGATCGCCGGCGGCAGCAGGCTCATCACCGCACCTTCGGTCGCACCGGCCATCGCCTGCTGGGCGAGCATGCTTTCCTCGAGCGTCGACGAGCCGCCGCGGTTCTTCCAGTCCTTGAGCACCGCCCAGTTCAGCGCGGCGTTCGAGCCCTGGCCGGAGAAGCCGTAGCCCATCACGGAAATGTTCGACTGGATCGCAGCGCGGGAAGCAAGATGCCTCTCCAGCTTCTTGACGACGTCATGCGTGCGCTCGGTGGTCGCGTCGGCGGGCAGCAGGAAGCTGGTCATGAAGTAGCCCTGGTCCTCGTCGGGCAGGAACGACGACGGCAGGTTCTTGAAGCCGAACACCAGCGCGCCCGCGATCGCGACGAACAGCAGCATCATGCGACCCGTGCGGTGGACCAGGCGGCCGACGCGCGTCTCGTACCATTTCGTCAGGCGGTCGAAGCGGCGGTTGAACCAGCCGAAGAAGCCGCGCTTCTCGTGATGACCCGGTTCGAGCGGCTTGAGCATCGTCGCGCACAGGGCCGGCGTGAGCGTCAGCGCGAGCAGCGCCGAGAACAGGATCGACACGGCCATCGACAGCGTGAACTGCTTGTAGATCACGCCGACCGAGCCGCTCGACATGGCCATCGGAATGAACACGGCGGTCAGGACGAGCGTGATGCCGACGATGGCGCCCGTGATTTCCTTCATCGCCTTCGACGTCGCTTCCTTCGGCGACAGGCCTTCCTCGGCCATCAGGCGCTCGACGTTCTCGACGACGACGATCGCGTCGTCGACGATGATGCCGATTGCGAGCACCATGCCGAACATCGTCAGCACGTTGATCGAGAAGCCCGTCATCGCCATGATCGTGAACGTGCCGAGCATCGCGACCGGTGCGACGATGGCCGGAATCAGCGTGTAGCGTACGTTTTGCAGGAACAGGTACATCACGAGGAACACGAGCACCATCGCCTCGATCAGCGTGTGCAGCACCTTCTCGATCGAGATCTTGACGAACGGCGACGTATCGAACGGAATCGAGTAGGTCATGCCCGACGGCATCGCCTTGCTCAGTTCGGCCATCCGGGTACGCACGGCATCGGCGGTCTTCACCGCATTCGCGCCCGGCGAGAGCAGCACGCCGGCGAGGGTGGCCGGCTTGCCGTTCTCGCGGTTCACGAAGCCGTAACCCTGCGAGCCGAGCTCGACGCGAGCGACGTCGCCGAGCACTACCCTGGAGCCGTCCGCGTTCGCGCGCAGTACGACGGCCGCGAATTCTTCCGGCGTCGTGAGCTGGCCCTGGACGGTGAGCGGCACGCTCACGCGCTGGCCCGGCAGCGCGGGCGACGCGCCGAGGCTGCCCGGCGCGATCTGTACGTTCTGCTGGCCGATCGCGGTCGTCAGGTCGCTCATCGACAGGCCGTAGTCGATCAGCTTCTGCGGATTCACCCACACGCGCATCGCGCGTTCGGAGCCGAACAGCTGCACGCGGCCCACGCCGTCGATCCGGCGCAGCTCCTCGGCCACGCTGCGCGCCATGTAATCGCTGAGCGCGCCTTCGTCGAAGCGGCCGCTGTCGGAACGCAGGCCGACGAGCATCAGGAAGCCGGACGCCGCGGATTCCACGATCACGCCGTTCTGGCGCACGACCGACGGCAGGCGCGGCTCGACTGTCTTGAGCTTGTTCTGCACGTCGACCTGCGCCATCGCCGGATCGGTGCCGGGCTTGAACGTCACCGTGATCTGCGCGCTGCCGGACGTGTCGGCCGACGATTCGAAGTAAAGCAGGTTCTTGACGCCGGACAGTTCGCGTTCGATGAGGCTCAGCACGCCGTCGTTCATCGTCTGCGGCGTGGAGCCGGGGTAGGTTGCGGTAATCGTGACGGTCGGCGGCGCGACCGACGGATAGCGCGCGATCGGCAGTTGCGGGATCGCGATCAGCCCCATCAGGATGATGAAGAGGGCGATCACCCACGCAAAGACCGGGCGGCGGATAAAGAATTCAGCCATGAAAGGAGGCTCCCTGTGACTCAGTGCGCGGACGCGGTGGCGGCCGCGTCAGGCGACTTCCAGTCGGTTGCGGCGGTCGATGCGCCATCGATCAGGCGCTCCATGCCTTCGACGACGATCTTCTGCCCGGCCTGCAGGCCCGACTTGATGCGATAGCTGCGGTTCGTCAGCTCGCCGACTTCGACGGCCTTCAGATGTGCGGTGCCCTTCGCGTCGAGCACCCAGACCTGCGGTTTGCCGCCGGCGCGCACGATGGCCTGCTGCGGCACCGTCAGCGCGTTCGCGTAGTGCGCGCGCGGAATGCGGGCGCGCACGTACATGCCCGGCAGCAGTTGGCGCTTCGGGTTGTCGACCAGCACGCGCACCAGCACGTCGCCGGTGCCCGGGTCGACGTTGATGCCCGAGAACAGCATGCGGCCCTTCACGTCGTAGCGCGTGTCGTCGCCGCGCAGCACGTCGACCGGCAGGCCGTTGCCCGTGCTTTCCGGCTGCGACGCGAGCGCGCCGCGCAGCGATTCGAGCGACACGGCCGGCTGGCGCACGTCCACGTAGACCTGGTCGATCTGCTGGATGCGCGCCATCGGCTGGCTGTCGGTGCTGGCGACCAGCGCTCCCTCGGTCACGAGCGCCTGGTCGATGCGGCCGGTGATCGGGGCTTCCACCGCCGCGAATTTCAGGTCGAGCTGGCGGCGCGCGAGCGTCGCGCGGGCCTGGGCGACGTCGGCGGCCGCCTGGTCGCGCTGCGACACGGCGTCGTCGTACACCTGGCGGCTGATTGCATCGGCTTCGACGAGCGGCTTGAAGCGCGCCGTCTGCACCTTCGCGCGCTCGAGTGCGGCCTGCGCGCGCTGCAGCGACGCCGAGGCCGTATCCATGTCGGCCTTGAACGGCGCCGGATTGATCTGGAACAGCGGCTGGCCCGTACGCACTTCGGTGCCTTGCTCGAACAGCCGGCGCTGCACGATCCCGCTGACCTGCGGCCGGATCTCGGCGGTCCGCACGGCCGCGACACGGCCCGGCAGGTCTTCGGTCACGTCGAGGCGCGAGGCTGTCAGCGTCATCGCCGCAACCGGGGTGGCCGGTGCGGCGGCCTGCTGCTCGGAGGGCCCGCAACCCGCCAGCATCGCCGCCACCAGCGCGCATACGGCGCCGTAGCAGCATCGTTCTTGATTCTTCATAGCGACTCCAGGAAGCGCAGGCAGCCCACTGCCTGCTTTGACCGGGCGGAGTTTGCGTCGAATAGTTGGCGTCTTTGATGCGGAAAGATGGAGATTCGATGGAGCGGGCGAAAGGCGCGGAAATGAAGGTGTCGGCGGGCGTTGCAATGCTCTGGCGAATGGGCGATTGCTGCCGCCTGGGCGTGGCCGATCGCTATCTGGATCCGGCACTGGCGGCGCGCGATATCGAAGCGGATCTCGGCAGCGAATGGCGCGCCATTTCGCGGGTACGGGAGGTTCGATCGTAGCCGCGCTACTGTCCGGCACCGGCGCGCCGCAGCGCATCCGCGGCTTCCGTGTTGTCGTGCGTCAGCGCGAGCCGCAGCAGCGACTGGCCGCGCCGATCGACATGGTTCGGATTCGCGCCGTGCGCGACGAGTAGCGGGATCAGCTCGAAACGATTGAACAGCGTTGCGAACCCCAGCGCGGTTTCGCCGGCGCCGTTCGTCTGGTCGATCGGGCAACGCGTGTCGAGCAGGCGCCGCGCGATGTCGGGTTCGTTCTTGAAGAGAGCGCCCATCAGCGCGGTGTTGCCGTGGCGATCGCCGGCGCACGCGTTGGCGCCGGCCGACAGCAGGTAGTCGAGCGCGGCGGGCTGGCCGTCGTAGGACGCGAGTATCACGGCCGTATAGCCGCGGCTGTCGGTGGCGTCGATCGGATAACCGGCGTCGTGCAATGCACGCAGGATGTCGACGCGTCCGACGCGGGCCGCGTCGAACCAGTCGCCGTCATAACGGCGCAGCGCGGCGGGATCGGCTTTGGAATACGCCGGTTGGTCTGGAAGTTGCGCGCAGCCGGCGATCGCGGCCAGCGCCAGGGCCGCTGCGGTCGCGCGGATCGTGCGTGTCAGGCGTTCTGATCGCATGGGGATGTCCTGATGAAGGGGTAAGGTCGACGTGCGCGGCGCAACCCTGCACGTCGACGGCGACCGGAGTCGCGGGATCAGTCCTCGTTCAGCTTCGCCGCGAGCGACTGCACCTGCTGAACGTTCGCGTGAACGGCTTGCGCGAGACGCGTGCCGTAGTCGGCGTCGGCCTTGTAGAAGTACGACAGCATCGCGTACTGGTTGCGCGCGTTCGTCACCTTGCCGAGATCGCCGGACAGCGCGGTGATCAGGTCATCCTTGTCCTGCTGCGACAGGCCGCGGTAGTACTCGCCCGCCTGACGGAACAGCAGCTTCTTGCGGATCGCTTCCTGCTGCGTCGTTCCGGCGAGCGTCGTGCGTACGGACTTGTACTGCGGATCCTGCGCGAGCTCGTGCAGCGTCGACGGTTCGTAGTTCACCTCGCCCTTGCGGTCGCCGGCGTTCATCTTGCCGTCCTGGTTGTTGTTGACCACCGGTACGGCGGGCCGGTTGATCGGCAGGTCCATGTAGTTCGAGCCGAGCCGGTACAGCTGCGTGTCGGCGTACGCGAACAGGCGATCCTGCAACATCCGGTCTTCGGACGGCTCGATGCCCGGCACGAGCCGCGACGGCGCAAACGCCGATTCCTCGGTCGACTGGAAGTAGTTGTCGGGCACGCGGTTCAGCGTCATCGTGCCGATCTTGCGTTCAGGGACGCCGGTCCAGACCTTCGTGTCGTCCAGCGCATCGAAGTCGAAGCGGTTCAGGTCCTTCGGCGTGAGCACCTGCACGTACAGATCCCACTTCGGGTAGTCGCCTTGCTTCAGCGCGCCGTACAGGTCGTTCGTCATCATGTTCCAGTCGCGCCCGATCGACGCGGCGATGTCCTGCGGACGCAGGCCGTGCACGCCTTGCTGGCTTTTCCAGTGGAACTTCACGTAGTGCACGTCGCCGTGCGCATTGACGAACTTGAACGCATGCACGGCAAAGCCGTCCATGTGGCGATACGAATCGGGCATGCCGGCATTCGTGTACAGCATCGTCAGCATGTGCGTCGCTTCGGGCGTGTTCGCGAAGAAGTCGAATGCGAGGTTCGGATCCTGCACGCCGGTTACGGCGCTCGGCTTGTTCGCGTGAACGAAGTCGGGGAACTTGATGCCGTCGCGAATGAAGAACACGGGCCAGTTGATGCCGACCATGTCCCAGTTGCCCTGCTGCGTATAGAACTTTACCGCGAAGCCGCGCGGGTCGCGCGCCTGTTCGGGCGAGCCGCGGGAGCCCATCACGGTGGAGAACCGCACGAATACCGGCGTGCGGGTGCCAGGCGTGAAGACCTTCGCTTTCGTCAGGTCCGAGATGTCGGCGGTCGGCACGAACTCGCCGAATGCGCCGGTGCCGCGCGCATGCACGACACGTTCCGGAATGCGCTCGCGATCGAAGCGCTGCAGTTTTTCGATGAGCGCGGAGTCCTGCAGGAGCACGGGGCCGGCAGGGCCGGCCGTCTGCGAATTCTGGTTGTCGCCGACGGGCGCGCCCGAGTCCCGGGTGAGTTCGGCGGCGTACGGAGACGCGGAGAACGCAACGCAGATTGCGGCGACTGCGTGTCTCAGCACGCGATGGGAGGATGAGGACATGACGATGGAACTCCTTGAATCCGATCGGTGGTGGGGAAACCGACTGAATTAGAAGAGATCGTCAGACGATTGGCTAATTGATATTGGATATGTTTTCGATAGCCGCGGCGTCGGTGCGGGGCGGGCCCGGTCGTTGCGGAAGAAACGAATAGTGTTGTGCGCGCAATGCGTTATTGCGCGGCGAATGATGCCGCGGTCGTGCATGTATCGCGCAGGCATCGTCAACCCGCGCCCGCCTGCCGTCCGAGCCCGAGGCTCTTCTGCAGCGACACGTAATCCTCGATCGGTTCGGCTTGCCCGGCAATCACGTTCTGCTGCGCGGATAGCGCTCCGCGTTGCGTATCGAGCAGGTCGATCATCGACGCGGCGCCCGCGCGATAGCGTTCGTCCATCAGCGAGCGGGAATGCACGGCCGATGTTTGCACCATGGTGAGCGTAACGACGTCGGTGCCCATAGCGCTGCAGTGCGGTGTTCGCATCCTGCAGCGCGCCGAGCACCGCCTTCTGGTAATTCACTTTCGCTTCGTCGCGCGACGAAGCCCGCCGCGTGTTGACCGCCGCGCACCGTTAGCCGCTGCCGGTCAGTTCGGCTTGCGCTCCGGTTCGCCGGCCGACGGCGGCCGGGCCGCCGTTGCGGCGGCATTGCCGTTGCGGGTGTTGCTGCCGCTTTCGCCTTCGTCCTCGCTTTCGCCGTTGCCTTCCGGCCGCGATCCATCGGCGTACGCAACGAGGCTGCGTTGCGGATTGGCGATCCGGATGCCGCGTTCGCGGAACGTCTCCGCGATCCGCCGGTTGAATTCACGCTGCACGCTCCAGCGCGTCGAGTCCGTGCACTGCATCTGCCCCGCGAGCGCAACGGCCGCGCCGTCGACCTGGTCGATGCCCCAGTAGCTGAAGTCGGACAGGATGCCGTCTTGGTACTTCGGATCGTCGCGCAATGCGGTGCCGATCTCCTTGAGCGTCGCGATTGCGCGATCGATGTCCTCGCCGTACGCGATGCTGACCTTGACGGCCGCGTTGCCGAGCCCGCGATTCGTATTGTTGACGGTCGTCACCGAGCTGAACGGAATCGTGTACAGCGACCCGTCGCCCGCGCGCAGCCGCACGGTGCGGATCGACAGGTATTCGACCGTGCCCGACACGCCGGCGAGCGTGACCCAGTCGCCGACCTGCATCGCGTTTTCCATCAGCAGGAAGATGCCGGTGATGAAATCCTGCACGAGCTTCTGCGAGCCGAAGCCGAGCGCGACGCCGAAGATGCTGGCGCCGGCCAGCAGCGGGCCGACGTTTACGCCGAGTTCGCTGAGGCCCGTCAGCACGACGACCAGCGCGATCATCACGAACAGCAGCGAGCGCAGCATCGGCAGCAGCGTGCGCAGCCGCGCCGCGCGCACGAGATTGCCTTCGCGGGTCCAGCGCTGCAGACGGCGCTCGATCGCGATGTTCGCGGCTTCCCATACGACGAGCGCGACGATGGCCGCGATCGCGATCGTCACCAGCGCCGACGCGAGCCGATGGCCGATCGTGCCGGTCTCGAACGCGCGGAAGATCGGCACGCCCCAGATCTGCAGCAACAGCACGACCGTCACGATGCCGAGCGCGCCCGATACGATCCGGCGCAGCAGCGGGTAGTAGCGGTACGCGTGCAGATGGACGAGCGTGCGGTCTTCGTCGCGGCGCTGGAACAGCCGCGCGAGCGCGCCGAACACGACGATCGACACGATCCGCATGCCGATCATCGCGGCGATCGAACGGCCGCCGAGCGTGATCAGCACGCGGTAGCCGTTGTGGACGTCGAGCGCCCACACGAACCACAGCGCCATCACGATGAATACCGACACGGGCGCCCAGGCGTCCGCGAGCGCGTTGCCGATTACCGCGAAGGTCGGCCGGTCCGCGCCGGCTGCACGGATCCGCGCGGCGACCGGCCGGCGGCACTGCAGGATCAGCGCCGCGATCATCACGTGCCCGACGAGCGCGACCGCTTTCAGCAGCGCGACGTGACCGGCCTCGCTGAGGCCGATGTTCGCGGCGATCTCGACCGCGGCCGTGCACACGCCGACCACGATCACGATCCGCGCGATCGAGCGTTGCGCGAAGTCGGCCCATGCATCGCTGATGTGCAGCAGCCGCAATTGCCGCGCATCGGGCTGGAAGAACAGCCGGCTGACGATCGTGACGAGCCGTCCGATCACGTAGATGTCGATCAGCGATTCGAGCGCGGATTCGATCGGCGTGCCTGCGTCGCCGATCATCGACATCGTCAGGCTCGCGACGCCGACGAATACGAGCAGTGGCACCGCGCGCAGCGCGAGGCTGACGAGCGCGCGCGGCATCCGGTGCAGCAGCGTGGTGTGGCGCTGCGCGTCGCCGCGACCTTGCGATGATGTGGGTGCGGTGTCGGGAGCGTGGGCGGCGTCGGGCGGAGCGGATGATTCCGGCGGCGGCGCGTTGTCGTCGTCGGACGTGACGGCATCGGGCGCGGTGCCGTGCGCCGAGTCGGCGCGCCGTGCGGCCAGCGCGGCCAGCGCGCGCCGCAGCAGCCGCTTCGCGAACCATTCGAACAGGAACGCGGGCACGAGCACGGCGACGATGATCCAGATCGCGCGAGAGAGATCGGCGCGCCCGTCGGCGCGCACCAGCTTGTCATGCCACCAGCTTCCGACCGAGCCGACATCGAGCAGCGAGCGCAGCGATTCCTTCAGCGCGCTGCCGATTTCGGTGGTCCAGCGCGCGCCCTGGCGGACGAGCATCGACGCGAGCCCGTTCGACGTGAGCGCGGCAGGCGCGGCGGCAGCCGACGCGCCGCTGGCCGCAGCCGCTTCGCTTGCCGTGACCGCGGGCGCGCTCAATGCGCCGACGGCCGCGATCGCACGCAGCGTCGTTTCGACCTGGGCGCGATCGCGCGGGTTTTCGAGCACGTCGAGTGCCTGCCGGGCCTGTTGCGGCGTCAGCGCGGGCGCAGTGCCGGAAGCGGCCGACGCGGCGGCCGGTGCGGGAGCGGCCGCATGCGCGGCCGAGACGACGGCGGCAAGTAGCCAGCCGAGGAGGAAATGTCGCATGGGTAGGCATGCGGGCGCGCATCGGCGCGCGGCCCGCGGAGCTGAACGATGGACGGAAGTTAACATGATCGCGATCGGAACCGAATAGTTCCATCGACGAATATTCAAATCGGGCATGCGCGAGGCGGCGCGGGCGTTTGCGGCTTGTTCGTGCCTGTAGACAGTCCGATATGCGGACACGTCCTTTTTATCGAATCGTAAGCGTCCTGTAACACGTGCTTGTTGGTGCCCCGGCGTGCAGATGTGGACCGGGAACGGTTTTTGAACGTGAATGGTGCGTCGTTACGCGAGCGTTCGCCCGATCGTGAACAAACGACGATCATCGCGACACGCACGTCGCATCTGATGGTTTCGTATTCCTGAAGAATCACGACTGCGCGTCGTGAAAAAACGGCAGCACATGCTCGGCGAGTTCTTCGATGACCTCGCGCACGGGCCGGTCCGCTCCCGGATTCAGCGTGACGTGATGCGTGCCCGCCGCGCGCATGTCCCGCAGGATGTCGACCAATGCGCGGCGTCCGGTGGCATAACCGAGCGGCAGCGCGGTGGCCGGCGCGTCGGGATGCGCGGCGAGGTCGAGCCGCATCGACACGCCGAACGCACGCAAGGCCGGCGACGCGAGCCGGTCGACCGCAGCGCGCCACATCGAATAACGGGCGCGCTGCGTGTCTGGATCGCGGTGGTACGTCATCCAGCCGATCGAGTGCCGTGCGATCCAGTCGACGCTCTGTCCGCCCGAGCCGACCGCGAGCATCGGCACCGCGTCGCCGCCGCGCGGCAGCAGCGTGAATTCAGGCGCGTCGGGCGGCGCTTCGTCGGGCAGCACGCGCGACGGCACGCCGAGCGCGGTCGCAACGACGTCCCAGTGTGCGCGATAGCGGTCGCGCCGCGTTTCCGCATCGACGCCGAACGCCGCGTATTCAGGCGGCCGGTCGCCGGAGCCGAGCCCGAGGATGAAGCGTCCGCCCGACAGCGTCGCGACCGACAGCGCGCCTTTCGCGATATGCAGCGGATGACGCAGCGGCAGCACGATCGCGCCGCTGGCGAGCGCGATCCGGCGCGTGCGCGACGCCAGTGCGCCGAGCAGCACCCACGGGTCGAGGTGGCCGACCGGGTCGGGATAGTCGGCGCTGTTCAGCGGCACGTCGCGAATCCACAGTGCGCGAAAGCCGAGCGTATCGGCAAGCGCCGCGAGTTCGAGCTGTTCGTTGAAGTCGGCGACGATATTGCCGCTGCGAAGCAGCGGCAGCGTGAGGCCGATCGACAACTGTCCGGCCGAAAAGACGCGGCGTGCGACGTCGGCGCGGGCGGGGGCGTGCGTGGTCATGTCGAATCCCTGGAGGCGGTGCAAGGCGGACGCGCGGCGGGTTTCCGGGCAGGCGGCGCGAAGCCGCGCGCTGCAAGGCCAGGCGCACGCGTCGGTTCAGGCGCGTGCAGCCGCCGTCGGGCGATTGTAAGGCGATTGGCGGCGGCGCGCAGATGCAACGCCCCCGATGCCCGTCGGGGCTGCGCCCGGACAGCCCGATGGCGAGCCCGGCCGGCGTCGGTCGGGCCGCGTTCCGTGTTTCAGTTCCGAAACATTCGCGCTTTTTGCCGGTGCGCGATTCGCACCGACGGCATTTCGGCGGCCCGCGCGGCCTTGCGGCATGAAGCATGGTGCGCTCCTTGCATATCTGTGCGTGCCGTGAGTGCGATCGCAGGTGCAGTCGACCCGGCGATCGCTTCAGTGGGTCGGACGTATCGAATACGGGGACAAGAGAATGAAAAGAGACCGAACCGCAACATGTCATGTTGCAAATATGAATCGCCGACCTGCCAGGGTATTCGCTTCGCCGTTGATCGCGGCGACGTGAGCGCACGGCTTTCCGTTCCATCCGAGTAATCGGGTTCGTTCCGAACGACGACGTGCATGTGTGACGCACGAGGCCGACCGGTGCCGGTCGGCCGTCGGGGATGAACTGCGAATGCATGCGGATGGCCCCGGCCTTGATCCCGGATCGTCATTTCGCGGCGCAACGCGAGTCGTCGTGCGGCGGATGCGTTCGCGCGCCGCGCATTGCGTCGGCGTGACGGGCCTGAAGAACCGGATCGCACGGGAAAGCCGGTGGCGCAACGATGCGTGCGGCATCGCGGAACACGCGTAGTCCAGGGGAAGCGTTCGCCATTCTCAGCGCGGCGGACGCCGCAATATTGTGCTGTCAGTTGATCCACTACCCCGATGGATCAATTGTTGAAGCGCCCATCGCCGAGCGGCGATGGGCGTCTTTTTTGTGCGCGGGTTTGCCGTGCGTGGCGCCGGCCGGATCGCGCGGCGTTCTGTATCATGTGCTGGCGCGCGGGCCGCTCGTGCGGTCGCACGGCTGGCCGGCGCGCCCGCTCACGCGTTGCCAACATGAACGATCAAGCCTTGCACGACCCCTTATCCGCCTGTGTCGAGCCGACCGCGCTCGACGCGCTGCACACGTTTGTCGAGCGTCATCCGCGCCTGCTCGTGCTGACCGGCGCGGGCATCAGCACCGATTCCGGCATTCCCGGCTATCGCGACCGTAATGGCCAATGGATGCGCTCGCCGCCGATCCAGCTCCACGAATTCCTCGGCTCCGACGCGGCGCGGCGACGCTACTGGGCGCGCAGCATGATCGGCTGGCCCGTCGTCGGCCGCGCGCAGCCGAACCGGTCGCACGACGCGCTGGCGCGGCTCGGCCGCGCAGGCCGGATCGAGCGCCTCGTCACGCAGAATGTCGACGGCCTGCATCAGCGCGCGGGCAGCGACGACGTGATCGAGCTGCACGGCGGGATCAACGGCGTGACGTGCCTCGAATGCGGCGCGCATCATGCGCGCGCGACGATCCAGACCGTGCTCGAAGCCGACAATCCCGAACTGCTGGGCGCGCAGGCCGAGCCGGCCGCCGACGGCGACGCGCACCTCGAATGGGCCGCGCTCGACACGTTCCGCATCCCGGCGTGCCCCGCGTGCGGCGGCCTGCTGAAGCCGGCGGTCGTGTTCTTCGGCGAGAACGTGCCGCGCGAGCGCGTGACGCTGGCCGCGCAGGCGCTCGATGCGGCCGATGCATTGCTCGTCGTCGGGTCGTCGCTGATGGTGTATTCCGGGTACCGCTTCTGCGTGTGGGCGCAGGCGCAGCGCAAGCCGGTCGCCGCGCTCAATCTCGGCCATACGCGCGCCGATCCAATGCTGACGCTGAAGGTCGAGGCGCAGTGCGCACCGGCGCTCGACGCACTCACCGCGCGGCTGGGCCTCGCGCGCAACGCACCGGAGCACGCATCGTGAGCGGCCCGACAGCTTCGCCCGATCCGTCCGCGCGGCTCTCGGCGCCGGCGGCCGAACGCAATCGCGGGCCGATCCTCGACGTGTTGCGCCGCGTGCTGCCGGCGACCGGCAGCGTGCTCGAAATCGCGAGCGGCACGGGGCAGCACGTCGTCCATTTCGCGCAGGCGTTGCCGGGCCTGCGCTGGCAGCCGAGCGATCCCGACGCGCACGCGCGGCGCTCGATCGCCGCGTGGATCGCGCATGCGGGTCTCGCGAACGTCGCCGGGCCGCTGGCGTTCGACGTGCGCGACGCGTCGTGGCCGGTCGACGCGCTCGACGCGATCGTCTGCATCAACATGATTCACATCTCGCCGTGGGCCTGTACCGACGCGCTGTTCGCGGGCGCGTCGCGGCTGCTGCGGCCGGGCGGCGTGCTGTTCCTGTACGGCCCGTATCGTCGCGAGGGCCGGCATACGGCGCCGTCGAACGAAGCGTTCGACCTGCAGTTGCGCAGCCGCGACCCGTCTTGGGGCGTGCGCGATCTCGAGACTGTCGTCGCGCTCGGACTCGATCGCGGGCTCGACTGCATCGAGGTCGTCGAGATGCCGGCGAACAACCTGAGCGTCGTGTTCCGGCGGCTTCCGCACGCGGAGCAATGACACGCAAGCGCGCATCGCCGCCGGGTTTCCACTATCCTTTCGCCTGTGCGCGCGGCCCGGGTCGGGTCGCGCCCTGTTTTTTCCGGAGAATTGACTAATGGGCAAACAAGCAATCGGTGTGATCGGACTCGCGGTGATGGGCCGCAATCTCGCACTCAATATCGAGAGCCGCGGTTATGCGGTGTCGGTGTACAACCGCAGCCGCGAGAAAACCGACGAACTGATCGCCGAATTCCCCGGCCGCAATCTGGTGCCGACCTACACGCTCGAGGAATTCGTCGCATCGCTCGAAACGCCGCGCCGGATCCTGATGATGGTGAAGGCAGGCGAGGCGACCGATGCGACGATCGCGTCGCTCAAGCCGTTGCTCGAGAAGGGCGACGTGCTGATCGACGGCGGCAATACGCACTTCACCGACACGATCCGCCGCAACCAGGAACTCGCGCAATCGGGCCTGCATTTCATCGGCACCGGCGTGTCGGGCGGCGAAGAGGGCGCGCTGCGCGGCCCGTCGATCATGCCCGGCGGCCAGCGCGACGCGTACGACCTCGTCGAGCCGATCCTCAAGCAGATCGCCGCGAAGGCACCGTCGGACGGCGAGCCGTGCGTCGCGTACATGGGCCCGGATGGCGCGGGCCACTACGTGAAGATGGTTCACAACGGCATCGAATACGGCGACATGCAATTGATCGCCGAAAGCTACTCGGTGCTGAAGAACGTCGCAGGCCTGACCAACGACGAGCTCGGCGCGGTGTACACCGAATGGAACCAGGGCGAGCTCGACAGCTACCTGATCGAGATCACGTCGAAGATCTTCGGCAAGAAGGACGAAGAGACCGGCAAGCACCTCGTCGACGTGATCCTCGATCGCGCCGCGCAGAAGGGCACCGGCAAGTGGACGAGCCAGAACGCGCTGGATCTCGGCGTGCCGCTGCCGCTCATCACGGAATCGGTGTTCGCGCGCGTGCTGTCGTCGCTGAAGACCGAGCGCGTCGCGGCCAGCAAGATCCTGTCGGGCCCGACTGAAGCGCCGTTCGACGGCGATCGCGCCGCGTTCGTCGAAGCGGTGCGCCGTGCGCTGTACCTGAGCAAGGTGATCTCGTACGCGCAGGGCTTCGCGCAGCTGCGCACGGCGTCCGAAGAGTACGGCTGGAATCTCGACCTCGGGACGATCGCGAAGATCTTCCGCGCGGGCTGCATCATCCGCGCGCGCTTCCTGCAGAAGATCACGGAGGCTTACGCGAAGGATCCGGCGCTCGCGAACCTGCTGCTCGATCCGTACTTCCAGGACATCGCAGCGAACTACCAGGCATCGCTGCGCGACGTCGTGGTCGCCGCGGTGAAGGCCGGCGTGCCGGTGCCGGCGTTCGCGTCGGCGGTCGCGTACTTCGACAGCTACCGTTCCGAGCGGCTGCCGGCGAACCTCGTGCAGGCGCAGCGCGACTTCTTCGGCGCGCACACGTTCGAGCGCACCGACAAGCCGGGCAGCTTCCACGCGAACTGGTCGTAACCGGCCCGCGGGCGCATTGTTGCGAAAATCTATTCTTTGAATAGGGTTTTTCTATCCCGGATGCCGACATTGTTGGCTCCGGGGAAACAGTGTTTTCGCTCTTTCATGGTTTTCCCTAGGGGACATCGGGACTAAACTCTGTTCCATCGCTGCAGACATGGTGTGTGCGGCGGAGCAAAAAAAATCCCGGAGGTAATCATGAAATCGCTGATCGCAACGTTCGCTGCAGCTGCTGTCCTCGCCGTTCCCGCCGTCTCGTTCGCCCAACAGAACGCGCCCGTTACCCGTGCGCAGGTGAAGGCCGAACTGGTTCAACTGCAACAGGCCGGCTACAAGCTGGGCAGCGACCGCACGGACTACCCGGCAGGCATCCAGGCAGCTGAAGCTCGTGTGAACCCGCAACAGAACGTCGCCGCCGCCGACACGACCGGCTATGGCGCGCAACCGGCCGCCGCGCAGGAATCCGGCGCTCCGGCCGCAGCAAAGACCGGCTGGCAAGTCAAGCGTATCGCTGACGGCGCACCGGTCTACAAGGGTCGTTAATGGCGCGGCCGCCCCGGCGGCCGGACCTGACCCCATGTAGTACAAACAGCCCGTCGTTTCGCAACGCGAAACGACGGGCTGTTTTCATTGGTGGCGCCTGCGGCGCCGGCAGTCAGTGCAGCGGGCGCGTGCCGCGCCCGATCTCCCGGAACAGCGCTTCGGCCGGCTCCAGCACCTGCAGCCACGTTTCGTCGTAGCCGCTCAGCGTGTCGAGCGCGTCGCGCAGCCGCTCGATCGCAAGGACCGGCAGCTCGACGCTGTGGCGCGTGGCGCCCGTCAGGTGCGCGACGCTCGCCAGCTGAACGAGCGCATCGGCCGCCTCGGCGACGTCGGTCGCGAACAGCAGGTGCCGGTTGAGCAATTCGACCAGGCCGCTGGAACCGGCGAAATCGTCCGCATTGAGCTGCACGGAAAGAAACGTCGCATTGTTCATTGTCATGCTCCTCGTTGTCGTTGGATTACGCTGCGCATCACCGAGTATAGGCGGCGATCGAAGGGGAGAATGTGACGGAGCCGAGACGGCAGACGGCTGCGACGCGGGCGGAAGACCTGCGGCTGGGCCGCCGGACGGCCCGCGCGGTGCGGTTCGCGGGCCGCCGGCCCGCATCGGCGAAGCCGCAAGATTGTTGCCGGAACCTGCGTCTGTCGCGGCCCTGACCGCGACAAATGGTATCTTTGCCGGTCGGAGCGACGCGAAAAAGGGGCCGGTGAGCCCGTTCGCGCCGACGTTCCGCTGTGGAAACTGACGGCCGCGAGAGCGGTCGGATACTGGTTGGTCCGGCCGTCCGGCCGGACATCGTGCGTCGCGCGCCGGAGGGCGGTGGGCGGCGCAACGACGCAAATCCGGGAGGACCCTTGAGAAAAACTATTCCCATCCACGATTCGCTGGCGCACTGGCTGCCGCAGGCGGCGCTCGTCACCGCGGCCGTCGCGCTGTCGGGCTGTACGCTGACGCCGTGGACCGACAACTGGCAGCCGGCGCGTTCGTCGGGGCCGACGTCGGCCGCGACGCCGGGCGTGATCGCCGGCTATTACCGCGTGAACCCGGGCGACACGCTCGCGGGCATCGCGAACGCCTACGGGCAGCGCGTGCAGGATGTGGCGAGCTGGAACCACATGGCGCCTACCGACGCGGTGTCGCCCGGCCAGGTGCTGCGCGTCGCGCCGCCTGCCGCGACGTCGTTCGGGCAGCCGCCCGCGGCGGCCGCGCAGCCGGGCTCGCTCGCATGGCCGGCCACGGGCGTCGTCACGGCGCCGTTTGCGGCCGGCAAGACGCGCGGCATCGTGATCGCCGCGTCCGGGCCCGACCGTTCGGTGCGGGCCGCGGCGAACGGGCGGGTGGTCTATGCCGGGTCCGGCGTCAAGGCGTACGGCCCGCTCGTGATCCTGAAGCACGACAACGGGCTCATCACGGCCTACGGTCACAACGGCAAGCTGCTCGTCAACGAAGGCGACGCGGTGCGCCAGGGCCAGCCGGTCGCCGAGATGGGCGCCGACGCAAACGGCCGTTCGACGTTCGAGTTCGAAGTCCGCCAGAACGGCAAAGTCGTCGATCCGATGAACTTCCTGCCGCGCAACGGCGGCTGACGAGCCGCATCGCCGCGTGTGCGCCGGGCGGCGCACACGCTCCCGCCTTCTTTCGCTTTCATCCTTCCTTCAGCGTCGCGGTGTCGGATTGTCTCGCGTGATTGCCGAGCCAGCGGATGCCCAATGCGAGCGCCGCCGCGCCGAGCGCGATCAGCGAGCACTGGATCGCGACCGGCAGGTAGCCGTGCGGCCGCGGATCGACGAACGGGTAGGGATACCAGTTCTCCAGCGCGCCGCGCACGAGCGTATAGCCGAGATAGACGACCGGAAAACCGAGCCACGCGAACGCGCTGCGCCGTGCGATCGGCGAGCGCGGCTCCACGTACAGCCAGTCGCACAGCATGACGAGCGGCACGATCCGGTGCAGCACCCAGTTATTGAACGCAGGTGTGACGTGATGCAGCGCATCGAGGCGTGCGAGCAGCAGTTCGTAGACGATCGCGGTGATCAGCACGTACAAAACGGCCGCGCCGCGCATCGATTCGTAGCGGGCCGAGCCGGGACGCGCGATGCACCAGATCCCCGCGGTCAGCATCGCCGACGCATAGAGGCTGCTCAGTTGCGTGAAATAGCTGAGGAAGTTGCCAAGATGAATTGCGGGCATGCCCCAGTAGCCGGCGATGCTGTGCAACGTCGTGGACACCGCGAGCAACGCGGCAATCAGCCGGTAGGCCGCAACGAAGAACGCCTTGCTCATGATGCGCGCGCAACGTCGACACCAAAGCTTCATCGTGCCACAGCCGTTCCCGTGCGCGATGCGGATTTTCCATATGGCAGCCGCGCGCGGTGCGTGTCGACGATTCGTCGGATATTTGACCGCGCCGAGCAAAACCGGACGTCCGTGCGGCTACAATCGTGGCAGCTCCGCCGGGCGCAGAGCCGGCTGCGGCATGCGCCCCTCCCCGCATACAACACGAGACCAAGCATGAAAAACATCCTCGCGAAACAGACGCGCTACAGCTCGCCCGCGATCTTCTTCCACTGGGCCATCTTCCTGCTGGTCGCGCTGGCGTACCTGGCCATCGAGATCCGCGGGCCGAAAGGCAGCGACAGCCGGGTGTTCTGGATGAACGTGCATCTCACCGCGGGCACGTTCGTGCTCGTGCTGTCGGTGCTGCGCGTGCTGTGGCGGGTCGTCAGCCGCGTGCCGGAAGCCATTCCGCAGGCCGCGCTGCTGCGCTGGCTCTCGAAGCTCGCGCATTTGGCGCTCTACGTGTTCATCATCGCGCAGCCGCTGCTCGGCATCATGATGATCAATATGGGCGGCAAGCCGGTGTCGCTCGACTGGCTCGGCGTGTCGTTCACGCTGTTCGGCCCAGACAAGGCGCTGCGGCCGACGATCAAGGAAGCGCATGAGTTGATCGGCAACGCGTTCTACTTCGTGATCGGCCTGCATGCGCTGGCCACGTTGTACCACCATTTCATCCGGCGCGATAACGTGCTGCGGCGCATGGTGCCCTGATCGCCGCACTCCGGACGCGCGCAGCAGGCGGGGGCGCATGGTTGTGTTGACAACCATGCGCCCCCGCTTCGTTTACCGTCATCCGCGGCTGGCCATCGAGGCGAACATTCTGTAACATCTCGGCTGTTTTTACGTTCCGCTTACTCGCCGCCGCGCATGCTGCACCGACATCGTCACCTGACCGCCTGGCTTGGCGTGCTCGCGATCTGGTTCGCGATCGCGGCGCCGCTGGTGTCGCAGTGGCGCATCGCGCAGGCGGCCACACCCGACGCGATCGTCTGCAGTGCAGAGCACGGCGCGCATCGGTCGCCCGATGCGGGCCGCATGCACGATCATGCGCTGCATCTCGATGCGTGCGGCTATTGCGGATTCTTCGCACACAGCCCCGCGATCGGCGCGCCTGCCGCCGCGTCGTTCGCTTCCGTTTCCGTCGTTTCCGTTTCCGCCGCCGCGTCGCCAGCCGTCGCGGCGCGCGCCGACCGCTATCCGCGCGCGTATCCACGCGCACCGCCCGAGCGCGCCTGACGCGCTGTCTTCCGTTCTTTCCACCGCCGATATCCGTGCGGCCCGTCGAGGCCGCGTGGAGGGCGTCACTCGGGCTTTCGATCATGACCATTTTCCAGTTGCGTGCGCCGCGGGCGTCACGCAATGCCTGTGCGCGGCGCGTGCCGCGCATGTTGAAACTCACCGTTCCCGCGCTCGCCGTCGGCGCGCTGGCCGCGACCGCTGCCGCGGCCGAAACGGCTCGCGCGGCCGGCGCGCCTGCGGACGACGCGGCCGCGCTGCTGCCGCCCGTCGAGGTCGTCGCGTCGCCGCTGACGACGCCGCTCGTCGTCGTCACGGATCCGAAGGCGCCGCGCCAGCCGCTGCCCGCCAGCGACGGCGCGGATTACCTGAAGACGATCCCCGGCTTCACGTCGATCCGCGGCGGCGGCACGAACGGCGACCCCGTGCTGCGCGGGATGTTCGGTTCGCGGCTGAATATCCTGGCGAACGGGATGCCGACGCTCGGTGCCTGCCCGAACCGGATGGATGCGCCGACGTCGTACATCGCGCCGGAAAGCTATGACAAGGTCACCGTCGTGAAGGGGCCGCAGACCGTGCTGTACGGCCCGGGCGCGTCGGCCGGCACCGTGCTGTTCGAGCGCGTGACGCCGCGTTTCGACAAGCCGGGCATGCGTTTCGAGGGCAGCCTCGTCGGCGGCTCGTTCGGTCGCAACGACCAGAACATCGACGTGACGGCCGGCACGCCGGACGTCTATGGCCGTGTGACCGCGAACCACGCGCATTCGCAGGACTACAAGGACGGCAACGGCAACACGGTGCCGTCGCAGTGGGACAAGTGGAACGCCGATGCGGCGCTCGGCTGGACGCCCGACGACCATACGCGGGTCGAACTGACGGCCGGCACGGGCGACGGCTACGCGAAGTATGCGGGCCGCGGGATGGACGGCGCGCATTTTCGCCGCGAGACGTTCGGCCTGTCGTTCGACAAGCGGCATCTCGGCGACGTGCTCGACCGGATCGAGGCACGCGTGTACTACAACGAAGCCGACCACGTGATGGACAACTACACGTTGCGGCAGCCCGACCCGACCAGCAGCATGCCGATGCGGATGGCGTCGGAGGTGCGCCGCCGCACGGTCGGCGCGCGCGCTGCCGCGACGTTCCGTTTCGGCGACGACTTCAAGCTCGTGACGGGTGTCGACGCGCAGTCGAACCGGCTCGATTCGCGCTCGGCGATGGGGCGGCAGAACTACGGCGACCAGCCGTGGGATGCGCAGGCGACGATGTGGAACGCGGGCGCGTTCGGCGAGTTGACGTGGTACGCGAGCGACGTGTCGCGCGTGATCGGCGGCGCGCGTGTCGACTATGCGAGCGCACGCGACAAGCGCGCGACGACGAGCGGGATGATGATGAAAAAACCCAACCCGACCTTCGACGACGACCGCGCACGTGTGCTGCCGAGCGGCTTCGTGCGCTACGAGCGCGATCTCGCGTCGCTGCCCGTCACGTGGTACGCGGGGATCGGTCATGCGGAGCGCTATCCCGACTACTGGGAGTTGTTCTCCGCGAAGCGCGGGCCGACCGGTTCGGTCAACGCATTCTCGGCGGTGCAGCCGGAGAAGACCACGCAGCTCGACATCGGCGCGCAATACAAGAGCGACCGGTTCGATGCGTGGGTGTCGGCCTACGCAGGCTACGTGCAGGACTTCATCCTGTTCAACTACGCGGCCGGCATGATGGGCCCGACCACGCAGGCGACCAACGTCAACGCGCAGATCATGGGCGGCGAAGCAGGCGTGTCGTGGCGGCCGGTTGCGCCGCTGCGCGTCGAGACGTCGCTCGCGTATGCATGGGGGCGCAACGTGGCGAGCGGCGATCCGCTGCCGCAAATGCCGCCGCTCGAGGCGCGCATCGGGCTCGAATACACGCGCGGCGCGTGGTCGGCCGGCGGCCTGTGGCGGATCGTTGCGCCGCAGCATCGTTATGCGCTGAACGAGGGCAACGTGGTCGGCAAGGACTTCGGCCCGAGCGCCGGATTCGGCGTGCTGTCGCTGCATACGCAATACAACGTCAGCAAGACCGTGCAGGTCTCGGTCGGCGTCGACAACGTGCTGAACAAGGCCTACACCGAGCATCTGAACCTCGCGGGCAATGCCGGCTTCGGCTATCCCGCGAACGCGCCGGTGATGGAGCCGGGCCGTACCGCATGGGTACGCGTGAGCGCAAAGCTGTAGCGCGTTGCGAGTGTGCGTTGCAGCATGCGCGCACATGAACGCAGCCCCGCCCGAACGGGCGGGGCGCGTCAACCGATTAGAGAACCGTGTCTAGTCGAGGCGCAAACGTTGGCCGCTCGTGTTTCACTCCGGCATTCGACGGTCACGGCGCACACGAGGGCGCCGCGTGCGTCGATTCGAGTTCATTCGTACCGGCAGCACAATAATCAGGAGAACATGCATGGCCAGATCGATGCGTTCCAGGGTGGTGGCAGGGGCAGTGGCATGCGCGATGAGCGTCGCGCCGTTCGCGGGGACGACCGCAGTGATGACGCTTGCGACGACGCACGCAGCGATGGCAGCGACCGCGCCCGCCGACGACTACGCGACGACGCGTTATCCGATCATCCTCGTGCACGGGCTCACGGGCACCGACAAGTACGCGGGCGTGCTCGAGTACTGGTACGGCATCCAGGAAGACCTGCAGCAGCATGGCGCGACCGTCTACGTCGCGAACCTGTCGGGCTTCCAGAGCGATGACGGCCCGAACGGGCGCGGCGAACAGCTGCTCGCTTACGTGAAGACGGTGCTCGCCGCGACGGGCGCGACCAAGGTCAATCTCGTCGGTCACAGCCAGGGCGGGCTCACGTCGCGTTATGTCGCGGCCGTCGCGCCCGATCTCGTCGCGTCGGTGACGACGATCGGCACGCCGCATCGCGGCTCCGAGTTCGCCGACTTCGTGCAGAGCGTGCTCGCATACGATCCGACCGGGCTTTCGTCGTCGGTGATCGCCGCGTTCGTCAATGTGTTCGGAATCCTGACGAGCAGCAGTCACAACACGAACCAGGACGCGCTCGCGTCGCTGAAGACGCTGACGACCGCACAGGCCGCCACGTACAACCAGAACTATCCGAGCGCGGGCCTTGGCGCGCCGGGCAGTTGCCAGACCGGCGCACCGACGGAAACCGTCGGCGGAAACACGCATCTGCTGTATTCGTGGGCCGGCACGGCGATCCAGCCGACGCTCTCCGTGTTCGGTGTCACGGGTGCGACGGACACGAGCACCATTCCGCTCGTCGACCCGGCGAACGCGCTCGATCTGTCGACGCTCGCGCTGTTCGGCACGGGCACGGTGATGATCAACCGCGGCTCGGGCCAGAACGACGGGCTCGTGTCGAAGTGCAGCGCGCTGTACGGCCAGGTGCTGAGCACGAGCTACAAGTGGAACCATATCGACGAGATCAACCAGTTGCTTGGCGTGCGCGGCGCGTATGCGGAAGATCCGGTCGCGGTGATCCGCACGCATGCGAACCGGCTGAAACTGGCGGGCGTGTAATCGATGACGGCACGTGAAGGGCGCGCGCCGCGGGCGCGGCGCGCTGTGGTCTACGGTGTCGCGGGGCTGGCGGCGATCGTCGGCGTCGCGATGTGGAGCGGTGCGGGATGGCATCGCGATACGGGTAGCGCCGGCGAGTCGCCCGATGCTGCGGCGGTGGGCGGCGTGGCTGCGGCACCGCCGCAGGCCGCCGTTCCGGCGAGCGCGGGCCTGCCGTCGTCGCTGGCCGGTTCCAGCGCGCCGCGGCTGCCGCTCGATGCCGGCGGCCATCTCGCGAAGGTGCGCGCGGTACGCGATTTCTTCGATTACTGCCTGACCGCGCAGAGCGATCTCAGTACGGCCGCGCTCGATGCGCTCGTCGCGCGCGAGATTGCCGCGCAGCTCGACGGTACGGCTGCGCAGGCCGACGCGCTCGACGTGTGGCGCCGGTATCGCGCGTATCTCGACGCGCTCGCGAAATTGCGCGATGCCGGCGCGGTCGACAAGTCCGACCTGGGCGCGCTGCAGCTCGCGCTGGACCAGCGTGCGTCGATCGCGTATCGCACGCTCGGCGACTGGAGTCAGCCGTTCTTCGGCGCGGAGCAGTGGCGGCAGCGCTACGATCTCGCACGGCTGAAGATCGCGCAGGATCGCACGCTGACCGATGCGCAGAAGTCCGAACGGCTCGCGGCGCTCGAGCAGCAGATGCCGGCCGACGAACGCGCGGCGCAGCAGCGGGTCGACCGGCAGCGGGCCGCGATCGACCAGATCGCGCAGTTGCAGAAGAGCGGGGCGACGCCCGATGCGATGCGCGCGCAACTGACGCAGACGCTCGGGCCCGAGGCCGCCGCGCGCGTCGCGCAGATGCAGCAGGACGACGCATCGTGGCAGAGCCGCTACGCGGACTATGCGGCGCAGCGTGCGCAGATCGAGTCGGCCGGCCTGTCGCCGCCGGATCGCGACGCGCAGATCGCCGCACTGCGGCAGCGCATGTTCACGAAGCCCGGCGAAGCCGTGCGCGCGGCGTCGCTCGATCGCGGCGCGGGCAGCGCGCAGTAACGCGGGCGCCGCCGTATGTGACCGGCCTTATGCCGCGCGCGTGATGTGCCGCGGCAGATGCTGCTCGATGGTATCCGCGAGCGTGTCGAACGCGGGCCCGATGCTTTCGTGCGGGACGCACGCATAGCCGAGCAGCAGGCCGCGCCGAGCGGTGTCGAGGTTGCTGTAGTAGCTGGTGAGCGGGCGTACGATCACGCCCGCGTCGAACGCGCTCTGCGTGACCGCGCGATCGTCGCACGTGTCGGGCAGGCCGAGCACCAGGTGCAGGCCGGCCTCGTCGCCCATCACGGGCAGCG
The DNA here is from genome assembly GCF_949752865.1 of Burkholderia sp. IT-111MI5. NCBI lineage: Bacteria > Pseudomonadati > Pseudomonadota > Betaproteobacteria > Burkholderiales > Burkholderiaceae > Burkholderia > Burkholderia sp. IT-111MI5. Next base: position 927,756 of record NZ_CATKIF010000011.1, on the reverse strand, counting down.
CGTCGCCGAAGCGCGCTCGGATCGCGTCGATCATCAGTTGCCGGCGCTCGCCGTACAGCGTGCGCATGCGCCTGACGTGCGACGTCAGGTGGCCGTCCATGATGAATTCGGCGAGCACGGCCTGCTGCATCAGCTGGCCCTCGCGGTACAGCTCCGACAGCCCGGTGCGGAAGGTGTCGACCAGATGCTCGGGCACGACCATGTAGCCCATCCGCAGGCCCGGGAACAGCATCTTGCCGAGGCTGCCGACGTAGATCACGCGGCCGCCGTCGTCGAGCCCCTGCAGCGACGCGAGCGGGCGGCTGCCGTAGCGGAATTCGCTGTCGTAGTCGTCCTCGATGATCCAGCAGCGGTGCTGACGCGCGTATTCGAGCAGCATCCGGCGCCGTGCGAGGCTCATCACCATCCCGAGCGGGTACTGATGCGACGGCGTGACGAGCACGAGCCGCGGCGGATGCTGCATGTCGCCGGCACGCGGCGCGAGCCCTTCCTGGTCGACCGGCACCGGCGCGAGCGTGAGGCCGGCCGCCTGCAATACGCTGCGCACGCCCCAGTAGCACGGTTCCTCGACCCACGCGCGATCGCCGATGTCGGACAGCAGCCGCACCGCGAGATCGATCGACTGATGAATGCCGGTCGTGATGATCACCTGGTCCGGCGAGCATTTGACCGAGCGCGCGACGCGCAGGTAATCGGCGAGCGCGCGCCGTAACGGCCGGTAGCCGCCGCCCGGCGCATAGGTCAGCAGCTCGGGGTTCGCGTCCTTCCACAGCCGCGCCTGCAGGCGGCTCCACGTGCGGCTCGGAAACTCCGACACGTCCGGCACGCCCGGCATGAACGCACCCCACTGGCGCCGCGACACGCCTGCGTGCTCGATCAGTTGCCGGCCGCGCATCGACAGGCTGCCCTGCGCGTCCGGCGGCGGCAGCGTGCCGGCGTCGGACGGCTGCGGTGCGGCGCCCGGCGCGCGAATCGCGGCGGCGTCCGGCCGCGTATCGGCCACGTAGGTGCCGCTGCCGGTCGTCGTCAGCACATAGCCTTCGGCCGTCAGCTGGTCGTACACGTGCAGCACGGTATTGCGCGCGATCGACAGGTCCGCCGCGAGCGTCCGGGAACTGGGTAGCTTTGTCCCTGGCCCCAATTCCCCGGTCAGGATGGCCTGCTGCATCTGTTGCAGCAACTGCCGGTACATCGGCTCGGACGAGCCGCGGTCGAGGCGGGCGGAGAGCCAGTCGGCAAGGATCACGGTATCCAAAGTGGTCCTACTTGGAATATTGAAATGGTTCCCTAGTATAGAACCGTGCGCACCGTATAGTGGATCGCATCTCAAAAACGATTGTCGCGACGCAAGGGGACAGCATGATGAAGTCCGATGATGTGATCGTCAGCTTTCGCGGCGTGCGGAAGACCTATGACGGTGAAACGCTGGTCGTCAAATCGCTCGACCTCGATATCCACCGAGGGGAATTCCTGACGCTGCTCGGGCCGTCGGGTTCGGGCAAGACGACCTGCCTGATGATGCTCGCCGGTTTCGAGTTTCCGACCGGCGGCGAGATCCGCCTCGACGGCGAACTCCTGAACAACGTGCCGCCGCACAAGCGCAACATCGGCATGGTGTTCCAGAACTACGCGCTGTTCCCGCACCTGACGGTCGAGCAGAACGTCGCGTATCCGCTGACCGTGCGCAAGCTGCCGGCCGCCGAGCGCACGGAGCGCGTCGCGCATGCGCTGAAGATGGTGCAGATGGAGCGCTTCGCGAAACGCTACCCGGCGCAGCTGTCGGGCGGCCAGCAGCAGCGTATCGCGCTGGCGCGTGCGCTCGTGTTCGAGCCGAAGCTCGTGCTGATGGACGAGCCGCTCGGCGCGCTCGACAAGCAGCTGCGCGAACACATGCAGTACGAACTGAAGGCGCTGCACGAGAAGCTCGGCGTGACCTTCGTCTACGTGACGCACGACCAGGGCGAGGCGCTGACGATGTCCGATCGTGTGGCCGTGTTCGACAAGGGCATCGTGCAGCAGCTCGATACCGTCGACCGCCTGTACGAATCGCCTTGCAACGAATTCGTCGCGAACTTCATCGGCGACAGCAACCGGCTGCGCGGCACCATCGCGCGCGTCGACGGCGAATTCTGCGAGTTCCGGCTCGACGACGGCACGAAGCTCGTCGGCCGCCATATCGGCGAAGCCGCCGAGGGCGCGTCGGCCGTCGCGTGCATCCGCCCCGAACGCATGAGCCTCGCCGCGCACGGCGCGAACGGGCATGCGAACGGCGCGGCCGCGAACCGGCTGACCGGCGAGGCGCGCAGCCTCATCTATTTCGGCGATCACGTGCGCATGCGCTGCGCGCTGCCGGGCCAGGACGAATGCTTCGTGAAGGTGCCGCTCGGTACCGGCGCGCTCGATGCGTTCTCGCCCGGCGCGCCGGTCTCGCTTGCATTCGCACCCGAGCACCTGCGCGTGTTCGCATGAACAGGGTTTCCCCGATTTACCGCAGCACGTCGTCAACAACAACTGCCCACTTCCACCACGAGAGGAGAGGAACCATCATGAAACGAGCAAGCTTCACGGCGCGTCGCACCGCGCTGGCACTGGCGCTCGCCGTAGTCGGCGCATCGGCAACGGCCGCCGAACTCACGGTCGTCAACTTCGGCGGCGCGAACGGCGACGCGCAGAAGGTCGCGTTCAACCAGCCGTTCGAGAAGGCAACCGGCAACAAGGTCACCGCCGTCGAATACAACGGCGAGCAGGCGAAGGTGAAGGCGATGGTCGAGGCGAAGCACGTCAACTGGGACGTGGTCGAAGTCGAGTCGGGCGACCTGAACCGCGGTTGCGACGAAGGGCTGTACGAGAAGCTCGACTGGTCGAAGATCGCGAAGAAGTCCGACCTGATTCCGGAATCGCCGCAAACGTGCGGCGTCGGCTTCTTCGTGTGGTCGACGGCGCTGTCGTATAACGCGGACAAGCTGAAGTCGGCACCGACCGGCTGGGCCGATTTCTGGAACGTGAAGAAATTCCCCGGCAAGCGCGGGATGCGCAAGGGCGCGCGCTACAACCTCGAATTCGCGCTGATGGCCGACGGCGTCGCGACGAAGGACGTGTACAAGGTGCTCGGCACGAAGGCCGGCCAGGACCGCGCGTTCAAGAAGCTCGACGAGCTGAAGCCGTACATCCAGTGGTGGGAAGCGGGCGCGCAGCCGCCGCAGTTCCTCGTCGCCGGCGACGTCGTGATGTCGACCGCGTACAACGGCCGCATCGATGCCGCGCAGAAGGAAGGCAAGAACCTGAAGGTCGTGTGGAACGGCAGCATCTACGACCTCGACTACTGGGCGATTCCGAAGGGCTCGCCGAACAAGGCACTGGCCGAGCAGTACATCGCGTATTCGCTGACGCCGAAGCCGCAGCAGGCGTATGCGCAGCACATCGCGTACGGCCCCGCGAACATCGCCGCGATCAAGTCGCTCGACGCGAAGACGCTCGCGAACCTGCCGAACTCGCCGGCCAACGGCAAGAACGCGGTGCTGGAAGATATCGGCTTCTGGACCGACCACAGCGACGAGCTCGAGCAGCGCTTCGCCGCATGGGCGACGAAGTAACCGTTCAGGCATCCTGATGCAACCCGCCGCGCGGCGCGTCGATCGCGTCGCGCGGCATTCCGCCGGAGCGTGCCCGGCCGGAGAGACCCGTTGAATACGATGACGATCGCGCCTTCCTCGTCGGGCGCCGCGCTCAAGCGCGAGCTGAAGGCTGCCGAGGCCCGCAAGCGCACGATGGCGCTGCTGCTGGTCGCGCCGCTCGCGATTTTCCTGCTGCTGATCTTCGTCGTACCGATCGGCACGCTGCTCACGCGCGCGGTGCAGAACCCCGAGATCGCAACCGCGCTGCCGAACACGGTCGCCGCGCTGTCGGGCTGGGACCGCAAGGCGCCGCCGGCCGACGCCGCATATGTCGCGCTCGCGGCCGACATGACGAAGGTGGCCGACAGCGAGGCGATGGGCGCGCTCGCGCGGCGCCTGAACACCGAGATCCCCGGTTATCGCTCGCTCGTCGCGAAGACGGCGCGCGCGATGCCGCTGAAGGGCGACAATGAATCGACGCTCACGCCTGCGCAGACGCGCACGAAACTCGTCGAACTCGATTCGCGCTGGGGCGACACGGCGTACTGGCAGGCCATCGCGAAGAACGGCAGCACGGTTTCGCCGTTCTACCTGCTCGCCGCGCTCGACCACAAACAGGACGGCTTCGGCCACATCGTGCAGGCCGATCCCGACCAGTCGATCTATCTCGCGATCTTCGGCCGCACGTTCGTGATCGGCGTCGCGGTCACGCTGTTCGCGCTGCTGCTCGGCTACCCGCTCGCATACTGGATCTCGACGCTGTCGGAGCGGCGTGCGAACCTCGTGATGATTCTCGTGCTGATTCCGTTCTGGACCTCGGTGCTGGTGCGCGTCGCCGCGTGGATCGTGCTGCTGCAGAGCGAAGGGCTCATCAACACGGCGCTGATCGGCAGCGGGCTGATCTCGCATCCGCTGACGTTGCTGTTCAACCGCGTCGGCGTGTATATCTCGATGACGCACATCCTGCTGCCGTTCATGATCCTGCCGCTGTACAGCGTGATGAAGTCGATCCCGCCGACCTACCAGCGCGCGGCCGTATCGCTCGGCAGCCATCCGTTCGCCGCGTTCTGGCGCGTGTACGTGCCGCAGACCTATCCGGGCGTCGGCGCGGGCGCGTTGCTCGTGTTCATCCTCGCGATCGGCTACTACATCACGCCCGCGCTGCTCGGCGGGCCGAACGACCAGATGGTCAGCTACTACGTCGCGTACTTCACGAACGTGACGATCAACTGGGGCATGGCGTGCGCGCTCGGCGGGCTGCTGCTCGCGGCGACGCTCGTGCTGTACGCGATCTACGGCCGCTTCACCCGCTCGAACGTGAGCCTCGGCTAAGCGCGCAACAACGGAACGGAAAGGGATTCGACCATGAAACTGCTCGCCAGGCCGCTGTTTGCGCCGCACATGTCGTTCGTCGAACGCGCGTGGTACGTCGCATTGCGCGTGCTCGTCGTGCTGACGCTGCTGTACCTGATCCTGCCGGTGCTCGCGATCGTGCCGCTGTCGTTTTCGTCGAGCACGTTCCTCGTCTATCCGATCCCGGGCTTCTCGATGCGCTGGTACGAGAACCTGATCGCGTCGGACGAGTGGCGGATGGCCGCGAAGAACAGCTTCATCGTCGCGCCGTCGGCGACCGTCGTCGCGACCGTGCTCGGCACGCTCGCCGCGATCGGTCTCACGAAGGCCGACTTCCGCGGCAAGGCGCTGCTGATGGCCGTGCTGCTGTCGCCGATGATCGTGCCGGTCGTCGTGGTCGGCGTCGGCATGTACCTGTTCTTCGCGCCGCTCGGGCTCGCGAATACCTATACGGGGCTGATCGCCGCGCACGCGGCGCTCGGCGTGCCGTTCGTCGTGACGACGGTCGCCGCGACGCTGCAGGGGTTCAACCACAATCTCGTGCGCGCGAGCCTGTCGCTCGGCGCGAATCCGGTGTCGACGTTTTTCCGCGTGACGCTGCCGGTGATCGCGCCGGGCGTGATGTCGGGCGCGCTGTTCGCGTTCGCGACGTCGTTCGACGAAGTGGTCGTCACGCTGTTCCTCGCGGGCGCGGACCAGACGACGCTGCCGCGCCAGATGTTCACGGGCATCCGCGAGAACATCAGCCCGACGATCGCCGCGCTCGCGACGATCCTGATCATCTTCTCGACGAGCCTGCTGCTCGCGCTCGAATGGCTGCGCGGACGCAATGCGCGACGCGCGGTGACCTGATCCGATCTGGCGCGACGGCGGTGCACGCATGCCGAGCATCGGCGCATCGGTGCGATTCCGATGCGCGGTGCCGCCGGCAGACGCGGCCGGGCCGGCCGCCCGCGCCGACACGACGAAGACGGGCACGCGCCCGGACGGCCAGCCGACGCTCGCCGGCTCGTAGATCGTTGTGTGCTCAACGATGCCGCGCATCAAGCACGGCATCGCGCAAGCTTTCGTTTCGCTGACTGGGGAGGCGGCCGCCTGCACGTTCGAGACGGCTCTGCAACAATACGGATCGCGGCTGCGCGCGCCGGTCTTGCCGTCCGGAACGCACGCTGCCGCGTCGCTCAATCCGCGACGCCGCGCGTCGCCCGTCAGCCGAGCCTCATCTTGTCCGAATTCGCATCCTCCGCCGGCGCCCGGGAGCCGGCCGTCAACTGGCGCGCGATGTCCGCCGTGCTGCTGGCCGTCGCGCTCGCGACGCTCGACACCGCGATCGCGAACACCGCGCTGCCCGCGATCGCCGCCGACCTGCATGCGTCGCCGGCCGCGTCCGTGTGGATCATCAATGCGTACCAGCTCGCGATGGTCGCGACGCTGCTGCCGTTCGCATCGCTCGGCGACATCGTCGGCCACAAGCGCGTGTATATCGCCGGGCTCACGGTGTTCACGCTCGCATCGCTCGGTTGTTCGCTCGCGTCGACGCTGCCGATGCTGACGGCCGCGCGGATCGTGCAGGGCTTCGGCGCGAGCGCGATCATGAGCGTCAACGTCGCGCTGATCCGCGGCCTGTTTCCCGCGCACCGGCTCGGGCGCGGCGTCGGCTTCAACGCGCTCGTCGTCGGCGTGTCGTTCGCGGTGGGGCCGACGATCGCGTCGCTGATCCTGTCGGTCGCCGCATGGCCGTGGCTGTTCGCGGTGAACGTGCCGCTCGGCGTGTTCGCGCTTGCAGTGGCGATTCCGTCGCTGCCGCAGACGGCGCGCGGCAAGCATGCGTTCGATCCGGTCGCCGCACTGTTCAACGTGATCACGTTCGCGTCGCTGATCTTCGCGCTCGGCGAATTCGCGCAGCGCGGGCCGCTTTCCGTGGTGTTCGCGGCTGCTGCGGTTGCGTTCGCGTTCGGCTGGCTGCTGATCCGCCGCCAGGCCGGGCACCCGGCGCCGATGCTGCCGGTCGACCTGTTTCGCCGGCCCGTGTTCACGCTGTCCGCGCTGACCGCCGTGTGCGCGTTCGCCGCACAGGGGCTCGCGTTCGTGTCGCTGCCGTTCTATTTCGAAACCGTCCTGCATCGCAACGCGGTCGAGACGGGGTTCCTGATGACGCCGTGGTCGGCGATCGTCGCGCTCGCCGCGCCGATCGCAGGCCGCCTGTCGGATCGATACCCGCCCGGCCTGCTCGGTGCGATCGGGCTCGCGTTGCTGAGCGCGGGCATGGTGTCGCTCGCCGCACTGCCGGCGGCGCCGAACGTATTCGACATCGGCTGGCGGATGATGCTGTGCGGCGCGGGCTTCGGCTTCTTCCAGTCGCCGAACCTGAAGGCGCTGATGTCGAGCGCGCCGCCCGAGCGCAGCGGCGGCGCGAGCGGGATCATCGCGACCGCGCGGCTGATCGGGCAGGCAACGGGCGCGGCGCTCGTCGCGCTGTCGTTCGGGATCGCGGGGCGTCACGGGCCGACGCTCGCGCTGATGCTCGGTGCGGGATTCGCGGGGGCCGCGAGCGTCGCGAGCGGGTTGCGGCTGTTTGCGCCGTCGCATCGGAGCGGTGTACCGGCCGCGCCGGAGCCTGTGAACACGCGTGCGACGGAGTAGGGTGATGCGCGAATACCGCGCGACCTGAACGCGACAAGGCCGGCGCGCGGCAAACTGCTGCCGCGCGCCGGCCTTCAAATATCGCTCAGAACCCGCCCGACTTGATCAGCTGATTGAGGTTCGCGATGTTCAGGCTGCCGAAGCCGGTCGTCAGATCCCAGCCGGTGCCGGCGGTGTAGCCATACCCCTGATAGCCGTTGTTCCCCGACACGACGTCATAGCGCACGAGCGACCGGTTCGACGGAATCGCGCGATACAGGTTGCCGGCCGGGAAACCGAGGCCCGTGCCGTTCGCCGCGAGCAGGCGCGCCCAGAAGCCCGTGAAAATCGGCGCGGCGAGACTCGTGCCGCCGATCTGCTGCAACTGGCCGTAGTTGTAGATGTACGCGCCCGTGCTTTGCGCGGCGTCGAACGAGACATCCGGCAACTGACGGCTGCTGCCCGACTGCCACGAAGGCGCGGGCAGGATCGTGCTGACGCCGCCGCCCGTCGCCCACAGCTTGCCGTTGCCGTCGAGGCCTTCGTTCCACACCGTTTCGTTCGAGAACGCGCCCGCCGACGTCGTGTAGAGCGTCGTGCCGCCGATCGCGAGCACGTGCGGCGACGAAGCCGGCCACGACACCGTGTAGTTCGAGCCGTCCGGATAGCCGCGGTTGTTGCACTCGTACACGCCTTCGTCGCCCGACGACACCGAGAACGTCTGGCCTTGCGCCGCGGCCGTCGTGAAGATCTGCTCCTCGGCGTCGAGCGTGCCGTCTGCGTTCGCGTCGGTTTCGCACCAGCCGAGCGACACGTTGATCACTTTCGCGGTGTTGTCCGACACCGCGCGGTTGAACGCCTGCGTGAGCCCCGTGTTGCCCGAGGCGTTGAGGTCGGCCATGTAGAACACGAGCTTGCCGACCTGGCCGCCGGCCGAGCCGACGATCGACTGGCTGTCGAGATCCCATTCGCCCTGGCCGTCCTGGTCGTCGCTGTAGCTGCCGCTCGTGCCGGTGCCGTTGGTCTTGACGGTCTGCGTCGAGACCGTGCCGTAACCGTTGCTCGACGTGAACTGCTTCAGGTCCTGCAGCGTCTGCGACACGCCGCCGATCGTGATGATGCCGACGGTCACGCCGGCCGCGGTCGGCACACCGGTCGCGTTGTAGAGGCCCGGGAATTCCTTCGGATAGTGGCCCGTCGCCGTGCCGGCCGCGAGTGCTTGCGGCTTCGCCACGTTGCCGATGCGCAGCATCGGCCGTGCGCGCGCGACGTTCTGCAGCCCGAGCACCGAGCCGACGATGTTGCCGAGCGCGCTCGGCACCTGCGCGGTCGATGCGTTCGCGAAGCCCGAGCGGCCCGCGTACTCGAAGTGCACGAGCGACGTGTTGAACGCGGTCTTCACCGTGCCGGCCGTGCCGCGCGCGGACACCAGCAGCCGGTTCGGCGCGACCTCGATGTTCACGAAGCCGCTCTTGCGCAGATAGTCGACGACCGACTTCACCTGCGCGTCGGTCGGCGCGTAGCTGGCGAGGAACTGTTCGTGCGTCAGGTACTGGCGGTAATGCGCGCTGCCGGGCCGGTTCACGTCGCGCGCCAGTTGCTTGAGCTGCGCGGCGTTGCGCAGCTTCAGGCTGACGACGACGTCCGTCGTCTCGCCGGCCGCGAGTTCGAGCGACGGCGCCGCGCTGCGCGCCATCAACTGCGGGCCGGTCAGAAAGGCCTTCGTGTGGGTGTCGACCCAGTCCGTCGTCGCGTGCGCTGCGCCGGCGGCGAGCACGAGCGGCCATGCGCACGCAAGGTGGCGGGGCGAAGGAAGGGGCAGGGCAAACCGGGCATTCCTTTTCATCGGGAGTCCTTTTTAGGAGAGACGACGTTGCTGGAGCCCACAACCCTTGTGGGGCCGCGAGCGGTGACGAGCGTAGGGCGTCGGTGCCGTTCAGGTAGCTGCCAGTTTCCATAGCTGTCAGTTCTGACATCGGCGTGCGGAATTGCGCGTGGCGCACGGTGAACGCGGCGAGCGGCGGCCGCCGGCGAGGGAACCGGTTCGCGACACGACGGCACGACGATGCGCGGCGTTCGCGCGCACGAGTCGTTCGTCGCAGCGCCGGAACGTGCGCGATGACGTCGCGGACCGGCCATGCGCATGCGTGCTTCGCGACCGGGTGTGGACGCAGGCCCGAGTCGCACTATGTGGTCAAACGATGCGATGCGGGCCGAGCCGCTTCGCGCATGCACAAAAACAGGGCCGGCCGATCCCGACCGTTTCCCGAACTGTGGAACAGCGCATGGCCCAGTCTTGCAGGCGGCTTTCGGACGCGAGGCCGCCATCATGAATTAGAGCAAACACTCGAGTCCGGACGGGCAAAGCAGGCGTGATCCGGCGGCAAGCGAAGCCTTCGGCACGTCCGCTTCCGGCGCGATTGCGCCCGACGCGAAGCGTGCCCGCATGCGGCAACGGCACGCATCGGCATCCGCGAAATTCCTTCTTGACTCTTGCCGTTCAGCAGATATTCTTCAATCCATAACCAACGGGTTATGAATTTGGACATGCAGAACGCTCACGACATGCTTTTCAGGACGCTTGCCGATCCGACGCGCCGCGCGCTTTTCGAGCGGCTGTGCGAGGAGGGCGAGCTCACGGTTGCCGCGCTGACCGCCCATGCGGGCGTCTCGCAGCCGGCCGTGTCGAAGCATCTCGGCGTACTGAAGCAGGCCGGGCTCGTGAATGACCGTCACGAAGGCCGGCAGACGCACTACAGCGCACAGCCGCAAGCGCTGGCCCCGCTGATCGACTGGACGAGCCAGATGGCAGGCTTCTGGCAGAACCGGTTCGACGCCCTCGAAGATCTGCTCAAGAGGATAGATCAATGAACCAAGCCACTACCGAAACGCGCTCCGTCGTCGTCGAACGGGAGCTGCCCCATCCGCCGGAGAAGATCTGGCGCGCGCTCACGCAACCGCACCTGATCGAGGCGTGGCTGATGAAGAGCGACTTCGAGCCCGTCGCGGGCCGCGCCTTCAGCTTCCGCGCGGACTGGGGCTCGGTCGACTGCACGGTCCTGACGATCGAGCCGCCGCGCGCGCTGTCCTACACATGGGCCGCGTACGGCCTCGAAAGCGTCGTCACGTGGACGCTCACGCCGACGCCGGCCGGCACGCACCTGCGCATGGAGCAGGTCGGCTTCCGCGCGGATCAGGAGCAGGCATACCGCGGCGCGCAGCACGGCTGGGTACGGTTCTTCGAGTCGCTCGAACAGGTGCTGGCGCGCCCCGACGAACGCACGGAGGCCCGCGCATGAGTGCAACGGACCTGCAACCGTCGGAGCGCATCGACGCGCTGATCGCCGGCATCGCCGACTGGCGCGGTCCGCTCTTCGCGGACCTCCGCCAGACGATCCTCGCGGCCGATGACGGCATCGTCGAGGAATGGAAATGGATGGGCAGCCCCGTGTGGTCGCGCGACGGGATGATCGCGGTCGCGAATGCGCACAAGGGCAAGGTGAAGCTGACGTTCATGCACGGCGCGCATCTGCCCGATCCCGGCGGGCTGTTCAATGACGGCCTCGACGGCAATGCGCGGCGCGCGATCGATTTCTTCGAAGGCGACCGGATCGACAAGCGAGCGCTGAAGAACCTCGTGCGCGCGGCGATCGAATACAACCGTACGCATCTGAAGAAGAACGCGCGAGGAACGGGCGCGGGCGCGAAGACGCGCGGCGACAAGGCGGCGTGACGAGCGAGACTAACGGCCGCATCGCGTAACGCGCGCAGGCAAAAAAAAGCCCGACACGAGGTCGGGCATCCAAATCGGCCGCAACCGCCCGCGAGGCGGCTGCGGCACCTGCAAAAGCAGGGCGCTTACGCTGCGAGCAGCGAGCGCAGCACGAACGGCAGGATACCGCCGTGCTTGTAGTAGTCGACTTCGATCGGCGTATCGATGCGCAGCAGCACCTGCACGCGCTGCGTTTCGCCGTTCTTGCGGTTGATCACGAGCGTGACGTCCTGCTGCGGCTTGAAGTCGTCGCCGAGGCCTTCGATGTCGTACGTCTCGTCGCCGGTGATGCCGAGCGACTGGACGCTGTCCGAGCCCTTGAACTGCAGCGGCAGCACGCCCATGCCGACCAGGTTCGAGCGGTGGATGCGCTCGAAGCTGCGTGCGATCACGGCCTTCACGCCGAGCAGTTGCGTGCCCTTCGCGGCCCAGTCGCGCGACGAGCCCGTGCCGTACTCTTCGCCTGCGAACACGACGGTCGGCGTGTCGGCTGCGATGTACTGCATCGCTGCATCATAGATCGACTGCTGTTCGCCGCTCGGCTGGTGGATCGTCAGGCCGCCTTCGACGCGCGTGCCGTCCGCCTTCGCCGGGATCATCAGGTTCTTGATCCGGACGTTCGCGAACGTGCCGCGCATCATCACGTCGTGGTTGCCGCGGCGCGAGCCGTAGCTGTTGAAGTCGGCCTTCTGCACACCATTTTCCTTCAGCCACTTGCCGGCCGGCGAATCTTCCTTGATCGAGCCTGCCGGGCTGATGTGGTCGGTCGTGACCGAGTCGCCGAAGATGCCCAGTGCGCGCGCGCCCTTGACCGCCGGGATCGAAGCGGCCGGTTCCATCGAGAAGTCGTTGCCGAAGAACGGCGGCTCCGCGATGTAGGTCGACTTCGGCCAGTCGTAGACCTGGCCCGATTCGCCCTCGATCTTGCTCCAGAGGTCGCCCTTCTTGGTCAGCTTCGAGTAGTTGTCCTCGAACTTCTTCGGATCGAGCGCGAACTTGAGCAGCGCGTGGATTTCGTCGCTCGTCGGCCAGATGTCGCCGAGGTAGATGTCGCGGCCGCCCTTGCCCTTGCCGACCGGCTCGGTCATCAGGTCGCGCGTGATGTTGCCGGCGATCGCGTACGCGACGACGAGCGGCGGCGACGCGAGGAAGTTCGCGCGGATGTTCGGGTGGATACGCGCTTCGAAGTTACGGTTGCCCGACAGCACGGCTGCCGCGACGAGGTCGTTCTTCGTGATCGCTTCGTTCAGTTCCGGCGTCAGGTCGCCCGCGTTGCCGATACAGGTCGTGCAGCCGTAGGCCGCGACTTCGAAGCCGAGCTTCGACAGGTAGGGCAGCAGGCCCGTTTTCGTCAGGTACTCGGTGACGATGCGCGATCCCGGCGCGAGCGACGTCTTGATGTGCGGTGCGACGGTCAGGCCGGCTTCGACGGCCTTCTTCGCGAGCAGGCCGGCAGCCAGCAGCACGCTCGGGTTCGACGTGTTCGTGCACGACGTGATCGCGGCGATCAGCACGTCGCCGTTCTTCACGTCGACGCCGTTGCTCGTCGTGTACTGCGTGTTCAGGTCGTCCGCCTTCTTCGCGAAGCCGTTCTCCGCGACCGGCTTCGAGAACAGGTCGGTGAACGTCGACTTGACGTTGCCGATCTCGATGCGGTCCTGCGGGCGCTTCGGGCCGGCCAGCGACGGAGCGACCGTTGCCAGGTCCAGCGTAACCGTCTTCGTGTAGTCGATGTCGCCGGCCTTCGGGATGCCGAACAGCTTCTGCGCCTTGAAGTAGTTTTCGAACGCGGCGATTTCCGCCTTCGTGCGGCCCGTGCCTTCGAAGTAGTCGATCGTCTTTTCGTCGACCGGGAAGAAGCCCATCGTCGCGCCGTATTCCGGCGCCATGTTGCCGATCGTTGCGCGGTCCGGCAGCGACAGCGACTTCGTGCCTTCGCCGAAGAACTCGACGAACTTGCCGACGACCTTCTCCTTGCGCAGCATTTCGGTGATCGTCAGTACCAGGTCGGTAGCCGTCACGCCTTCGCGCAGCTTGCCCTTCAGCTCGACGCCGACGACGTCCGGCGTCAGGAAGTACACCGGCTGGCCGAGCATGCCGGCTTCGGCTTCGATGCCGCCCACGCCCCAGCCGACCACGCCGATACCGTTGATCATCGTCGTGTGGCTGTCCGTGCCGACGAGGGTGTCCGGGTAGTACACGGTGTCGCCGCCGTCCGCCTTCTTGTGGACGCCGCGCGCGAGATATTCGAGGTTCACCTGGTGGACGATGCCGACGCCCGGCGGCACGACCTTGAACGTGTCGAAGGCCTGCATGCCCCACTTCATGAACTGGTAGCGCTCGTTGTTGCGCTGGAATTCCAGTTTCATGTTCAGGTCGAGCGCGTCCTTCTGGCGGAAGTAGTCGATCTGGACCGAGTGGTCGACGACGAGATCGACCGGGACCAGCGGCTCGATCTTCTTCGGGTTCTTGCCCGTGCGCTCGGCGACGCCGCGCATGGCCGCGATGTCGGCGAGCAGCGGCACGCCCGTGAAGTCCTGCAGCACGACGCGCGACACCACGAACGGAATCTCGTCGACGCGCTTCGCGGTCGGCTTCCAGTTCGCGAGCTGCTCGATGTGCTCTTCGGTGATTTTCTTGCCGTCGTAGTTGCGCAGCACGGACTCGAGCACGATACGGATCGACACCGGCAGGCGCTCGATCTTCGTCTTCAGCTCCTTGCCGAGTTGCGGCAGCGAGTAGAACTTGCCTTTGCCGGAACCGCTGTCGAATTCCTTGAGGGTCTTGTGGAGATTGTGGGCCATGGTGATTTTCCTGGGTTTAAGGCTAGGAAACAACGTGTCCTGTAGATGACGGCTATATCACATACAAGTCGACGTACTCATCGACCGGCATCGCTTCGAGCTTTGCCTGGTCCAGCGACACGTCGAGAATCGCTTGTTGCTGCTTTGCCGGGAAGCGGCGGGCGAGGTTGGTCCGGAACTTCTCGACCAGCAGCGGGATGCCGTCCGCGCGGCGTCGCTTGTGGCCGAGCGGGTATTCGACCGCCACTTCGGCAAGTTTCGATCCGTCCGTGAACTCGATCGTCAGTGCATTCGCGATCGATCGCTTGTCCGGATCGTGGTAATCCTTCGTGAACTGCGGATCCTCGACGCACACGGTTTTCGCGCGCAGCGCGTCGATGCGCGGGTCCGCTGCGGCCGCATCTTCATAATCGGCCGCGGTCAGCCGGCCGAACAGCAGCGGCACGGCGACCATGTACTGGATGCAGTGGTCGCGGTCGGCCGGATTGGCGAGCGGGCCCTGCTTGTCGATGATGCGGATCGCGGCCGCATGCGTGCGGATCGTGATCCGGCTGATGTCGTCGGTCGATTTCCCCGCCGCGGCGAGCTGCGCGTGCAGCTGCAGCGCGGCCTCGGCGGCCGTCTGCGCGTGGAATTCGGCGGGGAACGCGATCTTGAACAGCACGTTTTCCATCACGTACGTGCCGTACGGGCGCTGGAAGCGGAACGGCTGCCCGTCGAACAGCACGTCGTAGAAGCCCCAGGTTTTTGCGGTGAGCACCGACGGGTAGCCCATTTCGCCGGTTTTCGCGATCAGCGCGAGGCGCACCGCGCGGGACGTGGCATCGCCGGCCGCCCACGACTTGCGCGAGCCCGTATTCGGTGCGTGGCGGTAGGTGCGCAGCGCGTGGCCGTCGACGAACGCGTTGGAGACCGCGTTGATCAGCTCGTCGCGCGTGAGTCCGAGCAGCCGGCCGACGACGGCCGTCGACGCGACCTTCACGAGCAGCACGTGGTCGAGCCCGACCGCATTGAATGAATTCTCGAGTGCGAGGCAGCCCTGGATCTCGTGGGCCTGGATCATCGCGACCAGTACGTCGCGCATGAGCAGCGGCTTCCGGCCGGCCGCGACGGCCGTGCGGGAGAGCCAGTCGGCCGTCGCCAGGATTCCGCCGAGATTGTCGGACGGATGGCCCCATTCGGCGGCGAGCCAGGTGTCGTTGAAGTCCAGCCAGCGGATCATCGCGCCGATGTCGAACGCGGCCTGGACGGGATCGAGCTGGAAGGACGTGCCGGGCACCTTCGCGCCGTTCGGCACGATCGTGCCGGGCACGACGGGGCCGAGCAGCTTGGTGCAGGCAGGGTAGGACAGCGCCTCGAGTCCGCATCCGAGCGTGTCGATCAGGCAATGACGCGCCGTCTCCAGCGCGAGCGCGCTGTCGATGCCGGTGTTCAGCACGTAGTCGACGATATCGACGAGTACCGTATCCGGAGCAGGGCGGACGTTGGAGACCGGGGCGGACATCGAGGGGCCGGGGAGGAACGCGCTTAGTTCGTTGCCGGCTTCAGCTCGTTCGACTGCGTCGGTGCCGGCGTGCCTTGCGCCATTTCCGGCGTCACGCACTCGTCCGCGAGGCGCTCGCCGCCGTTCGCGTCGGAGAACAGCATCGCCTTGGACGGGATCACGACCAGCTTGAAGCCTGCTGCCGGATCGTAGAACGTGTCGGCGCCCGTCGTCGTGGCCTGACGCGGCAGCTTGTAGTTCTTCTTCGCCCAGTGAACCGTGACGACCTGGTCGCGCTTCATGTCGCCGGCGAGGTCGAACGACAGGCCATCCTTACAGGCCCACTTGACCGCGCCGTCCGGTACCGGATCGACCTTGGCAGCGGCGCGCGCCTGCGCCTTCTTGCTGCGCGGGATGATGCGCTTGGCCGGCGCCGGGCGCTTGGCCGCGGCCTTCTTCGCGGTCGTGGTGGCCGTACCCTGGGCGAACGCGCTCGGAGCCGAGACCAGCATCGTGGCGGACAGGGCGCCGATGGCGGTGGCGATCAGGAGTTTCTTCATGGAGTCAGAACCTTTCGATAATCAGTTGACAAGGGCCGGCAATCGAAGCTGCCGGCCGGTTTGAAACTGCACGCGCCCCGAAAGCGCGCAGCGGCCGCTATTTTCACCTATTTGGCCGCGCATACATCAGGTTTTCGGGCTCCGTTACGTTTTTTGTCGTTTCGCAAACCTCTGTCCGGTTCGCGCCCCGGCGAATGCATGAAATTCGTGTATCGGCCGGCGGCGCGCGCTCACTGCGCGTCGCCCGCGGCGGCCGGGCCGAACAGCGGCGCGGCCTCGGCCGGTACGGGCTGGCCGGTGGCCCGCGCGCGGCGCAGCACCGACCAGTAATAGCGATAACTCGCGCGATCGTGCAGCGTATCACCGTGGCGCGTCGGGCCCCAGTCGGCGGCCTGCGCGGCGAGCAGGATCTCGGCGGCCAGCACGACCTCGTCGGTGCGCGGCGCGAATGCGTCGACGATCGGGCGGATCTGCGCGGGGTGGATGCTCCACATCCGCGTGAACGCGAATTCGTCGCGCGCGCGGCGCGCATCGGCGGCGACGACGCTCATGTCGCGCACCTCGGTCGTCACGTTGTGCGACGGCGTCTTGCCGTGCGCGTGGCAGGCCGCGGCGATTTCCAGCTTCGCGCGGCGCACGAGCGGATGTTCGAACTGGCCGGGCGAGCGCATCGCGGCATCGGGAATCGCGCCGTGGTGTGCGGACACGAAATCCATCAGCCCGAAGCTCAGCGTGCCGACCATCGGCAGCGCGGCGAGGGCGGCCGCCTGCGCGAGCGCGCCGTGCGTCTCGACCAGCACGTCGACCGGGATCGGCTGCGCGATGCCGAGCTCGCGGCGCGTACCTTCGATGAACGCGGCCATTTCGGCCGCGTCGGCGGCGCTCGCGATCTTCGGCAGCGTGATGTAGGCGGGTGCGCGCGCGGCGCGCAGTACGATGCGGACGTCGTCGCGCCAGTGCGGGTGGGAAAAGTCGTGGATCCGTACGCCGACGCGCCCGAAGCGGTTCTCGGCGCTGCCGAGCAGCTCGGCGACGAGTTCCGCGTGCGCGGCTTCCTGGCCGACGGCCGCGCCGTCCTCGCAGTCGAGCGTGATGTCGAATACGGGGCCCGTTTCGGCCTGCAGCGCGAGCGACTTGCGCATCAGCTTCTCGCTGCCCGCGTAGTGATCGCAGCATGGCAGGATCGCGGGCGGGGACGCCCCGTCGTACAGCACTTGTGCAGGAGTGAGCGCGGCCATCTCTTCTACGTCAGGGAAGCGGGTCAACGTGGAGAAAATCGGATTCGGGCGCGTTCTGGGCCGATGCGCGGGGCGCACGAGGCGGCAAAACGTGCCCGGATCGGATCGGGCGGCAGGGCCGGCGGCTTGCCGGCCCTGCGATGACGGGCTGCCCGGAGGCGGCCCGTCGCGGTGCCGAATTTAGTTCTTCAGCAGGTGGGCGACGCCATCGCGCTCTTCGAGCAGCTCGGCCAGCGTGCCGTCCATCTTCTCGCGCGAGAACGCGTCGATTTCCAGGCCTTCGACGCGCTTGTACTCGCCGTTTTCGCAAACGACCGGCACGCCGTAGATGATGTCTTCGGGGATGCCGTACGAGCCGTCCGACGGGATACCCATCGTGACCCACTTGCCGTTCGTGCCGAGCACCCAGTCACGGACGTGGTCGATCGCCGCGTTGGCTGCCGACGCTGCCGACGACAGGCCGCGCGCTTCGATGATCGCCGCACCGCGCTTGCCGACGGTCGGGATGAACGTGTCGCGGTTCCACACGTCGTCGTTGATCAGCTTCAGCATCGATTCGCCTTCGGCGGTCGCGAAGCGGAAGTCCGGGTACATCGTCGGCGAGTGGTTGCCCCACACGGCGAGCTTCTCGATCGACGCGACCGGCTTGCCCGACTTGGCGGCGAGCTGCGACAGCGCGCGGTTGTGGTCGAGGCGCAGCATGGCCGTGAAGTTCTTCTTCGGCAGGTCCGGTGCCGACTTCATCGCGATGTACGCGTTCGTGTTCGCCGGGTTGCCGACGACCAGCACCTTCACGTCGCGGCTCGCGACTTCGTTCAGCGCAGCGCCCTGAACCGTGAAGATCTCGGCGTTCGCCGACAGCAGGTCCTTGCGCTCCATGCCCTTCGAGCGCGGACGTGCACCGACCAGCAGCGCGACGTCTGCATCCTTGAATGCAACCTTCGGATCGTCGGTGATCACGACGCCCGCGAGCAGCGGGAACGCGCAATCGTCGAGTTCCATCACGACGCCTTTGACGGCGGCTTGGGCTTGCGGGAGGTCGAGCAGTTGCAGGATGACCGGCTGGTCCTTGCCGAGCAGGTCGCCGTTCGCGATGCGGAACAGCAGGGAGTAAGCGATTTGACCTGCGGCGCCGGTGACGGCAACGCGCTTTGCGGGCTTAGCCATTGAAAATCTCCAGGACGGGTGAAGCGTTGGACGCTAGCGAAAACGCCATTCTATGCGCGTTGTGCGTAACGTTGCATTGAAGCAGGGCGGAGGACTCGCGATGGCAGACGCGGTGAACCTGGAGACGGCCGTGGCACGTAGCCTGGGACGCGCTTTTGCACCCGCGAACCCTTGCTCGACCGGGAGTGTAGGAGCCGTCACGCGCAAAGTCAAACGGTATCATATGTCTTATATAAGACAGATGTTTTGCGGAAATTGAGTGGACGAAAAAGTGCGGTTTGTGATGAAATGCGCGCCATGACATCGAACCAGGCGAATACCGCGAATCAGACCGGCGCAGGCGGCCCAGGGCAGCCGGGCGCGAGCGATTCCGCGCCTTCGCCCGCGGCATCTGCGTCGCCGACGTTCAGCCCGTTATACCAGCAGATCAAGTCATTGATCACGCAAAGTCTCGAAACCGGCGAATGGAAGCCGGGCGAGATCATTCCGAGCGAAGTGGAGCTCGCGGCCCGTTACAAGGTCAGCCAGGGCACCGTTCGCAAGGCGATCGACGAACTGGCCGCCGAAAACCTCGTGGTCCGGCGGCAGGGCAAGGGTACTTTTGTTGCAACGCACAACGAGGATCGCGCGCAATTCCGCTTCCTGCGTCTGCTTGCCGACGACGGTGCCGAGCACCCGCACGTGAGCCGCCTGCTCGAATGCCGGCGCCTGCGTGCGCCGGCCGAGATCGCGCGGCAGCTCGACCTGAAGCCGGCCGATCCCGTCGTGCAGGTGCGCCGCCTGCTGGAGTTCGACAGCGAGGTGACGGTGCTCGACGAGATCTGGCTGCCGGGCGCGATGTTTCGCGGGCTCACGTTCGAGCGGCTGAGCGAGTACAAGGGGCCGCTCTATGCGATGTTCGAGACGGAGTTCGGCACGCGGATGATCCGCGCGACGGAGAAGATTCGCGCGGTCGCGGCGGATCCGGCGGTGGCCGACCTGCTGCACGTGCCCGCGGGTTTTCCGTTGCTGTCGGTCGAGCGCGTGTCCTATACGTACGGGGATCGGCCGGTGGAAGTACGGCGCGGCTGGTATGTCACAACCGGGTACTACTATCAGAATGACTTGAGCTGACGACGGTTCGGCTCAAGCCGAGTGCATTCGCGTCTCCCACGCTCGCGAAGCACGTTTCGGGCCGCCTTTGTTCTCGTTCGCGCAACTATCCAGAGCAGACTTTCGCTGCAGCGCGATATAAAAAGGCGCTAAAATCGCGGATTAGTGTGACAACATAGTAGGGGTCTAGCATGACTGACGCAGTAAGAAAACCGAGACCGGAATACCGGAACATCGGATTCGGCGATATCACGATGAAATATCGCATGCCGCTGGCAGCGACTTTGTCGATCCTCCATCGAGTCAGCGGCGCGCTGCTGTTCTTGTTCCTGCCGTTCCTGCTGTTCCTCTTCGATCAGAGCCTGACGTCCGAGCTCAGCTTCGAAGTCTTCAAGGCCTTCCTCTCCAACATCGTCGTCAAGCTGATCGTCCTCGCGTTGTCCTGGGCTTTCTTCCACCATTTCTGCGCCGGCATTCGCCACCTGCTGATGGACGTCAACCACGACGCCGTCACGAAGGAAAGCGGCAAGCGGACGGCAGTCGTCGTCTTTGTCGTCTCGATCGCACTGACGATCGCCATGGCACTCAAACTGTTCGGAGCATTCTAAGAAAATGGCAGCCAATAACCGAATCGGCTCGAAGCGCCTCGTCGTCGGCGCACACTACGGCCTGCGCGACTGGCTTGCGCAGCGCATCACCGCCACGATCATGGCGGTCTACACGGTCATCCTGCTCGTCCTGTTCTTCGGCGCGCACGACTTCTCGTACGAAGGCTGGGCGTCGATCTTCTCCGCGCAATGGATGAAGCTCGCGACCTTCGTGATGCTGCTTTCCCTCTTCTACCACGCATGGGTCGGCGTGCGCGACATCTGGATGGATTACGTGAAGCCCGTCGGTGTGCGCCTGCTGCTGCAATCGCTGACCATCGTCTGGCTGCTCGCATGTGCGGGCTACGCCGCGCAGATTCTCTGGAGAGTGTAAAGAATGGCTGCAATCAAAACTTCCCTCCCGCGTCGCAAGTTCGACGTAGTGATCGTCGGCGCGGGCGGCTCCGGCTTGCGCGCGGCGCTGCAACTGTCGCGCGCGGGCCTGTCGGTCGGCGTGCTGTCGAAGGTGTTCCCGACGCGTTCGCACACGGTGGCCGCGCAGGGCGGCATCGGCGCATCGCTCGGCAACATGAGCGAAGACAACTGGCACTTCCACTTCTATGACACGATCAAGGGCTCCGACTGGCTCGGCGACCAGGACGCGATCGAGTTCATGTGCCGTGAAGCGCCGAACGTCGTGTACGAACTCGAGCACTTCGGCATGCCGTTCGACCGCAACGCGGACGGCACGATCTACCAGCGTCCGTTCGGCGGCCACACCGCGAACTACGGCGAGAAGCCGGTCCAGCGCGCTTGCGCGGCCGCCGACCGTACCGGTCACGCGCTGCTGCACACGCTGTACCAGCAGAACGTCGAGGCAAAGACGCAGTTCTTCGTCGAATGGATGGCGCTCGACCTGATCCGCGACGCGGACGGCGACGTGCTCGGCGTGACGGCCCTCGAGATGGAGACGGGCGACGTCTACATCATGGAAGGCAAGACGACGCTGTTCGCGACGGGCGGCGCAGGCCGGATCTTCGCGGCATCGACCAACGCGTTCATCAACACCGGCGACGGCCTCGGCATGGCTGCGCGTTCGGGCATCGCGCTGCAGGACATGGAGTTCTGGCAGTTCCACCCGACCGGCGTGGCCGGCGCGGGCGTGCTGATCACCGAAGGCGTGCGCGGCGAAGGCGGCATCCTGCGCAACGCGAACGGCGAGCGCTTCATGGAGCGCTATGCACCGACGCTGAAGGATCTGGCGCCGCGTGACTTCGTGTCGCGCTCGATGGACCAGGAAATCAAGGAAGGCCGCGGCGTGGGTCCGAACAAGGATCACGTGCTGCTCGACCTGTCGCACATCGGCGCCGAGACGATCATGAAGCGTCTGCCGTCGATCCGCGAAATCGCGCTGAAGTTCGCGAACGTCGATGCGATCAAGGAACCGATCCCGGTCGTCCCGACGATCCACTACCAGATGGGCGGCATCCCGACCAACATCCACGGTCAGGTCGTCGGCACGTCGCGCGATCACAAGGAACCGGTCAACGGCTTCTACGCAGTGGGCGAGTGCTCGTGCGTGTCCGTGCACGGCGCGAACCGCCTCGGCACGAACTCGCTGCTGGACCTCGTGGTGTTCGGCCGTGCGGCCGGCAACCACATCGTCGAGCACGTGAAGAACCAGAAGGAACACAAGCCGCTGCCGGCCGATGCAGGCGAATTCTCGCTGGCGCGCCTGAACAAGCTCGACAAGTCGACGTCGGGCGAATACACGCAGGACGTCGCGAACGACATCCGCGCGACGATGCAGAAGCACGCAGGCGTGTTCCGCACGTCGGCGCTGCTGAAGGAAGGCGTCGACCAGATGGCCGGCCTGGCGGCGCGCGTGGAAAGCATCCACCTGAAGGACAAGTCGAAGGTGTTCAACACCGCGCGCGTCGAAGCGCTCGAGCTGGAGAACCTGATCGAAGTCGCCCGCGCGACGATGGTGTCGGCGGAAGCGCGCAAGGAAAGCCGCGGCGCGCACGCACACAGCGACTACGAACACCGCGACGACGAGAACTGGCTGCGCCACACGCTGTGGTACAGCGAAGGCGATCGCCTCGACTACAAGCCGGTCCAAATGAAGCCGCTGACGGTCGAATCCGTGCCGCCGAAGCCGCGCACGTTCTAAGCCGAGTCAAAGGAATCCGAAATGGCAAAACGCATTTTTGAAGTCTACCGCTACGATCCGGACAAGGACGCAGCGCCGCGCATGCAGACGTACGAGCTCGAGATCCAGCACGAGCGCATGCTGCTCGACGCACTGGTCAAGCTGAAGGCAGTGGACGAGACGCTGTCGTTCCGCCGTTCGTGCCGCGAAGGCGTGTGCGGTTCGGACGCGATGAACATCAACGGCAAGAACGGTCTCGCGTGTCTGACGAACCTGAACGACCTGCCGCAGAAGATCGTGCTGCGTCCGCTGCCGGGCCTGCCCGTGGTGCGCGACCTGATCGTCGACATGACGCACTTCTTCAACCAGTATCACTCGATCAAGCCGTACCTGATCAACGACGCGCCGCCGCCGGAGAAGGAACGCCTCCAGTCGCCGGAAGAGCGCGACGAGCTCGACGGCGTGTACGAGTGCATTCTGTGCGCGAGCTGCTCGACGTCGTGCCCGAGCTTCTGGTGGAACCCGGACAAGTTCGTCGGCCCGGCCGGCCTGCTGCAGGCTTACCGCTTCATCGCGGACAGCCGCGACACGGCCACCGGCGAGCGTCTCGACAACCTGGAAGACCCGTACCGTCTGTTCCGTTGCCACACGATCATGAACTGCGTCGACGTTTGCCCGAAGGGCCTGAACCCGACGAAGGCGATCGGCAAGATCAAGGAACTGATGGTTCGCCGCGCGGTTTAAGGCCGGAGCAATGAGCGACGATTCGCATCAATCCGACCCGCACCGTCGCGCGCGCCTTCGCTGGCGCGCGCGGCGGGGTCTGCTGGAAAACGACATCATCTTCGAGCGTTTCTTCGGCAGATACGAGCATGACCTCACCGATGCAGACGTAGGCGCGTTGTCGCGCCTGCTCGATCTGAGCGACAACGACCTGATGGACTTGCTCCTCGCGCGCAAGGAACCAGAGGGCGACCTAGACAGCCCGGATATCCACCGGCTGTTGGAGATGCTGCGCAACGTGTAACGCGTTACGCCCGTTATCGAATCCCGTTTCTTTATTTCGATTGAGGATGTGCCATGACTCCGTCTGATGTTAAAGCCACGCTATCGTTCAGCGACAACTCGCCGAGCGTCGAACTGCCGATCTACAAGGGCACGATGGGCCCGGACGTAATCGACATCCGCAAGCTGTACGGCCAGACCGGCAAGTTCACGTACGACCCGGGCTTCATGTCGACGGCAGCTTGTAATTCGGCGATCACGTACATCGACGGCGACAAGGGCGAACTGCTGTACCGCGGCTACCCGATCGACAACCTCGCGCAAAACGCGGACTTCCTCGAAAGCTGCTACCTGCTGCTGAAGGGCGAACTGCCGAACGCAGCGCAGAAGAAGGAATTCGTCGACACCGTCACGAAGCACACGATGGTGCACGAGCAGATGCACTTCTTCTTCCGTGGCTTCCGCCGCGACGCGCACCCGATGGCGATCCTGGTCGCCGCGGTCGGCGCGCTGTCCGCGTTCTACCACGACTCGCTCGACATCAACGACCCGCGTCACCGTGAAGTGTCGGCGATCCGCATGATCGCGAAGCTGCCGACGCTCGTCGCGATGGCGTACAAGTACAGCATCGGCCAGCCGTTCGTGTATCCGAAGAACTCGCTGTCGTACAGCGCGAACTTCATGCACATGATGTTCTCGAACCCGTGCGAAGAGTACAAGGTCAACGACGTGCTCGTCCGCGCACTCGACCGCATCCTGATCCTGCACGCCGACCACGAGCAGAACGCATCGACGTCGACGGTCCGCCTGGCCGGTTCGTCGGGCGCGAACCCGTTCGCATGTATCGCGGCCGGTATCGCATGTCTGTGGGGCCCGGCGCACGGTGGTGCGAACGAAGCCGCGCTGAACATGCTCGAGCAGATCGGTTCGCCGGACAACATCCCCGAATTCATCAAGCAGGTGAAGGACAAGAATTCGGGCGTGAAGCTGATGGGCTTCGGCCACCGCGTGTACAAGAACTACGACCCGCGTGCGAAGCTGATGCGCGAGACGTGCTACGAAGTGCTGAACGAACTGGGCCTGCACGACGACCCGCTGTTCAAGCTCGCGATGCAGCTCGAGAAGATCGCGCTGGAAGACGAATACTTCGTGTCGCGCAAGCTGTACCCGAACGTCGACTTCTACTCGGGCATCGTCCAGCGCGCGCTGGGCATCCCGACGTCGATGTTCACGTGTATCTTCGCGATGGCACGTACGGTCGGCTGGATCGCGCAGTGGAACGAAATGATTGCGGATCCGGAGCAGAAGATCGGCCGTCCGCGCCAGCTGTTCATCGGCGATACGCCGCGCGAAGCGAAGCCGATCAACGCACGTTAAGTCGTGTGCGGCGCGACGGCCGGCAGGCCGCTCGCGTCGGGCAATCGCAACGCCACGACACCCCGACAGGTCAGCCCGTCGGGGTGTTTTCATTTGCGCGCCGGATCGGCGCGGCGCTCCAGCGACGGCGGCCGCGTATCGAGCGCCGGCGCGTCTTCGTCGGGCGCGTGGCCGTGCCGCAGGAAGAACTGCCGGTACGCGCCCGGCGTCATCCCGCGCGCGGCGAGGAACTGGCGGTTGAAGTTCGCGGCATTCGGAATGCCGCAGCGCGCGGCGACCGTCGCGATCGGCCAGTCGGTGCCGACGAGATGGCGGCATGCGTGCGCGAGCCGCAGCCGCTGCACGTAGCGACCGACGCTTTCGCCGAGATGCCGGACGAACAGGCGCTGCAGCGTGCGCTCGGACATGTGCGCGGCAGCGGCGAGTGCGTCGATACGCAGCGGTTCGTGGAAGTGCCGGTCGATCGCGTCGAGCACGCGATCGAGGCGCTCGGCTTCGGGCGCGGCCGCGTCGGCGTGCGGTGTCGTGCCGTCGGGCCCGCGGTACGCATGCGCGGTGGCGAGCGGCTCGCCGCCGGCTTCCGCGAGATCGGCGAGCGTGTCGAGCGCGGCCGCGAGTCTCACGCGCGGAGCAGGATCGAGCAACTGCGGTAGCCGTGCGCGCATCGCGCGGGCCGTGTCCGCGTCGAAGCACAGGCCCGGCGCCGCGCGCCGCAGCAGCGAGCGCAGCGGTGCGTATTCGGGGCAGCAGTCGGCAAGCCGCCGCACCCAGTCGCCGTCGAACCAGACGACGAGCGCGACTTCGGGCGCATCGCGATCGATGCGCGCGTTCGACGACCAGGTGTGCGGCAGGTTGGGCGGCACGAGCACCAGATCGTCGTCCGCGTAGCGCGCGACGTGATCGCCGATGAAGCGCTGGCCGCGGCTGTTGAGCGTCAGCGTCAGTTCGTATTCGGGATGGCGGTGCCATTCGAACGGGATGCGCGCGAGCTGGCG
Source organism: Burkholderia sp. IT-111MI5 (assembly GCF_949752865.1). Lineage (NCBI taxonomy): Bacteria > Pseudomonadati > Pseudomonadota > Betaproteobacteria > Burkholderiales > Burkholderiaceae > Burkholderia > Burkholderia sp. IT-111MI5. The sequence goes on along the minus strand of NZ_CATKIF010000011.1, from coordinate 901,935 downwards.
GTGGTACACGCGGATCGAACAACCGGGAGCGAACGTCACGTGCTCGTACTGCGGTTTCATCGCGGCCTCCGGGTGGCGCGGGCTGCGCGCCGTGGCATGATCGTGAGCGATCGTCACCACGGAGCGATGCCATGTTTTCACATGTTTGCGTGGGCGTCGGCGATACGACGCGCGCCTACGATTTCTATGCGCCGCTGTTCGCGGAACTCGGGTTGCGCCTGAAGTTCCGCGAGCCGGACGGCTGGTCGGGCTGGATGCCGGCCGACGCCGATCGGCCGCTGTTCTTCTTCGGCCATCCGCTCGACGGCCGCGCACCCGAGCCGGGCAATGGCCACACGATCGCGTTCGACGCGCCGACGCGTGCGCACGTCGATCGCTGCCACGCGCTCGCACTGCGACAAGGCGGCACCTGCGAAGGGCCGCCGGGCCTGCGGCCGCATTACCACCGCGACTACTACGGCGCATATTTCCGCGACCTGGACGGCAACAAGCTCTGCGTGGTCTGCCATCGTCCCGAGTAACGCACGGTTGTCAGGATTGTATCGATAGTTGACCGGATGGCGGTGATGGCGGTCGTGCGCCGGCCGTACGCTGGCAGCACATCACGACACGCTTCAGCGAGGAGACACGATGCAACTGACGATTGACGATCTGCCCGCCGCGATCCGCGCGGCGAAACAGGCGCTGCGCGCCGACCTGCCCGGTTATGCGGCCACGTTCCGCGAGCTGGAAGGCGACATCGCGCGGCAGGTCGACGCGATCCGCCGCGCGCATGCGCATGGCCTCGACGTGATTCCGGTCGTGCCGTTTGCGGATATTGCGGGCGGCGCCGTCGATCCGCACGCGATTGCTGCGATCCGCGCGCATGGCGCGGTCGTGATTCGCGGCGTGTTCGATGCGCGGCAGGCGCGCGACTGGAACGACGAGATCGGCGCGTATCTGGATTCGAACCGTTTCACCGACCGGCTGCATGCGCGCGCCGAGGATCGCTATTTCGGCAATCTCGCGTCGGGCAAGCCGCAGATCTACGGCGTCTACTGGTCGAAGCCGCAGGTGGCCGCGCGCCAGTCGCCGGCGCTCACGCAGGCGCGCGTGTTCCTGAACCGCCTGTGGCGGCATGCGGACGGCGCGCGCACGCATTTCGATCCCGACCAGGTGCCCGCCTACGCGGACCGAATTCGCCGCCGGCCGCCGGGATCGACGTCGCTCGGGCTGTCGCCGCATGTCGACGGCGGCTCCGTCGAACGCTGGCTCGGCGCGAACTTCCGCCAGGTCTATCGCCACGTGCTGGCCGGCCGCTGGCGCGATTACGACCCGTTCGATGCCGCATTCCGTCCCGACGTCGAGGAGATTCCGTCGCCGGCCGTGTGTTCGATGTTCCGCACCTTCCAGGGCTGGACCGCGCTGACACCGCAGGGGCCCGGCGACGGCACGCTGCAACTGATCCCGGTCGCGAACGCGATGGCCTATGTCGTGCTGCGCGCGCTGCAGGACGACGTCGCCGACGACGACCTGTGCGGCGCGCGTCCCGGCCGCGCGTTGTCGATCCGGCCCGAATGGCACGCGCTGCTGCTCGACGGGCTGGTGCCGATCCCGCACATGGAGCCGGGCGATGCGGTGTTCTGGCATGGCGACGTCGTGCATGCGGTCGAGGATGCGCATCGCGGCAGCGGCGACAGCAACGTGATGTACATCGCGGCCGCGCCAGGCTGCGCGAAGAACGACGCGTACCTGCGGCGCCAGTTGCCCGCGTTCGTGCGCGGCGAGAGCCCGCCCGATTTCCCGGCCGATCATTTCGAGGTCGAATTCGACGGACGCGGCGGGGAGGGCGATCTCACGGCGCTCGGCCGCTCGCAGATGGGGTTCGGGCCCGGCGCGTAACGGGCGCGCCGCATACGAAAGCGGTCGTTCGCGATGCGGCGAACGGCCGTCTGCCGAATCCGCTGCGTGCCGCGCGCAATTCGACGCAATCGGCTGTCGGCGCAGCCGAAATCGACGCGAATTGCGCAATTTGGCTTCCGATAATGGTCCGGACACAACGCCGCTGCCCCGTGCGCCGCACGGGCGTGGCGATGACCAAGGAGGAGTCGATGCAATTCACGCAAGCGATCGTTCGCCGTCCCGCGCCGTCCTGTGGCGCGGGCCTGACCACCGCCGAACTCGGCGCGCCCGACTACGACAAGACGCTCACGCAGTTCCACGCGTATTGCGACGCGCTGCGCACGCTTGGCGTCGAGCTGACCGAGCTGCCGCCGCTGGACGCATTCCCCGATTCGCATTTCGTCGAGGACGTGGCCGTCGTGACGCCGGAATTCGCGGTGATCACGCGTCCCGGCGCGCCCGCGCGGCGCGGCGAGACGGCGCACATCGAAGCGGCGCTCGCCGCGCATCGCGACCTGCTGCCGATGCAGGACGGCCGTCTCGACGGCGGCGACGTGATGCTGGTCGGCAAGCGCTTCTACATCGGCCTGACCGGCCGCACCGACGCCGAAGGCATTGCCGCGTTCGAATCGCTCGTGTCGCGCTACGGTTATTCGGTCGTCGCGGTGCCGGTCGGCGCCGGCCTGCACCTGAAGTCGGTCGTCAACGCGCTCGGCGACGACACGCTGCTCGTGACCGAAGCGCTGGCCGCGCATCCGGCATTTGCCGACTACCGCCGGATCGCGATCTCGGCCGCCGACGAATACGCGGGCAACACGCTGCGCGTGAACGGCACGCTGATCACACCGGCCGGCTATCCGCGCGTGCACGACGCGATCGCGTCGCTCGGGCTGCCGCTGCACGTGATCGACACGAGCGAGTTCCGCAAGATGGACGGCGGCCTGACCTGCCTGTCGCTTCGGTTCTAGCCGATTGGCGATTGGTGTGCAGCCGCTTCGGCCGGATAATGTGGCCCCCGCGCGGACAAGGAGACGTTCCGCGCATCAGCCACGACCCGACCGGAGCGAACGCGGATGACCGACAAGAAGATGCAGCTCGACAAGATCGATCTCCGGATCCTCGATATCCTGCGCACCGACGGGCGGATTTCCTACCGGAAGCTGTCGGAGCTCGTGAACCTCACGCCGCGGCCCTGCCAGGCGCGCGTGGAGCGGCTCGAGGCGCTCGGCGTGATCGAAGGCTACCGCGCCGTGATCAACCCGCCGCGCGCGACCAAGCCGATCGTCGTGATCGCGCAGATCGTGCTGGCCGATCACGGGCGTTCGCAGGCGCCGTTCGAGGATGAAATGCGGGCGAATCCGGCCGTACTCGATTGCTGGCTCGTCAGCGGCACGTTCGATTTTCTCGTGCGGCTCGCATGCGAGGATCTCGACGAGTACCGTCGGATCGCGAACGCGTGGCTGGAAAGCCCGCGGTACCGGATCGAGAAGATCGTGACGACGGCCGAACTGCAGGCGATCAAGCGCAGCGTCGTTTGACGCGGCCCGGGTAGGCCCGACCACGCAAGCCAGGCTTCAATGCGAATGACTGGCTCAATCGTTTTGCATTCCGAATAAAATCAGGATGAACACTATGGATGCTTTGCAAGCGGCAGCGCAGACGGCCGCGCCGTCCGGGACGACGCTGAAACGCCGTCTGCAGGGCCGCCACATCGCGATGATCGCGATCGGCGGCTCGATCGGCACGGGGCTGTTCGTCGCGTCGGGCGCGTCGGTCGCGCAAGCGGGGCCGGGCGGGGCGATCGCCGCGTATCTCGCGATCGGGATCATGGTCTACTTCGTCGTCACGGGGCTCGGCGAGATGGCGGCGCTGATGCCAGTGTCGGGCTCGTTCGCGATCTACGGCGAAAAGTACGTCGACGAAGGCTTCGGCGTCGCGCTCGGCTGGACCTACTGGTATAGCTGGGCCGTGACGATCGCGATCGAGCTGGTCGCCGCGCAGATCGTGATGCGCTACTGGTTTCCGGCTGTGCCGGGCGTATGGTGGGGCGCGGCCTTCCTCGTGCTGATCTTCCTGCTGAATACGCTGTCGGTGCGCGGCTTCGGCGAATCGGAATATTGGTTCTCGCTGATCAAGGTCGTCACCGTGATCGCGTTCATCGCGGCCGGGCTGCTGATCGCGGCGGGCGTGCTAGGCAGCGGGCATGCGGTCGGCTGGCGCAACTTCACGACGGGCGATGCGCCGTTCGTCGGCGGCGTGCACGCGATGATGAGCGTCGCGCTGATCGCGGGCTTCTCGTTTCTCGGCACGGAACTGGTCGGGATCACGGCCGGCGAATCGGAGAACCCGCGCAAGACGATCCCGCGCGCGGTGAAGCAGATCTTCTGGCGGATCATGCTGTTCTACGTGCTCGCGATCTTCGTGATCGGCCTGCTCGTGCCGTACACGGATCCGAACCTGCTGAAGAGCGACGTGACCGACATCGGCGTGAGCCCGTTCACGCTGGTATTCAGCCACGCGGGCTTTCCGCTCGCGGCCGGCGCGATGAATCTCGTGATCCTGACGGCCGTGCTGTCGGCCGGCAATTCCGGCACCTACGCGGCGACGCGGATGCTGTACAACCTCGCATCGGAAGGCCGTGCGCCGGCGATGTTCGCGACGCTGTCGCCGGGCGGCGTGCCGCGCAACGCGCTGTACGCGACGATGGCCGTCGGCGGGCTGTGTTTCCTCACGTCGCTGACCAACAACCAGAGCATCTATCTGTGGCTGTTGAATACGGTGGGCATCACGGGTTTCATCGCGTGGCTCGGCATCGCGGTCTGCCATTACCGGTTCCGCAAGGGCTTCCTGAAGCAGGGCTACCGGCTCGATCAACTTCCGTATCGCGCCAGGTGGTTTCCGTTCGGGCCGCTGTTCGCGATCGCGATCTGCATCGTGATCTCGCTCGGGCAGGATTACCAGGCGTTCTTCGCGGCCCGCATCGACTGGATGGAAGTGCTGTCGATCTATGTGTGGATTCCGCTGTTCGTCGCGATCTGGTTCGCGTATCGCCGTGCACGCAAGAGCCGGCTCGTGCGCTACGAGGAGATGGACATCGGGCCGTGGCTGACGCGCTCGGTCGAGGCCGTCGACGCGGCTGCGGACCCGCGCGAGCGATCGCGCGGCGCGTAGTGCGCGGCGTGCGGCCGGCCGCACGCCGGGATACCATCGCGGTTCGCGCGGCGTGTCGCTCAGGGCCTGCGGCACGCCGCGTATTTCCCGATCGATTCCGCGTCCAGCACACAACATGACAACACAGCCGAACCGCGTTTCTTCCCAGTCACTTGCCGCCGGCGCCAGCGTGCGCGAGATAGCCGATGCGGTGCGCACGGCCGGACGGCGTGCCGTCGATGTCGCCGGCGACGCGCTCGCGCGTCTCGCGGCGATCGCGCCGCTCAATGCGATGGTGCACGTCGATGCCGATCTCGCGCGCCGCACGGCCGAGCGTATCGATGCGCGCGTTGCGCAAGGCGACGCGCTGTCGCTTGCCGGCGTGCCGTTCGTGATCAAGGACAACCTCGATACCGTCGCGATGCCGACGCTCGGCGCGAGCCCGGCGGTGAGCGGCTATCGTGCGGCGGAAGACGCGCTCACGGTGCGGCGCCTGCTCGACGCCGGCGCGGTGCCGCTGGGCAAGGCGAACATGCACGAACTCGCATTCGGCATCACGAGCGGCAACCGGCATTTCGGCGCGGTCGGCAATCCGCATGACCCGCGGCGCATCGCCGGCGGGTCGAGCGGCGGCACGGCGGCGGCCGTCGCGGCCGGCATCCCGTTCGGTCTCGGCACCGACACGGGCGGCTCGGTGCGGATTCCGGCGGCATTCTGCGGCGTGTACGGGCTGCGGCCGTCGGCGCAGCGCTATTCGCCGCACGGCGTGCTGTCGCTGTCGCCCACGCGCGATACGGTCGGACCGATCGGCCAGGGCATCGACGACCTGCTGCTGCTCGACGCCGTGCTGACGCGCGACGACAGCACGGCCGTCGCGCCCGAATGGCACCGCCTGCGCATCGGCGTGCCCGGCGCGCCTTACTTCGACGCGCTCGACCCGGGCGTCGCGGCCTGCATCGAGCATGCGCTCGCGTCGTTCGCGGCGGCCGGTGCAACACTCGTGCCGCTACCGGCGATGCCGCTGCACGAGGCGAGCGACGCATGCGGCTTTCCGATCGCCGCGTTCGAGGCGAACCGGTACTGGCGCCGTTTCGCGGCGGAACGCCTCGGCATCCCGTTCGAGAGGTTCGTCGAGCGGATCGCGAGCGACGACGTGCGCGACATCTTCCGGTCGTTCGTGTCCGCGCCGATCGATGCCGGCGCCTATGCGGAAGCGATCGTGTGCCGCCGGCATCTCGTGCACTGGTACGACGACGCATTCGGCACGCCGGTCGACTGCATCGCGATGCCGACGGTGCCGGGCGAGCCGCCGTCGCTCGACGACGTGGCCGCGATGACGGCCGGGCAGGGCGCGGCGCTGTTCGAGCACGTCGCGCGCCAGACGTCGCCGGCGACACTCGCCGGCGTGCCGTCCGTGTCGATCCCGGCCGGGCGTTCCGCGCAAACGGGGCTGCCGGTCGGACTGATGCTGGAAGGGCCGTGGGGCAGCGATCGCCGCCTGCTGGCGATCGCGCGCCGGATCGACGCGCGGCTGCGGGAGCACGCGACGGCCGCCTGAGCCGCCGAGTTCAGGCCAGGTAGGCCTTCATGAAGTCGACCCACGCGCGCACCTTCTGCGGCACGTGCGGGGTCGACGGGTACAGCGCGTAGACGGCCTGCGGCGGAAACCGGTAGTCGGGGAGCGCGTCGACCAGCGCACCGCTCGCGAGGTCGTCGCGCACGAGCCATTCGGGCAGCAGCGCGACGCCGCTGCCTTGTCGCGCGAGCACGCGCAGTACCGACGCGTTGTCGACGACCACGCGCGGCTTGGCGCCCGGTTGAAATGCGTGCGGGTTGCCGTCGCGATCCGCGAGCGTCCAGGTGGCGATCCGCTCGAGCCGCGTGTGGCCGAGCTGCGGCAGGCGCGCCAGCACGTCGGGCGAATCGATGCGCGACAGGCCGGCAGCGGCGAGCAGCGACGGGGCGATCACGGGCCGCACTTCGTAGGTCGCAAGGCACGCGCCCCGGTACGGCAGGTCCTGGAACTGTTCGAGGCGCCCGAGCCGGATCGCGACGTCGACGCGCTCGCGCACCAGATCGACCTGCGACGCATGCGTCTCGAGCCGCACGCGCAGCGCGGGATGGCGCTGCATGAATGCGTGCAGCGCCGGCGCGACGACCATCGTCCCGTACTCGACGGTCGACGTCACGCGCAGCACGCCGTGCATCCCGCCATGCTCGCTGCGGGCGTCGTCGATCGCGCTCTCGGCTTCCTCCAGCACGCGCAGGCAGCGCGCATAAAAGCGCTCGCCCGCGTCGGTCAGCTCGACGCGCCGCGTCGTGCGCGTGAGCAGCGTGACGCCGAGCTCGGTTTCCAGCTGCTTGATGTTGAAGCTGACCGCGGCCCGGGCCTGATTCAACTGGGCGGCGGCGGCCGTAAACGACCCCGATTCCACGACGGCGCGGAAGACGGCGAAACGATCGAGACTCACCATGGCATGTCGGCTGCTCTGCGGAAAACCGACATGTTGCCCTGATTGTCAAAATTTTTCGACCAGTCTTGCCGGCCGGGCGGTCTTATCGACGCGTGCGGCGAACCTTACACTGCGGCGTTTCGTTCGTCTTCCGCCGTCATGACCGATCGCTCGAAAATTGCCTCTGTCTACCTGCTCGGGTTCGCGATCGACCTCGCCAACATGTTCGTCATCAATGCCGCGTATCCGACGATCCAGCGCGAGCTGCATGCATCGGTCGCCCACCTGGCGTGGATCGGCAACATGTACGTGCTCGGGCTGACCGTCGTGATCCCGCTCGGCACGTGGCTCGCTCGGCGTTTCGGCGAGCGCCGGCTGCTGATCGCGTCGCTGCTGCTGTTCGCGCTCGGCAGCCTCGGGGTCGGGCTGTCGGCGTCGATCGGCGCGCTGCTGGCGTGGCGGCTGATCCAGGGGCTCGGCGGCGGGCTGCTGATTCCGGTCGGGCAGACGATGGCTTATCGTGCGTATCCGCCCGATGCGCGCGCACACCTGACGTCGATCGTGATGATGGTTGCGCTGCTCGTGCCGGCGCTGTCGCCGGCGCTCGGCGGCGTGATCGTCGATCGCGCGTCGTGGCGCGCGATCTTCTTCGGCATGCTGCCGCTGGCCGCGGCCACCAGCGTGCTCGCGCTCGCGTGGCTGCCGCCCGACGACGCGAGCGAACGCCCGGCGGCGCTCGATGTGCGCGGCCTCGCATTGAGCGCCGTGGCGCTCGTCGCGCTGCTGCTCGGCCTGACGTTCGCGGGGCAACCGGGGGCGGCCCGCCAGGCGATCGCGCCGCTCGCGATCGCGCTCGTCGCCGGCGGCGCATACGTCGCGCATGCGCGACGCGCGGCCGCGCCGCTGCTCGACCTGAGCCTGGTCGCGCAGCCGCTGCTGCGGATCGGCCTGATCGTCTATCTGTGCGTGCCGGGCGTGTTCACCGGTGTGAACCTGGTCGCGGCGCTGTATCTGCAGAACACGCTGGGGCTCAGCGCGACGCATACGGGCGCGCTGATGGTGCCGTGGGCGATCGCGTCGTTCGTCGCGATCGCGACGACGCGCCGCTGTTTCCCGAAGTGGGGTGCGAGGCCGCTGTTCATGTGCGGGATCGTGATCGACGGGATCGGCATCGCGCTGCTCGCGACCCCGCTCGCCGGTTTCGAGGCCGGGCGCGTGCTGGCTTTCGTCGCGATGGGGCTCGGCGCCAGCATGTGCACGAGCACGTCGCAAAGCGCGGCGTTCCTCGACGTGCCTGCCGCGCGGATGGGCGATGCGAGCGCGCTCTGGAACATCAACCGGCAGTTGAGCTTCTGCCTCGGCGTCGCGGTGCTGGGCAGCGCACTGAATTTCCTGCTGTCGATGCACGGCGACGACGCGCGGCTGCCGTACCAGCAGTGCTTCGGTCTGGCCGCGTTGCTGACGCTGCTGCCGCTGCCGTTCGTCGCGCGCGTCGCGGGGCGCCGCGCGCCTGCCGGGCAGCCGGTTTCCCAACGTTCGTGAGTGTCGAGATGAATTCGTCAAACCCGTATTTCCAGGAAGTCGTCGACGCGCATGTCGACATCGAGCGATGGCTGTCCGGCAGCGCCGCACGCGACGGCCTCGCGCCGCTGCTCGCGCGTTTCTCGCGGCGTTTCTCTATGATTTCGCTGCAGGGGCATGCGCTAGACTTCGCGGACATCGACGTCCTGTTCTCGCGCGGCTTCGGCGCGCGTCCCGGCCTGCGGATCGCGATCGACGAACTGCACGAAGTGAGCGCCTGGCAGGGCGGCGCGGCGATCGCCTATCGCGAGACGCAAGTCGACGGAGAGGGGCGGCGCAGCGTCCGCCGGTCGACCGTCGTGTTCGAGCGTGACGCGAGCGGCCGCATCGGCTGGCTGCGCCTGCACGAAACACCGGTGACGGGCTGACCGTCACCGTCACGCCAGCCCGAGCGGCACCCAAGACCAGAAACCTGAGAGATGACCATAAAAGCAATCGAATCCGCGCGTCGCGAGGGCGCGCGGCGGCAGCGCGTCCGCGGCCGGAGGTGTGCATGACGGCGCAACCGTTCAACGATGCGGTGGCGGCGCTCGTACGCGAGACCGAGGTGCACAAGGATCTCTACCTGTCGCCGCGGATCTTCGAACTGGAGATGCGCCACCTGTTCGCGAACACGTGGGTCTATGTCGGCCACGTCAGCCAGATTCCGGATACCGGCGACTACGTGACGACGACCATCGGCGCCGAGCCGGTCGTGATGGTGCGCCACGTCGACGGATCGGTGCGCGTGCTGCACAACCGCTGTTCGCACAAGGGCACGCAGCTCGTGACCGATGCATGCGGCAACACGGGCACGTTCTTCCGTTGTCCGTACCATGCATGGTCGTACCGGACCGACGGCAGCCTCTATGCGATCCCGCTGCGGCGCGGCTACGAGAACACCGGCTTCGAATCGTGCGAGGCGAGCAAGGGCATGCAGGCGGTCGGCGCGACCCATGACCATCGCGGCTTCGTGTTCTGCCGCCTGAATCCGTCGGGTGTCGATTTCCACGACTACTTCGGCGATGCGCTGTCGTCGCTCGACAACCTGGTCGACCGCTCGCCGGAAGGACGTGTCGAGGTCGCGGGCGGCGTGTTCCGGTACGTGCACGCGTGCAACTGGAAGATGCTGGTCGAGAACCAGACCGACACCTGCCATCCGATGGTCGCGCACGAGTCGTCGGCCGGCACGGCCGTGCGCGTGTGGGAGCGCGACGGCGCGGAAGGTGCGAAGCCGATGGCGGTCGAGCTGCTGGAGCCGTTCATCCAGCCGCATGCGTTCTTCGAGCAGATGGGGCTGCGCGTGTGGCCCAACGGGCACGGCCACACCGGCACGGCCGATTCGATCCATGCGCGCTATACGCCGATTCCCGGGTATCACGAGAAGATGGTGGCGGCCTACGGCGAAGCGCGTGCGGCGCGCATTCTCGGCGAGGTCCGTCACAACACGGTGCTGTTTCCGAACGCGATGGTGAAGGGGCCGATCCAGATCCTGCGCGTGTTCAAGCCGCTCGCGGCCGACCGCACGCTGGTGGAGTCGTGGTCGTTCCTCCTCGTCGGCGCGCCCGATTCGCTGTTCGAGCGCACGCTTGCGTACAACCGGCTGATCAACGCGCCGACGTCGATCGTCGCGCACGACGATCTCGAGATGTACGAACGCGCGCAGCGCGGCCTCGCGACGCAGTCGCGCGACTGGGTGCACGTGGGGCGGCTGTTCGATCCGCAGGAGTTCGCGCAGCCTACGTCGGAAACGAACGGCACCAGCGAGCAGCAGATCCGCAACCAGTTCCGCGCGTGGCTGCGCTACATCGCGCCCGCAGCGACGAAGGAGGCGGCCGATGCGCACCTTTCCGCACGATGAACTCGCCGCGTTCGTCTACCACGAGGCGCGCCTGCTCGACGAGCGGCGCTACGAAGACTGGCTTGCGCTCTACGCGGACGACGCGCGCTACTGGATGCCGCTGTCGCCGGACCAGCCCGACACCGGGCTGCACGGCGCGCTGATGGACGAGGACCGGCTGCTGCTGCGCATCCGCATCGAACGCCTGGCCGGCCGCCGCACGTTTTCGCAGCAGCCGGCGAGCCGCGGCCACCATCTGCTGCAGCAGCCGCAGGTCGAGCGTGCCGACCGCGAGCGCGGCGTGTATGTACTGCGCACGCCGTTCCATTACGTCGAAGCGCGGCGCGACGAGCAGACCCTGTTCGCCGGCTGGTACACGCATGAACTCGCGGTGCGCGACGACGCGTTGCGCATCCGCGTGAAGCGCGTCGACCTCGTCAATGCCGACGCACCGCTCGGCAGCATCCACCTGCCCGTATGAGCGCGGGCTCGCGCATCCGGCTTCCACCTTTGATCCCGATTCCATGAACGCCCCTGAACGCCTGCCGCACACGCTACCGTACATCGACACGCTGTACGACTATGGCGCTTTCCTGTCCCGCACCGGCGGCCGTCTCGGCACGCTGCCGGCCGAAGGCGCGCACGATGCGCGGATCGCGATCGTCGGCGCGGGCGTCGGCGGCCTCGTCGCGGCGTGCGAACTGCTGCGTGCGGGTGCCCGGCAGGTCGTCGTGTTCGAGGCGAACCGCGCGCGCGTCGGCGGCCGCCTGCTGACCCAGTCGATCAATCCCGATCATCCGCATCTGCTCGCCGAAATGGGTGCGATGCGCTTTCCGCCGTCGCAGGCCGCGCTTTACCACTACCTCGACCGGTTCGGCGTCGACAGCGCATCCGCGTTTCCCGATCCGGGCATCGTCGATACCGAGATCCACTACCAGGGCCACGCGTATCGCTGGCCGGCCGGCGATGCGCCGCCCGCACTGTTCGAGCGCGTCGACCGCGGCTGGCGCGCGTTCATCCGCGACGGCGCGCGGCTCGACGACGGCACGCTGCTGCCCGCGCCGGCCGAACTGACGGCACTGCTGCGCGCGCATCGCTACGACGACGCGCGGCGCGGCTGGCAGCAGTACATCGACCGGTTCGGCGACGAGTCGTTCTATTCGGCGATCGTGAAGATCTTCACGGGCGCAACGCCGCCCGGCGGCGTGCGCTGGCGCAGGGGCGAGGACCTGCGCCTGTTCGGCACGCTCGGCATCGGATCGGGCGGCTTCCAGCCGGTCTATCGCGCGTCGTTCCTCGAAATCCTGCGGATCGTCGTCAACGAGCTCGAGGTCGACCAGCGGCTGATCCCGGCCGGCATCTTCGCGCTCGCGCAGGGGCTGCTGGACGACGGCGCCGACGGCGCGCACGTGCGCGACTGCATCGTTTACGCGGCCGTGCGCGGCGTGACGAAGCAGCCCGACGGCACGTTTGCGCTCGCGCTCGACGACGGATCGACGCGCGTGTTCGACCGCGTGATCGTCGCGACGACGACGCGCGCGATGCAGGTCGGCATGGGCATGACGGGCATCGCGAACCTGTTCGCGCCGGACGTCGTCCGCGCGATCAACGAGACGCACATGGTCAGTTCGTCGAAGCTTTTCGTGCTGACCCGCGACAAGTTCTGGCTCAAGCACGGGCTGCCGCACAACATCCAGACCGATACGCTCGCGCGCGGCATCTACTGCCTCGACTACGCGCCCGACGATCCCGACGCGCATGGCGTCGTGCTGATCAGCTACACGTGGGAGGACGATTCGCACAAGATCCTGTCGCTCACCGACAAGATCGAGCGTTTCAAGCGGCTCGTTGCCGAGATCGGCGTCGTGTCGCCGGCGTTCGCCGCGCACCTGCGCCCGCTCGACGACGAATACGCGCGCAACGTCACGAGCCACGACTGGCTGTCGGACCGCTACGCGCTGGGCGCGTTCAAGCTGAACTATCCGGGTGAGGACATCCACTCGCAGGCGCTGTTCTACCAGTTCCAGACGGCGGCCGATCCGTCGACCGACCGCGGGATCTATCTGGCCGGCTGCTGCTGTTCGTTCACGGGCGGCTGGATCGAGGGCGCGGTGCAGACCGCGATCAACGCGGCGAGCGCGGTGATCCGCAGCCTCGGCGGCACGCTCGCCGACGGCAATCCGCTCGATGCGATGCGCAGCCGCTATCGGTACGGCGACTGATGCGGCACGCCGCTATTGGTCCAGCTCCGGATAGTGCCGGAAGATCCCCATGTCGTTGAACGGGATGCGGCGCTCCGAGTCGAGATAACGCGCGACGGGCGGATGCCGCGCGACGCGGTCGTGCAGTGCGACGAGCGCCGCGACCTTCCGCTCGGCGCGCTTCATCGCCTTCGGAAACGCGTAGCGCAGCCCGTCGATCAACTGGAACATCGACAGGTCCGCATAGCTGAGCGCGCTGCCGGCGATATAACCGCTCTTGTGCGGATTCTGTTCGAGCACGCGATCGAAATAGCCGAGGAATTTCGGCAGCCGATTCTCGAGGAAATCGGCCGCGCGCTCGGCCGCTTCCGCTTTCTGGTCCTCGTAGTACAGGCCGCTTGCGATCGGATGATGCGTGTCGTGGATCTCGGTGACGAAATCGGCGACGGTCAGCTGGAGCTGGTGCACCCACAGCCGGCCGGCCTCGTCGTCGGGCGCGAGCCCGAGCCGCGCACCGAGGAACAGCAGGATATTTGCGGTCTGCCCGACGACCACGTCGCCGGCCTTCAGGAACGGCGGCGCGAACGGCACGCATTCCGCTTTCGTGCTGTCCATCATGCGCATCATCGCCGACACGCCCATGCCGCGCCCCGATTCGCGCGCGACGTCGACATAGTCGGCTTCGGCCGCCTCGAGCGCGAGCCGCACATATTCGCCGCGACCCTGGATCTCGGGCCAGTAATAGAGTTCGTATCGCATGCTGTTCTCCTGTCCAGTTGAACCGGATGCTTGAGCTATCGTGATGACCGGGCGGCCGTGCGCGGTCCGCCGCGAATTGACAGTCCAGGCAATCGCAAGAAAAGTGCTGCGCGTCATGCGCCGCGGTTGCCGCGTTCGCCGCCTTCGGGGCCGTAGAAGAACACCCAGGTCGAGAAGTCGTCGGAGAAACCGACGAAGCGGTGCTCCGCCTGCGCAGGGACGAACAGCGCGTCGCCTGCCGCGACGTCGCATTCGCGTCCGTCGACGACGAAGCGCGAGGTGCCGGTGGCGATCACGTAAACCTCGTCGCGCGTATGCGGCTTCTGCTTGTCCTCGATGCGCGGCCGGTACAGCTCGACGTCGAGCGTGCCGTGCTGAAACAGCGTCGTGAACAGCGTGCCTTCTTCGTCGAGGCGAGCAAGCGATTCGTTCAGGCCGAGCTTCATCGTGGTGGGCTCCGGGTCGGATCGTGGGAACGCGCGTTGCGCCATCGTATCGCGAAATCCGGAGATGGCCGTGCAGTAGGCGACGATGCACGCGAATCGCGTGCTCGCCACCGGTGAAACGGCGGCTGCGTTCGCTCGCCACGGATGAAACGCACTCGTCCATCGATGAAACGGCTTGGCAATCGCCTGCATTTGATCGACAGGTTCACCGCAATTTAATAAACGCCCACTACGATCCAGCATCGTCGATCGACAGAGTGCAGCGATTCGATCCGCGCGTCGATCCTGTCGCCCGTCTCCCAGCCGCGCGACGTGTCCGATTGTCATTTTCCCCTGAACCCGCGATTTGCAACGCCGCGACCTGCTGCCGGCGTTGTTCGCATCGCTTCGTATCTCTTATGAATCTGAACCCGTCGGCTGCTTCACGCAGAAAATTTCTTGCCGCCGCACCCGCCGTCGCGGCAGCACCGCTGCTGAGCGCATGCGGTGGCGACGACGTCACTTCGGCGCCCATCACCGATAGCGCACTTGCCGTACAGATGTCCGCGAAGCTGAACGCGCAGCTTGGCGATGCGGCGACGGTCAATGCAATCATGCCGGCACTGACCGATGTCGGCTTCACGTGGGATCTGCCGACGGTGCCGGCCGCGCAGGTCGGCGCGATCGTCGCATACAGCTTCGGCAACCGTCCGAACGCGGCGAGCGGCAACACGTCGAGCACGGGCGGCAACCAGTCCGCGCTGCCCGATCCGGGGCCGGTCAACGAAGCGCTCGCGGACGCCGTGTACCGCATCCGCCAGTTGAAACCCGTCAAGGTCTACGCGCAGTGGGAAATCGCGCGCTTTCTCGTGTCGAAATACGGGATGGGCGCCGACGTGCTGTCGTCGATCGAACCGGTGATCGCGAGCGACGGTTCGATCGTGTACCTGAGCACGGCAGGCGTCGCCGCCGTGGCCGTGTCGCGCGCGGGCGGCGCGGCCGCGATGGGCAGCGTCGCGGTGGTCGGCCATCGCGATCACGCGAAGCGCTGCATCCAGACCTCGAAGCAGGCGGGCATGAAGGCGGCTGCCGTTGCCGAGGTGCCGCTCCCGACGCTCTACGACCCTCAATCGGGCCAGCCATGGACGCGCAACCGCAGCCTGTATCTCGTGCACGACATGTATGCGCAGATGCTTGGCCGCGCGATGACCGCCACGACGCAGGCCTTCCCGAAAGGCTGACGATTCCCGCTTTCCACACGATTTCGATGACCATGACGACCCGCCGCCATTTCCTGGCTTCCACTTCCGTACTCGCCGCATCGTGCGCGGCCGCCGCGCCCGTGTTCGCAAGCGACGCACCGGCATCCGATGCCGAACTGCAGCGCCAGATGCTCGGCAAGCTGACGAACGAACTGAACGATCGCGCGACCGCCACCGACGAGACGGGTTACCTGTTCGACACGTTTTTCTCATGGGCGCCGCCTACCGTCGCGGCGGCCGGCATCAATACGATCGCCGCGTTCAGCTTCGGCAGTCGCGCCGCGGCATCCGGTGCCGCGCCGGTGCCGGGCCCGGTGAACGAGGCGATTGCCGACGCCGTGTTCGCGCTCCGGCAGAAGGTCGCCGTGCCGGTCTGCGCGCAGCAGGAAGTCGCGAGCGTGCTCGCGTCGAAATACGGGCTGACGGCCGGCGTGACGACGATCGCGACGCCGGCCCTGAGCGCCGGCAGCCCGATACCGACGCCCGCCGGCGTCGCCGCCGCGATCGCCAAACAGGCCGGCTCGGCCGCGGCGCTCGGCAAGGTCGCGGTCGTCACGCACGCGGATCAGGCGTCGATCGCCGTGCGCGCGTCGAATGCGGCGGGGATGCAGGCGGCGGTGCCGGCCGGGCTGGTGCTGCCGGTCGCCTACGACACGTCCGCGCAGCAGCCGGCGATGCGCCGCCGCGATCTCTACCTGATGAGCAACGCCGGCATGCAGCTTGCGATGCTGCGGCTCGACCTGATCAACCGCGAATATCCGAACGGCTGAGGCCGCCGGGTTCCGGCCCGTCGCGCCCGGTCCGGGCGACGCGATCCGCGATCGCGGTCATCCGGACCCGGCGTGCCCCATTTGCCGGGTAATGCCGATACAGGTATTGGCACTACCAGCCAAACCACTGTTTTTAATGGGTTTTTTCGCGTCCGGCCTGCGCCGCGACGCGTTCTGCGTGGCATAATCGACCGCATCCGCAAGGCTTGTAGTCACAACGACCCCGCATACCCATGGCACAGACTCTCTACGACAAACTGTGGAATACCCACGTCGTCCACACCGAGGATGACGGCACGACCTTGCTGTACATCGACCGTCAGCTGCTGCATGAAGTCACGAGCCCGCAGGCGTTCGAAGGGCTGAAGATGACGCAGCGTCCGGTGTGGCGCATCAGCGCGAACCTGGCCGTGTCGGATCACAACGTGCCGACGACGGACCGCAGCCACGGCATCGCCGATCCCGTCTCGAAGCTGCAGGTCGACACGCTCGACTCGAACTGCGATGCATTCGGCATCACGCAGTTCAAGATGAACGACGTGCGCCAGGGCATCGTCCACATCATCGGGCCGGAGCAGGGTGCGACGCTGCCGGGCATGACGATCGTGTGCGGCGATTCGCATACGTCGACGCACGGCGCGTTCGGCGCGCTCGCGCACGGCATCGGCACGTCGGAAGTCGAGCACGTGCTGGCGACGCAGACGCTGCTGCAGAAGAAGAGCAAGAACATGCTCGTGAAGGTCGAGGGCGCACTGCCGCGCGGCTGTACCGCGAAGGACATCGTGCTCGCGATCATCGGCAAGATCGGCACGGCCGGCGGCACGGGCTACGCGATCGAATTCGGCGGCTCGACCATTCGCGCGCTGACGATGGAAGGCCGCATGACGGTCTGCAACATGGCGATCGAGGCCGGCGCGCGCGCGGGCATGGTCGCGGTGGACGACACGACGATCGATTACCTGAAGGGCCGTCCGTTCGTGCCGACCGGCGCGGAATGGGATCAGGCCGTCGAATACTGGCGCCAGTTCAAGTCGGACGAAGGCGCGCAGTTCGACCGCGTCGTCGAGCTGAACGCAGCCGAGATCGTCCCGCAGGTCACGTGGGGCACGTCGCCGGAAATGGTCACGTCGATCGACGGCCGCGTGCCCGATCCCGAGCGCGAGAAGGATCCGGTCAAGCGCGACGCGATGGAGCGTGCGCTGGCCTACATGGCGCTCGAGCCGAACACGCCGATCGAATCGATCAAGGTCGACAAGATCTTCATCGGCTCGTGCACGAACGCTCGGATCGAGGACATCCGCGCGGCCGCGTATGTCGTGAAGAAGCTGAACCGTCGCATCGCGTCGAACGTGCGGCTCGCGATGGTCGTGCCGGGCTCGGGCCTCGTGAAGGCGCAGGCCGAACGCGAAGGGCTCGACAAGGTGTTCACCGACGCCGGTTTCGAATGGCGCGAGCCGGGCTGCTCGATGTGCCTCGCGATGAACGCCGACCGGCTCGATCCGGGCGAGCGTTGCGCGTCGACGTCGAACCGCAACTTCGAAGGCCGGCAGGGCGCGGGCGGTCGCACGCACCTCGTGAGCCCCGCGATGGCGGCGGCCGCGGCGATCGAAGGCCATTTCGTCGACATTCGCAAGCTGGGGTGACGCGTGACGGCATCGAAGATCATTGCGCGGCTGGTTGCCGCGCTGGCGCTCGCGGGGCTGGGCTTCGGCCTCGCGGGCTGCAATACCGTCCAGGGCTTCGGGCAGGACGTCAACGCCGCCGGCAACGCGCTGAAGCGCGCCGCGGAGTGACGTTTCCCGCCGAGAATTTGTCGATGTGCGCCGGCTGAACGCCGGCCCTCCAACCGGATAGACGGATCATGGAAAAATTCACAGTACATACCGGCGTCGTGGCGCCGCTCGATCGCGAGAACGTCGACACCGACGCGATCATCCCGAAGCAGTTCCTGAAGTCGATCAAGCGCACGGGCTTCGGTCCGAACGCGTTCGACGAGTGGCGTTACCTCGATCACGGCGAGCCGGGCCAGGACAACTCGAAGCGTCCGCTGAATCCCGATTTCGTGCTGAACCAGCCGCGCTACCAGGGCGCATCGGTGCTGGTCGCGCGCAAGAACTTCGGCTGCGGCAGCTCGCGCGAGCACGCGCCGTGGGCGCTGCAGCAGTACGGTTTCCGCGCGATCATCGCGCCGAGCTTCGCGGACATCTTCTTCAACAACTGCTACAAGAACGGCCTGCTGCCGATCGTGCTGACCGAGCAGCAGGTCGATCACGTGTTCAACGACACGTACGCGTTCAACGGCTACCAGCTGACGATCGACCTCGACGCGCAGGTCGTGCGCACGGGCGACGGCCGCGAGTATCCGTTCGAGATCGCCGCGTTCCGCAAGTACTGCCTGCTGAACGGCTTCGACGACATCGGCCTCACGCTGCGCCATGCGGACAAGATCCGCCAGTTCGAAGCCGAGCGGCTCGTGAAGCAGCCGTGGCTCAACACCAAGCTGGTCGGCTGATAGATCGCCTTCGAGGCGGGCGCGCTATCCGCGCGTTCGCCGGCCTGCTCCATAACCTACCCAGTCAGGAATAACGCATGAAGATTGCAGTGCTGCCCGGCGACGGCATCGGTCCGGAAATCGTCAACGAAGCGGTCAAGGTGCTGAACGCACTCGACGAGAAGTTCGAACTCGAGCACGCGCCGGTCGGCGGCGCGGGCTACGAGGCGAGCGGCCATCCGCTGCCCGACGCGACGCTGAAGCTCGCGAAGGAAGCCGACGCGATCCTGTTCGGCGCCGTAGGCGACTGGAAGTACGACTCGCTCGAGCGCGCGCTGCGCCCCGAGCAGGCGATCCTCGGGCTGCGCAAGCATCTCGAGCTGTTCGCGAACTTCCGTCCGGCGATCTGCTATCCGCAGCTCGTCGATGCTTCGCCGCTCAAGCCCGAGCTCGTCGCGGGCCTCGACATCCTGATCGTGCGCGAACTGAACGGAGACATCTACTTCGGCCAGCCGCGCGGCGTGCGTGCCGCACCGGACGGCCCGTTCGCCGGCGAGCGCGAAGGCTTCGACACGATGCGCTACTCGGAACCGGAAGTGCGCCGCATCGCGCACGTCGCGTTCCAGGCGGCACGCAAGCGCGCGAAGAAGCTGCTGTCGGTCGACAAGTCGAACGTGCTCGAAACGTCGCAGTTCTGGCGCGACATCATGATCGACGTGTCGAAGGAATACGCGGACGTCGAGCTGTCGCACATGTACGTCGACAACGCGGCGATGCAGCTCGCGAAGGCGCCGAAGCAGTTCGACGTGATCGTCACGGGCAACATGTTCGGCGACATCCTGTCGGATGAAGCGTCGATGCTGACGGGCTCGATCGGCATGCTGCCGTCGGCGTCGCTCGACAAGAACAACAAGGGCCTGTACGAACCGTCGCACGGTTCGGCACCGGACATCGCGGGCAAGGGCATTGCGAACCCGCTCGCGACGATCCTGTCGGCCGCGATGCTGCTGCGCTACTCGCTGAATCGCGCGGAGCAGGCCGATCGCGTCGAGCGCGCGGTGAAAACGGTGCTCGAACAGGGCTACCGCACGGGCGACATCGCGACGCCGGGCTGCAAGCAGGTCGGTACGGCGGCGATGGGCGACGCGGTGGTCGCGGCGCTGTAAGCAGGCAGTAAAGGGTGCGAACGCGGCCGGTAAAAACGGCGGGTTCGCACCGGGTTGGCCGTTGTGCGGCCGAATAGGTTTGTGTAGACTCGAACGATGGCGCAAATTTCCCTGATCTCCCCGGTCTTGAAACTCCACGGCAACATTGCCCGTGCGGGTGCGCGCGCCATCGTCATCACGAAAACCATTACCACGAAAACGATCATTAAACGCTGATCGTCCGTCGTGCCCGCCTTTTTCCCCGCGCGGTCACAGCGGGGACGGAAATGGCGGGGAAGCTCCATTCAAAGGGTTAGTCATGAACGTAGGTCTCGTAGGTTGGCGCGGCATGGTCGGCAGCGTCCTGATGCAGCGCATGCAGGAAGAGGGCGATTTCGACCTGATCGAACCGGTGTTTTTCAGCACCAGCAACACGGGCGGCAAGGCGCCGTCGTTCGCGAAAAACGAGACTACGCTCAAGGACGCGACCAACGTCGACGAGCTGAAGAAGTGCGACGTGATCATCACGTGCCAGGGCGGCGACTACACGAACGACGTGTTTCCGAAGCTGCGCGCGGCCGGCTGGAACGGCTACTGGATCGATGCGGCATCGTCGCTGCGGATGAACGACGACGCGGTCATCATCCTCGATCCGGTCAACCTCGACGTGATCAAGGATGCGCTCGTCAAGGGCACGAAGAACTTCGTCGGCGGCAACTGCACGGTCAGCCTGATGCTGATGGCGCTCGGCGGCCTGTTCCGCGAGAACCTCGTCGACTGGATGACGGCGATGACCTACCAGGCCGCCTCGGGCGCGGGCGCGCAGAACATGCGCGAGCTGCTGTCGCAGATGGGCACGCTGAACGGCGCGGTGCAGGAACAGCTCGCCGATCCGGCTTCCGCGATTCTCGACATCGACCGCCGCGTGCTGGCCGCGATGAACAGCGACGCGATGCCGACCAGCAACTTCGGCGTGCCGCTCGCCGGCTCGCTGATCCCGTGGATCGACAAGGATCTCGGCAACGGGATGTCGAAGGAAGAGTGGAAGGGCGGCGCGGAAACCAACAAGATCCTCGGCAAGCCGGCGATGGGCGAGCCGGGTTCGATCCCGGTCGACGGCCTGTGCGTGCGGATCGGCGCAATGCGCTGCCACTCGCAGGCGCTGACGATCAAGCTGAACAAGGACGTGCCGCTCGACGAGATCAACGGCATCCTCGCATCGGCGAACCACTGGGTGAAGGTCGTGCCGAACGAGCGTGAAGCATCGATGCGCGACCTGTCGCCGGCGAAGATCACCGGCACGCTGACGGTGCCGGTCGGCCGCCTGCGCAAGCTCGCGATGGGCGGCGAATACCTGTCGGCATTCACGGTCGGCGACCAGCTGCTGTGGGGCGCGGCCGAGCCGCTGCGCCGCATGCTGCGCATCCTGCTCGACAAGTAAGCCCGCTTGCGTGCCCGGCCCGCGGGCCGGACTGCACAAGATGACGCGCCGCGTCGGCCTTGACGATGTCAAGGCTGGCGCGGCGCGTTTTTCATGCGCGGATCAGCGCAGGTTCAGCAGCGTCTGGTCGACCGTCTGCTGAGTCTTGATCGTCTGCGCGTTGGCCTGGTAATTGCGCTGCGCGGTGATCAGGTTCACGAGCTCCGTCGTCAGGTTGACGTTCGAGTTCTCCAGCGCGCTGCCCTGCAGCGTGCCGTGGTTCGTGCTGCCCGGCGCGGAGATCTGCGGCACGCCCGACGCAGAGGTCTCCGCATACTGGTTGCCGCCGATGTTCACGAGCCCGTTCGGGTTGTTGAAGTTCGCGAGCGCGATCAGGCCGAGCACCGCGCTCTGGCCGTTCGAGTAGTTGCCGGTCAGCTTGCCGTCGGCGCCGATCGAGAACGTCGTCAGCGTGCCGCTCGCGAAACCGTCCTGCGCGAGGTTGTTCACGCCATCCTTCCCGCCGTACTGCGTCGTGCCGGTCAGGTCGAGCGTCAGGTTCTGCGGGTTGGCGCCGCCCGTCGTGTTGGGGATCGAGAACGCGAACTGACCGAGGCTCGGCGTGGGCAGGCCGGTGGCGGCCGACGTCGTCGAGCTGATCCGGCCCGATGCATCGAACGTGACGGTGCCGAGATTCGTCGGCGTCTGGCCCTGTACGCCCGCATAGGCCTGCCAGGTGCCGGCGGCGCTTTTCGCGAAATACATCGTGACCTGCTGCGAGCCGCCGAGCGTGTCGTAGACCTGGATCGACGAATTGTAGTTGTACGTCGTGTTGTCGCTCGCGTTGAACGGCGTCTTGGCCGGCACCTTGTCCTGCGAGTTCAGGTTGAACTGGCCGGTGATCTTGCTCGTCGCCTGCGGCGCGATGTTGCTGGTCGGCGCCTGCAGCGGCACGGTCTGCGCGGTGTTGATCACGCCGCCTGCGCCTGCCGCATAACCCATCAGGTTGCGGCCTTGCGAGTCGACGATGGCGCCGGTCTTGTCGCGGTGGAACGTGCCGTCGCGCGAGTACGTCGTCGCGCCGTTGCTCGACATCTGGAAGAAGCCGTTGCCGTTGATCGCGATGTCCAGCGACGAGTGGGTCGTATTGATCGTGCCCTGGCCGAATTGCTGCTGCACCGACGCGAGCCTCGTGCCGATGCCGATCTGCGTATTGACCGACGTCGCGACCGAATTCGCATACATGTCGGAGAAGTTCGCGCGGCCCTGCTTGAAGCCGGTCGTGTTTGCGTTCGCGATGTTGTTGCCGATCACGTCGAGATTGCTCGACGCGCCGGCCAACCCGCTCAAACCCTGCTGATAGCCCATGTTCGATCCCCGTAACGAGCTGGTGAGTGAATGCAGTCTTGCAACTGCGCGATGACCCTCTGGCGCCTCACGGCGTCAACCCGGCCGATCGCAGTCCCGCCTTTCCGGCATGTGCGAACGCGATGGCCGGATTGCGCCGATTCCTGTTTGAAGTCGATCGTAGCGACAGCAATTATTTGATCTGTGTAATTTTGTGTAATGTAATTGAATTGTTGTCGAAATAATCGATTTTGTATGAGTAATGGTTTGTGCTGTCAGGTATGTAAGCCTTGTGGGGCGGGGATTTGGCGGGAGGGATGTTCAATTCGACGATAAGAGGTGGGAATTGCCTTCTTATCGTTCAATTGAAATTGATTTGAGTGAGATTGGCGGGGCAGCGGGTTTTATTTGAAATGTTGGCTGTTAATCAATTAACGGCAGGTAATGCGAATTGTTGAGCGAACGCGCCCGATTCTCCGGTCGTGGTTCGGCGCCGGAACGGGCCGGCGGAAACATGGAAGCGCCGAATCGCTTGCGCGGTCGTTCCTGCATCGCATCGTTTGGCGCGAGTAGAGGAAGCGGCGCGGCGTAAAGCCTTGCCATTCGTTCCGGATGAGATGTTGTCGCAAGGATTCTCATCCATTGATGCCTATCCTTTCGATCGATCCGGCGTGCCGGCTGCAGTGTGCGAACCGGTGCGGCAGCCCGACGCGATCGCTGCGTGCGCCGCGACGCGCGAGCGCGGCCGGTTGCACCCGCAGCCGATGAATTCGGCCCGAACGCGAGCACGTGAAGTAAACTACGCGGTTACGACGCACAGACCAGCCGAAAGCGTCGCGTTCCGCGCGACGCTTTTGCATTTCTGCGGCAACTTTATTGACGCTTCCAACCGTGAATCCGAGCCGCGCCCGCGCGCGGCGATAGAGCCTACGATGTCCCGAATTTCCTTGTTTCCGCGTCAGTCCCGTCTGTCGCGCGCCGTGCGTGGCGCGCTGGCGATCCTGGCGCTCGGCGCAGCCGCGTCGGCCTGGGCGGCCGGCACTGGCGAACTGCCGGCGTCTGCTGCCGGCGCCGCCGCGCCGCTTACCGTGACGGTCCAGCCGGGCCAGTCGCTGAACGACATCGCGAAAGCGGCGACGCAATCGCACGATCCCGGCGTGCTCGCGCGTGCCGGTCGCGCGCTGTTCGACGCCAATCCACAGGCGTTCATGAAGCGCGACGCGAGCCGCCTGAAAGTCGGCGCGACGCTGACCGTGCCCGCGCTCGACGCAACGGGCGCGGCGCTTGCGCCGGCTGGCGCATCCGGTGCATCCGGTGCGGCGGCTGCCTCCGCGCCCGTCGCTGCGTCGGGCGGTGCGGCGCTCGCGCAGCCCGGCGCGTCCGCGCCGCATCCGGGGTCGGCCGTGCAATCCGCGCCGGTGGCGCCGGCCGTGCATGCGGCGCCGGTGAGCGGTGCGAGTGTCGCGACGGCAGCAGGGGCGTCGGCTTCGGTCGGCGCTTCGGTCGCGCACGGCGCTTCGGCTGTCGAAAACATGCAGCCGGCGGCGCCTGCTGCCGGCGCCAGCGGCCCGCATGTGTGGAGCGGCGCGATCCAGTCGGCACCGTCGTCCGCGAGCGAGGCCGCTGCCCAGCCTGCGCCGGGCAGCCAGGTTTCGGGCACGAACGAACCGGCTGGTGCGGCACCCGCCACGGGGGCATCGCAGCCGCGGCCGTCGAGCCTGCAGCAACTGCTGGCATTGAAGAACCGCGTGCTGATGGAGTTGCAGAAGCACGGCATCGGCAAGCCGGCCGCGACGAACAACGTCGCGCCTGCGCCGGCGCCTGCCGCGCCGCGTCCGGCCGCGAACGATGCGGGTGCACCGTCTGCCGCATCGCCAGCAGCTGAAGCGGCGTCCGGCGTGGCCGCCAGCGCTGCGCAGCCGGTATCGGCGCCCGCGCAGCCGGTCGCACCCGTGACGGCGCCTGCGCGCGCTGCGGATCAGATGGACTGGCGTCCGGTCGCAGCGGCCGGCGCGGCCGTGATCGTCCTCGCGGCCGGGTTCGCGTGGCGCAGGCGCCGGAAGGGTCGGCACACGGACGCTGCGGGCACGACGGCTGCAGCCGCTGCAGCGGGCGGTGCCGTGGCTGCCGAAGCAGAAGCGGCGCCGTCCGTCGAACGTGAACTGCCGATCCTGCCCGAGATGCCGGTTGCCCGCGACGCGGCTGCCGACATGAATCTCGCCGCGGCGACTGCCGCAGCGGCGGAGACGGTCGCGCCGCCTGAGGTGGATGCATCACCGGCGCCCGAAGTAACGAAGCCGCATGACGGCCAGCCTGAATTGCCGCCTGCGCCTGCCCACGCCGCAGTACCGCCGGAGAACGATGCGACTTCGGCCCCGGTCTCGGCCCCGCACGACGCAGAACCGGTAGAACAGGCGGCCGCCGACAAGCCTGCCGAGACGCTCGCCGAGCCTTCGGCGACCGAAACGCAGCACGCGGCGCTGATGCAGAACGCGATCAGTGCGCTCAGCAGCCTCGACATGCCGCTGCCGCCGCGCACGCAGGACGATCCGTCGCTGGCGGCGGACGAGTCGGCCGCACGAGCAGGGCAGTCCGACGCCGATAAAATCGCAACTAACGGTCAATCCGCGTCGCACCCGCCAATTGGCTCGAACGATCCGGCCCCGGAACACCCGGCCGACCAGGACGACGAGTTCGAATGGGATCCGGACGCGACGACACCGGCCGACCACATGGGCAGCCCGTCCGCGATGTCGTCGCTGCCGCCGCTCGGCGGCGCGCAGTTCGGCGCGCTGAAGCTCGATTTCGACCTCGACCTGCCGTCCGCGCCGGGCGCCGCGCTGCCTGCGCTGACGCCGGACGAACTCGCGCGTATCGCACGCAACAAGCTCGACCTCGCGGCCGAGTACGTCGAACTGGGCGACCTGTCCGGCGCGCGGACGCTGCTGCAGGAAGTGGTCGACGCGAACGACGCCGCGACGCGCGACGATGCGCGTGCGCTGCTCGCGAAACTCGCGGACGAGGCGTGATGCGGATCGCGCTGGGCATTCAGTACGACGGCGCGGCATTTTGCGGCTGGCAGGCGCAGCCGCACGGCAAGACCGTGCAGAACGCACTCGAGCATGCGCTGGCCGAGTTCGCGCGGGTGCCGCTGCATACGACGGTGGCCGGGCGGACCGACACCGGCGTGCACGGGCTCGGGCAGGTCGTGCACTTCGACACGGATCTCGACCGCGAGGCATTCTCGTGGGTGCGCGGCACCAACGCGTTCCTGCCGTCGACTGTGTCGGTGCAATGGGCGAAGCCGATGCCGGAGACGTTCCACGCGCGTTTCTCGGCGTTCGAGCGCACCTATTACTACGTGCTGTACGTGCACCCCGTGCGCTCGCCAATGCTGGCCGGACGCGCGGGCTGGATCCATACGCCGCTCGACGACGACGCGATGCGCGCCGCCGCCGCGCACCTGATCGGCGAGCACGATTTCTCGTCGTTCCGGTCGTCGGAATGCCAGTCGAAGACGCCGGTCAAACACCTGTACCAGATTGACGTGCGGCGCGCGGGCCATTTCATCCATTTCCGCTTCCGCGCCAACGCGTTCCTGCACCACATGGTGCGCAACCTGATGGGCTGCCTCGTCGCGGTCGGTCGCGGCCGCTATCCGGCCGACTGGGTCGCCGACGTGCTGGCAGGGCGCGACCGCAACCTCGCGGCGCCCACGTTCATGGCCGACGGGTTGTATCTCGCCCACGTCGGCTACCCGGCGGAATTCGCCGTCCCGCCCGCGCAGCTCGGCAGCGTGCCGTGGAGCAGCGTCTGGGCCGATCTGGACCCGCAATCATGATGGATCACGCCGTGTCTCCTTCGACTTCCGCCGCCGGCCTGCCGCCGCGCACGCGCATCAAGCTGTGCGGGCTGTCGCGCCCCGAGGACGTGCTGCACGCAGCGGCGCTCGGCGCCGATGCGATCGGCCTCGTGTTCTACCCGAAGAGCCCGCGCGCGGTGACGATCGCGCAGGCGGCCGAGCTCGCGCGCCTCGCGCCGCCGTTCGTGTCGGTGGTCGGGCTGTTCGTGAATGCGACCGCAGCCGAGATCGAAGCCGTCGTGCGCGACGTGCCGCTCACGCTGCTGCAGTTCCATGGCGACGAGACGCCGGAGCAATGCGACGCGCTCGGCCGCGCGGCACACCTGCCGTGGTTGCGCGCAGTGCGCGTCGGGCCCTCGACGCAGCCGTCCGATTTGGTAGAATCGGCTCTTCATTATTCGAAAGCGCGCGGCCTCCTGTTCGACACCCTGGTGCCGGACTACGGCGGTAGCGGCAAGGTCTTCGATTGGTCTCTTATTCCCGCAGAGCTCGCGCATCGGGCCGTTTTGAGTGGTGGCTTGAGCGCGCAAAACGTCGGTGATGCGATCCGCCAGTTGCGCCCGTTTGCTGTCGATGTCTCGAGTGGCATCGAAGTGGAGGGCGCGAAGGGCGTGAAGGATCACGCCCGGATGGCGGCGTTCGTACGCGCGGTGCGCGAAGCGGACGCCGGGTGATGCAAGCCGGTGCGGCCCCGAAAGCGGGCGCATCGACCGATCGAGAGAGACACCATGTACAACCTTCCTGATGCTCGCGGCCACTTCGGCCCGTACGGCGGCACGTTCGTCGCCGAGACGCTGATTCACGCGCTGGACGAACTGCGCGCGGCGTATGAAAAATTCCAGCACGATCCCGACTTCGTCGCCGAATTCGAGCGCGAGCTGAAGCATTTTGTCGGCCGTCCGTCGCCGATCTACCACGCGCAGCGATGGAGCGAGACGCTCGGCGGCGCGCAGATCTACCTGAAGCGCGAGGACCTGAACCACACGGGCGCGCACAAGATCAACAACGTGATCGGCCAGGCGCTGCTCGCGAAGCGCATGGGCAAGAAGCGCGTGATCGCCGAGACGGGCGCCGGCCAGCACGGCGTCGCGACCGCGACGATCTGCGCGCGCTTCGGGATGGAGTGCGTCGTCTACATGGGTTCCGAGGACGTGCGCCGGCAGGCCGCCAACGTCTACCGGATGAAGTTGCTCGGTGCGACGGTCGTGCCGGTCGAGTCGGGTTCGCGCACGCTGAAGGACGCGCTGAACGAAGCGATGCGCGACTGGGTCACCAACATTGAAAGCACGTTCTACATCATCGGCACGGTTGCGGGCCCGCACCCGTACCCGATGATGGTGCGCGACTTCCAGCGCGTGATCGGCGACGAGTGCAAGGTGCAGATGCCCGAGCTCGCGGGCCGGCAGCCCGACGCGGTGATCGCTTGCGTCGGCGGCGGCTCGAACGCGATGGGCATCTTCTATCCGTATATCGACGATGCGTCGGTGCAGCTGATCGGCGTCGAAGCGGCCGGCGACGGGCTCGACACCGGCCATCACGCGGCATCGCTGATCGCCGGCAGCCCGGGCGTGCTGCACGGCAACCGCACGTACCT
The DNA here is from genome assembly GCF_949752865.1 of Burkholderia sp. IT-111MI5. Lineage (NCBI taxonomy): Bacteria > Pseudomonadati > Pseudomonadota > Betaproteobacteria > Burkholderiales > Burkholderiaceae > Burkholderia > Burkholderia sp. IT-111MI5. The sequence continues at coordinate 873,775 of NZ_CATKIF010000011.1, read as the reverse complement.
GCTGCAGGACGACAACGGCCAGATCATCGAGACGCATTCGGTGTCGGCGGGCCTCGACTATCCGGGCGTCGGCCCCGAGCATGCATGGCTGAAGGACAGCGGCCGCGCGCAGTACGTCGGGATCACCGACGAGGAAGCGCTGAAGGCGTTCCACGACTGCTGCCGGATCGAGGGGATCATTCCCGCGCTCGAGTCGAGCCACGCGATCGCGTATGGCGTGAAGCTCGCGCCGACGTTGCCGAAGGACAAGATCCTGCTCGTCAACCTGTCGGGCCGCGGCGACAAGGACATGCACACGGTCGCCGAGCGATCGGGCATCGAGCTCTGACCCCGACCGATGCGTGACCTGATCGAAGAGCCGGGCGGCGGTGCCGCGAGCGAGGCGGAGGCGGTTCAGCCCGCCGCCGTCGTGCCGCGCGCGCTGCCGTCCGGTATCGAACTGCATAACCGCGATTTCCTGACCGATGCCGCACACCTGCCGGATGCGTCGATCGACCTGATCGTCGCCGATCCGCCGTACGGGCTCGGCAAGGACTACGGCAACGATTCGGACAAGCGTTCGGGCGACGACTTTCTCGCGTGGACGCGCGAGTGGCTCGAGCTCGCGATTCCGAAGCTCAAGCCGAGCGGGTCGATGTACATCTTCTGCACATGGCAGTACGCGCCGGAAATCTTCAGTTTCCTGAAGACGAAGCTCACGATGGTCAACGAGATCATCTGGGACCGGCGCGTGCCGAGCATGGGCGGCACGACGCGCCGTTTCACGTCGGTGCACGACAACATCGGCTTTTTCGCGGTTTCCAAGGCGTATTACTTCGATCTCGATCCGGTCCGCATCCCGTACGACGCCGACACGAAGAAGGCCCGCTCGCGCAAGCTGTTCGAAGGCAGCAAGTGGCTGGAGATGGGCTACAACCCGAAGGACGTCTGGTCGGTCTCGCGCCTGCACCGGCAGCACGCGGAGCGCGTCGATCATCCGACCCAGAAGCCGCTGGAAATCGTCGAGCGGATGGTGCTCGCAAGCTGCCCGCCGGGCGGCCGCGTGCTCGATCCGTTCATGGGCAGCGGCACGACCGCGGTGGCCTGCGCACGGCAGGGGCGCGACTTCGTCGGCTACGAGATCAACGAAAGTTATTGTGCGATCGCGCACGAGCGCGTGAGCGCGCTCGCCGCGCCGGCATGCGCGTGAATCGCGTAGCCGCATCGCCGAACGCATCAAGGAAAATAGCCATGTCCCGTATTCAGCAGACCTTTGCCGCGCTCGCCGAACAAGGCCGAAAGGGCCTGATCCCGTTCATCACGGCCGGCGACCCCGATCCCGCGAAGACCGTCGAATTCATGCATGCGCTCGCCGCAGGCGGCGCGGACGTGATCGAGCTCGGCGTGCCGTTCTCGGACCCGATGGCCGACGGCCCCGTGATCCAGCGCTCGTCGGAACGCGCGCTCGCGCGCGGCGTCACGCTGAAGAGCGTGCTCGCCGACGTGAAGCGCTTCCGCGAAACCGATGCGAAAACCCCCGTCGTGCTGATGGGCTATGCGAACCCGATCGAGCGGATGGGCGTCGACGCGTTCGCGGCCGAAGCGCAGGCGGCCGGCGTCGACGGCGTGCTCGTCGTCGACTATCCGCCTGAAGAGGCGGGCGTATTCGCCGAAAAGATGCGCGCCGCGCAGATCGATCCGATCTTCCTGCTCGCGCCCACGTCGACCGATGAACGCATCGCCGACGTCGGCAAGATCGCGAGCGGCTACGTGTATTACGTGTCGCTCAAGGGCGTGACCGGCGCGGGAAATCTGGATGTTTCGAGCATTGCGGGTAAAATCCCGGCCATCAAGTCGCGCGTGCCGGTTCCGGTGGGCGTCGGCTTCGGCATCCGCGACGCCGAAACGGCGCGCGCGGTGGCCGAGGTGTCGGACGCCGTCGTGATCGGCAGCCGCCTCGTGCAGCTGCTCGAAAGCGCTGCGCCGGAAGGCGCCGCCGCCGCGCTGAAGGCGTTCATCGCCGAGCTGCGTGCCGCGCTGGACGGCGCAGGCAAGGTGGCGCGATAAACACAACACAGGGAGCGGGCGGGCCATGCGGCCCGGCCCGCCACGGAACAGGAAACCATACGATGAGCTGGCTCGACAAACTGTTGCCGCCGAAGATCAAGCAGACCGACCCGAAAAGCCGCAAGGGCATTCCGGAAGGCCTGTGGGTCAAGTGCCCGTCCTGCGAGGCCGTGCTGTACCGCAACGACGTGGACGCGAACCTGCACGTGTGCCCGAAGTGCGATCACCACATGCGCATCGGCGCGCGCGAGCGCCTCGACGGGCTGCTCGATCCGGAAGGCCGCTACGAGATCGGCCAGGAAATCGTGCCGGTCGACTCGCTGAAGTTCAAGGACAGCCGCAAGTACCCCGATCGTCTGAAGGAAGCGATGGACGAGACGGGCGAGACCGACGCGATGGTCGTGATGGGCGGTGCGATCCACACGCTGCCCGTCGTCGCGGCCTGCTTCGAGTTCTCGTTCATGGGCGGCTCGATGGGCTCGGTCGTCGGCGAGCGCTTCGCGCGCGGCGCGCAGAACGCGCTGGAACAGCACGTGCCGTTCATCTGCTTCACGGCGTCGGGTGGCGCACGGATGCAGGAAAGCCTGCTGTCGCTGATGCAGATGGCGAAAACCACCGCGATGCTGACCAAGCTGGCCGAAGCGAAGCTACCGTTCATCTCGGTGCTGACCGATCCGACGATGGGCGGTGTGTCCGCGAGCTTCGCGTTCCTCGGCGACGTCGTGATCGCCGAACCGAAGGCGCTGATCGGCTTTGCCGGCCCGCGCGTGATCGAGCAGACGGTCCGCGAGAAGCTGCCGGAAGGCTTCCAGCGCGCCGAATTCCTGCTGACCACGGGCGCGATCGACATGATCGTCGACCGCCGCAAGATGCGCGACGAGATCGCGCAACTGCTCGCGCTGCTGCAGCGACAGCCGGCCGACGCGCTGGCCTGACCGGCGCGAGGTGGTGAACTCTGCGCGTCGCCTGGCTTCAGCGTCAGGCGGCGCGCTTCGTTTTTTGGCGTAGTGGCGGTACCGATCCAGATTTGATCCGATGAGCACTTTTCCCACTCTCGACGCGTGGCTCTCGCACCTCGAACGCGCGCACCCGGTCGGCATCGACATGGGCCTGACCCGCATCGGGCAGGTCAAGACGGCGCTGCAGCTCGAATTCGCGTGCCCCGTCATCACCGTCGGCGGCACGAACGGCAAGGGCTCGACCTGCGCGTTCCTCGAGACGATTCTCGTGCGCGCGGGTTACAAGGTCGGCTGCCACACGTCGCCGCACCTGCTCGAATTCAACGAGCGCGCGCGCGTGAACGGGCAGAACGTCACCGATGACGAACTGCTGCCTCACTTCGAGGCCGTCGAAGCCGCGCGCACGTCGCTGCCCGAGCCCGTGTCGCTCACGTACTTCGAATTCACGACGCTCGCGATCCTGCATCTGTTCGCGTCGCGCGGGCTCGATGCGGTGATCCTCGAAGTCGGCCTCGGCGGCCGGCTCGATGCGGTCAACATCATCGATACCGATTGCGCGATCGTCACGAGCATCGACATCGACCACACCGAATACCTCGGCGACACGCGCGAGAAGATCGCATTCGAGAAGGCCGGGATCTTCCGTGCCGGCAAGCCGGCGATCTGCGGCGATCCGGCCGCGCCGCAAACGTTGATCGACCATGCCGAAGCGATCGGCGCCGACCTGTGGCTCGTCGGCCGCGATTTCCGCTATGAGGCGCAGGCGGGCGCGGAGCGCCAGCAGTGGAGCTACCTCGGCCGCGAGAAGCGCTATCCGGCGCTTGCGTATCCGGCGCTGCGCGGCGCGAATCAGCTGATCAATGCATCGGCCGCGCTCGCCGCGCTCGAGGCGCTGCGCCCGGTGCTGCCGGTATCCGCGCAGGACATCCGGCTCGGGCTCGCGAACGTCGAGCTGCCGGGGCGCTTCCAGGTGCTGCCCGGCAAGCCGGCGATCGTGCTCGACGTCGCGCACAACCCGCATGCGGCGGCCGTGCTCGAGCAGAATCTCGGCAACATGGGCTTTTTCCCGTACACGTACGCGGTGTTCGGCGCGATGCACGACAAGGACATCGACGGCGTGCTGCGGCATCTGAAAGGCGAGATCGACCACTGGTGCGTGACCGACCTGCCGCTGCCGCGCGCGGCCTCCGCGGAGCAGCTCGAAGCCGCGCTGCGCAAGGCTGGCGTGGAGGATGGGGCCGATTCGAGCGTGACGCGTTACGCGTCGCCCGCCGAAGCGTTTCGCGATGCACTAAAAAGAGCATCCGAGAATGATAGAATCGTGGTTTTCGGCAGTTTCCATACGGTTGCCGGCGTGCTGGCCTACCGTAAATCGCAGCAACACTGACTGACGGGCAGTTTCGGACTCAGCCATTCATGGGAATTTTCTCGTTCGGCAAAAAAGACGACGACGCGCCCACGCGGCGCGGCGGTCGCACCGGGACCTCCCGGAACGTGCGCACGGAGCGCACTGAACGCGTCGAGCGGCGCCCGCGCCGCACCGAGCGTCCGGAATCGGACGCGCTGCTCCTCGATCCGACCCTTCCAGAAAAGCAACGCGCGCGCCGTCGCCTCGTCGGCGCGATCGCGCTCGTCGTGGCCGCCGTGATCGTGCTGCCGATGGTGCTCGATTCGCACCCGAAGCCAGTCACGGACGACATCGCGATCGACATCCCGAACCGGCCCGCGCACCAGGCAGTCGCGCCGCGTGACGACGACGCTTCCGACGTGCAGGCAGGTGTCGCGCACGACGAGCCGCCGGCATCCGACACCGCCGTCGCGGCGGTCCCGGCGCCTGCGCCGAAGGAGGCCGCCAAGCCGGCCGCGAAACCCGATACGACGACCACGGCGAGCGTGACGCCGCCGAAGCCCGCGCCGAAGCCGGCTGCTCCCGCGGCGAAACCGGCCGCGCCGAAGCCGGCTCCGGCGACCGTCGCGAATGCCGACGCCGCGAGCCCGGACAGCGGCGATGCATCGTCGCCGTCGTCGCCGGCCGGTGCGCGCTTCGCGGTGCAGCTCGGTTCGTTCAAGGATGACGCGACGGCCCGTTCGTGGGCGACCAAGTTGAAATCGGCGGGCGTGCCCGCATATGTCGAGCATCGCAAGCAGGCAGACGGTGGCACGGCTACACTGTTGCGTGCCGGCCCGTTCGCGGATCGCGCGGCGGCTTCCGCCGCGATCGCGAAGGTGCGCGAAGCCGGCCTGACGCAGTAACGCACGATGCTGACCGCTTTCGACTACGCTGTATTGGCGGTGATCGTGTTGTCGGCGCTGCGCGGTGCGTGGCGCGGCTTCGTGTCCGAGATTTTCGGGCTGATCGGCTGGATTGCGGCGATCGTGATCGCGGGCCGCTACGTCGGGCTGGTCGTACCGTACATTCCGGCGAACTGGCCGGGCGGCGCGCTGACGCAGTGGGTGATCGCCTTCGCATTGCTCGTGATCGGCGTCGTGCTGGTCGCCGGCGTCGCGAACGCGCTGCTGTCGCGGATCGCACAGGCGAGCGGCCTCGGCGGTGTCGATCGCTCGCTGGGCATAATGTTCGGGCTGGTCCGCGGCGGCGTGCTGGTGGTGCTGCTGGTCGCGGCGGCCGGGCTGACCGAACTGCCCAAACAGGATTTCTGGCGCAATGCGCTATTGCGTCCTTTCGCCGAACAGGGCGTGCATGAGCTGAAGCAGCTCCTGCCCGACGGCATGGCCCAGTACGTACGCGTGTGACGACGCGGCCGGGCAGGACGTAACCGATTTTGTCATTCTGAAGGACATGCCATGTGCGGCATCGTAGGCGTTATCTCCCAATCTCCGGTCAACCAGCTGATCTATGACAGCCTGCTGCTGCTGCAGCATCGCGGTCAGGACGCAGCGGGCATCGCGACGGCGGACGGCAGCAATTTCCACATGTACAAGGCGAACGGCATGGTGCGCGACGTGTTCCGCACGCGCAACATGCGCAGCCTGCCCGGCACCTACGGCATCGGCCAGGTGCGCTACCCGACGGCCGGTTCGGCGTCGAGCGAAGCCGAGGCGCAGCCGTTCTACGTGAACGCGCCGTTCGGGATCATCCTCGCGCACAACGGCAACCTGACGAACTGGCAGCAACTGAAGGACGAGATGTTCCGGATCGACCGCCGGCACATCAACACCAATTCCGACAGTGAAGTGCTGCTCAACGTGTTCGCGCACGAGCTGCAGCTGTCGACGACGGGCCTCGAGCTCGATCCGGCCTCGGTGTTCAAGGCGGTCTCGGGTGTCCATCGCCGCCTGCAGGGCTCGTATGCGATCGTGTCGCTGATCGCCGGCTACGGCCTGCTCGCATTCCGCGATCCGTTCGGCATCCGCCCGCTCTGCATCGGCAAGCTCGAAACCGAGCACGGCACCGAATGGATGGTCGCGTCGGAGTCGGTCGCGGTCGAAGGCATCGGTTTCGAATTCGTGCGCGATGTGCAGCCGGGTGAGGCGATCTTCATCGACCCGGCCGGCAACTTCCACAGCCAGCAATGCGCGGAGAAGCCGACGCTGAATCCGTGCATGTTCGAATACGTGTACCTCGCGCGTCCGGATTCGTGCCTCGACGGCGTGCCCGTCTACAACGTGCGCCTGCGCATGGGCGACTATCTCGCCGAGAAGATCAAGCGCGAGTTGCCGAACGTGCCGATCGACGTCGTGATGCCGATTCCCGATTCGTCGCGCCCGGCTGCGATGCAGGTCGCCGCGAAGCTCGGCGTCGAGTATCGCGAAGGCTTCTTCAAGAACCGCTACGTCGGCCGTACGTTCATCATGCCGGGGCAGGCCGTGCGCAAGAAGTCGGTGCGCCAGAAGCTCAACGCGATGAGCATCGAGTTCAAGGACAAGCACGTGCTGATCGTCGACGATTCGATCGTGCGCGGCACGACCTCGCACGAGATCGTGCAGATGGCGCGCGATGCGGGCGCGAAATCGGTGATCTTCGCGTCGGCGGCGCCGCCCGTGAAGTTCCCGAACGTGTACGGCATCGACATGCCGACGCGCGGCGAGCTCGTCGCGCACGGCCGCACCGACGACGAAGTCGCGAAGATCATCGGTGCCGATCACCTGATCTACCAGGACGTCGACGACCTGCGCCGCGCGGTGCGCGACATCAACCCGAAGCTCGAACGCTTCGAGGCGTCGTGCTTCGACGGCAACTACATCACCGGCGACGTGACGCCCGAGTATCTCGACGCGATCGAGCGCGCGCGCCTCACGCCGGCGTCGCAGGCCGATCGCGACACGGCCGGCGACACCGGGCGCTCGCAGATGAACCTGCAGCTGTCGGTCGAGTGACACCGGCGTACGCTTTTGCCGAAGCGTGATAGGATGTGGCCTTGCGTCGATTTGATATCAGCTTGCGGACGCGGGGCGACTTCCCAAAACAGCTAAAGCGAAGGCCGGCGGCAGTCGGCCCGAGTCGATCGCTGTCGTACCGCCCGAAGCCCGCTGATGCCGACGCATAGCGGGCTTTTTGTTTTGGCCTGGTTTTGACTTGGCCTGCGCGACACGCGCGGCCATCGAATACGGAAAACGGAACATGGACGACTCCCTCAACTTCGACACGCTTGCCGTGCGCGCGGGCACGCTGCGCAGCGACTTCAACGAGCACTCGGAAGCGCTGTTCCTCACGTCGAGCTTCTGCTTCCAGAGCGCGGCCGACGCGGCCGAGCGCTTCGCGAATTCGGAAGACTACTTCACCTATTCGCGCTTCACGAACCCGACCGTCACCATGTTCCAGGAGCGTCTCGCGGCGCTCGAGGGCGGCGAGGCGTGCATCGCCACCGCGTCGGGGATGGCCGCGATCATGTCGGTCGTGATGTCCGCGCTGCAGGCGGGCGACCACCTCGTCAGCTCGCGCAGCCTGTTCGGCTCGACGCTCGGGATGTTCTCGCAGATCTTCAGCAAGTTCGGGATCACGACGACCTTCGTCGATCCGACCGACCTGAACGCATGGAAGGAAGCCGTGCGGCCCGAAACGAAGATGTTCTTCCTCGAGACGCCGTCGAACCCGCTGACCGAACTCGCCGACATCGAGGCGATCGGCAAGATCGCGAAGGCCGCGAACGCGCTGTTCGTCGTCGACAACTGTTTCTGCAGCCCGGTGCTGCAGCAGCCGCTGAAGCTCGGCGCGGACGTCGTGATGCACTCGGCGACGAAATTCCTCGACGGGCAGGGCCGCGTGCTCGGCGGCGCGCTGGTCGGCTCGAAGGAATTCATCATGGGCAAGGTATTCCCGTTCGTGCGCAGCGCGGGCCCGACGCTGTCGGCCTTCAACGCGTGGGTGCTGCTGAAGGGGATGGAGACGCTGTCGCTGCGCGTCGAGAAGCAATCGGCGAACGCGCTGGAAATCGCGCGCTGGCTCGATTCGCATCCGGCGGTGGCACGCGTGTTTCATCCGGGCCTCGAGTCGCACCCGCAGTACGAACTCGCGAAGCGTCAGCAGAAGGCGGGCGGCGCGATCCTGTCGTTCGAGCTGAAGGGCGACACGCCCGAGCAGCAGCGCGCGAACGCATGGCGCGTGATCGACAACACGAAGCTGATCTCGATCACCGGCAACCTCGGCGATACGCGCACGACGATCACGCATCCGGCGACCACGACGCACGGCCGCATCACGCCGGAAGCGCGCGCGGCGGCGGGGATCACCGAAGGTTTGATCCGCTTGTCGGTCGGCCTCGAGCACGCGGGCGACCTGCGTAACGATCTCGCGCGCGGCCTGGAGGGCTGAGCGACGCGGTGCTTTCGCCGCATCGACATCGACGCATCAACGACGACGGGCCGCCTGCAAAACAGGCGGCCCGTTGTTTTTCCCGCATGAAGGCATTACGTCCGGCGCACCGCGCTCGCGCATGCACCGCGTGATTCAGCCGCCGTGCCCTTGCGGCGCGGCGCGCATCGCATCCACCATCCACCGCAGCGTTTCGTCGAGCGGCGTGACGGGCAGCTCGCCCACCGCGCGCCGCAGCTTGTCGCGCGACCCGCTCAGGCTTTTCACCTCGTTGTGCCGCACGAAACGCGGATCGACCGTCACGTCGATCACGTAACCGGCGATGCGCGACAGCATCGCCAGCACCTCCTTCAGCGAATACGCGCGCTCCGAGCAGACGTTGAACGTCTCGCCGGCCGGCGCCGCTTCGAGCAGCTTCAGATAGGCGGTTGTCACGTCGCGCACGTCGGAGAAATCGCGGCTCACGTCGAGATTGCCGAGCGAGATGCGCGGTTCGTTGCGCGCGTAGTGCGCGGCGAGCTTCGGCAGCAGATACGCTTCGCCCTGGCCGACGCCCGTGTAGTTGAACGGCCGCGCGATCACGATCGGCAGCCGGTCGGCCCACAGCTTCGCCGCGTATTCCATCGCGAGCTTGCTGACCGCATAGTCGTTGGCGGGGGCGGGCGAGACGGTCTCGTCGAGCACGCCGGCCGTCGAATTGCCGTAGATGTTCGCGCTGCTCGCGAGCAGCACGGCCGACGGACGTTGGTCGAGACCCGCGAGCGCGGCCAGCAGGTTGCGCGTGCCGACGATATTGACCGCGTAGGTCTGCGACGGCTCGTCTTGCGCGACATGCGCGCGCGCGGCGAGATGCACGACCGCATCGGGCCGTGCATCGGCGGCCGCTGCACGCACCGCGTCCGCGTCGAGCAGGTCGACGGGCAGCAGCGTGCAATGCGCGAAGGCCGGATCGTCGGGCCGCGGCGCGCCGGGCGCGATCGTGCCCCAGACGTCATAGCCGGCCGCCTGCAGGCGTTCGAGCATGTAGCGGCCCGTGAAGCCCGTCAAGCCGGTGACGAACGCGCGGCGCGATGGGCGTCCGGCTTCAGAACGTGTCATGGTGCTGGTTCCGCATCAAATCCGCTTCGACCATCATCTGGCAAAGTTGTTCGAGCGTCGTCTTCGGCACCCAGCCGAGCTCGGCTTTAGCCTTGTCCGCGCAGCCGATCAGCAGGTCGACCTCGGCGGGGCGGTAGAACTTCGGGTTCACTTCGACGAGCACGTTGCCGTTCGATGCGTCGAGGCCGCGTTCCTGCTCGCCCTTGCCGGTCCATTCGATCTGGTAGCCGGCAGCCGCGAATGCCATCTGCACGAAGTCGCGCACGGTCTCGGTGCGATTGGTCGCGAGCACGTAGGTGTCGGGCTCGTCGGCCTGCAGCATGCGCCACATCCCTTCGACGTATTCGAGCGCGAAGCCCCAGTCGCGCTTCGCGTCGAGGTTGCCGAGCTCGAGGCGGGTCGCCTTGCCGAGCTTGATCTTCGCGACGGTGTCGGTGATCTTGCGCGTGACGAACTCGCGGCCGCGCAGCGGCGATTCGTGGTTGAACAGGATGCCGCTGCTGCCGAACAGGCCGTACGACTCGCGGTAGTTCACGGTCATCCAGTGCGCGTACAGCTTCGCGACGCCATACGGGCTGCGCGGATAGAACGCGGTCGTTTCGGTCTGCGGAATCGCCTGTACCTTGCCGAACATCTCGGACGTAGACGCCTGGTAGAAGCGCGTCTTCGGGCTCACGACGCGGATCGCCTCGAGCAGGTTCAACGGGCCGAGGCCCGTCACTTCGGCAGTCGTCGTCGGCTGGTCGAACGACACGCCGACGAAGCTCTGCGCGGCCAGGTTGTACAGCTCGTCGGGCTGCGTGCGTTCGAGCAGGCGCAGGCTCGAGCCGGCATCGGTCAGATCGTGTTCGACGAGCGTGAGGTTCGGGTGCGTGTCGACGCCGAGCTCGGCGATGCGCCAGAAATTCACCGAACTGGTGCGGCGATAGGTGCCCGTGACCTCGTAGCCCTTGTCGAGCAGCAGTTTGGTCAGGTAGGCGCCGTCTTGCCCCGAGATTCCGGTAATGATGGCCTTTTTACGAGTTTGGCTCATGGCGTTGTCCTGGTAGAAGCGAAAGAGAAAATCAGGCGGTCGTGCTTGCGGCAGCCGGCATCGTGCGGCGTGCGGGGCCGCGCGTCAGGCGCCGTTCGAAGCCGTACCAGCTCAGGGTCGCGTAGGCGAGCGTGATCGCAAGCGCGAGCGCGGCCGTGACGAAGCGGTTCAGATGCAGCGGCCACAGCACATACAGCACGCTCAGGTGGATCAGGTACACAGTGTAGCTGACGGTGCCCACGTAGACGAGCATCGGGTTCGTCAGCACGCGTTGCACGATGCCGCGGCCGCGCAGCGCGATCACGACGATCGACGTGCACAGCAGCAGCGAGATGCTGTAGAGCGCCGCATTCGACAGCGGCGTGTTCGCGGCGCGAAAGCGCGGGAACGACAGGTGCAGCCAGCCGAGGATCGCGAGCGACACGAGCGCGCCGACGATCGCGAGCGGGTAGAACGGCTCCAGCGCGCGCCGGTCGCGGCGCAGCACGATTGCGAGCAGCGCGCCCGCGGCGAGCAGGTCCATCCGGAACGGCGTCAGGTAGTAGATCGGCCAGAACGAGTCGAACCACGGCGTCGCGATCGCGCGCAGCACCGGCGCCGCGACGATCAGCGCGGCGGCGACCCACAGCAGCGCGCGCTCCGAGCACCACAGCACGACGAACGGCCAGAAGATATAGAACTGCTCCTCGACCGCGAGCGACCACAGCACGTTCAGGCTGTCGTGGCCGATGCTGCCGAGCGACAGACCGATATTGGTCGAGAAGAACGCGAACCACGGCCAGTGCGGCAGCCAGCTCGCGCCGAACAGGATCGTCGACACCACCAGCAGCAGCACGTACGGCGGCAGGATGCGTCGCACGCGACGCGCGTAGAAGTGGCTGAAGTACGACTGCCCGCGCGCCTTGCGCTCGAGCAGGATGCCGGTGATCAGCAGGCCGCTCAGCACGAAGAACAGGTCGACACCCATCCACAGCGGCGCCTTCAGCGCGTGCTGCAGGAACACGGCGCCGACCGCGATCGCGCGCAGCCCGTCGAGCTGCACGATGCGGCCGTGTTGCGGCGGGGCCAGGTCGGCGGATCGCGAGATGCCCGTCATCGCGCCGCTCCTTCGCGACGCGCGGCGGGGGCCGCGGCGTGTCGCACATCCGATGCGTGAACGTAATGCATGCCTTTAAATGAAATATCGAATCGAAAACGATTCTAGGGAAAAGAAATCGGCAAAAAAACGCGCGCCATTTATCTGACGACAAGCAGCCGCGACAGGCGGTGCGGGGCGGCATTTTCTACAGGGCGGCGCGTGAAAGGCGGTCGTTATTGCCGTTTCCGGGTGCCATTTTCGACCTGTTCCGGTTCGATATTTCAGGCGGAAACATCCCCAAATATTTCCAAATTTCTTGTGATTATTTTTGCTTGTAACCTGCATCGCGACGTTTGAAACCCATTTAGCGACAGGGTGCGCCGGCGGCAGTCCGCGGCGTCGCCGGTCGCTGTTGCATCGAGTCTGGAGAAGCGCATTGCGACGTCTGATTCTGGTAGGCATGACGGTATGCGCGACGCTGCTGACGAGCGCCGCACCGGCCGAAACGGTGTTGCCCGCGACGACGTCGTGGATCGGCAACACGTTCGGCTATGGCGACGGCAGCTGGACGCAGATCGACATCCGCGCGATCGCGGTGACGCCTGAAGGCAAGGTTTATACGAATGCGCCGTGGGACGAAAGCGGGGCCGAGGCGAGTGTCTACCAGGACGGCAAGATGCTCGGCTTCGCCGGCGGCACGCACGGCTGGGGCAATCTCGGCGGCAATGCGATCGCCGTGAACAGCAAGTACGCGTATGTCGCGATCGGCGTCGGCAACGAACGCGGCCACCTGCAGTCGCCCGGCATCTGGCCGGACAAGGGCAAACAGTGGTTCGGCATCTCGCGGCGCACGATCGGCGACATGAAGCAGCCCGCGCCGTTTCGCGCGGCGCCGCAGGTCGCGCCGGGCGGCCGCGCCGATGCCGGCCGCGCGCGCATGGCCGCGAGCTTCATGATGATGAACGAGGTGCCGGCTCCCGCGCGCTCGGAAGTGGGCGAGGTGAAGGCGGAAGTGGGCGGTCTCGCGGCTGACGACAAGACGCTGTTCGCGACGAATCCGTCCCACGACGTGGTGGACGTGTACGACGCGGAGACGATGCAGCAGAAGGGCACGTGGAGCGCGCACGAACCGGGCCGCATCGCGCTCGCGGGCGACGGCACGCTGTGGTTGCTCACGGACACGCTGAACGGCCCCGCGCACCTCGTGCACGTGCGTGCGGACGGCCGCAAGCTGGACGACGCGCCCGCGCTGCCGGAAGGCACCGACGCGGTGGACGTGGCGGTCGACGCGAAAGGGCGCGTGCTCGTCGCGGACAACGGGCCGCGCCAGCAGATCCTGATCTTCTCGAAAGGCGGCAAGGGTTATGCGCAGTCCGGCACGCTCGGCGAGCGCGGCGGCATCTTCGCCGGCCCGGTGCCGGGGCGGCCGGGGCCGCAGCGCTTCAACGGGCTGACGGGCGTCGGCGTCGATCGCGCGGGCAACGTGTATGTGTCGATGAACGGCATCGGACCGCGCCACGACACGATCGGCGCGGGGCTCGGCGCGGTGCTCGAAAGCTACACGCCGGACGGCAAGCCGCGCTGGCAGGTGCAGGGGCTGCTGTTCGTCGACGGCGCGTGGCTCGACCCCGCGCGGCCGAACAGCGTGTACACGGGCAACAAGCGCTTCGAGCTCGACCTGTCGAAGCCGCCGGGCCAGGACTGGAAATACGTCGGCTTCCTGTCGAACCGCTTCAAGTATCCGGACGATCCCGTGTTCCACACGGACCAGTGGCCGGGCATGCCGATCGCGCGCCGCGTCGACGGCCGTACGTTCCTGTACCTGACCGACATGTACGCCGATCACCTGAAGATCTACCGCTTCGACGCGAAGCGCGACGGCGAGGTCGCGATTCCGTCGGGCCTGATCGCGGGCCGCGCGCGACCGGTCGACAAGGTGCCGAACAAGCCGCCCGGCGGCGACTGGCTGTGGCGCGACGCGAACGGCAACGGCCGGCTCGACGCCGACGAGTTCGAGATCAACACGACCGGCAAGGCGAAGGCGGGCGGCTGGGGCTGGTGGGTCGACACGAAGGGCGACATCTGGCGCACGAGCGACGTGCGCGGCATTCACCGGTTCAGCTATGGCGGCGTCGACAAGGCCGGCAACCCGATCTACTCGTACGACAAGGTCACGACCTACCCGATGCCGCAGCCGTTCACGCAGTTGCGCCGCTCGATCTACGACGCGCAAGCCGACACGCTGTACGTGACCGGCTACACGGCCGACGCGCCGCCGCAGCCGGGCATCAACAAGGAAGTCGGCCGCGTGCTGGTGCGCTTCGACAAGTGGTCGACCGGCTCACCTGTCGTGCGTTACACGGTCGCGCTGCCGTGGCAGCTCGACGCGAAGCCGATCCTGGACCTGATCGGGATCACGGTCGAGGGCCGCTACATCTTCACCGTGGAGCCGGTCGGCAAGATCCACGTGTACGACAAGGACACCGGCAAGGAAGTGGGCGTGATGAACCCGGGCACCGAGGTCGGCAAGGCATCCGGCTGGGTCGACGTGCCGTTCGGCATCAGTGCGTTCCGGCGCGAGAACGGCGAATACCTCGTGTTCGTCGAGGAAGACGCACGCGGCAAGGTGCTGATGTATCGCTGGAAACCGTGACGGGCGGCGCGCCGTTAACGACGTCGTCGCCGTCACACAAGGCACAAGCATGGACAAAGGCATACTCAAGAACGTTTCGATCAATTTCATCGGGCTGATCCTGCCGACCTTCGTGTCGCTGGTGACGGTGCCCGCTTATATCCACGCGCTCGGCGTCGAACGCTATGGCGTCGTCAGCCTCGTGTGGACGTTGATCGGCTATTTCGGGATCCTCGATCTCGGGATGAGCATGGCCGCGCAGAACCACATCTCGAAGGCGCTCGCGAGCGGCAACGACGACGAAAGCGCGCGCGTGTTCTGGAGCGCGTTCTGGCTGAATCTCGGCACCGGCGTCGTGGGCGGGCTGCTGATCTATTTCGGCGCGTTCGTCTACACCGCGTATTTCACGAAGGTGTCGGCCGCGATGCAGCACGAGGTGTATCTCGCGCTGCCGTGGCTCGCGCTCGCGATTCCGCTCGCGAACGTGTCGTGGGTGTTCGCCGGCGCGATCAACGGCGCCGAACGGTTCGGCGTGTTCAACACGAACCAGACGATCGGCACGTTCCTGTTCCAGTTGCTGCCGCTCGGCGCCGCATGGTGGATCGCGCCGAACCTGCAGACCGTGCTCGCCGCGGCAGTCGTCGCGCGGCTGATCGCGGCGGTGATGCTCGGCCACGCCAGCATCAGGGTGCTCGGCATCCGCCGCATCGATCCGCCGCAGTGGGGCACCGCGAAGGGGCTGTTCAACTTCGGCGGCTGGATGCTGATCGCGAGCACGACGAGCATGATCGCGGACACGCTCGACCGCGTGATGCTCGGCGCCGGCATGGGCGCGAAGTTCGTCACCTACTACACGGTGCCGCAGAACCTCGTCACGCGCCTGAACATGCTGCCGAACGCGCTCGTGCGCACGCTGTTCCCGCGCCTGTCGGCGGTCGGCCGCGATCACGCGGACACGCTCGCGCGCCAGTCGCTCGAATTCCTGAACGGCGTGTTCACGCCGGTCGGCATCGTCGCGATCTTCGCGCTCGCGCCGTTCCTCACGCTGTGGGTCGGCGCCGATCTCGCCGCGCATTCGGCGCCGGTCGGCCGCGTGCTGGTGATCAGCGTGTGGCTCGTCGGCCAGGCGAGCGTGACGCGGATCCTGATCCAGTCGCAGGTCAACCCGGCCCGCGCGGCGTTCGCCGGGCTCGTCGAGATGCCGTTCTTCGTCGGCGGCCTGTGGTTCGGCATTCATCACTTCGGGCTGATCGGCGCGGCGGTGGTCGTCGCGGCGCGTGCGTTCGTCGACTACGGCGTGCTGCTGTATCTGTCGGCGATCCGGATGCGCGCGATCGTGCTCGACATGCTGGCACACCTGGCCTTCCTGCTCGCGAGCCTGTTTCTCGCGCAGGCGTGGCCGGGGCTCGGCGAATCGATCGGCATGTGCGCGATCGTGCTGGTGCTGAACGTCGCGTGGTCGCTCACGATGACGCCGGGGCTGCGTGCGCTCGTGCGCGACCTGTTTGTCCGTCTCAATGCGAGGAAAACCGTATGAATCGCGATCTGGCGGAACACGCCGTTTTGAATCTCGCCACCGCCGATGCGGCCGTGGCCGAAGCCGGCGATGCCGCCGCGCTGCGCCGGTCCATGCCGGCCGAGCGGGCCAGCGCGCGCCAGCCGGCGCGCGCGCTGCGCGTGGCGATCGTCCACGACTGGCTCGTCACCTATGCAGGCGCCGAGCGCGTGCTCGAACAGATCGTCGCGTGCTTTCCCGACGCGGACCTGTTCAGCCTCGTCGATTTCCTCGACGACCGCGCGTTCGTGCGCGGCAAGCCGGTGACGACGTCGTTTATCCAGAAACTGCCGTTCGCGCGCACCAAGTACCGCAGCTACCTGCCGCTGATGCCGCTCGCGATCGAGCAGCTCGACGTGTCCGACTACGATCTCGTGATCTCGAGCAGCCACGCGGTCGCGAAGGGCGTGCTGACAGGGCCGGACCAGGTGCACATCAGCTACGTGCATTCGCCGATCCGCTATGCGTGGGACCTGCAGCACCAGTACCTGGAGCAGTCGAACCTCACGCACGGGCCGAAATCGCTGCTCGCGCGGATGATTCTTCACTACATCCGCAACTGGGACACGCGCACCGCGAACGCGGTGGACGGCTTCGTCGCGAACTCCGCGTTCATCGCGCGGCGCATCAAGAAGGTCTACCACCGCGACGCGGCGGTGATCTTCCCGCCGGTCGACGTCGACGGTTTCTCGCTGAACGCGGTCAAGGACGATTTCTACCTGACCGCGTCGCGGATGGTGCCGTACAAGAAGATCGACCTGATCGTCGAGGCGTTCTCGAAGACGCCCGAGCGCAAGCTGGTCGTGATCGGCGACGGCCCCGAGATGCAGAAGATCCGCGCGAAGGCCGGCCCGAACGTCGAGATCATGGGCTACCAGCCGTTCGCGGTGCTGCACGACCGGATGCGGCGCGCGAAGGCGTTCGTGTTCGCGGCCGAGGAGGATTTCGGGATCTCGGTCGTCGAGGCGCAGGCCTGCGGTACGCCGGTGATCGCATACGGCAAGGGCGGTGCGCTCGAAACCGTGCTCGACCCGCAATCGGGCGCGAATCCGACCGGGCTGTTCTTCGACGAGCAGACGCCGCACGCGATCGTCGCGGCCGTCGACGATTTCGAGCGCGCGCCGCAGCGTTTCACGCCGAACGCATGCCGCGCGAACGCGGAGCGGTTTTCCGCCGATACGTTCCGGCGGCGCTTTCTCGACTATGTGGAAACCGCGCTGCCCGGCTCGACCGCGCAGCGCGGCACGGCCGTCGCGCCGATGCCGGCCGCGCGCGGCCCGGCGACGCTCGTGCTCGACCAGAGCGGCGTGCTCGGCGGCGCCGAGCTGTCGCTGCTCGAGATCATGAAGCACATGCGCGCGAACGCCGACGTGCTGCTGTTCGACGACGGCCCGTTCCGCGCGGCGCTCGACGAGATCGGCGCGCGCGTCGACGTGGTCGACCAGGGCGCGCTGGCGGCCGTGCGCAAGCAGGGCGGCGTGTCGGTCGGCGCATTGAAACAGCTCGTGCGGCTCGTGCGCGACGTCGCGCGGCGCGCGCGCCGTGCCGAGGTGATCTACGCGAACACGCAGCGCGCGATGGTGGTCGCCGCGCTCGCCGGGCGGCTCGCGCGCAAGCCGGTGGTCTGGCATCTGCGCGACATCGTCAGCACCGACCATTTCGGCAGCAAGCAATTGCTGGCGATCAAGTACTGCGCGCGGCTCGGCGTCACGCGCGTGATCGCGAACTCCGATGCTTCCGCGCAGGCGTTCCGCACGCTGACGGGCTTCACGCCGCAGCACGTCGACGTCGTGTTCAACGGCATTTCGGCCGAGCCGTTCGATGCGCTGGAAGGCGTCAGCCAGGCTGCGCTGCGCGCGCGCCTCGGGTTGCCGCAGGATGCGTGGCTCGTCGGCTCGTTCAGCCGTCTGGCGCGCTGGAAGGGGCAGCACGTGCTGCTGGAGGCTGCCGCGCGGCATCCCGACATGCACGTGGTGCTGGTCGGCGCGCCGTTGTTCGGCGAGGACGAATACGCGGCGCAACTGCACGAATACGTCGCGCGGCACGGGATGGGCGCGCGCGTGCATTTCCTCGGGTTCCAGCGCGACGTGGCCGCGTGCATGACGGCGGTCGACGTCGTCGCGCACACGTCGATCACGCCGGAGCCGTTCGGGCGCGTGATCGTCGAAGGGATGCTCGCGCGCCGGCCGGTCGTCGCGGCCCGCGCGGGCGGCGTCGTCGAGATCATCGAGGACGGCGACAACGGGCTGCTCTGCGAGCCGGGCGATGCGACCGCGCTGGCCAATGCGCTGGATACGCTGAAGCGCGACGGCGCGTTGCGCGAGCGGCTCGTCGCGAGCGGGCGCGCGACGGCGGTGCGCCGGTTCGGTACCGAGACCTACGTGGAGCGGGTCGAGAAGATTCTCGCTGATACGGCGAAGGCCGCGAAGGCGAAGAAGCGGGCGTAGCAGACGGCGCCAGCCGGCGGGAAACGAGCCCTCATGCGGTGTTGTGCTGCGTGGGGGCTTCGTATTTCAGCGGGTGCGTTTGGTCGGGCGAGTGGCGGGTGGGCTGGTGCGGGCCGTGTCGTGCACGGGCGTGGGATCGACCGGTTGCCGTTTCGATCGGGATCGTGCGGCTGACGGGGCGGCAAGGCGGCAAGGCGGCCAGGCGGCGCCGGGACGAATCCGATAGGGGGCAGCCCAGGGCCGGTGCATTGCGACCGGACAGGCGGCCGTCACGCGCGCCGGCATACAGGGTTGGTTGTGTATCCTCCTGACCCGCCATGCAACCGCGCTTCGGTCGTGAAAAAGCCCCCGCGCAGCAAGGCGCTGCACGGGGGCTTCGAAACCGGTCCGGCCGTGGATCAGACGGCCCGCTCGGGCGCCTGCGCGACGACTCGGGCAGCGCGCGTCGGCTTGAAACTGGCCGACCACGTCATCGCCGGCCGTTCGAACATCCGGTAGAACAGGTACGCGACCGGAATCGCGGCGGCCATGAACGCGATCGACGGCCAGATCGACAGTTGCAGTTCGGAGTGGAACAGCACCGAGCCGAGGCACACGAACAGCGGCAGGTGGATCAGGTACAGCGAGTAGCTGAAGTCGCCGAACCAGCCGAGCACGCGCAGCGGCGGCGTCGGGCGCGGCGGGCGCGCGAGCGCGCGGTACAGGAAGCACGCGAAGCCGGCCGACCACAGCTGGAACGCGCCGTACTGGCCGAAACGGAACGCGCCGCAACCGGCGGCCAGCAGCACGGCGGCCGCGACGTACCACGCGCGCGACGGCACGGCGGCCGCGCCGCGCGCCTGCTGAGCCCGCACGTCGGCGATCCATGCGCCGATCGTCCAGGACAGCCAGTACGACGTGAAGAACTGCAGGTCGTGCCGTTCGAGCAGCCACGCCGACGCGACGTTGACGAGCGCGACCGCGGCCACGACGGCCGGCATGCCGATGCGCCGGCGCAGCGCGAACAGCAGCGGGTAGATCGCGTAGAACTGCACTTCGAGCGACAGCGTCCACAGCGCGCCGTTCGACCCGTATGTGTAGCCGGCGACGCCCTGCAGCGAGAACAGGTTCACGAGGAACGCGGTGATGCCGATGTCGCGGATCTTGTGGCTGACGGGCTCGATCTGCAGGCTGACCAGGTCGAGCGCGAGCGTGAACAGCAGCGCGGCGAGCAGCACCGGGTAGATGCGGGCGAACCGGCGTGCCCAGAAGTTGGGCGCGTCGAGCCGGTACGCGGGATCGGCCGCGAGCTTGAGCGCCGCGTTGCGGTGGATGCAGTAGCCGCTGATCACGAAGAAGATCGGCACGCCGGCGGAGCCCCACGCGAACGGGAAGGTCAGGTAGCCGACGATCACGCTCGGGTCGAGCGCGCGACCGTAAGCATGATGGAAGGTCTGCATCCCGACCCAGACGACCTGGCGGCAGTGGAAATAGGCGACGAGCAGCGCCGCGAAGCCGCGCATCGCGTCGATGACGTGTTCCTTGTGATCGGCGACGGGCGGCGCGGTCAGAGACGATCCGCTGAATGCTTGCATGCGATTCGATTCCTTGCGACGGATGGTGTGGAAGACGGACGA
Organism: Burkholderia sp. IT-111MI5; assembly: GCF_949752865.1. Lineage (NCBI taxonomy): Bacteria > Pseudomonadati > Pseudomonadota > Betaproteobacteria > Burkholderiales > Burkholderiaceae > Burkholderia > Burkholderia sp. IT-111MI5. Next base: position 853,538 of record NZ_CATKIF010000011.1, on the reverse strand, counting down.
ACGGGAAGTCTCATCGTAATGCGCAAGAATTCGATCAATGAATAAAAAAATCTCGCCCGGAAATAACGGAATTCCGCATGATGGTTTTATCGGGGTTCTGAAAGCGGTTCCGCAGGCGCGTCAATTATTTACCGATTTTTTTCTGATAGTTTGAAGCTCCAGTTGATTGATGCAAGGAGCGGCAAGATGGACATGCATTGGATCGCGAGCGCTGCAGTACTGCTGGTCATGGCCGTGCTGTCGGCGTACCGCGAAGCGCTGAAGAACGAGCCGATTCGCCCGGGCCTCGAACGGGGCGGCGTGCCCTATATCGAGGAATTCGAATCGTAAGAATTTGTATCTGGAAAATCGGTAATTTGTTTCTGCTTCGGCACTCGGTCCGGCAATATCGACCGGATTGAAAGGATTATATTTTTTTCGGAAACATTGGGCAATCAGTCCATATCGAAAATGAGCGGAGTGGAATTGGCAGTGCCGTCGATTCTCGATATGCCGTTCGGAACACAATCGCGCCGGGTCGCAGGTGGACGCGGCGCAGTCAACGCAATCAGGATGCGAACATGTTGAAAGTCACCAAGGCCGTGTTCCCCGTTGCCGGTCTCGGCACGCGGTTCCTCCCGGCAACGAAGGCGAGCCCGAAGGAAATGTTGCCCGTCGTCGACAAGCCGCTGATCCAGTACGCGGTCGAGGAAGCGATCAACGCCGGTATCACCGAGATGATCTTCGTCACCGGGCGCAGCAAGCGCGCGATCGAGGATCACTTCGACAAGTCGTACGAGATCGAGGCCGAACTCGAGGCGCGCGGCAAGGAAAAGCTGCTCGAACTCGTGCGCGGCATCAAGCCGAGCCACGTCAACTGCTTCTACGTGCGCCAGCCGGAAGCACTTGGCCTCGGCCATGCGGTGTTGTGCGCGGAGAAGCTCGTGCACGGCGAGCCGTTCGCGGTGATCCTCGCCGACGACCTGCTGCACGGCGAGCAGCCGGTGCTCAAGCAGCTCGTCGACGTGTTCGACCACTATCACAGCTCGGTGATCGGGGTCGAGACGATCCCGCGCGAGGACAGCCGCTCGTACGGCGTCGTCGAAGGCCGCGAATGGGAGGAGGACATCATCAAGCTGTCGGGCATCATCGAGAAGCCCGCGCCCGAGGATGCGCCGTCGAATCTCGGCGTGGTCGGTCGTTACGTGTTCATGCCGACGATCTTCGATCACCTGCGCAAGCTCAAGCCGGGCGCGGGTGGCGAACTGCAATTGACCGACGCGGTCCAGACGCTGCTCGCGAACGAGCAGGTGCTCGCGTACCGCTACTACGGCACGCGTTTCGACTGCGGCAGCAAGATCGGCTATCTCAAGGCAACCGTCGAGCTCGCGCTCCAGCATCCGGAAGTGAGCCGCGAATTCGAGGCGTACCTGCGTACCTGCTTGCCCGCGCTGGCTGCCGTCGCGTAGGCGGCTGCGCGCTCCGTTGTTTCAGGTGGTGGTTGTTCCGTTGGCCCCGGCCGCTCAGGCGCCGGGGCTTTTTTGCATTTGCCGGTGCGCGATCGTGGTGCGTTCGGCTGGCTTGTCGTGCGGTCGGGTTCGCGTGGAGCGTGGTGCCGTGTGTGGAGCGGGGCGCTCCGGCGCGGTCCGGCGTCACGCCTGAAACCGGTGCCGAAGCACTTGCCGGGGTGTGCGGTGCGGCGTTGTTGTCGTTGCGCGATGCATTGTCGACGTTCGCGCCGGCGTCGGTCCGCCGGTTCATGACGCAGCGCCGCCGCGCGTCAGCTTCCCGGCGCTACCTGCCTCGCGGTCTTCCCGCGCATTTCCCGCCCGGTGTTTTCCGCTTCCGCGTGGCGCTCAACGCGCCGACGTACTCGGCCGCGCGACGAAATGCCGGGCGAGCATCGCGGCGATCGGCTTCTTGAAGTCGAGCAGTCTTTTTTCGAGATAGCGCCAGGACAGGTGCGCGAGCAGCACGGCGAGCGCGAATTGCAGCATCTCGGGCAGCGCTTCGCGGACGATTTCCGGCATCGGCACGTGCGCGAAGAGCGCGGGCATCACGCCGAAGCGCGTCGGAATCAGGTTGTGGAACAGGTAGAAGCCGTAGCTGATCGTACCGAGATAGACGAGCGGCGCCCAGTCGAGCAGCGCCACGACGGGATGCTCGGGTTCGCTGACGATCCACAGCATCAGCGCGCCGAGCGACGCGGACAGGCCGAGATCCGCGAGCCCCGCGACCGCGTCGGGCAGTGCCGTGCACGCAGGCAGTGCGAGGAAAAACACGACGCCTGCCGCGCCGAGCCAGCCGGGCGGGACGCGGCGCACGGCGGCCGGGCCGTGATCGGCGAGCGCGATCGCGCCGACGCCGCCGAGCGCGATCAGCGCGAAATTCCACGGGGAAAACGCGTAGATCAGCACCGGCGACGCATCGGACAGGTAGAGCGCGAGATGCGCGGCCGCGCACAGCGCGACGGCCGCGACGCCGAGTGCGACGTGTCGCGCGGCGGGCACCGCGAGCAGCGCGAGCGGTGCGATCAGATAGAACTGCTGTTCAACCGCGAGGCTCCAGAAGTGCGACGTGGAGCCCGGCCAGCCGTCCTTGACGACGCCGATCCAGTAATTCGACAGGAACGCCGCGTGCCACGCGAGCCCGAGGTTGACGCCGCGCTGGTAGAAGAGCGCGTGCGCGATCGCGAGCGCGGCGAGCAGCAGGTAGTACACGGGGAAGATCCGCAACGCGCGCTTCGCGAGGAACAGCGCGAGCGCATGGCGGCGCGTCATGGTGCCGCATTCGACCGCCCGGCGGTTGCGATGTAGTTCGCCGACGATCAGGAATCCGCTGATGAGGAAAAACGTCCACACGCCAAGCTTGCCGACGTCGACGGCAAGGACGTGGCCCTTGTGGGACAGGAAAACGAGAATGACGGCGATGGCTCGCAGGCCGTCGAGTCCTTTGACGTATCTGACTTCGCGCATGGAGGCATCCGGGCATTGAGCGAGCCCAGTATAGGTGCGCAAATATCGAACGTAATTCGCGTTCGGACGCATACGTGAAGGCGTTTTTTGACGCTCGAGCGTCGGCGAAGTCGGTCGCGCGCAACAAAACCTGCGGGAAACCCCGCGAAAACGCATAAAAGTACTGCACGAAGCGTCAAGGCGCTTGTAGAATCCGGCGTTGAAGCGTGCGCAGTGCACGCTTCGTGTATCCAACGAACGACCACACCTGGTAGGAGAAACATGGCGACTTCCGCAAAAAAGGTGGCCAAGAAGGCTGCCGCCGCACCGGCCAAGAAAGTGGCTGCTAAGAAAGTAGCGCCCGCGAAGAAAGTAGTGGCCAAGAAGGCCGCCGTCGCGAAGGCGCCCGCTGCTCCGACGCCGCTGAAGGACAAGTTCACGAAGGCATCGCTCGCAACGCACATCGCTGAGCGTGCAGCCGTGGAAGTGAAGGCGGTCAAAGCAGTGCTCGTCGCACTCGAGAACGTCGTGCTGGGCTCGGTCCACAAGAAGGGCGCAGGCGAGTTCACGCTGCCGGGTCTGCTGAAGATCACGGCACAAGTCGTGCCGGCGAAGAAGAAGCGCTTCGGCAAGGATCCGTTCACGGGCGAAGAGCGTTGGTTCCCGGCGAAGCCGGCCAGCGTGCGCGTGAAGGCACGTGCGCTGAAGAAGCTGAAGGACGCGGCGGCGTAATGCCGCGCAACGGCTGCGAATGCATGTCGGCAGCCGTTGCGATGTCCTGCGATCCCCGTACGCGAAAGCGTGCGGGGATTTTTATTGCGCCGCGCAAATCGCGCGGCAGCGAAAACGCGAAGCGCCGGCGATGCGTGGTTCGATGCGTGCCGCGTGCCGCGTGCCGCGTGCCGCGTGCCGCGTGCCGCGTGGCGAATGGCGTGCCGCGCTTGCGCAATGACGGACGGCAATCGTCGTCCGCGCGTGCCGTTATACCGCCGCAGCCCGTCGCTCTCGTCGCCTCACCTCGTTACCTCGTCGCTCTCGCTGCATCTGTTGCGTGCGTATCGTGAGGCCCGCGCATCGTGACTGAATTCGTCCCGTCTGAAATCGCCGGGCAGGTCGCTACCGCGCGCGCCGCGCTCGAGCGGCATCTCGGTGCGACGCTGGATGCGATCCACCTGTTCGGTTCGGCGCTCGACGGCGGCTTGAAACCGCGCAGCGACATCGACCTGCTGGTGACGGTGGCCGTGCGACCCGACGAAACGGCGCGGCGTGCGCTGATGTTCGACGTGCTCGCTGCGTCGGCGCCGCCCGGTCACGCAGGCGGCATGCGCGCGCTCGAGGTCACCGTCGTCGCGCACGGCGACGTGGTGCCGTGGCGTCATCCGGCGCGACGCGAACTGCAGTTCGGCGAGTGGCTGCGGCGCGATCTCGAAGCAGGCATCGTCGAACCGGCGCTCGCCGATCACGATCTGGCGATCCTGTTGACGAAGGCGCGGCAGCACAGTGTCGCGCTGGTCGGTCTGCCGGCGGCCACGCTATTCGAGCCGGTGCCCGCCCGCGACTTTGTCGCCGCGCTTCTCGCTACCGTTGCGCAGTGGAATGCCGAACCGGACTGGCGCGGCGACGAGTGCAACGTGGTGCTAGCGCTCGCACGCATCTGGTACAGCGCGGAAACCGGCAGGATCGCGCCCAAGGACGTCGCCGCGGCATGGGTGCTGGAGCGCCTGCCGGCCGCTTACCGGCCGGTTGTAGCGGCTGCGCGTGCCGCCTATCTCGATGGTGAAGCGGGCGCGGCGATCCTGTCGGGCGAACCGCTCGCCGCGTTCATCGGCTACGCGCGGCGGACCGTCGAATCGATGCTGTCGGCGTAGCGGCGGATGCCACGGTGCGCGCGATCGGCTTGCGGGCCGGCACCTCGCGGATCATCAGCGTTTTCGCAGCCGCCGCACGCGCAGCCGCCGATCCGGGCACTCGCCGGCGACGCGCGACACGCTTGACCGGCACGCCGTCACGCATCCGCGGCACGACGCGCTTCGTCAACCCGCCGTGCCCGCATAGGCAGCCTTCAGCGCGGCGTCGTCGAACTTGGTCATCTGCATCATCGCTGCGGCCACGCGTGCCGCCTTGACCGTGTCGCGATCGGCCATCATCGGGATGAGCGCTTCCGGAACGATCTGCCACGACACGCCGTAGCGGTCCCTGAGCCAGCCGCAGCCGTCGGCCGTGCCGCCGCTGTCGAGCAGGGCGTTCCAGTAGCGGTCGAGTTCCGCCTGGTCGGCGCAACTGACCAGCAGCGAAATCGCGTGGTTGAACGTCTCCGTGCGCGGGTGGCTCATCGCGATGAACGGCTGCCCGAACAGCTCGAACTCGACCATTCGCGTACCGTCGGTGCCGGACACCGACGTGACGCGCACGACGCGTGAATCCGGAAAGATGCCCGCATAGAAGGCCGCTGCTTCCTCGGCTTCCGTCGAGTACCAGAGAAAAGGCGTGATCTTCTGAATCGTCATGGCGAATCTCCTGTCTGTAGTGGCCGGGCCGCAAACCGCGTGCCGCCGTCGATACGACGGACGACGGCCGCCGAATTCGACACACGTGGGGCGAATGGCCGTCGCGCCGGATGAGCGGCGCCGACAGTGCGGATGGTAGTCGCCTGGAGGAAAGACGGCGACCTGGCGGGACACCCGGAAGCGGCATTTGCAGCGCTTTGCAGCCGCCAGGCGCCGTTACCGGCCCGCCGACGTGCGTCGGCATCGGCTTCGTTCGCCGGCCCGTACAGGCGCTGCGGGCACGCGTGAGACGGACGAAAAAAAGCCAGCTGCGGCCGAAACCGGAGCTGGCTTTCCAGTTCGGCGGCATGGCGTCGGAGACGCCATGCACGCCGGATACATCGTTTTTAGAACTTGTGGCGAATGCCGAGTGCGACCATTTCGGCCGAGCTCTTGCCGGCGAAGCCGTACGAAGCGATCGACGCTTGCGCGCTTTGCTGCACGCCGTCGACGAGCTGCGTGCCGCTCGCGTGCTGGTATGCGCCAACCAGGTAGATGTCCGTGCGCTTCGACAGCGAGTAGTCCGCGCCGACGCCGACCTGGTGGTACTTCGCGGACGTGTCGCCGCTTGCCTTCGTGTACGAGTAGCCGAGGCCCAGCAGCAGCGGCGGCGTGACCTGGTACGTCACGAACGCACGGCCCGTGTTGTACTTTTCGGTCGAGCCGAAGCCCGAGAACGCGTCCGGCTTGTACTGTGCGTTGCTGTAGCCGAGGCCGAACGTCACCGGGCCGATCGCGTACTGACCTGCAACTTGCGCGATGGCGATCGACTTCGCCGTGGCGTAACCCGAGTTGATCGGGCCGTCGATGATGTTGTCGGACGTCGTCGAGCCCCAACCGCCGCGCACGGGCGTGGTCGTCGGCGACGGGTTGTTCGCGTAGAAGTAGCCTGCGGCAACGCCGACCGGGCCGTTGTTGTAGGCGGCTGCAACCGACCAGGTCTGGCCCGCGCCCGTCTTGCCCGCTACACCGCCGAGGGCGTACATGCCTTCGACCTGGAAGCCTGCGAAGACCGGCGACGTGTACTTGATCGCGTTGCTGACGCGCAGGCTGTTGTCGTTGTTGTCGACGTCGCCCGGCGTGGCCATCACGCTGCCGAAATAGTTATCGGCCGTGACTGCCTGGACCAGGTCGACCAGCGGGTCGTACTGGCGGCCGAGCGTCAGCGTACCGTATTGCTTGCTGTCGAGACCGACGAATGCCTGGCGACCGAAGATGCGACTCGTGCCCGACGGGCTTTGGCCGAGTTTGCCCGTACCCGGATCAAAGCCGTTTTCCAACTGGAAGATCGCCTTCAGGCCACCGCCGAGGTCTTCTGCGCCCTTCAGGCCGAAGCGGCTGCCTTGCAGGTTGCCCGACAGCATTTGCCACGAGTTGTTGGCTTGACCGTCATTGCCGTGCACCCATGCGATCGACGTATCGATCACGCCGTACAGCGTCACGCTCGACTGAGCGTGCGCAGCGCCAGCGGCGCCCAGCAGGGCGAGCGAGAGGGTCGAGAGAGCAAGTTTCTTCATCGTTGAGATTCTCCACGCAAGTGATTCATCGTTATTTGTTGCGGATTGGAGAATAGCTCAGTGCCATCCACGCAAGAAAGCTTAAAAAATAAAGTGTCTCGAAAAGGTAACAGCGTGGAAAAGTCCATATATATCAAGCACATCAACGACTGTTCCTGTTTTTGAAATAGTTGACAATTGCTGCGGCGCGATTGTTTCAATGCTTGATGCACATTGCGGCAGACGTACTGTTTCGGCCGGTTGGAGCAGCGAAATGAGCGCTTGCAAACGTTTGCCGTTGCAACTGCGAACGCGCCGACGTACGAGAAACGCGTCAACGCCGCGCGAATGCACGGCGGACAGCATGGTTGCCAGGAGTCGGGCGGATGTGCGAGGGGGCATTGGCGGCGCGCGCGATGCCGGCGCGCAGCCGCTTTGCGGAGGAGGCGGGTGAATCAGTCGTTGTGCATGCGATCGGTCTGAGCGTGTACGGCCGGTGCGATACCGGCGGGCCGGTGCGCGTTGCCGCGCGCCGCCGCGAATTCCGCGCCGAGCAGCAGCACGATCGCAGAGAAGTACAGCCACATCAGCAGGACCGCGAACGATCCGGCCGCGCCGAACGCACTGGCCGTGCCTGCATGCGCGAGGTACAGCGCGAACAGCTTCTTGCCGCCGGAGAACAGGATCGCGGACACCACGCCGCCGACCGCGGCGTCGCGCCACGCGACGCGCGCATCGGGCAGGAACTTCATCAACGCGGCGAACGCGCCGGCGAGCACCGCGATGCCGACGAAGAACTGCACGAGGTTCGTGACGACGACATACGGCGAATCGCCCAGCAGCCAGGTGCCGACGAACGTGATCGCAGTGTCGAGCACGAGCGACACGATCAGCAGGAACGCGACGCCGAGCACGAGCCCGAACGAGATCAGCCGCACGCGCACGAGCCCGAGCATGCTCGACCAGCGGTTTTCGGTGGCCGGCCAGATCACGCTGAGCGCGGCGCTGAGCGACGCGAACGTGGCCGACGCGCCGACCGCGAGCGCGGCGAACGAGATCAGCGTCGCGAGGCCGCCGCGCTCGCCCGCGCGGTGCGCGTTCTGCACGATCGTCTGGATGCTGGCCGCCGCGTCGTCGCCGATCAACTGGTGCGCCTGTTCGAACACCTGGCCGCGCGCGGCGTCGTCGCCGTAGAACCAGCCGGCCACCGCGATCACCATTACGAGCGTCGGCGCAAGCGAGAACGCGGAGAAAAACGCGATGCCCGCGGCCATCGACGAGCAGCGGTCGGACGAGAAGCGCTTGAACGCGGTGAGGGCCCAGTTGGCCTGTTGCTGGGCAAGACGGGTTGCTTCGGAAGTGATCTGTCGTTTCATGACGGTTAGGTTGCGCGCGGAACGCGGATCATCGTTGGTAATCAGACAATTCAGCATTGATCCGAGGATTCGATCATAGTTGCTCGAACTGTCTATAATTCCTTTCAGTTTCCTCCACCCCACAATAACGCCGAGACCACCATGCTACAAATGTCCCGGCGCCAGTTCCTGAAGGTGACGGCCACGTCGCTTGCCGGATCGAGTCTTGCCCTGATGGGCTTTTCTCCATCCGAAGCGCTTGCCGAAGTCCGACAGTACAAGCTGGCGCGCACCGTCGAAACGCGCAACACCTGTCCTTACTGCTCAGTGGGTTGCGGCATCCTCATGTACAGCCTCGGAGACGGCGCGAAGAATGCGCAGCCGAGCATCATCCATATCGAGGGAGATCCCGACCATCCCGTCAATCGCGGCACGCTGTGCCCGAAGGGCGCGAGCCTGATCGACTTCATCCACAGCCCGAACCGCCTGACGCACCCCGAATACCGGGCGCCCGGCTCGGACAAGTGGGAACCCATCTCGTGGAACGACGCGCTCGACCGGATCGCGAAGCTGATGAAGGCCGACCGCGACGCGAACTTCGTCGAGACGACGGAAGACGGCGCGAAGGTCAACCGCTGGCTCACGACCGGCATGCTGGCCGCGTCGGCGGGCAGCAACGAGGTCGGCTACCTGACGCACAAGACTATCCGTAGTCTGGGAATGCTCGCATTCGACAATCAGGCGCGTGTCTGACATGGCCCGACGGTGGCAGGTCTTGCCCCGACGTTTGGCCGTGGAGCGATGACGAACCATTGGGTCGACATCAAGAACGCGGACGTGATTCTCGTGATGGGCGGCAATGCAGCCGAGGCCCATCCGTGCGGTTTCAAGTGGGTAACGGAGGCGAAGGCGCACCGCAAGGCGCGGCTGATCGTCGTCGACCCGCGCTTCACGCGTACGGCCTCGGTGGCCGATTACTACGCGCCGATTCGCACCGGCACCGACATCGTCTTCCTGGGCGGCGTCATCAACTATCTGCTGACGAACGACAAGATCCAGCATGAGTATGTGAAGAACTACACGGACTTCACGTTCATCGTGCGCGAGGATTTCGCGTTCAACGACGGCATCTATTCCGGCTATGACGCAGAGAAGCACGCGTACCCCGACAAATCGAGCTGGGACTACGAGCGCGGCGACGACGGATTCGCGAAGGTCGACCCGACGCTGCAGCATCCGCGCTGCGTGTACAACCTGCTGAAGCAGCACTACGCGCGCTATACGCCGGACATGGTTGCGCAGACCTGCGGCACGCCGAAGGAGAAGTTCCTGAAGGTGTGCGAGATGCTCGCGACGACGGCCGTGCCAGGCCGCGCCGGCACGATCCTGTACGCGCTCGGCTGGACCCACCACTCGGTCGGCGCGCAGATGATCCGCACCGGCGCGATGGTGCAGCTGCTGCTCGGCAACATCGGCATCGCCGGCGGCGGGATGAACGCGCTGCGCGGCCACTCGAACATCCAGGGGCTGACCGACCTCGGGCTGATGTCGAACCTGCTGCCGGGCTACATGACGCTGCCGATGCAGTCCGAGCAGGACTTCGAGGGCTACATCAAGAAGCGCACGCAGCTGCCGCTGCGGCCGAACCAGTTGAGCTACTGGAAGAACTACAAGGCGTTCCACGTCAGCTTCATGAAGTCGTGGTGGGGCGATGCGGCGACCGCCGAGAACAACTGGGGCTACGACTACCTGCCGAAGCTGGACAAGCAGTACGACCTGCTGCAGGCGATCGAGCTGATGAATGCCGGCAAGATGAACGGCTACATCTGCCAGGGCTTCAACCCGCTCGCGGCGGCGCCGTCGAAGGTGAAGACGGCCGCAGGGCTCGCGAAGCTGAAGTGGCTCGTCATCATGGATCCGCTCGCGACCGAGACGTCCGAGTTCTGGAAGCATCACGGCGACTACAACGACGTCGATGCGTCGAAGATCCAGACCGAGGTGTTCCGTCTGCCGACCACGTGCTTTGCGGAGGAAAACGGCTCGCTCGTCAGTTCGAGCCGCGTGCTGCAATGGCACTGGAAGGGCGCGGAGCCGCCGGGCGACGCGAAGAGCGATCTCGAGATCATGTCGGGGCTGTTCCTGCGCATGCGCAAGATGTATCAGGCAGACGGCGGCAAGTATCCGGACCCGATCGTGAACCTGACCTGGCCGTATGCGAATCCGGCAAGCCCGACGCCGGAAGAGCTCGCGATGGAGTTCAACGGCAAGGCGCTCGCCGACTTGCCCGACCCGAAGGATCCGACCAAGACGCTCGTGAAGAAGGGCGAGCAGCTCGCCGCGTTCGCGCAACTGAAGGACGACGGCACGACCGCGAGCGGCTGCTGGATCTTCTGCGGCGCATGGACGCAGGCCGGCAACCAGATGGGGCGGCGCGACAACTCGGATCCGACCGGCATCGGCCAGACGCTGAACTGGGCGTGGGCGTGGCCGGCGAACCGGCGGATCCTGTACAACCGCGCATCGTGCGACGTGAACGGCAAGCCGTTCGATCCGACCCGCAAGCTGATCGGCTGGAACGGCAAGGCGTGGGCGGGCCCCGACATTCCGGACTTCAAGGCGGACGAGCCGCCCGAGAACGGGATGGGGCCGTTCATCATGAACCCGGAAGGCGTCGCGCGCTTCTTCGCGCGCGCGGGGATGAACGAAGGTCCGTTCCCCGAGCACTACGAGCCGTTCGAGACGCCGATCGGCACGAACCCGCTGCACCCGAACAACCCGCAGGCGCTGAACAACCCGGCCGCCCGCGTGTTCCCGGACGACCGCGCGTCGTTCGGCAAGGCACCAGAGTTCCCGCACGCCGCGACGACTTACCGCCTGACCGAGCACTTCCACTACTGGACCAAGCATGCGCGGCTGAACTCGATCATCCAGCCCGAGCAATTCGTCGAGATCGGCGAAGACCTCGCGAAGGAAGTCGGCGTCGCGCACGGCGAACGCGTGAAGGTGTCGTCCAAGCGCGGCTACATCATCGCGGTCGCACTCGTCACGAAGCGGATCAAGCCGCTGACGGTCGACGGCAAGAAGGTCCAGACGGTCGGCATCCCGTTGCACTGGGGCTTCAAGGGTCTGACGAAGCCCGGCTATCTCGCCAATACCCTGACTCCGTCCGTGGGTGACGGCAACTCGTACACACCGGAATTCAAGTCGTTCCTGGTGAAGGTCGAAAAGGCGTAAGGGGAAAGAGATGGCATTGCAATCGCTGGATATCAAGCGCGTCTCGGCCACCACGACGCCACCGCCCACGGTGCGCGAACCGGTGACCGGGAGCGTCGCGAAGCTGATCGACGTATCGAAGTGCATCGGCTGCAAGGCATGCCAGACGGCGTGCATGGAGTGGAACGACCTGCGCGACGAGGTCGGCACCAACGTCGGCGTGTACGACAACCCGGCCGACCTGACCGAGCACTCGTGGACCGTGATGCGGTTCTCCGAATACGAGAACCCGGCAGGCGACCTCGAATGGCTGATCCGCAAGGACGGCTGCATGCACTGCGAGGATCCGGGCTGCCTGAAGGCGTGTCCGTCGCCGGGTGCGATCGTGCAGTACAACAACGGGATCGTCGATTTCCACGAGGAGAACTGCATCGGTTGCGGCTATTGCGTGACCGGCTGCCCGTTCAACGTTCCGCGGATCTCGAAGAAGGATCATCGCGCGTACAAGTGCACGCTCTGTTCCGACCGCGTCGCGGTCGGCCAGGAACCGGCCTGCGTGAAGACCTGCCCGACGGGCGCGATCGTGTTCGGTACCAAGGAGGACATGAAGCAGCACGCGGCCGAGCGGATCGAGGACCTGAAGGAGCGCGGCTTCGAGCATGCGGGGCTGTACGACCCGCAGGGCGTCGGCGGCACGCACGTGATGTACGTGCTGCACCACGCCGACAAACCGTCGCTGTACCACGGGCTGCCCGACAACCCGTCGATCAGCCCGATGGTGAAGCTGTGGAAGGGCATCGCGAAGCCGCTCGCGGTCGCCGGCATCGCGCTGACGGCGCTTGCCGGGTTCTTCCACTATGTCCAGGTCGGTCCGAACGAGGTGAGCGACGACGAGGAATCGGCCGCGCGCGACGAGGCGCGACGCATCAAGGAGGACGCGAAATGAAGCACGACGACCCCAACCTGATCGTCCGCTACTCGGCGAACGAGCGTACGAATCACTGGATCACCGCGATCACGTTCGTGCTGCTCGCGCTGTCCGGGCTCGCGCTGTTTCATCCGTCGATGTTCTGGCTGACCGCGCTGTTCGGCGGCGGCCAGTGGACGCGGATCCTGCATCCGTTCGTCGGCCTCGTGATGTTCGTGTCGTTCGCGATCCTGGTCGTGCGCTTCTGGCACCACAACGCGCTCGACGCGGACGACCGGCAGTGGCTGAAGCAGATCGGCGACGTGCTGACCAACCAGGAAGACAAGCTGCCGCCCGTCGGGCGCTATAACGCCGGGCAGAAGCTGCTATTCTTTACGTTGGTGGCATGCCTGCTGTTGCTCCTGCTGTCGGGGATCGTGATCTGGCGGCGCTACTTCTCGTTCTACTTCCCGATCGGGGTGATCCGCGCGGCCGCTGTCGTGCATGCCGTGGCGGCCTTCGTGCTGATCGCGAGCATCATCGTGCACATTTACGCGGCGTTGTGGGTGAAGGGCTCGATCGGCGCGATGGTGCGTGGCACCGTCACGCTGGGCTGGGCCCGCAAGCACCACCCGAAGTGGTTCCGTGAAAGCGTGAAATAACGCACCGGAGCGGGGCGGTTCGCCGATCGCGGCGGGCCGCTCCGTCAGCCGTCGGAACTGCCCGAAGCGCCGATCCGTCGGCGCTTGTTTATTTGGAATACATTTCTGTGACACAACGCATTCTCGAACCGACCGAGATCTCGGCACTCGATCATTCGGCCATTCCGCGCTTGCGCCTGCCGGAGCGCGCCACCGCGTTTGCGGCGCGCGCCGCGCGGCTGCGCAAGCTTGCCGACCTGAACCCGATCAGCGGCTACCTGCGGCTGATGGCCACCGTCGCCGATGCGCAGCACGCGACATTGCAGACGCTGGAGCTGCCGCTGCCGTCGAAGGAAGCGATCGCGCGTGCGCAGCAGCATTCGATGCCGCTCGTGCCGGCGCTCGACGGCGAGCGCGATCCGCGCTGGCGCGCCGTGCTGTACGAACTGCTCGATCGCGTCGAAGGCGCCGGGCTCGTCAATCCGTCGCTCGCGAAGCTGCTCGACCGGCTGCGCCTGATGGCGCCCGCCGAACTCGACGCGCAGGCCGACGCGATCCTCGCGCTGCGTTTCGCCGAGGTCGACCCGGCCACCGCGCCGTTCCTGATGGCCGCGCTGCAGGTCGTGTGGACCGATCTCGCCAGCCGCGTGACGCCGGCCGACGTTCCATATCTCGACCAGCCGGGGCTGTGCCCGGTGTGCGGCTCGCACCCGGTCGCGAGCGTCGTGCGGGTCGGCGGCCAGTTCCAGGGCTACCGTTTCCTGCAATGCGGGCTGTGCACGACCGAGTGGCACATGGTGCGCACCAAGTGCTCGCACTGCGATTCGACGAAGGGCATCGCATACCACGGGATCGAGGGCGGCAGCGAAGCCGTCAAGGCCGAATCGTGCGACGAGTGCAAGACCTATCGCAAGATCGGCTACCAGGAGAAGGACTACGAATTCGAGCCGCTGGCGGACGATCTCGCGAGTCTCACGCTCGACCTGCTGATGAACGAGGCCGGATACCAGCGCAGTTCGCCGAACCCGCTGCTGTGGCCGGACGTGTCGCGGGAAGCGGATTGACGGCACGGGGCCGGGGGCGGTGCGCGAGCGCCGGCCCCGGCCGACTGCGAAGCATGAGACTGGAGCCACTACTACGTGACCGAACCGGGTGTGAATGAACTGAATGCGGTGCTGGCGCGCGTGCCGTCGGTCGAGCGCGTGCTGTCGTCGGCACCGCTGCAACCGCTGCTTGCCGACCATGGCCGCACGCGCGTGCTGAATGCCGTGCGCGCCGAACTCGAACGCTGGCGTACCGCCGCGCAGCACGATCCGGCGGCGGCCGAGCCGCTCGACGAGCCGCGCATCGCCGCGGCCGTCGCGCGCATGCTGGCCGCACAGAGCGCCGGTGCCGTGCGCGCGGTGTTCAACCTGACCGGCACCGTGCTGCATACGAACCTCGGGCGCGCGCTGCTGCCCGACGAAGCGGTGCGCGCGGTGATCGACGTGCTGACGCGGCCCGTCAACCTCGAATTCGATCTCGCCACGGGCCGTCGCGGCGATCGCGACGACCTGATCGACGATCTGTTGTGCGAACTGACGGGCGCGGAAGCGGCGACCGTCGTCAACAACAATGCGGCGGCCGTGCTGCTGACGCTGTCGGCGCTCGCGACGAAGCGCGAAGTCGTCGTATCGCGCGGCGAGCTGGTCGAGATCGGCGGCGCCTTCCGGATTCCCGACATCATGAGTCGCGCTGGCGCCAGGTTGCGCGAGGTCGGCACGACCAACCGCACCCATCTGCGCGACTACGCGGACGCGATCGGCCCACGCACCGCGCTGCTGATGAAGGTGCACTGCAGCAACTATGCGATCAGCGGCTTCACGAAGGAGGCGACGCTCGCCGAACTCGCGCCGCTCGCGCGCGAGCACGGGCTGCCGGTCGCCGTCGATCTCGGCAGCGGCACGCTCGCCGACCTGTCGTTATGGGGGCTGCCGCACGAGACGACCGTGCAGGAAACCGTCGCCGACGGCGCAAACGTTGTCACCTTCAGCGGCGACAAGCTGCTCGGCGGGCCGCAGGCCGGCCTGATCGTCGGCGATCGTGCACTGGTCGCGAAGATCAAGAAGCATCCGCTCAAGCGCGCGCTGCGCGTCGGCAAGCTGACGCTCGCGGCGCTCGAGCCCGTGCTGCGTCTCTATCAGGCACCCGAATTCCTGCGCGACCGGCTCACGACTTTGCGCCTGCTGACGCGTCCGCAGCGCGAGATCGCCGAGGCTGCCGAACGCGTGCGCCCGGCGCTGCAGGCCGCGCTCGGCAACGGTTTCGACGTGACGGTCGAACCGATGTTCAGCCAGATCGGCAGCGGCGCGCTGCCGGTCGACCAGCTGCCGAGCGCCGGGCTCGTCGTGCGCACGCCGGACGGCAAGCGCAGCGGCCGCGCGCTTGCGCAGCTCGAGAAGCGGCTGCGCGAATGGCCGCGCCCGGTGATCGGCCGCATCGCCGACAACGCGCTGCGGCTCGACCTGCGCTGCCTCGAAGCCGCCGACGAAGCGGCATTCGTCGCGCAATGCGTGCCGCCCGCGGAGCCCGCTGCATGATCGTCGGTACCGCGGGACACATCGATCACGGCAAGACGACGCTCGCGCGGGCGCTGACGGGCGTCGATACCGACCGGCTGAAGGAAGAGAAGGCACGCGGCATCTCGATCGAGCTCGGCTACGCGTATACGCCGCTCGAGAACGGCGACGTGCTCGGCCTGATCGACGTGCCGGGCCACGAGAAGCTGATCCATACGATGGCGGCCGGCGCGTGCGGGATCGACTTCGCGCTGCTCGTGATCGCCGCCGACGACGGCGTGATGCCGCAGACGCGCGAGCATCTCGCGATCCTGCAGTTGCTCGGCGTCACGCACGGCGCGGTCGCGCTGACGAAGTGCGATCGTGTCGACGCCGCGCGCGTCGCCCAGGTGCGCGACGAGATCGCCGCATGGCTGCACGACTCGACGCTGGCCGGCGCGCCGATCTTCGAAACCCGTGCGACGGCCGTGGACGATCCGGGCGTCGCCGCGTTGAAGCGTCACCTGGCCGACGCGGCGATCGCGTGGCGTGCGCGCCGCGACGACGGCCTGTTCCGGCTCGCGGTCGATCGCGTGTTTACGCTCGCGGGGCAGGGGACCGTCGTGACGGGCACCGCGTTCGCGGGCCGCGTCGCGACGGGCGACACGCTCGCGATCGTGCGCACGGGCGGCGCGGCGCGCGTGCGCAGCATCCATGCGCAGAACCGGCCGGTCCAGGCCGGCCGCGCGGGCGAGCGTTGCGCACTGAACCTGGCCGGCGTCGACAAGGCCGACGTCGAGCGCGGCGATACCGTCGCCGATGCGCGGCTCGCCGCGACGTCGCCGCGCGTGGACGTCGAGCTGACGCTGCTCGCGGACGCGGGGCTGACGCTGACGCACTGGGCGCCGCTGCACGTGCATCTCGGCACGCTGCATCGCGTCGCGCATGTCGCGCTGCTCGACGGCGATACGCTCGCGGCCGGCCAGCGGATGCGCGTGCAACTGGTATTCGACGAACCGGTGTTCGCGCTGCCGGGCGACCGGTTCATCGTCCGCAATCCGCAGGCGACCCGCACCGTCGGCGGCGGTCGTGTGCTCGATCCGTTCGGGCCGGCGCGCAAGCGCCGCACGCCCGCGCGCCGCGCGTGGCTCGATGCGCTTGCCGAGTGGCTCGACGAAGGGCGCCTCGATGCGCTGCTCGCGCAGGCGCCGCTCGGCATCCCGCGCGCGATGCTCACGCACCTCACCGGTTTCGCGCCGGATGCGCTCGCATTGCCGGACGACGCGCACGCGATCGGGCAACGCGATGCCGCGTCGAACGACGGCGCGGTGATTTCGCATGCGCACTGGCGCGCGCTGCAGACGCGGGCGATCGAGACGCTGCGCGCGTATCACGAGCGCATGCCCGACGAACAGGGGCTCGACGCCGCGCGCCTGCGGCGGATGGCTGCGCCGCTTGCCGGCGATGCGTTGTGGCGTGCGCTCGTCGATGCGCTGGTGTCCGGCGGCGAAGTCGCGCGAAGCGGGCCGTGGCTGCATCTGCCGTCGCATTCGGTGAGCCTCGATTCGCGCGAGGAAGCGCTGGCGCGGCAACTGCTGCCGCTGATTCA
The DNA here is from genome assembly GCF_949752865.1 of Burkholderia sp. IT-111MI5. Classification (NCBI taxonomy): domain Bacteria; kingdom Pseudomonadati; phylum Pseudomonadota; class Betaproteobacteria; order Burkholderiales; family Burkholderiaceae; genus Burkholderia; species Burkholderia sp. IT-111MI5. The sequence continues at coordinate 836,301 of NZ_CATKIF010000011.1, read as the reverse complement.
TGCGGGCCGCTTCGATCCGCCGTGGGTGCGCGACCTGGCCCGCGACACGGGCGCGGCCGAGGACGCGGTGCGCACGCTGCTGCGCAAGCTCGCGCGGCGCGGCGACGTGCACCAGGTCGTGCGCGACCTGTTCTATCACGCGGATGTCGTACGCGAGCTGACGGAACTGGTCGCGCACCTCGCGCCTTCGAGCGGCGGCGGGCTCGATGCCGCGACGTTTCGCGACGCGACGGGGCTGGGCCGCAAACGTGCGATCCAGATTCTCGAGTTCTTCGATCGGGTTGGGTATACTCGCTTCCGCCGCGATCTTCACTTCCTGCGGCCTGACAGCGGTTGGGTGGGTATTCAGGCGTAGGCGCTCGTTGTTCTTTGGGTTGTTTCCCCGAGGAAGGCATTCGTATCCGGTGGTACGGCCGGGCTTCAAATCCGGTTGGGGGTGTCAGACACTCCCGGGTAGGTTCGACTCCTGCTGCCTTCCGCCACAAGGGTTTCAGGCGTTTCGATGCGCTCCAATCGGAGCCTCGAAACGCCTGGCGGTGTGGGTTTTTCTGCCCGATTCGTGTAACCGGGTCAGGATCGCCCGATCTTCTTGACGGCTTCCGCGAGCCGATCAGTCACCAAGTGAGCGTACCGCTTGGTCGACGTCGTCGTCTTGTGCCCCAGCACCCCGGCGACCGTATAGAGGTCGATTCCGGCGTTGATCATTTCCGATGCAGCGCTATGGCGGAGGTCGTGAAACCGCATCCCCAGGTACCCCGACTTCCGTCGAGCCTTGATCCACTCGTCTTTGATCTTCCACGCCGGCTCGGTAAACTTCATGCTCCGGGCAATAACGGCGATCCGTGGATGAATCGGAATTAGCCGCGGTCGGCCATTTTTCGTCGTGCCGAGAGAGAACCCGTCCTTGGTCGGGACCGCGCGCAGGATTTCGCTCATCCGCATCCCGGAGTAGAACGCGGTTCGGATGGCGGCTCGTGTTTGTCGATGCGAGCAAGCTTTCGCGATTTCCAACATTTCGCGGCGCCCCTTGTAGACGTGGCGCTCGTCGCTCTGCTTCGGGATGACCATTTTTGCCGTCTGGTCGTATTCGATCTTCCCGATCTTGTGAGCATATTTGATCGCCGCCCGAAGGTAGCCTAGCGTGTTGTGTATCGTTCCATCGGAGCTTGGCTTCTTGGGGCGCCCTTGGCGGTCAACCTTAGCGCGCATGTATCCGGCGATCCGTGCAATGGGACTGCGTGGTGCTTCGCTTGGCAGGTTAATGCGCCGCTCAACACGGTGGTGTACGCGCTGGCAGGCGCGATGGCGGCCGGCGACCCGCTGACATCGTGGGGCAATGCTGTTCTCGAGTGTGAGCTGAAGTCGATCATGCCGGCTCACACCATTCTGATATTCGCTTACGCATAAAGAGGTCGTATGTATCGTATCGATGACGCAACCGCAGCCACTTCGCTGCCGACACCCGAGGCAGCCGGGACCGAGGGGTATTTTACGGAAGGCAATCCGGCGACCGGTACGCCAGCAACCAAGGTGCGCGCGTCGTGGTTGAACATGCTCCAGGAGGAGTTCTGTTCGATTCTCACGGCCGCCGGCATGACGCGATCGAAGACGAGCTACAACCAAGTCCTTACGGCTATCACTTCGCTCGTACGGTCGGGCTATCAGGGCGCGACACGGGTTCGGCTCACTGCGAACACAAACTTCTACGTCAACGCGTCGACGGGGAGCGACAGCAACAATGGCCTGACGTCAGGGACGGCGTGGGCTACCTTGCAGAAGGCATGGAGCGTCATCCAGCAAAATTATGACCTTGCTGGCTTCGTTGCGACGGTAAACGTCGCGGCAGGGAGCTACGCGCCAGTGGCAGGGATTGGGGCCGTCGTAGGTAGCATCTCAGCATCCTCGATTCAGTTCGTCGCTACGGGCGCCGCAACCATAACGAACACGATCCTCACGGCCTGCTTCTATGCGACCGGAGGTGCTCAGTATACGTATTCGGGGCCGTGGACGCTTATCAACAGCAATACCGGTGCATCGACTGCTCAATCGAGCGGGGCTGGCTCGATCCTGGTTCAAGGTGCAGGTGTGACGCACGGCACATCCGCGGGGTCGCATCTTCTTGCCAATGCGTACGGTCAAGTTCAGGTAACCGGAAATTATACGGTGTCAGGTTCTAGCGGATCGCACTGCAACGCGGCTAATACTGGATCGCTGGGGATCAACTCAGGGGTAACTGTCACGCTGTCCGGAACTCCCGCATTCAGCACGGCATTCGCGCAAGCGAACGGTTTGGCGCAGATCAACGCAGGCGGCGTCACATTCAGCGGTTCCGCAACTGGGACCAGGTATATTTCGCAATCGAACAGCATGGTGAACTCCAATAGCGGGGGCGCGAACTACTTCCCCGGGAGTGCTGCTGGGACCACAAACACCGGCGGTATTTATATCTGATGATTTATACTCCCCACGATCAAACCGGGAACGATTCGGGGGAGCACAAGGATGCAAACGAGAGTGGTGTTTCTGGATGGCGCTTCCCGCTATCTTGAGCATGGTATGGCAGAGGTTCAGGGATGGTTGACGCCGTGTTCGGCCTCAATCGTCGCGCACCTATCAGCGCATCAGCTGCGGCTCGGGCTAAGTGGTAACGTCGCGGAGATCGGCGTGCACCACGGCAAGCTGTTCATTCTGCTGGCCAATTTGGTCGCGCCCGACGAAGCTGCATATGCCGTCGACATTTTCGACGACCAGGACAAGAATGTCGATCGATCCGGCAAAGGTGATCGGGTGATCTTCGAAGATAACGTCCGCAAGTTCGCGCCGCACGCGAAGATCGTTGTAATCCAAGCTTCCAGTTTGGAGCTTGAGGGTACAGGCTTCATGTCGACATCGTTCCGGATGATCTCGGTTGATGGTGGTCATACCGGCCCCATCACATGCAGCGACCTGCACTTGTCCGAGAAGCAAATCGTCGGTGGAGGAATCGTCGTGCTCGACGACATCCTGAATCCGGACTGGACGGGAGTCATTACCGGATTGGTCAAGTACTTCGGTGAGGGCGGCACTCTGGTCCCGTTCGCTATGTCTGCGAACAAACTGTATCTGACGACTGGGCAAACAGAGGCGGCAGCATATGCTTCGAATCTGCGCGCATCCTTCCCGATGGCACTATCGAAGCGCTCTGTCGAATTCTTCGGATTTACTGTTGACGTTTTTAACGAGCATCCGTACTACGATCGCAGCGGCCAAGCCGGGCTGCGGAAGCGTGTGGACGATATGCATCGCGAGGTCGTGGCGATCCAACGAATGAATCTGCAGGCTACTGACGAGGTATCCAAGGCGCATGCACTCGTCGGTGCGGCCGGCCGCGAACTCGAATCGCTGCGGAGCGAGAACCAGCGATTGAAGGAAGAAATTGGCCGGCTCCAGCGTCATGGCATGAATGGCACGTTTCCTGGTGCGACCGGGGGCTCTCACGATCACGGTGGCGCCGCATTCGTGCCGCAATAGTAGACCCTTATAGTCCGAGAAAGCCGCTTCGTGCGGCTTTTTTCATTGTTGGAAGGTTCTAGGAGAGGCTATGTTTTTTGACGTCACCAATTGGTACTGGATTGTCGGAGATGACGAATCTCAGGTATGGTCGAGTCGGCGTGCAAAATTCGTCTCAATGACTGATGAGGACTACTTGGCGTGGCTTGACGAAGGCGGCAACCCGACCAAGATTGATACGATCGACAGCTTGGCCGACGTGCTACTGGTGCAATATCCCGCCGGCGCGCCTCAAACGGCCGGCGTTGTCAGGGCGAAGCGTAATGGAGCGCTCGCTGCATGTGACTGGATTGCAATCCGGCAGCTCGATGCGGGAACGCTCTCTGCCGACCAGTGGGATGCCTGGAAGGTCTATCGTCAAGCGCTCCGCGACATCCCATCTCAGAACGGATTCCCCGCCGTTGTTGCCTGGCCGTCCGTGCCTACGACTGGCGCGTAATGCTTCCTCGCCATCGCTGCTCTAGAACGTGTAGTTCAGCGTTACCAAATGCGCACCTTTCACGCCGGGCACTTGCTCGTTGTCAGCAGATCCGCCCGGCCGTGGCGCGAAGATGTAGTTGTATCGAAGGCTGAACGGTCCCTTGCTGATCGACGCTCCGGTGAGAACGCCAATGCGCAGCGAGGGCGAGGTCGAAAGCAGATGCATCGTGCCCGGAGCGCCGAGCTTCCAGCCGGGCGTTTCGACAGTCGCATGCGTCGTCCACGTGGTGCGATATAGCGCCGGCCCGGCCTCGAGGCCGAAGGTCCACCCACCACTCAGCGCCCAGTACGGTTCGACAGTCAACGCGAGTGCTTGGATGCGGCCATACGACTGGAAGTCACTCATCTGGCCGCAGTTGTTATTGAGGCACCCCTTGATCGACGGCTCGTAGCCGCCAACGAGCCCGCGCTCGGCGAAGTCGGTCGCGTCCTGCGGAGACTGGGCGCTCCATGAGATGCGTCCGAAGTTGATGTAGGTGGCATGCAGGCGCAAGCCCGGCTTCCACGAATGCGGGGCGGCTTCGATTGGCGTTGCGACCAGGCCGACGCGGAATGCGGGCGCAGTGGTCGGGGCGCTATAGGGGAAGCCGGGGCTGTAGTAGATGCCCGGGCCTTGGCGGGTGTAGGACGATGCTCCTACGCCCGCCTCGAATTCGAACCACGATTCCGCGCGCGCCTGCGTGGCTGCCGCGCAGCCGAGCACCATTGCTACGGCTGCGACTCTCCATCGCGCTCCAGGTCGATTCGTGCGCCGACCTTCCTGCACCAGTCGAAGACCTCGCTGACCTTGGCCTCCGTGTTCAGCATAGCGCCGGCAAGGAAAAGCATAGGCAAGCTCATCGGGCGTGGATCGTGCCCACCCGTGTACTTGCGCCATTGATTGTTGCCGGCCAGTCCGAACAGGTCGGCCATCTGCTCGCCCGTATATCCGAGCCGGTCCTTCAGGTTGCGAAGGTCTTGCGGTGTGGGCGGCGTGTAGCGGATTGGCATGCCGAAAAGCGCGCGAAACGCGCGTGCAGAGTGTGGTCTTCATGGTCGTCCTTTCGGAGGTGGCGGGCTGCGCATCGCGCTACCCAACACCCTCAATTTAGCCCCCAAGGGGCTTTTGGTCAAGAACTATTCATCGCCGCCTACGGGCGGCTTTTCATTTCCGGGGGAATGAATGACCGACAACGCATCGACGCGCACGCGCGTCGAGGAACGGTTTCGTGCGGGGGAGCGGCGCTTCTCAAAACTTGAGCAGCGCCTCGATGAAAACGCTGCGGCGACAAAAGAACACCTTCAGCGTCAGGACGAAAAGATCGATGCGATCGTGGCCTCGGTGTCGAAGATCCAGACGAACACGCAATCCATGGTCGACACATGGGAAGGGGGCGCGCGTGTCGTGCGCGCGCTGTGTCGGCTTGCCGATGCATGGCGCTTTCTGATTCGGAATGTTGCCGGCCCGACGGTCGCGTTCGGCACGATCGGTGTGATCGTCTTTCGCTACATGCGACACGAGCCCATTCCCGATTGGGCAAATGCGGTCGTGAAACTTCTCTTGGGATGAGCATGACACCACAAGTTCTTGCGAGCGCGCTCCAGATTCCGCTCGCCCGCGCGACCGTATGGGCCGATCCGTTATCGGCCGCAATGGCGCTCTACGCGATCGACTCGGACCTGCGCCAGGCTGCATTCCTGGCGCAGGTCGGCCACGAGTCGGGGCGCTTGGTCTATACCCGTGAGCTATGGGGGCCGACGTCCGCGCAGCAGCGCTATGAGGGGCGCATCGATCTCGGCAATACGCAGCCCGGAGACGGGTTTCGGTACCGCGGGCGAGGGCTCATTCAGGTCACAGGCCGCGCCAACTACCAGAGTGCGGCGGCCGCGTTGGCGCTTCCACTGCTCGACCAGCCTGAACTGCTCGAGCAGCCGAGCGCAGCAGCGTTGTCCGCAGCATGGTTCTGGAACTCGCACAACCTGAACGCGCTCGCGGATGCGGGCGATTTCGAAGCCATTACGCGTCGGATCAACGGCGGCCTGAACGGGCAGGATGACCGTCTCGCCTTGTGGAATTCCGCAAAATCAGCAATGGGAGTGACAGCATGAGCACATGGGGCGATGTTGCAGCGGCAGTCTCGAAGTTCGCGCCGATCCTCGGGAACGCTGTCCCGGGTGTGGGAACGGTCGTAGGGGCTGGCGTCGGCCTCGCCGCTTCGGTGATTGCGAAGGCGCTCGGCACTGACCCGACGCCGGACAGCATCATGACGGCGCTCGCGAGCAACCCCGATGCGATCGTGAAGCTGAAGCAGGCTGAGATGGATCACGAGCGTGATCTCGCGCAGATCGTCGCACAGCGTGAACAGGCGCAGCTCGCTTACCAACAGTCGATCTACGCGTCCGAGGCCGCAGATCGCGACAGTGCTCGCCAGCTCGCGGCAAAACAGCCGCGGGATTGGATGCGACCGCTGCTGAGTGTCGTCATCATTGCTGCGACGATCGCGATCGTGCTGCTTGTGCTGCTCGGCGTCGCCGACGGAACGCTGCGAGACCCGGTGATTGCGGCTACGGCCGGAGGCTTGGTGATGTACTTCGTGCGCGAGTCATCGCAGGTGCTCGGCTTCTGGTTTGGCATGACGAAGGAGGCGTCCACTCAGACGCAAGCGATCACGCAGTTCGCCGTGTCACCGGGTAGCGTGAGCGTGGGTGATTCGGCATCGCCGGCCGGCAGCGCGAGCGCTGCCACGACACGCTGACGGCACCCCGCGGATCGCCTAGACTTCCGTCGTCATGGCGGAGGTTATATGGACAAACCAGGGATAGACTGGATTTCTGAACCGAAGCCCGCACCAACTTTTGGATTTACAGGTGACTGGCGGACGAGCTTGACGGAGCGTCCAGCCGGGTGAGGGGGGTGGATTTTTCTGCCTTCGCACGTATCGCCACTGTATGCTTTTACAGCATTGACGAATCCTAAAACCCGCATCGCGACGCGGGTCTCCCGCCTGTCAACTGATCTTGCGTACAGTGGAATCGGCCTTCAAATCCGGTTGGGGGTGTCAGACACTCCCGGGTAGGTTCGACTCCTGCTGCCTTCCGCCATATGGCCTTTCCGGGCTATTCCGACTTCTTCCGCTGATTTCCTCTAGGCCGCTGATTTTAAAGCGGTTTATGGGTAACGGCGTGCTTGCGGCTACCGCTGGCGTCCCACACAATTTCCTCACGAAGTATGGGTAGCGATGTGGGTTTGTGGGTAGGGAGGGCAACATGGCTGGACGACAGTTGCATCGGCTCAGCGCACTGCGGGTCGCGAAAGAGGTGACGCCGGGTCATTACGCGGATGGCGGCGGTCTCTATATGCAGATCGCGGACAGCGGTGCGCGTTCATGGGTGTTCCGGTTCAATGTGACTAATACTGATCCGTTGCTCCAGCAGTTTCGCGATCGGCTAGCCTCAGTCTTTATGAAACCGTCTCTAAGCCCGGCCTCGCGTCGGGGGCAGGAGCAGGGGCACGGACCGGAGCAGGACCCGCTAGCGGAACGCCCGCATCTGCCCCGTCATCATCTGCAACATCTTGTTGGCGGCCACCGAGAGCTTGCGACCTACGCGCGTGACCATATGCGCCTCGGCGTTCTCGAGGATCGGATGCGCGATCTCGATCGCGAACAGCTCCTTGGCCTGTAGCTCGGCCGCCACCGCGAAGGCCGGCATCACCGAGATGCCGAGTCCCGATTTCACGAACTCCTTCAGGATCGCGAAGGAATTGGTGGTGACGATCGGCGCGAGCCGCACGCGCTCGGCGTATTCCACAGCCTCCATCATCTGCCGCGTGCCGTAGGACGGGTGGGTGGCCGCCAGCGGGTAGGTGGCGAGTTGCTGCACCGTCAGCACCTTGTGGCTGCGGCGCGGGAAGTCGGGGCCGACGATCGCCATCATCGGCTGCCGCTTCGAGGCGCGCGACACCAGCTTGGGCTCGGCGGGCGGGTTGTAGACCAGGCCGATCTCGCCCTCGTCGTTCGAGATCTTGCGGATCACGTCGTTGGTGCTGCCCACGTCGAGGTTGACGCGGATCCCGGGGAACTGCCGGCAGAACTGCTGCATCGGCCCGGCCAGTAGGTCGGAGACGAAGCCCTCGCCGAGCACCAGGCTGACCTGGCCGGTCTTGAGCCCGCGCAACTCCTGCAGGCGCGAGATCAGGTCGTCGCGGTGCGCGAGCTGCTCGCGGAAATACTCGATCACGCAGCGTCCCGCCTCGGTGGGCGTCACGCCGCGTGCGTGGCGCTCCACCAGGGTGGCGTCGAGCTCCTTCTCCAGCAGCCCGATCTGGCGGCTCACGGCCGAGGGCGCCACGTCGAGCCAGTCAGCCGCGGCGCGGATCGTGCCGCAGCGCACGGCCTCGTAGAAATAGACGATCCGGCTGTCGGTAAGGGTATCGCTCATGATCCTCGTGTTCTAAAAAAGAGAACAATATCAATATTGGCGTTGATTGATTATACGGGTCGCCGGACCGAACATCGTGGCCATGCAAGGCGGGCCGACGCTGGCGCGCCGGCCTCGAACCAACAGTTATCAGGAGTCGTCGGATGAAAACGGTGGGCGTGATCGGTTTGGGCAACATGGGGCGCGGCATGGCCGGTTCGCTGCGGCGCGGCGACTACACGGTGCTCGGCTACGACGCGGCGCCCGGCGTGGCGCTCGCGCTGGCCGGGCAGGCGGTGCTGTCGGCGCGCGATTCGGTGGCCCAGATCGCGCGCGACGCCGACGTGCTGCTGCTGTCGCTGCCGACCTCGGCAGTGGTCGAGGCGGTGGTGCTGGGTGCGGGCGGCGTGCTCGAGAACGCCAGGCCGGGCAGCATCGTGATCGACACCACCACGGCCGATCCGGACAGCACGCGGCGCGTGGCGGCGGCCCTGGCCGAGCGCGGCATCGGCTTCGTCGACGGCCCGGTGAGCGGCGGCCCGAAGGGTGCGGCCACCGCCACCATGACCATGGTGCTGGGCGGCTCGGACAGCGATATCGCGGCCATCGAGCCGATCCTCGCGGTGATCAGCGCCAAGCGCGTGCATGTGGGCCCGGTGGGCGCCGGCCACGTCACCAAGCTGCTCAACAATCTGCTGACCGGCGTGCACCTGCTGGCCGCCAGCGAGGCGGTGCGCACCGCGCGCGCGGCCGGCGTCGATCCGGAAAAGCTGGTCGAGGCGCTCAACGGCGGCTCTGGCCGCAACAGCGCGACGCTGACCAACTACCCGACCTGGATCTTCAACGGCAAGTTCGATTCCGGCTTCACCATGAAGCTGATGCGCAAGGACGTGCGGCTCGCGCTGGGCCTGCTCGACCAGTTCGACAGCGTCGCGCCGGTGGCGCGCGAGGCTGCGCGCGTGTGGGCCGCCAGCGAGGTATTCGTCGCCGACGGCGAGGACTTCAACCGCATCGTCGACTTCCTCGACCCTGCCTGAGGCCGGGCAGCCCGCGCCACGATCCCGCTCGACCCGTATACGGAAACCTGACATGACCCAGCACGCAGACCAGTTGCTCGCCGCCTTCGCGCATTTCTTCCCCGGTGCCGCCACGATCGGCTCGTATATCGACGGCGAACTCGTCGCCGGCCAGGGCGACACGATCCAGCTTTACGATGCGGCGACGGGCGAGGCCACGCTCGCCTATCGCGACGCCGGCGCAGCCGTGATCGACCATGCTGCCGAAAGCGCGCGCCGCGCGCAGTGCGAATGGTGGGCGCTCACGCATGCCGCACGCGGCCGCGTGATGCAGGAGGTGGCGCGTGCGATCCGCGCCGAGGCCGAGGCGATCGCGCGGCTGGAGGCGCTGGGCTCGGGCAAGCCGATCCGCGACTGCCGGGGCGAGGTGGCCAAGGTCGCCGAGATGTTCGAGTACTACGCGGGCTGGACCGACAAGTTCTACGGCAGCGTGATCCCGGTGCCGACCTCGCACCTCAACTACACGCGCCGAGAGCCGGCCGGCGTGGTGCTGCAGATCACGCCCTGGAACGCGCCGGTGTTCACCTGCGGCTGGCAGGTGGCGCCCGCGGTGGCGATGGGCAACGGCGTGCTGCTCAAGCCCTCGGAGCTGACGCCCTTCACGTCGCTGGCGGTCGCGAGGCTCGGCGAGCGCGCCGGGCTGCCGCGCGGCCTGGTCAACGTGCTGGCCGGCTTCGGTCACACCGCCGGGCAGGCCGCGATCGCGCATCGCGTGGTGAGCAAGGTGGTGTTCGTCGGCTCGCCGGCCACCGGCGCGCGCATCGCCGAGGCCGCCGCGCGCCGCGTGCTGCCCTGCGTGCTGGAGCTGGGCGGCAAGTCGGCCAATATCGTGTTCGCCGATGCCGACCTCAAGCGCGCCGCGCTGACCGCCCAGGCGGCGATCTTCGCCGGCGCGGGCCAGAGCTGCGTGGCCGGCTCGCGCCTGCTGGTGCAGCGCGCCGTCTACGACGAATTCGTCGCGATGGTGGCTGCCGGGGCGAAGAAGATCCGTGTCGGCGCGCCGCTCGACGATGCGACCGAGGTGGGCCCGATCAACAATCGCAAGCAGTACGACCACGTGATGTCGATGATTGCGCGCGGCGTGGCGGCGGGCGCCACGCTCGTCTGCGGCTCGGCCGAGGCCGTCGGGGAGGGCCGCGGCGGCTACTTCGTGGCGCCCACCGTGCTGGCCGGCGTGTCGAACGCGATGGAGGTGGCGCGCACCGAGATCTTCGGGCCGGTGGTGGCCGCCATCCCGTTCGACACCGAGGAGGAGGCGATCGCGATCGCCAACGACACCGACTTCGGCCTGGCCGGCGCGGCCTGGACCACCGACGTGGCGCGCGCGCATCGCGTGGCCGCGCAGGTGAATGCCGGCACCTTCTGGGTCAACGGCTACAAGACCATCAACGTGGCCTCTCCGTTCGGCGGCTACGGCATGAGCGGCTACGGCCGCTCGAGCGGGGTCGAGGCGCTGTACGAATACACGCAGACCAAGAGCGTGTGGGTCGAGACGGCTGAAGCGCCGCCCACCGCGTTCGGTTATTTGTAACACCGGCCCGCATTCGACGGCAGCCGGGCTTCAAGGGGAGATTCGTCATGGAACACGCACTGGGTATCGAGCGCCGCGAGCTTGGCGGCGCGGCCACCGCCAAGGTCCTGCTTTACGCGGCCGGCATCCTGCTGGTCGCCGAATGGATCGGCTCGTTCACGTTCAAGCTCGGACCGGGCAAGGTCGTGCTGCTGCCGATGATCTGGGCGCTGTTGCTCGGCGCCGCGGTGGGGCTGGCCAGCGCGCGCTGGAACAGCAGCGCGCGCCTGAGCGTGCCCGACCAGTTCTTCGCGGCCGCGATCCTGCAGCCGGCGCTGCTGTTGTTCGTCTCCAAGCTCGGGCTGATGGTGGGCAGCGCGCTGCCCAAGCTGGCTTCGGCGGGCTGGGCGCTGGCCTTCCAGGAATTCGGCCACTTCGTCGGCACCATCCTGCTCGGCCTGCCGCTCGCGTTGCTGCTCGGCATCAAGCGCGAGGCGATCGGCGCGACCTTCTCGGTGGGGCGCGAGCCGAGCCTGGCGATCATCGGCGAGAAGTACGGCATGGATTCGGCCGAGGGCCGCGGCGTGCTGGCCGAGTACCTGACCGGCACCGTGTTCGGTGCGGTGTTCATCGCCGTGTTCGCGGGTTTCGTGAGCAGCCTCGGCATCTTCGATCCGCTCGCGCTGGCGATGGGATCTGGCGTCGGCTCGGGCAGCATGATGGCGGCTGCCTCGGGCGCGATCGCCGCGCAGCAGGACCCGGAGACGGCGAAATCGGTGCTTGCCTTCGCCGCGGCCAGCAACCTGATCACCACCACCATCGGCACCTACTTCACGCTGTTCATCTCGCTGCCGCTTGCGGTCTGGGGCTATCGCGTGCTGGAGCCGCTGATCGGCCGCACCACCAAGGCGTCGGCACAGCCCGAGGCGGCCAGCCCGTCGCTGGGCGAAGTGCGGACCGAGGCGCCCGCGCTCGGCTACGGCGGCAAGCTGCTGGCCTGGATCGTGACGGCCGCGATGGCGCTGGTGTGCGACTGGATCGCCCACGGCACCACACCGCTGGCGGGACTGCCGGGAATCGCGATCATGGTGTGCGCGACGATCGTCGGCGATGCGCTGGCGCGCGTGACGGGGCGGCGGATTCCGGCGGTCTGCTGGGTATCGGTGGTGGCGATGTTCCTGACCTCGCCGTGGTGCCCGTGGGCTTCGCAGATCGCCGCGCTCAGCTCGCACAATGATTTCCTCGGGGTGACCACGCCGATGCTGGTATTTGCGGGGCTGTCGATCGCCAAGGACATCCCGGCCTTCCGCCGGCTCGGCTGGCGCATCGTGCTGGTGTCCTTCGTGGCCAATGCCGGAACCTTTATCGGCGCGACCCTGGTGGCGCAGCTGTTCCATATCTGATGCCTGATGCGGCACGGCGGTGGGCGGCATGGACCGGCCCACCGCCGTGCCGCGACGACCGACAAAAGCGTTCCCATCCGCATGAAATTGATCGATTCCATCGTCGCGCACGCCGACGAACTGACGGCGATACGCCGCGATATCCATGCCCATCCGGAGGTGGGCTACGACGTGTTCCGCACCGCGGAGCTCGTCGCCGAGCGGCTCGAGCAATGGGGTTATGCCGTCACGCGCGGCGTCGGCCGCACCGGTGTGGTCGGCACCTTGAAGCGCGGCAGCAGCGCGCGCGCGATCGGCCTGCGCGCCGACATGGATGCGCTGCCCGTGCAGGAGGCCAACACCTTCGCGCATCGTTCGACGGTGCCCGGCGCGATGCATGCCTGCGGCCACGACGGGCACACCACCATGCTGCTGGGGGCCGCGCGCCATCTGGCGCGGCATGGCGAGTTCGACGGCACCGTGCAGCTGTTCTTCCAGCCGGCCGAGGAGGCGGGCGGCGGCGCGCGCGCGATGATCGAGGACGGCCTGTTCGAGCGTTTCCCGGTGGATGCCGTGTTCGGGCTGCACAACTGGCCCGGCATCGCGGCCGGCGATTTCGCGGTGCGGCCGGGGCCGCTGATGGCCTCGACCAGCCTGTTCCGGATCAACCTGCGCGGTGCCGGCTGCCACGCGGCCATGCCGCACCTGGGCCGCGATCCGGTGTTCGCGGCGGGACAGGTGCTGAGCGCCTTGCAGGCGATCGTCACGCGCAACCGGAATCCGATCGACGGCGCGGTGCTGTCGGTCACGCAGGTGCATGCGGGCGAGGCGATGAACGTGGTGCCGACCGATGCCTGGCTCGGCGGCACGGTGCGGACCTTCTCCGATGCGACGCTCGACTTGATCGAGACGCGCATGCGTGCCGTGGTGGCCGCGACGGCCGCGGCCTTCGATTGCGAGAGCGAGGTGGATTTCCAGCGCCAGTATCCGGCTACCGTGAACGACGCCGAGCAGACAGCGGTGGCGGTGGCGGTGATGCGCGAGCTGGTGGGCGAGGCGCATGTGAACGCGGCCGCCGATCCGACCATGGCGGCGGAGGATTTCTCGTTCATGCTGCGCGAGAAGCCGGGTTGTTATGCGTTCCTCGGGAATGGGGCGGGCGATCATCGCGTGCATGGGCATGGCGGCGGGCCTTGCCTGCTGCATAACGCCAGTTACGACTTCAACGATGCGTTGCTGCCGGTGGGGGCGAGCTATTTCGTGAGGTTGGTGGAGCGGGTTTTGGCGCGGTAGGGAAGCGGTGCCGACTTTTCGGGGCCGATCGTGATGAACGAGCGCCGCCGGGGTGATCTCGGTATGGGTGGCGCTCGTTGGTAAACGTTAATTCGACCCGAGCGGATCAGTGCATCGCATGGCAGCTCCTCGTCTCGAAATTTGGGAGACGATACGCTTTCATGTGGCCGCTTCCCAGCGTTTTTGACGGCGTCTTTCAACATCTGCGGAATCGCTCGGAATCGCGATGCGTCGACTGCGGCTGGCGGCCGGGCATCGGCGCATTGCCGCCCCGCACTCAGGTGTCGACCAGCCGGTGCATCGGCGGCGCAGCCGCCGCGTCGGCCGCGCCTGGCTCGCGCGTGATCGCGAAGAGCAGCGCATCGGCGGCGGCCAGGCCCTGGTTGGGGCGCGGTTCCCAGTTCGTGAGCCGGCCTTCGAACCGGAAGCCGAGCCGCGTGAGCGTGCCGGCGGCGGCGCCTTCCGGCGCGCAATACGCGTGAATGCGGCACAGGGCAGGCCGCGCCAGCAGCCAGCGCAGGAGCTTGAGCAGCGCGGCGAGACACGCCCGCCGGCGCCGGTGACCGTCGAGCCGGCTGATCACGACGCCGATCTCCGCGCGCGGCGGCTCGGGCCGCAATTCGATCGCGGCGAGCAGCGTGCCGCTGGCGGCGTCCTCGAGCGCCCACGTATAGCGGCATCCGGCGTGCCAGGCCGCGTCGCAACCGACGATGAACGCCTGCGTTTCGGCGACGTTCGCATGGGTGCGCATCGGCAGCCACGCCGTCACGCCGGGATCGCCGAGCAGGACCGCGAACAGGGCCGGCGCATCGTCCGCGCGAAACGGGCGCAGCCGCACGGCGCCGGCCTCGATGACGCGCGGAACCGCGAAGCGGGGCGCGACGGCGTCCGGCATGGACGGGCATGTGGCGCACATGTGCGTCAGCGCGCGAGCGTTTCCGACGGCGCTTCGTTGAACAGCTGACGATAGCCGTTCAGCAGCGTCGAGCGATGCTGGACGCCCCAGCGGTTCGCGATGCGCAGCACGCTCGACGTGTGCGCGTCGTCCTCGAGCAGGTCGTGGCGGATATGTTCCATGCGCCGCGTGCGGATCAACTGGCTCGGCGTATAGCCGAGATTGGCCTTGAATGCGGCCTGCAACGCACGTTCCGTGACGCCGATATGGCTGGCCACTTCGCGTACCGACAGATCCGGCCGCTCGAGGTGCTCGACGAGGTAACGATAGGCGCGCCGGTATTTGCCGGGCAGCCGCGCGCTGATGTCGTCGGCGGCGGGCTGCGCGCGTTCGGCGGCCACCGCCGGCACGGCGGCGCTGTCGGCGCGCACGTGGCGCAGCGACTGCAGCGCATAGCGCGCGTACATCTGCGCATAGTCCTGCAGGCGGCCCTGTTGCTGGCGCAGTTTCGACTGGCAATAGAGCAGCTCGTTGTACCAGTGTGCATGCTGGTTGCCCTGGAACGCGCGTTCGCCGAACACGTGGAGCGTGGTTTCGGCAACGTGCGTGAGGCGCCCCGCGAGCGCGGCCAGCGTGACTTCGAGCCGCAATTCGCGATGGTATTCTGCGAGCCCGGCGCCCTGGCTCCAGCGCAGGTGCGTTTCGATGCGGGTGAGCGCGGATTCGGCGCCGCCCGCGAGCGCCCGCAGGTGATTCAGATAATCCGCGTGGCGTGACAGGACGCCGATCGGCGGCGTGGCGTCGGGTTGCGCGGGCAACGTCTCGTCGAATGCCTTCGAGCGCGTTTCGAGTGCCGCCGAATGCCAGTAGATGTGATCGGCCAACTGGGCACTCGAACGCAGCTTGTACTGATCGACGATGTCGCGGTTCAGCATGTAGGCGACGCGCGCCCAGCGCGCATCCTGCGCGCAGGCCGCCTGTCCGTGCAACGCGGTAAGCAGCGCATGCACGCCGTCCAGCCGGCCGAGTCTGAACAGCACCAGCACCGAGCCGACGAGGCTTTCGAGCCGCTGGCCGGCGCTGGCGTCGTCGTCGTCGCTCACGCGCTGGAAGCATTTGAGCGCCGTCCCGAGATGGTTCTGGAACAGGGCCTGCCAGCCGGCGTTGCGCGACAGTGCGGCGCGGGCCGTCCGGTGCTCGCCGCGAACGGCCTTCTGCGCATGCCGGTATGCGTCCTCGGCTTCTTCGTACTGCCCGAGCACCAGCAGCACGTCGGCGTACGTCTGCAGGCTCGCATAGTCGGCCGGCACGCCCGGCACGGCCGGCTCGGCGCGCGCCGCCGCGGCAACCGACGCCTCGCGGAACTGGCCGTTCAACATCATGGTGAACAGCGGCGATTCGGCGTCGACCGACGCGAGGGTCGACGCCACGGCGAAGTAGATCGATGAGGACATGAGACGCTCCCGTGATGGATGACACGAACGTGTCGGTGAGCGCATCGTGGCACCGTCGCTTCGCCGCGGCCGGCATTTGTGACGTTCTGTTACTTTCGACGGCCCGTGTGTCCGCGCCGCTCAGGCGCGGCCGCGTCGTACACCCGCAGCGAGCGGTAGCCGCGGAACGCCCCTTCCTGCAGACGCGAGTGCGCGCCGGGTTCGAGCATGAGGCCGGGCATGCGGGCGAGCAGCGTTTCGAATACGACGGCCAGCTGCATGCGTGCGAGCGCGGCGCCCAGGCATCCGTGCGAACCGGCACCGAATACGAGGCCGCCGTGCGCACGATCGAGACGGATGTCGCCCGGCCCGGCGAATTCGTCGGGATCGCGGTTCGCGGCGGCGGCGACCACGGCGACGACATCGCCTTTCGCCATGCGGAGCCCGTCGAGTTCGACGTCGGCGCGCGCGAAGCGAATCATCACGTGCACGGCCGGTTCGATCCGCATCAGTTCGCGAAGCGCGAGCGGCACGCGCCGCGGCTCCTGCACGAGCGCTTGCCACAGATCGCGGCGCGCCAGCGCCTGCGCGAACGTGTTGCCCAGCGACAGCATGGTCGTGCCGTAGCCCGCGATGAACGTCAGCAGCACATTGGCGAGCAACTGGCGGCGCGCGAGCGCCGGGCGCGTGCCGCCGGCCTGCAGCACGGCGCACACGGTATCGAGATGCACGTCCAGCTCGTCGACGAAACGCCGTGTCTGTGCGACGGCCAGCGCGTGGTCCGCAGGCCCGATCGGCATCGCGCTGATCAGCCGGATCGGCCCCATCGACTGAGCCTGCAGGCGCGGCGCGTGCACGGGGTCGATGCCCAGCAGTCGGCATGCCGCGAGCGCCGGCAGGCGCTGCGCGATGTGCTCGACGAGGTCGAAGCGCCGCGGATCGGGAATCTGCTCGAGCAGCGCGTCGAGGTCGCTGGCGAGGTGCGTGCGCAGCGCCGCCAGGCGCGGCTTCGCGAACAGCGGTGCGAACGTCTTGCGCATGCGTTCGTGCATCGAATCGTCGGCAAACAGCATCGTGTCGAGCAGGCCGGCTTCGTCGCGCACGACGTCGCATTCGACCAGCGGCGAACGGGTCGTCAGCGCCGGGTGGTCGAGCACGGCGCACGCGAGCCGATAGCGGCCGACCATCCAGGTGCCGCTGACGTCTCGATAGGCGCCGGGCAGTGCAGGCATCGCGTCGTAGAACGCGTCGCGATCGTCGGTGGCGTCCGTCAGCAGCTCGAAAAGCGTCTTGTGCGGCAGGGTTTCGTCGAACATGGGCATCATGATGAGGTGGGTTCGGTCAACGACGCGTCAGCGAAACGAGCGCGTCGCCCCATTTCTCGAAGATCTGCGCGATCGACTGCACGACGCTGATGATGGTCCTCGCCATCATCGCCATCACGCTGGCCCCGCCTTCGATGACGTTTTCCCATGGCCGGAGCCGCGAGGTCCAGCGGTTGTCGGGCGCGTTCATGCCGGGGCGGCGCGGCTGCCCGGGGCGCTGCATGCCCGGCGTGAAATCGTTCTGAAACGACGGATCCTGCCAGTTGCTCGACGCATCGTACGTGGCGCGATCAGTGAACGCGGACGTGCCGGCACGGGTATCGCGATCACTCGGGTCGAACGTTGTCGAAGGGGTGACCGGCCGCGACGGGAACGGCGTGCGCCGCGGGTCCGTGCGGAAAGCGTCGTCGTCCGACAGCAGCGGGACGCGGCCGTCATCGGATGCCGGTGCGTGGCGGTCGAGCGGCGTGCGCCGCTCATGCAAGGACGAGATCGGACTGACGGAGCGCGGCGGCATTGGCATCCACGATTCGCCCACCTGGGACCGGCCGTCCTCGGACGGTAACTGCGCATAGTGCGCATGGTCGTCGTTTGCCGTCGGCCCGTGACGCGACGGCATCGCACCGACCGGCCGGCGTCCCGGCGGTGCCGACGTGAACGGGGCAGGCGCACCGGGCAGGGGCGACACACCTTCCGCCAATCGAGACGATTCGGGATGCGACACCCACGCCGGAGGCAAATCTTCGCCGTGAATCGATCGGTGCACGTTCGCCCTCCACTGCGCAATTCGCGACTCGCTGGCGGACCTCGGCCGCAGCGCGTGGAATCGCTCGCGGTCCAGCCGCGACGACGCGACGCGGCCGTCATCGCTTCCGGCGTCATGCGCGAGCGCATCGTGCCCGAACTCGTCGGGATGAAGGTTCGAGGCGCGTTCCTCGGTTCTCGGCATGGCGGTCTCCAGACGATCCAGGTGGCCGGCCGAGCGGCGTCGGCGCGGGGGGATGAACGTTTTATACCGGGCCGCCGCGGCCGCGCGGCGCGGCGCGCGAAGCCCCTCGCGCGAGCGCGAAGCAGATGCATCGGCCGCTTTCGCACGCGTCGATGCGTGCCGAAGCGAACGGCGTCAATCCGAAGCGCGGCACCCGCAGCCGCCGATCGACGCTCGACGCGCCCCGCGATACGTCGCTAAGTTTCGCTTCGACGCGGTCGCTGACCGCCATTCCCGATCTTCTCGAGGTCGACCATGAACCAACGTCATTCGGCGCCGCCACGGCAGCGCCGCTGGGTACCGCGCGTCGCGTTGTGCGTGTGGCTCGCCTGCGCCGGCACGGCCGCGCACGCCGATTGTTTCGAATCGGCCGCCGCGTATCACGGTGTCAACCCGATGATCCTGCGGGCCATCGCGAACGTCGAGTCGCGCGGCAATCCGCAGGCGATCCACCGCAACAAGAACGGTACGACCGACATCGGCGAGTTGCAGATCAATTCGATTCATCTGCGCGAGCTGGCCGCCTTCGGCATTCGCGCCAAGGATCTGCTCGACGAATGCGTGAACGTCTACGTGGCCGCGTGGCATCTGCGCAAGCAGATTGCCGCCTACGGCAATACCTGGGACGCGGTCGGCGCCTATCATTCGCGCAGCCCGCGCCTGCGGGACGAGTACGCACGGCTCGTCAAGGCGACGCTCGTGAAGTGGGGGGCGATGTCGATCGACGGTGCGGCGCAATGAACGCGCGGGCGAGCGGCATGCACGACGCGCGGCACGGCATCGCCGTCGTGCCCGGCCAGCGCGCGGTCACCGTATGGCTGACCGGCCTGAGCGGCGCGGGCAAATCGACGCTGTCCGTGCACCTGCGCGCCGCGCTGTCGGCGCGTGGCGTGGTCGCCGCGACGCTCGACGGCGACGTGCTGCGCGGCGGCGCGAGCCGCGATCTCGGTTTCACCCCGTCGGATCGTACGGAAAACGTGCGACGCGCGGCCGAATTCGCGCGCCTGCTCAACGATCAGGGACTCGTCGTCATTGCGGCGCTCATCACGCCGTATCGACGCGAACGCGCGCTCGCCCGCGCGATCGTCGGCGCATCGCGTTTCGTCGAAGTATTCGTCAGCACGCCGCTCGCGGTTTGCGAAGCCCGCGATCCGAAAGGGCTGTACCGGCTCGCGCGGGCCGGCGGGCTCGACGGCCTGACCGGCGTCGGATCGCCGTACGAACGCCCGACTTCGCCGGCGATGGTCGTCGACACCGGCGGCCGCACGCCGGCGCAGTGCACCGACGACCTGCTGCGCCGCCTGGTACCGATGATCGTCCGTGCACCGCGACCCGTGCGGTAGCGGCGCATCCGCCTGTTCCTTCACGACCCGATGCCTTCATGACCCAACTGCTATTGAGCTTCTGCTACGCCAAGCCGTCCGGACACGTGCTCGCGCGCTTCGATGTCGATGCCGACACGTTCGAATGGATCGATCTGGGCGATGTCGCCGCGCAGGTCGTCGGCGCGACCGGGCTGTGCCGCGTCGATGCGAGCTACTACGCGGCGCTGCAGATTCGCGTGCCCGGCACGGTCGGCACGCTGCTGGCCGAAATCGATGCGTCGGCGCGCATCCGGCGCGTGGCGCGGCTTGCGCCGGTGCTGGATGCGCATTCGCTGCTGGCGTGGGATGGCGAACTGCTCGTCGTGAGCAGCGGCACCAACCAGGTGTTCGCGATCGACTGGCCGCGCGACGGCGCGCTGCACCTGCGCGTGTTCTTCGAGATCGAGCCGGGCGTGGATACGCTGCACATGAATTCGCTACAGGCATTCGGCGGACACGTCTATCTGTCGATGTTCGGCTGCAAGCCCGGCGCGTCGTGGCGAGACGCCTGCGACGGGCAGATCCTCGATCTCACCGATGCGGGCCGCGTCGTCAGGCGCGGGCTGCGCCATCCGCACTCGCTGTTCATCGATCGCGGGACCTTGCTGTGCGTGTCGTCGCGCGACGGCAGCCTCGTGCATGTCGCGGGCGCGCCGCGCGGTGCCGACCGGCCGCTCGACGGGTATGTGCGCGGCGCGCTGGCGCATGCCGGGCGATTGTTCGTCGGCACCAGCATGGCGCGCACGCGCAGCAAGAGCCGGAGCGTGGCGTGGCCGGCCGCCGCCGCGCCGGCGCCGCGGGAAGCGGGCACCGGCTGCGGGTTGCACGTGATCGAAGGCGGGCGCCGCGCGCCGCGCTGGATCGACCTGAGCCCGTTCGGCGCCGAACTGTACGACATCGTCGCGTGGGACGGCGAGCCCGTGCGCGGCGCGCGCGCGGACGCGATGGCGAGCCGCCTGCGCGCGGTCAACGCGGAATTCGGCAAGCTGATCGTCGAGTTGTACCGCACGCGCAGGCACCACGGCATCGTGGGCGACATGGTGCGGGCGATGATCGACGCGGGTGTCGACCCCGGCTTCGCGCGCGACGCGCTGTCGACCCTCGCCAACGACGTGCCCGCGCTTCCCGAATGGAGCTATCTGCATGCGCGCCTGCTGCTGGCGAGCGGCGGCGACGCGAACCGGCGCGCGGCGCTGCCGTTCCTGATGAGCGCGCTCGAAGGCGGCTACGACACCTTCGACGTGCTGAGCCGGCTGGCGGAGATCTATGACGCGCTCGGCGATGCGGTCAATGCCGCCGCGCATGCGCAGCGCGCCCTCGCGACGGCGCCGGCCACGCTCGATACGCCGCTGCGGGACGGGTTGCATACGATCGCGCGCCGGCCCGGCCGCTGAACGCACGGGCCGGCGCGGCGGCGCTTCGCGCGTCGCGCGACGGCTTCGCGCAAGCGGGGTGGCCGGCCGCGACGAATCCTATTCTCGTATCGGGAACGACGCCGTGCCGTGGATGCCGGCCACGCCTGGTCGCCGGCGCGCGAGCGCCTCCCCGTGGCGCGTGCGGCATTCGCCTCGTCGACTGAAAACCGATCTATCAGGATACCTATGGAACCCTCCACGATTGCGCAACACGAAGCGACCGGTGAACTGCCCGAGGAAACCGAACGTACTCGGGAGGATGCGACGACGTCCCGGCCGGAGTCGACGTCGATGGCCCATCACTCGGCGAGGTTGCCGGCCGCGCGCACCGGCCCGGCCGCCGCTTCCGGCCACGAACCCGTCACGACCCTGCGCCTGCGGCGCATGCCGGTGCCGCGCGACATCGATGCCGAAGTCGGGCGCGCGACATGCGAACACAGGCTGGCGGCGCTCGGCGGCTCGGGCGTACCGGCCGGGCATGTCAGGATCGCGGCCACGACCGCACACGTGCTGTACGGCAAGCACGCCGACCGCATGCCCAACGACGTGCTGCGAAGCCTGCTCGAACGCGCGCCGCTGTACGAACGGCATGGCGTGACGGACGAGAAGGCGCTGCGCGGCTTCCTGAAGATGTCCATCGCGGAGATGGCGGCCCCGCTCGTCGGGCGTTCGGGTTACCTCGTCGCACTGTCGCTTGCCGGCACATACGTGGGCAAGCACGTGCCGTCGCCGGCCACCGGTTTGCCGATCGGTGCGACGGTCATGTTCACGACGACCAACACGACCGGTGCGCGCGAAGGCCTCGAGGCGCACTACATCCCGCCGCTGGAGACGACCGGATTGCCGCCTTCCGTGCAGCGCCGCTACAACCGGTATGCGGAAGAAGCCTTGCCGCCGGGCATGCGGGCCGAGATGGAGCGTCAACTGGTGCGCGCGACGGTTACGATCGTGCCTGTATTGCATGCGATGCATACGGGCGGTTCGCTCGACCAGCAACTGACGGTATTGAACGACGTGTATGCCGACGCCGCGACGTTCTTTGGCGCGGAGACGCTCGAAAGCGCGCTGAGCGCCGTGGGCGGCGCGGTGAAGTCGGCGCTCGGCCGGTTGCGGCAATCGGGCGATGCGATGCGGGAAAAAGGCATCGAGGTGCCGACGCATGGCGAACTGATCGCGCATCAACCGCTCGACCGGCTCGAAGCGAGACTCGCGAACCACAACAAGAGCCTGCTCGAATCGGGCAGCGACGCCGCGCGCGCCATGGGGCAGGGCATCAAGACGCTCTGGACGGAAAGGTTCGTCCGACTGGCGGGCGTGCCGGCGCATGCGGGCTTCGTCATCGCGATCGCGCTCGTGCTGACCTCGCACCTGATCGAACAGGATCCCGACAACGCCAACCTGCCGAAAGGCCGGATCTCGCCGCGTTCGGCGCTGGCGGTGCCCGGTGCGCTGATGATCATGGAGTTCCTTGCGACCGAGGCGTTCGGCACGCTGATCCAGACCTGCGACGCGCTGATATCGAGAAGGCCCGCGCTGGCCCATGACGAGGACGACGTGTCGTCGCGCATCGAGGAAGTCGACGAACACAGCGGCAGCGAACACGGCAGTGAGCCGGTCGTATCGGGTGCGTTGCCCGCGCCGGCGTCGTCGTCGCCCGCCGACGTGTCGCGAGCACTGCCGCCGGCGGAGTCGCCGCGGCGAACGTCGACGGGCGACGCGTCCTGACGTCGCCGTCGTCGCCCGGTGCATCGCGGCCCGAGCGTCGCGGTGTGCCGGGACCCCCGATTCGGGCCGTCACGCATCCGGCACGGCCCGTTTCACCCCATCGTTGTCTCAATCCCCTTCTGCAACCCGAAAGGAAACGTCGAAATGGAATCGGTCAATCCTCACGTTCACACCTCCGACAGCGCGGAACACGCGACGCTCGAGCGTCCGGCATCGCCGTCGTCGCCCGTCGGCCCGTCGAGTTCGACGCTGCCCGAAGTCACGGGCGTGACGCGCCGCAGTGCGATCCCGACGCAGGGCAGCCCGCGTGCGTCGACCACCGAACTCGAGGCCGCCACCAAGCGTTCGCGTGTCGACACGCCCAGTGGCTGGCCGTCGAGCCGCGTGGATACGGCGGCCTTCAGCTTGGGCGCCGAATCGTCCAAGAACAGGGCGCGGCCGACACGCGAACAGCTGTCGTCCCAAGGGCGCGACATCCCGCCGCTCACGCCGCAGTCGCTCGGCCACTACTTCTCGCAGGCGGCGGGCAAATGGCCGTCCGCAGACAATCGCGCCAAGCTGCTGGAAGCGATGACGACCAACCTGACCACGCTCTCGACCTTGACGTCGGCGCCGGAGGTCAAGCAGATGCGCCGCGAGCTGACGCTGCACTGGCACGCACTGTCCGAGCGCGAGAAAAGCGACGTGCTCGACACGGTCGGCGCCGGGAACAAGCGGCTCGCCGGCAAGCCGAACGTCGCGACGTGGCTCGAACACACGGCGGCCCACATGCCGACCGCGGATGCGGAGCGCCTGCTGGCCGCCTGCGGCGCGCCGGCGCGCACGGCCCTGGAAGAGTCGTTCGGGCGGGCGGCCACCGACGAAACGCATCGCGGCACGGTCCGCGCACGCGATGCCGACATGCGCATGACGTTGCCGCTCGATCACATGTACGACTACAAGGGCTTCTACTGGGACAACGGCCGCAAGGTCGGAACCCTGCCGAAGGACGTCGCGGAAAAGCTCCGGGTGTGCGTGATCGGCGCGGGCCCGGCGGGGATCATGGCGGCCGACAGCCTGAACCGCATCGGCGTGACGTCGACGGTGCTCGAGGCGGAAGATCACATCGGCGGCCGCCTCGCGACGCATCGTCGCCAGCTCGAAGACGGCACCCAGAGCCCGACGGCCACGCACCCCGGCGGCATGCGTTTTCACACGACGCACGGCAACTTCTACTGGAGCTTCGCGGAACACTACGAACTCAGGCATATCGATTTCACGAACCCGAGCCAGGTCGGTGCGCTGCTGCTGCTCGAGGACAGCGTGCGCAAGGTGGAGCCGGGCAAGGAGCCGGCCAACCCGGTGTCGAGGCAGGTGAGATCGGACTTCCTCAAGGCGATGGGATCGCTAACGCAGCCGATACGCGACGCGCGGGACGCGGGCGATACGGCGAAATTTCGCGAGTTGTGCGAGGCCGCGAAGAACCGGTTCGATCCGTTCACGTTCAAGGAGGGCGTCGAGCATCTGCTGAAGGAAAACGGCATTCACTGGGACGACAAGCACTGGGAAACCTTCGGCGCGGACGGCATCGGCGTCGGCGGCTACAAGGGCTACTTCAACACGGGCTTTCTGGAGGAAATGCGTTTCCTCGTCGACGAACGGCTCGAAAACCACCAATTGCTGGTGGACGGCGCAGACGAGCCTCTCAAGCGCGTGATCGCGGACACCGACGGGCTGCCGCCCGGCCGCAAGTCGCTCGCGGATCAGGGTGCGATCCGGTTGAATGCGCCGGCCACGGACGTCGAAAAGACGACCAACGAAAAGACCGGCAAGGATGAATACCGCGTGTCGTGGCAGGAAAACGGCGAAACGAAGAGCGAAACGTACGACGAAGTCTTTTTCGCGGCGAGCCCGAAGATTGCGACGCAACTGGGCCTGACGAAGCAGGGCGAGGGCAGCCTCGTCCCGGCGGAACTCGCCGTGGCGCTGGACAGCGTCAACATCGTCGGCGCGACCAAGATGACGATGACCGTGCCGGCCGACGAGTTCCATCCGGAGGAATTGCCGAAGAACCTGCAGTCCACCGCGGAGTTCCAGCAACTGTATCTGCACGCCCCCCCGAAGGAAGGCGCCAACGCGGTGATCTACCTGAGCTACACGCTCGGCGACAACGCGAAGAAGGTCGAGGGCAAGACGAAGAAAGAGCAGATCGAGAACCTGCTCGGCACGCTGCGTGAATCGGCGAAGCGCGCCGAACCCGAGGACGGCCGGAAGCTGCTCAATCTCGCGAACCTGATCGACAAGCACTGGGAAGCGCGCAGTCATTACACGCACTGGACCGAGGTGCCGACCCAGGGCGGCGCATTCAAGATGGACGCGCCGAACGATCTCGACAATACGCGCACGCTGTACGCCAACACGCTGAAGTCGAGCGGGCTGCATTTCATCAACGAGAAGGTGACGGCCGAGGCCGGCTTCGCGAGCGGTCCGTTCGCGGCGGCGATCAACGCGGTGCAGAGCATGGTGAAGCACCGCGGCGGCACGTTGCCCAAGAACCCGCCGCTGGATCAGCAGATCCTGTAGTCGCGCCGGGGCGGCCGCGACGGGCCGGCAGACGTCGCGGCCGCACGCGAAAAGTGCGTCGAAAAGCGGGGTGGCATGAATCCGCAACGACGACGGAGGAATCGCTTGACACGTCCAAAATGGCTTCATATATTCGGCCGGACTGAGGCGCCATGCTCGACGGCGCCTCCGCGGCAATGTTGCCGCGCCACATATGGACGGCTACGAAGCCCCCGAACTTGCGTCGCACGACGCCGGTCCGGGGGCTTTTTGTTTTTCGGGAGAAACGACAGATGGCGGAATACGGCCCTGCGAAAGCGGATGCGGCGCACGCGCGTGCATTCGTGATCGCCTGCGTGCAGATGGAGCCTCGGATCGGCGCGGCGCAGTACAACCTCGCAGTTGCGCTCGAGCGGATCGAGACAGCCGCACGCAACGGCGCGGCGCTGATCGTGCTGCCCGAGCTGGCCAACAGCGGCTACGTGTTCGAGGATCGCGACGAGGCGCTGGCGCTCGCGGAGCCCGTGCCCGATGGCCCGACCGCGCGGGCGTTCGAAGCGATCGCGCGGCGGCTGAATGTCCACATCGTGAGCGGCATCGCCGAACGCGATGGCGCGCGGCTCTACAACTCGGCGCTGTTCGTGGGGCCCGGCGGGTATCTCGGCGTGTACCGGAAACTGCACCTGTGGGACAACGAAAAGCGCTTTTTCGAGCCGGGCGACCGCGGTGTGCCGGTGTTCGACACGCCGCTCGGACGCATTGCGATGGCGATCTGCTACGACGTGTGGTTTCCGGAGACGTTTCGACTGGCCGCGATGCAGGGCGCCGATCTCGTCTGCGTGCCGACCAACTGGGTGCCGATGCCGTCGCAGCCCGACGACCGTCCGGGCATGGCGACCACGTTGACGATGGCCGCCGCGCACAGCAACGGTGTCGCGATCGCGTGCGCGGATCGGGTCGGCATCGAGCGCGGCCAGCCGTTCATCGGCCAGAGCCTAATCGTCGGCGGCGATGGCTGGCCGGTCGCCGGCCCGGCCAGCGTCGATCGCGAGGAGATCGTCTACGGGACGATCGACGTGGCCCGCACGCGTGCCGGACGCGCGCTGAATGCGCGCAACCACGTGTTGCGCGACCGGCGCGCGGATATCTACGACCCGATGCTCGGCACCGGCTGGCCGGTGTCGCCGCCATGACCGCGGCGCCCGTTCCCCATGCCTCACCTGGCGTCATTCACCCCCGATGCGCCGCGACTCACCACCACTACAAGGAAGCATCATGAGGTCGTTGAACAAGACAATCGCCGCCGCCGTCATCGTCGCGGCATCGATGGCCGCATCGGCGGCCGAACCCATCCGGATCGGCGTCGCGGTCGGGCTGTCGGGCGCCAACAGCGTCGTCGCGCCGGCCGTCGTGCAGTCGTCGCAACTGGCCTTGGCCGAGATCAACGCGGCGGGCGGCATTCTCGGGCGTCCGGTCGAACTCGTGATCGCCGACGACGGCTCAGGCGCGGTGGGCGCGCAGAAGGCGTACGACACGCTGGTGTTCCAGAAGAACGTCGACGCGATCATCTCGATGGAAACGAGCGCCGCACGCAACGCGGCCCTGCCGATCGTCGCACGCGGCAAGAAGCCGTTCATCTACACGTCGTTCTACGAAGGCCGCTCGTGCAGCCCGTGGATGTACGTGAACGGCTGGGTGCCCGAACAGGTGGTCGCGCCGATCGTCGATTACTTCAACAAGCGCCGCGGCGCGAAGACGTTCTACCTGGTCGGCAACGACTACGCGTTCGGCCGCGGCATGCTCGACTTCACGAAGCAGTACATCGAACAGCACGGCGGGAAGGTGATCGGCGAGACCTACCTGCCGATCGACGGCACCGACTGGACGCCGGTGCTCTCGAAGATCCGCGCGGCGAAACCCGATGCGCTGATCAGCGCCACGGCGGGTGGCGCGCCGAACGTCGCGCTCGCGAAGCAGCTCAAGAGCTCGGGCCTCACGCTGCCGTACGGCAACCTCGCGATCGACGAAGGCACGGCCAAGGGCATGGGCGACGTCGCGACCGGCGTGTTCATGACGGCGTCCTACCTCACCGGCATCGATTCGCCGCAGAACCGCAAGTTCATCGCGGCGCTCGACGGCAAGTTCGGCAAGGACGTGAAGACGCCGAACGAGTTGTCCGAGCCGCAGTACGAAGCGTTCTTCCTTTACAAGGCGGCGGTCGAGAAGGCCGGGTCGACCGATTCGTCGAAGGTCGTGAAAGCGCTCGGCGAGGTGTCGTTCGACGGACCGCGCGGGACGGTTGCGATGAACCGCAGCCGTCACGTGCCGCTCGCGATGCGCCTCGGGCAGATTCAGCCGGACGGCTCGGTGAAGGTGCTGCAGACGTTCACCGACGTCGACCCCGGCATGCAGTGCCCGAAGCTCAAGTAGGGCGCATCGCGGCGCACACGGGTTCGCCGGCGGCGAACCGGACCTGAACCGGGAGAGAGACATGGGACTGGCATTGGACATCTGTACGACGGCGGCCGTGCTGTTCATCGTGACCGTCGGCCTGATGGTGATCTTCGGCGTGATGCAGATCGTGAACTTCGCGCATGGCGCGCTGCTCACGCTGGGCGCCTACGCGAGCTTCGTCGTGACGCGGCTGGGCCTCGATCCGTGGGTGAGCGTGCCGCTTGCGATCGCGGTGGGTACGGTGGTCGGCATGGCGGTCGAATGGATCATCGTCCGGCCGTTGTACAAACGGCCGCTCGACGCGATTCTGGCCACCTGGGGGCTCGGCATCGTGATCGGGCAAATCATCGTGATGGTGTTCGGCCGTGAAGTGCAGTTCGTCGAAACCTCGATGAAGGGCGCGGTGTCGGTCGCGGGCACCGAATACTCGGCCTACCGGCTGGTGCTGGTGCCGATCGCGCTCGGGCTCTGCGCGGGATTGACGCTGCTGCTGTCGGGCACGCGCTTCGGCGTGAAGACGCGGGCGGTCATCATGAACGAAGACCTCGCACGCGGGCTCGGGATTCATTCGGGCCGCATCCGCTTCATCACGTTCGCCCTCGGCGCGGCGCTCGGCTCGCTCGCCGGCGCGCTGATCACGCCGCTGTCGAGCGTCGATCCCGACATGGGCGTCGGGTGGATCGTCAGCGCGTTCATGCTGGTGATGGTTTCGGGGCATTCGATGGCGAGCCTGCTCGTCACATGCGTCGTGTTCGGCGCATGCCAGGTGCTCGTCAGCACGTTCGTCAGCCCGGTGCTGGGCGGCCTGACGATCGCGGTGCTCGCGGCGCTGACGCTGCGCATCCGTCCGCGGGGGTTCGCTCATGGCTAAGGTCGACGCCTCGTTCGAGCCGCATCACGCCGATTCGGCGGCGCAGGCCGCGCGTGCGCCGCGTGCGCACACGTGGCGAGACCTCGCGATCATGATCGCCGTGGCGGCCGCGCTGCTGGTCGCCGGTCCGTTCGTGTTCGGTTCGTATTTGCTGAACGTCCTGATCCAGGCGTTTTTCTTTTCGATCGTCGTGGTGACGGTCGACCTGTTGTGGGGCTATACCGGCTACCTGACCTTCGGCCAGTCGGCGTTCTTCGGCATCGGCGCGTACGCGGCCGGGCTCGTGTTCACGCATGGCGGTTTTTCGGTACCGCACGCGATGCTCGCGATCGGCGCGGCGCTCGCCGCGACGGCGGCCGTCGCCGCGGTGCTCGGCTGGCTGTCGTTCTATCGCGGCGCGTCGCCGTTCTTCGCGACCGTGATGTCGCTGGTGCTGCCGATCGTGCTGACGCAGTCGCTGCTGTCGGGCGGCGAATGGACCGGCTCGAGCTCCGGGCTGACCGGCTTCGAGACCTTCGACCTGTCGCTCGCGCAGTGGTACGGGATCGCCGGTGCGGCGCTGCTGGCCGTCGCGGTGCTGGCCTGGGTGTTCGTGCGCAGCGACGGCGGCCGCCTGCTGGTCGCGATCCGCGACAACGAGGCGCGCTGTGCGTATCTCGGCATCAATACGTCGGTCGTCAAGATCGTGCTGCTGATCGCGACCGCGATGATCGCCGGGCTGGCCGGGTTCGGCTACGGCGCGTTCAGCGGCGTGGTCGCTCCGGAGCTGTCCGGTTTCCTGCTCGGGACGCAACTCGTCGTGTGGGTCGCGCTCGGGGGGCGCGGCACGTTGTGGGGGCCCGTGCTCGGTTCGCTGCTGATCAACGTCGCGACGGCCTACCTGAGCGGGAGCATGCCGTTCGCGTGGCAACTGATTCTCGGCGCCGCGTTCGTCGTCGTGATCGTGCTGCTGCCGAAGGGCCTCGTGCCGCTGCTCGCGAGGCCGGTGCGCCGCTTCATCGCGAGCGGGCGGCCGTTGCCGGTGCTCGTGGAGCGGCCGGTACGCGCACGCGAAGCCACGGCCGGCGCCTTGCCCGCCCTCGACATGCGCGCGGTCGAGCGGCATTTCGGCAGTCTCAAGGTATTGCAGGGCATCGACCTGCAGGCGACCGGCGGCGAGCTCGTCGGCCTGATCGGCCCGAACGGCGCGGGCAAGACGACGCTGATGCGCTGCATGAGCGACGGCGCCGAGCGCTCGTCGGGCGCGGTCGCGCTCGGCGGCACGGAGATCGGCCGGATGCCGCCGGAGCGCTGCGTGCGGCTCGGCCTCGGCCGGAAGTTCCAGAACGCCAACGTGTTCGACAGCCTCACCGTGGCCGAATGCCTGCGCATCGCCGGCACCATCGTCGAGCGACCGTCTCTGGTGCGTTCCGCGACGACGCTCGCGCTGCCGCCGTACGCGCTGGAGGTGATCCGGGCGACGCGCCTCGACCGCAAGCTCGACGCCGTCGCGAAGGATCTGTCGCACGGCGAGCAGCAGGCGCTCGAACTGGCGATGGTGCTTGCGCTGGAGCCGCGCATCGTGCTGCTCGACGAGCCGACGGCGGGACTGACCAAGGTCGAGCGCACGCAGATCGGCAACGTGCTCGCGGCGCTCGCGCACCGGTACGGGCTGTGCTGCCTGCTCGTCGAGCACGACCTGGATTTCGTCGCGGAAGTCGCGACCCGCATCGTCGTGCTGCATCAAGGCAGGATCGTGATGCAGGGCAGCTTCGCCGACGTGGTGGCGTCGGAACTGGTCCGGACCATTTATTCCGGCAGCGCGCAGGGCGGCGCCGCGGCCGCGCAACAGGAGGCACCATGAGCGGGATTGCGCTCGACGTGAACGCGGTCACGAGCGGCTATCGCGATGCGATCGTGCTGCGTGGCCTGACGATGCGCGTCGCCGCCGGCGAGGCGGTGGCGCTGCTCGGCAAGAACGGCATGGGCAAGACGACGCTGCTGAAGACCATCATGGGCTACCTGCCCAAGACGGGCGGCTCGATCCATGCGCACGGCGCGGACATCACGCGGCTGCCGCCGCACCGGATCGCGCGTGCGGGGATCGCCTATGCGCCGCAGGAGCACGCGCTGTTCCACGACCTGAGCGTGCGCGACAACCTGCGGCTCGGGCTGGCGCAGGCGTCGACGTTCGACGAACGTTTCGCCGAGATCGAACCGGTGTTTCCGGTATTCGCGAGCCGGCTGAAGCAGTATGCGGGGACGCTGTCCGGCGGCGAGCAGAAAATGCTGCTGGTGGCGCGCGCGCTGATGATGCGACCGTCGACGATCCTGCTCGACGAAATCACCGAGGGCCTGCAGCCGTCGGTGATCGACCGGCTCGCCGACGTATTGCTGTGGGAGCGCGAGCGCCGCGGCACGACCTTGCTGCTGATCGAGCAGAACGTGCCGTTCGCGCTGAAGGTCGCCGATCGCTATGCGGTGCTGAAGCAGGGCGCGCTGATCGACGACGGCGATGCGAAGGCGCCGTCGGCTGCCGCGTCGGTCTTCGCGCACCTGCAGGTCTAGCCGGGAGGACGGCCACATGCACGAAACCGGTTTTTATCGCCCGCGCTCCGCGCTGCAGATGCTGGCGCGAATCGATGGTGCGCATGGCGAGCGCGGTCGCGCGATGCACGACGCGTTCGCGCGGATCGACGCAGTCGAGGCGTCGGTCCGCGCGCTGACCGCGGTGGCGTCGCGGGAGGCCGCGCTGGCGGCGGCCGGCGCGGCGGACGGGCCGCTGGGCGGATTGCCCGTCGTCGTCAAGGACATCTTCGACACGCAGGCGTTGCCGACTTGCTACGGTTCGCCGATCTATGCGCAGCACCGGCCGGCCGCCGACGCGGCCATCGTCACGATGCTGCGGCGCGCGGGCGGTGTGGTGTTCGCGAAGAGCGTGACGAGCGAGTTTGCGTACATGGCGCCGACGGTCACGCGCAATCCGTGCGATCCGGGCCGTACCGCGGGCGGCTCGTCGTCGGGATCGGCGGCGGCGGTCGCCGCGGGCTACGCGCCGTTCGCGATCGGCTCGCAGACGGGCGGCTCGACGATCCGCCCCGCGTCGTTCTGCGGGATCGCCGGCTACAAGCCGACCGTCGCGATGCTGCCGACCGCCGGCATGAAGAGCTTCTCGTGGACGGCCGACACCGTCGGCCTGTTCGCGGCGACGGTGCGCGACGTCGCGTACCTGGGCGCCGTCCTGGCCGCGCGCGATCCGCGGACCGTCGCCGCGGCGCCGCTCGACAGTCCCGCGTTCGGCGTGCCCGAGTCGTGGCCGTGGACGCAGCCGTCGGACAATGCGTGCGCGGTGCTCGACACGGCGATCCGCGCGATCGAGCGGGCGGGCGGTCGCGTGCGCCGCGTGCGCTTCGCGCCGTGGATGGCGCGCATGACCGATGCGCACGAGACGATCCAGCGTTACGAGGCATACCGTACGCTGGGTTTCGAGTACGATCGACATCGCGGCGCGTTGACGCCGATGCTCGCGACGTTTCTCGAGCGTGCATCGCAGGTGGACACGGCGAACTATCTTGCCGCCTGTGCCGAACTCGCGGCCGCGCGCGACGCACTCGGCGGCTGGTTCGACGGATTGAGCGCGCTGCTGACGCCCAGCGCGCCCGACGAGGCGCCGGACGGTCTCGCATCGACCGGCGATCCGGCATTCAACCGGAACTGGACCCTGCTCGGCACGCCATGCGTGAACGTGCCCGGCCTGCGCGGCGCACGCGGCGCGCCGATCGGCGTGCAGGTGATCGGCCCGCGCGGCGACGACCTGCGCTGCCTCGCGGCGGCGCGGTTCGTCGAGCAGGCGATCTCCGTCACGTAAGCAAGCGCGTGCCGAAGGCTCGCGCGGGCAGTCACGGCGCGGGCCCGGCACGGTGGGCGCGGACACTGGAGGAAACGACATGCAGGCGAAGTCGCAGCAGTCGTCGGGACAGTCGGGCACGGATGCCGGATGGCGCATCGGCGTGCTGTATTCGCGCACGGGCGTGACGGCGGCGACCGAATCCGAGCACTTTTTCGGCACCGTGCTCGCGATCGAGGAAATCAACGCGGCGGGTGGCGTCGACGGACGCCCGCTCGACCCGGTGGTCTACGATCCGCGCAGCGATCCGGACGAGTACCGCCGGCTGGCGTCGCGCCTGATCCAGGACGACGACGTCACGGTCATCTTCGGCTGCTCGACGTCGTCGAGCCGCAAGGCGGTGCTGCCCGTCATCGAGCGCAACAATGCGCTGCTCTGGTATTGCTCGATCTACGAGGGCTTCGAATATTCGCCGAACGTGATCTATACGGGTGCGGTGCCGAACCAGAACAGCATGCAGCTGGCGGCCTATCTGCTGCGCAACCGCGGGCGGCGTTTCTTCCTGGTGGGCGCCGACTACATTTACCCGCGCGAATCGAACCGCATCATGCGCGACATGGTCGAGCAGCACGGCGGCGAAATCGTCGACGAGATCTACCTGCCGAACGACGCCGATCCGGAAGCGCTCGCGGAGGTGGTCCGCCAGATTCGCGCGGCGCCGCCGGACGTCGTGTTCTCGACGCTGATCGGCCGCAGCGCGCGCGCGTTCTACCAGTTGTACCGCGAGTACGGCATCGATCCCGCGCGGGTGCCGATCGCGAGCCTGACCATGACCGAGGGCGAGACGCGCATGATCGGCCCGGAACTGTGCGGCCACCATATCGTGTCGGCCAGCTACCTGAATACGCTCGATCTCGACGGCAACCGGCGCTTTCTGGAATCGTGGCACGCGCGCTTCGGCGAGCAGCCCGCGAGCATGTGGTCGGAGATGGCGTACAACCAGGTCCGCCTGTTCGCGCTCGCGCTGGCGCGCACGCGCAGCCTCGACACGGCGAAGCTGGTCGACGCGGTGCACGACGTCGAATTCGATTCGCCCGAAGGCGTGCTGCGCATCGACCGGGACAACAATCACGCGATCCTCACGCCGCGCATCGCCGTGTGCCGGCCCGACGGCGCGTTCGACATCGTTTGGGAGGGAAGCGGGCCCGTCAAGCCCGATCCGTACCTCGTGTCGTACGGATTCGCCGAGTTCTGGCTCGATGGAGAACGGCCATGACCACGTGGGCGCACCGGCTGTTCGACGATCTGCGCACGTTGCGCGTGCTGGTGATTCATCCGCCCGGCGAGGACCGCAACGTGCTGGTCGAGCAACTGGGCCGGATCGGTTGCCCGGTGACGGTGCTGTGGCCGTTTCCCGCGCAGTTGCCCGACGATGCCGACGCGGTGTTCTTCCTGGTCGGACCGGAGACGCGCCGCGCGGGCAACTGGTGCGCGGCCGATACGCGGGCGACGCTGATCGCGCTGTCGGACTATGAAAATCCGACCGTGCTGAAGATCCTCGTCGATACGCAGGCGCACGGCGTCATCACCAAGCCCTATCGCTCGACGGGCATCCTGAGCACACTGGTGCTCGCGCGCGCGTCGTCCGGCTATCAGCAGCGGCTGCAGAGCAAGATCGGCAAGCTCGAGGACGCAATCAAGGCGCGCCGCCACATCGAGCGCGCGATGCGCATCCTGATCGAATCGCACCAGCTGAGCGAAAACGACGCTTACGAACATATCCGCTCGCGCGCGACCCGCCTGCGCGTGACGGTCGGCGAAGTCGCGACGATGGTGATCGATGCGCACGAGGCGATGGAAAAACTCGGCCTCGACAAACCCGCCCGATCCTGATTGAAAGCAGCAGTGAATCGCGTACGGCGAGCGTTCGCGCGCCCCGTGTGCGGCCGGCGCGGCGCGAATCGTAACAGATTGTCAAAGATTGTCTTCGCGCGTTATCCGGCTGGCGAGAATGACTTCAACGCAGACCGGTTTGCTGAAGCATTTCGTTGAGTTCGATGCGGTTGTAGGTCGCACGCAGTGCGTCGCGCGCGGTGATGGCATTCCGGGCGACGAGTTGCGCGAGGCTTTCGTTGAGCGAGCGGGACATGTTGTCCTCCTTGCGCCGGACGAATTCCGCGAGCATCGGGATCTTCGACGGATCGGTGAGGAACGCGCTGATCTGCTGGTTGTGGTTGAACAGCAGTTCGCTGGCGAGCACGAGCTGATCGCCGCTTTCGCTGGGCACGAGGCTCTGGCAGATCACGCCGATCAGCGCGTTCGCGAGCGATGCCGCGTGACGTTCGCGCTGCTCGGCGGGAAAGAACGAAAGCAGGCGCGTGACGGTGGTGAGTGCGCTGCCGGTGTGCATGGTCGCGAACACGAGGTGCCCCGATTCGCTGGCCTGCAGCACGGCCTCGGCGGTTTCGATGTCGCGGATCTCGCCGACCATGATCACGTCGGCGCGCTCGCGCAGCACTTCGCGCATGCCGGCGGAGAAGCTGCGGGTATCGGTCGGAACCTCGCGCTGGGAAATGATCGACTGGTGGCTGTCGAGCGCGTATTCGATCGGCTGCTCGATCGTGACGATATGGCAGTTGCGGGTGCGATTGAGGTGGTCGAGCAACGACGCGATCGTGGTGGTCTTGCCCGAGCCCGTGACGCCGGTCACGAGCACGAGCCCCATGCTCGCGGTCTCGATCGTGGAGCGGATGTACGCGGGCAGGCCGAGCTTGTCGAGCGGCAGCGGGGCGAGCGGCAGGCGGCGGATCGAGATGACGGTCTTGCGACCGTTCGAGGTGCGGTAGACGTGCGCGCGCAGACGGCAGCCGGTCAGCACGAACTGGCGGTCGATCGCGCCGTCGCGCAGGCGGTTGTCCCAGTCGTCGTCGACGGCATCGAGCATCGGCGCCATCTCGTCGAGCATGATCGGACCGCCGTCGGTCTCGACCCAGCCGCGCGGCGTCTTGATCATGATGGGCCGGTCCTGCTCGATGTGCAGGTCGGTGAAGAAGCGGCGCTGATCGACGAGGTCGAGGATCTCCTGGGTCAGGTCGCGCGGTTCGGACGGGTGACTGTGCATATCGTGTGTCGATTGCAGCGAAGGGGGTAACGCGATCCTCGCAGGCCTCCGCGCGATTGTCCAGCGCGGCGGCGGGGACGCGGCAACCGGCAGGCAAATCATCGGGCGTCGGCGACGCCGTGGCTGGAGGAACGACCTGAATGCGTACGTTGAAGGCATGCATGGTAGCGCTCTGGATGGTCGGAGGCTGGGGGGCCGCGCATGCGCAGGCCACCGGCCCCGGCGGCGCGGCGCTCGACGATCAGGTCTCGGTGGCCGGCGAGGCGCACGATACGCCGCGCGTCACGACGCAGGGCGCGGGCGTGCCGCTGCGCGCCGCGCTGCGCAGGATGGTGCCGGTCACGTACAGCATCAACCTGCCGAATGCCGGCGCATGGGCGGCGACGCCGGTGTCGTGGAGCGCGGGTCATTCGCTCGCGCAAACGCTGCGCGAGATGCTCGCGGGGCATCCGGAACTCGCCGCGCAGGTCGACACCGATTTCCAGCTCGTCACTGTCCGTTACCGGCAGCCGTTCGGCTCCGACACGGTGGGCGCGCTGATGCCGCCACCGGTGCCGCCGATGCCGTCCGCGACACTGCCGGGCGGCGTGGCCGATGGCGGGCGCGCATCGGGTGTCGTGGTCGGCGGCCCGATCGGCGGCGCGGCGCCCGCGAGCCCGATGCCGGATCGCGCGAGCGCGGCCGGCAAGACCGGTGCGTCGCGTCCGTCGGCTCCGGGCTCGTCGCGCGCATCCGCGGCCGCGCCCGCGGACGCGCGTCCGGCGACCCAGGCCGACCGCACGCCGGACACCGAATTGCCGCTTCCCGGCGCGCGCGGTGCCGCGGCGGACCGTCATCCCGTCGCGGGCGCGCTGCCCGCCGGCGCGGGGCCGTTGCCGCCGCCGGCGCGGACGTGGCGCATCGAGCTGTCCGATCGCACGGTACGCGGCGCACTCACGCGCTGGACCCAGGAGGCGGGCTGGCGATTGATCTGGGAGGCGCCGGTCGATTTCGCCGTCGACGCGCCCGCGACCCTGACCGGCACGTTCGACGAAGCGCTGCAATCGGTGATCGGCGCGCTGTCGGCTACCGACGCGCCCGTGCAGGCGATTCTCTATCGAGGCAACAAGGTGCTTCGCATCGTTGAAAAGGGAGCCGGTTAATGCGCCATCTCGCGATCACTCTCGCGCTCGCCGCGACCCTGACGGCCGGCTGTACCGGCCTGTCGGAGAAATTGTCCGCCGCCGTCGACCACGATCACGCGCAGTCGAAGCAAGCGATCGATGCCGCGTTTGCCGGCGACGTCCGCCCGCGCTCGGGTGCCGACAGCGTGATCGTCAAGGATACGTTGTGGCTGTCGGGCACGACGATCAAGCTGAATCATGCGGACGTCCTGCCGCCGGTGTTCCTGCAGCCGGCCACCTTCGACAGCGACGTCGGCTCGCTGGCTGAATTCTCCGAGCGCATTTCGCGGCTCACGCATATCCCGACGCGCGTCTCGCCGAACGCGACCGGCGATGCGTCGGCGAGCGCCCGCGGCGTGTCGACGCCGGTGCTCGGCAACGTGCCGCCGCTGCCGCTGCCGCCGTTGCCGGGGCTCGACGCGTCGCGCGGCAACGCGCCCGGCGCGAACGCGATTGCGGGTCTCGCGGCGCCGACCCACATTTCGTATCGCCATGGCGACCTGCGCGGCCTGCTCGATGCCGCCGCCGCACGCTTCGGCGTCTCCTGGAAGCTGGTGAACGGCGCGATCCTGTTCTACTTCACCGACACGCGCACGTTCCAGGTCAACGCGATTCCCGGCGATGCGTCGGTTGATGCGCACGTGATGAGCGGCGCGACGAGCGACAACATCGCAGGAGGCGGCAACGCGTCGGCGGGCGGCACGGGTTCGAATTCGAACCAGCCGAGCGTATCGGCCACCAATACGGCCAACACGGTGGTCAACTCGCAGCTGTCGGTGTTCAACAGCCTGAGCGCGTCGATCAAGGCGATGCTGTCGCGCTACGGCAGCGTGGTGTCGTCGCCGGCGACCGGGTCGATCACGGTCACGGACACGCCGGACGTGCTCGATCGCGTCGGGCAGTTCATGGACGCGCAGAATCGCTCGCTGTCGAAGCAGGTGCTGATCGACGTGACCGTGCTGTCGGTCGACCTGTCCGACGACGACAGCTACGGCATCAACTGGCACGCCGTCTACCAGGCGCTCGGCACGTCGTTCTCGCTCGCGAACACGTTCTCGACGACCGCGACCAATCCGGTCTCGTTCACCGCGCAGGTGATCACGCCGAACAGCCGCGCGTCGGGCACGCTCGCGATGATCAGCGCGCTGTCGCGCCAGGGCAAGGTGCGGCGCAAGACATCGGCGTCGATCACGACGCTCAACGATCAGCCGGTGCCGGTGCAGGTGGCGACCCAGCAGGGCTACCTGGCGTCGGTGTCGACGACCAACACCGCGAACGTCGGCTCGCAGACGGCGCTCACGCCCGGCACCGTCACGACCGGCTTCAACATGACGCTGCTGCCGCACGTGCTCGACAACGGCACGGTCCTGCTGCAGTTCTACACGAACATCTCGGCGCTGCTGGAGCTGAAAACCGTCGAGAGCGGCGGTCAGAAAATCCAGACGCCGGAGATCGACACGCGCAATTTCCTGCAGCGGGTGTCGATGAAATCGGGGCAGACGCTGGTGCTGAGCGGTTACGAGGCGTCCAACGACAATCTCACGAAGTCGGGCATCGGCACGCCGAACAATTACGCGTTCGGCGGCGGATACGACGGCGTTCGCGACCGGCAGGAAATCGTGATCCTGATCACGCCGATCATGATGAACGGCGCCTGACGAGCGCGCGACGGATCCCGCCATGGCCACTCACGTCATTCAGATCGGGCACCAGCGCTTCGTCTGCGGGTTGTTCTGGCAGTCGCTGTCGCGGCGCCACGAATTGCGCAAGGAGGCGATCGAACTCGGCAGGAAGCTGAGCTTCGACCTGATGGTGCTGCGCATGGACCGCAGCGTCGCAGCCGCGGGGTTCGCGAACGCCGGCGACGGCGTGCAGTCGGGCGTGGCGTCGCTCGGCATCGTCGTCGCGAAGGCGATCGCGAAGCAGGGCGCGTTCTACAACGGCCGCCAGCAGCCCGCGCCGAACTGGCTGGGCGCGTTCAGGCTGCCCGACGGACGCTGGGCCTTTTTCGCGATCCGCGACGGCTCGTTCTTGCCGAACGGCGATTTCATCGGGTCCGCCGACGAGGTGTTCGAGCGGCTGAACTCCGACTACGCGCTCGGCGGCTGGAACACCGTGATCGGCGATCCCGAGATCGAGCCGATGGGGTTCCACAATTTCTACGCGCGGCGCATCGACGATCTGCTCGACAGCCGGCGCGGCCGCGTGCGGGCACCGCAATGGACCCGCCTGCGTCCGGTTCGGCGCGGCCTGCCGTGGCAGGCGCTCGGGCTCGCCGCGGGCGTCGCGGTCGCGGCGACGGGCGTGTCGGTCTGGTACGCCCATCATCGTGCCGCCGAGCAGCGAGAGCGGGACCGCGCGCTCGCGCTGGCGCGTGCCGGCCTGCGCACGGGCGCGTCGGGGCCCGCTACCCACCCGTGGGCGAGGCTGCCCGATCCCGGGCAGTTCGCGCGGGCATGCCAGCGGCATTTCGCGCTGCTCGCGCCAGGCGGATGGACGCTCGATCGCTATGTGTGCGATCCGCAGGGCGTGCAGTACGCGTGGTCGCGCAACGGCTCGACGGTCGCGCTGCTGCTCGCGGGCGCGCCGTCCGCGCAACTGGATGCGAGCGGCGAACACGCATCGTTCAGCGAACCGTTCGAGATGGGCACGCCGCGCGACGAAGCGTTGCTGCCGGGCGCGGGCCTGAAGGCGGAGCTGCTCGCGCGGTTCCAGGCGATGAACGTGCCGGCGACGCTGTCGCCGGTCGCGGCGCCGCAGCAGGACGCACTCGCGCCGGTCGGCAGCACGCCGCCGCCGTGGCATCAGTGGCGCTTGCTGGCACGGCTCGGCGGCTTGCCGCCCGAACAATTCACGCCGCTGCTGAGCGCGGCCGGCGTGCGCCTTGTGAAGTTGACCTACCAGGCGGGCGACTGGTCCGCGGAGGGAGTCGTCTATGCGAATTGATACGAGATCTTGCGCCCGTGCCGGGCTGATCGTCGCGGCGCTGATCCGGGCCGGCGGCGCGGTCGCCGCCGCGTCCGAGCCGGCCGCGACCGTGCCGAAAGCATCCGCGGGCGTCGCCGTGGCGAAGCCGCTCGGCGCTGCGCCCGCGAGCGGTGCCGCACAGGAGGCGCCGCCGGCCGGCTGGTCGACCGGGGCCGCCGCGCAACTGACGCGGCTCGAGGAGCAAACCGTGTTGCTCAAGGCCGAGATCAGGAAGCTCGACGCCCAGGCCGAAGTCGCGCAACGGACGGCTGCGCTGGCCCGGCTCGGCAGCGCGGCGACGATCGACCCGGTCGCGCAGAACGTGCGCGTCATCGCGATCGAGGGCTTCGGTCATCGCTATACGGCGATCGTGCAGACCGGTATCGGCGAGCGTTTCGACGTCGCCTCCGGCGACGAATTGCCGAACGGCATGAAGATCGTGTCGATCGGCGCGAACGAGGTCGTCGGGCGCTGGGGCAACGGGCAGAAGATGCGCATGGTGCCGGTGCTCGCGTCGCGCAGCGGTGCCGTGTTCAACGGCGGACCGAACCCGGCCGCGAACGGCGCCGCCAATACCGGTGTGGCGACGGGTGGCGGCGCGCCCGCCGGCACGCTCGTGCCCGCCGCCGATCCCACGGCGGCAGCGGGTTTGCCGCCCGCGTACCAACCGGCCCAGTAGCCAGGCGAGGCTTCCGATGAGCTCACTTCGATTGGGGCGCCCGGGCGCCGCGGCGCCGCAACGGGGCGCCGCCGGCGCCGACACCGCGCATCCGTTGTCCGGCGAAGGCCCGTGGGCCGCAAGCGCGGAAGAGCGCAAGCTGCTGTGCCTGCTCGACGACGGCCGCCTGCTGATCGCCGAGGGCCACGAACTGAGCCCCTACGTGCTGTCCTATCGCGCGCGGCTCGACCGGCTTCGCCATCACTACCGGATGCAGGCGGTCGGGCTCGACGAGGTGCGGCGCGCGTACGAGGGGATGCGCTCCGACGGGACCGGCGAACGCGTCGATCACACGGCGATGCAGGTCCTCGCGAAGGAACTGATCGCGCACGCGTGCCGCGAACGCGCGTCCGACATCCACATCCGCGTGAAGCGCTTCAGCACGGAGATCCTGTTTCGCATTCACAACGAGCTGGTGCGCGTGAGCGAGCAGACCCGCGAGCAGGGCGCGCGCCTGCTCGCGACGCTCTATGCGGCGATGGCGAGCGTCTCTGACAACACGTACAAGCCGCACGAACGCCAGGACGCGGCGATCGGCGACCGCGACAAACTGCCTGCCGAGCTGTTCGGAGTACGCATTGCAACGGCCCCCACCAGTACCGGCAACGTGATGGTGCTGCGACTGCTGTACAACGATGCGGGCGATTCGATCGACCTGCGCCTGCTCGGATTCTCCGATGCGCAGGCCGCGGAGATCGACGAGTTGCGGCGCCTGCCGCACGGCATGAACATCATCAGCGGGCCGACGGGCTCGGGCAAGTCGACTACGCTGCAGCGCGTGCTGGCCGGGCAGATCGCCGAGACCCACGGTTCCGTCCACGTCATTACCGTCGAGGATCCGGTCGAGTATCCGATCGCGGGCGCGGTGCAGACGCCGGTCGTCAACGCGCCGACCGAGGAGGCACGCTCGCTGGCGTTCGCCGGCGCCATCGCCAATGCGATGCGGCTCGACCCGGACACGATCATGATCGGCGAGGTGCGCGACCGCGCTTCCGCGCAAAGCGCGTTGCGTGCGTCGATGACCGGCCATCAGGTGTGGACCACCGTCCATGCCAACAGCGCGCTCGCGATCGTCGACCGGCTCGTCGATCTCGGCCTGCCGCTCGCGATGGTGACCGACGAATCGTTGATCACGGGGCTCGTCAGCCAGCGCCTCGTCAAGCTGCTGTGCCCGCATTGCAAGCAGCGCCTCGCGGGTTCGCCGCAGCAGGACGACGCGCTGGCGGCGCGCGTGCGACGCGCGGTCGGCGCATCGTTCGACAAGGTTTTCGTGCAGGGGCCCGGCTGCGAGCATTGCGGCGGGCGCGGCACCGTCGGCC
This sequence comes from Burkholderia sp. IT-111MI5, assembly GCF_949752865.1. Classification (NCBI taxonomy): domain Bacteria; kingdom Pseudomonadati; phylum Pseudomonadota; class Betaproteobacteria; order Burkholderiales; family Burkholderiaceae; genus Burkholderia; species Burkholderia sp. IT-111MI5. Next base: position 794,488 of record NZ_CATKIF010000011.1, on the reverse strand, counting down.
GTACGGTGGTCGCCGAGGTGATCCGGCCGGATGCGCGGTTGTTCGCCTATCTGCGCGAGGGCGACAGACACGCGGCGCGGGCGTACTGGCTCGACGAGCTCGGCGGCCGCACGACCGTCGAGCACACGATCGAGAAAGTCGCCGCGGGGCTGGTCGACCCGCGCGCGGCCGAACGCATCGTCGGCCCGCTCGTGGCGCGCAACGAACCGGTGCGGCTGCGTCCGGTCGACACGACGGAAGGCCGGCGCGGGAACCCGGGCGGCGCGGTCGCGGGAGCCGGCCATGAATCTTGATCCGCACTTGCGGTGGGCCAAGCTGCAGGCGACGCCGCAAGCGCGCCTGCGGCACTATCGCAAGATCGAGAAGATGCTCTCGAACGGCCTGCCGCTGCTGAAGGTGCTCGAGGAGCTCGAACTGCGCGCGTCGCACGACGGACGCAAGCCGACGCTGCCCGAAGCGATCCTGTTCGGCGAATGGCGCCGCACCGTGCAGAACGGCGGCAGCCTCGCGGAGGGGATGGACGGCTGGGTGCCGCAGGCCGAACAGATGATCGTGCTGGCGGGCGAGCAGTCGGGCCGTCTCGAAGGCGCGCTGCGCTCGGTGACCGGCATCGTGACGTCGGGGCGGCGCATCCGCAACGCGATCGCGCAGGGCCTCGCGTATCCCGTCGCGCTGCTCACGATGATGCTGGCCTATCTGTACCTGTTCGGCGCGAAGCTCGTGCCGCAATTCGCCGCGATCGAGGATCCCGAACGCTGGCACGGCTCGGCACGCCTGCTGTACGACCTGTCCGTGTTCGTGCAGGCGTGGCTGCCCGAATGCCTGATCGTGGTCGTCGTGCTGGTCGCGCTGCTCGTCTGGTCGATGCCGCGCTGGTCCGGGCGCCTGCGCAGCCGTTTCGATAATTACGCCCCGTGGTCGCTGTACCGGCTGATGGTCGGCTCGAGCTTTCTGACTGCGTTCGCGTCGATGCAGGCGGCTGGGTTCACCGTCGAGAAGTCGCTCGCGCAACTGGCCGATCATGCGAAGCCATGGCTGCGCGAGCGTATCGACGACACGCTGTTCGGCGTGAAATCGGGCTTGAATGTCGGGGAGGCGATGCGCATGAGCGGGCACCGGTTTCCGTCGCAGGAAATCGTCGACGACCTGTGCGTATACGCGCAATACAAAGGCTTCGCCGAGTCGCTCAAGACGCTCGCGGACGAATGGATCGAAACGGGCGTCGAGCGAGTGTCCGCGCAAATGCGCGTGCTCAACGGCGTCGCGATCGTGGCGATGGCGATCATGCTGGGAATGCTGATCGTCGGGTTCTTCGGCATCCAGCAGGAACTCGCCGCGATGAGCAGGGCGATGCATTAGGGTCTGTTTAACCACGCAGGTTCATCAACAAGGGGAAAGGCGATGAAAGCGGTCATCACGCACCATGGGATGCCGATGCGAGCGAAGCGGCGCGACGTCGCGCGCATGCCGCCGCCGGCATGGGGGCCCGCGCACCCGGGCGCCGCGTTGCAGCGCGGCGCGTCGTTGCTCGAGGCGATTTCCTATCTCGGCATCGCGGCGATCGTCGTGATCGGCGCGATCGCGCTGCTGGCGGGCGCGTTCAGCAGCGCGAACACGAACTCGATCACGGAGCAGGTGAACGCGATCCAGAGCGGCGTGAAAAAGCTGTACATGGGGCAGTCGGCGAGCTATGCGAACCTGTCGAATTCGGTCCTGGCGAGCGCGGGCGTGTTTCCGTCGACGCTCGCGCCGGCGTCCGGCAGCGGCGCCATCACCAACATGTGGAACGGCACGATCACGGTCGCGGCGGCCACGAACAACAGCAACCAGTTCACGATCACCTATACGAACGTGCCGCGCAGCGTGTGCGTCAACAGCGTGACCGCGGGCGGCAGCTGGATCTCGATCACCGTCAACGAGACGGCGCTCACGTTGCCTGCGACGCCGGACAGCGCGGCGACCGCCTGCGCGAGCGGCGACACGAATACGGTGGCCTGGACCTCGACCTGATGCCGGTGAACCGACGCGATGACCCTCGAAACCGAATCGTTGCAGCGGCTGGCTTTTTCCTACCTGTACCTCGGGCATACCCGCATCGGCGACTGCTTCATGGACGGGACCGCCCGGCGCGTGCAGGCGCTGCCCGCGCACCCGGCGCTGCGGGCCGAGCTGGATGCGCTGAAAGCCGCGTGCGGCAGCGCCCGGCCCGGGGCACGGGCGTTCCGGCTCGACTCCGGCGGCGTGTCGTACCGGGTGCGCGTGATGCAGACGCCCGACGGGCCGATGTACGTGCTGCGCCGTCTCGACCCGACGCTCGCGTCGCTGGCGGGGCTCGGCCTGCCCGGCGCCTACGTGCGGCGGCTGCTGCGCGCGGACCTCGACGGCCTCGTCGTGATCTGCGGCGCGGCCAAGAGCGGCAAGACCCGCACGGCCGGCGCGCTCGTGCGCGACCGGCTGACGCTGCACGGCGGCATCGCGATGACGATCGAGGAGCCGATCGACGCGGCACCGGGCGGCGCATACGGTGACGGGATCTGCATCCCGACGCTGACCAGCGCCGACCGGCAGGAGGATTTGCGGGCGGCGCTCGGCTGCGGCGCACGCGTGATCTTCGTCGGCAACCTCGACGATCCGGCGCTGCTGATCGACGTGCTGCTGGCGGCCCGCGAGGGCCACCTGATCGTGAGCACCGTACACGCCGACGACGTGGGCCGGGCGATCGCGCGGTTGCATACGGTCGCGGCCCGCGTGCTCGACGCGTCGTCGGTGCGCTCGCTGCTGGCCGACGGCCTGGCGGCCGTGCTGCACCAGCGGCTCGCATGCCGGGCGCCGGGGCAGCGGAGGTTCGAGGCCCGGTTGCTGATGCTCGCGGACAGCGCGCCGGCGCGGGCGCAGGTGCGCGACGGACGCTACGACGAACTCGGCGACGCGCTGCGCCAGCAGATGAAGTCGATGATCGCGTCGGACGCGCTGGCGTCGCTCAAGGGAGGAGGCTGAATGTTCGCGCTCTGGATCGCGGCTGCGATGATCGGGCTCGCCGGCGTCTACGCGCTCGTCGATGCGCGTGCGGTCGATGCCGCGCCGACCGTCACGGCGATGTCGATGGGACAGAGCATGGCGGCTTACCGGCTCGCCGGCGTGCGGTACGCGCTCGCGAATCCGGCCGCGGCCGGCACGGTATCGGACGGGGCGCTCGGGCCGTATCTCGGCGCAAGCGCGGCCAATCCGCTGTGGCGGGTCTATGTCGCACCGAACACGACGGTCGCGGGCAGCACGGTCGTCGTCTATACGACGTCGACGGCGGCCGGCGCGGCGATTCCCGTGATCGAGGCGCTCGCGTTCCATTCGGCGCTTGCCGGGGCGGCGCACGCGGGCGCGATCGTGTCGCCGGGGAATCCGGCCGTCGTCCTGCCGGCAATCGTCGCCGCCGCCGTTCCGGACGGTGCGCCGGTCTGGACGGCACAAGCGTATTGACGGGCGGCGCGGCGCTGCCCCTGAACTCGTCGACTTCATCATGAGCCCATTACGGAAACGTCAGCGCGGCTTCACGATCGTGGAGATGCTCGCGGCCCTCGCCATCGCATCGCTGATGATCGTCGGCGTCACGGCGATGATCGATACTTCCCTCGCGGACGCGAAGGGGCAGCAGGCGGCTGCCTGGCAGGCGCAGATGACGCAGGCCGCCGCGCAGCTGATCACGCAGAACCAGAGCGCGCTCGCGAGCGCGGCCACGCCGACCGTGCCGGTCGTCGTGCCGCTCGCGGGCAGCGGCTACCAGCTCGCGCGCTATTTGCCGCCCGGCGTGTCCGGCAAGAACGCGTACGGGCAGACGCCGTGCCTGCTGGTCTACGGCATCGACGCGACGACCGTGCAGGGGCTGCTCGTGACCGAGGGCGGCGCGACGATCGGCGACGTGCAGCTCGGCTACATCGCGGCGAATGCGGGCGCGGGCGGCGGCTCGATTCCGCGCACGAACAATGCGGCCGGCGCGGCGTTCGGCGCGTACGGTGCGTGGAGCATCGCGACACCGAACCCGTCGCGCAAATCGTGCTCGGGCAACGCGACCGGGTTCGGCCATCTCGTGAGCCAGGTATTTCCGGCCAACGCGCAGGCGCAGAACGGCGATTTCCTCTATCGCGTCAGCGTGCCGGGCAATCCCGCGCTGAACACGATGCAGGTGCCGGTCACGCTGGCGCAGCAGGACGACTACGCCGCGTGTACGTCCGCGACGGGCTCGATCGCGGCGGATGTGTCGGGTCATGTCGTCACCTGCAGCGGCGGCATGTGGAAACCGATCACGTCGCTGCACTGGCGCGACCCGGTCGCGTCGGCCGCGGCGCTCGGCAGCCTGCCGAATCCGCTGCCGGGCGACGTCGCGGTGACGCTGGCCACCGGCCGCGCGTACACGTTCAACGGCACGGCGTGGCAGGCGCTCGCGGTCAACGAGGCCGGCTATCTCGACCTCGGCAACGCGCAGACGGTCGGCGCACCGTGCGCGCCGGACGAGGCGAACACGACGCCCGTCACCACCGATGCGTCGGGCCGCGTGCTGTCGTGCCGCGACGGCACGTGGCAGACGCAGGCCGAAATCGAACCGGTCACGAACCAGACCGGCTGCACGATCCTGATGGCCTCGCCGAACGCCACCGACTATGCGGGGTGCGGCGGCGTGCCCGGCGGTGCATGGTCGAGCGGACCGTTCACCTACAACGGCGCGAACGGTACTTATTCGTACTACTACTATGTGCCGGTGAAGATGGCCAAGCCGGGCATCATCGCCGTGACGACCTGGGGGCACCTGAACGACGGCGTGAGCACCGGCAAGCGCGGCGCGCAGGCGCAGCTCTCGCAGGCCGTCGACGTGATGAACGATGCGCTCTCGGCGAGCTACGGCCATACCGAAGCGCAATCGCCCACGCTGATCGACGATTCGGGCGGCATCACGACGTCGCTCACGCAAGCCGTGAAGCCGGGCACGTACCGGGTCCGGATCGTCACGAGCTGGGCGACCTACGCCGTCATCACCACGCCGTGGACCAGCAGCCTGCTCGGCCAGCAGAACCAGGCGATTCCCAATACGCCGGTCGTGCATGGATGGACGATCAATACCTACTACTGACCGGGCGCGATGCGAACGGACATGCATGCACCGGAAGCGGGGGCGGTGCGACGGGGCGCCGGGCGTTGACGCGACGGGGCGGCCGGCCAATCATCGATCCCACGACCAGCCTTTCGTGCGAGCGAGACGACCATGCCCACCTTCCGCTTCGGCCTGCTGTTCATCCTCGTCGCCGCATGCATGGCGGCGACGGTCCACGCCGCGCCCGTCAACTGGCATACGCGCATGGTCGACTACACGGCCGACTCGAAGGACATCAAGGACGTGCTGCGCGATTTTGCCGCCAGCCAGGGCATTCCGGCCGATATCTCGAAGGACGTGCAGGGCAGCGTCACGGGCAAGTTCCACATGCCGCCGCAGCGCCTGCTCGACACGCTCGCGTCGTCGTTCGGCTTCGTCTGGTACTACGACGGCCAGGTGCTCGACATCGTGACGCCCGACGAAATGAAGAGCACGCTGATCAAGCTCGATCACGGCAGCACCGCGCAACTGCGCAGCACGCTCGCGGCGATGAACGTGACCGATCCGCGCTTCAGGATCACCTACGACGACGTGCAGGGCGCGGCGATCGTGAACGGGCCGCCGAACTACGTCAAGCTCGTCGGCGATGTCGCGCAGCGGCTCGATACGACGACGCGGCACCGCGCCGGCACGGTCGTGCAGGTCTATCCGCTGCATCACGCGTGGGCGATGGATCGCTCGGTGGTCGCCGACGGGCAGAGCATCAATCTGCTCGGCGTCGCGACGGTGCTCAACAACGTCTATCACCCGCAACAGGGCGGCGGCGGCAATTCGGGGGGCGGCGGCGGGCGCGCGCCGAACGTCCAGCGCGCGCAGCCGATGGGCAACGTCGGCGGCGCGCGCATGCAGGCGGGCGGACCGTCGGCGCCTCTACCGCCGGGCACGACGCTGGCGAACGGCGAGTCGTCGCTGGGCTTGCTGTCGGGCCTGTCGGGCCGGCCTTCGCAACAACTGTCGTCGGCCGTCGCCAGCTCGGGGCCGAATGCCGGCGGGCAGGCGTCGGGCGGCGGCGACGAGGAAGCGCTGCCCGTCATCGAGGCCGACCAGCGCACCAACTCGGTCCTGATCCGCGACACGCCCGACCGGATGTATCAGTATCCAGCGCTGGTCCAGCGGCTCGACGTGAAGCCGCGCCTGATCGAGATCGAGGCGCACATCTTCGAGGTCGATACGTCGTCGATCCGCCAGCTCGGCGTGAACTGGACGGCGCACAACAGCCATATCGACCTGCAGACGGGCAACGGCCTGGGCGCGCAGAACACCTACGGCGGCACGCTGACCCAGAATTTCGGCAACACGACGCTGGCCGGAAACGTGACGGCGGCGGCGATGCCGGTGGGCGGCGTGCTGTCGGCGGTGATCGGCAACGCAGGCCGCTATCTGATGGCGAACGTGTCGGCACTGGAGGAGCAGAACCTGGCCAAGATCGACGCCAGCCCGAAAGTCACGACCCTCGACAACATCGAAGCCGACATGGCGAACCAGACGCAGTTCTTCGTGCGCGTGAGCGGATACACGTCGGCCGACCTGTACAGCGTGTCGACCGGCGTGTCGCTGCGCGTCCTGCCGATGGTCGTCGACGAAGGCGGCCGAACGCAGATCAAACTCGACGTCGCGATCCAGGACGGGCAACTCACGTCGCGGACCGTCGACAATATCCCGGTGATCTCGAGCACGAACATCAATACGTCCGCGTTCGTCAATGAGGGCGAGGCGCTGTTGATCGCCGGCTACAAGAACGACGGCCGCAGCGATACGACGACGGGGGTGCCCGTTCTTTCAAAAATCCCCGTAATAGGTAATTTGTTCAAATATACGGATCGCGAGAACAACCGGATGGAACGTCTGTTTCTGCTGACGCCTCGAATCATCGAGCTATGAGCGTGAAATGCTAAACGAAAGCATTTAATTTTCTAAACACGGCAAGTCGAATTTCGATCGCGATTTACTTTGGCATTTGACGCCAATTTGCGGGTATAAATAAATTTAATATTATTAGCTTTATATTACTAATGATATGCTCGCCGGATTGCCCGCTTCTGATAAACGGAAACCTGAATGGCATCGATGTCGACGAAGCCTGGATCCGATGTGCGTCCGCCATCCGCGATCGACAGGGCGCAGGTCCTGTTCGACGCACAGCCGCAGGGCGCGATTGCCGTCGACGGGCACGGCGCGATCCTGTTCGCGACGCCGGTCGCGGCGCGCCTGCTCGAACGGCCGCTCGACGCCGGCGTGCCGCTGTTGCCGCTGCTGCGCGCGTATCGGCCGGATGACGAAGCGGCCGACGATACGGCTGCGCATGGCACGCTGCAGCGCGATCTCGAACGCGGCATCGAGCTGCAGGCGGCCGACCGCTGGCTGTGGGTGAAGCTCGAGCGAGCCCGCCCGGGCAGTCCCGCCGCGGCCGTCGCGTGGCTGCACGACGTGACGGACCTGCATCAGGCGCTCGACCGCCGTACCGAATCGCTGCGCTTCCTGTCGCACGACCTGCGCTCGCCGCAAAATTCGATCGTCGCGCTCACGCAGCTGCACGAGCACGATCAGGCGGCGTTCGAGGCGTGCGGCGGCATGCAGCGGATCGCCGAACTCGCGCGTTACGCGCTGTCGCTCGGCGATCAGTACATCTTCTCGTCGGTAGCCGATGTCGTTCGTCATCGCGATTTCGTGCGCTTCGATCTGCGCCGCGCGATCCGCAGCCTGATTCCGAAACTCGAGGTGGCCGCCGTCTATCGCGACGTCGCGCTGCGGCTCTGGCTTGCCGACGGGCCGGCCGTATGGATGAGCGGCGTGCAGGTGTTCGTGATGCGCGCGCTGCAGAACCTGATCGACAACGCGATCCAGGCATCGCGTGCCGGGGCGCGCGTGACGGTGTCGCTGCGGGTCGAGGACGGCACGGCGGTCGTGGTGGTCGGCGACGAGGCGGGCGGATTGCCGGGTCTGTCGCCCGATCGCCCGATGACGGACTTCGACGCGCTGTCGCCGAAGGCATCGGGCGGCTACGGCATCGGCCTCAAGCTGGCCGCGCGCATCGTCGCGCTGCACGGCGGCACGCTGCATGCCGAGGTCAATCGCGAGTCCGGCACGGATTTCGTGTTGCGCCTGCCGCGCCTCGTGCTGCAGGCAGGTATCCGAAACTCGCCGGCCGGCCGGCGCACTGGCCCTGCGGCGCTGGAGCGCCAGCCGCTCGACCAGGCCCCTCGTCAGCGGCGCTTGACACCGGGCTGAGGGCCCGAGCGGATCGTAATCATGCACAATCAGACGCGAATCATGTTGTTGGAGGATGACCGGATCCAGCAGACGATGCTGGTCTCGTGGCTCAAGGCGGAGGGGTATCAGGTCGAGGCGTTCGACAATGGCATCGAGGCACGCAACCATCTGTCGGATCACTGGGCGGACCTGATGATCCTCGACTGGGACGTGCCTGGCCTGTCGGGCGACAAGCTGCTCAGCTGGGTGCGTGGGCGGTCGCGCTCGACGGTCCCGGTGATTTTCCAGACCGTGCATTCCGACGAAGAGGAAATCGTCCGGATCCTCGACACCGGGGCCGACGACTTCCTGATCAAGCCGGTCGACCGGATCGTCTTTCTCGCACGCATCCGCGCGCTGCTGCGGCGTTTCCAGACGGCGGGCAGCGAACGGCGCCGGATGATCGTCGGCGACTACATCCTCGACCGCGCCAACCTGAACATCAGCCGCGGCACGACCTCGCACTCGATCGGCGCGAAGGAGTTCGACCTGCTCTGGCACCTCGCGTCGCATCGCGGCATCGTCGTGCAGCGCCAGGACCTGTATTCGGTCGTCTGGGGCTGGGACGGCGGATCGCAGAGCCGCTCGGTCGACATGTACGTGAGCCGCCTGCGCACGCGCTTGAAGAACCTGAATGTCGACTGGGTGATCCAGTCGGTGTACGGCCGCGGCTACCGGCTGAACCTGGCCGACATGCCCGTGGACCAGGAAGTCGAGCAAGGCGAAGGGGCGATCGAGTACAAGCGTTGAGCGGTTTTTTCGCAAGCGTCTGCATGCTGCTGCATCTCGCGTGCGGCGAGCCCGAGCCGGTCGCGGCGACACCCCGGCCCGCGCCGGCATCGGCCGTGTCCGCGCCGGCGGCAACCGCGCCGCCGCATGCGCGCCGCACGACGCGCACGCGCCCCGCCGGCAAGGCTGCCAGCGACGCGCGCGCTTCGCCGCCTCCGCGGCATAGATCACCCGACTGCCGCGCGCATGCGTGCGCGCTGCCCAACCTGCCGCCGTGGCCGTCCGCGCCGTACCGCTATTCCACCAGCGGCGCCTCGCTGCCGGACACGCTGCGCGCGCTGTCCGCCGCGACGCATGTGCCGATTGCTTTCGACGCCGGGTTGCCGGGCCGCGTCGAAGGGCGCTTCGAGTTGCCGCCGCAGCGCTTCGTCGAGATGCTCGCGCACGGGTACGGGCTCGTCTGGTATTACGACGGCACGGTACTGCACGTCGATGCGGCCGGTACGCAGACCACGCTGATCGTCCGTCTCAACTACGCGCGCCCGGCGGACCTGCATGCACTGCTCGCGCAGACCGGCATCGACGACGTGCGTTTCGTCGCGCGCGACGACACGCCGGCCCGCGGCCTCATCACGTTTCGCGGGCCGCCTGCGTGGATCGCGCTCGTGGGCCGTGCGGCGCAGCGGCTCGACGCCGACGCGCGTGCGCGCGTGAAGACCGCGGTGCGCATCGTGCCGCTCCGCTACGGCAACGCGGCGGACCGCACGGCGTTCGCGAACGGTCGAACCAACGTCGTGCAGGGCGTCGCGACCCGCGCGGCGCGCGTGCTCGATCCCCAAGACAGCCTGCGCGCGACCATCACCGAATACGAGGCGCCGCTGCCGGCGCTCGGCGCCGATGCGGGCACGAACGCGGTGCTGGTGCGCGACCGGCCCGAGCGGCTCGACGCCGACGTGCGGGCGATCGTCGCGCTCGACCGGCCCCGCCAGCACGTCGGCGTCGGCCTGCTGGTGGCCGAAGTCGATGCGGATGCGCTGGGCGCGATCGGGCTCGGCGCGCAGGGTGCCACGGTGATGCGGGCCCGCGCGGCGCGCAACCTGGGCGCCGCGCTGCGCGGCACGCCAGGCGTGCGCATGCTGACCGACAGCGCGCTTCAGACGGACGACGGCGTGGCCGTTGCATGGGAACGGCACGTCGAACAACCCGTCGCGCCGACGGGCGGCCAGCGGGACCCGGCAGCATCGGACGGCACGGCCGCGGCCACGGTGGCGGCCTCCGATCCGGGCCCGGCCACCGACGACGCGTTGCGCATCGTGCCGGCGCTCGACATGCGGACCGAGCCGCCCCGCGTGGTGCTGGCCGTCGAATGGCGCGGTGCGGCGATCGACGTCGCGCGTGCGTCGCTCGGGCCGGGCGAGATGCTCGCGATGGTGGAACCCGGTGCGTCCGCGCCGGCGGCCGGGCATGGATCGATGCGAGTGATCCTGCTCGCGCCGCATCCGGTCGACGGTTGCGCGTCGCTCGCCGAGGCGGGTGAAAGGGCGCCGCCCGGGCAGCCGGCCGCGGCGTGCCGATGAGCGCGGCCCGCGCCGCATGCGCCGGCCGCGACCGCGCGATGGTGCGCGGCCGACACCAACGCCCACGCCGACGCTACGCGCGCAGCCACGCGTAATCGCCGTTGACGATGTTCTGGAACATCTCGTCGGTCGACTCGATGATGTTGCGCCGCCAGTAGCGGCCGTGTTCGGTGTAGTGCGAGACGGTATCGGCGACGACGGCGCCGTCGACATCGGGCGTCAGCGGCAGCCTGAGGATGAGGATGATGCCGCCGGTATCGGCGTCGAGCCCGAGCTGCGCCTGGTCCTGCGCATAGATCAGCAGGTTCGCCTCGAGCATCAGGCGGAAGATCACGAGCGTGCGTCCGGCAGTGACGGTGCCGTAGTGGAAATTCACGTACATGGCCTCGGGATCGTTCTCGAAATGATCGAGCCGCACGTCGAAGCCCTCGACTTCGATCGTGCGCGTCTGCAGCACGTAGTCCGCATCCGGCAGGCCGACGACGGCACAGGTGTCGCGGACGATTTCCGCGAAGCGTTCGATGCTCATGACCGCGACGATCCGGCGCGGGCGAACGCGGCGCACGCCGCGTCCGCCACGCCCGACGGGATCAGCCTTTCTTCGAATCCTCCTCGGTATCCTGCGCGCCCGTCTTCGCGATGTTGCAGACCGACTGGATCATCGACATCATCACCTGGATCATGGTGGCCTCGATCATGGTGCTGACCATCGTCTGCATCATGCCCATCATTGCCGCGCTGGCGCCAAATGACATAACTTCCTCCGGAACAAGTTGAATGACATGCGGATCGGCACACGACGCCCGTGCGGCTTCGCGTACCGGCCGATTACGCCGGGCACCCGCGCCCGGCGGCTGGACGAGACGCCCAACACCGGTTCAATGGCTGACGGTCGAATCGTCCGCGGCCAGTTCGTTCAGCCGATGGACGAGGCGCTGGCCCGCGATCATCCCGCGGTAGATTTTCTGCAGCGCCGCGCGCTCGTCGGCATCGGCGCAGGCGGCGGTCGCGTCCGATACGCGCTGCGCGCAATCCTCGAACGCGGCCGCGATCGCGCCGATCCGCGCGCCCGCATGGCCGCCCGCGAGCGTCTGCTCGAGGTTCTTCATTTCGTCGATCATGGCTTCCAGTGCGTCGTACATGGCAACTCCTTCGATGGCCCGCGACGGGCCGGGTTGACGGGGAACTAGCGGATCGCATCGCGCCCGGGCACGATCGATTCGCGCAATATCCGCGGGCCGCCGGCAGTGTCGCCGGTACTCGACGTGAACACGTGCTTGACGCCGTCGGTCGTCTGGACGTAACGCGTGGCGCCCACGTCGAGCATCGCGCTGTACAGCACGCCGCTGGTCGCGGGCGCTTCGGTGACGTTCACGTCGAGGCGCCGGATGTTGGCATTGAGGTCTGCGCGCAACTGGCCCAGCGCTTCCTGGAGACGCGCGATCGACGGTGCGACGCCCGTCACGTCGAACACGCCGTCGCCCGCATAGCGCACGCGCACGCCGTCGATGCCGATCGACTCCTCGATGCTGGCGACGTCGTCGTGCGCGACGTCGTACTGGCGCGCGATCGCGTGGTAGTCCGCGCGGGCGAGCAGGGCCCGTGCGGCGATGTCCTGCGAGGTTTCGTCGACGATGCCGTCGACGACGACCGTGTCGCCTTGCGCGCGAACCCGCAGCCCGGCGATGCGTGCGTCGCGGAACTGGCGCTCCAGCCGGGCCGCCACCGAGCGTGCATCGGGCGGCGGCGGCACGTTGCCGCGATCGGGCCAGACGTTGGCGATCACGGAGCCGCCTGCCGCCAGCAACGCGACGACGGCCGCCGCCGCGAGCAGCAGCCGGGTGCGGCGCTTCGCACGGGGTGCGTGTTCGCCGCCGGCCGGCCTGTCGCCGGTGCCGTGGTACAGACCTGCGAGCAATTCGATGTCGGGCGGCCATGCGGCGTCCTCGTCGCCGAAGCACAGCACGGTCGTACCGAACGGGAACGCGACGAAATCGGGAATCCACACGACCGACTGATCGGGCGCGGCCGCATCCGCGCGCCGCGCGCTGACCGCGCCGTGCGCGTCGAGCTCGACGAACACGTCGTCCTCGTCCCAGTCGGTAATGCAGATATCGGTGTCGTCGGCTGCGCCGATCCGGTAGCGACCGGGCGTCAGGCGCGCCTGAATCCCCGCATGGGTGCCGGTCAGGATGCGCAGTGTCTTCATGGGATGAGAGCAGGTCCGTTGGCAGGCAGGGATTCGGTGATCGGCGCCGCAGATGCATGGCACCGCCGCTTACCGCATGTTTGCGAGTGTAGGCAGCGGCGCGCCGCGATCCGGCCGCGATCGCGAACGCATCGCCCGTGCCGCGAACCGGCGTGCGTTCACGGCGCGTCGCTCCGGGGTACGCCGTTGCGGACGCGCACGATCGCGTCGAGCCGGACCAGCGAACGCGCGCGCAACGCGGCGGTCGACGGGCGCAGGTCGTGGAAGGCCAGCAGCGGGGTGAGCGCGCCGCGTGCGCCGGTTCCGGCGCTCAGCCGCTTGAAGTCGACGAGGAAGCGCAGCAGGTCGTCGTAGCTGCTGGACGCGTCGTCGCCCGCCAGCTGACGGGCTTTCAGGACGTCGGTCGCGACCGCGAACGCGTCGTGCCCCGCGCAACGCTGCAGGACGACCGCTTCGCGCATCGCGTCCGGGTAGACGAGCGGCTGGTCGGCCGTCGATGCGGCGAGCGCCTGGAGTTCGGTGCGGGTGGCGGCGGCCACGCGCCGGATCGCGTCGATGCGCCGCTTGCCGTCCTCGGGCGCCTCGCGACGCCCCCCGTTCGATTGCGACCCGCCGTCGTTGAACGACGGCATCCGCGCGCCGGGCGCGGCGTCCCGACGCGGCGTCCAACTGCCGTGTGCGGGATGACGGGACGGGCGACGTTCGTGCTTCGGCGTTTGCTGCGGGCTTTTCGGATGCCGGGACTGTTGCTGTTGTTGCCGATGCTTCTGCTGCGGGTCGGGCCGCGCATTCGGTTGTCGTGGCCGCGGCGCACCGTTGCCGCCGTGGCCTTCGTGGCGCCCCGGCAGGTGCGACGTGTGCGGCAGCCCGCCGTGCGCGGCGAGCAGGTGACGCAGGTGATCGGCCGCGGCCTGGCGCGCGTGCGTGGCGCCGTGCGATGGATGCCATGCGCGCGCCGCGTGCCGGAACATGCTGTTCCGGTACAGCCGCGCACGCAGGTCGATGCGCGCACGCGCGTGCGCGGCCGTGTCCGCCGTGGCCGGAGCGACCTCGTAAGGGCCGGACGCGCCGGGGTCGTGACGGACGGTCGTCATGTCGGCACCGCCGCGCTCAGGAGCCGGAGGGCGAAGCGCAGGATGGTGGTGCCGCCCCAGCCGGCAGTGAGCAGCAACGTCCCGATGACCGCGAACAGCTTGACGCTGTGCGAAATGGTCTGGTCCTGCAGCGACGTGATCGCCTGCAGGAACGCGACGATCAACCCCGACAGCGCCGACACGATGATCGCCGGCAGCGAGATGTAGAGGCAGAGCAGCAAGCCTTGCGAGGTCAGTCCGATCAGGGTGTCCGTATTCATCGCGCGCCTACTTGTAGGTGAGGATCAGGCCGTGAATCAGCGCCGACCAGCCGTCCATCGCCACGAACAGCAGCAGCTTGAACGGGATCGCGACGTTGGTCGGCTGGATCTGGTTGAGGCCCATTGCCAGCAGCACGTTGGCGATCACGAAATCGACGATGATGAACGCGATGTACAGCAGGAAGCCGATCCTGAACGCGTCGGCGAGCTCGGTCAGCGTGAACGCGGGCGCGAGCACGATCAGGTCGTCCTCGTGCAGCGCGTTCGCGAGACTCTCCGGCCAGATCACGTGCGCCGAGCGCATGAAGAACAGGCGCTCGCGTTCGCGCGAATGCGCCTTGAGGAAGGTCCGGAACGGCGCCTGCGATGCGCCGAACGCCTGGACCATGATTTCCGCCGGCGAATTCGCGAGTTGCTCGTGGCGCATCGTGTCGGCCGCGCTCATCCCGATCGGCGCCATCACGTAGAGCGTCACGAGGATCGCGATGCCGTTGAGCACCATGTTCGGCGGCACCTGCTGCACGCCGAGCGCGTTGCGCAGCAGCCCGAGCACGACGACGATCTTCGCGTACGAGGTCACGACCATCGCGACGAACGGGATCAGGCCGATCGCGATGACCGCGACCAGCAGCGCGGTCAGTTCGTTAATCTGCGTCATGGCTGCCGAATACGTCGATGACCCGTACGCCGAGCTGCTCGCCGACCGTGACGAGTTCGCCGATGCCGATCAGTTGCCCGTACGCGACGAGCCGGATGCGCGCGTCGCGCAGCGTGCCCCGCAATTCGATCACGTAGCCCGGCCGCAGCGCGGACAACTGCGCGAGCGGCAGCGTGACCGTTTCGATTTCGAAACTGACGGGCAGCTCGAGTTCGTCCAGCGAGGTCTGGGTCTCGGCGTCGGCGGCGCCGGGCACCGGGTGGTCATTGCGGTCGGTCATGGCAGGTTCCGTATCGAGAACGAGTCGGGGGCCGTCGAGCGTGGCGTGCGCGACGTACTGATGCGTGCCGGCAACGCCCCAGCGCAGTGCGAGCGCGTGGACCGGCGCGGTGCCGTCCGATCCGACGAATGCCGGATCGGCGAAGCGCAACACGACGTCGCCGGGACGCAGGCGCCTGAGCGTCGCGATCGGCAACGCCTTCTCGCCGACGATCAGGTAGCCGGGCACGCGAATCCGGCCGAGCCGCGCGGGCAGCGACAACGGATACCGGGCCATCCGGCGTTCGATCAGGTCGATCCAGCCGGGATCGGCCGGCCCGATCCGACACGCATGGCGGTGCGCACCGTGTATGCAGAGCATGCCGACGGTCGCCGCGCGGCGGCCGTCGCGATGCACGGGGGCATGACGCCCGATCGCCGCGACGCCGACGTTCACGGCGCCGAGCGTGTCGAGCAGGTCGATCAGCGGCGTGAGCAGCAGGCCCGCGATCGCGCACGACAGCGGCGAGCCATCGTCGTCCGCGAGTGCCGCCAGTGCCGGGTGCGCGTCGGCGTCCAGCCCGATCCAGGCCAGCGCGCCGTCGTACTGCAACGCGACCCAGCACAGGTTGCCGTCCGCCACGTCGCCGGGCACCAGCCGCCGGTCCGCCGCGCCGTCGAGCCCGGCAACGCACGCATCGAGACGCGCATCGCCCAGCAGACGGGCAACGCTCGCGAGTTCCGCATCGATGCGCGGCAGCCCGTTCGGGTCGTCGCGCAGCGCGCGGACGGTATGGCGAGCAGGTTGGCCGGTGGCGTTCATCGTGTCGTGTGTGAGCGGTTCTTTCGACGGGGCGGTGGGTGCGTGCGCAACCGTTCGTATCGGCTGGCGGTCATGCGACTTCGATCGACACGTGGCGCGCAACGGCGAGGCGATGCAGCAGGTTCGCCAGTTGTTCGTGCAGCACGTGCACATGACGACAGACTAGTTGGCGGATGTCGGGCGCATCGGCGTCGAACCGAAGCGCGAGGTCGAAATACGAAAGGTGCAGTTCGAGCGTGCAGCCTGGCAGCAGGTCGGGATCGAGCCTGAGGCGGACGGTCCAGTTGCCGTTCTCGAGCACGGCCGCGTCGCTGCAGAAATCGGCCACATGCGCGGCAACGAAGCGCATCAGTTCCACCACGCGTACCTGTTCGGCGCCGAGCGCCGCGACGAACGGCCGGACCTGTGCATCGAGCCGCCGCGCGCGCTCGGCCGGCGGCGCGTCGGCGTCGAGATCGTCGTCTGTGCCGTTTGCGCCGGCGTCCGATTGATCCGCTGCGTCGGCAGCGGTGTCGTCGGACGAGGCCGCGTCCGTCGGCTTGCGGAGCGCATCGCCCCGTGTGCGCCGGCCGTGCGTACGCAACGCGTCGTGCAGCGCCGCGCGCTCGCCGCGTTCGCGCGCATCGCGTACCAGTTCCGCATAGTCGATACCGCGCCGGCTCCGCGCCGGGCGAGGCGCGCGGTGCGCACCGTCGTCCGCGTCGTCGTCAGGCGCGTGGATGCGCGGCGTGATCGGGTGGGTCGTCATGGCTGTCCCTGCGCGCGGCCGTCATGTCGTGACGCGACCGAGCGGGCGCAGTTCGACGTAATCGCCGAGCTCCTGGTACGAGTACACGCGCAGCCACGGCAGGTGCGCCTCGACCATGCGCCGCACGTAGCGACGGATGTCCATCGACGTGACGAGCGCGACTTCGTCGTGAGGCACGTCGCCCACGTAAGCGCCGATCTGCTCCGCGAGCGTGCGGACTTCGTCGGGCGAGAGCGCGAGATAGTTGCCGGTCGGCGTCTGCTTGATCGACTGGCGAATATGCTGCTCCAGGTCGCTCGTGAACAGGACGGCCTGCAGCGACGCTGCGCCGCCCGTCGCGCTGTATGCGATATACCGGGAGAGATCGCCGCGCACGTATTCGGTCAGCAGCAGCATGTCCTTCTCCTTGGGCCCCCAGTTCACGAGGCTCTCCATGATGCTGCGCGCGTTGCGGATCGGGATGTTCTCTTCCAGCAGGCGCCGCAGCACGTCGGCGACCCGTTGCAGCGGCAACGCCTTCTGCACCTCGGCGACGAGGCCGGGGAATTCGGCGCCGAGCTGCTCCAGCACCCACTGGGTTTCCTGGATGCCGACGAACAGCTTCGCGCGGGCGCGCAGCAGCGCGATCGTGTCGTTGGCGATCACCTGTTCCGCGCGCCACACCGTCGCGCCGCCGGGCGGCTGGCGTTCCGGCGCCCAGTAGCTGTCCGCCTGTCCGCCTGCCGCGCCGGCCTTCTCGCATTGCGCGGCCAGCGCCGGGTCGGCCGCCGCGCCGGGCACCATGACCTTGCCGGGCGGAATCGTCACGGTCAGCGACGGGACGTCCAGCACGAGAATCTCGAACGTACCGGCCGCCAGGTCGGACGCGGTCCACATCGTGATGCCCGGGAACGGCAGGCCTACCTGCTCCTGGAGCAGCATGCGCTGCGCCTCGAACGCGTCGTTCAGCGCGGCGGCCGACAGGCGGTCGGCGAGATCGGGGGCGAGTCGCACGCCGAGCGCGCTGGTGAACTGCGGCGCGTGCCGGAGGATCGTCGGCGCGTCGCCTTTCGATCCCGCGCGCTGCAGCGCGGAGACCGTCTTTCCCGGCGCGGCGGACGACGTGCCGTCGCCGCGCCGCGCGAGCCGGTAACCCGCGACCCCAAGCAGCGCGGACAGCAGCAGGAACAGTTCCCATGGAAAGCCGGGCACCATCGCAAAGCCGAGGAGCAGCACTGCCGCGAACAGCATCGCGCGTGCGTTGCCGCCGAGCTGGCGCAACATGTCCTCGCCGAGCGAGCTGCCTTGCTTGGCCGACTCGTCGGATACCCGCGTGATCATCACGCCCGCGGATACCGCGATCAGCAGCGACGGGATCTGCGACACCATCGCATCGCCGATCGACAGGATCGAAAAGCGGTTCGCCGCGTCGCCGGCCGTCATGTCGTGATAGGCCACGCCGACCGCGATGCCGGCCGTCATGTTGACGAGCGTGATGATGAGGCCGGCGATCGCGTCGCCCTTGACGAACTTCATCGCCCCGTCCATGCCGCCGTAGAGCTGGCTTTCGACCGCGAGCCGCGCGCGCTTGCGGCGCGCCTCGTCGGGCGTCAGCAGGTTTGCGCGCAAGTCCGCGTCGATGCTCATCTGCTTGCCGGGCAACGCGTCGAGCGTGAACCGCGCGCCGACTTCGGCCACCCGCTCCGAACCCTTCGCGATCACGATGAACTGAACGGTCGTGATGATCAGGAACACGACGAGGCCCACGACGAGGTTGCCGCCGACCACGAGCTCGCCGAAGCTCTCGATGATGTGTCCCGCGTCGGCGTGCAGCAGGATCGACTTGGTCGACGCGATGTTGAGCGACAATCGGTAGAGCGTCGTGAACAGCAGCACCGACGGAAACGCCGACAGCTGCGTGATCGACGGCACGTACAGCGTTACCATCAGCAGCACGACGCTGATGCAGATGTTGACCGACAGCAGCATGTCGATCACGACCGGCGGCAGCGGCAGGATCATCAGCGAAACGATGGCCGTGACGAGGGCCGCGATGCCGACTTCGCCGCCCGCGGGCAACTTCAGATTCTTGAACATGTCGCGCTCCAGGTGCGAATCAACGGGGTTCGGCTGCGGGCGTGCCGGGGCCGACCGCTTCGACCCAGCGCAGGATCGCAGCGACGACTTCGAACAGATCGGACGGAATCGGCCGATGCTCGGCCACCTTGTAAAGCGCGCGCGCGACGGGCGGGTTGGCGACGATCGGTATGCCGCGTTGCGTCGCCAGCGCACGAATCTCGAGTGCCGCGTCGTCGGTGCCCTTCGCAAGCACGACCGGCAACGGCGTTTCGCCGCGCACGTAACGCAGCGCGACCGCGTAATGCGTCGGATTGACGACCACCACGTTCGCGCGGCCGACTGCCCCCGACAGGCTTTCGCCGCCGCCGTTGACGAGTTCCTTCGCGCGCTTGCGCCGCTCTTGCTTGAGCTTCGGCTCGCCTTCGCGCTCCTTCATTTCGCGCTTGACCTCGTCCTTCGACATGCGCTGCGCGCGCATCATCAGCCAGTGCTGGATCTTCCAGTCCACCACGCCGACCACGAGGAACAGCACGGCAGCCGCGAACAGCAGCTTCAGCAGCGCGTGCCACAGAATCTGCGAGAGCGCCGCCAGCGGCTCGGCCATCGCGGACGTGATCAACGGAAACAGCGACACGATCACGTGCCACAGCGCGGCGGCGATCACCACGGCCTTGACGCTCATCTTCAGCAGGTCGATCAGCACGCGCTTCGAGAAGATCTGCTTGAGCCCGGCCGCCGGCGACAGCCGGTCCATCTTCGGCATGACCGGGTCGAACGATACCTGCAGGCCCACCTGCGCGCCGATCGACAGCGCGGCCGCGAGCGCCGCGGCCACGCTGATCGCGCAGCACGCGATCGCGCCGTTGGCCAGCTCGTGCATCAGGACGGACCAGAGCGCGTCCATCGAACGCGCGGACGCGCAGAAATCGATCGCGCGCGAGATGTTCTGGTGGAGGGCGTCGAGCAGCGGATGCCAGGCGAACGTAAAGAGCGCGAGCGAGACGAGCACGAGTACCGCCGCGACGAGATCGACACTCTTCGCCACGGTGCCTTTCTTGCGCGCCTCCTTGAGCTTGCGTCGCGTGGGCTGTTCGGTTTTCTCGTCGCTCATGAACGCTCCGTTCGCGTCGTCATGCGTCGTCGCACGGTAGCGCGGCCGCCGCCCGGGCGCGTGCATGCGCGCGAAGGCGGCGCGGCCGGCCCGAAGCGTGCGGCGTCCGTGCCGGCGATGCGCCGCGTGCGCGATGCGGCCTTCGCCGCGCGGGAAATGCCTTCGCACGCATGGCGTTGCCGCCGTGGCGGTTTGCTAACTTGGGAGCGTGGACGGCAGCCGCGTCCCGACATTCCCGTTACCTGAAGGCGGACTCGAACATGGACGGCAAACCCGAATACATGCAGTGCAGCAACAGGCTCGTCAGTGCAATGCGCGAGATCGTGCGCCTTGCGCTGGTCGACAAGTTTCCGAATCCGCGCATGACGAGCGACGAAGCCGAACATCTGCTCGATGCGCTGCACGTGATGCGGCCCGCGCGGCCGGAGCTGATCCTGTACGACGGCTACGTGCACATCGTGCATCGCAACTGGATCGATGCGATCGCGGTGTTCGACGGGCTCGCATCGCGCGGCGAATGCATGCCCGGCGCGCGGGCCATGCTCGTCTATTGCCTGGCGGCGAGCGGCAATGCCGACTGGCGCATCGTGGCCGGCAAGATGCGCGAGGACGAGGGCAGCCTGACCGACGACGCGCGCGCGTTGCTCGATTCGGTCGAGTTGCGCGACGAACTCGAGCGCGCGAATCGCGATGCGCAGGCGACCGGCGTGTTCCACATGACCGACATGATGAAGCGCCTACGCGACCGGCTCGGCATCAAGACGCCGACGTTGCATGACGCGAACGGGCCGGATGCGAATGCCGACGGCGCCCAGCCGTCCGCAGCGACGCCGACCGCGGAAGAAAGCCAGTACCTGCGTCTTTGAACGCGTCGCTCGCATCTTCGAAAAGGGGCTCCCGATGAATCCGATTCCTCCCGTACCCGATTTTCAACTGGCGATCGCACGCGGCGGCGGTGCGACCGGCCTGGCCGACGCGATCGATCCGGGCGTACCGGCATTGCCGGTCGTCGTACCGCCGCACGAGGTCGCGAGCTTCGAGCAGATGATGGCGAGCGGCGTCACGGCGCCGCCGAAGCCGCAGGGCTCCGAGGCCGGATCGCTCGCCACGCACCTCGTGCTCAGCGAGGACGAGGCGCTGCAGACCGTATCCAACGACGCGCTGTACATGCTGCACAACGCGGGCGACATGTCGTTCAACCAGATCGCGGCCGCCTCCGTGCAGATGCAGATCGAGACGGCGAGCCTGCAGGTCGACATGTCGATGAAGATCAGCGTGGTCGAATCGTCGAAAGGCGCGCTGGAAACCCTGATGAAGAACCAATGACCATGAACGCCCGGATCCGGATCGTCGGCCACACGAGCGTGCACGTGTGCGTGGTGTTGTGCGTCGCGCTGTGCATCGCGCTGGCCGGCTGCAAACAGGAACTGTATGGAAACCTCAGCGAGCAGGACTGCAACGAGATCGTCGCGGCGCTGCTGCAGGCGGGCATCGACGCGAAGAAGGAGAGTGCGGACGGCGGCAAGACGTGGAGCGCCAAGGTCGACGATGCACACATCGTGCAGGCGATGAACGTATTGCGCGAGCATGGCCTGCCGGCGCACAAGTACGACGATCTCGGCGATCTCTTCAAGAAGGACGGCCTCGTGTCGACGCCGACCGAGGAGCGCGTGCGCTTCATCTACGGCGTCTCGCAGGAGCTGTCGAAGACCCTGTCGCAGATCGACGGCGTGATGGTCGCGCGCGTGCATATCGTGCTGCCGGACAACGATCCGCTTGCGATGCACGTGAAGCCGTCGTCCGCGTCGGTGTTCATCAAGTACCTGCCGACGGCGAATCTCGCGACGATCGAACCGCAGATCAAGAACCTCGTGGTCCACAGCGTCGAAGGGTTGTCGTACGACAAGGTCAGCCTGACCGCGGTCGCCGGCAGCCCGCTCGACGTGACGCCGCGCGCGCCGTCAGGCGGCGGGGTGTGGCGCACGATCGCGATCGCCGGATGCGTACTCGCGGCGCTCGCGCTGCTCGTCGTCGTGACGCGCAAGCGAGGCCGGCGCGCGAATGACGCCGACGCGCCCGAGGCGTCCGGCGCGCCAGGTGGAAACGCGGCGGGCGGCCTGGCGGCGAAGCTGCCGGTGGGCCCGTTCCGAGGCAAGCCGGCCGCCGACGGCGCAGGGCGCTGACCGGCGCGCGGCACGGCGGACGATCATGGATATCGACAAACACGGCAGTGTCGCCTTCGGTCTCGCACGGCGTCTCGTGCAGTACCAGGCGAATCGTATCGGGCTGCCCGACTGGATCGGG
Source organism: Burkholderia sp. IT-111MI5 (assembly GCF_949752865.1). Taxonomy (NCBI): domain Bacteria; kingdom Pseudomonadati; phylum Pseudomonadota; class Betaproteobacteria; order Burkholderiales; family Burkholderiaceae; genus Burkholderia; species Burkholderia sp. IT-111MI5. The sequence continues at coordinate 772,270 of NZ_CATKIF010000011.1, read as the reverse complement.
CCGGGCTGGTTTCCGGACGCATGGCGCCGTGCGGCCGGCACGGGCGGCGCGCAGCTCGCCCGGCTGCGGGCGAGCGCGCTGGAGGGCTGGCTCGCGCGGGAAGGGCTGCCGGTGCCGGCATATCGGACGTTTCGCGGCGACACCGGGCGGCTCGGCGCGCTGGCGCTGGACGATGCGCTCGGCGTGCTGTGCCTGCGCGCGCTTTACGGCCGGCGCGCCGAGCTGCGTTACTGGGTCGACCGCGAGAGCCGCGACAAGGTCTGCGGCTGGCTCGGCCGGCACGGCGCGGTGGCGTTGCGCTGGCTGATGGCCGAGCCGCGCGTGCAACCGGTCGACCGCTGGATCCGCGACTTCGGCATGCATCCGCTTGATCATCTCGACGAGTACACGCTGAGCTGGGAAGGTTTTTGCCTGTTCCGGACGAGCGGCATGTGCGAACCCGATGCGCCGGCCGGATTGTTGCGCCTGGCGTGGGCGCGCGATGCGGTGGTGGCGCCGTGGCTGCATGCGAATGACGCGGACGCGACGCGCGAGGACAGCCGGCGCGTGCTGATGCGGCTCGACGATTTTTTTGCGGAGGAGGAAACGCGATGATCATCTGGCTGAGACAACCGGGCACCGAACAGGCGGCACGCGCGTGCAACACGGGCGTCGGGGTGCACGCGGACGTCGTGCAACGCGAGGCCCTGGCGTCGCTGGTGCAGCTCGACGCGGGCTATCTCGCGTTGCAGCGCCAACACGCGGAAGTCCTCGCGCAAGCGGCGCGCGATGCCGACAGCATGCTCGCGGCGGCCCGCGCGGACGCGGACGCGCTGCGCGCCGAAGCCCGCGGCGAGTACGACACCGCGCAGCAGCGCGGTTACGACGCAGGGAGCCGCGATGCGCTTTCGCAGTGGTACGCGCGCACCGCGCAGCTGCTCGAGCGGCGCTATGAACTGCAGATGTCGTTGAAGCAGCGCATCGCCGGGCTGGTGGTATCCGCGGTCGAGAAGATCGTCGCGAACGAACAGCCGGCGGCGCTGTTCGCCCGCGCCGGCGATGTGGTCGAACGCATCATCGAAGGCAGCCGGACCCTGCAGGTTCGCGTGCATCCGGACGAGCACGACGCGGCCGTCGAAACCTTCTCGCATGCGGTGGCGCAGTGGCGCGCGCGCGGCCAGCCGGTCCAGCTGACGGTCCATGCGGACCGCACGCTCGACCCGGGCGCGTGCGTGTGCGACACCGACATCGGTTCGGTCGACGCGAGCCTCAAGGTACAGATCGACGCGGTCCGCATGGCGGCCGATGCGGCGCTGCGGCGTGACGCGAACGCGCCGGACGTGCCGGAGACGCTCGCACCGGAGGCGTTCGCCGAAGTCAGGACGCATGCGGCAGCGCCCGGGTTGCCGGAGCCGCCGGAACCGGAACCGGAACCCGCAAGCGGCACGGGCCCGGCCGAGGATATCGGGGTACGAGCATGAGCGAAGTGTCGCGGGACGCCACCGGCATCGATGCGCTGATCCGGCTCACCGACACGCTCGAACAGGAGTTCGACCGTGCGGCGCACCTGTCGACACGCGGCAAGGTGATGGACGCGCTCGGCACGCTGATCCGCGTGAGCGGCATCGACGTCCGCTACGGCGAGCTGTGCGAACTCCGGACCGGGCAGGGCGAGCTGATGCAATGCGCCGAGGTGGTCGGTTTTTCCCGCGACACGGCGCTGCTGTCGCCGTTCGGTCGCCTCGACGGCCTCTCGCGGGACACCCAGGTGGTTGCGCTGCGTCGGCCGCTCGCGATTCCGGTCGGTTCCGCGCTGTTTGGCCGCGTGGTCGACAGCATGGGCAGGCCGATCGACGGCCGCGGCCCGATCGACACGACGGAAACCGCCGCGCTCTACGCGGCGCCGCCGGACGCGATGAGCCGCCCGCTGCTCGAGCGTTCGCTCGACACCGGCGTGCGGGTCGTCGACGGGCTGATGACGCTCGGCGAAGGCCAGCGCGTCGGCATTTTCGCGCCGGCCGGCGTCGGCAAGAGCACGCTGATGGGCATGTTCGCGCGCGGCACGCGCTGCGACCTCAACGTGATCGCGCTGATCGGCGAGCGGGGCCGTGAAGTGCGCGAGTTCATCGAACAGATCCTCGGCCCGGAAGGCATCGCGCGGTCCATCGTGGTGTGCGCGACCTCCGACCGCTCGTCGATCGAGCGCGTGAAGGCCGCCTATTCGGCCACCGCCATCGCGGAATATTTTCGCGATCGCGGCAAGCGCGTGCTGCTGATGATGGATTCGCTGACGCGCTTTGCGCGCGCCCAGCGCGAGATCGGGCTGGCCGCGGGCGAGCCGCCCGCGCGGCGCGGTTTTCCGCCGTCGATCTTCGCCGAGCTGCCGCGCCTGCTGGAACGTGCGGGGCTGTCGGAGCACGGCTCGATCACCGCGCTCTACACCGTGCTTGCCGAGGACGAATCGGGCAGCGATCCGGTGGCCGAGGAGGTGCGCGGCATCCTCGACGGGCACATGATCCTGTCGCGCGAGATCGCCGCACGCAACCAGTATCCGGCCATCGACGTGCTGGCAAGCCTGTCGCGCGTGATGCCGCAGGTGACGGACGACGCGCATCGCGACGCGGCCGGTCATGTGCGCCGGCTGCTTGCCAAGCATCGGGACATCGAAACGCTGCTGCAACTCGGCGAGTATCGGGCGGGCGGCGATCCGGTCGCCGACGAAGCCGTGCGCAAGATCGAGGCCATCCGGCAATTCCTCTGTCAGCGCACCGACGAATTCAGCACACGCGAAGCGACGCGCGACGCGTTGCGCGGTCTGCGTGCGTGAGCGCGGCCGCCGATGCCACGGGCGAAGGGTGACGACGATGAAAGACAGGCGCGTCATGGCATTCTCGACGATCCGGAATCGCCTCACGCGGGCCCGGGCCGCGCTGCGCGACACGCTGGCCGAGCAGCAGCGCGAACGCGACGAGGCCGATGCGCGGCTGGCCGAGCAGCAGCGCGTACTCGCGCACGCGGCGGAAGAGGTCGACCGGCGCACCGCGCGCATCGACCGCCTGCTCGACGGCCGCGGGCCGGTGCGGATCGACGAACTGCTCGACTGGGAGAAGCTGCTGGCCGATGCGCACGCACGGCGCGCGCGCGAACTCGACACGTTGGAGCGGTTGCGGGACGGCGTTGCCGCGATCGAACAGGCGATCGGTACGACCCGCACCGCGATTCTCCGCCACGACGTGCGGATCGACCTGTGCAGCGTGCGGCTGGATCGCCTGGGCCGTCTCGCGGAGGCCCGCGCGGACGATCTGCAGGACGAGGAGAGCGAGGAAACGTTCGTCGCGCGTCGCGGCGCCGCGTCGGCCGCGCACACGCCGCGTCGCAGCGCCGCGGAGGGCTCGCGATGATCGATCCGTTCTCGACCGGCATTCCGCAGCTCGGGCGCGCGCTGCTGTCGTTCATGATCCTGGTCGCCGTCTGCGGTGTGCGTCTGCTCGTGCTGCTGACGATCTTTCCGCCGACGGGCGGCGAGCTGATCACGAAGCGCATCCGCAATGCGATGGTCGTGTTGTGGTCGATCTACGTCGCTTACGGGCAGCAGGCGCTGATGACGCAACTGCATGGCGGATTCCTGCTTGCCGTCGTCGTCAAGGAGGCCGTGATCGGGCTGGTGATCGCGTTCGTCGCATCGCCGGTGTTCTGGGTCGCGGAAGCCGTCGGCACCTATATCGACGATCTCACCGGCTACAACAACGTGCAGATCACGAATCCGAGCCTCGGACAGCAGACGACGCTGACCTCCACGCTGCTGATGCAATGCGCGACCGTTGCGTTCTGGACCCTCGGCGGCATGACGTTCCTGCTCGGCGCAGTGTTCCAGACGTACGTCTGGTGGCCGCTCGGCAGCCTGACGCCGGTGCCGCGCGCATTCATCGAGGCGTTCGTGATGCAGCAGACGGATTCGCTGATGGTCACGATCGCGAAGCTCGCCGGGCCGGCGGTGCTGCTGTTGCTGCTCGTCGACGTCGGGGTGGGGCTGCTGTCGCGGATTGCGTCGAAACTCGATCTCATATCGCTCGCGCAGCCGGTCAAGGGCGCGCTGGCCGTCCTGTTGCTCGCGCTGATGATCGGCATGTTCATCGGACAGGTGAAGGACCAGGTTGCGTTGCTGCATGTCGGCGACCAGTTGCGTGCGCTCGCGCTGCCGAGGTAAGGCCCGATTCGCGCCCGGTGCACCGCGCGGGACGACACGCGGCGCAAAGTACCCGTCGAGGAGGCATCCCATGCCCGTCGCACCGAGTGTCAGACAGTTTCTCGAGCGTCGCGCGAGGCCCGGCGCGGTGTCGCTCGACCGGTTGCCGCTGGAAGAGGCGCGCCGCTATTTCGCGTACTACGTGCCGCTTGCCGATCTCGCGCCGCGCGGCGTCGACAGCATCGACGAATGCCTGATCGAGATGCGCGACGGCGTGCACATCGCCGCGCGCATCTACTATCCGCGCGCGCCCGACTGGAGCGCGCCGCAGCCGGCGTTGCTTTATTTTCATTCCGGCGGCTATGTCGTCGGGTCGCTCGATACGGCCGACGCCGTCTGTCGGATGCTGGCGGCCGACGCACGGTGCGCGGTCGTGTCGGTGTCTTACAGGCTCGCGCCCGAGCACAAGTTTCCGTGTGCGGTGGACGACGCGCTCGACGCGTTACGGTGGCTGCACCGCAAGGCGCTGACCTACGGTCTGGATGCATCGCGTCTGGCCGTCGGCGGCGAAAGCTCGGGGGCCACGCTGGCGGCGGTGGTTGCCGTTCGGGCCCGCGAGATGGACATTGCGCTGGCGATGCAACTGCTGATCTATCCGGCGCTGTCGGCGTCGCTGGGCAGCGCGGCGCACCGGCGTTACGGCGAAGACCATTTCCTGACGCACGACGTGATCCGCTGGATCCATCGCAACTATCTACGGCATGCGGCCGATGCGGCGGACTGGCGCTTTGCGCCGCTCGACGGAGAGCGTCACGCGCCGGCCGATCTGTATGGCGTCGCCCCGGCGTGGCTGGTTTCCGCCGAATACGATCCGTTGCGCGACGAGCATGCCGGTTATGCCGACAAGTTGCGCAGCGCCGGAAATCGCGTGGAGGCGCGGTGCTACCGGGGAATGATCCACGGATTTTTTTCGATGGGGCGCGTGATTCCCGAAGCCGCGTACGCACACCGCGAGGCCGCTGCCGCGCTGCGGGAAGCGCTGGGCAGCACGGATTGATGCAATGGCCGGGAGGCGGCGCGAACGACGGCGGCTCGCGGCTGCTGTTGAAGTGCTTGGAAACTGCTAATCGTGCCCAGAGATTCCGCTAATGTAATAATGCCTGCCGGCCCCATCCGATAAGGCACAGCGGCGGTTTCGAACACTTTTCGAGGTGTTGTATTGCAACAATGTCTGCATGTCGGATGTCCGTTTATTTTGCTGACGCGGTTGTGCGGTCCTTTGATTCCGCCAGCGCGTCTGACGGAGCTCGATAAGGAGCAGCAATGGTGAGTTCGGAGGAATTTGATAGCTATACTAATGAAGTGGCGAATGGCATGAGCCACCAATTGAATCCTGTCGCATGCACCGCCCCCTCTTTGAAACCCTCCGCGCTTCAATTTTTCGCCGGTCAGGTCATTTCCGGGCTGCGCTGCGCGTGATGAGCTGCGACCGAGAGAGAAGCGCATTCGAGAACTATCGGCGGTTACGTTAGCGGAATAAACGGACACGATTAGCGCTCGAACGGACACCATTAGCAGAATCTACGAACTTCAACAACGGTCGTATTCGGCCAGCCGATCCTCGAGGTTGCCGGTGTGCTCGAGTGCTTGAGCCAACCCGCAATCTGCTCCGGCGACCACTGCAATCGGAGCTTGCTTGCCGCAACCTGGGCGAGTGTCCGATTCCTGACCAGCTTACATGTCTTTGGGCGCCGTGTGCGGTCCCGGGCGAGCGCGTCGGCCTGGCTCGCCCGATAGCTGCTGCCTTCCGCCAGTCAAGGGTTCGCGGGCATTCCGATTTCTTCCGCAGACGTCCTGTAGGGCGCTGTTTTTAAAGCGATTCATGGGTAACGATATGCTTGCTGCTTCCGTGGCCGTCGCGCTTGAATTTGCCTCTGCCGGGGCACGCAGCTGGCCGAGAGATGCTGCCATCGGTCCGGCCTTCGTCGCACCGGGCAGTCCGTGGCAAATCGAGGTCGTTGAGAGCGTTGGCCGCAAGCCGCGCGAGGAATTGCTGAACCGGGGAGGGTTCCGCAGTCGTGCCGCAGCCAAGGTGCTCATCGAACGCTGGCGGCAGTTTTACGACGGGCGCCGGCCTCTTGCCACACATCGCTATAACTTCCCGCCACCGTCCGTCCGGCCTGGCTGGGTTCCGATAATATCGACGCGAGACTCAGCGACTGACTGGCTACAAAATTCCGCCGCATGTCACGTAGTCGCGTCGTTGATTTTTGGCAGCCAGGCAAACGCGATTGTCACCAGCGTGACGCCGACGACGAGCATCGGCACCACCATTGGCCACGCGCCCAGTTGATAGCGCGGATCGGTGAAAGCCGCTGCCGTCTGTCCCACGCTGAAAGCGAAGAACATCATGATGAAGCCAGACCAGGATACCGCGCGACCCGCAAGATGAGGCAGGCTGCTGACCGCCCCCGCCTGCCCGCATGGCTGATGGATTCCGTGGCCGAGGCAATACACGCCATGCCCCGCGAGCAGCGGCCAGATGCTCCCGGGAAGCAACGCGCAGCCCACCGCCTGAATCACCGCGCCGGAGAGGCTCAACGTTGCGCCTTGTCGCACCGTTCGCAGCATGCTCTGACGTCGCAACAGCAGGCGGCAGCCATACGTACTCAGGACATAGACGAACGTACCGCTCGCCGGTATCCAGCCATATCGCTGGGGCGACAGGCCGAGATGCCGGATGTAGATTGCGGGAGAGAGCAATAGAAAGCAGAACATGCCGGTGTACGTCGAGGCGGCCAGCAACGCCCATACCCTGAACGTGGCATTGCCGAATATCTCGCGCACGTCCCGGATCGAGCCTCGGCTCGAAGCGATTCTGGCGAAGCTTTCCTCGAAGCCGTACCAGCACATGACGAGCAGCCCGAACGCATACAGGCTCATCCCCGCGAGCACCCATCGCCATCCGGCCAGCTGCGTGACATACGCGCCGAGAATCGGCGCGAGGAACGCCATCATCCCCATTCCCATGAAACCACGCGCCATCACGTACGGGCCATCGGCTGCCGAATACCGGTCGCGCACCGTCGCGCGCGCGCATACCAGGATCGCGGCCATGGCAAAGCCCTGCATCGCGCGAGCGGCTACCAGCAGCGCTGCGGTTGAAGCGAGCGCAGCCGCGAGCGCTGCAAGCGCATAGAGCGCCAGGCCACTCAGCAACACGGGGCGGCGGCCGTATCGGTCGGAAAGACTGCCCATCGGCAATTGCCCGATACCGAATATCAATGCGAAAACCGTGAGGCTGACGCTGGCGGCCCCCAGCGTTGCGGCGATTTCAGGCAGCGCCGGCAGGTAACTGTCGGTCGCCACCGGCTGGGCCGCCAGCAGAAGCGGCAACATGAGCGCGAAGTTCAGGCGAGCAGGGCGCGTGGTGTCCGGCATGACGGTTTTCGGTACGGTATCGGGCATCGGTAACGCAAGTTGGCTCTGTCAGTGAGGGCGCAGCAGCAAGCTGGAAATGATTGGCGGAAGGGGCGCCGAACACGACGCCCCGTAGAGCGCCGGCTAGCTGCCGACGGATCCTGGCACGTGTTCGCGCACGATGCGATTGCGCGACATCGCCGCGACGCGCAGCCGGTCGTATTCTGCCTTGTCGACCGGTTGAGCGTTCGCTCGTCCCAGGTCGTTCATAGGGACACGATGGGTCTCGCGTGCGCTCAAGGCTGCGAGCGACGCAATCACGGTGATGCCGAACGCGATCGCACCGACGATCAGCCAGACGTGGTGTCCGCCGGGCGGCGCGACCGCCGTGAACAGAGCCGGCAGCATCGCCGTGGCTGCGGTACCGAGGTTCTGCGCGATCGCCATTGCCGAGACGCGGGTGCGGGTCGGGAAAAGTTCCGGATAAAAGGCGGGAAATACGGCGTTGTAGCCCTGATACACGACACCCCACATGAGCATCGACATCGCGAATGCGAGCGGCACGTTCCGGATGCTGATCGCATACAGGTAGGCGAACGCGAGCAGCCCGGCGGCCAGCGAGCCGACGATGATCGGCGGCCGACGGCCGACCTTGTCGGACAGGTTGCCGACGAACGGAATCACGATCATCGCAACGATATTGCCCACCACCGTGATCCAGAGATAGATATCTTTCTGGAATCCGATTCCATACGCCGGCTGGACCGCATAGGCTGCGCCGAAGATCGTGGCGACGACCGGAATCACGTTCATCATCGACATGCACGCGACGCGCACCATGTCGGGAAAGTGGTGCCTGAAAGCGTCGGCAACGGGCGAGCCGGCTTGCGACCGGTTGCGTACCGCTTCGTCGAAGGCCGGCGACTCGTCGACCTCGCGGCGAATGATCAAGCCCGCAACGATGACCAGCGCACTCAGCAGGAACGGAATGCGCCAGCCCCAGCTATCGAATTGCGCGGACGGCATGTAGTAGGCGAGCGGCAGGAACACGGCGGCGGCCAGCACCTGCCCGGCCTGCACGCCCTGTAGCGTGAAGCTGACGAAGTATCCGCGTCGACCGAACGGCGCGTGCTCCAGGATCATCGAGCTCGCGCCGGTGATCTCGCCGGCCACGGCGAAACCCTGCAGCAGGCGAAGCGTCACCAGCAATGCCGGCGCGATCAGCCCGGCTTGCTGATAGGTCGGCAGGAGGCCGACTCCGACGGTCGAGATTCCCATCAGGAACATGCAGAAAAGCAGGACGGTTTTCCGTCCGCGCGTGTCGCCGAGATGGCCCAGCACGAACGCGCCGATCGGGCGGGACACATAGCCGACACCGTAAGTGGCCAGCGACGCGATGATGGCTGTCGTGGGGCTGCCGTGCGGAAAGAATATCTGCGGGAAGATCAGCGCCGATGCCGTGGCGTAGATGAAGAAATCGTAGTATTCGAGCACCGAGCCGATCCAGCCGCTGATGGCGGCTTTTCTCGATTGGTGCCTGCCCCGGGGCTCGTCTCGCAAGGTCGTGGTCATCGTCGTCTCCAGATATTGATATGTGTGCCGGGCAACGCGGGTGATGCGGGGAGTCGTCACTGCCCGATGTATCGACTCCGTTGTGTGACCTGACCGAGGCCGATCGATACGACGCGCGGCGAGCAACCGCGGTGCGCAACGCCGTGCACCCGGCAGCGATTGCGCATGTGCGTCGGTCCCGCATCGGCAGCCGATACGGGAATCGGCCTATTCCTCGCCGAGCGCCGAGACCGCGGCCCTCAGCGCCAGCAGATAGCTTTGAACACCGAAACCGCAAATCTGCCCGCTGACGATCTCGGCCAGGACGGAGTGATGCCGGAACGGCTCGCGTGCATGAATGTTGGACATGTGCAGTTCGACGATCGGGCACGTGAGGATGGCAAGGGCATCGCGAATGCCGTAGCTGTAATGCGTCCATGCGCCCGCGTTGATCAGCACCGCATCCTGGCGTTCCTCGAAGGCGCGATGAATGCGCTCGCACATCGCGCATTCGCTGTTTGTCTGGAACGAGTCCACCTGTACACTCAGTTCCTCCGCCAGCCCTTGCAGCCGTGCATCGATCTGTGCGAGCGTGATCGTCCCGTACTGTGCCGGGTCGCGCTTGCCGAACATGTTGTGATTGATGCCGTGCAGCATCAGGATCTTCTTCATGCGAATCTCCATTGCGTGTTCAATCAAAGGGCACGGCCAGCCGATCGATCACCGAACTGGTCTCGGGGCGCACGCCGCGCCACCACGCGAACGCTTCGGCCGCCTGCTCGACCAGCATGCCGACGCCGTCCGCGATTCCGTGTACGCCTGCGTTTTTCGCGAGCCGGAGAAACGGCGTCAGACGCTTGCCGTATGCAAGTTCGTAGGCCGTGCCGGCCGGACTGAACACGCTCGGCGGGACCGGCGGCAGGTCGCCGGTCAGGCTGGCCGACGTCGCATTGACGACCAGGTCGAAACGCCCCATCCGTGCGAGGTCTGCGTAGCCGCCGGCAACGAGCGGACCGCGCCCGGCAACTTGCGCGACCAATGCGTGCGCCTTGTCGACGTCGCGATTCGCGATGACCAGTTCGGCCGGTCCGGCTTCGAGGAACGGTAAAAGCGCGCCGCGTGCCGCGCCGCCTGCACCGAGCACCAGGACACGCTTGCCGGCCATCGGCAGATTGAGGTTCGCTTCGATATCGCGAACCAGTCCGATGCCGTCGAAGTTGTCTGCCAGGATGCGGCCGCCGTCGAACTTGAGCGCGTTGGCCGCGCCCGCGAGCTGCGCACGCTCGCTGCGTTCGTCCGACATCGCGAACGCGTCGAGCTTGAACGGCGCGGTTACGTTGATGCCCTTGCCGCCGCCCTCGAAAAACGCACGAACCGCGGCAGCGAAAGCGCCTGCCGGCTCGACGGGCCCCTCGATGGCCGTATAGCTGAGGTCCTGCCGCGTCTCCTGCGCGAAAAGGCCGTGAATCAGCGGGGATTTCGTGTGTCCGATCGGATTGCCGATCACCGCGTACTGGTCGGTCATCATTGGCTCGCTTTTGAATAGAGGACGCCGTCGGCCTGCATCGCATCGATTTCGGCCGAATCGAACCCGAGGGAGCGTGCGACTTCCGCGTTGTGCTGCCCGAGATCGGGTGCGACGTCGCGAATCGTCGTATCGCAATCGGAAAACCGGAACGGCAGGTTGGGCAGGCGCAGTGTCCCGTAGCGCGGATGCTGTTGCTCGACGACCATGCCTCTCGCCTGGATCTGCGGATCGTTCAATACCTCGTCGATGCGCTGCACCTTCGCGCACGGAACGTCGATGCCGTCCAGCAGTTCGAGCACCGACGCGACGGAACGCGCGGCCACCCACGGCTCGACCACCGACAGAATCTCCGCGCGGTGCGCGTTGCGGCCGGTGCTGTCGTGAAACCGTGTGTCGGCGCCGAAATCCGCCGGGCCGCCGTGCGTCGCGATCAGATCGGCGAAGCGTTTCCACGCGTCGTCGACTTGCGCGGCGATCACGAGATCGCCGTCCGCGGCGCGGAATACGCCGTAGAGCGTCGAGGTCGGCATGTCGTGCCCGGTCTGCGCGGGCAGCACGCCCTGCAGCGTGTAGCACTGCACCGCATATTCGTGCATCGATACCAGCGTGTCGTACAGCGCCATGTCGATGTGTTGCCCGCGGCCGCTCTGCACGCGCCCCAACAGCGCGGCGTTGATGGCCGCGACCGCATGAATGCCGGTGTACATGTCGCCGAGCGAGATGCGCAGCAGCGGCGGCCGCTCGCCCGGCGTGCCGACCATCTGCATGATTCCGCTCTTGGCTTCCGCGATCAGCCCGAAGCCTGCGCGATGCGCATCGGGACCGGTATGCCCGTACGCCGAAATCGAACAGTAGACGAGGCGCGGATTGCGCGCCGACAGTTCGGCATAGCCGAGCCCGAGCTTATCCAGCGCGCCCGGCCGATAGTTCTCGATGAACACGTCGGCGGAGTCGCACAGCCGCTGCATGAACGCCTTGCCGCGCGCGTCCTTCATGTTGACGCTCACGCCGCGCTTGCCCATGTTGAGCTGCAGGAAGTAGCCGCTTTGCTGGTCGTCGAGCACGGTCGCGTGCTGGCGTCCGGCGTCGCCTGACCCGGGGCGCTCGACCTTGATGACTTCGGCGCCGAGCGCCGCGAGACAGCGCCCGACATACGGCCCGGCAAGGAAGTGGCTGTAGTCGACGACGCGAATGCCTTCGAGTGGGCGAGCCTGCATTACAGTGCCTCCGGGCGGCGCGGCACCATCAGGCGATGCTCGCCGTGTTGAACGACCTGACCGTCCTGATTGATCAGCTCCGACGGCAGCACGACGATGCCCCAATCCGGGCGACTCTTGCTGGCCCGCATCGAACCGACGCGGAATTTCACGTGCAGCACGTCGCCGACCTTGATCGGCAGCAGGAAATCCCAGGTCCAGCCGAGCGACATGCCCGGCAGAAAGCGATAGTCGCTCTGCGTCTTCAGGCCGTCGGCGATGGACAGGCCGAACAGTCCGTGTGCGACGAGGCAGCCGAAATGGCTCGCGTTTGCGTATTCCTCGTCCACGTGGACGGGCGTATGGTCGCCGGTGAGGTCGGCGTACGCGAGAATGCGCTCCTTGGTCACGATGTAGCTCGGGCTCGTGCACGTGTCACCCTCGCGGGCGTCGTCCCAGTATTTCTCGACGATCGTCATGGCCGTGCCTCCGCGCGCGGGTTGATCGCCAGTGCCTGCGCGACGCAGGAAGCCGGCCTGGCCTGGATCAGTTCGACGGCGAGCCCGTCGGGCAGGCGAAGCCAGTTCCGCCCCTGCGGCATCTCCGTCACGCCGAATCGTTGTGCCGCGGCCAGTGCGGCCTCCAGGTCCTCGCACATCACGCCGAGATGGGCGAGCCGGCCTTCCGGGCCATCGTGTTCCGGCGCGTGGATGAACTGCAGGCCGCCGAGCGTCCAGTACTGCCGCGGTGCGTCGAGCGTGCCGTCCACTTCGCGCAGGGTCATGCCGAGCACGTCCTCGAAGAAGCGGATGTGCCAGCGGATGTCCTTCACCCAGATCGCTACGTGTTCCAGATAGGCTTTCGGGGCACTCATGCTGCAGCCTCCTCGCGCTGGCGATCGGCCATCGCGCGCTCGAGCCCCTTGATGCAGGCGACGAGCGTGGCATTCACCGGGGTCGGCACGCCGTAGCGCTGCCCGCAGCGCACGACCGAACCGTTGATGAAGTCGATCTCGGTGATCGAGCCCTTCTCCAGGCTTTGCAGCATCGACGTCTTGAAGGACGCGGGCAGCCCCTCGGCGGCGAGCGTCCAGGCCTGTTCGGGATCGGTCATCGACAGCTTCACGCCGGCTGCCTGCGCCGCCGCGATCGCCTCGGCCACGGCCGCGAGCGACGTCGCCTTCAGCAGCGCCTCGTCGTAAAGCTGCCCGTAGGTGAGGCCGGTCAGCCCCGTCAGCGCACCCGTCGCGACATTTACCAGCAGCTTGTCCCACATCGTGCCGACGATGTTGTCGCTGATCGTCGTGGCGAGGCCGGCGGCATTGAATGCGGCGGCGATCGCCTGCACGCGCGGTGTGACGCGGCCGTCGAGTTCGCCGATATAGGTGGTTTTGCCGATCACGCCGGATTCGATGTGACCCGCGCCGCGCAGCACGCCGCCGACGTAGGTCTTGCCCGCGAGGACGCGCTCGCGGCCGACGACGTCGATCAGGATGTCCTCGTGCCCGAGGCCGTTCTGCAGCGACAGCACGGCGGTATCCGGCCCCACCAGCGATTGGGCGCCGCGGATGGCCGCATCGGTCTGGAACGACTTGACCAGCACCACCACCAGGTCGGCCACGCCGACATCGGCAACCCGAGTCGTCGCGTGAACGCGGACGTGGCGGGTGCCGCCCGCGTCGTCGACGCGCAGGCCGTCACCGCGCATCGCATCGACGTGCGCGGGCGAGCGGTCGATCAGCCAGGTCTCGTGGCCGCCTTGGGTAAGGGTGGCGCCGATCGCGCAGCCCAGCGCGCCAGCCCCCAGAATCGCTATTTTCAATGGCTTCTCCTTGACGTATGGCACCACGATAGGAATCGCCGCTCATGCCGACAATGCAATGGATACAATGGCGTCATTGCCATGGACAATAACGCCGTGATGCCAGCCGATCTGCCCGACCTGAAGCTGCTTCAGCTTTTCGATCTCCTGTACGACATGCGCAGCGTCACGCGCGTCGCCGAGCAACTGGGCCAGAGCCAGCCGACGGTCAGCATCTGGCTCGGGCACTTGCGGGAACACCTGCACGATCCGCTCTTCATCCGGACGCCCGGCGGCATGGCGCCGACGCCGCAAGCCGACGCGCTGATCGGGCCATGCCGGGAAATTCTCGAATCCCTGCGGCGCTTCACTGCATGGGAGATCGCGTTCGATCCTGCGACGGCCCAGCGACGCTTTCGCATCTGCATGACCGACGCGAGCCACATCACGCTGCTCCCGCGGCTACTGGCCCATGTCCGCGCGCAGGCGCCCGGCGTCCGGCTGGAAGCCGCACGGATCGACGGCAATACGGAGCGCGCGCTCGAATCCGGCGAAGCCGATCTCGCGATCGGCTATGTGCCGTGGCTAGGTGGCGGCATTTATCAGCAGAAGCTGTACGACCAGGACTGGGTATGTCTGGCCAACCGGCATCACCCAAGGATTCGCGGTCGCCTCGGGGCGAAGCAGTATCGTTCCGAAGGACATGTCGCCATTACCGCGGGAACCGGGGCGCAACTCCTCGAACAGGCGCTGCGGCAGGCGCGCATCGAGCGAGACGTGGTGCTGGAGTTACCGGGTTTTCTGGGGCTGGGTGCGATCGTCCAGACGACCGACCTGATCACGACGCTACCCCGTCATATCGGCCAGACACTGGCTCAGGCGAGCGATCTGGCGGTTCATGCGTGCCCGATCCCGGTCGAAGGCTTCGCGGTACGGCAGCATTGGCATGCGCGCTATCACCACGAGGCCGGCAACCGGTGGCTGCGCGGCGTCGTGATTCAACTGTTCGGCGCCTCGCATCCGTCCACAGCGTAGGGATGTGCGCTTATTCCGCGTTGCTTGGATCTATCCGTGTCGGGCAGCACGCCGGGTTCGAAGCCTGTGGCTAGTGCCGTGGCCGATTTTCGAGGAGGCGTTTGGCAACGGGTTGGGGCGAGTCGCGCGCGTTGGGTAGGATCATGGGTAGCGAGCCATCTGCGACTGCGGGAGTCTTACCTGCCGGTTCAATGTGAGCCGTAGTTGTAGTCCGCTGCCTTCCGCCATCCCGCTGTCCTGCGAATCGGCGTGCTTCGGATGGCGCGCACTTGCGCCGCGGCGCCGGCGCTGCACAGCGGCCGTAAACGAGCAAACTTGATCGGGAAAAGCACTGAAAGTTTGCGAATTATTTCCCGGTTATAGTGGAACTACTGGTGGTAGGCGCGGCGCGTTTTGCCGGTACCGACCAGGTAATGACTGTAGACGGGTGCTGCATGAAAAATAAAATCGAAAAGACCGCCGGACCGATCTGGGGTGTGGCTGCAGGATTGCTTCTTGCCGCCGCAGGACTGAGTCTCGGCATCTTCCCGACGTCCCTGCACAGCTCGGGAACCGCAAACGACTTCATGGCGTCCGGTGCCGCGATGCTGGGCATCTTCCTCGTCGTTTATTCCACGCACGAGTTACGAAGAAAGCGCGCGCACTGAGCGGCCGCGCGGCCGTTGTGATCCACGAAAAACGACTCGGGCCGGCGACGGCTCGGGAATGCGCTTGTCCTCTATGCGCACGAGCCGACGGGATTCGTGCGGGCTACGACTTGCGGATTTCGTGGTTATGGACGAGTTCGACGATTCGCTTCGTCGGGATGCTCGCGCGCAGTTTGTCGACGCCGTCGACTGGAAACCACCGGCATTTCTCGATCTCGTTGTTCGCTTGCGGCGTCTGGTCCGGGCCGACTTCCGCGAAGAACACGTGATGTACCTTCGCGAGCCCGGTGAAATGCATCGAGTAAACGAGGTGCTGGCCGGTCATGCCGGTTTCTTCGCACAACTCGCGATGCGCCGCTTCGAGCGGCGTTTCCCCGCGCTTGATCGTGCCGCCCGGAAGGGCCCAGCGCGACGACGCGCGCGCGACGAGCAACACCTGGCCGTCGCGGTAGCAGACGATCGTCGCTCGTTCTTTAACGGGTACTTCGGTCGGTTGGGGAGAACTCATGGGCTCGGGAGCATGGACACTGGCGTGATTCTAGCCAGCGTTAATCACGGTGCCAAGACGGCATCTGCCGGAGCCGCTCGATCATACGGAAACCGGTCATGTCCAGGATGACTAATGCGAGCACCGGGAACCGACGGGTTGAATCCGAGATGCAAAACAAACCCGAGCGATCGGCACCGAAATTGCACCGATAAGTCAAAGCTGCTCGCAGCGAGCGAATAACCCGCGAATCGGCTGGAAATGGAGCGCTTACAGGAGGATTCGCCCGGGTATAGGGGCGCATACTTGAGACCCCAATAACCAGACCGGACACGGCGATGACTACCCTAAGCATGCAAACGATCGTTTGCGGCAAGACCATTCAGGTAGCCCTGATGACCGACACCGCGACGGCCAGCATTTTCGTGATGGACAACGATGACGGTTCTCATCAGCCGCAGATCATGAAGGTGCGCCAGTACCTTGATGCGGGTATGACGGGTGAGGACGTCGTCCGCCATGTGTTGAATATCGTTGTGGCCTCGATCGAGCGGCGTGGCCAGCTATGGGCGCACTGAACTTCTTCTGAGCGGTCGTCTGCACCGGTCGTGCTCTGCCGCGGTTTGCTCGAAAGGGATTCGGTCAGGATGGCGAAACGCACTCGATGCAGGTGTCATGCCTGCGATCGGATCGGAAGCAATCCGCGATCGCGTCCGCCGTCAGGGACAAGCGAAAACCAGCGGCGATCTGGCCGGCTTCGAGGCGCGTGACGATGCAGTTGCATACGCGGCAAAGTGGGCGAAAGGATGGCTGGCCTCCAGGTTGAAGGCAAAGCTTGCCTGGGGCGAGTCTCCACGGAGTTCGCTCGCGTCGACCGGGCTTTGCGCGACATCGCCCGTCTTCGGGCCCGGTGTCGATTCAGCTTGCGGCGTCAGGATCGTGCCCGACGCATTCGCTCCACCTTTTGCAAGCGGCAACGATGCGGAAGGGCGACACAAAGGCGATGAAGATCGGGACGGCGGCGCAGCTTCGGTTCGACTTTCGGATCTGGACGCGCGCTACCGCCTGGGGTGTTTCATCTCCTCGGCTTCCATTGCCGCGTTTCGTTCCTCACTCGCGGAAACAGGTTCCATGGCCTCGTCGATCGAGGCCAATGCGTACTCGCAGGCCAGCTTCGTTTCCTCGACGTCGGCGTCGGGCTCCTCGTCGTCATTGACGGGAGGATCGAGCATGTCCCTGAGCATCGTCTCCAGCTCCGGGGTGTCCCATGGTTCGCCCCGTTGTTCTTTCTTCCTGATGTAGTGCCGGATTTCCGCATCCTGTTCGGGCGTCAGTGGAAGGTGCCGGAAGGTGCTGTTCGGGTTGGCGTCAGTCATGATGTTGCTCCGAAGTCCGGCATGAGCCCGGTTTGGCTGCTTCCCGGGATGCATGCCGGAAAAAACGATATGGATGACGAACCGACTCGCGAGTAAGGCCGGGTCAAGGCGACTCGCGCGACGGCCGCCGCCGCGGATCCTGCGTTCGCCGAGCTGTTCTGCAGCCTGCAATCCGGCATTCAAGATGTGTTGGGTCCCGAATTGATGTGCAACCGAATTCTCGGACGTGCGTGGCAGATTCTTATTTGCGGAAGTTCGGATCCCGGATTCGATCGAGGCGAGCGGAAAGCTCGGTGATCTGGTATTCAAGTACCTTATTGCGCTCAAATCGTGTCCGGAGTGTGTCGAGCTTGACTCGCCAATACGCCGGATCGCTCACCGGCGATCGGTTGGTGAAGGCGTCGTGTGTCTGCTCGAGCAGTCCGATCGCTCCCCTGATATGAGCCAGTTCGCGCTCCACATCGCAGTACCAGCTCATGTTTTTCGACTCCCGGTTATGGTTCACTTCTTGGCTTGCTGCACGGCCAGCACGTTTGATTTCACTCGAAAAGCCGCCGTGCGGGCCAATTTCGAGCGATGTTGTCGTCAGTGCCCGCACGTAAAATCTCGACCACGGTGACGAAGCCGGCGTCGTCGTCATGCGGGCGGCCGTTCTGCGCCGGCACATGGGGACAAATGAGCGGGCAATATGCGAATCCACGATAGAGACGCACGCTCATGACGAGCTCCTGAACGTTCGGTCGCGACGAATCGCGGGGACGAACGCGTCCGGCCAGTATCGCCAGTGTGGCGCGACGGGGTGGGGCGAAAGGCGTAACGCTGCGCGCGAACGTGAGCGCGATGCAGCAAGAGGGGAGATGGAGGGCGAGCAGTCGAACGGCTCACGAATGCCCTGATGAGTTCATCATACGCGCGTCGCCCTTCGGGTGGCCATCTTATTTCGGGCGACGCGGATCGCCTCTGGTGCGAGGCTGTGGCGGTCTGGCGCGGGCGGGTTGAACCGGCGTGCGGGCTGGCCGACGCGGTGCCTGAAACACCGCGCGGTTGCCGCGCATTCCGTCCTTACTTCTTTTCCGGCAGGAACCAGTTCATCACGAGCGCGCAGATGCCGCCCGTTGCGACGCCCGATTCCAGCACGTTCTTCAGCGCGTGCGGCAGGCTGTTCAGAATGTCCGGCACCTGCGACACGCCGAGGCCGAGCGCCAGCGACACCGCGATGATCAGCAGCGCGCGGCGGTCGAGCTGGACGCCCGCGAGAATGTTGATGCCCGATGCGGCCACCGCGCCGAACATCACCATCGCCGCCCCGCCGAGCACGGGCTCCGGCACGGCCTGCAGCACGCCGGCGACGACCGGGAACAGGCCGAGCACCACCAGCATCCCCGCGATCCAGATGCCGACATGGCGGCTCGCGACGCCGGTGATCTGGATCACGCCGTTGTTCTGCGCGAACACGGAGCTCGGGAACGTATTGAACACGCCGGCCAGCAGCGAGTTCGCGCCGTTGACGAGCACGCCGCCCCTGATTCGTTGCATCCACACCGGCCCTTGGACCGGCTCGTTCGAGATCTTGCTGGTGGCCGTGACGTCGCCGATCGCTTCGAGCGACGTGACGAGGTAGATGATCAGCATCGGCACGAACAGCGACCACGAGAAGCCGATGCCGAAATGCAGCGGCGTCGGGACCTGGAACAGTGCGGCCTGGTGCATGCCGGTGAAGTCGAGGCGGCCGAGGAACGCAGCCGCGAGGTAGCCGATCGCGAGCGCGATGACGAGCGCGGTGCTGCGCACCCAGACGATCGGCACGCGGTTCAGCAGGATGATCGTGCCGAGCACGAGGCCGGACAGCGTCAGGTTCTCCGCGCTCGCGAACGTGCCCTTGGCCATCGCGCCAAAGCCGCCGCCCATGCTGATGAGGCCGACCTTGATCAGCGTGAGGCCGATCAGCAGCACGACGATGCCGGTCACGAGCGGCGTGATCAGGCGCTTCACGAACGGCAGGATGCGCGACACGCCCATCTCGACGAACGAACCGGCCATCACGACGCCGAAGATCGCGGCCATCACGGTCTCGACCGGCGTGCCCTGCTTGACCATCAGGCTGCCGCCCGCGATCAGCGGGCCGACGAAGTTGAAGCTGGTGCCCTGGACGATCAGCAGGCCGGCGCCCAGCGGGCCGAAGCGCTTGCACTGGACGAAGGTGGCGATGCCGGAAATCACCAGCGACATCGACACGATCAGGGTCGTATCGCGGCTGGACACGCCGAGTGCCTGGCAGATCAGCAGGCCGGGCGTGACGATCGGCACGATGATCGCCAGCAGGTGCTGCAGCGCGGCGACGAAGGCGACCATCGGCGCGGGCCGGTCGTTCGGGCCGTAGACGAGGTCGCGGGCCGATTCTGCGGCGTCGGCGCCGTGGGAGGCGGGTTGGGCGTGGGAAGCGGGTTGCATGGCGAGCGGGCCGGACAAGGTGGAAAGTGCGGCATTTTAGCCGAAGGGCCCGCGGGAGCCGCCGGGGCGCCCGGCGTCAGCCGGCCGTGCGTGTTCCCGCGCTGCGCGCCGGTGTGCGTGGCGCGCGGGAATCCGGATACGCGCGCTGGTAGACCGCAATCACCGCGTCGCGCAGGCGGCGATGGACGGGATCGCCATGATTGCGCGGATGCCACAACGCGGCGACGAGGATCGCGGGCAGGCGGACCGGGATCTCGAAGCTGCGCAGCCCGAGGGCTTCCGTGAGCCCGGGGGTGAACGCGTTGCCGAGGCTCGAGCGCGGCACCAGCGCGATCAGGTCGGTGCTGGCCGCGACACGCATTGCATCGGGGTAGCCGGGGACGACCACGTGCACGGTCTGGCCCGGGCCGGACCGGTCGGTCGAGTCGTCGGCCGGTCCGCCGAAATCGCCGAGCTGCGATGCGATCACCTGACGGCAGGCCGCATAGCGTGCGGGCGTGATCCTGGCCGACGCGAACAGCGGATGTCCGGCGCGCGCCACCGCGACGTGCCAGTCGTGACAGAGCATGCGGGTGTGCAGCTCGGGTGCGTCGTCGCCGCGCTTGCCGATTTCCAGATCGACGGTGCCGTCGCGCAGCGCTTGCGGATCGCGGTCGGGCTTGGGCACGAAGCGGATGCGCACGTGCGGCGCGACTTCGCCGATCGCGGCGACCATCGGGCCGGACAGCATTTCCATGAACGACGCCGACGCACGAATGGTGAACGTGGATGCGAGCGTCGCCATGTCGACGTCGGCCGTCGCCGGCCGCAGCACGGCGCGCGCGTCGCTCGCGATCGCATGCACGCGGTCGCGCAATGCAGCCGCGTGCGGCGTCGGCACGAGCTTGCGCCCGGCGCGCACGAGCAATTGATCGCCGGTGGAGAGCCGCAGCCGCGTGAGCGTGCGGCTCATGGCGGATGTGCTCAGGCCAAGCCGGCGCGCGGCACCCGTCACGCTGCCTTCCGACAGCAGCGCGTCGAGCGCGGTAACGAGGTTCAGGTCGATGTCTTCCATGCGGACAGGATACGCCACTGCGCGGTCTGGCATGGCGTTCGATGCAACTATCGATTGTATCCGGTGCGTCTGGTGCATGGTCCGGTGCGCGCCTATAGTGGGCGCATCATGAAACCCGGCAAAGGCGGCAACCATGCAATCGACCGTATCGGACCCGAACGCACCCACGATCCTGCTCGTTGCGGCTTCGCGCGGCCTCGGGTTGGCCATGGCGGAGCAATTCCTGAACAGGGGCTGGAACGTAACGGGCACCGTGCGTGAAGGATCGGGACGCACGAAGCTGCACGACCTGGCGGACCGCTTCGACGGCCGGCTCGGGATCGATACGCTCGACATCTGCGAGCCGGCGCAACTGGCGGCGCTGCGCGAGCGCCTGTCGGGCAGGCGCTTCGACATGCTGTTCGTGAATGCGGGGACGACCAACGACCCGAACGAAACGATCGGCGAAGTGACGACCGACGAATTCGTGCGCGTGATGATCACGAATGCGCTTGCGCCGATGCGCGTGATCGAGGCGTTGCAGGATCTCGTGACCGCGGACGGCCTGATCGGTGCGATGTCGTCGGGGCAGGGCAGCGTCGCGAACAACGTCAGCGGGATGCGCGAGGTCTATCGCGGCAGCAAGGCCGCGCTGAATCAGTTCATGCGCAGCTTCGCGGCGCGGCAGGCCGACACGCCGCGTGCGCTGGCGCTGATGGCGCCCGGCTGGGTCCGCACGGAGCTGGGCGGGCCCGATGCGCGCCTGACCATCGACGAGAGCGTGCCGAGCCTCGTCGACGTGCTGATCGCGAAGCGGGCGCGCCCCGGGCTCGAATACCTCGACTATCTGGGGCGGACGGTGCCGTGGTAGTCGTCGGCGTGTCGGTGGGCGGAGGGTTACGAACCGACGCGTCGTGAATATGCAGCGAGATTCGACATGTTTTTCGCAGTTCGGTCACGGCGCTGCGAAGGTATTGCCGATTCAATACAATGCGACGACGAGTCAGTGACACGGTGTCGCGTCATCGCGTTTGAATCCATCCGGTTCGCAGCGGATTGCGTGCGCCCCCGTCGCGACGGGCGTTTGTCGAACACGGAGCCCCGCATGAATGAACCTTACCTGCAGGTCATTGCACATTTTTACGCGAAGCCGGGCAACGGCGACCGCGTGATCGAACTGCTCGCGGAGCTCGCGCCCGCGACGCGCGCCGAGCCGAAGAATCTCGACTATGCGTATTTCCGGTCACCGGAGGATCCCGACCACATCGTGATCCTCGAGCGTTACCGCGACGCGGACGGCCTCGACGTGCATCGGGAAACGCCGCATTTCCAGCGCATCGGTGTCGGGGCGATCATTCCGTTGCTCGATCGCCGCGACGTGTCGCGCTACATGGTGCAGCCGGACACCGGCACGGCGACGCCACCGGGAGGCACTCGATGAACCCGTTTCAATTCCGTACCGTTCCGACGCAGATCGTCGAATTCGGCGCCGCGCGCCGGCTCGGCGCGTTGTTGCGCGAACGCTTTCCGGCGCTCGTGCGGCTGTGCGTCGTCACCGATGCGTTCCTGCATCGCAGCGGCGTGCTCGCGCCCGCGCTGGAGAGCCTCGCCGCGCACGGCTGGCAGGTCACGGTGATCGACGACGTGATCGCCGATCCGCCCGAGCACGTGGTGCTCGAAGCGACCGCGCGGGCCGTCGCGGCCGATGCCGAGATCGTGCTCGGCCTGGGCGGCGGTTCGTCGATGGACGTTGCGAAGCTGATCGCGGTGCTTGCACCGGGGCAGCAGGCGCTGGCCGACATGTACGGCGTCGACAAGGTCGCGAGCGTGCGGCTGCCGCTCGTGCAGATGCCGACTACGGCCGGCACGGGCTCCGAGGTGACGGCCGTATCGATCGTCACGGTCGGCGAGGCGCGCAAGATGGGCGTGGTGTCGCCGCACCTGTTCGCGGACGTCGCGATCCTCGATGCCGAGCTGACGCTCGGCCTGCCGCGTGCGGCGACGGCCGCGACGGGCATCGACGCGATGGTGCATGCGATCGAAGCCTATACGTCCGCGCGGCTGAAGAATCCGGTGTCCGACATGCTGGCCGTGCACGCGCTGACGCTGCTGTCGCGCAACCTGCTCGCGGCCTGCGACGACGGCCGCAACCGCCACGCGCGCGAGGCGATGCTGGTCGGCGCGATGTTCGCCGGGCAGGCGTTCGCGAACGCGCCGGTCGCGGCCGTGCATGCGCTGGCCTATCCGGTCGGCGGGATCTTCCACGTGCCGCACGGGCTGTCGAATGCGCTCGTGCTGCCGCACGTACTGCGCTTCAACGCGCCGGCCGCCGCGCCGCTGTATGCGGAACTCGCGGCGATCGTCGCGCCGTCGGCGACGGGCAGCGACGAAGCGAGGACGCATGCGCTGATCGCGGAGATCGACCGGCTGATCGCGGCGACGGGCATCCCGCGCACGCTGCGCGAAGTCGGCATCGGCGAGGGCGACCTGCCGAGGATGGCGTCGGACGCGATGCTGCAGACGCGCCTGCTCGTGAACAATCCGCGCGAGGTGACGGAGGCCGACGCGCTGGCGATCTATCGGCAGGCGTGGTGATGCGGCGGACAAGCTGCGCGCTCAGGCCCGCGACGCGCTCGGGTCGTCGGCCACCACGTACGCCGATGCCTGCTTCGTGCCGTCCGGCTTCGTCTGCAGGTAGACGCCCTGAATCTCCGGCTCGAAACCGGGCAGCGCGTTGATCCCGGCTTCGAGCGCGCGGAAGTAGTCGAGCGCCGGGCCGCCCCACGCTTCGCCGGGCACCACGCAGAAGATGCCGGGCGGATAGGGCAGCGCGCCTTCGGTCGCGATCCGGCCTTCGATGCGATCGAGCGTGACGAGTTCGACGTTGTTGCGGATCAGCTCGGCATTCGCGGCCTGCGGCAGCATCGCCTGCTTCGGGAACTGCGCACGCCGGAACATCTGCTTCTGCAGATGCTTCATGTCGTGGCTGCGGTAGAAATCGTGCATGCGCTGGCACAACTGCCGCAGGCGCATGTTGCCGTACAGCTCCGGATACGCTTCGCACAACGACGGGATCGCTTCGCGCAGCGGCGTGTCCTGGTCGAGGTGGCGTTCGAACTGCGCGAGGTGCGCGATCAGATGCTGCAGCTTGCCGAGGCTTTCCGACGGCGTGAGCAGGAACAGGATCGTGTACAGGTCGGCCTTCTCGGGCACGACGCCGTGCTCGCGCAGGTAGCGCGCGAGGATCGGCGCCGGCGCGCCGAACGGCGCGTACTCGTGCGTGTCGCGATCGATGCCGGGCGTCGTCAGCAGCAGCTTGCACGGATCGACGAAATACTGGTCGTTCGCATAGCCTTCGAAGCCGTGCCACGCGTCGGCCGGATGGAAGCGGAAGAAGCGCAGGTCGTCGACGATCTGCTCGGTCGGGTAGTCGGCCCACGGGCGGCCGTCGACATGCTGCGGAACGAACGGGCGGATCTGGCGGCAGGTCTTCAGCAGCAGCTTGCGTGCATCGACGCCGTGCGCGACGCAGTCGCGCCACAGGCGCTTGCCGGCCGGGCCCGCATGCATCTGCGCGTTGACGTCGAGCGCCGCGAACATCGGGTAGAACGGGCTCGTCGACGCATGGATCATGTACGCGTTGTTGAAGCGCCGGTGATCGCAGAAGCGCTTCTGGCCTTCGATGTGGCTGTCCTTCTTGTGGATCTGCGACGTCTGCGAGAAGCCGGCCTGCTGCTTGTGCACCGACTGCGTGACAAAGATGCCGGGATCGTCGGGGCCGAGCGTCAGCATCAGCGGCGAGCAGTCCTGCATCATCGGGATGAACTGCTCGTAGCCGACCCACGCCGAATCGAACAGGATGTAGTCGCACAGATGCCCGATCCGGTCGACGATTTCCCGCGCGTTGTAGATCGTGCCGTCGTAGGTGCCGAGCTGGATCACCGCGAGCCGGAACGGGCGCGGCAGGTCGGCGCGCTCGGGCGCGACGTCGCGGATCGCGTCGCGAATGCGTGTTTCGTCGAGCGCCGCGCTGTCGACGCCGCCGATGAGGCCCCACGCGTTGCGCGCGGTTTCGAGGTAGACCGGCCGCGCGCCGGACACCACGAGCGCGCCGAGGTGCACCGACTTGTGGTTGTTGCGATCGAACAGCACGAGATCGTCGGGCGCGAGCAGCGCGCTCGTGACGACCTTGTTCGACGTCGACGTGCCGTTCAGCACGAACCAGGTCTTGTCGGCGTTGTAGATCCGCGCGGCGTTGCGCTGCGCTTCCAGCGCGGGGCCTTCGTGGATCAGCAGGTCGCCGAGCCGGACGTCCGCGTTGCAGAGGTCGGCGCGAAACAGTGTCTCGCCGAAGAAGTCGACGAACATCCGGCCGAGCGGATGATTCGAGAAGAACTGGCCGCCCTGGTGGCCGGGGCAGTCGAACTCGACGTAGCCGCGCTGCACGTATTCGCGCATGACCTTGAAGAACGGCGGCAGCAGGTTCTCGCTGTAGATATCGGCGGCGGCTGAAATCTGCCGGCCGTAATAGTGGCGGCTGCCGTGCCCGAGCTGGATCACGCCGCTCGCGCTCGGCAGGACCGACGGCGGCACTTCCTGGTCGGGCTCGACCGCGACGAAGAACGGAATCGCGAAGCCGGTTCGTTCGACGGCTTTCAGGATTTTTTGCGCCGAATCGATTCCGACCACGATTGCCGCGATATTCGTGAAATCGGTCTGAAATACGTCGACCTGTTCGTGCGTGGTGAGGAAGGCGCCAATCAGCGCCGGCTCGACTGCGATTTTCAACAGGCTCACGCGAATTCTCCCGTAAATGTGCGGAAGCGGGAGCCGCATTCACGCCGGCGCGCAATCCGCGTAATCCGATACGCGCTGCAGCCGATTGAAACGCTCCCGCGAATGCTGAATGCCGAATGCGCACCGCACGAATCAGCCTTGCGCAGCGAGGCTCGGCTGCCGACGGTCAGTGCGCGACGCAGCCGATCGTAGCAACAAAATCCGGCGAATTCAATCGACCGGAAACGGCAATGTCATTGAAAGATGAGTAGGATCAAACAAGCGGGAATTGGCGTGCTGCAATGCACATAAAAATGATCCAATTATGAAATCCGATTTGAAAGGGATCGACGGTTTTGCCGAATCGTCGGCTTTTCATCGAAAGGCATCCATGGCATAGTCGGCATCCGAATCGGATGGCGAATCAAACCGGAATGACGAGCGTCTCATGTCGCCGACCGTGGCCTGCTGTCCGCGTGCTCGTGAGACGAACAACACCAACGAAGCATCGGAACAGCGAGGGCAACATCATGAATACATCCACCGGAGGCGTTCGTCGTCTCGGCATGCGTGCGCTGCTGGTCGACGACGAAATCACGCAGGAAACGGCGACCGGGCGCGCGGTCCGCACACTGAGCGCGGAGCTCGCGCAACGCGACATCGACGTGCTCACGGCGACATCCGCCGACGATGCGATCATGCTGGTCCGTTCCGATCCGTCGATCCAGTGCGTGCTGCTCGACTGGGATCTCGGCGTGGATGGCCACGGGCCGTCCGAGGCGGTGGTCGAAGCGATCCGGCATCGCAACGCCAACGTGCCGATCTTCCTGCTGGCCGACCGCAGCGTCGCGTCGTCGGTGCCGTCCGCGGTCATGGGCCAGGTCGACGATTTCGTGTGGCTGCTCGAGGATACGGCCGACTTCATCGGCGGGCGCATCCACGCGGCGATCGAACGCTATCGCTCGACCGTGCTGCCGCCGATGTTCGGCGCGCTCGCGAAGTTCTCGCGCGTCTACGAATACTCGTGGCATACGCCCGGCCACACGGGCGGCACGGGCTTCCTGAAGTCGCCGGTCGGCCGCGCGTTCTTCGAATACTTCGGCGAATCGCTGTTCCGCTCCGACCTGTCGATCTCGGTCGGCGAACTCGGCTCGCTGCTCGACCACTCGGGCCCGATCGGCGAAAGCGAGCGCTATGCGGCGCGCGTGTTCGGTGCGCATCGCACGTATCACGTGACGAACGGCTCGTCGACGTCGAACCGCATCATCCTGATGGCGAGCGTGAGCCGCGACCAGATCGCGCTGTGCGACCGCAACTGCCACAAGTCGGCCGAGCATGCGATCACGATGTCGGGCGCGATCCCGACGTACCTGGTACCGACGCGCAACCGCTACGGGATCATCGGGCCGATCGCGTCCGAGCGCCTCACGCAGGCGGCGATCCGCGAGGCGATCGCATCGAACCCGCTCGCGGCCGGGCTTGCCGATCGCCAGCCGAAGCACGCGATCGTCACGAACTCGACTTACGACGGCCTCTGCTACAACGTCGCGCGCGTCGAGGAACTGCTCGGCGCGAGCGTCGACCGCCTGCACTTCGACGAAGCATGGTACGGCTACGCGCGCTTCAACCCGATCTACCGCGACCGCCATGCGATGCACGGCGACCCGCGCGACCATCGTGCGGACCGGCCCACGGTGTTCGCGACGCAGTCGACGCACAAGCTGCTGACCGCACTGTCGCAAGCGTCGTACATCCACGTGCGCGACGGCCGCAGCCCGATTCCGCATGCTCAGTTTAACGAAACGTTCATGATGCACGCGTCGACGTCGCCGAACTACGCGATCATCGCGTCGAACGACGTCGCGGCCGCGATGATGGACGGCCCCGGCGGCGAAGCGCTGACGCACGAGTCGATCGAGGAGGCCGTCGCATTCCGGCAGATGATCGCGCGGATGAACAACGAGTTCGACGCGAAGGGCGACTGGTTCTTCGAATGCTGGCAGCCCGACACCGTGCTCGAGGCACGCACGGGCCGCACGCTGCCGTTCCACGATGCGCCGCCCGAGCTGCTCGCGAGCGATCCGTCGTGCTGGGTGCTGCGCCCCGGCGCGCAATGGCACGGCTTCGGCAATATCGAGGACGGCTACTGCATGCTCGATCCGATCAAGGTGTCGATCGTCACGCCGGGCGTCGCGCCGGCCGGCGGCCTGATGCCGGTCGGCATTCCGGCGAGCGTCGTCACGGCCTATCTCGATGCGCGCGGGATCGTCGTCGAGAAGACGACCGATTTCACGATCCTGTTCCTGTTCTCGATCGGCATCACGAAGGGCAAGTGGGGCTCGCTCGTCAGCGCGCTGTGCGACTTCAAGCGCGACTACGACGCGAACCTGTCGCTCGACATGGCGATTCCGTCGCTCGCGAAGGAACACGGCGCGCGTTATGCGGGCATGGGGCTGAAGGACCTGGCCGACACGATGTTCGCGGCGATGGAGCAGCTCGGCACGACGCGGCTGATGTCGGAGGCGTTCTCGATCCTGCCGAAGCCGGAGATGAGCCCGGTGCGCGCATACGAGCATCTCGTGCAGGGCCGCGTCGAGCAGGTCACGCTCGACGAGCTGGCCGGTCGTACGGTCGCCACCGGCGTCGTGCCGTATCCGCCGGGCATTCCGCTGCTGATGCCCGGCGAGAACGCGGGGCCGGCAGGCGGCCCGGTGCTCGGCTACCTGAAGGCGCTCGAAGCGTACGACCGCCGTTTTCCGGGCTTCGCGCACGACACGCACGGCGTGGAAGTCGAGGACGGCACGTACCGCGTGTACTGCCTGACGGCCTGAACGAGCGACCGGCCGCGCGGCGGCATCACATCGAAGGATCGAGATCATGGAAAACGCAGCGAGCATGTCCGCCGCGGCCCCGGCGGCCGCGGCGAAGAACCGGATGAACGTCTGGCAGCTCACCATCCTCACGGCGGTCAACATGATGGGCTCCGGCATCATCCTGCTGCCGGCGAAGCTTGCGCAGGTCGGCACGATCTCGCTGCTGTCGTGGATCGTCACGGCCGGCGGATCGCTCGCGCTGGCCTATGCGTTCGCGCGCTGCGGGATGTTGAGCCGCAAGCCGGGCGGGATGGGCGGCTACGCGGAATACGCGTTCGGCAAGGCCGGCAACTACATGGCGAACTACACGTACGGGCTGTCGCTCGTGATCGCCAACGTCGCGATCGGCGTCACGGCGGTCGGCTACGGCACCGTGCTGTTCGACGCGACGCTGTCGCCGCTGCAGACGGGCCTGTGGACGATCTTCCTGCTCGTGCTGACGACGGTCGCGAACTTCGGCGGCTCGCGCATCACCGGCCGGATCGGCTCGGTGACCGTATGGGGCGTGATCATTCCGGTCGTCAT
The DNA here is from genome assembly GCF_949752865.1 of Burkholderia sp. IT-111MI5. Lineage (NCBI taxonomy): Bacteria > Pseudomonadati > Pseudomonadota > Betaproteobacteria > Burkholderiales > Burkholderiaceae > Burkholderia > Burkholderia sp. IT-111MI5. Next base: position 743,407 of record NZ_CATKIF010000011.1, on the reverse strand, counting down.
CGTGTCGCTGATCGGCTGGTTCTGGTTCAGCGGCGCGACCTGGGGCGCTGCGTGGAATCCGCACGGCATGTCGTTCGGGCCGGCCGTCGGCAGTTCGATCGCGGTGACGCTGTGGGCGTTCCTCGGGCTCGAATCGGCGTGCGCGAACTCGGATGCGGTGGAGAACCCGGAGCGCAACGTGCCGATCGCCGTGCTCGGCGGCACGATCGCATCGGCGATCTTCTACATCGTGTCGACCAACGTGATCGCGGGGATCGTGCCGAACGCGATCCTCGCGAAATCGAACGCGCCGTTCGGCATCGCGTTCGCGACGATGTTCACGCCGACGGTGGGCACGATCGTCACCGCGCTGATGGTGATCGCGTGCATCGGCTCGCTGCTCGGCTGGCAGTTCACGGTCGCGCAGGTGTTCAAGAGCTCGGCGGACGTCGGCTACTTCCTGCCGGTGTTCGCGCGTGCGACGCGCACGGGCACGCCGATCGTCGGCATGGTGATCCTGCTCGTCGCGCAGGTCGCGCTGGCGCTGATGACGATCAGCCCGGAGCTGAGCAGCCAGTTCCAGAAGATCGTCGATCTTGCGGTCGTCACGAACCTCGTGCCGTACGTGATGTCGATGGCCGCGCTGATCACGATCCAGAAGGTCGCGAAGGTGCCACCGGCCAAGGCGCTGGTGACGAACGTGATCGCGATGGTCGCGACCGCGTACAGCTTCTATGCGCTCGTCAGCTCGGGCGAGCAGGCGCTGATGCTCGGCGGCCTGTGCGTGTTCCTGGGCTGGACGCTGTTCGGCTTCGTCAGCGCGCGCTTCTACCAGATGGAAGTCGACGCGCACGTGAAGGAACCGGGGAAGTCGCTGCAGGCGTGAGGGCGGGGCTCGCTGCTGCTGACGGACGCGCCGCTTCAGCAGCGGCGGGATTGCCTTCTTCAGTAGATCGACGAGCGCACGCACGCGCGGCGGCAGCGGCCGCTGCGCTTGCACGAGCGCGTTGAGCGCGAAGTCGGGGTTCTCGTTCAGCGGAAGAATCCTGACGTCCCGCGGACGACCGGCTCCAGCGTACCGTGTCACCGAAGCCGCGTGTGTTCATCGAAGCGATGAGCGAAAATCGGCTTTCTCGCGACCGACAGGAGACGGCGACATGACGCAACAGGATGAAGCGATGCGCACGCGATGCGTCGCATGGCAGATCGTGCAGACGTGGCAGGCGGCCGAATGGTGCCGGCTCGCGGAGACGCGAACGCGAATCGATCTGTCGGGTTCGGTGTCGGGTGCGATCGACGGCGCGCCGTTTCGCATCGACTATGCGATCGCATGCGGTGCCGACTGGCTCACGCGCTCGGCGCGCGTGACACGCTGGCTCGGCACGTTGCCACCGCAACAGCTGGACCTCGCATGCGAGGAAGGGCGCTGGACGATCGACGGCGTCGACGCGTCGATGCTCGCGGGCGCGACCGACATCGACCTCGGTTTCAGCCCGTCGACCAATACGCTGCCGATCCGGCGGCTGGCGCTGGCCGTCGGCGACGCTGCGACGATCCATACCGCATGGCTGCGCTTTCCGGATTTCGCCATCGTGCGCGGAGAGCAGCGTTATACGCATACGGCGCCACACGTGTATCGCTACGAGAGCGGCACCTATGCGGCCGATATCGCGATCGACGAAGCCGGCCTCGTCATCGACTACGACGAATGGCGGCGCATCGGCGCGGCGCCTGCGCCGTAACGCGTTGCATCGTGTGTCGGCGACACATCAGCGCGCGTTGGCGACCGTCAGCTTGCCCGGAATCAGCTTCAGCGTGCTGAACGTGTCGGCGATGTTCTGCTGATACGCGACCGTCGCGTCGGTGACGGGCTGCACGCCGTAGCCGGCGCGCTTGAGCGCGACTTCGAGCGTCGGCGCGTCGAGGCCGACGAGCGGCGACAGTTGCGCGGCGACGTCGGGCGTGTGGTCGCGCGCCCAGCGATCGACCGCGTCGACTTCGTCGAGCAGCGCGCGCAGCACCTGCGGGTGAGCGGCCGCGTACTTGCGCGCGGCGAGGTAGTACTGCGTGTTGCGCACGAGCCCTTCGCCGTTCGCGATCACGCGCGCGCCGAGCTGCCGTTCGGCGGCCGCCAGATACGGATCCCAGATCACCCACGCATCGACGCTGCGCTGCACGAACGCGGCGCGCGCGTCGGCGGGCGTCAGGTAGATCGGCTGGATGTCCGCATACGCGAGGCCCGCATGTTCCAGCGCCTTCACGAGCAGGTAGTGGACGTTCGAGCCCTTGTTGAACGCGACCTTCTTGCCGCGCAACTGCGCGACGTTGCGGATCGGCGAATCGGGCAGCACGACGATCGCTTCGCCTTGTGGCGCGGGCGGCTCGTTGCCGATATAGACGAAATCGACGCCGGCCGCCTGCGCGAAGATCGGCGGTGTTTCGCCGACCGTGCCGACGTCGATCGCGCCGGCATTCAGCCCTTCGAGCAGTTGCGGGCCGGCCGGGAATTCGAGCCATTGCACCGCGACGCCCTGGCTCGCAAGGCGCTTCTCGAGCGTGCCGCGGGCCTTCAGCACGACGAAGTTGCCGTATTTCTGGAAACCGATGCGCAGCCGCGTGCCGTTGTCCTGGGCTCGTGCGGGCAGGGTCGCGAGCGGCCCGAGCGCAAGCCCGGCAAGCCCGGCGGCCGCGCCATGCAGCCATTGGCGTCGGCGCGGGTTCGCCGGGGTCGTTTCAACGTCTGCGTGCAGTGTGTCGCTCATCTGGGTGTCCTGCGTGCGGGTTCACGGGCCGCGCGCCAAGGCGGCGCGGCCGGCGCAGGACGGGGCCGGATGCGGGCGATGCTCGCAACGGGCCGGCCCGCGCCGGATTCAGGACGATACGGCCGCGCGGGCCGGCGGCCAACCAATGAATGCGCATATGCAAATCAGCGGCGCTCAGGCTGCGTCGGCGGCGCTTTCGTCGATCGAATCGACGCGGTCCGGATAGAACGCGAGGTGTCCGCGAATCGCTTCGACGGCCGGATACGGATGCTCGTAGGTCCACACCGCGTTGGTCGCGCGTTCGCCGCCGGCGGGGATCGAGTAGTACGCGCAGTCGCCCTTGTACGGGCAGTACGTCGCGTGGTCGGTGCGGCGCAGCAGCGACATGTCGGCGTCTTCGCGCGGGATGTAGAGCACGGCCGGATAGCTGGCCTCGCGCAGCGCCAGCGCGCGGCGCGTATCGGCGACGACCTTGCCGGCCACCGTGACCACCACGCGCGACGGATGCGGCTCGATCGCGATCGGATGATCGGGGCCCGGCGACTTCACGGGACGAGAGGGCGTATCGGAGCTGATCGACATCGTGGGTCCTCCAGGAATCGGCGGCGCGGCGTCGTCGGGCGGATCCCGGCGCGCCTCTGCCGGCGTTTGCCAGCCGATACGATGCGCCAATTCCGGAGAATCTGCAGGGGGCCGGAAGGCGGTGGCGCGGTCGCGTGCTTTGGCGTGGCGCGAAGGATCTGCCGGGCGATGCCCCGGCGCTTGCGCGGACATATTCATGCACGGGCAGCGGGATGCGCCCGCGGCGATAAGCAACGCCGAATTAATTGGTAAGCGATCGGCGGGAGGCGCGCGAAGATCGGCGGTCGTCATTCGCATGACTCATTCCTCCTTTCCGCCACCATGAAGCATTCTTTCGTTTCGTCAGCCGCACGTCGCGTGCGTCGCGCACCGCATGCCGTTGTTGCACTTCGTTGCGTGGCTGCATCGCTGCTGCTCGCTGGCGCGGCCACGCAGGCGCTTGCCGCGCCGGCCGGCAAGACGCTCGTGTACTGCACCGAAGGCAGCCCGGCCGGCTTCGATCCGGGCCAGCACACGACGAGCACCGATTTCGACGCGAGCACGTACACGATCTACAACGGACTCGTGCAGTTCAGGCGCGGCACGCTCGATCTCGAACCGTCGCTCGCGACGAGCTGGGACGTGTCGCCCGACCAGCGCACGATCACGTTCCACCTGCGGCGCGGCGTGAAATTCCAGACGACCGCGTGGTTCAAGCCGACGCGGCCGTTCCAGGCCGACGACGTCGTGTTCACGTTCCGCCGGATGCTCGATCCCGATGATCAGTTCCGCAAGGCCTACCCGGTCAGCTTCCCGTACTTCAGCGATCTCGGCTTCGACCGCAACGTCGAGCGCATCGAGAAGGCCGACGACTACACGGTGCGCTTCGTGCTGAAGACGCCCGACGTCGTGTTCGTGCGCAACCTCGCGATGGCGTTCGCGTCGATCCTGTCGGCCGAATATGCGTCGCAGCTCGCGGCACGCCATCGCGAGGCCGACATCAACCAGTTCCCGGTCGGCACCGGGCCGTTCCTGCTGCGCACGTACCAGAAGGATGCGCTGATCCGCTACGAAGCGAACCCCGACTACTGGAAGCCGGACGACGTGAAGCTCGCGCGGCTCGTGTTCGCGATCACGCCCGATCCGGCCGCGCGCCTGCAGAAGCTGGTGGCCGGCGAGTGCCAGGTATCGGCGTTCCCGCGGCCGGCCGATCTCGACACGGTGCGGCGCGACCCGAAGCTGGAGCTGTTCTCGGGGATGGGCTTCAACGTCGGCTTCGTCGCGTACAACACGCAGCATGCGCCGCTCGATCGCGTCGACGTGCGGCGCGCGCTCGACATCGCGATCGACAAGACGGCGATCGTGAAGACCGTCTTCAACGGCGACGCGAAGATCGCGACGAACCCGATGCCTCCCGCGCAATGGTCGTACAACCCGCGCCTGAAGGATGCGCCGCGCGATCCGGCCGCCGCGAAGGCGCTGCTCGCGCAGGCCGGCTTCCCGAACGGCTTCGACCTGACGCTGTGGGCGATGCCCGTGCAGCGCCCGTACAACCCGAATGCGCAGTTGATGGCGCAACTGATCCAGCAGGACTGGGCGAAGATCGGCGTGCGCGCGAAGATCGTCAGCTACGAGTGGGGCGAATACAACCGCCGCGCGAAGCACGACGGGCAGCACGACGCGATCCTGTACGGCTGGTCGGGCGACAACGGCGACCCCGACAACTGGCTCGGCACGCTGCTCGGCTGCGACGCGGTGCATGGCAGCAACCTCGCGAAGTGGTGCAATCAGGATTTCGAAAAGCTGGTGCGCGCGGCGCGCTCGAATGCGGACGTCGCGAAGCGCACGGCGCTGTACGAACAGGCGCAGGTAGTGTTCAAGGATCAGGTGCCGTTCACGCCGATCGCGACGTCGATCGTGTCGCTGCCGGTGTCGAAACACGTACACGGGCTGACGTTCTCGCCGCTCGGCGGGCACCGGTTCGACGGCGTGTGGCTGGATTGACGGAGATCGATGGACGAAGGGCCGGTGCGCTCGCGCGCGCCGGTGCCGGTTCAGGTTGCGGTCAGTTGAGCGCGACGGCCGCCGCCGTTTCGACCGGCGAGCCTTCGAGGGCGACCGATGGCCGGCCGTCGGGGCCGACCGGTACGTCGCCGGTGAGCGTCGTACGGTAGAGCTGGCGGTCGAAGTCGAGATCGAAGATGTCGACGGGTGCGAGATGCGCGGTCGCGCGGTTGTCCCAGAACGCGATGCTGCGCGGTTCCCATTTGAAGCGGATCGTGAATTCCGGCCGCGTCACGTGTTCCCACAGCAGTTCGAGCAGCGCCTGGCTCTCGCGCGGCGTCAGCCCGACGATCGATTTCAGGAAGCTCGGGCTCACGTACAGCGCACGTTCGCCGGTCTCCGGATGCACGCGGACGAGCGGATGCTCGGTCACGAGCGGGCGGCGTTCGACCGCGTCGTCGAACGCGCCGGTGGCACGCGCACCGGCCGGCGGCGTGAAGCGGTGGATGCCGCGCAAGCCGTCGACGAAACCGCGCAGCGGTGCGGACAGCGTTTCGTACGCGCGTACGAGATTGGTCCAGTGCGTGTCGCCGCCGTACGGCGGGATCGTCACGCCGCGCAGGATCGACGCCCACGGCGGGTTCACGGCGGCCGTCACGTCGGTGTGCCAGCCCGTCCACGGCCGGCGCACCGGTTCGCCTTCGAAGCGCGTCGCCTTGCGGTGCTTCGCGATCGAATAGACGGCCGGATGACCGTCGACGTGCCCGAACACCGGGTGGCCGACCGTCGGCTCGCCGAACTGCGCGGAGAACGCGACGTGCTGGTCGTGCGTGAGGAATTGTTCGCGGAAGAAGACGACGCGCCATTTCAGCAGCGCGGTGCGGATGGCCGCGATCTGCGGCGTGGTCAACGGTTGCGTGAGGTCGACGCCGCGAATTTCCGCACCGATATGGGCGGACAGCGGGATCACGTCGACCGGCTGGGCAGCGGGTTCGGGTAGGGCGCTCATGCGACGCTCCTGGCGGAAGTGAATGGGGCGGATGGCCGACATCGTTGCGCGTGCAAGCGTCGATGCGGTGGCGGGAGGTTCATGGTGGTGTGTCCGGTGGCGATTGGAGCGGAACACGCAGCGGCGCGCACGAAACGGCGCCGCCGCGGTACTCGGGCGTTATTGCAGCGTCGCACCCGGCCCCTTCAGCACGACGCTCCGGCGGCCGTCGATGCCGACCGGCACGTCGCCGTGAACGGTCGCGCGGCGCACGACGCGGCGCGCAGCGCCGTAGTCGTTGATCGCGTAGTGCTGCGTCGCGCGGTTGTCCCAGATCGCGACGTCGCCTTCCTGCCAGTTCCAGCGCACGGTGTTCTCGAGACGCGTCACGTGCTCGTGGAAGACCTGCAGCAGGTGCGCGGAATCCTGCGCCGACAGCCCCTTGAGCCGCTGCACGAAGTGCCCGAGCACGAGCGTGCGTTCGCCGGTTTCCGGATGCACGCGCACGACCGGATGCTCGGTTTCGTAGACGGTCGACGTGAACACTTCGCGGTAGCGCTTCAGTTGCGTGTCGTCGGCATGCACATGCGTCGACGCGTAGTCGTATGCGTTCGTATGGATCGCCCACAGCGTGTCCGCAAGTGCGCGCAGCGGGTCGGGGAGATGCGTGTACGCGGCGGCCGTGTTGGCCCACACCGTATCGCCGCCGAACGGCGGAATCACGACCGCGCGCAGGATCGAGATCTTCGGGTACGCATCGACGAACGTGACGTCGGTGTGCCACGAATTCGCCCGGGCGCCGTGCGCGGAATCGAGTTCGAGCAGATGCGCGCTGCCGTCGACGGACGGCACGGTCGGATGCGCGACCGTGTCGCCGAAGCGGCGCGCGAACGCTTCCTGCGCGGTGTCGTCGAGATGGTGCTGGCCACGGAAGAACAGCACCTTGTGGCGCAGCAGCGCGGCCTGGATCGCGTCGAACGTCGCGTCGTCGAGCGTGGCCGACAGCCGGACGCCGGCGATCTCGGCGCCGATCCGGCCGGCAACCTGGCGAAGCTGGAGCGGGGCGGCGGCCGTGCGCGGCGCGGCGTGCGAAGCATGCGAAGACGGGTGGGCGGCGTGCTGGACTTCGGACATCGGGAGTCTCCTGGAGTCGGGTCGGTCGAGTCTCCATTCAAGCAGGGAGCGCGCGGAACCGGAACCGATGAATCGTCACAACCTTAGCGTGCGTGCTGCGATGATCGATATGTGTCGTCATGCTGAGCAATGCGGTCGCGACACGTGTCTACCACGCAAGCCGGAATTCACCGATCCGGTGCGCGTGCGGCGTGTCGATGCGCTTGCCGCCCGCGCCGTCGTCGCGCGGCGTATCGCTATCGTCGAAATCGGCGAGCACCGTATCGCGCAACCGCGCGAATTCCGGCGAATCGCGCCGGCGCGGCCGTGGCAGTGCGACATCGACGATGCGTTCGATTCGGCCCGGGCGCGGCGCCATCGTGACGACGCGGTCGCCGAGATAGACGGCTTCGTCGACGTCGTGCGTGACGAGCATCATCGTGATGCGCTCCTGTTCCCAGATGCGCAGCAATTCGTTCTGCATCCGCGCGCGCGTCTGCGCGTCGAGCGCGCCGAACGGCTCGTCGAGCAGCAGCACGCGCGGCCGGTTCACGAGGCCGCGCGCGATCGCGACGCGCTGCGCCATCCCGCCCGACAACTGGTTCGGAAACGCGTGCTCGAAGCCGTTCAGCCCGACGAGCGCGATGTGGTCGGCTACCGCTCGCTGCTTCGCGGCCGCGTCGAGCGGCGCGTTGCGCAGCGCGGCGCCGATGTTCTGTTCGACGGTGAGCCATGGGAACAGCCGGTGATCCTGGAACACGATCCCGCGCTGCAGCGACGTGTCGCGCACGCGTTCGTCGCCGGCGCGAATCTCGCCCGTGTAGTCGGTGTCGAGCCCCGCGATCAGCCGTAGCAGCGTGGACTTGCCGCAGCCGCTCGCGCCGACGATCGTGACGAATTCGCCGGCGCGGACGTGCAGCGACACGTCGTCGAGCACGGCGAGCACCGCGCCGCGTTGTGCGTAGTGCTTGCTTACATGGAGGATGTCGAGCGAGTCGGAGGCGAGGGTCGTCATGGCGGAGCGAGGAAGGTTGCGACAGGGAAGGAGCGTGAGATCAGCGCGGCAGGTCGCCGCGCCGGGCCAGCACCTTGCGTTCGATCGCACGCGCGACCGCGTTCAGTGCCCAGCCGGTCACGCCGACCACGATGATCCCGAACAGCACGAGATCCATCCGGAATTGCTCGCTGCCGTCGATCAGCGTGTTGCCGATCCCGCTGCCGGCGACGAGCAGGTATTCGGCGCCGAGCGTTGCGAGCCACGAATAGATCAGGCCGAGGTACAGCCCGGTGAAGATCGACGGCAGTGCGGCCGGCAGGATCACGTAGCGGACGAGCTGGAGCCGCGAATAGCGCAGCGCGCGGGCGACGTCGACATACGCGCGCGGCACCGCGTGAATGCCGTCGCACGTGTGCGCGGCGACGGGCAGCAGCGCGGCGAGCGACAGGAACACGACCTTGGCGACGTCGCCGAGGCCGAACCACACGGAAATCAGCGGAATCCACGCGAACAGCGAGATCTGCTTGAACGTGTCGAAGCTCGGGCCGACGATGCGCGCGGCGATGCGCGACAGCCCGAGCGCGATGCCGAGCAGCAGCCCGCCCGTCGCGCCGATCGCGAAACCGCAGGCTTCGCGCGCGAGCGACGCGGACAGTGCGCGGCCGAGCGCACCGCTCGTGACCTGCGACCACGCGGTGTGCAGGACGTCGGCCGGGCCGACGAGCAGCCCGCTTTTCACGACGTGCGCGGAAGCGATCGCCCACCAGAGTGCGAACGCGACGAGCGGCAGCACGAAGCCGCGCCAGTCGGGCGCATGCAGGCGGCGGGCGGCTGCGACGGGCGACGGCGCGGCAGCCGGCGCGAGCGTCGACGTGGCGGAGTGCGGCATCGGGTAGTCTCCTTCGATTGCGCGGACAGGCCGGCTCAGCCGCGAAACGCGGACGGCACGCCGCGGCGCAGGCGCGCTTCGAGCGCGTCGAGCAGCCGGTTGATCAGCAGGCCGACCGCGCCGACCACGACCACGGCCGCCATCACGAGATCGAGCTGGAACAGTTGCCGGCCGTACACGATCAGGTAGCCGAGCCCTTCGGAAGACGCGACGAGCTCGACGACGACGAGCGCGAGCCACGACTTCGTGAACGCGAGCCGCACGCCGGTCGCGAGCGTCGGGATCGCGGCCGGCAGCACGACGTGGACGATGCGTTGCCGGCGCGTGTAGCCGAACCCGCGCGCAACTTCGTCGAGCGCGGGCGGCGTCTGGCGAAACCCCTGCAGCGTGCTCATCGTGACGGGGACGAGCGCCGCATGCGCGATCAGCAGGTACTTGAGCGGTTCGCCGACGCCGACGAGCAGCAGCAGGAACGGCAGCCAGCCGAGCACCGGGATCTGCACGAGCGCGTTGAAGCTCGGCAGTACATAGGCTTCCAGCGTGCGCGACAGGCCGAGCGCGACGCCGATCGCGAAACCGAGCAGCGAGCCGGTCGCGAAGCCGACCAGCACGCGCTGCAGGCTGATCAGCGTGTGGCGTGCGAGATCGCCGCTCGTCGCAAGCTCGGCGAGCGCGTCGTACACGCGTTCGGGCGGCGGCAGGATCTGCGGTGCGATCCAGCCGCGCGCGCTGCCGACGCTCCACAGCGCGAACAGCAGCGCGGGCAGCACCCACGGCGCGAGCTGCCATGCCAGCCGCTTCACGCTCGCCGCGCGGCGCGGCTGCGCGGCGAGTGCATGCGGCTCGGACGACTGAATCGGGATCGCGGTGTCGCTCATCGGGGCGGGTCCGGGTCAGGAAAGGGGCTTGCCGGCCGCGTCGTAGCGCGGCCAGTAGTGTTCGAGCTTCAGCGTGCGCAGCGCGTTGTCGAGATACTTCGGCTCGAACCAGCCGTCGACGTCGACCGGCTGGCGGATCAGCTTCAGCTTCAGCGCATCCTGTGCGACGGCCTTGTAGCGCGCCACGAGGAACGGATCGATCAGCGGCGACAGGCGATCTTTCAGGCGCTGGTTCGCATAGTCGGCCTGCCACGACGAATACGGGACGCCGCTCTTCGCCCACAGCTTGAACAGCGCATCGCGGTTCGCCTCGTCGGACGACCATTGCGCGCCCTTGACCAGCGCGTTGACGACGCGCTGCACGATGTCCGGATGCGCGCGTTCGAAATCGTCGAGCACGAGCAGATGCGTCTGGCGCGTGTACTGCGGGCCGTCGTTCTGCGATTCGTAGATGATCTTCGCGAGCCCCGCGTCGCGCAGCTTGTATAGCTGGTAGTCGCCCACCGACGCGTCGATGCCTTTCGACGCGAGCGCGGCGAGCGAGCTTGCGGCGTCGAGATTGATCACGCGCAGGTCGCGTTCGCCGAGGCCGTTCTTCGCGAGCGCGTTGTCGGCGACGAGCTGCAGGTTCGTGCCGCGGAAGATCGATACGCGGCGGTCTTTCAGGTCGGTGATCGAACGGATGCCGGAGTCGGGCGGCACCGCGATCTTCACGCCCGAGCGCACGCTCGCGGCAAGCAGCAGGTGCGTCTTGATCCCGTTCGAGCGTGCGAGCACGGCCGGCAGGTCGCCCTGGTACGCGAAGTCGAGTGCCTTGTTGGCGATCGCCTCGTTGACGGCCGGCCCCGCGCCCTTGAAGAACAGCCACTGCACGTTGATGCCGTCGGCCGCGAACTCCTTCTCGACCAGTTGCTGCAATTGCGCGGTGGCGGCGCTGGAGCCGCCGAAGGTCGGCGGATCGCCGGCGCCCTGCTGGGCGACGCCGATGCGGATGGTGGCGGGCTTGTCGGCGTGCGCGGCGGCGGCCGCCAGTGTCATCAGCGTGGCCGCCAGCAGCGACCGCAGCAGGCGCAGCGGAAACGGGAATCGATCGGTCATGGTGCGTCGGGTAGCGTGAAAATGAAATCGGACGGGGAGGCGTCGAGCCATTCTGGTGGACGCTTCCGGCGCGGGACAAACAACGATTTGAACTATGCTTATCGCCGCCTGGCGGGTTGCGCTTTGCGGGGCCGGGCGCGCCGGTTCCGCGAACGGAAAGCAGATTTGCATATATCGCGGAATCGTTCAGGATTCCGATCATGTTGATTGGCGTGGCCTGCTAATCAGGCAAGCGCCGGCTGGAAAATTCCTGAAATGGCGAAATCGCGGATTTGCGAGATCGCGGATTCGCATGTCGATCGGCATGCGAATTCAGGGCGGTGAAATCGACATCAGTCGGTTCAAAAAAACGATCCGGACCTGTCATATTTGCCGAATTGGCCGGGCGGAGCGTGAACGGATTTCCGGCCGGCATATGCTAACCACCGCGCGTGAAACGGTGCGCACGGCCCATCCGGCATACCGAAAAATCGAATGGAAACAGGTTATCCGCCAGACGGAAAATGACGCATCGCGACAGTTAACATGCTTACATCGACGTCCGAATGCCGCGACAAAGAATTTCGACAGACACCTTCATGAATTTCATCATTGCAGGGTGCTATCCATAAATACATTCCGACGCCAAATTATTTGAAATCGTCTCAAAAATTGTCTATACCCTAGACGAATCAGTGCGGTCGGCGTCGTACCGGCGCGGCTGCACGACAGATGTGCGAATGAAACGATCGATGCCGTCGTTGCATGCCGCGCGTCGCAGCGATCGAATGGACTTCGGGGAATGCGAACGGCCTCATGCGGGCGGTCCGCATGAGTCGCAAATGGGCGAACGCCATATGCAGCCGCCGGACCCATGCAGCGTCTTTACGTTCAACGGTCGATCATCGACCCCGTCACACGGAGGTTGCCATGCTGCAATACGTCAAGTCCCTGCTGCGTGATGAACGCGGCGTCAGCTCGCTCGAATATGCGGTGCTGGCCGGCATCGTCGTGGTCGCGCTGGCAGCGGTCGGCGTGATCCTCAGCAGCACTTCCGGCGGCTTGCCGAGCGTGTTCACGGCGCTGATCACGAAGGTGACGAGCCTGATCTGATCCCCTGAACCCGCGCGCCGCCGACGAATACACGGATCCGCAGCGGTAGAACGTATCCAGCCGGGGGTGCGCCGATGGACGGCTCTCCCATGCTCACTCTCGTGCAGTCGGTGGCCACGGTCGTGCTGGCGTCGCTCGCGGCGCAGGACCTGCGCGACCGGCGCCTGTCCAATCGCGCGGTGCTGGCGTTCGCGATGCTGTATTTCGTCGCGGCGGCGCTCGCTCGCGAAGGGCTCGCGCCGCTGGCCGGCCACCTCGCGACCGCCGCGGCGATGCTGCTGCTGTTCGGCGGCTTGCGCCACGCGGGCTGGATCGGCGGCGGCGACGTCAAGCTGGCGGCGGCGGTATTCCTGTGGGCCGGCCCGACGCTGGCGTTCCCCGTGTTGACGATCGTCGGCGCGGGTGGCGCGTTATGCGGCCTCGCCGCGCTCGCGGCCGTCGCGTGGCAGCGGCGCGTCACGCCCGCCCGCGCCGTCGCCGCGCGCGGCGTGCCGTACGGGCTCGCGCTCGCGCTCGGCGGTGCGCTGGCCGTCTGGGCGCCGTTTCCGCACGCGGTTTCGCTTACCTAGCCGGGGGACGCACGCCGCCATGCCCAAACCTCTGAGAATGGCCGTGCTGATCATCGCTGCCGGCATCGGCGCATTCATCCTGCGCGAACTGTACGTCGCCGCGTCGACGCCGTCGGCACCCGGCGAACCGGATCAGGCGCGCGTGCGCGTCGCGGCCGCCGATCTGCCGGAAGGGCTGCTGCTGCGCGACAACGATCTCGCGTGGAAGCGCATGCCGCGCGCGCAGGTGCCGCCGGGCGCATTCGTCGAGTCGCAGCCGGGCGCCGACCTGAAGGGCGCGCTGCTGCGCAACCGCGTCGGCGCCGGCACGCCGATTCGCACGGACAACGTGATTCCGGCCGACGCGCCGGATTTTCTCGCGGCCGCGCTGCAGCCCGGCATGCGCGCGATCTCGGTGCCGGTCGACGACGTGTCGGGCAACGCGGGGCTGATCCAGCCGGGCGATTTCGTCGACGTGGTGCTCACGCAGCAGATCGGCGGCTCGGCGACGTCGCCCGGCACCTTCGAAGCGGAGACGGTCGTGCGGCGCGCGCGCGTGCTAGCGGTCGGCTCGGAATTCCAGCGCGCGAAGACGCCCGCGAGTGCGCCGGACGCGACGGCGCGCGCACGCACGGTCACGCTCGAGGTCGCGCCACGCACCGCGCAGGTCGTGCTGGTCGCGACGCGCCTCGGCTCGCTGTCGCTCGCGCTGCGCAGCTTCGCGACCAGCGACCGGCGGCAACCGGCGGGCGGCGACGAGCAGGAGCCGGATACGCAGCCGGTGTGGGCCGGCGACGTGTCGCGTGCGGCCCGCGAGGCCGCGCGCGCGCAGTCCGCCGGGCCGGCGGCCGGCAGCGCACGGCCGACGGGACAGGGCAGCACGGTCGTGATCTATCGCGGTTCGTCGATCGACGACGGGTCGCGCGGCGGCGGCATCGGCACGCCGGGCCTGCCGCCGCTGCCGTCCGGCCTGCCGGGGATGCAGGGGATGCCGGCGCTGCCGGGCGGCGGCAATGTGGCGGCGGCGGACGGGACGGCGCAGCCGCCGCGGGCGGCGGTGCCGCAATGACGGATCGACGGAGCGGGCCGGCCGTGCGGCGGCCGGTATTTGACGGGATGACGGGAACACGCATGGTGCGCATCGTTCGCTGGATCGCTCTCTGGTGCCTGGCCGGCCTCGTCGCGCCCGGCGTTGCGTTCGCGCAGGGCGTGCGCACGCCGGACGCCGGCGCGGCGCTGTCGATCGCGACCGGCAAGGGCGAGCTGTTGTCGCTGCCGGAGCCCGCGGTCGCGATGTTCGTCGCCGATCCGACCATCGCCGACATCCAGGTGCCGTCGCCGCGCACCGTGTTCGTGTTCGGCAAGAAGGCGGGCACGACCACGCTGATCGCGCTCGGCGCGAACCATCGGCCGATCCTGCGCAGGACGGTGATCGTGCAGGTCGACACGGCGTCGCTGCAGACGGTGCTCGACAGCCGCTTTCCACAGATGAAGCTGACGGTGTCCGGCGCGCCGGGCTCGCTGATGGTGTCGGGCAAGGTGCCGGGCGCGGCCGACGCGGACGCCGTGATGCAGTCGCTCGCGCCGTACCTGCACGACAAGGAAAAGATCGTCAACCGGCTGACGCTGTCGCGCCCGATCCAGGTGAACCTGCGCGTGCGGGTGACCGAGGTGAGCCGCAACGTCACGCAGCAGCTCGGCATCAACTGGAGCTCGCTCGGCGCCGCCGGCAACTTCGTCGGCGGGCTGTTCAACGGGCGCACGCTGTTCGACCCGACGAACGGCCTGTTCAACCTGTCGCCGACCGGCGCATTCTCGGTGCTCGGCGGCTTTCGCGCGGGGCGCTGGTCGATCGACGTCGTGCTCGACGCGCTCGATCAGGAAGGGCTGATCACGATGCTCGCGGAGCCGAATCTGACCGCGATGTCGGGCGAGACGGCGAGCTTCCTCGCGGGCGGTGAGATTCCGATTCCGGTTGCGCAGAGCGGCAACACGGAGGTGATCACGGTCGAGTACAAGCCGTTCGGCGTGTCGCTCGACTTCACGCCGACCGTGCTCTCCGACAACCGCATCAGCCTGAAAGTGCGGCCGGAAGTGAGCGAGGTCGACGCGAGCAACAGCGTGACGACGGGCAGCATCAGGGTGCCGGCGCTCACCGTGCGACGCGTCGAGACGACGGTCGAGCTGTCGAGCGGGCAGAGCTTCGCGATCGGCGGGCTGCTGCAGAGCCAGACGGCCGACACCGTGTCGCAGATTCCGGGGCTCGGCCGGCTGCCGATCATCGGCCGGCTGTTTTCGTCGAAGAATTTCCAGGACAACAAGACCGAGGTGGTCGTGATCGTCACGCCGTACATCGTGCAGCCGACCGGGCCCGGCCAGCTCGAGCAGGCGATCGACACCGTCGCGCGGCCGAGCAGCGATCTGGAGTTCGCGGTGCAACACAACCTCGGGCTCGACCTGCTGTCGGGCGACACGCCGCGCCTCGTCGGCGCCGCGGGCTTCGTGTACTGAACCGGAGGGGCGCCCATGCGAGTTCGAACCACCGTCTCCGCACTGCTGCCGCTGGTGCTGGCGGGCTGCATGTCGGCGCCGCCGCCGCTTAACCTGCCCGACGCGCGGTCGATCGGCTTCGACGGCGTGCAGGCGGTGCGGCCCGACTGCGCGAAGCTGATGCAGCCGTCGCATCTCGTCGACGCGGGCTTCGGGCGGCCGGGCGTGCCGTTCGGCTGCGCGACCTACACGAACCTCGCGGCCATGCTCGCGCGGCCGCAGGATCTCGTCGCGCCCGTGCCGTACGGCGGCGCCGACGCGGAAGTCGCGGCCGGCGCGGTGCGCCGCTACGTCGAGGATCGCGTGAAGCAGCCGACGCCCGGCAGGACGCAGACGACGACCGGCTCGCCCGGCCATTGAACCGATTCCCGAGGCCATCGCGATGCTGCCCATGAACGTCCTCGATCGCCAGAACGCCAAGCGCGCCGCGTCCGCCGGCGCGACGGATCTCGTCGCGGTCGTGTCCGATCCCGGCAGCGAGGACGTGATCCGGCGCGTCGCGCACGATTTGTCGATCACGCGTGCGCACCTGCAGACGGGCACCTGCGACGACGCGATCCGGTTGCTGCAGCAGCACGAGCGTTCGCCGCGCCAGCTGGTCATCGACGTGTCGGATTCGGTGCTGCCGGTGTCGGACCTGATGCGTCTCGCCGACGTGTGCGATCCGTCGGTGCGGGTCGTCGCGATCGGCACGCAGAACGACGTCGGGCTGTTTCGCAACCTGCTCGGCATCGGCGTGCAGGACTACATCGTCAAGCCGCTGACCGTCGAGCTGATGCGGCGCGCGCTGACGGCGACGGAATCGGTCGTGCAGGTGCGCACCGGCAAGATCGTCAGCTTCGTCGGCGCACGCGGCGGCGTCGGCGCGACGACCATCGCGGTGAGCCTCGCGCGCTGCCTGGCGGGCGAGAAGCGCCGCCGCGTCGCGTATATCGACCTGAACCTGCATGGCGGCGGTGCGAACTCGATGCTCGGGCTGTCCAGCAACAACGGGCTGGTCGAGTTGCTGAACATGGAGCAGCGCCCCGACGACGCGCTGTTCGACCGCATGTTCGTCACCAAGGGCGACCGCCTGCACGTGCTGTCGGCCGAGCTCGCATACGGCGCCGACGTGCCGCTGGGCGACGGGGCAATCGCGCGCCTGGTCGATATGCTGAAGGACCGTTTTCATTACGTGCTGTTCGACGTCGGCAGCGGCGCCGGCAAGCTGTTCGAGGAGGCGCTCGAGGCGTCCGATCTCGTCTACGTCGTCGCCGACCGCTCGGTGCACGCCGCGTACGAATCCGCGCGGCTCGCGCGCTTCATGCAGGAGCTGCCGGGCGAGCGGCAGCTGTCGATGGTGCTGAACAATCCGCTCGCGCCGGTCGCGGGCCGCGTCGAGCCGGCCGATTTCGCGAGCGCGTTTAGCGGCGCGACGCTGCGGGAGCTGCCGCACGAGCCGCAGACGCTCGCGGTCGCCGAAAACCTCGGCGAGCCGATCGAAGGCGCGAAGCGCCACGGCTTCCTGGACGGGATCCGGCAGCTCGCGAACGGCATCACCGGCGAACCGATGGCCGTCGTCGAACCGTGGTATGCGCGCTTCGTCAAGTGGAGGAAAGGATCGTGACGTTCGGTAACCGCAACCGTCCTTCGCCGGACCCCGCGCCGGCCGCCTCGCCCGCGGCGCCGCGCGCGCCGGCGCCGGAAATCGCGCCCGCGCCGCCGCCGGCCCGCGCGCCCGCGGCCGCCGACGCTCACGAGTCGCTGATCCGCTCCGGCAAGTTCGACGCGATCCGCACCGCGGTGTTTGCGTCGATGAACATGTCGGCGGCGCTGATGAAGACGCGCGACGAAGTGCGCGCGGGCATCGAGCAGGTGGCGGCGCACACGGTCGAGCGCGAGCGCCTGAAGATCACGGCCGGCGAGCAGGTGCTGATCGTCGACGCGATCCTGAACGACATGTTCGGCGTCGGCCCGATCGAGCCGCTGCTCGCCGACGAGACGGTCACCGACATCCTCGTCAACGGGCCCGACCAGGTCTACGTCGAGCGTGCGGGCCGGCTCGAGCTCACGTCGCTGAAGTTTCGCGACGACGCGCACGTGACGAGCGTCGCGCAGCGGATCGCGGCGGCGGTGGGCCGGCGCGTCGACGAAAGCAGCCCGATGGTCGACGCGCGCCTCGCCGACGGCAGCCGCGTGAACGTCGTGCTGCCGCCGATCGCGATGCGCGGCCCGTCGATCTCGATCCGCAAGTTCGCGAAGCGCGACATCACGCTCGCGCGGATGGCGCATCAGGGCAACATCTCGCATCCGATGCTGCAGGTGCTGAAGGTGGCGTGTACGTGCCGGCTGAACATCGTGATCTCGGGCGGCACGGGCTCGGGCAAGACGACGCTGCTCAACGCGCTGTCCCAGCATATCGAGCAGCACGAACGGATCGTGACGATCGAGGACGCGGCCGAGCTGCAACTGTTGCAGCCGCACGTCGTCAGCCTCGAGACGCGGCCGGAGAATACCGAGGGGCTCGGCGGCATCTCGCAGCGCGACCTCGTGCGCAACGCGCTGCGGATGCGGCCCGACCGCATCATCCTCGGCGAGATTCGCGGCCCGGAGGCGTTCGACGTGCTGCAGGCGATGAACACCGGCCACGACGGCTCGATGACGACGATCCACGCGAACTCGCCGCGCGACGCGATCAGCCGGCTCGAGAGCATGGTCATGATGGCGAACGCGAACCTGCAGCTGCTGTCGATCCGGCGCCAGATCGCGAGCGCCGTGCACCTGTTCGTGCAGGTCGAGCGGATGCGCGACGGCGTGCGGCGCGTCACGCGGATTACCGAGATCGTCGGGATGGAGGGCGAGGTGGTCATCACGCAGGATCTGTTCGCGTTCCGTCAGGAGGGCGAAACGACGCGCGACGCGGTCAAGGGCGTGTTCGACGCGTCGTCGCTGCGGCCGGCGTTCGCGGCGCGCGCCGCGTATTACGGCGTCGAGGATGCGCTCGCCGAGGTGTTCCGCCAATGAGGGCCGCCGACGTGTTCGCGGCAGGCGCGTTCGTCGTGATCCTCGCGATCGGGCTCGCGCTGTCGTCGCTGCTCGATCGCGCGCGCCGCACGCCGGAGCAGCGTATTCGCGAGCGGATGCGGCGCCTGTCGCCGTTGCTCGCGGGCCGCGACGGGGGCGCGGCCGACGGGGCCGCCGTCGCGCTGTTCAATCTCGAACGCCGGCAGGGCCGCGCGCGCACGTGGCTGCGGCGCCACCTGACGCGCGTGCGCGCGGTCGGCGGCGAAGGCGGCGTGCGGATCGTCGTGGCCAGCACGATCGCCGGCGCGATCGCGGCGATCGTCGCGGTGAAGCTGATCGGGCCGCCGGACTTCCTGCGTCCGCTGATCTTCATTGGACTGCCGCTGCTCGCGATGCGCGCCAGCTACCGCTCGCTGATCGATCGCTTCCGGATCCGTTTTCTCGAAGCATTCCCGGACGCGATCGACCTGATCGTGCGGGCCGTGCGCGCGGGCATTCCGGTCACGCAGGCGATCAGCACGGTCGGCGACGGCGCGGCCGAGCCGGTGCGCTCGACGTTCCGCACGATGGGCGACAGCCTGCGGGTCGGCGCGGATCTCAAGGACGTGCTCACGCAGGCGGCGGACCGGCTGATGATCGCGGACTTCTCGTTCTTCACCGTCTACCTGCTGCTGCAGCGCGAAACCGGCGGCAGCCTCGGCGAGACGCTCGACGAATTGTCGAGCATCATCCGCACGCGTCGCGACATCCGCCTGAAGACCCGCGCGCTGACCGCCGAAGGGCGGATCACGACGAAGATCATTTCGGCGGTGCCGTTCGTGATGATCGGCGCGCTGTTCCTCGTGAACCGCCCCTACGTGATGCTGCTGTTCACGACGCATGCCGGCAACACGATGCTGACGATCGCCGCCGGGCTGCTGACGGTCGGGCTGCTGGCGATTCGCAAGATCTCGAGACTGGATACCGCGCGATGACGATGTCGATGCTGGCCGCCCGCGGCCTCGAACTGCTGCTGTTGCTCGCCTGCGTCGGCGTGGCGCTCTTCACGCCCGGCGGCGGCACGCGCCGGCGCATCGCCATGCGCGTGCAGCAGGCGGCCGGGCAGCGCGCGCCGTCGCTCGCGGCGGGGCGGCTGCAGCCGGGCGAAGTCCGCCAGGGCCTGACGCGCCGGCTCGCGCAGCTCGGCGAGCGGCTGCCGGTGCTCGACCCGATGCAGCGCGTGAAGCTCGGCCTGCAATTGGCGCGTGCGGGCTTTCGCGACCGCCGCGCGGTGTCGTCGATGATCGGCATCAAGCTGAGCTGCGGCGTGCTGTTCGCGGGCGTCGCGATCGTGTTCAGCCCGTACATTCCGCGGCTCGGCGAATACTTCGTGATCCGCGCGCTGGCGATGATCGCCGCGTTCGTGATCGGCGTGATCGTGCCCGAGTACGTGCTCGGCGCGATGATCCGGCGGCGGCGGCGGATCATCGCCGCGTGCTTTCCGGACGCGCTCGACCTGCTTGTGATCTGCACGATGGCCGGCAACAGTCTCGCTTCGGGCATCCGGCGCGTCGCGCACGAACTGGCGCGCATCTGCCCGCCGCTCGCCGACGAGCTGACGGTGTGCGCGGACGAACTCACGCTGAGCGGCAACGTATCCGCCACGCTCACGCATTTCGCGACGCGCGTCGATTTCGCGTCGGCGCGCTCGCTCGCGACGACGCTCACGCAGTCGCAGCGGTTCGGCACGCCGATCACGCAGGCGCTGCGAACCCTGTCGCGCAGCGAGCGCACCGAGCAGATCGTCGCGCTCGAGGAAAAGGCTGCGAAGCTCGCGCCGAAGATCACGCTGCCGATGATGCTGTTCATCCTGCCGACGGTCGGCCTGATCGCGGCGGGCCCGGCGGCGATTCGCCTGCTCGAGGTACTGAAATGACACGATCCGTCGTACGCGCGTTTGCGCTCGCGGCCGTGCTGCCGCTGCTGGCCGGCGGCTGCGGCGCGCCGGGCGTCCAGACGCGGCCGGTGCTGTCGCACAAGAGCGACGACCCGCAGGCCGAACTGCGCATCGCGGACAGCGCGCTCGCCGGCGGTAACGTCGATCTCGCGTCGACGCTGTACGAGAAGGTGCTCGCGAAGCATCCCGATTCGCTCGCGGCGCGGCTGGGGCTCGGCGACGTCAACTATCGCGCCGGCGACCTGGAGCGCGCGCGGATCCTCTACGACGAAGCGCAGCGGCAGTCACCCGCGGAGCTTGGCCCGCGGCTCGGGCTCGCGCGCGTCGCATTGCGGCAGCGCCGGCTCGACGAAGCCGCGCAGCGCTATCGCGACCTGCTGGCCGCGCAGCCGAACCATCCGCTCGCGGCGGAAGGGCTCGGCACCGTGCTCGACCTGCAGGGGCGCCATGCGGATGCGCAGGCCGTGTATCGCGACGCGCTGCGCGCGCACCCGGACGCGCAGGGGCTGCGCATCGACCTCGGGCTGTCGCTCGTGCTGAGCAACCGGCCGCGCGAGGGCGTGAACGTGCTGCTCGACGTCGCGGGGCTGCCCGATGCGCCGTGGCAGGCGCGCCAGAACCTCGCGTTCGCGTATGGCGTGCTCGGCAACACCGATTCGGCGAAGAAGCTGCTGTCCGCGGACCTGCCCGCGTCGGCGGTGGCCGACAACCTGCGCTTCTACCAGGCGGTGCGCGCCCGGCTCGCGTCGCGCGGGGCTGCCGGCGGCGCGCCGCCGCTGTCGGGCGCGGTGCTGGAGTCGGGCGTCGCGCCGCCGGGAGCGGGGGCCGCAAAATGACACGCGGGGCGACGCTCGCCCGCCGCGCGCGCGGCGTCGTGTCCCTCGAGTTCGTGATGATGCTGCCGTTCCTGCTGATGGTGCTGATCGGCATCATCGACACGAGCCTGATCCTGTGCGACAAGGCCGTCATCACGAACGCGAGCCGCGAGGCTGCGCGCGCCGGCGTCATGCTGCGCGTGCCGATGCTGACCACGACGCAGATCGCCAACGTCGCGCAGACCTACATGCAGAACAGCCTGATCACCGGCGGCACGCCGACGTCGCCGGCCGTGACCGTGACCCAGGCGAACGGCACGACGTCGGGCACCGCGCTGACGGTGACGGTGACCTACACGTATTCGGGGATGGTGCTCGGTTCCGCGTTCAGTGCGCTGACCGGCCCGGTGACGGTCTCGGCCACTTCGGTGATGCTTTATGAATGACGCGGGCGACAAGCGCGCTCCCGGCCCCGTGCGGCAGCGCGGCTCGGTCGCGCTGTTCTTCCTGCTGTTCCTGATTCCGCTGCTGTCGTTCGGCGCGCTGGCGATCGACGTCGCGTGGGTCGCCACGGTGCGCAACCAGTTGCAGAACGCCGCCGACGCGGCCGCGCTCGCGGGGGCCGACGCGATGATGTCGCCGAGCGGCGGCGCGTTGAACTGGTCGCAGGCCGCGCCGGCGGCAAACGGCGTGATCGCGCAGAACTCGGCGGCCGGCGCCGCACTGTCGACCGGCACGGTGACCACCGGCTACTGGAACGTGACGCGCAGCCCCGCATCCATGCAGGCGACGACCATCACGCCCGGCTCGTACGACGTGCCGGCCGTGCAGGTCACCGTGACGCGCGCACCGGGCGTGAACGGCGGCTCGATTCCGCTGCTGCTCGGCGGGCTGCTGGGGATTCCCGGCGCGTCCGGCAGCGCGACCGCGGTGGCGGTGCTGGCCGCGCCGGGCGGGGTGGCGGCCGGCGGGCTGTTTCCGATCGCGATCGACCAGTGCGTGTACAACCAGTACTGGAACGCGGCGACCAACCAGCCGCTGATCAATCCGCTGACGGGCCAGCCGTACGAGTTCTCGATCACGAACGGCCAGACCTACGGCACGCTGTGCATGGGCGGGCAGTGGACGTCGTTCCAGTCGACGGCGTCCGACACGACGACGATGGGCGGGCTGATGGTGACCGGCAACCCGACGACGCTCAATATCGGCGACAGCATCTACCTCGCGACCGGCGTGAAGGCGACGCTCTACACGTCGGTGCCGGTCGGCACGACGGTGGTGCTGCCGGTCGTCACGCAGACGTCGACCAGCACCTACGTGCCGATCGTCGCGTTCGCGGCGTTCCGCATCGACGTGTCGCTCGGCGGCACGTACAAGTACATCCAGGGCCACTTCGTCGCCGGCGTGAAGATGACCGGCGTCGCAACCGGCGTCGGGCCGTACTACGGCGTGTACGTGCCGCCGCGGCTCGCGCTGTGAGCGCCGGACCGCGCACGGCGCAGCAGCATGAGGAGGGCGGCGAGCGTCACGACCGGGCCGATCTGCGGCAGCAGCAGCCCCGGGTTCAGGTATTCGTAGAGCGGCAGCGCCCACATCAGCGCGATCGTGGCCTGCTCGCCGCGCAGCCAGCCGTCGCGCCAGCCGATCGCCAGCATGCACGCGACCGCGATGCCGAGCCACGCGAGCTCGTAATGCCACACGTACGGGTTTGCCGCGAGCGTCGCGACCGCCAGCACCGCCGCGCGTAAGCGGGTGTCGCGCGAGCGCGTCCACACGACGCATGCGGCCGCGATCGCGATCGCCGCGACGCACGCGTGCGCGGCATACGCGGCGCCGAGCGGCAGGCCGGCGAGGCGAAACGCCGCGAACGGCGTCGGCGACGCGAACCAGAACATCACGCCGTGCTCGAGAATGAGCGCCCGCGCGAGCCCCGTGTTGGCGACGAACAGGCGCAGCGACTCGACGCCGCACACCAGCACGCTCAACGCGCCTAACGCGGCCGTGGCGAGCGCGGCCCACGCGATCGTGCGCCACGCGCGCGCGGCGACCAGCACGAACGGGAACAGCAGCGCCATCTGCGGCTTGACCGACAGCAGGCCGATGCAGAGGCCGGCCCACATCGGCCGCCGGTCGGCCCAGTAGACGGCCAGCGCCGCGCACGAAGCGGTCAGGAACGCGTTCTGCCCGAGCATCGCGGTGACGAACACGCACGGGGCGCCGACCAGCGCGAACGCGCCGATGCGCCGCACGCCGGGCGTCGCGCCGAGGCCCGACACGCGCCATGCGGCAAACCCGAACACGACGATGCCGAGCGCGACGAATAGCGGATAACCGATCGCAAAGGGCAGCAGTGCGAACGGCGTCACGAGCAGCAGGTAGGTGGGCGGGTACAGCCACGCGACGAGGCCTTCTGTGCGGAAATACGGGAACATCGAGGCCGCCAGCCGCGAGAAGGTCGGGAAATCGTACGCCTGCCATGGTGCGCCGTGCAGCATCACGTACGACGCCGACCAGAACACCGAGTAGTCCGCGCCCGGGCTCGCGATGGTCGTGCCCGGCGTGTAGCGGATCACGTACGCCCAGATCGCCAGGAACAGCGCGTGGAACACGAGCACGAACGCGCTGTACGCGACGACGCGCCGGGGCGTCAGCCATGCGCGGACGGGGCGCTCCGCCGAGCGCATCGATTGCCGGGGAATGTCCATGCGCCGCGTGCCCGTTGGTTACTTGACGGAGATTTTCCTGGCGGCGTGGCCGGCGGCCGCGGGCGTCGCCGGCCGGCGGCGGGCCGCATGCGCGCGCTTGAGCGGGAACTGCAGCAGCTTCGACGCCGGATGCGTGGCGGCATCCCGCTCGGCGCGGTAGCGCCCCCGCACCAGATAGACCGGGCGCTGCTTCGACTCGTGATAGATGCGGCCGAGGTATTCGCCGATCACGCCGATGCCGACCAGCTGGATGCCGCCGATGAACAGCACGACGGAAATCAGCGACGCGTAGCCATGCACCGGGTTGCCGAGCAGCAACGTGCGCACGACGATGAACGCGCCGTAGACGAGCGCGAGCATCGCGAACGTGAGGCCGACGTAGGTCCACACGCGCAGCGGCACCGTGCTGAAGCTCGTGATGCCTTCGAGCGCGAAGTTCCAGCGCTTCCATCCGGAGAACTTCGACCGGCCGCCGCTGCGCGGCGCGCGCGTGTATTCGACGATCGCGGTGCGAAAGCCGACCCACGCGAACAGGCCTTTCATGAAACGCCGCCGCTCGGGCAGCGCGCGCAGCGTGTCGACGACCTGACGGTCCATCAGCCGGAAATCGCCGACGTTCTCCGGCATCTCGACTTCGGAGAGCCGGTTGTGCACGCGGTAGTAGAGCGCGGCGGCCAAGCGCTGCATCAACGGATCGCACATGCGGTCGGTGCGCTTCGCGGCAACGACCTCGGCGCCCGCGAGCCAGCGTTCGATCATTGCGGGAATCAACGCGGGCGGGTCCTGCAGGTCGGCGTCGATCAGGATCACCGCGGCGCCGGCCGCTTCGTCGAGGCCGGCGGTGAGCGCGGCTTCCTTGCCGAAACGGCGGGTGAGATCGACGACGCGCACGCGCGGGTCGCCGGCCATGACCTCGAGCAGCCGGTCGAGCGTGCTATCGCGGCTGCCGTCGTTGATGCAGACGATCTCGAAGCGGACCGTGTCGAGCGACTCGAGGACGGGCAGCGTTTCGGCAAAGAATGCGTCGATCGTTTCGTCTTCGTCGTGAAACGGCACGACGAGCGAGACCAGCGGCTTTCTGGCGTGCGTGGGCATGCGTCCCCCGAGAGATCCGGCCTGCGCTGCACCGTATGGATTCGGTTGTCGTCCATCGCAGGCCGGACGACAGGCGTTACGATCATTGTAGGCAGAAATCGGCGATTCGTAATACCGATGCGCGGGTTGTGCGGCGGGTTGTTGCGCCGTCGACGCACGGTTCGCCGCCGGCCGTCGGCGCGCGCGGGCGCCGGGACGAGGTTTTTCGATGTCGAAGGAGAGCGCGATGCAAGTTCAGGACCTGACCGGCGCGGCGCTGGACTACTGGGTGGCACTGGCCGAAGGCCTCGGCGCACCGTGCGTCGCGGGCGGCGCATGCCGGGCGATCCGCGAGACGGGCGGCGCGAGCGTGTCGTTCGCGCCGTCGTCGTCGTGGGCGGACGGCGGCCCGATCGTCGAGCGGCTGCCGTTCGCCGCGTTCGAGCGCGACGGCGGGCGCGGCGCGTGGCGGGCCGTGCTGCACCGTGCGGTGCCGGCCGCCGGCGAGCGCTGCACGTTCAACCAGTCGGGGCCGACGCTGCTGATCGCCGCGATGCGCACGCTCGTCGCGTCGACCTTCGGCGACGACGTGCCGGATCTCGACATGTCGAAACCGCGTTGAGCGTAGCCCGTCGCGTTGCGGCGCGTGGTGCTCGTTGCTTCTGGTGCCTCCTGCCTTCTATCCGGCGGACAGATTCCGGATTGCGATCGACGCGACATCGACGCGCCGCGGCAGGATCGCATCCGCCGCCGCGCGATCGGCGACGCGTTGCAGCACGTCGATGTCGGCGCCGCTGAGGCTGCGTTGCGCGAGCGCTGCGCGGCGCGCGATGTCGGCGGCCGCGTCGGGCGGCAGGCGCGTCAGCGACGCATAGACGGTCGCGTAGTCGGCCGGGTGCGCGAGCGCCCATTGGCCCGCGCGGGTCAGCCGTGCGAGCACGTCTGCGAGCGCCGCGCGTTTCGCGCGGTCGTCGAGCGTGTCGACCGGCGACGTGAGGAACGCGAGCCCCGAATTGATGCCGCTGCCGTCGCGGATGATGCGCGCGCCGCGTCGCACCGCATGGCCGTAGTACGGGTCGAAGGTCGCCCAGATGCCGATCCGCCTGGCTTCGAATGCGGCGAACGCATCGACGGGCAGCACGAAACGCACGTCGACGTCGCGCGGCGCGAGACCGTGTTCGCGCAGCGCGCCGTACAGCTGATATTGCGAGATGCTGCCGCGCGCGGACGACACGACGACGGTTTGCCCTTTCAGGTCGGCGACGGTGCGGACCGGCGAGTCGGGCTGCACGACGATGCCGAGCGACGCCGGTGAGCCGACGCGCGTCGCGACGATCCGCAGCGCCGGATCGCCGAGCGCGGCCGTCAGCACGGGCAGGTCTCCGGCCGGTGCGAGATCGATCGCGCCCGCGCGCTGTGCCTCGAACAGCGGCGCGGCGCCCTGGAAATTGGCCCAGCGGAACCGGTACGGCGTGCCGTCGAGCACGTGTGCGGCTTCGGCCAGCGCGCGCAGGCCGCCGGCCTGGTCGCCGAGCACGAGCGTGACGCCCGACAGGTCGGCGCCGGCCGCGCGGGCTGGCAGTGCGATGCCGCCGGCGAGCGGCGCGGCGGCGAGGGCGGCAAGACGCTGCAGCACGCGGCGGCGTGTCGTGGCGGAAGAGGGGTTCATTGGCGGCATATCCTCGGTGATCCGCGCGCGTGCGGCGCGGCTGCCGGGCAGGTTACGGAATCGGTTTCCGGCCGACAAACATCGAATCGTGAAATGCATATTCGCGTGGCGACGGGCGGGGCGGCCGATCTCGACGCCCAACGCGCGGGCGGCTTATGCGGCCGACGAAACCGTGCGCAGGAACGCCCGCACCGCCGGCGCCTTTTCGAACCGACGGTGCGCGAGCGCGAGTTCCGACATGATCGGCTTGCCGGCGATCGGCCGGTACACGACGCCCGGCAGCGACACGCAACCGGCCAGCGCATCGGGAATCACGGCGACCCAGCCGTTCACGGACACGCACGCGAGCACTGCGAGCAAGCCGCCCGGCCGCGCGGCGATCACCGGCGCGAAGCGGCCGCGGCGTGCGACTTCGAGCGTGCCGAGCTCCTGTTCCGGCACCGCGAAGCGTGCATCGGCGAGGTCGGCCGCGCGCACGGTCGCCATCGATGCGTAGCGCGAATCGGCCGGCACGGCCGCGACGAACACGTCGCGCTGCAGCGTGACGATCCGCAGGCCGCCGGGCAGAGGCAGCGGCGGGCGCACGTACGCGAGGTCGAGCCGGCCCGCGTCGAGCTGGTTCGCGACATCGTCCATCGGCACTTCGCGCAGGTTCAGCTCGATGCGCGGGTGCGCGGCGCGAAACGCGCCGACCGTGCGCTGCAGCGTGCCCGAATAGACGGCGGACGATACGTAGCCGATCTCGATCCGGCCGAGTTCGCCGCGCTCGGCCAGCGCGGCGAGTTCGCGGCCGCGCTGCAGGTGCTCGAACGCGGCGCTCGCCTCGGCGAGATAGGCCTCGCCGGCCGCGCTCAGCGTGACCGCGCGGCGCGACCGGTGAAAGAGCCGCACGCCGAGCACGCGTTCGGCTTCCTGGATCTGCCGCGTGAGCGCGGGCGGCGCCATGTCGAGCGCGTCGGCCGCGCGGGCGAAATGCAGGTGCTGCGCGACGCTCAGGAATGCGCGCACGTGACGGAATTCGAGCCGGTCCATGATTGCAATTTTCGTCAATAAAACAGCATCGGAATGTCAATGACAGGCAATACGGGGCAAGCCTAGCATACGGCTCGTTCATCCTGCTTCGGAGTTACCGATGTCCCAATCCTCTCCGGCGTCGCGTGCGGCCACCGCCCCGCAAGCGGGTGCCCGCCTGCCGGCCGCCGTGACGCTTGCCGTCGCGTCGGCGACCTGTTCGCTGATCGTGCTCGACACGAACGTCGTCGCCGTGTCGCTGCCGAGCATCGCGCGCAGTTTTCATGCGAGCTTCGCCGACATCGAATGGGTCGTCAGCGCGTACATGACCGCGTTCGCCGCTTGCCTGCTGCCGGCCGGCGGGCTCGCCGACCGCTTCGGGCGCAAGCGGATGCTCGGCGCGGGGCTTGCGCTCTTTTTTCTCGCGTCGCTCGGCTGCGGCGTTGCGCCGTCGGCCGGCTGGCTGATCGCCGCGCGCGCGCTGAAGGGCGGCGGCGCCGCGCTGCTGCTGACGGCCGCGCTCGCGGTGATCGCGAATCGTTTTCCGGAAGGGCGCGAACGGGCGCGCGCGTGGGCGATCTGGGGGATGTGCATGGGGATCGCGACGGCGATCGCGCCGCTCGTCGGCGGCGCGATCACGCAATGGATCGGCTGGCGCTGGGTGTTCCTGCTGAACCTGCCGGTCTGTGCGCTGCTGGCGGTGGGCGCGCGCGTCGCGATCGACGAATCGAGCGATCCGCACGCGAAACGCGTGGACGCCGCCGGCAGCCTGCTGTTCGGCGCGGCGCTCGCGTGCGCGATCGCCGCGCTGATCGGCGCACCGTCGCACGGCTGGCTGTCGGTCGCGACGCTCGGCCGGCTCGCGCTCGCCGCCGCGCTGTTTGCCGCTTTCATCGGCGCCGAGCGCTGGCAGGCGCGGCCGATGATCGATCTCGCGCTGTTCCGCCAACCGCGCTTCGTCGGTGCCGTGCTCGCGATGTTCGGTTATGCGGCGTGCGCACAGGTGATGATGACGTTCCTGCCGCTGTACCTGCAGAACGCGTTCGGGATGTCGGCGATCGACGCGGGCCTCGGGATGCTGCCGTTCGCGTTCGCGATGATCGCCGGGCCGTCGCTCGGCGCGGCGCTTGCCGCGCGCGTGTCGTCAGGCGGCGTGCTGGCGGGCGGGCTCGCGCTGATCGGCGCGGGCAACCTCGCGACCGCGGCGCTGACCGCCAGCGGCGACTACCGGCTCGTCGCGATCGGCATGTTCGTGACGGGTTGCGGCGCCGGGATCATGAACGGCGATACGCAGAAGGCGATCATGGCGTGCGTGCCGCCGGATCGCACGGGCATGGCATCGGGCATCAGCACGACGACGCGCTTCTCGGCGATCGTGACGGCCGTCGGCGTGCTCGGCGCGGTGCTGGCGGCGAGCACGCATGCGCGGCTTGACCGGCTGCTGTCCGCCGCGCCCGGCCTGCGCGCGTTCGCCGACGCGCCGTTCATGTCGAGCCTGCTGGCCGGCGATCTGGCGCAGGCGCTCGACCGCGTGCCGCCGTCGGCAGCCGGCGCGCTCGCCCAGGCAGCGCCCATCGCGTTCGCGAGCGGGTTTGCCGATGCGCTCATGGTGAGCGGCGTGCTCGCGCTCGTTGCGTCAGTCGTTGCATACAAGTTGCTTGCGCAACCGATGCGCGACGCGTAGCGGGGCGTTTTGGGCATGTTTCGCACGCGCCACGACAGAATCATCAAGCTTGCGCGTTCCGGTTTCGTGCAGCGTATTCAAGATGTCATCGACGATCGAGAATCTGTTGCACGTGCTCGCTGCGCTGTCGATCGGCACGCGGCCGTACATGCCGGCAGAATTCCATGGACGCGAAGCGTGTGACGTCACGCACGATCCTGTTGTCGACGCTCGGGTCGATCGTGTTGCTGTCGGTGTTGCCGATGATCGCGCGCCACGGCCGATGCCGTGCGCGGCCCGCGGATCGGGTTGCGTCAGCGCTTTAGCGCGTCGCGACCGGTTGCGGCATCGTGCAACGTGCGGGTCGCGTCGTGCAGCTTGCGCTGCTTGTCGGCAAGCTTGCGCTGTGCCTTCGCGAGCTTGCCCGTGTCGCCGCGTGCTTCGGCTTGCCGCAGGTCCGATTCCGCGTTGCGCACTTCAGCCTGCGCCTTCTCGACGTCGCGCTGCTCGTCACGCACCTTGCGTTCGGCGCGCGCGAGCTGGCCCGCGTCCGTGCAGTTCGCGCGGACCTTCTCCAGCGCCGCCTGCTGGTGCATGGCCTGTTGCGTATTGCCGTGCTGCTTCGCGTAGTCGATCTGCGTCTGCAGCGCGTGGATGCGCGTCGCGCAGTCCTGCGTATCGGCCATTGCGGCGGAGCTGGCGAGCAATGCGATCGGGAGCGTGATGGCGATCAGGGTGTTTTTCATCAGGGATTCCTCGGCGTGCTGCCCGTGGCAGAGCTTGTTGTTGGAGACGTGCATGACGACGCATGGCCGTTCGCTGGACTGCATTGTGCAAGGGCGGACCGGCGCTGGTAAATAGGATCAGTCTGACATGCGGTCTGCGACGCGCAGAGGAAAGCGGAGGAAAAGCGCGATCGGATTGGCGGATCGAGCCGGATCGCCGATGTATTGGCCGCGAGCAGGGTACGCGTAGCTCCGTGGCGATCGATGCGACGACAACCGGTGCGATGCGCGTGCGGCGACATGACGCGCGTTCGCCGTGGTTTAGTGCGATTTCGTCGTGTGGCGCTGATGACGCGCGACGCGTGCGACGAGCGGCCGGCGCGCAGCGCGGCAGTGCGTTGCCTTGCGTGCTCGCGGCGGACGTGGCGGCTCGGGCGCGGGCGCCGCCGGTTCGGTTGCGGACGCAACCGCCGCAACCGCCGCTACTGCCGGCAGCGCGGCCTCGGCGTCGAGCCAGCCGCGCGTCGCTTCGGCGATCAGCCCGCGCAGCCAGCGCACGCCTTCGACGCACGATCCCGATTCGTTCCACGTCATCCGGTACACGATATCCGCCGGTTCGACCGGCAGCGCGACCGCGGCGAGCGGCAGCAGCTTCGCGTAGTGCCGCGCGAGCCGGTACGTGGTGGTCAGGATCATGTCGGAGCGCACGAGCGCATGCGCGGCGAGTTCGAAGTGCGGCAGCGTGACGACGATTCGCCGCAGCAGGCCCACGCGTTCAAGCTGCCGATCGATCGCGCCGGACGCTTCGAGCCACGACGGCGTCGGGCACAGCTGCGGCGCTGCCGCGAAATCGGCGGCCGTCGTCGCGCCGCGCCGCGCGAGCGGATGCGTCGCGCGCATCAGGCATACGACGCGATCGTCGAACAGATCGTCCTGCCGGAACCGCGACGAGCGGGCCGGGCGATTGTCGATCACGACGTCGAGTTCGCCGTCGGCGAGTGCGCGCTCGTCGTCGAAACCGTCGCCGAGCGGATGGAACACGAGCTGCGCGTTCGGCGCGCGCTCGCGGAACAGCGCGACGAGCTTCGGCACGAACAGCACGTTCAGATAGTCGGGGCAGCCGATCCGGTAGGTGCGCACCGACGTGCGCGCGTCGAACGTCGGCTGCTGGATGCGGATGAAGTCGATCACGCGCAGCGCGTTGCGCAGCGGTTCGATCAGCCGCGCGCCGAACTCGGTCGGCACCATCCCGTAGCGGCTGCGCACGAGCAGCGGATCGCCGAGCAGCGTGCGCAGCCGCTTGAGCGCGGCGCTCGTCGCCGGCTGCGACATGTTCAGGCGCACGGCCGCACGCGATACGGTGCGCTCGGTCAGCAGCACGAGCAGGATGCGCATCAGCCGTGCATCCAGTACGTCGAGCACGTCCGTGGCGGTGGACGCGTTGCGGGGCAGGGAGGTCGGATCTAGCGGGTCCCGCATGCCGATACGCCTCCCGGCGGCACAGAGCACGAACCCGAGCCCGAGCGCGACGCGGCAGCCGGCCGGCGGCCCGTCATTTTGCGAAGGTTCCCGGCCAGCCGACGATCCGCTTCGGGCGCGGCGGCGCGTATGTGCGGACCTTCGACGTCTTCAGCTTCAGGCGTACCAGCGACTCGGCGAGCGCGACCGCGGCCGACACGCCGTCGACGACCGGCACGCCCGTGCATTCCTCGATCTGCCGGTCGAGGCCGGCCATTCCGCCGCAGCCGAGGCAGATCACTTCCGCGCGATCGTCCTTCACCGCGCGCTGCGCCTGGCCGACGATCGACTCGATCGCGCGGGCCGGATTCTCCTCGAGTTCGAGCACCGCAAGGCCGCTCGCGCGCACCGACGCGCAGCGCGCGTCGAGCCCGGCGAGCTTCAGGCGATCCTCGATCAGCGGCACCGTGCGGTCGAGCGTCGTGACGACCGAGTAGCGATGCCCGAGCAGCATCGCGATGCTCGCGGCCGCTTCGGTGATGTCGACGACGGGCACCGTCAGCAGTTCCTGCAGGCCTTCGCGGCCATGTTCGCCGTAGCCGGCCTGAATCACCGCGTCATACGGCTCGTCGTAGCTCAACACGCGATCCATCACGGCGATCGCCGCGAGGTAGCTCTCGAAGTTGCCTTCGACCGACTCCGCACCGAAGCGCGGCGTCAGCCCGACGATCTCCGTGCCGGGCGACGCGGCGGCCCGCGCCTGCGCGGCGATCGCGTCGGTGATCGACTCGGTCGTGTTGACGTTGACTACCAGGATCCTCATCGGGCACTCCGTATGTGTGGGTTCAGTGTTGCGCGCAGGCGACCGCGATGTGTTCGCCCGAGCGCTCGTCGTATTGCCGTTTGCGATCGGCCAGCAGCCAGTACACGCTGCCCGCGATGGCCGCGCCGAGCAGCCAGGAGAACGGCGTCATCGCGCTGAAGGCCGGCACGACGGCGAGCGTGATCGAGATCAGCGCGGACGGCACGAGCGCCGCGAGCGCCTTGCGGTTCACGCCGCGCGTATAGAAATAGGCACCGGTCGGCGCTTCGGTATAGAGGTCGGGCACGTTCACGCGCTGCTTGCGCACGAGCCAGTAGTCGACCGTGATGATCCCGTACAGCGGGCCGAGCAGTGCGCCGAGGCCGGACAGGAAGTAGACGATCACGATCGGGCTGTTGTACAGGTTCCACGGCAGGATCAGCACGGCAATCGTCGCGCTGATCAGGCCCGCGCGGCGGAACGACAGGCGGTGCGGCGCGAGGCTCGTCAGCACGAAGGCCGGTGCGACGAAGTTCGCCATGATGTTCACGGCGACCGTGACGATCAGGAATGCGAGGCAACCGAGCACGAGGAACAGCTTGTTCGGCACCGTCGCGATGATTTCCGTCGGGCTGTGGATGATCTGGCCGTTCAGCTTGAACTGCGCGCCGGCGAGCACGAAGCTGATCGTCGCGAACACGAGGATGTTCACCGGCAGGCCCCAGAAATTGCCGACCCGCACCGTCTTGGCGCTCGGCGACGAGCGGGCGAAATCGCAGAAGTTGAGCACCAGCGTGCCGTAGATCGCGAGCCACAGCGAACCGCCCGCGAAGACCTCCGTCCACATCTTCACGCCGGTCATCGGCTTGCCGATCGACATCGCGAGATGGCCGCCCGTGCGGCTGAACATCCACGCGGCGAGCGACAGCGTCGTGACGAGGATCACCGGGCCGGCGAGCCCCTCGTACTTGCGGACCATTTCCATCCCGTACGTGAGGATGCCGATCTGCACGAGCCAGATCGCGACGAACGTGATCCAGCCGAGCGTCGACAGCCCGAAGATCGCGTTCCGGTCGAATGCGGCGAGGCCCGGCCAGATCGCGGTGAGCAGCACGCGCAGCACGACGGACGCGAGATAGGTCTGGATACCGAACCATGCGATCGCGATCACCGCGCGGATCATCGCGGGCAGCAGCGCGCCGTAGATGCCGAAGCTCATCCGGCTGATCACCGGGAACGGCACGCCGGTCTTCTGGCCCATGTAGCCGGTGAGGTTCATGAAGCAGTACACGAGCACCGCGCCGATCGCGAGCGACGCGAGCATCTGCCAGCCCGACAGGCCGAGCGCGAACAGCCCGATCGCGAACGAGTAGTTCGCGATGTTGTGCACGTCGTTGGTCCACAGCGCAAAGATGCTGTAGCGGCCCCAGGTCCGGCCCTCGGCCCTGGTCGGCGCGAGGTCGGGGTTGTGCAGCCGCGGGCTCAGCGCGGGGGCGCGCGAGGCCGTGTCGGATCGATGCGATGCGTCGTCCGCGCCGAGCACGAGGCCCGGGCGGTGAGTGGCTTCCAGTTGCACGCCGTTGTCTCCTTCCATGTGCGGGGCGCGAAACCGGCCGCGTATACACGCTGCGCCGGCCTGGCCGCCGTGGACCTTATGTCTCGGATTTGTTCGCGAGTATGGGTGGCCGGCGCGATGATGGGAAATTAAATATTCGGCTGGGCGTCATTTGAAAAATGAATGGAATGCCATCGGAAGTGGTGGCCCGGTGCGGCATGCGAATTGCTCGCCAGCGGGCTCCATCCACATCGACATCAGCGGAGGTGTCATGCAGCGATATTCATTTCGTCATGTATCGCGAGCCGTCTTCGCCGGCATCCTGATTGCGGGCCTTGC
Source organism: Burkholderia sp. IT-111MI5 (assembly GCF_949752865.1). Classification (NCBI taxonomy): domain Bacteria; kingdom Pseudomonadati; phylum Pseudomonadota; class Betaproteobacteria; order Burkholderiales; family Burkholderiaceae; genus Burkholderia; species Burkholderia sp. IT-111MI5. Next base: position 709,193 of record NZ_CATKIF010000011.1, on the reverse strand, counting down.
GGCAGGCGCGGGTTGCCAGAAGAAGAGCGACAGCGGCGAGTCGGGCGCAACGAGCGGCATGTCGGCCGCGCCGTCCACCGCGCCGTCGGGCATGCCGGGCAGCGGAGCGGCCGGAAGCGGCGCGAGCATGCCTGGCGCGGCTTCCGCGCCGGGCGGCGCGAGCGGCGGCTGAAGGGCGGCTGAACGACTGGGAGGACGGCGCGCAAGTGCGCCGTTCGCGGATCGAGTGCCGTGCGGGCTTCGCACGGGCGCCGGGTGGCGCGCGTGTGCGCGGCCGTGCGCATGAAAGATTTGCAAGGACCGTTGTAGCGATTCCAGGACCGGGCGGCGCCGGCTCGAGCCGGCGCACGCCGGCCGGACAGGAGGTGCGATGCAGAACGCGGAATCGAACCCTGACCCGCAAAAACAGCGGGAACAGATCGAGAAGAGTCCGGTAAAGACGCCGGCGGCCGGCGACATGCCCGACGCGGCGACCCAGGCCGCCGAGGTGGCGCGGCACCCGCTGACGCCGGAGGCGGTCGCGGGGAAAATGCCGACCGGCCTGCCGCCGATCGACGTCGGCGCGCACGCGGTCGACAGCGGAGACCCCGTGCGGCGCGCGGCCGGCCGGATCGTCACGCTCGACAACGCGAACATGGCGATGACCGACAACACGGTCGACGTCGACGGCAAGGGCATGGAAGCGGCCGCGGGCGCATCGGAGTGGCACGACAACGTGATCCATTCGAACGCGTCGCTCGACGACGCGGTCGATACGCCCGACGAAGGGCTCGGCGGGATCGAGAGCCGCCCGTCCGGCAACCTGCCGCAGATCGCGACGCGGCCGGGCTGGCGCGTGCGCCATGTCGGCGATGTCGATATCGCTGTCGAGCATGGCACCGGCACGCGCGCCGAGCATGTGATCCGTCTCGAGCGGGTCGACTGATGCCGAGGCTGGAGATCATCCGGCGGCCGGCGCAACCGCACCGGCCGCCGCGATCGTTTGGAGCCCTTACTGCGGGCCCAGTTCCAGTGCCGACGTATCGGCGTCGTTGCCTTGTGCAACGAGCACGTGAATGTCGTTCGGCGTCACGTCGCCGATCCCGCCCGACGGAATCGTCAACAGTAGCCAGTCGGCGTTGTTGTTGATGGTGACCGGCGCGGTCTTGAGGATCGGTGCTTTGCTGCCGGCCACCGTGACGATCACCTGGTAGCTGCCGCCATTGAGGTAGATCGAATCCTGCGTCGATGCCGGCACCGCGTTCTGGTAGGCCGCGCCCGCCAGCGTCGGGCTTTGCGTCGAGATGTCGGTGCCGGGCGGAACGACGTATACGTCGACGTTCTGCGCGTTCGGCGACGCGTTGAAGCTGCGCACGCGCGCCTTGTCCGACAGCAGGCCCTTGTTGTACGGATCGTCGATGACGGAAATCGCCGACGACTTGCTCGGCAGCGCGATCGTCGTGTAGTGATGGCCGTTCGCCGCGCTGAACGATTGCGCGGCGATGGTCGTCGTCGTGCCCGAGATGTCGTAGCTCGCGTTCTGCGTGCCCGAGTCGATGTCGTGATAGCGCGTCACGCCCTTGTACGCGACACCCGCCTGGTCGATCTTCGCGTTCAGGTAGTAGTCGAGGTTCGGCCCGGCCGGGACCGCGTTGATGAAGCGCGCCTGCGGCTTCGAGATGCCGAGTTCGGTGCCGACGTCGTTGCCGTCGCCGCCGCACGCCGCGAGCACGGAAATGACGGAGCACAGGGCCACCAGTGTTCGTATTGATTTCATGTCGTCCTCTCGTTCAGGGAACCTGCTGGCGACGCGGGAACGCCGCGCTGGATCGCGCGGTGCGCAGCGCAGGTTGGGTGAAGGATGCTGTCCGCCGGGGAGGCGGGCGCGTGGATGGCGCAAGCGATGTGCCTGCGCGGTCGACGAGGGCGGGAAACCCGCGCCCGCGCGCGTGGGGTGGCGGCGCGGGCGCGAAACGAGGGCGGGTGTGTGGCGAACGAGCCTGACGCGGGCGGTTGTAAAAAAGGGCAGCGTCGCGGCAGGCGACGCGATGCGTCAGCGGTTCACGAGTTTTGCCGGATACGCGAGCGCGAGTGCGCAGCCGACCAGCATGCACGCGGCGAAGCCATACAGCCCCGCGCTTTGCGAATGGAACGTGTCGCGCAGCCAGCCGATGAAGTAGGTGCTGCCGAACCCGCCGAGGTTCGCGATCGAGCACGCGAACGCGATCCCGCCGGCCGCGGCGGAGCCCTTCAGGAACGTGGACGGCAACGCCCAGACGACCGGCATCGCGGCGGCCGCGCCTGCGTTGATCAGCGAAAACAGCAGTACCGTCCCGAGCGTGCCGTGCGACGACGAGGCCGCGATCGCCAGCGCGACGGCCGACACCACGAACGGTACGACGATATGCCAGCGGCGTTCGCGCGCGCGATCCGAGCTCGCGCCGCAATACAGCGTGGCGAGCACGGCCGCGGCATTCGGAATCACCATCAGCCAGCCGATGTGATACGCATCCTTCACGCCGGTGTCGCGCAGGATCGTCGGCAGCCAGAAGCTCACCGCATACAGGCCGAGCAGCACGCACAGGTCGATCAGGCCGAGCGCCCATACCTTCGGATCGGAGAAGGCCTTGCCGAGCGCGTGGCTCTTGTTGCCGGACGGATCGGCGTCGAGATTCGCGCGCAGCATCCGCTTTTCGTCCGCGTTCAGCCATTGCGCGGATTCGATGCCGTTGGGCAGCCAGCGCAGCACCGCGAAGCCGAGCAGCACCGACGGCAGTGCTTCGAGCAGGAACAGCCACTGCCAGCCGCCGAGCCCGTGCGTGCCGTCGAACGCGCGCATGATCCAGCCGGAGATCGGGCTGCCGATCATGCTCGACAGCGGCAGGCCGACCATGAACAGCGCGACGATCCGTGCGCGGCGCGCATCGGGATACCACTGCGTCAGGTACAGCAGCACGCCCGGCAGGAAGCCGGCTTCGGCGGCGCCGAGCAGGAAGCGCACGACGTAGAACTGCATCGGCGTGTGCACGAACATCGTCGCACCCGACAGCAGGCCCCACGTGATCATGATCCGCGCGATCCACAGCTTCGCGCCGACGCGCTGCAGCACCAGGTTGCTTGGGACTTCGAACAGGATGTAGCCGGCGAAGAACAGGCCGGCGCCGAGCCCGTACACGGTATCGCTGAACTTCAGCGCGTCGAGCATCTGGAGTTTCGCGAGCCCGATGTTGATGCGGTCGAGATAGGCCGCGAAGTAGCACAGGCAGAAGAGGGTGATCAGGCGCAGCGTGACCTTGCGATAGAGATTGCCGTGCTGCGCGTCGTCGGGGGAAACGGCGGCGCTCGGGTGTGCGGTAGACATGGGATTGCCCCTGTTCGAGTGTGACGGATGAATGGGTGGCCGATCGACGCGGGCGGACATTTCGCCGCGCACTGGAGTCTGTATATCACGGCAATTAAATAGCGTACACACTAGAAAATACCGAATCGCACAGGCATGAATCCGGCCGCTTGAAGGTAAGTGTTTGCATGAGAAAAACCGCGCTTTTGATAGGGCTTTTGACGATCTAAAACGCATGTGGAAATGGCCTGCGAGCGCGCGAAAGCATGCACAAAATTCGTGCGTATGCGCTCAAAAGTGAAGTGTGTGCGCGAGAGTGTGTCGCAGCGTGCAAATGCACGCGAGGCAGCAGGCCCGGACCCACGGGGCGACCGTTCGGCGACGGCATCGGCCGGTGATCCGCCGCTGTCAGGCGATCGTCAGGCGCGATGCGTGCCGGGTGCCGCTAATCCTGATGCACCGCAATGAAGCGGCCACCCGGCCGCCGGTTGCGCCGAATTGAGGGTGTACACTGCTTGTCTTTCACTTGCATGCGGCACAGGCCTTCACTTTCATGGCGTCTTCCAAGGATTCCTACGACTTTCACGACCAGATCGGACATTTGCTGCGCCGTGCGTATCAGCGGCACGTGTCGATCTTCCAGGAAGCGATCCCCGATTCGGATCTCACGGCCGCGCAGTTCGTGACGCTGTGCGCGGTCAAGGAACGCCAGGCGTGCTCGCTGAACGACATCGTCAAGGCGACCGCGATCGACCAGGCGACGATTCGCGGCGTCGTCGAGCGCCTGAAGACGCGCGCGCTGATCGAGGTGCTGCCCGACCCGAACGACGGCCGCAAGCTGATCGTGCGCGCGACCGCGACCGGGCTCGCGCTGATCGACCGTACTGTGCCGTTTGCGAGGCAGGTCACGGAGCGCACGTATGGCGCGCTCAATCCGGGCGAGCGGGTCGCGCTGCAGTTCCTGCTGCGCAAGATGATGGAAGAAGACGGCGAAGCGTGATGCGCACGCGGGGCGCCGGCCGGCCTACGCAGCGCCGGCGGTTGCGGGCGCTGCGGCTTCATCGGCGCTCATCAGCCGGCCGGCCTCGCGCAGCGCGGCGCGCACCGCTTCGGGCGTAAACGGCGGCGCGTAGAACCGCACGCCGGTCGCATCGAACAACGCGTTCGCGACCGCCGCAGGGCCCGGCACCGACGCCGATTCGCCCGCGCCGAGCGGCGGCTCGCCTTGTCTCGGCATCAGCACGACATCGACGTCCGGCACTTCCGCGAACGTCAGGATCGGATAGCTCGCCCATTCGCGCGACGCGACCTTGCCGTCCGCGAACCGCACGCGCTCCTTCAGCGTGCGGCTCAATACCTGGATCACGTTGCCGTGGATCTGGTGGCGCACGCCATCCGGGTTGATCATCGTGCCGGTGTCCTGGCCGACCGTCACGCGTTCGATGCGTATCTCGCCCGACACGCGATCGACGCTCAGGTCGACGATCCATGCCGACCACGCCGCGCCGAAACCGGGGAAGCGGCTGTGCACGTAGCGCGCATACGCGACGCCGCGGCCGCGCGCGAGGCGCGCGCCGTCGTGTTCGCGATGCGCGTGCGCCGGGCGCGGCGTCCAGCCCGCGCGGTCGGCCACGGCCTGCAGCAGTTCGGTCGCGCGCGTGTCCTGCAGATGGCGCAGCCGGAACGCGAGCGGATCGATGCCCGTCAACGCCGCGCATTCGTCGACGAACGCATCGTGCGCGAACGAGTTCGGCAATGCCGACACGCCGCGCAGCCACGACGCGCGCACGAGCGGCGCGAGATCCTCGCAGACGAAGCGGCGATGCGGGCTCGCGTACGGCGACACGGCCGTGCGGTCGCCCATCTCGAACACGCGCGGCTCGGGCGCGATCGTGCCGGTCAGCAAGGCCGCGAGCAGCGGCGCGTCGTTCGACGGATAGCGCGTCGTGAAGTCGTAGCCGAGCAGGCGGCCGTCGCGCGTGACGGTGCCGGTCACCTGCATCAGCTGGCCCGCGCCCTTCGGTTCCCACAGATGTTCGTCCGCACGCGACAGTTGCACGCGCACCGGGCGGCCGACCGCACGCGACAGCAGCAGCGCGTCGCCGCACACGTCGTCCGCGCCGTTGCGGCCGTAGCAGCCGGCCGCTTCCATCCGCACGACGTCGAAATCGGCTTCGTCGCGCGCGACGAGCGTCGCGAGGTCGTAGCGCAGCGATACGGGATTCTGCGTGCCGGACCACACGGTGATCCGGCCGTCGCCCGGTTCCCGGTAGTCGGCGAGCGCGCATGACGGGCCGATCGAGCCGTGCATCTGGAACGGCCACGCATAGGTGCGCGACAGCGTGATCGTGTCGGGCAACGCGCGCGCCGCGTCGACATCGCCTTCGTCGAGCAGCACGCGGCGCTTGGCCGGCGCGGCGGCGATCGCGGCGGCCGGCTCGTCGAGCGGCGGCAGCGCGGCATGCGGCCGCCACGTCACGCGCAACTGGCGCGCCGCGCGGATCGCATGTTCCTCGCGTTCGGCAACCACGCCGACGAAATCGCCGATCGCGACGACAGCCACCAGCCCCGGCACGTCGGCGACCGACGCGCGATCGACGTCGACGAGCGACGTGCCGACGAACGGGCCGCTGTCGTGGCCCGCATACGGCGGCCGCACGACACGGCCGTGCAGCATGCCCGGCACGCGCATGTCGTGCACGAACGTGAGCTGGCCGGTCGCTTTCGCTGGCAGGTCGACGCGCGGCGCCGACTTGCCGACGATCCGGTACAGCGCGGGGTCCTTCGTGGGGGTGTTCAGGTCCAGCGTCAGCGCGATGCGATGCATGGTGACGAGCGCCGCGAACGTCGCCGTTTGCCCGTCCGCCGAAATGGTCCCGTTGTCGATAACCAGCCGCTCCACGTCGACACTGAACCGCTCGGCGGCAAGCGCCAGCAGCGCGTGGCGCGCCTGCGCGGCCGCGCAGCGCAGCGGCGTCGCGGAAATCTGGATCGTCGCGCTCGCGATGGTCGGGCCCTGGTTCGGTGTCGCGGCCGTGTCGCCGAGCACCATCGTCACGCGTGCGGCCGGCACGTCGAGTTCCTCGGCGACGATCTGTGCGAGCGACGTGCGGATGCCGGTGCCGAGATCGACGTGTCCGTTGAACGCGAGGATGCGGCCGTCATCGAGAATCGCGACGAAGACTTCGGGCAGTGCCGGCACGTAGGACGACAGGCTGCCCGGCTGGCCGGGCGCCGGCTTGGGCGGAGGTGCGGGCGGGCGGATCACGGTCAGGCAGCCGTCGCGCACGAGCAATTCGGAACGGTTCACGGGGAAGGTGTCCTGTCGGGAGCGGCGCGGCCGGCGACCGGTTGCGTCGGAGAGGGTTCGGGCGGCGCGCGTCAGGCCAATCTAGGCCGCCAAAAGCGCAGCGTCAATCGCGGGCGACGCATGCGCCGCCCGCGATCCGTCGCGACTCAGCGTGCGTGTGCGTGCATGGCGTCGATCGCCGCGATCGCGTCGTCGAGCGGCATCACGGCCGCATATTTCTGCTGCATGTCGAACAGGTTCGCGTCGTGCGGCGCGATCGCGCGATCGCCGACGCAATCCGCGAGCACGAGCGGGCGGAACCCGTGCGACATTGCGTCGACGACGCTCGCACGCACGCAGCCGCTCGTCACGGCGCCCGCGACGAGCAGCGTCTGCACCGCGCGCTGCGCGAGCCAGGGCGCCAGTTGCGTGCCGAAGAATGCCGATGGCACGGTCTTGCGCACGACGAGTTCGCCGGCCGCGGGCGTGAGCTCGGGCACGATCGCGCTGTTCGGATGATGCTCGGTCAGCGTCGCCATGCCGGGCACCTTCAGCGAGAAGACGTTGTCGTCGCTGCCGTCGTCCGCGTACACGATGCGGCTGTGCGCGACGGGCCAGCCGCGTTCGCGCGCCAGCGCGAGCGCGTGCGTCGTGCGTGCGATCGCCGGCGCGATGTTGCCGCCGCCGAACGTCGCGGGATCGGCGAAGCCGACCACGAAGTCGACGATCAGCAGGCCGATGTTGCCGTGCGGCGGCAGCGGCGTGCCGAAACCCTGCTGGCGGTAGACGTTCGCTTCGGCGTGATGGGAAAGATCGTTCATGGTGTCGGGCGCTCGTCGGTCACGCGGGTTGATCGGTCACGCGGCCGTCGCGCACGACGGTTGCGCCGTCGAGTTCGACCGTGCAGCGGCGCAGCGGAATGTCGATGTGGCAGGTGGTCGTGCGGTTGCCGCCGCCTTCGTTGTTCGGGCCGAGCGAGAACAGGAAGTTGCCTTCGAACGCGCGCGCGTCCATCCCGATCGTCGCCTCGCGGTCGTACAGCCCGAGCGTCGACCAGCGCGCGCGCGGCTGCAGCCCCCAGCCGATATGCGAGATCGCATAGCCTTCGGGGTCGGCGAAGGTCTCCATGTAGTCGCGCAGCAGGTCGGCGTCGACGCCGCCTTCGATGCGCGTCGCATAACCGCCTTCGACGGTCAGCGCGATCGGCTCGCTTACATAGTGCTTCTGCGGCAGCAGGATGTCGCCGCGGTCGATCACGATCGTGCCGCGCGCGGTGCGGTCGTTCGGGTAGGTCAGCGCGAAACCGCTCGGCCAGTGATCCCAGCGGCCGGGCGCGTCGACGAAGCCGTATTCGGCAGTCGGCGGGAAGTCGCCGAGCGGGCAGGTGAGCGCGGTGCCGGCCGCCGACGTCACGCGCATCTCGCGGGCGGCGGCGATTTGCTTCGCCGCGGCGAGCACGCGTGTGCGGTCGGCCAGCGTCGGCACCATCCGCACGAGCACTTCGGGCGGCTCGACCGCGAGCAGGATCTTCGTGCCGGATTTCAGGATCTCGTGCTGTTCGGGCGAGAACAGCAGCGTCATCAGGTCGAGCACGAGGTCGCTCTCGCGCAGCGCGGCGATCGCGGCCTTGTTGCCGGTCAGCGGCGTCGTGCCGAGATACGCGAGCGGGTCGCGGCTGAACGCTTTCTCGCCGTTCACCGGCGGCAGGTCGAGCCGGTTGACGATCGCGCCCATCGATTGCGTCGCGATCAGCGCGCACGACAGCGTCTGCGGGTGGGTGGCCGCGCTCGTCAGGATCGTGACGGTCTGGCCCGGTTCGAGGCGCGACAGCGTGAGCACCTGCTTCCACGCGTCGATCAGTTGGGTGTCGCTGACTGGCATCGTCGGCTCCGGTAAAGGCGTGAGGGAAAAAGGGCGGCCGCCGAGCGATCAGGCCGCGAGCGGCGCGCCGAGAAAGCTGCCGAACGCCGCGTAGAAGCCCGGCGCGTTGTCCCACGGGATCATGTGGCCGGCGTCGGGCACGCGCACGTGCTGCATCGACGGCGTCGCGCGCTGCAGTTCCGCGACGTCGTCGTCGCGCACCACGTCGCCGCGTTCGGCCGTGATCAGCAGCGATGGCACGGCCAGTTGTGCGGCGTCCGCATGGAAATCGTCGGTATGGAATCCTTCATAGCTCGCGCGTACCGCGCGCTCGTCGCAGGTATGCAGCCACTCGGCGCGCAACTGCAGTTCGGCATCGGTCCAGGTCGGGCAGAACGCGCGCATGCCTTCGGCGTCGGTGCCGGCGCGCGCGAGCGCCATCGAGTCGATGTACCACGGCAGCTTGCCCGGATAGTCGCGGCGGTTCGGGCCCGACACGGGCGGATCGACGAGCACGACGGATGCGAGCCCGCGGATGCCGCGCCGCGCCGCACGCGCGGCGATCCGCGCGCCCATCGAATGGCCGACGAGGCTCGTGCGCGGCAGGCCGAGCGCGGCGACGAGCGCCGCGACGTCGTCGGCCTGCGCATCGAGGCTGTAGTCGAGCGATGGCGATGCGTCGGACAGCCCGCGGCCGCGCACGTCGAGCACATAGGTGTCGAACGTCGCGCCGAATGTCTCACCGACGAAACCCCAGGTGATCGCGGGGCTCGTGATGCCGGGAATCAGCACGATCGCAGGGCGCGATGCGCGCGCGCCGGTCGCGCCGCCGTAGCGCAGGTAGTGCTGGCGGATGCCGTTCGCGCGGATGTTCGCGCCGTACAGGAAAGTCGAGGGCATGAATGGACTCCGTCGGAAGGGCAGCGTTCAGTACGCGCCGGACAGCAGCGCGCCGGCGCCGGGCACGACCGGCTCGAGGTCGAGCTCGCGCAGCATCGCGTAGGTGGTCGCGATCGCGGCCGTGATCACCGGCTTGCCCGTCATCGCCTCGACCTTCGCGACGGCCGGCAGCGACGGCATCTGCACGCATGCGGACAGCACGATCGCGTCGGCGTCCTGGTACGGCAGCGTTTTCACGATGTCGGGCAGGCGTGCCGGATCGTGACGGCCGACGTCGAGGTTGTCGGGAATTTCCAGCGCGCGGTAGCCGAGCACTTCAAAGCCTTCGTTGCGGATGTAGTCGACCACGAGTTCCGTCAACGGCTTCATGTACGGCGCGACGACGACGATGCGCTTCGCGCCGATCACCTTCAGCGCGTCGACGAGCGCACCCGCGCTCGTCAGCACGGGCGCCTGTGCACCGTTGTCGGCCGTGTGCTTGGTCAGGCGCGCCTGCGACACGCGGTGGTAGCCGTGCCCCATCGCCATGATCGCGACGAGGCATGCGTAACCGAGCACGTCGACGCGCGCGTCGCTCAGTTCGAGCGCGCAGCGGTCGGATTCGGCATCCATCGCCGCCAGCTCCTCCTTGACGACCTTCTTCATCCGCATCCGGCTCGAGTGATACGTGAAGCGCTCGGGGCGGATCGTTTCGCGCAACCGCAGCATCGCGGGGATCTCGGTTTCCATCGTCGTGTTGGAACTCGGCACGATCTGGCCGATGCGGTAGGTCTTGCTCATGACGGGAGGCTCCGTGTCGGTAAGGGAGGGGCGGCACGCTGGCGCGGGATCGCCGGATTTCGAGCAAAGTCTAGTGTGTACATTTGAAAATGGCAATGTATCAAAATGATGCTCGGCGCGTGTTGAGCGTTTGAGTACGTGGATATACGAGTATTTATCGGTGTTTTCCCGAATGAGATTGCAGCGATCAACAATCCGCTTGTCCTGAATAAATTGAGTGTGTACGCTAAATAAACGCCATTCAATCCGCCCGTTCTAGCGCCGCGTCAGGCGACGGGCTCACGATCAGGAGATCCGCATGAGCACACCCCGTATCGCAATCATCGGCGCCGGTCTCGGCGGCACGGCCGCCGCGGCGCTGCTTCAGCGCGGCGGCTACGACGTCGCGCTGTACGAGCAGGCGCCGGCGTTCTCGCGCCTCGGCGCGGGCATCCACCTCGGCCCGAACGTGATGAAGATCATGCGGCGCATCGGCTGCGAGGACGCGCTGAACACGATGGGTTCGCATCCGGATTTCTGGTACAGCCGCGACTGGCAGACGGCCGACGTGCTCGCGCAGATCCCGCTCGGCGACTACGCGCGCAAGACCTACGGCGCGAGCTACCTGACCGTGCATCGCGGCGATTTCCACGCATTGATGACGCAGGCGGTGACGCCCGGCACGATCCGCTTCGGCAAGCGGCTCGCGGCGGTGGAGGACACCGGCGACGCGGTGCGCCTGACGTTCTCCGACGGCAGCGTCGAGACGGCCGACATCGTGATCGGCGCGGACGGCGTGAATTCGCGGATCCGCGAGCACCTGCTCGGTGCGGAGCCGCCGCGCTATACGGGTTATGTCGCGCACCGCGCGGTGTTTCCGGCATCGCTGCTCGGCAACAAGCCGTACGACATGTGCGTGAAGTGGTGGTCGGAGGATCGCCACATGATGGTCTACTACGTGACCGAGAAGCGCGACGAGTATTACTACGTGACCGGCGTGCCGCAGGCCGAATGGCCCGAAGGCGTGTCGATGGTCGACAGCAGCCGCGACGAGATGCGCGACGCGTTCGCGGGTTTCCACGCCGACATCCAGCACCTGATCGACGTGTCGCCGTCGATCACCAAGTGGCCGCTGCTCGAACGAGATCCGCTGCCGCTGTGGAGCCGCGGCCGGCTCGTGCTGCTCGGCGACGCATGCCATCCGATGAAGCCGCACATGGCGCAGGGCGCGGCGATGGCGATCGAGGATGCGGCGATGCTCGCGCGCTGTCTCGACGAGGTCGGTGCGAGCGACTACGCGGGCGCGTTTGCGCTGTACGAGGCGAATCGCGCGGCGCGCGCGTCGAAGGTGCAGCTCGTGTCGCACAACAACACGTGGCTGCGCACGAACGAGGATCCGTCTTGGGTGTTCGGCTACGACGTGTTCGACGTGCCGCTCGTCTCGCCGTCGCGCAACAACGTGGCGGCCGCGGCCTGACGCGCACGCGATTCCCGCGCCGGCCGGCGCTTCGCTCGCTGTCGCGGGGATCGATGTGCCGGAACCCGTGTTTTTCGGCGTGTTATATGTCGTCGGGCGCGCGCCGGCCCTCGGCCTGCACGCCGCATTCCGGATCCATTCATGTCCCATCCCGCTTCTCCGTCGCGGCCGCTGGCGTTTCGCGTGAACGGCACGCCGCACACCTTCGACGAGGCCGCGCCCGACGCGCCGCTGCTGCTGGTCCTGCGCAACGACTGCGCGCTCAACGGCCCGAAATACGGCTGCGGGCTCGGGCAGTGCGGCGCGTGCACGGTGCTCGTCGACGGGCAGGCGACGCGTTCGTGCGTGGTGCCGGCCGCCGCCGCGAGCGGGCGCGACGTCACGACGCTGGAAGGGCTCGGGTCGCACGACGCACCGCATCCGATCCAGCGCGCGTTCATCGACGAGCAGGCCGCGCAATGCGGTTATTGCCTGAACGGGATGATCATGAGCACGAAGGCGCTGCTCGACCGCAACCCCGCGCCGGACGATGCGGCGATCCGCGATGCGCTGCGTTTCAACCTGTGCCGCTGCGGCACGCACCTGGAGATCATCCGGGCCGTGCATCGTGCCGCACGCTATCTGCGGGACGGCGATGAAGCATGACCTGAGCCCGCCGGTCGAGCAGGGGCGCGTGACGACGCACGAGCCGCGCGACGAAGGCACCGCCGACGTATCGAATACGCATCACGCACGCTACGAATGGCCGGTCGGCGATACGCGCACGCACGCATCGCTCGATATCGAAACCCGGACCGCACCCGACGGGCGGATGACGAGCTGGCGCTATCGCGCGCAGGCAGCTAGCGCGATAACGGACGATCTTCGCGGTTCGACGATCGAGGGTAAGGAATCCGGCCCCGCATCGCCGTTCGTCTACCGGCACGCGCAGACGTCGATCGAACTGGCCGACGTCGGTCATGCAATTCCCGGCCATGCGCACGTGTTCGCCCGTGAATCCTTCGTCGACGAACTCGCGGGCGCGTTGCGGCGCGACCCGGTCGCGTTGCGCCTGCAGCATCTCGATGCAGCGCGGGATGCGGGGCCGCGCGAGATTATCCGGATGGTCAGCGAACGCGCCGCATGGGGCGCGCCGGTCGCGGCCGACGCGAACGCGCGTTCGCGCGTCAGCGGTCGCGGCTTCGCATTCGATGGCGCCGGCGCGCTTGCGGCACCGTCCGGCGATGAACCGCCGGCAGCAGATGCCGCCCGTGACGGCGACACACGCTGGTCCGCATGGGTCGTCGATCTCGATGTCGACCGCGCGACCGGCGACGTCGCGGTGCGGCGCGTCGTGGCCGGACAAGGTGCGGGCAAACCGGGCGACGCATCGATGGCCGGTTTGCCCGCATGGCAGATCGAGGCGGCGATTTCGCGCGTGATGGGCGCGCGGTTGTCGGCGCGGCCCGCGCACGACGAGAGCGATGCCGGTGCGCAGCCGGACGCGATCGCGCATGAACTGGTTGCGTTCGACGACGCTGCGCATCGCGCGCACGGCGAGTTGTCCGCGTACGATGCACGCCGGATCGAGCAGGCGGCGGCACCGGCCGCGGCGGCGATCGCCAACGCGCTGTACGACGCGACGGGCGTGCGTTTTCGCGCACCGCCGTTCGATGCCGAGCGCATTCGCGCGGCCCTCGCGCAACCGGCACCGGTCGATTCCGGCGATGGGCCGCATGTCGGGCCGCGCCGCGTTTCGCGCTGGCGCCGCTGGCTGGCCGGCGGCGGCGCGGGCGGCATGGTCGGCGGGCTGATCGGGCTCGCGTGCGCGATCCTGCCGGGGCCCGCGCCGATCGCGCCTGTCGCGCCCGGCGGCGCGGACGGCGCGGACGGCGCGATGTGGAGCGCGGCGATGCTCGAACGCGGCCGCCAGGTCGCGATCGCCGGCGATTGCGCGGTATGCCACACCGCGCCCGGCGGCGCGACCAACGCGGGCGGGCTCGCGCTCGATACGCCGTTCGGCACGATCTACACGACGAACCTCACGCCCGATCCGGAAACCGGCATCGGCACATGGTCGTATCCGGCGTTCGCGCGCGCGATGCGCGAAGGCATCTCGCGCGACGGTACGCACCTGTACCCGGCGTTCCCGTACACGGCGTTCGCGAAGCTGAGCGAGCCGGACCTGCTCGCGCTCTATGCGTACCTGATGTCGCAGCCGCCGGTGAAGCACATGCCGCCGAAGACGAAGCTGCCGTTCCCGCTCGATCAGCGGCGCCTCGTCGCCGGCTGGAACTGGCTGTTTCACGACGCGCGGCCATTTGCGCCGGACCCGGCACGCTCCGCGATGTGGAATCGCGGAAAGTATCTGGTCGACGGCGCCGGGCACTGCGGCGCGTGCCACACGCCGCGCAATGCGCTGGGCGCGGAGAAGGGCGGCTTCGCGTACCTGTCGGGCGGCGAAGCGGAAGGATGGGTCGCGCCGCCGCTCGTCGCGTCGCCGGCCGCACCGGTGCCGTGGACCGAAGGCGCGCTGTTCGACTACCTGCGCACGGGCTTCTCCGCGCAGCACGGCGTCGCGGCCGGGCCGATGGCGCCCGTCGTCGCGGGGCTTGCGTCGCTGCCCGAGCCGGACGTACGGGCGATCGCGCACTACCTTGCGTCGCTGTCGCCACCCGTCGACGCCGCGGTGGCCGCAGACGCGGCCAGCCGTCAGGCACGCGGTGCGGAAACCGTCGCGACGCTCGGCCTCGAGAACGGTCGCCGCGCGTTCGACGCGGCGTGCGCGGTCTGTCACGCGGAATCGGGCGGCGTCGGGCATTTCGGCGTGCGCCCGCTGATGGGGCTCAACACGAGCGTCAGCCAGGCGGCGCCGGACAACCTGCTGCGCGTGCTGCATCACGGGATCGACCAGCCGGCCACCGACCGGCTTGGTTACATGCCGGGCTTCGGCGACGCGTTCGACGATCGGCAGATGGCCGAACTCGCCGCGTACATTCGCGCGCGCTATGCGCCGGGGCAGCCGGCGTGGCGCAACCTGGCCGAAGCATCGGCGAGGATCAGGCAGGAGCGCGTGCATTGACCGGCGCACGGGCGTGAGGGCACGAAATGGCGCGACGACCGGGCAAAACTACTTGCGCGATGAAAACGGGCGCGGCGCCGGGCTGTAAATCTTGCCTGCATCGGCCATCGTTTAACCATTCGAAACAATGTGTTCACTGAAAAGGGCATGATCTCCGGCGATCGGGCAGGCATACTGTCGCCTATGTTGTTCAATGCACGTCGGGCCGACGTGTGCCTGCCCTCATGTCCATGTCAGTTTCTTTTCGAACCCTGCGATGGTTGACCGTCGCGGCTGCCGCATGCTTGCTCGCCGCGTGTTCAACCGCTTCCGACGTGACCGCGACGTCGAACCCGAACGTATTCACCGTGACGACGCGCACGGTCGGCGTGTCGACGACGTGGGCCGATGCCCATGAGAAGGCCGTCAACGAAGCCACCAACTACTGCACGCAGCGCGGGATGCGCGCGAGCATGAAGCAGGAGTCGCTGACCGGCGGCCGCCGCGTCGACGCACGCTCCGAACTCGCGTTCGAGTGCCATCCGACCTTCGAGACGGCGTCGAACCCGCGCGGTTGAACGGCTCGCGGCATTGCCGTGCGACTGCCGCCCGAAGCGGCACCTGCGTTTTCCTTCCCCGCATGCAATCCGACCCGCGATACGCGCAAGCGCATCGCGGGTCGGCGCACGTCCGACGTAACTTGCGCAGGCTATGCCGGCTGTGCCTCGTACAGCTTCACGCACGCGGAAAAGTCGAGCGTGCCGAGCCCCTGCTGGCTCATCGACTGATAGAGCTGCTGCGCGACCGCGCCCATCCACACCGGCTGGTGCGCGCTTCGTGCGGCTTCGGTCGCGAGCCCGAGATCCTTCAGCATCAGGTTCGCCGCGAAACCGCCCGCATAACCGCGCGCGGCCGGCGCCGCGTCGTTCACGCCCGGATACGGGTTGTACGTGTCCGAGCTCCAGCAGCGGCCGGTCGACGTGTTGATGATGCCGGCCAGCACGGCCGGCTCGATGCCGAGCGCAGCGCCGAGCGCCATCGCTTCCGATACGCCCATCATCGAGATCCCGAGCAGCAGGTTGTTGCAGATCTTTGCGATCTGCCCGGTGCCTGTGCCGCCGCAATGCACGACGTTCCTGCCCATGTCGAGCAGCACGGGGCGGATCCGCTCGAACAGCGCGGCGTCCGCGCCGACCATGAAGGTCAGCGTGCCGGCCTGCGCGCCGCCGGTGCCGCCCGACACGGGCGCGTCGGCGAGCGGGAAGTCGCGCTGCGCGGCGGCTTCCGCTACCGCGCGCACGGTACCGGGGTCGATCGTGCTGCAGTCGATCAGCGTTGCGCCTGCGCGTGCGCCGGCCAGCACGCCGTCGTCGCCGAGGTAGACGGCGCGTACGTGGTGCGCGGCCGGCAGCATCGTGATCACGACCGCCCCGCGCGCGGCCGCGTCGCGCGGCGAGCCGGCCGCCGTTGCGCCCGCGCGCACCGCGGCGTTCACCGCGTTCGCGTCGAGGTCGAACACCGTCAGCGCGTGGCCGGCCTTGAGCAGGTTGGCGGCCATGGGGCCGCCCATGTTGCCGAGCCCGATGAATGCGATTTCCATGTGCAGTCTCCTGTGTGTCGACCGGACTTGGCGCTTCAGCGCTTAGTCCGGTCCCATGCTTCGCGGTCGACCGGACTTGGCGCTTCAGCGCTTAGTCCGGTCCCATGCTTCGCGGTCGACCGGACTTGGCGCTTCAGCGCTTGGTCCGGTCCCATGCTTCGCGGGCGCCCAGACCTGACGTTTCGACGCTTGGTCCGGCCGCATGCATATCTATCAGCGCAGCGCGATCGTCGTGTTCACGCCGCCGGCCGTCGCATCGTCGTCGAACCAGCGCGCGGTGACCGTCTTCGTCTGCGTGTAGAACTGCACGACCTGCTTGCCGTACGGGCCGAGATCGCCGAGCTTCGAGCCGCGCGAGCCCGTGAAGCTGAAGTAGGGTACCGGCACCGGAATCGGGATGTTGATGCCGACCTGGCCGATGTCGATCTCGCTCTGGAACTTGCGCGCGGCCGCGCCGCTCTGCGTGAACAGCCCGACGCCGTTGCCCATCGGGTTGCGGTTGACGAGCGCGATCGCTTCGTCGAGCGTGTCGGCTTCGAGCACGACCACGACCGGCCCGAAGATTTCTTCCGTGTAGATCGACATGTCGGTCGTCACGCCCGAGAAGATCGTCGGGCCGACGAAGTTGCCGCGCTCGTAGCCGGGCACCTTCACGTTGCGGCCGTCGAGTTCGAGCTTCGCGCCGGCCTTCACGCCTTCGTCGATCAGCGACAGGATGCGTTCCTTCGCGGCCTTCGACACGACCGGGCCGACGTCGGTGCCGGCTTCCGCGCCCGCATTCACCTTCAAGCGCTTCGCCTTCTCGACGAGCTCGGGCAGCCAGTCGCGCGCCTGGCCGACGAGCACGACGACCGACGTCGCCATGCAGCGCTGGCCGGCCGCGCCGAAACCCGCGCCGACGAGCGCGTTGATCGTCTGCTCGCGGTGGGCATCGGGCAGCACCACCGCGTGGTTCTTCGCGCCCATCATCGACTGCACGCGCTTGCCGTGCTGGCTGCCGAGGTTGTACACGTGCGTGCCGACGCGCGTCGAGCCGACGAACGAGATCGCCTTGATGTCCGGATGCGTGCACAGGCGGTCGACCGCCGTCTTGCCGCCGTGCACGACGTTCAGTACACCTTTGGGTACGCCGGCCTCGATCGCGAGTTCGACGAGCTGCATCGTCGACAGCGGGTCCTGCTCCGACGGCTTCAGCACGAAGGTGTTGCCGCACACGATCGCCATCGGGAACATCCACAGCGGGATCATCCCGGGGAAGTTGAACGGCGTGATGCCCGCGCACACGCCGATCGGCTGGCGCAGCGTGTAGGTATCGACGCCGCCCGCGACGTTCTCCGCGAATTCGCCTTGCTGCAGCGTGCCGATCGAGCAGGCGTGTTCGACCACTTCGAGGCCGCGGAAGATGTCGCCCTGCGCGTCGGGCAGCGTCTTGCCTTGCTCGGCCGTCAGCGTGTGCGCGATCCGTTCGAGATTGCGGCGCACGAGATCCTGGAACTTCAGCATGATGCGCAGCCGTGCGCCGATCGGCGTCGTTTTCCACGTCTGGAATGCGCGCTGCGCGGACGCGATCGCGGCGTCGACCTCGTCGAGCGTCGCATACGGTACGCGGCCGATCGTTTCCTGCGTCGCGGGGTTGACGATGTCGCCCCATTCGGCGCTTTGCGATTCGACGAACGCGCCGTCGATCAGCAGCTTGGCGGTAGGCAGGGCGAGGGTGGTCTGGGGAACTGCGGCGTTCATGGAACTCTCCGAGAGGGAAGCGGTGTTGCAATGAAAAGGCAGCCTGTATCCGCCGCACGTGCAGGCGCGGCGGACAGCAGGGCGAACCGGGTTCGGACGGATACCGGCCGGCGTGCTCAGGCGCGCGGCGGCCGCATCAGTGCGGTACACACGAGCGCGAACACGCCGAAGCCGACGAGGTATGCGATCACGTAATGCGGCTGGCCGCCGCCGGCCTTCAGCAGCGACGTCGCGATCATCGGCGCGAAGCCGCCGCCGATCACGCCGGCGAGCTGCACCGACAGCGAGATGCCGCTGTAGCGGATTTCCGCGGGGAACTGCTGCGCGAACAGCAGCGATTCCGGCGCATAGAGGATCGGGAACACGACGCCGAGGCCGAGCACGATCGCCCACCATGCGTACGACGTCTGCTGCGTGCCGAGCATCATGAAGAACGGTGCGGCGAACGCGCACATCAGCACGAGGCCGATCGCGAACATCCGGCGCTGGCCGATGCGATCGCTCAGGTGGCCGCACAGCGGCATCGTGACCAGCGACAGCACGGCGCCGGCCGTGATCGCGTGCAGCATCTCGGCCTTCGGCAGATGAAGCTGCTGCGTCGCGTAGGCGAGCGCGAACGTGACGACCATGTAGAACCACGTGTTCTCGGCGGCGCGCGCGCCGACGATCGTCAGCACTTCGCGCGGATGGCGGCGCAGCGCGGCCGTCACCGGCGACTTCTCGGCCTTGCCCTGGCGCCGCATCTTCTCGAAGTCGGGCGACTCGGGCACCTTCGCTCGGATGAACCA
Organism: Burkholderia sp. IT-111MI5; assembly: GCF_949752865.1. Lineage (NCBI taxonomy): Bacteria > Pseudomonadati > Pseudomonadota > Betaproteobacteria > Burkholderiales > Burkholderiaceae > Burkholderia > Burkholderia sp. IT-111MI5. The sequence continues at coordinate 690,421 of NZ_CATKIF010000011.1, read as the reverse complement.
GCCGAGGCCGACGAGCGCGATGCTCGCGAGGAACGGCACGCGCCAGCCCCACGACAGCATGTCCGCTTCCGGCAGTGCGGCCACCGCGGCCATCGCGAGCGACGACAGGATCAGGCCGAGCCCGACACCCGTCTGCGGCAGGCTGCCGAACAGCCCCTTGCGGCCCTTCGGCGCATGCTCGACGGCCATCAGCACCGCGCCGCCCCATTCGCCACCGACGGCCATCCCCTGCAGGAAACGCATCGCGATCAGCAGCGCGGCCGCCCAGTAGCCGATGCTGTCGTATGACGGGATCAGCCCGATGATCATGCTCGGCACGCCCATCAGCAGCAGCGTGATCATCAGCATCGACTTGCGGCCGATCCGGTCGCCGAAGTGGCCGAACACGATGCCGCCCATCGGCCGCCCGATAAAGCCGACCGCGAACGTGCCGAACGCGGCGAGCGTGCCGACGACGGGGTCCAGCGACGGGAAGAAGATGCGGTTGAACACGAGCGCGGCGGCCGTGCCGTAGAGGAAGAAGTCGTACCACTCGATCGTCGTGCCGGCCATGCTGGCCCAGCCGGCCAGCAGGTAGTGCTTCGCGGTGCGGGCGGGGGCCGGCGTCGCGACTGTCGCATGCTCATCGAGGGTGGATCGGGTCTGCATGGTGTCTCCGTGGTGGGTGCCGCGGCTCATGGTCCGCAGGTCACGGTCGAGTATAGTTATGCGCAGATTCATGATGTACCGATAAAGAAACCGGTTGGATGTGCATTTATGCATATCGACGGCCGGCCCGGAGACTCCAACCCCTTTTCCCTCGTCGATGCGACATGCCACCGAGCCGGTTTCCGGCAACCTGAACTGGGACGACCTGCGTTTCTTCCTCGAAGTCGCGCGCACGCAGCGCGCGAGCGGCGCCGCGAAGCGGCTCGGGGTCGACTACACGACCGTCGCGCGTCGCGTTCGCGCGCTCGAGTCCGCGATGGGCACGCTGCTGTTCGACAAGTCGCGCTCCGGCGGCTTCACGCTGACGGCCGAAGGGCAGCGGCTCGTCGCGTATGCGGACGCGATGGAGACGACCGTGCAGTCCGCATGCGACCAGATCGCGAACACCGGCGAGGCGCTGTCGGGCCACGTGCGGATCGGGTCGACCGAAGGGTTCGGCTGCTTTTTCCTGGCGCCGCAGCTCGCGCAGTTTCGCACCGCGCATCCGCACGTGACGGTCGACCTGCTGCCGGTCCCGCACTTCGTCAACCTGCCGAAGCGCGAGGCCGACCTGGCGATCACGCTCGAGCGGCCCGAGCGCGGGCCTTACGTGGTCACGAAGCTGTGCGACTACCAGTTGCGGCTCTATGCAACGCGCGACTATCTCGCGAACCATGCGCCGATCGCGTGCACGGACGATCTCGCGCGGCACGCGTTCATCAGCTATGTCGACGATCTCGCGTTCAGCAACGAGCTGCTGTACCTGGACCGCGCGGTGCCGGGCGCGACGGCCGGGCTGCGCACGACGAGCGTGATCGCGCAATATTTCGCGGCGCTGCAGGGCGGCGGGCTCGCGATCCTGCCGTGCTTCATGGCGGCCACGCAGCCGGCGCTGGTGCCGGTGCTGCCGGACGACGTGGTCGTCACGCGGTGCTTCTGGCTGACCTGCCGCGAGGATCTGCGCAAGCTGCGGCGCGTGACCGCGCTGTGGGATTACCTGCGCGCGGCGGCGGATGCGAACCGGGAATTGCTGATGGGGGAGTCGGGGACGTTGAAATTCGTCGGCGAGCCGGCATAGCGGGTGACGGAAGCGGTGGCGATTCGCGCTGCGCTCGCGGCGAAGGGGCGAACCGCGCAGCCGGCATTCAACCCGGGCAGCCGAGCCGATCCGCGAGTTCGTTCAGGTCCCTGACATCGAAGTCCCACGCATCGTCGGCTTCCAGGTCGGTCGTCTGGCCGGGACCGTGTTCGGTCGGGCGCAGCACGAACGCGGTCGACAGCCCGAGCCGGCGCGCGGCGGCGAGATCGCCGTTGTGCGCCGCGACCAGGCACAGCTCGGCCGGCGCGACGCCGAGAATCTCGACCGTGTCGCTGTACACCTGCGGCGACGGCTTGTACGCGCGGACGACTTCCGCGCCGAGGATCGCGTCCCACGGCAGCCCCGCGCGTTTCGCGACGTCGACCATCAGCCGGATGTTGCCGTTCGACAGCGGTGCGATGATGAAGCGCCGCTTCAGCCGGTGCAGCGCGGCGACGGCGTCGGGCCACGGGTCGAGGCTGTGCCACGCGAGGTTGAGCGCATCGATGTCCGCGTCGGGCACGTCGACGATCCCGTAGCGGTCGAGCGTGCGCACGAGGTTCTCGCGATGCAGCACGTCGAGCCGCACGTAGCGGCGGCGCCCGCTGCGGATTTCTTCCATCGACGGCGAATATTCGGCGCGCCACGCATCGGCGAATGCGAACGGATCGAGCGCCGGCGCGTGGCGTTCCAGAAAGGTCGCGGCGCCGCGTGCGACGCCGCTTCTCCAGTCGACGATCGTTCCGAAGACATCGAAAACGAGCGCCTTGATTTCGGCAGGGTTCGTCATGGTGATCCAGTGAAGGTCGTTCGATGAGGACACACATCGCCGTGCCGCCGGAATGCGCGACGCCGGTTCGATCGACATTGAATCACGGATACGAAAACGCGGCTTGGCGGGGCCGCGATGTCTTCCTGGTGCCGCCGGAACGGGGGGAAACGGCAAGGGCGGGGCAAGGGCGCGACCGCCGGCCGGAAAACACCGGCGGCCGCGCGCGCCGGGCCGGTCAGCTCCTGTCGTACGAGAACTGGATGCCGGCCGTGCCGCCGGTTTCGATGAACAGGTTCACGAACGCCGGCACGGTGGCGCTGCGCGCCCAGTCGCGCTGCAGCTCGCAGAACAGTTGCGCGACGCTGATCATCCGGCCGCCGGCCTGCTCGATGCGGCGCAGCGCGGCTTCGTGCGCGGCGACCGACGTGCCGCCGACCGCGTCGACGACCACGTACACCTCGTAGCCGGCCTTCAGCGCGTCGAGCGCCGGGAACGTCAGGCACGCTTCGGTCCACAGCGCGGTCATGATCAGCTTCTTGCGGCCGGTCGCCTCGACGGCCTTGCGGAACTCGACGTCTTCCCACGAATTGATGCTCGTGCGGTCGTAGGTCGGATAGCCTTCGAGCGCCGCGCGCAGTGGGGGGATCGGCGGCTTGTTCAGGCCCGTCTTCACGTTGACGGTCGAATGGACGATCGGCAGGTCGTACGCGACGGCCGCCTTCGACGCGCCGACGATGTTGTTGATCAGCAGCTGGCGATCCATCGACGCGATGGAGTTCACCTGGACCGGCTGGTAGTCGATGACGATGAACGCCGCATTCTGCGGGGTGAGCAGGTGGTCGTTCGCGGGGGCGCGAATCGGTTCGCTTGCCATGGTTGCCTCCAGAGACAGTGCAGGAAGTGAGGGGGAGCTTCGAGCTTGGTGAATCGGTCGGGTAGCCGACGGAGTCGACCGGAAAAAATCCCGGCCGCCGCGACAACATCGATCCAAGTCGAAACAGGATGCTATTCATGCAACAACCTGCGTTCCAGTCCCTTAAAATGCCGTCAGTGTTCTATGAGTGGAACAATCATGGATGACCTGAACGACCTCTACTATTTCGTGAAGGTGGTCGAGCATGGCGGGTTCACGCAGGCCGGGCGCGCGCTGGATGTCCCGAAATCGACGCTGAGCCGGCGTATCGCGGCGCTGGAGGCGAAGTACGACGTGCGGCTGCTGCAGCGCACGACGCGTCATTTCACGGTGACGGAAACCGGGCGCGAATTCTACGAGCGCTGCCTCGCCGTGCTGGTCGAGGCCGACGCCGCGCGCGAGGTGATCGAGCGCCGGCACGCGGAGCCGCGCGGCATCGTCCGCGTGAGCTGCCCGACCGCGCTGCTCGAATATCGCGTGAGCGAACTGGTCGCGCGCTTCATGGTGCTCCATCCGCAGGTGCAGGTGCATCTCGAGGCGACCAACCGCCGCGTCGACCTACTGAGCGAAGGGTTCGACCTTGCGCTGCGCGTGCGCTTTCCGCCGCTGGAGGACAGCGATCTCGTGATGCGCATCCTCGGCGACAGCCCGCAACGGCTGGTAGCCGCGCCGCAATGGTTGAACGGGCGCGACGCGCCGTCGGACCCGGCCGAGCTGGCCGGCGCGCCGAGCCTCGACTGGGGGCCGGCGCGGCATCACGTGTGGCAACTGGTCGGGCCGAACGGCGAGCACGCGCAGTTGCGCCATCATCCGCGCTTCATCACCGACGACATGCATGCGCTGCGCGACGCGGCGATTCACGGCGTCGGCATCGTGCAGTTGCCGTGCATGGTCGTCGAGGACGACCTGCGCAACGGCACGCTGGTCGACGTGCTGCCCGGGTGGGCGCCGAAGGGCGGCGTGATGCACGCGGTGTTTCCGTCGCGGCGCGGGCTGCTGCCGCGCGTGCGTCTGCTGATCGACTTCCTGGCCGAACACATCCGGAAGGATTGACGGGTCGCATCAACCGCGCGTAAGCCCTGATGCGCGCGGACGCGCGGGGTGTCACGGATTGGTGTTAAATACATTTCGGCGCGTTCTGGCTCGGCGCGCAACGGGGCGCACCGGGCATCCGCGTAAACCCGGAGCGAAAACGGCACGAAGGATCGAAAACGAATCGGGCGCATCAGACCCGATCGGACTGACGGCAGGATTCAACTTGAATACCGAACCGCAAAGTTCTCGTTACAGCCTCGGGCTCGCCGCGGAAGTGCTCGCGTCGGAGCAGAGCGTGCTGAGGCTGATCACGCGCAACACACCGCTGCCGGAACTGTTGATCGAAGTTTGCCGGCGTGCCGAGACTTTGCTCGGCGACGGCGCATCGTGCACGATCCTGCTGCTCGATACGGACGGCGTGCACGTGCGTGTCGGCGCGGCGCCGTCGTTGCCCGCGCAGTACAGCGCCGCGATCGACGGCGCGTCGATCGGACCGGCGGCGGGCTCATGCGGCACGGCGATGTACGAGCGCCGGATGGTCGCCGTCGAGGACATCGAAACCGATCCGCTGTGGGCCGACTACCGTTCCGTCGCGTTGCCGCTGGGCCTGCGCGCGTGCTGGTCGGTGCCGTTCCTCGACGAGGCAGGCACGGTGCTCGGCGCGTTCGCCGTCTATCACCGCGCGCCGCGCAGGCCGAGCGACGAGGAAACCGCACTGTTGCGCGATATCGGCAACAGCGTCGGCCTCGCGGTTCACCAGGACCGGATGGTGCGGCAGCTCGCGCGCAGCGAGGAACATCACCGGCTCGTCGTCAACAGCCTGAACGAAGGAATCCTCGTCGTGTCGCGCGACGGCGTCGTGGTCGCGAGCAACCCGAGCGCGAACCGGATGATGCGCGTGAGGGGCGACCTCGTCGGCCGCCGGCTGTCGACGGTGATCCTGCGCAAGCTGCACGAGGACGGCACGCCGATCGCGCCGGACGACTGGCCGAGCCGGATCGCGCTCGTGACGGCCACGCCGCAGCTCGGCTACACGGTCGGCTTCGGCCTGGCGGACGGCGACATCATCTGGGTGCGCGGCAACGCGGTGCCGATCGTGAAGCCGGGCGAGACGCAGGCCGACTCGGTGCTGGTGTCGTTCAACGACATCGGCCCGGTGCGCGAAGCGCAGCAGCAGTTGCGCTACCTGGCGACGCGCGATGCGCTGACGGGCCTCTACAACCGCCGCTGGCTCGGCGACCGGATGCGCGAGTTGTTCGGCCGGCACGATGCGGCGGCCGGGCCCGCGCGCGTCGCGATCCTGTTCATCGATCTCGTCGGTTTCAAGAAGGTCAACGACACGGCCGGCCACGACGCCGGCGACGCGCTGCTGCGCAGCGTCGCGGCGCGGCTCGAAGCCTGCGCGGGCGGGCGGCATGCGCTCACGCGCGTCGGCGGCGACGAGTTCGTGATCCTCGTCGAGGACTGCGACGATCCCGACTGTCTCGCGGTGCTCGCACGCGAGGTGATCGACGCGATCGCGAAGCCGTTCGAGATCGCGAACAACGAGTACTGGCTCGGCGTGTCGATCGGGATCAGCGTTGCACCGCGCGATGGCGACGACGCCGTCACGCTGATGCGCAACGCCGATTCGGCGATGTACGACGCGAAGCAGCGCGGCCGCAACCACTTCACGTTCTTCACTGCGCAGCTCAACCTGCGGCTGCAGCGCCGCTTCGCGGTCGAGCAGTCGCTGCGGCGCGCGCTCGCGTCGGACATGCTGCGGCTCGCGTATCAGCCCGTCGTCGATGCGCGCAGCGGCCGCACGGTCGGCGCCGAGGCGCTGCTGCGCTGGACCAGCCCCGAACTCGGGCCGATGTCGCCCGCGGAATTCATTCCGGTCGCCGAAGATACGGGGCTGATCGTCGCGATCGGCCAGTGGGTGCTCGAAACCGCGTGCCGGCAGATGGCCGAATGGCGGCGCACGATCGCGCCGGACCTGATGCTGGCCGTGAACCTGTCGCCGCGGCAGTTCCACGAAGGGCTCGTCGAATCGGTCGGCCGCTGTCTCGCGCAAACGCGGCTCGATCCGTCCGCGCTCGAGCTCGAGATCACGGAAGGACTGCTGATGAACGACACGGACACCGTGCTGCCGATGCTCGAAGCGCTCACGGACATGAACGTGCGGATCTCGGTCGACGATTTCGGCACAGGTTATTCGTCGCTCGCGTACCTGAAGCGCTTTCCGCTGCACAACCTGAAGGTCGACCGCTCGTTCGTATCGGGCGTGCCCGATCATCACGATTCGGTCGCGATCACGCAGGCGGTGGTCGCGATGGCGCATTCGCTCGGGATGAAGGTCACAGCCGAAGGCGTCGAGACGCAGGCGCAATCGTGGTTCCTGCAGCAGATCGGCTGCGACATGCAGCAGGGCTACCTGTTCAGCCGGCCGCTGGAAGCGAACGACTACGCGCGCCGGCTCGGCGCCGCGTGAGCGCGGATTGCGCGGTGCGGGCTCAGTCGTCGCGCGGCGCGCCGAAACCGCCGGCGCCTGGCGGCGGTGCCGACACATCGATCTCGACGCGGTTCTTGCCTTCGTGCTTCGCACGGTACAGCGCGCGGTCGGCGGCCTCGATCAGCACGGTCGTCGGCAGGCCGGGCGCCGGCACGATGCTCGCGCCGCCGATGCTGATCGTCACGGTGTTGCCCGTCGACGAATGCGCGTGCCGCAGCCGCAGCGCCTCGACCGCGAGACGGATCTTCTCGCCGAGCAGCCGCGCGGCGCCCGGCGACGTGGCCGGCATCACGACCGCGAATTCCTCGCCGCCGAAGCGCGCGGCGAGATCGCCCGACTGCCCGAGACAGCGCTCGATGGTCGACGCGATCTGCTTGAGCACGCTGTCGCCCGACACGTGCCCGTACGTGTCGTTGTACAGCTTGAAATTGTCGACGTCGATCATCAGCAGCGACAGCTCGCTGCGCTCGCGCGTGCCGCGCCGCCATTCGGCGGCCAGGTATTCGTCGAGATAGCGGCGGTTGGACAGCCCGGTCAGCCCGTCCGAGTGCGTGAGACGCCGCAGTTCGAGATTGGCCTCGAGCAGCTGCTGCTGCGATTGCCGCAGCGCGCGATAGGCCTCGTCGCGCTGCAGCAGGTTCAGGTACGAGCGCGAGTGGTAGCGGATGCGCGCGACGAGCTCGATGCGATCGGGCAGCTTCACGAGGTAGTCGTTCGCGCCGGCCGCGAACGCGGCGCTCTTGATCACGGGCTCTTCCTGCGTCGACAGCACGATGATCGGCACGTCGCGCGTCGCCGGATTCGCGCGGTACGTCTTCACGAGGCTCAGCCCGTCGGTGCCGGGCATCACGAGGTCCTGCAGGATCACGGTCGGCCGCGTCTCGATCGCGGTGGCCATCGCGTCGTCCGAGCGCGGGCAGTAGTGGAAGTCGATGCCTTCCTCGTCGACGAGCGCGCGTCGCACGGCTTCTGCGACGATCGTCTGGTCGTCGACCAGCAACACCATTGCCGGCACGTCGACGGGCGGCGTGTACGGGCCGCCCGGCGGGCGAGTCAGGTCGCTAGTCATGATCGATGCAGGTTGTTGCAAGGGCAGGCATGGGTGTTGCGCGTGTTCATCGTCGGGATCAGATTCGCGCGAGCGCCGCCAGCTCGCCCGCGATGCGGCCGAGCGGCAGGATCGCGCGCGCCGCGCCGAGCGTCGCGGCCGCCTTCGGCATGCCGTACACGGCGCTCGTCGCCTCGTCCTGCGCGATCGTATGGTAGCCCTTCATCCGCAGCGCCTTCAGGCCGATCGCGCCGTCGCGCCCCATCCCGGTGAGCAGCACGCCGATCACGCGACCGGGCCAGTGCTCGGTCAGGCTGTTGAAGAACACGTCGACCGACGGCCGATACGGCGTGGCGGCCGGCTCGCGCGTGTATTCGAGCGTGCCGGCATGCGTGATCCGCAGGTGATCGTCGGTCGCGGCGAGCAGCGCGACGCCAGGCTGCGGGCGGTCGCCTTCGCGCGCGACGCGCACGGCGAGCGGCGTCTGGCCATCGAGCCATTGCGCCATGCCTTCGGCGAATGCGCGGTCGACGTGCTGCACGATGACGATCGGCGCGCTGAAATCGGCCGGCAGCGCGCCGAGAATCGACGCGAGCGCGCCGGGGCCGCCGGCCGATGCGCCGATCGCGACCAGCGGGCCGCCGCCGGCGCGGGTGGTCGTGCCGGCAACGCGCGTGCCGCCGGGCGCATCGAGCAGGCGGCCGATCTGGTCGATCTTCGCAAGCAGTAATTTGGTCGTGTCGCCGGCCGCGCCATCGCCGAGCCGCGGCGTGTCGACCGCGTCGAGCGCGCCGGCGCCCATCGCCTCGTACACGCGCCACGCGTTCGCGCCGATACAGCTCGTCACGATCAGGATCGCGCACGGTCGTTCGGATCGCATGATCCGCCGCGTCGCTTCGATCCCGTCGAATTTCGGCATGACCAGGTCCATCAGCACGACGTCGGGCGGCTGCGCGGCGCACAGTTCGACGGCCTGCGCGCCGTCGGTCGCGACCCACAGCACGCGATGCTCGGGCCGGCGCGCGATCGCGCGGCGCATCGCCTCGACGGCAAGCGGGAGGTCGTTGACGATGCCGATGTTCACAAGCGGAATTCTCCGGTCGGTTCGTAGTGTTGGAGGTAGGCCGGGTTCATGGAAGGGGCTGCCTGTTCGGCGCCGACGGGCGGCATCTGCGGCCGGGCGGCACGGCATTCTTTTTGGTTGGCGACGCCCCGAATGCTGTCATGCGGCGCGGGCGGCGGCAATCGAAAAATTTGCGCATTGCGCCGTTTCAGTGAGTTTCCTCTATGACGATGCGGCATTTCCGGCCGGTAACGGAACCGGGCCGGCGCAGTCGTGCATACCGGGGCCATGCGATCTCGGCTCGGCAGGCCGCCGAAGCACGCATGTTACCGTGCCGGCTTCGACAACAGGAACGAGGAGAACCGGATGGCTGGGCCCGACACCACGCTCGTCAGCCGCGACCCATACGCGCCGGTCGTGATCGAACGCGACGGCCGGTTGCTGTACCGGATCGACATCGAGAGCGGGCACGCGTCGTTCTACCGCGAGTTTCCGGTCGAGCCCGACGCGGTGCGCGTGCTGCGCGACGACGCCGAGCGCTACTACTTCCTGTTCGCGGCGCTTCATCATCCATACCAGTTGAGCGCGACGAACCTGTCCGACGCCGAGCGCGAACGCTACTTCAGCACGATCCTGTTTGCCGGCCGCGACGAAGTCGAAGCGTTCCTGACACAGCTCGATCGCGACAGCAACGGCGCCGTATCGAACCTGTTGAGGATCTTCACGCAGGCCGACTACGGGCAAATGCGCGCGGGCCGCTGGTTCGGCGCGGGCGCCGGCACGCCGGCCGCATAGCGGCACGCCACCGGGCACCCGGCCGCGCACCGGATGCGCGGCCGCGCCGTCAATGGCTGCGCGCGTACCCCTGGATCAGCGCGCGCATCATCCCTTCGACCGTCGCGTCGAGCAGGTCGGATTCCTGCTCGGCCTCCTCGACGAGCGCGGCATAGGCGGTCGCGAGCGTCACGCGGTCGACTTCATGGCGCTGTTCCATCAGCGTGACCATCCCGTCCTTCGCCAGATGAGCGGAGAACGCGCGGCTGCCGATGGTCTGGAATACGTCAATCATGGCGGCTCTCCCGTACGTTGCAGATGCTTTCCAGTTTAGTCTGCGCACCGGGGCTCCGCCACGCGCGGCGGCCCGTGCCGGCGGCCGCCGGCCGCGCGAATGCGAGGAAGCGCATGCCGCAACGCGTGCGGCCGCGCCGCCCGACCGGCGATGTATTCCTCTGATGAAACACTGCCGACACATGGCCCATGCACGGTGTCCGCATGCTTCAACGTTTACCCGAACCGGCAAATCGTCGACTTTTTATCGATAAAGTCTCGTGTTAGATTTCGCGGTCAGAGCCCGGTCCAAACCGGGCAGGCGGCCGCTGCACAGGCGCCGCGCGTCCAACACAAGGAGGAGCAATGCTGGTGCTGATTGGGGTGCCGATCGTCGTGATCGGTTTCGCGCTGCGCTTCAATGCGCTGCTGGTGGTCACGATCGCGGGGCTCGCGACGGGGCTGGCTGGCGGGCTGAATCTCGTCGACATCGTCAGCGCGTTCGGCAAGGCGTTCACCGAAAACCGCTACATGGGCCTCATCTGGCTGACGCTGCCGGTGATCGCGCTGCTCGAGCGCAACGGGCTCAAGGAGCAGGCGAAGCGGATGATCTCGCGCGTGCAGGCGGCGACCACGGGCCGCGTGCTGATGCTGTACTTCGTGCTGCGCCAGGCGACGGCCGCGCTCGGCCTCACGTCGCTCGGCGGCCATGCGCAGATGGTGCGGCCGCTGATCGCGCCGATGGCCGAGGCCGCCGCCGTCGACCGGCACGGCGAACTGCCCGAGTCGGTGCGCCAGCAGATCCGCGCGCATGCGTCGGGCGTCGACAACATCGCCGTGTTCTTCGGCGAGGACATCTTCATCGCGATCCAGTCGATCCTGCTGATCAAGGGCTTTCTCGAACAGAACGGGATCGTCGTCGAGCCGTTGCACCTGTCGGTATGGGCGATCCCGACCGCGATCGCCGCGCTGCTGATCCACTGCACGCGCCTCGCGCTGCTCGACCGCCGGCTCGCGCGCGGCTGCGGCTTGCTGGCGCAGGAGGGCGCGCGATGATCGGCCTCGAATCGCTGTACACGCTCGCGGGGCTGATGTTCGCCGCGTTTGCATGCTTCAACCTGACGGACCGCACCAACCCGCGGCGCGTCGTCAATTTCGCGTTCTGGGCGATCTATGCGGTCACGTTCCTGTTCGGCGCGCTGCTGCCGCATTTCGTGACGGGCTGCCTCGCGATCGGGCTCGCGGTGATCGCCGGCTCGGGCAAGCTCGGGCGCGGCAAGTCGGTCGAAGCCGGCGAAGCGGCGGCCGTGCGGCGCGAAACCCTCGCGCAGCGCTTCGGCAACCGGCTGTTCCTGCCCGCGCTGCTGATTCCGGTGGTCACGCTGATCGGCACGTTCGCACTGAAGCGCGTGCCGTTCGTCGACCCGAAGAGCGTGACGCTGATCTCGCTCGTGCTCGGCACGATCGTCGCGTTCGTCGTCGCGCTCGCGACGCTGCGCGATTCGCCCGTGCATGCGCTGAAGGAAGCGCGCCACACGATGGACGCGGTCGGCTGGGCCGCGATCCTGCCGCAGATGCTCGCGGCGCTCGGCGCGCTGTTCGCGGTCGCCGGTGTCGGCGGCGTGGTGTCGGGGCTCGTGAAGGACTGGGTGCCGATCGATTCGCCGTTCGCGGTCGTCGCGGCCTACACGGTCGGCATGGCGCTGTTCACGATGATCATGGGCAACGGCTTCGCCGCTTTCCCGGTGATGACGGCCGGCATCGGCCTGCCGCTGATCGTCCACCAGTTCCACGGCAACCCGGCGATCGTCGGCGCGATCGGGATGCTGAGCGGCTTCTGCGGTACGCTGATGACGCCGATGGCCGCGAACTTCAACATCGTGCCGGCGGCGCTGCTCGAACTGAAGGACAAGAACGGCGTGATCAAGGCGCAATGGCCGACGGCCGTGCTGCTGCTGGCCGTGAACACGCTGCTGATGTACGCATTCGTATTCCGCTTCTGACTCGATGGACGAGATCCTCATGACCGATCGACTCACGCCCGAACTCGCGTCGAAATTCGCGTCGCTCGCGCTCGCGCACCTGACCCGCGAATATCCGAACAAGCTCACGCATTCGCTCGAAGGCCCGCACGACGTGCAGGGGCCGCGCGCGCTGCATCCGATCTTCTACGGCAGCTACGACTGGCACTCGTGCGTGCACGGCTACTGGCTCGTGCTGCGCGTGCTCGAACGCTATCCGGCGCTGCCGGAGGCCGAGCGCATCGTCGCGATCGTCGACGCGCACTTCACCGACGCGAACGTCGCCGGCGAGCGCGCGTATCTCGCGCTGCCGCACAACAGCGGCTTCGAGCGGCCGTACGGCTGGGCGTGGCTGCTCGCGCTGTCCGCGCAACTCGAGCGGCTCGCGCTGAAGGGCGTGCTGCCGCAGGCCGCGCGCTGGGCGAAGACGATGGCGCCGCTCGCCGACCTGTTCGTGTCGCGCTTCGAGACCTTCCTGCCGAAAGCGACCTATCCGCTGCGCGTCGGCACGCACTTCAACACCGCATTCGCGCTGGCGCTCACGCTCGACTTCGCGCGCGACACGCAGCGCGACGGGCTCGCGGCGCTGATCGTCGACACCGCGAAGCGCTGGCACCTGAACGACGTCGCGTGCCAGGCGTGGGAGCCGTCGGGCGACGAATTCCTGTCGCCCGCGCTGATGGAGGCCGAGCTGATGCGGCGCGTGCTGCCGGCGGCCGAATTCGACGGCTGGTTCGCGCGCTTCTTGCCGGATCTCGCGCACGGCGAGCCGGCGACGCTGTTCGAGCCTGCGACGGTCAGCGACCGCAGCGACGGCAAGATCGCGCACCTCGACGGGCTGAACCTGAGCCGCGCGTGGTGCCAGCGTGCGCTTGCCGGCGCGCTGCGGGAAGGCGACGCGCGGCGCGCGAAGCTGCTCGACGCGGCCGGCCGGCATCTCGCGAGCGCGCTCGCGCACGTGGCCGGCGATTACATGGGCGAGCACTGGCTCGCGACGTTCGCGTTGCTTGCGCTGGAAGCGTAGCGCGAGAGCGAAACCCCGCCGGCGGCAAGGTCATCGGCGCGCGGCTATACTCGCCGCTCGGTCCGCTTCGCGCCGCATTCATCGCGCGAAGCGGCCATCCGCCAGTTCGCCTCTTCGCCATGGACAAGCTCATTTCCTACGTCGCCGCGATCTACGGGCTCGCCGGGCCCGTATCGATCGTGTCGCATGCGACGTCGCACGACCGCTGGACCGATGACGATGTCGAGGTCACGCGCGACGAAACCGAATATCGCTTCGACAACGGCGCGATCGTGCGCCGCTCGGTCGAGCAGGACCGCGCGCCGTCCGACCTGCTGTGCGCCGAATGCTGGATCGACTACGACGTGCTCCGCCATCCCGATGCACAGCCGATCAGCCCGTCGCGGCTGACGTTCGACAACGCATGCCGCGAAACCTTCTGGCTGCGCTACCACCTCGCGTGAACGTGCGGACGTGTGCGGCTGCATCATCCTGGCGGCACGCCGGCAGGTTCGCGCGTATGTCTGCGCCGTCGGGGGGGCGTGCGTCCCGGAATGGTGTGCGCAACAGAAATGAATTTGAATGGTTTTGTGCTGAATCGGTCAGGTTTGGTCGAACGAGGCTGCCTTTGCGTGGCATGCAACACCGCTTTCCATTGCCCGGCCGGCGCGCGGCGGCGGCGACTCGATACACTTCCGTACCGGTTGGACGGGCCCCGGCAACCAGGCCCGAGCAAGGAGGAGACAGGACACGATGGACATCCAACGCGCAGCGGTCGTCACGTACCGCGGCAATGCGATCGAGAACACGCACGTCGCCCATGTGGCGGTGGTGGATGCAAGCGGCAGGTTGCTGGCCCGGTTCGGCGATCCGTTCCGGATGACGCTGGCGCGCTCGGCGGCCAAGCCGGCCCAGGCGCTGTCGGTGATCGAGACGGGCGCGCCCGAGCGCTTCGGCTTCGACGACGCGGACATCGCGCTGATGTGTGCGTCGCACAGCAGCGAGGACCGGCACATCGAACGCACGCGGGCGATGCTCGCCAAGGTCGCCGCGCACGAATCGGATTTGCGTTGCGGCGGCCATCCGCCGTTGTCCGACGCGGTGTACCGGTCGTGGATCAAGCGCGACTACACGCCGACCGGCGTGTGCAGCAACTGTTCGGGCAAGCACGTCGGGATGCTGGCCGGCGCGCAGGCGATCGGCGCCGCGATGGCCGATTACCATCTGCCCGACCATCCGATGCAGGTGCGCGTGAAGCATGTCGTGGCTGACGCGTGCGGCTTGCGCGACGATGAAGTCGACTGGGCGATCGATGGATGCAACCTGCCGACGCCGGCGTTCTCGCTGGATCGGCTGGCGCGACTTTACGCATCGCTGGCCGACGGCGCGGACAAGGTGGAGGCGGGCGGCGGCGAGATCAGCGATCGCGTTCGCGCGCTGGCGCGCATTCATCGTGCGATGACGGCGCATCCGGAACTGGTCGCCGGTGACGGGCGCTATTGCACGGTGCTGATGAACGCGTTCGACGGGCAGGTGGTCGGCAAGCTCGGCGCCGATGCGTGCTACGGGATCGGCGTGCGTGCCTCGGAGAACACGCGGCGGCTCGGCGCCGACGGTGCGCTCGGCATCTCGGTGAAGATCGAGGACGGCAATCTCGACGTGTTGTACATGGTCGTCAGCGAGATTCTCGATCGGCTGCAGATCGGTACGTTCGTGCAGCGCGCGCAACTGGCCGGCTTCCACCGGCCGAGGATGCTCAATACGCAGGGCGTCGAGATCGGGCACGCCACGTTCCCGTTCGAACTGCAGCCTGCCTGAGCGGTGCCGCCGCGCCGATGCCGCCGCCCGCGAACCGGGCTGCGCGCATCGGCGTCCGCCCGCTAGCTGATCGGCACGAACGCGAACGCGAACGCGAACGCCAACGCCAACGCCAACGCCAACGCGCGCGCTACGCGCGAGCGCCGCGAATCTTCGCCGGCTCGACGTCCGACAGCTCGCCGATCTGCGCGAGATGTTCCGCGAGAAAGTCCTTCAGCACGCGCAGCTTCGCCGAGCTGCGCCGGTTCGCCAGATACGCGATGTAGATGAATTCGCCGGTCAGCCGGTTCTGCAGCCGGTAGCGCGGCAGCACGGCTTCGAGTTGCCCGCTCGCGAGCAGGTCGCGCACCAGCCAGATCTCGAACTCCGCGATGCCGAGCCCCGCGCAGGTCGCTTCGAGCAGCAGCTCCGAATGGTCGGTGACGAGATTGCCGGCCGGCAGCACGCTGTGCCGCACGTCGCCGTGCACGAAATCCCAGCGTGGATCGCCTTCCGGGTGCACGTAGCGCAGGCAGTTGTGGTGCTTCAGGTCGTCCGGCGCCGACGGGCGCCCGCAGCGATCGAGATAGCCGGGCGCTGCGCACAGGATGCTGTCGTTGCGCGACAGCCGGTGGACGACCAGGTTGTCCAGGTAGTTCTCGCCCTCGTGAATGTCGAGATCGAAGCCGCCGGCCACGAGGTCGTTGTGGTTGTCGGTGAGCCGCACGTCGAGCTGGATCGTCGGGTAGCGCGCGAGAAACGGCGCGATCAGCGGCGCGAGGTGACGGCGGCCGAACGCGACCGGCGCGGTGAGCTTCAGCGGGCCGCTCGGCTGCGCATTCAGCTCGGCGACCACGCGCAGCGTGTCGTCGAGATCGGCGATCAGCGTGACGGCGCGCTCCAGATAGATGTGGCCGGCCTCGGTCAGCGTCACGCTGTGCGTCGAACGGTGCAGCAGCGCGACGCCGAGCGCCTCCTCGATTGCCGTCACCTTGCGCGCGACGGTCGACGTCGACACGTGCATCTCCTTCGCGACCGCCGAAAAACTTCCCGTTTCGACCACTCTCACGAACGCGCGCATCGCGCCGAGGTGATCGATGCCTGTCTCTCTCATGCCTTTCTTCATTCGATTCTCGTTGTTGCATTCCACGCAAAACCGCTTTCGATAATACAGAGGCGAGCTTGTTTTTGCAAAGGCATAGAATGCGAACCCGTCGCGTCGGGAAGCGGCGCACGACGAGCGGCACGAGACACCCAGGAGGGGCACGATGGCAGAAAACGGCTTCCGCGTCGAAGCGGATCTTTTAGGTAAACGAAGCATTCCGGATGCGGCCTACTACGGCGTTCATACGCTGCGCGCGAAAGAGAATTTCGACATTTCCGGCCGCAGTATCGCGACGCTGCCGTACTTCGTGATGGCGCTCGCGGCCGTGAAGGAAGCCGCGGCCGACGCCAACTGCGAACTCGGGCTGCTGCCGCAGCCGTATCGCGATGCGATCGCCGCCGCGTGCGTCGAGATCCGCGAAGGGCGCCTGCACGACCAGTTCGTCGTCGACGTCATCCAGGGCGGGGCCGGCACGTCGACCAACATGAACGCGAACGAGGTGATCTGCAACCGCGCGCTCGAAATCATGGGGCACGCGCGCGGGCAGTACGAATACCTGCATCCGAACGAGCACGTCAATCTCGCGCAGAGCACCAACGACGTCTATCCGACCGCGATCCGGATCGCGACGTGCTTCGCGGTCGAACACCTGCTCGAGGCGATGGCGCGGCTGCGCGATGCGTTCGCGGAGCGGGCCGACGCGTTCGCGGGCCTGCTGAAGCTCGGCCGTACGCAGTTGCAGGACGCGGTGCCGATGACGCTCGGCCAGGAATTCTCGACGTACGCGGTGATGCTGACCGAAGACATCGCGCGGCTGCAGGAAGCCGGCTGGCTGATCCGCGAGATCAATCTCGGCGCGACCGCGATCGGCACCGGGATCACCGCGCATCCGGAGTATGCGGAGAAGGCGCTGGCGGCGCTGCGGCGCATTACCGGGCTCGACCTGAGCACCGCGCCGAACCTGATCGAGGCGACGCAGGATTGCGGCGCGTTCGTGCAGGTCTCGGGCGTGCTCAAGCGGATCGCCGTCAAGCTGTCGAAGATCTGCAACGACCTGCGGCTGCTGTCGAGCGGCCCGCGCGCGGGGTTCGGCGAGATCAACCTGCCGCCCGTGCAGGCCGGCTCGTCGATCATGCCGGGCAAGGTGAATCCGGTGATCCCGGAAGTCGTCAACCAGGTCGCGTTCGAGGTGTTCGGCAACGACCTGACCGTGACCTTCGCCGCCGAGGCCGGACAGCTTCAGCTCAACGCATTCGAGCCGGTGATTGCCAGCGCGCTGTTCCGCAGCTTCAGCCACCTGACGGCCGCATGCACGACGCTGGAGCAGCGGTGCGTGAGCGGGATCACCGCGAATCCCGAGCGGCTGCGCGAAACGATGGAGCGCTCGGTCGCGCTCGCGACCGCGCTGAACCCGTACATCGGCTACAAGCGCGCGACCGCCGTGGCCGCCGAAGCGCACGCGACCGGCAAGTCGATCCGCGAGGTCGTGCTGGAGCGCGAACTGATGACCGATGCGCAACTGGACGACGCGCTGCAGCCCGAAGCACTGATCCGGCCGCGCGTGCTTTGACACCGGCCGCGCGGCGCCGGCGCATGCCGCCGGCGGCCCGCGCGCGGCCGTTCAAAAAGCGCCCCGGAGCGGGGCGCGACACATCAATACACGGAGACTCAACATGAAACACACCAGCGAGCGGCCGGCCGATACGGCCGGCGGCGCGGATTCCCGTCATGCCGATCCCGACGCGATGTTCGCGTCGCACGAAGCCGGTTATGCGAAGCATTTGAAGCCGCGGCACGTGCAGATGATCGCGATGGGCGGTGCGATCGGCACCGGCCTCTTTCTCGGCGCGGGCGGGCGCCTGCAAAGCGCGGGGCCCGCACTGGCGCTCGTGTATCTCGTCTGCGGCGTGTTCGCGTTCCTGATCATGCGCGCGCTCGGCGAGCTCGTGATGCACCGGCCGACCAGCGGCAGCTTCGTGTCGTATGCGCGGGAGTTCATGGGCGAGCGCGCGTCGTTCGTCGCGGGCTGGATGTACTACCTGAACTGGGCGACGACCGGCATCGTCGACATCACCGCGGTCGCGATCTACATGAAGTACTGGGCCGTGTTCACGGACGTGCCGCAGTGGGTGTTCGCGCTCGGCGCGCTCGGGATCGTGTCGGTGATGAACATGATCGGCGTGAAGGTGTTCGGCGAGATGGAGTTCTGGTTCTCGCTCGTGAAGGTGGGCACGCTCGCGGTGTTCCTCGCGGTCGGCGCCGTGTTCCTCGCGAGCGGCCATCCGGTCGCCGGCCAGATGCCGGGGCTTCACCTCGTCGCGGATCACGGCGGGATCTTTCCGCACGGCATCCTGCCGGCCGTGCTGATCGTGCAGGGCGTCGTGTTCGCGTATGCGAGCATCGAGCTCGTCGGCGTCGCGGCGGGCGAGACCGCCGATGCGCGCAAGGTGCTGCCGAAGGCCATCAACGGCGTGATGTGGCGCATCGCGCTGTTCTACGTCGGTTCGGTCGTGCTGTTGACGCTGCTGCTGCCGTGGACCGCATACAGCGCGCACGAAAGCCCGTTTGTCACGTTCTTCGGCAAGCTCGGCGTGCCGTACGTCGGCACGGTGATGAACGTCGTGGTGCTGACCGCCGCGCTGTCGAGCCTGAATTCGGGCCTCTATTCGACCGGGCGCGTGCTGCGCTCGCTCGCGATGGGCGGGTCGGCGCCGCGCTTCGTGTCGCGGATGAATGCGCGCGGCGTGCCGTACGGCGGGATCCTGATCACGGTCGCGATCAATGCGATCGGCGTGCCGCTGAACTACATCGTGCCGGCCCAGGCGTTCGAGATCGTGCTGAACATGGCGTCGCTCGGGATCATCACGACGTGGGGCTTCATCGTGATGAGCCAGATCCTGTTCCGCCGCGCGGTCGATCGCGGCGAGCTGAAGGCCGTGTCGTTCCGGATGCCCGGCGCGCCGTTCACGTCGTGGCTCACGCTCGCATTCCTCGTCGGCGTGCTGGTGCTGATGGCGTTCGACTACCCGGGCGGTACGTGGACCGTCGCGACGATTCCGGTTGTCGTGCTCGCGTTGGTGATCGGCTGGAAGCTCGCGAAGCGCGGTGCCGAGCGTGAGCGGGCGGTTGCGGCGCCTGCGGTCGTGCGCGCCGTCGCGGATCCTGCGCGGAACGCGTGACGGTACGCGCCGGGGGCGCCGGTCCGTTCGCGGGCAGGCGCCCCCGGTGCGGTCAGTTCAATCCGGTGCGTTCGCCGACCCATCGGCCGAAATCGGCGGCCATTTCCTGAGTCAATTCGTGCCCGGCCGCATACAGCCGCGTGTCGTGTGCGACATCGAGCGCCGTGAGCTTCGCATCGGCGGTGCCGGCCCATGCGACGGGCAGCTTGTCGTCGAAGCGGCCATGCACGATCAGCGCGTGCAACGGGCGAAGCGCGTCGCGCGGCGCGATCAGCGGATCGATTTCCGGCAGGATGCGTCCGCACAGCACGGCGAACCCGACGACGTCGGCCGGCGACGTGAGGCCGACGCTCGCGCTCATGATGCCGCCCTGGCTGAAGCCGGCGATCACGGCCGGCAGCGCGGAGCCCGCGCCGTCCCGCGCGCGGAACGCATGCAGCAGCGTGATCAACTGGAGGCGGCTGGCGTCCGCGCGGGCCGCATCGATTTCGGGGCCGTTCGGGCCGAAGCGCACCGGAAACCACGCGTGCTGATTGGGCCCGAAGGTCAGCGGGCCGCGTACGAACGCGATCTCGATGCGCGGATCGATCACATCGGCCACGTTCAGCAGGTTGGTCTCGTTGCCGCCGACGCCATGCAGCAGCAACAGGCGGGCGGCGGGGCGGCCGGCAGCCGGGCGCAGCCGGTACTGGAGGCCCGAATCGGGATCGGTGGTCAGCGGCAGGGCGTCGGTCATCGCGTGGGTCCGGAAAGGGGAACGATGCGACAGTCTAGAGCGTGCGGACGGGGAGGTGAATCGCCGGGTGGCGATTGATTATTTCCTGCGAGGAATGAATCCGGTCGCGCGAGTATTCGCGACGCGGTGATCGCGGCGGGGCCGGGAGGCTCGGCTGAACCAAGCGTTCCTGATTTCTCGTGCGCGAACGACGCATCGATTATATAAAGACGCCGAAACAAACCGGTTAATCGATAATGCGCAAACGTCTTGCCGATATTCAATAATTTTGAATTGCCGGAATGCGAATAAAACAATGAATATCCGCTACTCCGTCGATTCGGAAAAGCCAGCAGCCGCATGGGCGCTGAAGCCCGGAGGTTAACGGCAAACCCGCGAAAAACTTTAGCTTTTTCCCGCTGCAATTAATCATTCCAATTTCCTCAATGATCGATTGATTAACGGTCATCGGACAGTCATGCACCATCCCCGATAATTCGGCGCTCATATTCTTTCATTAGACCAATGGGCGGTCGAAGCCGGATCGCTGCGGGGAGCTGTACTCATGACCATCCGTCATCGCATTACGCTGCTAGTCGTCCTGACGTTCTTCGCGCTGTCCGCGATCGGCATCTATGCCGTGTACCAGACGCGCAAGAGCGCGTCCGAGGTGCGCCAGGTCACCCAGGGCATCGTGCCGAGCGCGCTCGCGTCGGCCGATCTCGTCGCCGATGTGAAGAACATCCAGATCGCGACGATGACGCTCGTCTACGCGCCCGACGCGAATACCGCCGCGCAGGCGCGCGACGAGCTGAAGGCGAAGCAGGCCGCGCTGCGCGCCGCGCTCGACGCGCAGGCGCGATCGGCAGTCGGCCGCGCGCAGGAAGGCCTCGTCGCGCAGGCGAAGGACAGCGCCGCGAACTATTTCGCGGCGATCGACGACACCGTCAAGATGAAGACCGACGGCAAGGCCGAGATGGCGCAGGCCTACCTGTTCGCGAACGTCGCGCAGTATCGCGACGAACTCGAAAGCATCGTCGACACGCTGCGCGTCGAGAAGAACCGCCAGAAGGACGACGCGATCAGCGCGCTGAACGGGATGCTCGCGACGACGGCAACCGCGATCGCGGGCGTTGCCGGCACGGTGATCGTGCTGCTGACCGCGCTCGGCTTCGTGCTGTATCGCCAGATCACGCGTCCGCTGATCGGGATGCAGACGATGATGAGCGAGATCGCGACGAGCCAGGATTTCACGCGCCGCGTGCCGGTGGGCCGGATGGACGAGATCGGCCATTCGATCGTCGCGTTCAACGGGATGATCGAGAAGATCCAGGAGAACGCCGCGCAGCTCAAGCAGAAGACGGCGGACATCCAGGCGATGCTGCAGAACATGCAGCAGGGGATCCTGACCGTCGTCGAAGGCGGCGTCGTGCACGCGGAGTATTCGGCGTACCTCGAAACCATCTTCGAGACGAACGACATCGCCGGCCGCGACCTGATGGCGCTCGTGTTCGACGATTCGGCGATCGGCGCCGACGCGCGTTCGCAGGTCGATGCGGCCGTGCACGCGTGCCTCGGCGAAGACAGCATGAACTTCGAATTCAACGCGCACCTGCTCGTCAACGAAGTCGCGAAGCGGATGCCGGACGGCCGCGAGAAATGGCTCGACCTGAGCTGGTCGGCGATCACCGACGAGACCGATACGGTCGTGCGCCTGATGCTGTGCGTGCGCGACGTGACCGAGATTCGCGAGCTGACCGCGCAGGCCGGCGAGCAGCAGCGCCGCCTCGAGATGATCGGCGAGATCCTGTCGATCAGCCAGGACAAGTTCCATGACTTCGTGCACAGCGCGAAGGGCTTCCTCAGCGAGAACGAACGGATGATCCGCCAGCACGAGCGCGCCGATCACTCGATCGTCGCGGCGCTGTTCCGCAACATGCACACGATCAAGGGCAATGCGCGCACGTACAGCCTGCAGCACCTGACGAACATCGTCCACGAAGCGGAGCAGGCATACGAATCGCTGCGCCGCGCGGATGGCGGCCCCGAGTGGAACCGCGATGCGCTGATGGACGATCTGGCGCGCGTGCGCGATGCCGTCGAACGCTACGCGACGATCAACGCGGTCACGCTCGGCCGCAGCGGCGAACCGGCGCAAGGCGGCGCCGACTTCCTGATGGTCGAACGCGCGCACATCAGCGAGAGCCTGCGTGTGCTCGACGGCGCCGATCCGGCGAACGCGGCCGACTGGCATGCGGCACGCGATGCCGTGCGCCGCATGCTGAGCCAGCTCGGCACGCAGGGCATCGGCGATGCGCTCGGCGGCGTGATCGAGTCGCTGCCGTCGCTCGCGGCCGAACTCGGCAAGCCGGCGCCCGTCGTGCATATCGACAGCCACGGCCATCGCGTGCGCAGCGAGATCGGCGCGACGCTGAAGAACGTGTTCATGCACCTGCTGCGCAATTCGATCGACCACGGGATCGAATCGTCCGAAGAGCGCCGCGCGGGCGGCAAGGCGGCGTCCGGCACGATCGACATCGCGGTCGGCGTCGGCGGCGGCGAGTTGTGGTTCGTGTTGAGCGACGATGGCCGCGGCCTCGCGCTCGACCGGATTCGCGGCATCGCGTGCGAGCGCGGGTGGATTGATGCCGGCAACGAAGCGGCGCTCACCGACGAAGATGTGGCCGAGCTGATCTTCCGGCCGGGCTTCTCGACCGCGCACGCGGTAACCGAGGTGTCGGGGCGCGGCGTCGGCATGGACGCGGTGCGCAACTTCCTGAAGCGCGACGGCGGCGACATCGCGCTGCGCTTCACCGACGATCGCGTCGGTGCGCCGTATCGCGCGTTCGAGACGATCGTGTCGCTGCCGGCGCGCTTCGCGGCGGACGGTGCCGGTCACGGCGCCGCGCACGAGCGCATTGCAGACGTCGGCGCAGCGGAGTGACGGCGTGATCGTGCAGGCGTGGATGATCCCGATTGCCGCCGCGCTGGCTGGCGGCTTCGTCGTCGCGGTGGCGGCGGCGATCGCGTTTCGCGTGACGCGCAAGCGGCTCGTCGCGGCGATGGAGCGTGACGTGAACGCGTTGCGCGGCGCGCTCGACGCGGCCACCGCGAGGGCGGCAGAAGCGGCGTCGGCACATGCCGAGGCCGCCGACGCATGGGCGCAACGCGAGGCGCAGCTCGAGGATGCGCTGGCGCGCGAGGCATCCGCGGCCGGTACGCAGCGCGACGCGCTGCAGGCGCTGTCGGCGGACCGCGCCGCGCTCGCGCAGCATGCGATGAAGATCGCCGACGAAGCCGCGCGCCTGCGCGGGCTCGCCGGCACGTTCGAGCGCTGGCACGAGCAGATGATCTCGCTGACCACGCAGAACCAGGACATGCGCGCGAAGAACCAGGAGCTGTCGGCGATCGTCGCGCACGTGTCGATCGTGTCGCTGAACGCGTCGATCGAGGCGGCACGCGCGGGCACGGCCGGACGCGGCTTCTCGATCGTCGCGAGCGAGGTGCGCGGGCTGGCCGCACGTTCGCAGCAGTTGTCGAACAGCTATCGCGACAGCCTGAACCGCAACGATCTCGTGACGGCCGCGACGTTCCAGGACATCCAGGCCGGCGGCAAGATGATCACGGCCGCGCTCGCGACCGTCGAGACGCTGGCCGGGCAGCTGCACGCGCGGATCGAAGGAGCGGCGGCGTGATCAGCGCGCAGGCGAAAGCCGGCTTCGAGCGGATCTTTTTCGACGCGGCGCGCACGCGGCTCGCGTCCGGCGGCGCGTGCGACATCCGGCCGTCGGGCGGCGATGCGCCCGATTCCGCGCGCGCGACTTCGCGATCGAAACCGAAGGTGCCCGAGTACGTCGTGGTACTGACGATCTCGGCGCTGCATTTCCGCCTGCTGCTCGCGCTGCGCTTCAGCGACGACGATGCGACGCGCGGCCATTTTGCCGGCGCGACGGCGGGCACGAGCGGCCAGCGGCCGCTGCCCGAAGCATTCATGGAAGTCGCGAACCTGTGCTGCGGCGCGATCAACCAGGCGCTGACCGTGCCGTTTCCCGATCTCGGGATGTCGACGCCTTCCCTGCTGAGCGGCGCGAGCATCGACTGGCTGCCCGCGCTCGCACCCGATTACGTGGGCGCCTACGACCTGACGATCGACGGCGACGTGCGGGTCGGCGCGACGCTGTGCGTGTGCGCGAACGCACCGGTCGATTTCCATGTGCCGGAAACGGCCGCGGTAGATACCGGCGGCGAGCTCGAACTGTTCTGATCGACCATGAGGATCCCTTGAGATGACCGAAGACCAACCCGTCAGCAAGGTGCTCGTGCTCGACGACAGCCGCACGCACGCCGATGCGATCAAGCGTTTCTGCGACGAGCACAACCTGGTCGGCCTGACCGTGCGGCGCAGCCGGCTGCTGAAGGTGCTGCGCTCGAACATCGATCTCGGCGCGATCCTGCTCGCCGAGGATTACGGCGGCTCGCCGGTCGAGAGCGCGATCATCGCGACGCAGATCGACGCGCTGCGGCCCGAGCTGCCGATCATTCTGCGCCGCGAATCGCTCGCTTCGCGCGACGGGCTGCCCGACGCGCTTGCGCGGGTGGCATGCGCGGCCTACGTCGCGGACGACATGACGCCGCTCAAGCGCGCGATCGACGAATACCTGTTCGGCCGCGATTACCCGAACGCGCTCGTGCGTGGTATCTCGGAGATTACCGAGGCGCGCATCGACAGCCTGTTTCCGGGCATGACGATCGAGCACGAGACGCCGTGCATCGTCCGCGACCAGATCATCTTCGGCGAGGTGTTCAGCCTGATCGCGCTCGAAAGCGCGTGGTGCCGCGGCTACATGCTGCTGCAGACGAGCGAGCAGCCGCTACTCGACATGATCGGCGGCACGCGTGGCGACGGCCGCGCGCCGGATTTCCGCGACGTGAACAGCGTGCTCGGCGAGCTGACCAACCTCATATGGGGCGCGTTCAAGAACCGCTATCTCGGCGATGCCGAGGCGCTCGCGCGCCATCCGGTGCAGGTGCCGCTCGTCGTCAATCACAAGCAGAAGTTCATCTCGTTCGGCGGCGACTGTCCGCAGCTGTGCTTCAAGTACCGGATGACCGACCCGGCATCGGGGCGCTTCGTCTGTCTCGACCAGCGTTTCGTGTTCAGCCTGAGCTGGTCGCCGGAGGATTTCCGCGAATCGGTGCAGGACGTGGGGCCGATGGTCGAATCGGGTGAACTCGAACTGTTTTGAATTTTGAAGTCCGAAAGAAAGGAAGGGGAATACGACATGGCAAAGATTCTGGTGGTCGACGATTCGGGCACGGTGCGCGACGAGGTCGCGGGCTTCCTGCGCAATCACGGGCTCGACGTCGCGACGGCCGTCGACGGCAAGGACGGGCTCGCGAAGCTCAAGGCGACGCCCGGCGTGCGCCTCGTGATCAGCGACGTGAACATGCCGAACATGGACGGCCTGACGATGGTCGAGAAGATCCGCGGCGAACTGGCGAACACGGCCGTCAACGTCGTGATGCTGACGACCGAAAGCAGCCCGGCGATGAAGGAGCGCGGCAAGGCGGCCGGCGTGAAGGGCTGGATCGTGAAGCCGTTCAAGGGCGACGCGGTGCTCGACGCGCTGAAGAAGCTCGCGGGCTGACGCGCGTTTGGCTGGAGCGGGCCCGATACCGGTTCCGCGTTCGACGCTGCGGCTCGGGTTGCGCGGCCGCCACGGCGCGCCGCCGCGCACATCTGGCTGCGGAGACGATCGCGCGCGTCGCGAGCGGCGGGTAGTGCCTGATAGCGGCGAATGGCGCGCGCAATTTACAGCGCACTGCGATATCCGTATCCTGCCGGATGCCGAGGGCGGCGTGCCTGCGCGTCATGCGCATCACGCCCGGCATCCATAACAGTCGGGAACGGGATTCCAATGAAAATCAAAATCGGTCAGGCAGCGCCCGCGCGAGGCGCATGCGTGGCGCTGGTGGCCGCGCTGACGGGCGGATGCGCAAGCACCGGGCAGCAGGCCGTCGCCGACAGCGGTTCGTCGTACACGTGCAATCGCACGCAAGCCGACGGGCAGGTGTCGGCCGGAGGGGGAGCCAACGGGTGCTATTTCGTGCTGCACGATCCCGCGACGAAACGGGTGCTGCCGAATACGCGCTATGCATTTGCGCTTTACACGAGCGCGGCCCGGAACACCAAGGAGCTCGAAGTCGAAGGCACGACCGACGAGAAGGGGCGCACGGCGTATGTGCGCTCCGCCGCGCCGATCGATGCTTCGCGCATGGTGCTCGTCAACATGATCGGCGTTGGCCCGACCGCGCGTATTCCGGTGCTGGTCCGGCCGACGGACGGCCAGCGCATCCCGTTCGCGGCTTACAAGGTCACGGGCTGCAACGGCCCGTACGAAGGTGTGACCGACGAAACGGGGCACGGCGTGATGTACCGCTGCAAGACACCGTCGAAGATCGACGTGTCGTTCCATCAGTCACGCCCGTAGGGCTGGCGACATGGTGCCCGAATCGGCGCGTGCGGCCGCGCAGCACATGGAGATGCTGATCGTGAAGGGCGTCTTCTTTGCCGTGGTGGGCACGTGCATGCTGATCGGCGTCGTCATGTATGCGCAATCGACGCGCGAGTTCCTGCGGACGTCGGTCGTCGTGCCGGGCCACGTCGTGAGGCTGAACGCGGGCCCGCATCATCCGGAGATCGCGTTCACGACGCTTGCGGGCGAGCATGTCGAATACCCGCAGGGCGGCGACGTCAGCGTGAAGGACGGCGCGACGGTCGAGGTGCGTTACGCGCCGGAGGCGCCCGCGATGACCGCGCGAATGAATACGTTCGGCGCGATCTGGGGCGACGTGCTGACCTTTGGTGTCATGGGCGCGGTCTTTTTCCTGGCCGGTATCGGGCACCTTTGGTCGGGCGTGCGCGCATGGCACAGCGGGCGCACGCGCGCTTGAGCGCTTGAGCGCTTGAGCGCCGGCGCCGGTGCCACGCGACTGGACGCCGCACGGAATGTGGAGGACCATTTCACCGACATGCCGCGAACGCGTGCGCCATCGCCGCCCGTTCGTGCCGCCCCCAATCCTGCCGAACCCCGTCGAGCGGAACATCATGGAACCCGATCAAGAGACTGCCGAGCCGATCCTGTTGCGCGAGGTGCGCGACGGCGTCGTCACGCTGCGGCTGAACCGGCCGCAGCAGTTCAACGCGTTGTCCGAAGCGATGCTCGCGAGCCTGTACGACGCGTTCGGTGTGCTGGCGGCCGATCCGCACGTGCGCTGCGTCGTGCTGGCCGCGCAAGGCAAGGCGTTCTGCGCGGGCCACGACCTGCGGCAGATGCGCGGCAAGCCGGAACTCGACTACTACCGCGCGCTGTTCGCGCAGTGCAGCCGCGTGATGCTCGCGATGCGCGCGTTGCCGGTGCCGGTGATCGCGCGCGTGCAAGGCATCGCGACGGCGGCCGGCTGCCAGCTCGTCGCCGCGTGCGATCTGGCGATCGCGGCCGACACCGCGCGTTTCGCGGTATCGGGCATCAACGTCGGGCTGTTCTGTTCGACGCCGGCCGTCGCGCTGAGCCGCAACGTCACGGCGAAGCGCGCGTTCGACATGCTCGTGACCGGGCGCTTCGTCGATGCGGCGACGGCCGCCGCGTGGGGGCTCGTCAACGAGGCCGTGCCCGAGGACGCGCTCGACGTGGCCGTCGCGCGCAAGGTCGCTGAGATCGTCGCGAAGAGCCCGGCCGCGGTGCGCTACGGCAAGCAGATGTTCTATCGCCAGCGCGAGTTGCCGCTCGATGAAGCGTATGCGTATGCGGGCGACGTGATGGCCCGCAATATGATGGAAGAGGATGCGGGCGAAGGGATCGACGCGTTCCTCGAGAAGCGGAAGCCGACGTGGCGTTCGTAGTACACCGCCGGATAGGCAGGTCGAGCGGAGCGGAACGGAACGGCTGTAACACACGCGTATTCTCCGGCTCGGGTTTCCCGTCCGCCGGAACGCAAACGGGCCGCCCGAGGCGGCCCGCAAGTGAAGCGGCATGCGTGGCGGCGCGGTAGTGCGCCGCAGCATCGACCGCGGTCAGCGCCCGTAGCTCCCGGTCCGCAGTGCCGGCCGCGCGGTCGATGCGCCGGGCGGCACGATCACGACCGGCACGCGGCGCGCGAGCGCGCACATCAACTCATAGCCGATCGTGCCGCTGGCTTCCGCGACGTCGTCCACCTTCACCTGGTCGCCCCACAGCTCGACGCTCGACCCGATGCCCGCGTTCGGGCACGGTGTCAGGTCGACGGTCAGCATGTCCATCGACACGCGGCCGACGACGCGCGTCATCACGCCGTCCACCGCGATCGGCGTGCCGGTCGGCGCGTGGCGCGGATAGCCGTCCGCGTAGCCGCACGCGACGACGCCGATCCGCGTCGGCCGGTCGGCCGTGAAGCGGCGGCCGTAACCGACGGTTTCGTCCGGCGACAGCGTCTGCACGCCGATGATCTTGCTCGTCAGCGTCATCGCGGCCATCAGCGGCGTGTCGGCGATATGCCGCGCCGCACCGGTCGGCGACGCGCCGTACAGGATCGTGCCGGGCCGCACCCAGTCGCGGTGCGCGCGCGGATGCCACAGCACGGCCGCCGAATTCGACACCGAGCGCTCGCCCGGAATCCCGGCCGTGGTCGCATCGAACTGATCGAGCTGCCAGTCGACCTCGCCTTCGTCGGCGTTCGCGAAATGCATCATCAGCGTGATCCTGCCGATCGACGGTGCGCTCGCCGCGCGCTCCCACGCAGCGCGGAACGCGGCGGGCCGGTAGCCGAGCCGGTTCATCCCGGAATTCATCTTGAGCTGGATGTCGATCGGTTGCTGCGGCTTCGCCGCGATCAGCAGGTCGAGCTGCTCGTCGCAGTGCACGGCCACCGTCAGCCGGTGGCGATCGGCCAGCTCGACGTCGGCCGGCTCGAAGATCCCTTCGAGCAGCAGCACGGGCTTGTCCCAGCCGAGTTCGCGTACGCGCACGGCTTCGTCGAGATCGAGCAGACCGATGCCGTCGGCGGCCGCGAGGCCCGGGTAGATCCGCTCGATGCCGTGGCCGTATGCGTTGGCCTTGATTACGGCCCACACGCGCGATTGCGCGGCGGTGCGGCGGATGAAGTCGAGGTTGTGACGGATGGCGTCGGGGCGGATATGGGCGACGATGGGACGGGGCATGGTGATGGCTCGGGTCGGATGTCGTTCGGCGCGCGGCGGCGCGCCCGGATCGGCAGGCTGGCGCGGTTATGCGCCAAGCCAGTGTTGAGCGCTATCTTATTGGTGTTCGACCAGTTTTAATTAACGTATTTGTCGACGATTTGGTGGAAATTTGGGTGGCGGACCACGCCGGCCGCAGCCGTCGGCGGCCCGTGCAGCCGAGTCTCCCGTCTAGAAAACCGGTGCGCGAACCGCGCGTCGCGATGCTAAGCTCTCGGCGATCTTGTCATTGAGTAATGTAATCATAAAGGAGGAGACTTTGATGACGACGTCCCAGCTGTGCCTGTTCATCGTGGCGCTGTTGCCGTTCCCGCTGACGTTCCTGGCCAAGGCGCGCAAGGGCTACGACAACCGTACGCCGCGCGACTACCTGGCGAAACTCGAAGGCTGGCGCGCGCGGGCGCAGGCCGCGCACCAGAACGCGTGGGAAGCGCTTGCGCTGTTCACGGCCGCGCTGGTGGTCGCGTGGCACAACGGCGCGAACGCGCATCACGTCGACCAGCTCGCGATGGGTTTCGTCGCGATCCGCGTTGTTTATACGCTGATGTACCTGCTGAACTGGGCGTCGCTGCGTTCGCTCGTGTGGTTCGGCGGGATGGCGTGCGTCGTCGCGCTGTTCTTTGCCACGCCGTGAGCGGCCGGTGAACAGGCCCTAGCGTGCCGGCGCTGTTATGCGCCGCCCGCGCCCCGCGCGTGACTGTCGTTGGATGCGGGCACAACGATCTTGGCGACGAACGGCGGCGCGTCCGCTTCGCGGCGCAGGAACGCGATCAGCGGATCGAGCAGCCTGTGCCGCGTCGACGGATGGCGGCGCAGCACGAAGCGCCACGACGCATCGCGCTGGAGGCCCGGCACCAGCGGCACCAGACGCCCGCTGCGCAGTTCGGGCTCGATGAGCGGCACGCGGCCGAGCGCGATGCCCGCACCGCCCACCGCCGCGCCGATCACCTGGCTGAAACTGCTGTAGCGAACGATCTTCGTTTCGAAATCGTCCGGCAAGCCGAACTCCGATGCCCAGTTGCGCCAGTCGATCTCGGGGCTGTTTTCGTGCATCTCCTGCAGCAGCCGCGAACGGCACACGTACCCCGATGCGTACGGATAGAGCTCGGGGCTGCATACCGGAAACACGGTCTCCCGCATCAGCACGTCGTCGTCGGCCCGCAGCCGGTGCGCGGGCACGTGCACGATAGCCAGATCGATGCCGCTGCGCGCGAAATCCGGTTCATCTTCGAGCACGACGGCATGCAGCGGCGTTTCGGGATGAAGCGACGAGAATTCCGCGAGACGGCGTGCGAGCCACATCGACGAAAACGGCGCATTGGCGGAAACGGTGAGCCGTTGCGCGGTGCCGCGAATCTCGGCACAGGCGTCGGTCAGGCGCGACAGCGCGTCACTGACGGCCGGCAGCAGGCGTGCGCCGGCCGGCGTGAGGCCGATGCCGCCGAGCCCCGTGCTGCGTTCGAGCAGCCGTGCACCGAGCGATTCCTCGAGCGCGCGGATCTGGTGGCTGACCGCGCTGGTCGATACGTTCAGCTCGGCCGCCGCGCGCGCGAACCCGCCGAGGCGGACAGCCGCCTCGAAAGCACGCAGTGCGCTGAGGGGAGGAAGGTGCGACATGCGGGGTATTGTAGTTGACTCAACACCCGTTGAAAAATCATCTTTTGCCGCGCGCGGGCCGCGCGGGTAGCCTCGATCCGGTCAAGAAAAACCGCACCAAAACACCGACTGGAGGGCTTCATGTATTTCGACCGACGACTATGGGCAATGATGGCGGGATTGCGCGGGCGGGTGGCCGCGGCGGTCGCGCTCGGGCTGCTCGCGATGGGTGTCGGCATCCTCCGTTTCGTGTTTCTCGGCCGCGTGCTGGCGCTGGTCTTTTCCGGCGCGCCGGTGCGCAGCATCGTCGAAGCCGTCGTTGCAACGGCGGCCTGCGTGCTGCTGCGCGCGTGGCTCGATCATCGCCGCACGGTGCTCGCGCAGCACACGGCCGGGCGCGTACAAGCCACGCTGCGCGCGCGGCTGTTCGACCGGATCGCCGCGCTCGGCCCCGCATGGTTCAGCGGCGAACGCACGGGCGGCGTGATGCTGGCCGTCGTCGACGGCGTCGAGCAACTGCAGACTTTCTTCGGCGTCTACCTGCCGCAGCTCGTGATCGCCGCGTGCGCACCGGTGATGATCTTCGCGGTGCTCGCGTGGTGGGACGTGCCGACGGCCGCGATCCTGCTGGTCGCGGCGCTCGTCACGCTCGCGCTGCCGCAGCTCGTGCATCGCGCCGACCGGCGCGCGGCGCTCGCACGCTCGGCCGCCTTCAAGGCGTTCGGCGAGGAGTTTCTCGATGCGGTGCAGGGCCTGCCGACATTGAAGGCGTTCGGGCAGAGCACCGCGTTCGGCGCGAAGCTGGCCGCGAAGGCGCGCGCGCTGTCGGACAGCACGTTCTGGGTGCTCGCGCTCGGCCTGCTGACGCGGCTTTTCACCGATCTCGGCACCGGCCTCGGCGCGGCCGCGGCGATCGTGGTCGGCGCGTGGCGCGTGCGGCACGGCGACATGAGCCTCGAGGCGCTGCTGATCGTGCTGATGGCTGGCAGCGAAATCTTCCGGCCGCTGCGCGACCTGCGCGCGGTGCTGCATCAGGGAATGATCGGCCAGTCGGCGGCGAATGCGATCCACGCGCTGTTCGACGCGGGCAGCCACGCGCCGGCCGCCCACGCGCCGCGCGTGACGGGCTTGCGGCCGGAGATCGCGTTCGACCGCGTCAGCTTCGCGTATCCGGGGCGCCGTGCGGACGCGCATGCGGCGCTGAGCTTCTCGGTTCGTGAAGGCGAAACGGTGGCGATCGTCGGCCCGAGCGGTGCGGGCAAGTCGACCATCGTGCGCCTGCTGTTGCGCCAGCACGATGCGCAGGGCGGCGCGATCCGCATCGGCGGCCATGACGTGCGCACGCTCGGCGCCGACCAGGTGCGCGAGATGATCGCGGTCGTCGCGCAGGATGCGACGCTGTTCGACGGCAGCGTCGCCGACAACCTGCGGCTCGGCCGCCCCGACGCGAGCGACGCGGACATGATCGCGGCCGCGCGCGCCGCCAACGCGCACGATTTCATCTCGGCGCTGCCCGACGGTTACGCGACGCGCATCGGCGAACGCGGGCTGATGCTGTCGGGCGGCCAGCGCCAGCGCATCGCGATTGCCCGCGCACTGCTGCGCGATGCACCGATCCTGCTGCTCGACGAGGCGCTGTCGTCGGTCGACGCGGAGAACGAAGCGCTGATCCAGCAGGCGCTCGACCGGCTCACGCGCGGGCGGACGACGCTCGTGCTCGCGCACCGGCTGTCCAGCGTGATCGGCGCCGACCGCATCCTGGTGCTCGACCAGGGGCAGGTGGTCGACGAAGGGACGCACGCGGCGCTGATCGCGCGCGACGGCCCGTATCGCCGGCTGATGGGGCCGCAACTGGAGGCAGTCGCCGAAACGGTCGGCGCGGCGGCGACGGCCGGCGCCACCGCTCGTGCGTCGTCGGGCCCGCAGGTCAGGCCGCTGAACGACGACGCGGCGACGATCGGCTGGCCGGAAACGTTGCGGACGCTGCTGCGCTTCGTGCGTCCATGGAAGGGCAAGGTCGCGCTGACCGTGCTGTTCGGGATCGGCCGCGTGCTCGCGTTCATCGGCGTCGGCGTGATCGGCGCGCTGGTGGTCGGCGCCGTGTCGGCCGGGCACGCGGGCACCGCGCTCGTCGTGGCGCTGCTCGCGATCGCGCCGGTGGCGGCCGTGCTGCACTGGCTCGAATCGTGGCTCGCACACGACATGGCATACCGGCTGCTCGCGGAAATGCGCATCGCGCTGTTCGCGACGCTCGAACGCCTCGCGCCGGCTGGGCTGCTGCGCCGCCGCTCCGGCGATCTCGTCGCGCTCGCGACGCAGGACGTGGAGACCGTCGAGTATTTCTATGCGCACACGCTGGCACCCGCGTTCGTCGCGGTGCTCGTGCCGGCCGGCGTGCTGGTGCTGCTCGCGTCGGTCGCGTGGCCGCTCGCGCTCGTGCTGCTGCCGTTCTTGCTGTGGGCCGGGCTGGCACCCGTGCTGGCTCGCCGCGACGTCGATCGGCTCGGCACCGGCGCGCGCGAAGCGCTCGGCCAGCTTGGCGCGCACCTGACCGAAACGATCCAGGGGCTCGCGGAGCTGACCGCATTCCAGGCGATCGCGCGCCGGCGCGAAGCGTTCGCGGCCGAGGTCGATGCGTACCGGAAGCAGCGCGCGAAGCTGCTCGACGACCTGTCGACGCAAAGCGCCGCGCTGGAAATCGCGAGCGGGCTCGGCGGGCTGGCCGTCGCGGCGCTCGGTGCGCTGCTGTGCGCGCGCGGCTGGTTTCCGCGCGAGTCGTTGCCGCTGCTGGTGCTGGTCGCGGTGGCCGCGTTCATGCCGGTTGCCGAAATCGGCCAGGTCGCGCGCCAGCTCGCCGACACGATCGCGTCGACGCGACGATTGCGCGCGCTCGAGAAGGAGCCCGTGACGGTAACGGACGGCACGCAGCCGATGCCCGGCAACCCGGCGGTGCGCTTCGAGGAAACGCGCTTCACGTATCCGGGCCGCGGCGTGCCCGCGATCGACCGAGTGAGTTTCGAGGTGCCGCCCGGCAGCACGGTCGCGCTGGTCGGCGCGTCGGGCGCCGGCAAGTCGACGGTCGCGAGCCTGCTGCTGCGCTTCTGGGATCCGCAGCATGGTCGCGTGACGCTCGGCGGCGTCGACCTGCGCGACCTGCGGCTCGACGACCTGCGGCAGCACATTGCGCTGGTTGCGCAGGATACCTATCTGTTCAACGATACGCTCGAAGCGAACATCCGGCTCGCCGCGAGCGACGCTTCAGACGCGGACGTGCAGCGTGCGATCGATCATGCGGCGCTCGGCGATTTCGTCGCGCGGCTGCCGGACGGGCTCGCGACGCGCGTCGGCGAGCGCGGCGTGCAGCTGTCGGGCGGGCAGCGCCAGCGCGTTGCGATCGCGCGTGCGTTCCTGAAGGATGCGCCGGTGCTGATCCTCGACGAGGCGACGTCCCACCTGGACACGATCAGCGAGCAGCAGATTCGCGCGGCGCTGGACGACCTGATGACTCAGCGGACGTCGATCATCATTGCGCACCGGTTGTCGACCGTGCGCAATGCCGACACGATCCTCGTGATCGAGCAGGGCCGCGTCATCGAGGCCGGGCGTCATGCGGAACTGATGGCGCGGCAGGGGGCGTATGCGCGGCTCGTGTCGCATCAGGCGAGCGGGGTGGCGGCGTGAGCGACGCGCCGTCGCTCGGCGCTGCCGCGCGCATCCCGCAACCTGCGTTGAGCCGCGCCGGCGGTTGCCGGCTTGGCGCGCACGGTCGTCCTGACAAGGCGCCTGGTTGAATCGCCGGCCGTCCGCGCGAACCGATGTGCGGGCGGCGGCGATGGCGCGGTCGTCATCCTGCCACACGCGTTGCACTGGACGGCCGTCGTGGCGGCCGCACCCGCCGCCGCGACCTTCCCTTCAGACTTCTGCCTCAGGGCCGCCCCCGCACGACTCTTCCGAACGTCGTATGAAACCGGGGAACGTGTCGATCTCAAGTTCACGTCTTTGCCGTGCGATAACGAGCTGTTCCAGGTATTCAGCGACTTCAGGATCGAACTGACCGCACGCGGTTACTACGTCGCGCCGATCGATAAGGGCGCCATCTACGTGCGACCGGAAGACGTGGACGACGAGTCATTAGCAAAAAAGCCCGCGCAAGGCGGGCTTTAACTGAACAGGGATCCGGACCAAAGCCGGTTTCTCGTTAAGCACGCACTGCCTCTGAAGGGGCAGGCTTAACCTTCGTCGGCGCATGCTTTCGTGCCTGCCACAGGTCATAGTCCAATTGCATGCCGAGCCAGAAATCAGCTCGGCCGCCGCGCTCCGCACCAAGCCACTGCTCGAGGCGTAGCGCCATATCGGGCGAGATACTCGCCCTTTCGTTGAGAACACGGGACAACTGGACGCGCGAAACGCCCAGTTGTTCTGCCGCTTGAGTCACCGTCAGGTTCAGTGCCGGAAGCACATCTTCCCGAAGGATTGCCGCGGGATGCGGCGGGTCAAACATGATGGACATAGCCGTTGTAATGAACGCTGTACTGTAGAACCGTAGTAGAGGCGGCCTGTCAGTGAGGATCGAGATAATCGACGAGGACTGCATCCTCCCCATCGAACTCGAACGTCAACCTCCAATTTCCGTTCACGTCGACCGACCATACACCGTCGCCGGTTCCCTTCCAAGGGTGCAACCGCCACCCCGGTTGGTTCATGTCGTTCGGGCTTTTCGCCCGGTTCAACGCAGACAGTAGCCGCTTAAGTTTGCTCATGTGCGCCGCTTGAATGCCCGCTGTGGAGCCAGATTCAAAGAAGCGCTGAATGCCTTTATGGCGAAAGCTCTTGATCATAGAAATTACGCATGGTGGAAGCCCCTTTTTTGCGGTGAATCAAAGCGTCTCGCACAAGACGCAAGGCAAGTATAGCCTGTAACGTTACGCGTTACAAGTGTTGTGAATGCGATCAACCTCGACGGATTTGCTCCCCATCAATCCGCCGAGTTTTGCGGGGCGGCGCCCGCGCATCCGTTCATCCATTACCGTCGTACAACGCCTCTAGGGCGGCCCTGCCGCTGGAGCCCGAACACGGCCCCGCCTCATTCCCGCGCCCGATCGTGCGCTGTTGGCAACTCTGAGGGGTGGGCTTCGGAAAGCCCAAGGGGGCGGCTGCCCCAGGGGAGCTGCGCGGCATGCCCCCCGGCCCGTGCATTTCGCCCGCCATCCGCCGCTTTCCTCCGATCTATCCGGCCCGCGCGGCCCGGGTTTGTCTCGATGAAATTCCCCGTTGCGTACTTTTTTGTTGTCGTAGTATCGCCGTTGACAACACATGTTGCACCAATGTCTAATTCGACATCGCATGTTGCGGTGCTGCTTGATGTCGTCGTTCCCGCCGGCCGGCTGGCCGGCAACATCGCCCAATCATGCGGAGAGAAACCATGAGTCGCCGTTCCTTCCTGAAAGCCGTCGCGGCCGTTGCCGCGCTCGGCGCAAGCCTCGCGCACGCGGATACCAAGACGCTCGTCGTCGGGACCGATACGTCGTTCATGCCGTTCGAGTTCAAGCAGGGCGACAAGTACGTCGGCTTCGATCTCGACCTGTGGGCGGAGATCGCGAAGGACCAGGGCTGGAAATACACGATCCAGCCGATGGATTTCGCGGGCCTGATCCCGGCGCTGCAGACGCAGAACATCGACGTCGCGCTGTCGGGGATGACGATCAAGGAGGAGCGCAAGAAAGCGATCGACTTCTCCGCGCCGTACTACGACAGCGGCCTCGCGGCGATGGTGCAGACCGGCAACACGACGATCAAGTCGATCGACGACCTGAACGGCAAGGTGATCGCCGCGAAGACGGGCACCGCGACGATCGACTGGATCAAGGCGCACCTGAAGCCGAAGGAAATCCGCCAGTTCCCGAACATCGACCAGGCCTACCTCGCGCTTGAAGCGGGCCGTGTCGACGCGGCGATGCACGACACGCCGAACGTGCTGTTCTTCGTGAACAACGAAGGCAAGGGCAAGGTGCAGGTCGCGGGCCAGCCGGTCAGCGGCGACAAATACGGGATGGGTTTCCCGAAAGGCAGCCCGCTCGTGCCGAAGGTCAACGCGTCGCTCGTGAAGATCAAGGCCGATGGTCGTTACGCGCAGATCTACAAGAAGTGGTTCGGCGCCGAGCCGCCGAAGATGTGAGCGTGACGCCGCAACAGCGCGCGGCCGTGCGGCCGCGCCGGTCTTGAATCGAACGGGGAGCGACAAGTGAATTTCGATTGGTCGGCGATCTGGGCGGCGTTGCCGGACCTGATGGACGGGGTCCGGTTGACGGTGTTCATCGCATTTTTCGGGCTGGTGGGTGGTTTCATCGTCGGGATGATCGCGGGCATGTTCCGCGCATACGGACCGAAGGCGATGAACGTGCTCGCACAGGTCTACATTGAATTGATTCGCGGCACGCCGATCGTCGTGCAGGTGATGTTCCTGTATTTCGCGCTGCCGTTGCTCGCGCACATCCGCATCGACGGCCTGACGGCCGCGATCATCGCGATCACGGTGAATTCCGGTGCGTATCTCGCCGAAGTGGTGCGCGGCGCGCTGCTGTCGATCCCGAAGGGGCTGACGGAAGCGGGGCTCGCGATGGGCTTGTCGATGCCGCGCGTGCTGCTGAAGGTGGTCGGGCCGCTGGCGTTCCGGCGGCTGATTCCGCCGCTCGGCAACCAGTGCATCGTGAGCCTGAAGGACACGTCGCTGTTCATCGTGATCGGCGTCGGCGAACTGACGCGCAAGGGCCAGGAAATCATCGCGGGCAACTTCCAGGCGGTCGAGATCTGGAGCGCGGTGGCTGTCATCTACCTGCTGCTGACCGGCGCGATGACGCTGACGCTGCGGCTCGTCGAAAAGCGGATGAGGATCCTATGAGCATGATCGAATTCCAGAACGTGTCGAAGAGCTTCGGCCACGTACCGGTGCTGAAGCACATCGACCTGAAGATCGACGCGGGCGAAGTGGTTGTCGTGATCGGTCCGTCGGGGTCGGGCAAATCGACGATGCTGCGCTGTATCAACGCGCTCGAGAAAATCACCGGCGGCGAACTGCTCGTCGACGGCCAGAGCGTGCGCGGCAACGCGACGACGATCCGCAACATCCGGCTCGAAGCCGGCATGGTGTTCCAGCAGTTCAACCTGTTTCCGCAAATGACCGCGCTCGAGAACGTGATGTTCGGGCCGACCCAGGTGCGCGGCGCATCGCGCGCCGAAGCACGCGACCAGGCGATGGCGCTGCTCGACAAGGTCGACCTCGAATCGCGCGCGAATCATTACCCGTCGGAGCTGTCGGGCGGCCAGCAGCAGCGCGTCGCGATCGCGCGCGCGCTCGCGATCCGGCCGCGGCTGATGCTGTTCGACGAGCCGACGTCGGCGCTCGATCCGGAATTGCGCCACGAAGTGCTGAAAGTGATGCAGGATCTTGCTACCGAAGGGATGACGATGATCGTCGTCACGCACGAGATCGGCTTCGCGAAGCGGGTCGGCACGCGCCTGCTGTTCATGGATCAGGGCGGCATCGCCGAGGACGGCCATCCGGTCGACCTGATCGACCGGCCGCCGACGCCGCGCCTGAAGGAGTTCCTGAAACACGTGTCCTGACCGAAACCGAAACATTCGACATGCCGCTTTCCCTTACCCCCGTCATCGCCGGCGCGCCGTTCGACATCGGCGTGCGCCTCGGCGAGCTCGCTCGTCCCGTGTTCGATGCGTACATGCAGCAGAGCAGCGCGTGGCAGGCCGTGCGCCGCTGGCGCGGCCATCCGTTCGTCGATGCGCTGCGGCAGGCCGCGCTGGCCGCGTACCCCGATCTCGTCGCGGAACTGGACGGGATCGCGGCGGGCATCGGCTGGCCGGCCGAGGACATCTTCCTGTGGAACTGCCGCGGTGAGCTGATCCACAACGCGCCGGACGGTTGCACGACGCTCGCCGCGCGCGGCGCGGACGGCACCCGCTGGATCGCGCACAATGAGGACGGCGACCCGTTCCTGCGCGAGCGCTGCCTGCTCGTCGACGTGCAGCCGGCAGGCAAGCCGGGCTTCATCAGTTTCTACTACCCCGGTTCGCTGCCGGGCCATACGTTTGCCGTGAACCGCGCGGGCATCGCGCAGGCGATCAACAATCTGCGGATTCGCACGCCGGCACCAGGCGTGCCGCGGATGATCCTCGCACGCGCCGTGCTCGACGCGACGTCGCTCGACGCGGCGGCCGACGTACTGCGCTTGCATGCACGCGCGAGCGGCTTTCATCACACGCTCGGCGCGACCGGCGATGCGCGGCTGCTGAGCATCGAAGCGAGCGCCGCGCGCTGTTCGGTGATCGATGTCGCGCGGCTCGCGGGTCATGCGAACCATCTCGTGCATCCCGGTTGCGAAGCGGAAGCACAGATCGTCACGCAATCGTCGGCCGACCGCCAGCGGCGCGTCGATGCGCTGACGCCCGGTATCGACGCGATCGACGAAGCCGCGCTGCTGCGCGTGCTCGGCGATCGCGCGCCGGAAGGGCTGCCGATCTACCGCGACGACCCGGCCGACCCCGACGACGAGAACACGCTCGCGACCGCGGTGTTCGCGATCGGCGCGGCGGCGATCGATTTCACCATTCACCAGCACGGCACGCAGCGCTTCGCGACGCGCATCGTGCCGTCCGGGCGCGCGCACGGCGCGTCCTGATCCATGAGGCAACGCATGACGACCGTTTTCCATCGCGCTCCGCGCGCGACCTTGCCCGTTGCCGTCGCAGGCGACGGCATCGAGATCATCGATTCGACCGGCAAACGCTATATCGACGCATGCGGCGGCGCAGCCGTCTCGTGTCTCGGCCACAGCAACCAGCGCGTGATCGACGCGATCAAGCGGCAGGTGCAGCAACTGCCGTACGCGCATACGTCGTTCTTCACGACCGACGTGGCCGAGGAACTGGCCGACCGGCTCGTCGACGGCGCGCCGGCCGGCCTCGAACACGTGTATTTCGTATCGGGCGGCTCCGAGGCGATCGAGGCCGCGCTGAAGCTCGCGCGGCAGTATTTCGTCGAGAAGGGCGAGCCGCAGCGCCGCCATTTCATCGCGCGGCGCCAGAGCTATCACGGCAACACGCTCGGCGCGCTCGCGATCGGCGGCAACGCGTGGCGGCGCGAGCCGTTCCTGCCGCTGCTGATCGAAGCGCATCACGTGAGCCCGTGTTATGCGTATCGCGACCAGCAGGCGGGAGAAAGCGACGAAGCGTATGCGCAGCGCCTGGCGGACGAGCTCGAGCAGAAGATCGTCGAACTCGGCGCGGAAAACGTCGCGGCGTTCGTTGCGGAAACGGTGGTGGGCGCAACGGCCGGCGCGGTGCCGCCGGTGCGCACGTACCTGAAGAAGATTC
This sequence comes from Burkholderia sp. IT-111MI5, assembly GCF_949752865.1. Classification (NCBI taxonomy): domain Bacteria; kingdom Pseudomonadati; phylum Pseudomonadota; class Betaproteobacteria; order Burkholderiales; family Burkholderiaceae; genus Burkholderia; species Burkholderia sp. IT-111MI5. The sequence continues at coordinate 650,246 of NZ_CATKIF010000011.1, read as the reverse complement.
GTGCGGTGTGCGACAAGTACGGTGTACTGCTGATTCTCGACGAGATCATGTCGGGGATGGGGCGCACGGGCTACCTGTACGCGTGCGATGAAGACGGCGTCGCACCCGATCTGCTGACGATCGCGAAAGGGCTCGGCGCGGGCTACCAGCCGATCGGCGCGACGCTCGTCAGCGACCGCATCTACCGGACGATCGTCGACGGGTCGGGCTTCTTCCAGCACGGTCACACGTACCTCGGCCACGCGACCGCATGCGCGGCCGCGCTCGAAGTGCAGCGCGTGATCGCCGAAGAAAAACTGCTCGACAACGTGAAGGCGCGCGGCGAGCAGTTGCGCGCGTCGCTGCGCGAGCACTACGGTGCGCACCCGCATGTCGGCGACGTGCGCGGCCGCGGGCTGTTCGTCGGCGTCGAGCTCGTGCGCGATCGCGACAGCAAGGCGACGTTCGATCCCGCGCTGAAGCTGCACGCGGCGGTCAAGCGCGAAGCGATGCAGCGCGGCTTGATGGTGTATCCGATGGGCGGGACGATCGACGGCGTCCACGGCGATCACATCCTGATCGCGCCGCCGTTCATCTGCACCGCGCAGCAGATCGATACGATCGTCGAGCGGCTGTCGGGCGCGATCGACGCGGCGCTTGCCGCGGCCGGCGCGTGACGGCATCGATGCACTGAACTTCACCGGATCATCACCATGACAGACAGACTGCCACCGTTCGATCCCGCGTCGGCCTCCGATGCACAGAAAGCCGTGCTGGCCGATATTCTCAGCGGCCCGCGCGGCAACCTGAACGGGCCGTTTCTCGGCTGGATCGCAAGCCCCGAGCTGGCCCAGCACGCGCAGAAGCTCGGTGCGTTCTGCCGCTATCGCACGGGCCTGCCGCTGCGGCTGTCGGAGCTCGCGATTCTCGTGACGGCCGCGCGCTGGCGCTCGCAGGCCGAGTGGCACATCCACCATCCGATCGCGCTCGACGCGGGTGTACCGGCCGCGACCGCAGACGCGATCCGGCGCGGCGTCGAACCTGCATTCGAGTCGGACGACGATGCGCTGATCCATGCGTTCGCGAGCGAGCTGTACGACACGCGGCGCGTCAGCGACGCGACGTTCGCGCGCGCGGAAGCGCGTTTCGGCCACGAAACCGTCGTGAATCTCGTTGCGCTGCTCGGCTATTACGCGCTTGTCGCGATGACGCTGAACACGTTCGGCATGCGCGCGGACGGGCAAACCGATTTGCCGTTTCCGGAGTGATCGACGTGCAAGCGGCCGTGTATTGATCGTGCCGGAACGGCGGCCGCGATACGTCTGACGATCGCGCCGCCGGCATCAATGCAACCAAATGTATTCATGCGGGATCAACGGCCGATGGCCGCGTATCATGGCTTGTTCACGTCGATATGATCGGTGAGCAAGCATGACGAGTACCCGCAAGACCTTGATGATCGCCGGAGGGCTCCTGGTAGCCGCAGCCGGCACTGCATACGTGATGCTCCTGCGCGCGGACCACCGTGCGATCGAAGACGCCGGCATCGGCGATTCGTCCGCGCCGGTTGCTGCGGCGCCCGCGAACAACGATCACGCGGTGCAGGGCGCCATCGCGCCGCCGGCACCGGCTGCCGCGACGGCAGCCCATGCCGATACGGCACCGAAACAGGCGGCTGTCCCGCCGCCTCCCGCCGCAACGGTGACCGCACCGGCGCCTGCACCGGCAGCACCCGCGCGCGTCAGCGCCGCACCTGCATCTGTCCCCGCCGTTCCGGTTGTCAGCGAGAAAGCGCAGCCGGTGACGAAACCGAGCGCGCCGCCGCCGAAGGTCAACGTCGTGACGGTCGATGCGCAGGATTCGACCCCGCCGGCCGCACAGCAGGCGCAACCGGTTCAGCCGGCTGCCCCGGCGCAGGTCACGCAGCGCGCGCCGCGCAAGCGCGACGGCCTCGAACGCCACGCGGCCGCGGCACCTGCCGCAACAAAATCCGCAACGAAATCCGAAACGCCGGAGACGGCCGAGCTCGTCAGGGAGTCGGCGAAGCTCGATCCGTCATTGCCGCCGCCGCCGATGTCGTCGATGTCGACGTCGTCGAGTTCCGGTTCGTATCGGCAGGGCGGTTCGTCGTCGGGCGCGAATCCGGTTGCCGCCGCGATGACCGAGCAACTGGTCAGGCAGTCGAGCAGTTTGAAGTCGACGACGCCAGTGCCGGCGAACGGCGATTCAACCTCGACCAAGTAACCACGCGCTCGGCTTCCGAATAAAAAGGACCCCGCATGCCGACCAAGGCATGCGGGGCCAAGAGAGACAAACCGTTGCGACGATGCGCTGACGCGCGTTAAGCAGCGACCGCTTCTTCGGCCAGCGGCTGAGCGGCTGCCGCCGGCGTCACGTCCTGCCGGATCAGGTGGTCGAACGCGCCGAGCGATGCCTTCGCGCCTTCGCCGACCGCGATCACGATCTGCTTGAACGGCACCGTCGTCACGTCGCCGGCCGCGAACACGCCCGGCACCGACGTCGCGCCGCGCGCATCGACGACGATCTCGCCGTGCTTCGACAGTTCGACCGTGCCTTTCAGCCATTCGGTGTTCGGCACGAGGCCGATCTGCACGAACACGCCTTCGAGATCGATGCGCTGCGTTTCGCCCGAGCGCAGATCCTTGTAGACGAGCCCGTTCAGCTTGCTGCCGTCGCCGGTCAGCTCGGTCGTCTGCGCCTGCGTGACGATCGTCACGTTCGGCAGGCTGCGCAGCTTGCGCTGCAGCACTTCGTCCGCGCGCAGTTGCGCGCCGTATTCGATCAGCGTGACTTCCTTCACGATGCCGGCGAGGTCGATCGCGGCCTCGACGCCCGAGTTGCCGCCGCCGACCACCGCGACGCGCTTGCCCTTGAACAGCGGGCCGTCGCAGTGCGGGCAGTACGCAACACCGCGATTGCGGTATTCGCGCTCGCCCGGCACGTTGATTTCGCGCCAGCGCGCGCCGGTGGCGAGAACGATCGTCTTCGCCTTCAGCACCGCGCCGTTCGCGAGGCGGATCTGGTGCACGTCGCCCGGGATCAGCGCGTCGGCGCGCTGCACGTCCATGATGTCGACGTCGTATTGCTTCACGTGCTGCTCGAGCGCGGTCGCGAACTTGGGCCCTTCGGTTTCCTGCACCGACACGAAGTTCTCGATCGCCATCGTGTCGAGCACCTGGCCGCCGAAACGCTCGGCGACGACGCCCGTCGCGATGCCCTTGCGCGCCGAGTAGATGGCCGCGGCCGCGCCTGCCGGGCCGCCGCCGACGATCAGCGTATCGAACACCGGCTTGTTTTCGAGCGACTTCGCGGCACGCTCGCTCGCACCCGTATCGAGCTTCGCGAGGATTTCCTTCACGCTGCTGCGGCCCTGGCCGAACGATGCGCCGTTCAGGAACATCGTCGGCACGGCCATGATCTGGCGCGACTCGACTTCATTCTGGAACAGCGCGCCGTCGATCGCGACGTGGCGGATGCGCGGGTTGATCAGCGACATCACGTTCAGCGCCTGCACGACTTCCGGGCAGTTCTGGCACGACAGCGAGAAATACGTCTCGAACGCGTAGTCGCCGTCGAGCGCGCGGATCTGTTCGATCACGTCGTCGTCGAGCTTGATCGGGTGGCCGCCGGTCTGCAGCAGCGCGAGCACGAGCGACGTGAATTCATGGCCCATCGGAATGCCGGCGAAGCGGATGCCGGCCGGCTTGCCGGGCTCGCCGATCGAGAACGACGGCTTGCGCTCGGCGTCGTCGCGGCGTTCGGCTACGGTCACGCGATCCGTCAGCGACGCAATCTCGTTCAGCAGCGCCAGCAGTTCCTGCGATTTCGCGCTGTCGTCGAGCGAGGCGACGAGTTCGATCGGGCGCGTGATTTTTTCGAGGTACGCTTTCAGTTGGTTCTTGAGATTGGCGTCGAGCATGGCGTTTCGGATTCCGTATTAATGATTATGGTCGGGCACGTCGTGCCGGAGGAGGGCGCGGGCCGCGCGATGCGGCGGCCCGCCGTCGCGCGCCTCGTGCGAGGCGCGCGACGCGATCGTCAGATCTTGCCGATCAGGTCGAGCGACGGGGTCAGCGTTTCCGCACCCGGCGTCCACTTGGCCGGGCACACTTCACCCGGGTGAGCCGCGATGTATTGCGCAGCCTGCACCTTGCGCAGCAGCTCGCCTGCGTCGCGGCCGATGCCGTTGTCGTGGATTTCGCACAGCTTGATCTCGCCTTCCGGGTTGATCACGAACGTGCCGCGCAGCGCCATCCCTTCTTCCTCGATCAGCACGTCGAAGTTGCGCGACAGCGTGAGCGTCGGGTCGCCGATCATCGGGTACTTGATCTTGCCGATCGTGTCCGATGTGTCGTGCCATGCCTTGTGCGTGAAGTGCGTGTCGGTCGACACGCCGTAGATTTCGACACCCAGCTTCTGGAATTCCGCGTAGCGGTCGGCGAGGTCGCCCAGCTCGGTCGGGCAGACGAACGTGAAGTCGGCCGGGTAGAACACGACGACGGACCACTTGCCCTTGAAGTTCTCTTCGGAGACGGGCACGAACTCGCCGTTGTGGTATGCGGTTGCCTTGAACGGCTTGATTTGGGTGTTGATGATCGGCATGTGGTGGTTTCCTTTGCGTCAGTGGTGAGTGGAGTGTTGCCAGTATCCGGGTTCACCCTGACATTGTGAAATTGCTTGTTTCAATCCGGGGCATCGGGAATTTCTATCTGCTTCCGGCCCTTGATTGGGTGGGGTGGGCGGGGAGGTGCTCTTGACGCTTGGGCGGGCGGGGTGGGGGCGGAGCTCCGAGCAAGGCGCCCGGCGCCTGAGTGGCTTCGGGCGCAATACAATCTGAAGCATGCCGCGTGAGGGCCTTTATCTGCGGGCAGCCGATTCACCTGAACAGCGCGGGATCCCATGAAAAGAAGCCTGATCGTTCTGGACGAAATACAGCCGTCGTTTCCCGATCTGATCGGAGACGGGCTGGCCGGATTCAACGCGGTGTCGAAAGGGCCGTCGAACTACAGGGATTTGGCCATCTCGGTCGGCGACACGGACGACTGCGCCGGAGGATTGATCGGCTACACCGCGTGGGGATGGCTGTTCGTCCAGTGGCTGTGGGTCGCGGAGCACGCGCGCGGCCAGGGATACGCGTCCGGCCTGCTCGTGCGCGCGGAACAGGTCGCGGCGGAACGAGGGTGCGCAGCCGCGTGGATCGACACCTTCAATCCCGATGCGAAGCGGCTCTATGAGCGATTCGGCTACGTCGTGTTCGGCGAGTTAGCCGATTTTCCGGCGGGGCACACGCGATACTTTTTGCAGAAGCGGTTCGGCTTGTCTACGTCGAGTTGACGCATTTGCATTGCCGCCGCGCTTATCGGCTCAGATCTGATACGGCATTCGAACACCGGGTTCGGTGGGAGGGAAGTCTTTCGTGTTGCGCGACACGAGCAGCAGCCCGTTCACTTGCGCCGATGCCCAGACGATCGCGTCGGGCAGGCGTATGCGGCGTTCCTTGCGAATGATCACGGCACGATTCGCCACCGTGCTGTCGAGCGCGATGACATCGAATGACGAGAGCCATGCGCGAGTCGGCGCTTCGTTACGTGCGGACGTGCCGACCAGAACCTCCATCCACGAGATCGTGCTGATCGCACGATAGTCATAGCGGCCTAGCTCCGCGCGGGCGGATTCCACGCCACCCAGATAGTCGATCAGGATGTTGGTGTCGAAGAGAGCTTTTACCATTCCGAGCGCATTTCCTCCTGATACGCGAGCCCGTCGACCGTGCGATCTTTCCAGAGGCCGAATACGTCGTCGGCGAGCGGGCGCTTGTGCAGGGCAATGTAGGCATCAATCGCGTCGCGGATGATCGCGGCGCGGGGACGACGTTCAGTCTCGACGATGACGGCCAACTCGTCGAGCTGGCCATCCGACAGATCAACCAGAATTCGGCTCATGACAGCCTCCGATATATGATATGCATATCATATATACCAGATCGAGGGTATGCAAGACCCGGACTGGGTGCGGCGGGAGGCGCCTTCGCATAAACCGTTGTCCGGCAAGCGACAGGGCGCCTTCGCTCAAATCCCCGCCATCTTCCTCAACCACTCCGCCAGCCGCCGTGCCCCGTCCGGCATGTCCGCGTCCTCGCGCGTGCACAGGTAGTAGTCGCGCCCGTCGTCGAGCGGGTGATCGAACAGCTTTACGAGTTCGCCGTTCGCCAGTTCGCGCTCGACCAGCGGCGCGCGCAGCAGCGCGGCGCCGAGATCCGCGCGCGCCGCGCTCAACGTGAGCTGACCATCTTCGAACATCGGCCCCACCGCATGCGACACATGCCGCACGCCGGCGCCCTGCAGCCAGTTGACCCACGTGCTGCGATCCTCGTCGTGCACGAGCGGCGCGCGTGCGAGATCGGCCGGCGTGCGGAACGGCCCGTGGCGCTTCAGGAACGACGGGCTGCACATCGGCACCATCGCGCCCGGCAGCAGCCGCTCGCAGCGATAGCCGGGCCAGTCGCCGGTGCCGAAGCGGATCGACAGGTCCGACGCATCGCTTCGGTAATTGCGGTGATGCGCGTACAGCACGGTCACGTCGACGTCCGTGTTGTCGGCCAGGAACGAATGCAACCGCGGAATGAACCAGCCGATGCCGAGCAGCGGAATCAGGCTGACGGTGATCTGCCGCAGCGACGAGCGGTCGCGCACGAAGCGCGTCGCGCTGCGCAGCACCGAGAACGCGGCGCTGATCGAGCGGTAGTAGTCGCGCCCTTCGTCGGTGAGCGCGAGCAGCCGGCCCTCGCGCACCGTCAGCGGCGTCTGGATGAATGCTTCGAGCAGTTGCAGTTGATGGCTGACCGCCGACGGCGTGATGTCGAGTTCGCCCGCCGCCGCGGTGACCGACCCGAGACGCGCAAACGCTTCGAACGCACGCACCGCGCGCAACGGCGGATCGTGCGGCAATTGTTCGATATTTTTCATGTGTCGAATTTTATCGAAAAGTCAGGGTAAGCGACAACAATAAAATATCGTGTATTTACAGTGTGTTGGGTTAATGTGTCGAGAACGGCATAAGCATCCAACAATTGGGTATTTGGGGTTTGGGTGCTGAATATTTAATATTTTTCATGTTTTGATTCGAGTCACCGATCCCCGCACATGAAAATCGCCTTCCTTCACGCCAGCCTCGTTTTCTCGGCGGCCGCCCTGGTCGCTTCCGTTCCCGCGTTCGCGCAGTCCGCGCCGCAGACGGTCCTGATCGGTCTCGCCGCGCCACTCACCGGCCCGTCCGCACGTATCGGCAAGGACCTGCAGAACGGCGCGCAACTCGCGATCGACGACGCGAACGCCAAGCATCCGACCATCGGCGGCAAGCCGGTCGTCTACAAGCTCGTCGCGGCCGACGACCAGTCCGATCCGCGCACGGCCGTCGCGGTCGCGCAGCAGCTGGTCGACCAGCACGTGATCGGCGTCGTCGGTCACTGGAACACCGGCTGCAGCGTGCCGGCGTCGCGCGTCTACCGCGATGCGGGCATTCCGCAGATCGCGCCGGCGTCCACCGGCCATCAATACACGCAGCAGGGCTACGCAACGGCGTTCCGCATCATGGGTCACGACGATGCGGGCGGCAACTTCACCGGCGCGTATGCGGTGAAGACGCTGAAGGCGAAGCGCATCGCGGTGATCGACGATCGCACGTCGTTCGGCGCGGGGCTGGCCGACCAGTTCATCAAGGGCGTGCAGGCGAACGGCGGCGCGATCGTCGATCGCCAGTACGTGAACGACAAGACGACCGACTTCAGCGGCGTGCTGACCGCGATCAAGGGCAAGCGCGCGGATCTCGTGTTCTTCGGCGGCCTCGATGCGCAGGCCGCGCCGATCGCGCGCCGGATGCGCCAGCTCGGCGTGAACGCGCCGCTGCTCGGCGCGGGCGGCTTCGTGAGCCAGACCTTCCTGTCGCTCGCGGGCAAGGACGGCGACGGCGTGACCGCGCTCGAACCGGGCCTGCCGCTCGACCGGATGCCGGGCGGCAACGCGTTCGACACGCAGTACCAGGCGCGCTTCCGCGCACCGATCGAACTGCACGCGCCGTTCGCGTACGACGCGGCGGCCACGCTGATCGCAGCCGCGCAGAAGGCCGGCACGACGCAGCCGGCGAAGCTGGTCGCGGCGGTCCGCGCGATCGACCGGCCCGGCGTGACGGGCCGGATCGCGTTCGACGGCGAAGGCAACCTGAAGGACCCGGCCTTCACGATTTACCAGGTGCGCGGCGGCAAGTGGAGCGTCGTCGACGTGCTCGGCGGCACGCGCACCACGACCAAATAAAACGACACGGACGATCCCCATGACCGAACCGACCCCGACATCCGCCGCCGCACCCGAGGACACGCGCCTCGGAATCCTCGCGCGGCGCCGCATCGAAGCGGAAATCATCAAGCCGATCTACGAGATCATGAAGCGCGAGTTCGGCGCCGAGCGCGCGCAGGCCGTGATCGCGGAAGCCGTGCGCGGCGCGGCCGTCGACGCGGGCCGCACGTTCGCCGCGCAGGAGCCTGGCGGCACGAACGTGAAGTCGTTCATCGCGCTGCAAGTGCTGTGGGAGAAGGACGACGCGCTCGACGTCGAGGTGCGGCGCGCGGACGACGCGCACTACGACTACGACGTGCATCGCTGCAGCTACGCGGAGATGTATCACGCGATGGGGCTCGGCGAAATCGGCCACCTGCTGAGCTGCGCGCGCGACAGCTATTTCATCCAGGGCTATGCGCCGAACATCGCGCTGACGCGCACGAGCACGATCATGCAGGGCGGCAAGCGCTGCGATTTCCGCTACGCACTGCAATCCGCGCCGGAGAACGGCGATGCGTGACGACAACGTGAATGCGCCGCGCGTCGACGGCGATCGCCTGTGGGCGTCGCTCGAGCAGATGGCGCAGATCGGCGCGACGCCGAAGGGCGGCGTCTGCCGTCTCGCGCTGACCGATCTCGATCGCGAGTCGCGCGACCTGTTCGTGCAGTGGGCGCGCGACGCCGGCTGCACGGTGCGGGTGGACCGGATGGGCAACGTGTTCGCGCGCCGCGCGGGCCGCAATCCCGATGCCGCGCCGGTGCTGACGGGCTCGCATGCCGATTCGCAGCCGACGGGCGGCCGCTACGACGGCATCTACGGCGTGCTCGGCGGGCTCGAGGTCGTGCGCGCGCTGAACGACGCGGGCATCGAAACCGAGCGCCCGATCGACGTCGTGATCTGGACCAACGAGGAAGGTTCGCGCTTCGCGCCGGCGATGATCTCGGCCGGCGTGTTCGCGGGCGTCTATACGCTCGACTACGGGCTGTCGCGCACCGACAGCGCGGGCAGGACGATCGGCGAGGAACTGGAGCGGATCGGCTACGCGGGCACCGAGCCCGTCGGCGGTTATCCGGTGCACGCGGCGTACGAACTGCATATCGAACAGGGCGCGATTCTCGAACGGGCAGGCAATACGATCGGCGTCGTGACGGCCGGGCAGGGGCAGCGCTGGTACGAGGTGACGCTCACCGGTGTCGATGCGCACGCGGGCACGACGCCGATGGAATTCCGTCGCGATGCGCTGGTGGGCGCCGCGCGGATGATCTCGTTCGTCGACGCGCTCGGCGGCCGTTACGCGCCGTATGCGCGCGCGACGGTCGGGATGATCGAAGCGCGGCCGAATTCGCGCAACACGGTGCCGGGCGGCTGTTTCTTCACGGTCGAGTTTCGCCATCCCGACGATGCGGTGCTCGACGAACTGGACGCGGCGCTGCGCGCGGAACTCGCCCGCGTGGCGGACGAGAACGGCCTCGGCGCGCAGATCGAGCAGATCTTCAAGTACCCGCCGATACCGTTCGCGCCGCGCTGCATCGACGCGGTGCGTGACGCGGCCCGGGCGCTCGGGCTGTCGCACATGGATATCGTGTCCGGTGCGGGGCATGACGCGTGCTACGTCGCGCGCGTCGCGCCGACCGGGATGATCTTCGTGCCGTGCGTCGACGGGCTGAGCCACAACGAGGCCGAAGCGATTACGCCCGAATGGGCGGCGGCGGGTGCCGACGTGTTGTTGCGCGCGGTGTTGCAGAGCGCGCAGGAAGCCTGAGTGTGACAAAGGCGGCCCGGCGGGCGGGTGTTCGCCGGCAGTTCGCACGCGTTCGGATCGCCGTTCAGCAGGGCCATTGCCCTGAGCGGGTGCGTCTGCGCGGCCTCGATCGATGCGATGGCGAACGGCGTGTCGCCTGACGTCATCAACGCCTTTTTATTGTCCGGCCGTGCGTTCCTTGCCCGCCTTGCGCCGCGCCATATACGCGAGATACGCGACGATCTGGTCGAGCTCCCGATCGCTCAACTGATCGGGCGGAAACGCCGGCATGCTCCGGCCCGGCCAGTCGCGCACCGACGCCGGGTTGCGGATGTAGCGGCGCAGCGCGGCGGGCTGGAAGTAGTCGACCGGATTCATCGGTGCGTTCAGGTCGGGGCCGGCATGGCTGCTGCCCGCGCCGTCGACGCGGTGGCACGCGAGGCATTGCGTGACGAACAGGTGCTGGCCCGCGCGGGCCGGATCGCTTGCGGGCAACGCGGGATCGACGGCGAGCGACGGCCAGCGCGCGACCGGCGACGATTCGATCGTGACGCGCACGATCTGGTAGGGCCACTGCTCGCCGCGCACCGACGACGCGTCCGGCCCGAGCCACACGAGATAGAACGGCCCCGCGCTGACCTGCTTGCCGGGCAGCTTCGGCCACGGATGGGCCGAATCCTCGATCGCGAGCCATGCGACGGCGCCGGCCGGCGCGCGGCGGCGCACCAGATCGAGCGGCAGTTGCGCGGCGAAGCCGTCGGCCGCGCGCGTTTCGAGCACGCCGTCGGCCGGCAGCGGCGTGTCGCCGAGCAGCGCGGCGAACGGCACGGCGCGGAACGTCATCGGCCGGCCGTATGCGATGTCGCGCGGCACGTGGATCTCCGTCGCATCGGGGCGCGCGAGCAGCATCTGCCGCGTCAGGGTGCGGGCCGTGCCGTCGGTGTCGAGTTCTAGCGTGGACTGGGCCGACGCGCGTTGTCCGATCAGGCAAACCGTCAGCAGCACAAGCGAAAACCACTGGCGCTTCAGCATTCGTTCTCCGGGAAGGGGCGTTCCGGCGGCGGCAGGACATGGAAGCCGCGGCCGATGGAAGGAATCGGGCGACAGTCTATCCGGTACGCGCGGCGCTGGCGACTTCGGTGCGGGAAAGGTTGGGTGGCTACGATCGGGCAGGCACGCGACAGCGTGTCCGGCTACCGGGCCGCCAAATTGGTATGGCGTTGCCGTAGCGCGGTTCGGGCAGGAAGAAAACGAAGGCAGGGTGGCGCACGCGGACCGCCCGCGTTCACGAGATTGCCGTTACCGGACCGCCATCAATGATTCGCACACGGCACGTCGTTCTTCGACAACGGCGCGTCCCGCTGCGGTTCGAAATCGGCTTCGCGCGCGCCCGCCGGCGTCAGCGAAACGAAATGCATCGCCGCGCCTTGCGCCGGGAACCCGGCAATGCCCGTCGTGCCCCACGGAATCGGCGAGCGCTGCGCGCCGCTCACCGAAATGTCCGCCGGCGCAAGTGCCAGCGTCAGCAGCCGCCCGTCGCGGGTCGGCACATATGCATGCGTGCCGGAGACACCGATGCCGGATTCGCGCACCGACGCCGGCAGGCAGTCGAGCGTCGCCGTGCGGCGGCCGTTCGGGTCGATCAGCATCGCGACGCCGCGATCGTCCGCCGTCGTCGCGACGACGATGAAGCGGTCGATCGCCGGCACGTAGGCCGACGAATACACGTAGTACCGGATCGCGCCGTTCAGCGGCCCGAGCTTGTCGAGCTTCGCCGTGACCGGATCGAACATTGCGTATTCGAGCGTCGCGTCCGTGCTGCCTTCGATGAATTTCTGCCAGACGAGCAGCGCGTTGCGCGGCGAACCGGCGATCACGGGCCACCATTCGCGGCGGTGCGGCGCGACCGCGACATGGTTCAGCTCGCGCCCGGCCGCATCGTAGGTTTTCAGGTAGACGCCGTTGCCGGTGCCGAGGTTGTCGACGCCGCCGCCGTCGATCCAGTCGGCGGAATAGAACACGACGAAGCGTTCGCCCGCCGTCGCGACATGCCCCGAGTGGCCGCCCGGCTCGACGTCGTTCGGGTAGGGCTTGATCGGCTTCAGGTCGCGGCGGTAGACGCCGTAGCGCTGGCTGACTTCCTGCGGCGCGTTCCAGCCGTCCTCGAACGTGACGAAGATGTCGCCGCGCGCGTTCTGCGCGATCGACACGGGCTCCTGCGCCTCGGGGCGGCTGATGAACGGTCGAATGCGCAGCAGGTGCGGCTTGCCGGGCAGCCACTCGCCGACGTACACGTCGTGCGGCCAGTTGCCGTTGCGCATCGCGCCGCGCGGCACGATGCCCGAACTGCTGAAGAACACCCAGCGTTTGCCGTTGCCCGCATCGGCCACGCCGATGCCGTGCATGAAGCGCCGCGAGTCGCCGGTGTCTTGCGGCGCTGCCGGGCCCTGCACGGTGACCGTATGCACGACGGGTGCGGCGGCCAGCGCCGACGGCGGCGCCGCGACGACGCAGTACGTGCCGCACAGCGCAGCCGCGACGCGGCGAGCCGCGCGCGTTCGCCCCGTCATTCGACGGTCACCGATTTCGCGAGGTTGCGCGGCTTGTCGACGTCGGCGCCGCGCGCGCAGCCGACGTGATACGCGAGCAACTGCAGCGGGATCACGTTGACGATCGGCGACAGCAGGTCGCCCGAATCGCGCACGCGGATCAGGTGTGTATCGCGATCGGCGTCGATCGCGAGCTGGTTGCCGGCGAGCACGTAGAGCCGCCCGCCGCGCGCGCGCACCTCGGCCATGTTGGACTTCAGCTTCTGGAACAGGCGGTCGTCCGGCGCGATCGTGACGACCGGCATCGCGCTCGTGACGAGCGCGAGCGGGCCATGCTTCAGTTCGCCGGCCGGATAGCCTTCCGCGTGGATGTACGACACCTCCTTGAGCTTCAGCGCGCCTTCCATTGCGATCGGAAAATGAATGCCGCGCCCGAGGAACAGCGCGTTCTCGGTGCGCGCGAACTTCGCGGCCCAGCCCATGATCTGCGTTTCCAGCGCGAGTGCGTGGCTGATGCGGTCGGGCAGCGCGTGCAACTGCTTCAGGTGCATCGCGACCTGCGCGGCGTCGAGCCGGCCGCGCAATTGCGCGAGCGTCAGCGTCAGCACGAACAGCGCGACGAGCTGCGTCGTGAACGCCTTGGTCGATGCGACGCCGAGCTCGATGCCGGCCCGCGTCAGGAACCGCAGCGGCGCGTTGCGCGCGATCGTGCTGGTTGCCACGTTGCAGATCGCCATCGACAGATCCTGGCCCATCTCTCGCGCGCGCTCGATCGCGCCGATCGTGTCGGCCGTCTCGCCCGACTGCGAAATGCCGACCACGAGCGTGCGCGGATCGGCCACGGTGTCGCGGTAGCGGAATTCGCTGGCGATCTCGACCTGCGCGGGCACGCCCGCAATGCTTTCGAGCCAGTACTTCGCGGTCAGGCCCGCGTAGTAGCTGGTGCCGCAGCCGAGCAGCAGCACGCTCCGAACGCGCGACAGCAGCGCGCGCGTGCTTTCGCTCTCGTCGAACAGCGCCGGCGAGATCGTGTCGATGCCGTCGAGCGTGCTGGCGATCGCCTTCGGCTGCTCGAAGATCTCCTTCTGCATGAAGTGCTGGTACGGGCCGAGCGCGGCGTCGCCGTCGCGCGCCTTCACGTGGCACAGCGGGCGCTGTGCTTCGTGGCCGCCCGAGTCGACCACGGCGATGCGTTCCGGCGTGATCAGCGCGACGTCGCCGTCTTCCAGGTAGACGAAGCGGTCGGTCAGGTCGCCGAGCGCCGCGCAGTCCGACGCGAGGTAGTTCTGTTCGGCGCCGATGCCTATCACGAGCGGCGAGCCGGCGCGCGCGGCGACGAGGCGCTGCGGCTCGCGCGCGCTCAGCACCGCGATCGCGTACGCGCCGTGCAGCCGCTTGACGGCGCGCATGACCGCATCGAACAGGTCGTCGCGATAGAGGCTGTGGATCAGGTGTGCGATCACCTCGGTGTCGGTTTCGCCGCGAAACGCGTAGCCGCGCTGCCGCAACTCGGCGCGCAGCGCGTCGTGGTTCTCGATGATGCCGTTGTGCACGACCGCGATCGTGTCGCCCGACATGATCGGATGCGCGTTCATTTCCGACGGTGCGCCGTGCGTCGCCCAGCGCGTATGCGCGATGCAGGTCTGCGCTTCGAGACCGAGCGTCAGCACGCGATCCTGCAGGTCCGTCACGCGCCGCAGCGTGCGTTCGCTGAGCAGGCGTCCGTTGCCTTGCACGGCGATGCCGCACGAATCGTAGCCGCGATACTCGAGCCGGCTCAGCGCATTGACCAGTTGCGGCACCTGATTGCCGATGCCGCTTGCTCCGACGATTCCGCACATGATTCACCTCGTCCACAAGAAGTTGCCGGCCTGCCGGCGATGCACGGCAGCGCGGCGTCAGGAGCGGCGCCGCGCTGCACGGATGCCGTCCCGTGCGCGGCGGCGCGTCTCCGCTGACCTACTCGCGGGGCGGCGGCCCCGCATGGGCTACCCATTCGATGCCGGAAATCGATCCGTTCGCGTCGTGCGACGCGACGAGAATGCGCGTCGTGCGCCGCACGCCGCGCCGGCGGGCGCCGGCCAGCGCGGTCGGCGGCACCGCGCGCACCTTCGCGCTGGCCGAGCGCCGCAGCATCTTCGACACGCGCAGCCGGTACGCGAGCGGATGCACGACGCGCCCCGCGATCAGCCACGTGACGGTCGTGCCCGCGATGATCGCGATGCAGGTCGCATAGAACACGATCTGTTCGATCGGCATCTCGGCCTCGTTGAACGGCAGCAGGTAGCGGTACGTGTAGATGCAGATCGATGCCCACACGGCGCCCACCAGCGCGGGCCGCACGAGACGGAACCAGACGACCAGCACGAACCCGATGATGCGGCCGCGCTCGGCGATCATTTCGCGCGGCGTGCGCAGGGAAAGGTCAATAATCGGTGCGTTCTTCATGTTGAATGCCTCGGTCGGGGCTGACCCATACGGCCCGCTTGCCGCGGCCCCGCAATACGACGGCGGGCAGGGCGACGACGGTGGTGATCATGCTGATCAGCCAGAAGGCCACGGGATACCAGACGGTGTCCAGGAAATACATCAGGAGTTTTTCGTCGTAACGACGGTCGATCATGCTGCCGATGATCAGCTGCAGGATGCAGGTGGCGACCAGCAGCATCCCGTGCCAGTGCGGCACGACCGATACGTGCCAGTCCAGCGGCAACGGATGGAAGACATCGACGAGCGCGAGCAGCAGGATGAACGACATCGAGTAGGCCCATGCGATGCCGATCAGGTATTCGACGAACAGCGGCCACATCATCATCTGCGTCGGCCGTGCGAGCGTGCCCGCATACTTCATCAGCACCTGGATGCCGCCTTTTGCCCAGCGCAGCCGCTGCCGGTACAGCCCCTTCACCGTTTCGGGCATCAGGATCCAGCTCAGCGCGTGCGGTTCGTATACAACGCGCCAGTCGCGGCACTGCAGTTTCCAGCTGATGTCGATGTCCTCGGTCAGCATGTCCGAGCTCCAGTAGCCGACGTCGGCGAGCGCGGTCTTGCGGAACATCGTGATGACGCCCGATACCGTGAAGATGCGGCCGTACACCTGCTGCGTGCGCTTGATCAGCCCGACGATCGACGAGAATTCGCCGACCTGCATGCGGCCGAGCAGCGACGTGCGCGTGCGGATGCGCGGGTTGCCGGTCACGGCGCCGACGCCGGGATCGGTCAGGAAGTGCTCGAGCATCCAGCCGATCGCGTCGTGCGCGAGCAGCGAATCGCCGTCGATGCACAGCAGGTATTCCGCGTTCGATACGGCCGCCGCGGTCGTGAGCCCGACCGCCTTGCCTTCGTTGCGCGCGTGATGGATCACGAGCAGCCGCGGGATCTCCACGGCCAGCTCGTTGAGGATCTCGCCGGTGCGGTCCTTGCTGCCGTCGTTGACCGCGATGATGTCGTAGTTCGGGTACTGCATCGCGTTCAGGTGGCCGATCACGGCGCGCGCGTTCGCGGCTTCGTTGAAGCAGGGCACGATGATCGAGATCTTCGGAATGCCGCTCGACGCGATCGTCCGCGTCGACAGCACGCGACCCTCTTCGAGCAGGAAGTAGTGCACGACGCCGCCGATCATCCACAGATACGACATGAAGAACGGGTAGTAGAAGACGAAATCCTGCAGGCGCTGGATGATGCTGTGGGTCGTCATGGTGTCTTCGTCCCCTGCGGATGCTGCCCGTGCATCAGCGCGTTGATCGACGTCGGATCGAGCCGCGACTTCAGCGACATCACGTCGCGCATCGTGTCGAGATCCGGCTGGTTGTTCAGGAATTTGTCCGGGTAGTAGCCGAAGTTCACCGCGCCCTTGCTGCGCAGCCGCCGCATCTGCGCGATCAGCGCGCTGCCGGAAATGTCCTTGCGCTCGCGCCAGTCGTACGACTGCAGTTCGAACACGGTGCGCGCGAGGCCGCGCTGTTTCGCGCGGACGGCGCCGACGAGCTGGTCCATCCAGCGCTGGGGGTCCGGCGCCTGTTCCATGTACGGCATCGCCATCAGCGCGACGAAGTCGTAGGTGGCGAGGAAATCGTCGTAGTTCTGCGCGTACCACGCTTCGGACTCGGGCTTCAGCACCGGCAGCGCGAAGATGTTGCGCGCGGTCAGCACGTCGCCCGCGTTCTGGTTCGCGAGCACGATCTGTTCGAGCTGGCGCGTCAGGTCGATCAGGTAGCGCGTCTTCTGCCGCGTCCAGCGGCTCATCAGGTCCGGCGTCGCGCGGATCTTGCCGATGTCGGCCGGCAGCCCCCACTGCGAATACGTGCTCAGCGCGTGCCGGCCCGCATCCTCGTAATCGTCGAGCACGGCGTCGTCGCTGAACAGGATGCCGCCGAACGACGCGTACTTGCCGAGATCCTCGTAGATCTGCTCGATCATCAGCCGCGCTTGCGGATCGAACGGGCTCAGCCGGTACACGCGCGAGCCGTTTTCGCGCGCGGGCGCGCCGCCGTATGCGCTGACGGCCTCGAGCCCGCGATGCTTGTCGGCCGGCGGGCGGAACGCCAGCACCGGCATCCATGCGTACACCTGCACGTTGGCGCGCGTGTTGAGCTGCCACGCGGCGCGCGAGAACAGGTCGGCGCGCATCGGCAGGTGCCGGTTCGGGAAGTACAGCGATTCCGCGACGCCCGTGCCCTTCGGATCGGCGAACGCCTGCAGGTACACCGATTTCGGCTGCATCCGGTAGATGCGCTCGATGAGCTTGCCGAGATTCGTTTCCTGCCGCGCCGGATCCGGATCGTAGACCTGGTCGAGATCGACCTGCACGACGCGCTCCGGGATGTCGACGTCGCCGCGGTTGGTCGCCGGCTCGCGCATCGACCGCTCGAACCCGCCGATGTCGACGTCGTACATCATCAGGATCCGCCGCAGCCGGTCGAGCGGCACGTCCGGCGTATTCGGGCCGGCGTCGAGGCTGAACTGGATGTCCATGCCGAGCGACGTCGAAATCTTGCGCACGGGCTGGTTTTCCGCGCCGTATGGCCAGACCATCGAGCGTGCGACGATGCCGGTGCGTTCGCGAATCTGCCGCACGCATGTCTGAAGGTCGTCATGCACGCGGGCTTCGAACTCCGCATCGGTTTCATAGCGCTTCTCGTTCTGGAGGTACAGGTGCGACGTGGTGGCCGGCAACTCGTTGCCCTGCGGATTCGCGACCGCGCCGTGATGGAGGTTGTGCGTGTGGCACGCGAGCTCGACGAGATTCGACTTGCCGACCTTCTGCACCTCGTCCCACGACATGAAGTAGTCGCGCGGCATCTGGATCCTGTCGCTGATGCGGATCGGCGTATCCGGCGGCGCGTCGATCCATGCGGTGACGATGCCCATCACGGCCGGATACTTGAAGCGCTCGAGCAGCGGCAGGACTTTCGTGTAGTGGCTGCGGTAGCCGTCGTCGAACGTGAGCAGCACCGCGCGCGGCGGCAGCGGCTTGCCGCCGTGCCGCGACGCCTCGATCTGCTTGACCGTGACGGTGTGATAGTTGTTGGTCTGCAGCCACGAGAAGATGGCCGTCAGCGTACCGGTGTCGACCGCGTAAGGATCGACCATCGCCGACGTGGCGAACGTCGACAGCAGGTTGTCGCGCACGTCGTGCAGGCAGATCACGCGGAACGTCTTGCCGTCGACGGGATCGGACGGCGGCAGCAGGTCGATCATCCGCGCATTCGTCACGCCCGGGAACAACGAACAGGCCGCAAACGTGCCGAGGCATCCGCACATGAAGAACCGTCTGGATTGCATCGTTCGAGCTCCTTTCTAAAACGGCAGGTTGAGCGACAGGAAGCCGGTTTCGGAACGCTCGCGCTGGCCGTCGTACGCATGGCTGCTGACCTCGACGCCGTAGGTCAGCGTGATGTCGTGCTTGAACGTCCACGTGTGCGCGAGGCGGGCGCTCCACAGCGGACTGGTGCCGAAGCCGCGCTCGTTGTATACGCCGCCGGACGCCGACAAGCGCTGCTGCAACGACATGTCGCCCTTCTTCCACAGCGTCAGCTGATGCATGACGGTCGCCGCGGCAGCGTAGTCGCGGCCCGGGCTGAAGTAGGGCGCGTCCCGCCGCGTGTTGCTGTCGGTTCCGAGATTCAGCGACACGTTGACGAGCTGGTTCGCGGACGTATATACGCGCTGCGTACCCGTCGCGGAAATCTCCTGGTGCAGGTTCGAATCGCTGTAGCGGCTCACGCCGTAGCTCAGCCTGACTTCGCGGCGGTCGTTCTGGCGATACACGACCTCGACGTTCGCCGAGCGGCCCCAGATGTGCGCGAGATACGCCTTCCACGGCAGCGAGTTGTCGTTGGAGTCGAGCGCGCCGCTGACCGTCCAGTAATCGTTGAGGTTGTACGTGATGGAGCCGCGGCCGCCCGTGCGCCCGTCGCTGCCGAACGAACGCGTGACTTCGCCCTGGATCGTGAGCGGCCCGTGCCGGTAGTCGCCGCCGACACCCGTGCGCGTGCGGCTGACGCTGCCGGCGTCGGTTTGCGCATGGCCGAAGAACGTGTGGGAAAACACGCGCCAGTTGTCGCCGAACGGTTGCGAATACACATAGCTGTCCGACGAGAAGCTGTTGTCGGCCAGTGCGCTGTTGCCGTGCTCGAAGCTCAGGTCGGTCGTGAACAAGGGGCTGCGGTACGCGTTGTAGTCGCGCTTGAACGCGCGCACGGAGCCGCTGTCCGGGAACGTGTTGCCGAAGGTCTGGTCGACGCTCTTCGCGGTCGCGTAGTCGTCGGCCGTCAGCGATGCGCGGCCGAGCCCCGCGAGCATTTCCACGTTGTCAGGGTGGTCGGTCAGCGACGCGCGATACATCGCGATCGCCTGGCGCGGATGCGACTGGCCCGAAACGGCGTCGGCGTGCGCGGCGCGGACCTCGGCATTGAACGGCACTTCCTTCTCGAGCTTTTCCAGCGCGGCGATCCCTTCTTCAACCCGGCCCGTATAGATCAGGTATTGCGCCTGCAGCCGGTAGTAGCGCAGGTAGTCGTCGTTTTCCGGCCCCCAGGTCCGCACCTGGTTGGCCGGCGGCAGCGATTTGCCCATGTCGTCGAGCACCCGGCTCGCATCCGCCGCGCGTGCCTGGTCGACGTACGACCAGAACAACCCCTCGCGCAATTCGATCGGACGCGTGCGCGCGCCGTACAGGAAGCCGCGCGTCGCACGGTCCGTCGGCGATGCGGTCGCCTGCGTCAGCGCGCGCTGGTACACGGCGTTGGCCTTGCCCGGTTCGCTCAGGTACAGGTACGCGTCGCCGACGGCCGCCAGCGCGTCGATCGAGATTTCCGCATCCGGCGGAATCGTCTCGAACGTCGCGACGGCCGTCTTCATTTCGCCGCGCGCGGCGTAGGCGATCGTCCGGTCGCCGGCGAGTGCCGTCCTGACCTGCGAATACTCGGGCGTGGCCGGCATTCGCTTGTCGAGGTCGTCCGCGGCACGCAATGCGCTGTCGAGCCCGTCGAAGCGGTCGGCGCTCGTCATCGAGCGCGACTTGTCGCGTCCGCCGCGCACCTGCTGGCGAATCGACAGTTCCTCGAGCTGCGCGAGATCGACGGCGGAGAAGACGTCCGGGCGCGCTTTCGCTTCCTCCAGCGCCATGACCGCGCCGCCGCTCGACGCGAGCCCGAACACGTCGTTGCGGACGGTGGCCGGATCGGCGGTGCGGAGGTCGGGCATCTGCGCGTTCGGGGTTTCCGCGTCGGGGATCTGGGCGCCTGGGGGTTGGGTACCCGGTGATTGAGCACCCGGCGCCTGCGCATTCGGCATCGGCGTGCCGGGTGTCTGCGGTGTCGGCGTCTGGGCTGCGGGCGCCTGGGCATTCGGCATCTGGGCACTCGCGGCCTGCGCGATCGGGGTCGGCGCATTCGGCGGTGGCGCGTCCGGCGCGAGCACGCCCGGTGTCGGCGCGCCCGGCGGCTTCGGATCCGGCGCACCGCTGGTTCCGGAGATTTCGCCGACGCTGCCCGGTTCCGTGTCGCCTTCGGCGGAGAAGCAGGGGCCGGACGCGACGAGCAGCAACACGAGCGGCGCATGCAGGAGGATCCGCCGGCTGGACGGGGCGACGGTGGTGCATTGTTGTTTACGATTGTTGGCCACGGTATGTCCTCACTTCGAAACGATCACATCGGTTGCCCCCGACGATGCACGCCGTCGCTCGCCATGCTGCCGGACGGCGAGGGCCCGGTCATGCGGAACCGGCTTACAGGCGATTGCGGATCGCCTGCCCGAGTAACGCACGTGATTCGCTGTTCGTCGGGTCGATCGCGAGAGCCCGACTTGCGTTTTGCTCCACACAGTTCCATTCGTCGATCTGCGCGCACCAGCGCGCCTTTGCCAGCGCGCGGGCGCCTTCCAGTTCCGCGTGCGTGACGCTTGCCGTCTGCATGCGTGCCGTGTCGGTGCTGTACGACTGTGGCTTCGGCGCGAGGTCCATGCGCTTTCTCGTGCCCGCCAGCGTCTCGGTTCGCGGTGCGCGATGCGCATCGCCGAGCCGTGCATTGGCGCGGTCATGGGCCGGCGCGGCATGCGTATTGGCCGCGAGTTTCACGGGTGGCGCATGCGACGGTTGGCGGTGTTTCGCGGCGGCGCGGGACGCTGCCCGCGGCGCGGCTTCCGGTTCGGCCGCGAGCTTGACGGGCGGCGCTGCAGCAGCGGATGGCCCCGGCGGCGCGGGCGGAGTGGCGGCCTGTGCGATCGTCGGCGCCGGCCCGGGGGCGGCCGATGTTCCGGACACGCCGGACGCAGCGGTTGCGCGGGACGTCGCGGCCACGATCGCGTTGCGGTATTTCCCGACGGCGGTTGCGATCACGCCGGAGAAGTCGTGCGTCACGCTTGCATGGCCGAGCGCCGTGCCGCGCTCGGCATACGCGAAGACGCCGAAGATCGTGGCAAACGCGACGAAGCTGAGTGCGGCATTCTTGCCGGGACCCCAGGAGGGTTTCGACTGGCTGGCGGGCGGGTCGTCCGGTCGTTCTGCGCGAGTCATTCGATGCTCCTCGATTCGATACGTTGTGGTGAATGACACAATCGGAGCGGCTTCAGGCGGCGCTCACCATCGCAACTGCGTGGTAAGTACGCCCGTTTCGACGATCGCGAACTGCGTGGCGCCCTGGTAGGTCCCTTCGACCCGGTAGCTCGCGTCGGGCACGCTGAACAGGCAGCGCGATCCCGATGCGTTGAATTCGACGAGCACGCGGCCGTGTCGCCTCAGGCGCACCTGTACGTTGGCAAGCGGTTGCCCGGTCCGGGCCGACGCGAACGACACGCCGAGGTTGTACGGACGGCCGTCGGGGGGAAGCGGCGCGGTACCGTCGATTTGTGCATCGCCGCAGATATACGAAATCACATAGCGGCCTGAGCCGGAACCGGACGCGGGTGTCTGGGCCGTGGCATTCAGGCAGAGCGCGGATACGACGACGCTCAGGAAAGGGCGAGCATGTTGTCGAAACGAGGAAGACATTGCAACCTCCCGTCCGGAATCAATGGCAGCGCATTTATTCCGGGTCTCCGAGTCAAATTTTCCAACATTCTTTTTGCGACACGCTATTGATACACGATGGATTTTGAATCAACAACCGCGTGTGGCTTGAATGGAACGGCTCTGAAAGATATTATCTAAACAGGATTGCGACAGATTTGTATGACCTGCTTACCGCTGAAGAAAGTCGATATTGCCAGATATGAATATTGCTTTCGGTACGGATGATCGAGCACGCATTGAATCAAGTCGGAGGTATCGAAATTCGTACCGAAAAATAACGACTGATAAAAGAAAGTTTTGCGCCTGTGTTCGAGGCGAATCGATGAATTTCAGACACAGGTTACGCGATTTTAAATGGGGCGAGACGTCTTTTTTGATATTCGTTTCGTTACATGCAAATAGAAACTTTTTATTTGTTCTGTAACAGGGTATTTCTGATCTGAAAATAAGAAGAGATATTCGGAGTTGGCGCGACGGGTTTAAAAGATGCTATTTTGAATCGCAAACGTTTGCATTTTATGCGATATCGATTCCATGCCTGCAAAGTGATTTCGCGGGCTGCGGCAGGATTGCCGATTGCTGCAGGAAAGGAGGCCGCGTTCGATATGAAGCGGCGCGACCCACAGGCACGCGGACGCAGCATTGCCCGGGATCGCACCCGCACCCGCACCCGCGCCGTTGACGCGCACGGCGCGGACGCGAATGTCAGCGGCTGCCGCCCGCGCTTCGCCGCGCGATGCGCATCGCCGGCGCGGCCGCTTGCTCGGCACCGCTCGCGCCTTCGGCCGCCGTGCGCGGCCGGTTCATGATGTAGCTCCACAGCTGCTCGGCCGCGAGCCCGCGCTTGCGCGCGGATCGATACAGGCGGATTTCGAGTTCGGTGATCCAGTCCCCGGAACCCGCGCATACGAGCGTGCCGTCCGCGAGCTCCTTCTCGACGCAGCTTTCGGGCAGCCAGCCGATCCCGTGCCCGGCCACGACCATGCCCTTCAATGCCTCGGACATATGCGTCTCGAAGCACCGGTGCAGCACATACGGCTCGGTCGCATTCAGCAGCAGCATCTCGACGATGTTCCCGAGAAACGCGCCCGACGAATAGGCCAGCAGCGGCAGCGGGGCATCGGGCGTACCCGGCAGCTGGAACACGGGCTTGCCGCGCGCGTCGGGCGTCGACACCGGCAGGATCCGCTCGACGCCGAGGCTGACGAACGGGAAGTGGTTCGGGTCGAGCACGATCGGTAACTGCGGATGGTGATAGCCGAGCAGCAGGTCGCATTCACCTTCGACGAGCTGCTGCACGCCTTCCGGCACGTTCACCGCGTTCACGCGCGCGGTCACGTGGCCGACCTCGCCGTTGAGCTGCTTGAGCCATTCGGGAAACAGCGTGAAAACCAGCGTGTGCGCGACGGCAAAACGCACAACCTGGTCGCTGGCCGCGAACTGGTCGTAGCCGTTCACGAGATTGCGCGCCGCATACATGCTGCGCAGGATGTCCGCGGCGAGCCCGCGGAACATCTGTCCGGCCGGCGTCAGCGTGATCGGGTTGATGCTCCGGTCGACCAGCTTCGCGTCCATCCAGGTTTCGAGTGCGGCGATTCGTCTGCTGAATGCAGACTGCGTCAGGTGCCGGTTACGCGCGGCACGGGAAAAGCTCTTGGTATCCGCAAGGCTCAGGAAATCTTCCAGCCACTTTGCTTCCATTTCGATCTTCGCTTTTTATAGTCGGGCGCCGGGAGGGCGGCGGCGGCGCCGCTTCGCTGCAACAATTTTCTAGCGTACCGCGCCTCGCGTCGGTCGTCCCGATGTTTTTTTTCGATGGGTGTCAGTCGAAATATGCATGGGCGTTGTCGGCGGGATTACGGCTGCATAGCGTTGAGGTGCCGGACCCGGCTAACCGGTTAGTTCATCGCGTCGAACTGCCGGTGCGGCCGCAGACGGTACTTCCCCAGGGCCGGCCGCGCGGTGCGCGTGCCGGCCCGCCTTCCCGCCCTTCGGTGCAGGCGGCCGGCGATCCGGCGGCCGGCGCTCCGGGCGGGCCGTCTTTTTGTGCAGTGCAGATTGCACATTCGTGACACGCGGGAGAACTATGTTCGGCAGACGCGGCGCAGCATCGGCCGTGCGCGATCGCGGCGCATCGATGCCGCCATCGGCGTCGCGTGCTGCACCGTGATGGTGCGGCGGGCCGCGCGGGCATGCCCGGCGCGGCGCAAAAGGGGGGATATCGCAAGGCACGGTCCTTGCAGAGTAATTGTTACGCCGGTCCGGCATGCGCAATGCCGGGGAAAACGATCGATGGAGAAAAGATCGATGAAGCCATTCGATGAAATGCTGCAATCCGGCGACATGGTAAGGGCGCCTTACGCGCGCCTGAAGCAATGGCTCGACACGCAGAATCCCGCGAGCCTCGCCCAGAAAGCCCACGATGCGGAGGGCGTGTTCCGCAAGACGGGCATCACGTTCGCCGTTTACGGCGACGCGGAGGCCGCCGAGCGGCTGATTCCGTTCGATATCGTCCCGCGCATCATCTCGGGTTCGGAATGGAGCCGGCTGTCGCTCGGCATCGAGCAGCGCGTGATGGCGCTCAACGCGTTCCTCGACGACATCTACCACCGCCAGGAGATCGTGCGCGCGGGCATCGTGCCGAAGCACCTGATCGCGCACAATGAGGCCTTCATTCCGGAGATGATCGACTTCCGGCCGCCCGGCAACGTTTACACGCACATCATCGGCGTCGACATCGTGCGCACCGGCGAGAACGAGTTCTACGTGCTGGAGGACAACGCGCGCACGCCGTCCGGCGTGTCGTACATGCTGGAAAACCGCGAGACGATGATGCAGCTCTTCCCCGAGCTGTTCCAGCAGGTGAAGGTGCGCCCGGTCGAGACCTATCCGCAGATGCTGCGCCAGTCGCTCGCGGCCGTGTGCCCGCCGGGCGGCAACGCCGACAACCCGACCATCGCCGTGCTGACGCCCGGCATCCACAATTCCGCGTACTACGAACATTCGTTCCTCGCCGACCAGATGGGCGTGCACCTCGTCGAGGGCAGCGACCTGCAGGTGATCGACGGCCGCGTCGCGATGCGCACCACCGAAGGCTTCCAGCCGATCGACGTGCTGTACCGGCGCGTCGACGACGCGTTCCTCGATCCGCTCACGTTCCGCCCCGATTCGGTGCTCGGCGTCGCGGGGATCATGGACGTGTACCGCGCGGGCAACATCACGATCGCGAACGCGCCCGGCACCGGCATCGCCGACGACAAGGCGATCTACTCGTACATGCCGGAGATCGTCGAGTTCTACACGGGCCGCAAGGCGCTGCTGGAGAACGTGCCGACCTGGCGCTGCGGCGATGCGGACAGCCTGAAATACGTGCTCGCGCATCTCGACGAACTGGTCGTGAAGGAAGTGCACGGCTCGGGCGGCTACGGGATGCTCGTCGGGCCGTGCGCGTCGAAGGCCGAGCTCGAGGCGTTTTCCGCGAAGCTGCGTGCGCGGCCCGCGAACTACATCGCGCAACCGACGCTGGCGTTGTCCACGACGCCGATCCTGACCGAAGCGGGCCTCGCGCCGCGCCACGTCGACCTGCGCCCGTTCGTGCTGGTGTCGGACCGGATCCGCATCACGCCGGGCGGGCTCACGCGCGTCGCGCTGAAGGAGGGCTCGCTCGTCGTCAACTCGAGCCAGGGCGGCGGCACCAAGGACACCTGGGTGCTGGCCGACTGAGCCGGACACGACCGCGCGCGCCGGAGCCGGCGCGCCAACCGAACGAAGACGGAGTGGACACGAGATGCTTCTGGGACGTACTGCAAGCGGTCTCTACTGGATGTACCGCTATATCGAGCGCGCGGAGAACATCGCGCGCATCGTCGATGCCGGGCTGCGGATGGCGCTCACGCGCACGTCCGACGCGCCGGCCGAATGGTCGTCGGTGCTCGTCAGCTCGGGCGCCGACGACGGCTACCGGCAGAAATACGACGCGTATGCGGCCGATACCGTGACCGACTACCTGCTGCGCGACCGCGACAACCCGTCGAGCGTGCTGTCGTGCATCGAGGCCGCGCGCTCGAACGCGCGGATGGTGCGCACGGCGCTCACGCGCGAGGCGTGGGAGAGCGTGAACGGCGCGTGGCTCGCGCTGCGCCGCGCATTCGAGCGGCCGGTGCCGGAGAGCGAGCTGCCGGCGGTACTCGACGAGGTGAAGCGCGAAACCGCGCTGATCCTCGGCAGCTTCTACAGCACGATGCTGCGCAACGAGATCTTCGATTTCGCGCAGATCGGCGCGTTCGTCGAGCGCGCGGACAACACCGCGCGGATCATCGACGTGAAGTACCACCTGCTGCTGCCGTCGGTGTCGCACGTGGGCACGATCCTCGACAACTACCAGTGGGAGACGATCCTGCGCTGCGTGGCCGCGCACCGTTCGTACCGCTGGGTGTACGACGTGCAGTACAAGCCGATGAACATCGCCGACTACCTGATCCTGAACGGCCGCATGCCGCGTTCGCTGCGTTATTGCTACGGGCGCGTCGTATCGAGCCTGAACCTGCTCGCGAAGGATTACGGCGTGACACACCCGTGTCACGACACGGCCACGAAGATCTTGCAGATGCTGTCCGATACCTCGGTCGAGCGGATCTTCAAGAGCGGCCTGCACGAGTTCCTGACCGACTTCATCGGCCGTAACAACAGCCTCGGGCTCGAAATCGCCCAGGCCTACAACTTCGACTGAGACTAGCCATGCGACTCGCCATCCGACACATTTCGCGTTATCAGTTCGACGATCAAGCCACCCATGCGCTGCAACGGCTGCGGCTGCGCCCGCAGTCCGGGCCCGGGCAGACGGTGCGCGCGTGGCAGGTCACGATCGACGGCGTCGAGCCGACGCTGTCGTACGCCGACGGGCTCGGCAACCGGATCGACCTCGTGCGTCACGACCGCGGCGCGAAGGCCGAGATCGTCGTCGTCGCGGCCGGCGTCGTCGAGACCCAGGACCGCGCGGGCATTCTCGGCAATCCCGAGGGTTATGCGCCGCCGTGGATCTTCGAGCGCGAGACCGCGCTCACGAAGGCGGGCGACACGGTGCGCGCACTCGCGCAGGCGCTGCCGATCGAGCCGTACGGCCTCGACGCATTGCACTGGCTGATGACTGAAGTGCACGGCCGCATTGCGTACGCGCCGAACCTGGCCGCCGACGCGCCCGTCGATGCGGAAACCGCGCTGCAAAGCGGCGAGGGCACGAGCCGCGACCATGCGCACGCGTTCATCGCGGCCGCGCGCGCGCTGAAGATTCCCGCCCGCTATATCTCGGGCTACGTGCTCGCCGACAGCGCGATGCAGCGCATCGCCGACGCGAAGCAGAACGCGGGCGACGAAGACGACGAGGAAGCGCTCGCGTTGCAGAGCGGCGAGGGCATGCAGCAGGTGCTCGGCGCGTCGCATGCCGCGCAGTCGCAGTCGCAGACTCAGTCCCAGGGCCAGTCGCAGGCGGCGCTCGGCGCGCAGCCGCAAGCCGCCGCGCTGATGCAGCAGCCGGCCGGCCATGCATGGGCCGAGGCCTATGTCGAAGGGCTCGGCTGGGTCGGGTTCGATCCGTTCATGAATCGCTGCCCGGACGAGCGCTACGTGCGCATCGCGGTCGGCCTCGACTATCGCGACGCGCAGCCGGTGACGGGGCTCGGTGCGACGGCCGTCGGCGTCGAGATCAGCGTCGTGCAGACGCCCGAACTCGTCTGACGCGACGCGCGCTTTCGCCGAATCCGCCATGCCGGGCCGCCGCGTCGACAGCGACGCGGTGCGCGCGGCCGATCCAACCCGAATCGAGCTCCCATGTCCATCCACGTCGCGCTGCATCACACCACCCGCTACCGTTACGACCGGCTCGTCAACCTCGGCCCGCAGGTCGTGCGGCTGCGGCCCGCGCCGCACTGCCGGACGCCGATCCTCGCGTATTCGATGACGGTCGAGCCCGCGCAGCACTTCATCAACTGGCAGCAGGACCCGTTCTCGAACTATCTCGCGCGGCTCGTGTTTCCGGAGCGCACCGAGTACTTCGAGGTCACGATCGATCTCGTCGCCGAGATGTCGGTGTACAACCCGTTCGACTTCTTCCTGGAAGCGAGCGCGGACCAATACCCGTTCAGCTATGACGACGCGCTGAAGACCGAGCTCGCGCCGTATCTCGCATGCGATCCGCAGACGAGTGCGTCGCCGCTGTTCCGCGCGTATGTCGACGGCGTCGACCGCACGCCGGCCGGCACCGTGAACTTCCTCGTCGCGCTGAACCAGCAGCTTCAGCACGACATCGGCTACCTCGTGCGGATGGAGCCGGGCGTACAGACGCCCGAACAGACGCTGAAACTCGCATCCGGCTCGTGCCGCGACAGCGCGTGGCTGCTCGTGCAGCTTTGCCGCCATCTCGGCATCGCCGCGCGCTTCGTGTCGGGCTACCTGATCCAGCTCACGCCCGACGTGAAATCGCTCGACGGCCCGAGCGGCACGTCGGTCGACTTCACCGACCTGCACGCATGGTGCGAGGTCTACCTGCCGGGCGCCGGCTGGATCGGCTTCGATCCGACGTCGGGCCTGCTCGCCGGCGAAGGGCATATCCCGCTCGCGTGCACGCCGCAGCCGACCAGCGCCGCGCCGGTCGAAGGGCTGATCGACGAATGCGAGGTGTCGTTCGAGCATGAGATGGCCGTGACGCGCGTGTACGAATCGCCGCGCGTGACGAAGCCGTATACGGAGTCGCAATGGGATGCCGTGCGCACGCTCGGCACGCAGGTCGACGGCGCGCTGGCGGCCGGCGACGTGCGGCTCACGCAGGGCGGCGAGCCGACCTTCGTGTCGATCGACGATCGCGACGGCGCCGAATGGAACACCGATGCGCTCGGCCCGACCAAGCGTGGTTATGCGACCGAGCTCGTGCAGCGGCTGCGCGCCGAATACGGCGACGGCGGCTTCCTGCATTTCGGGCAGGGCAAGTGGTATCCGGGCGAGCAGCTGCCGCGCTGGGCGCTGTCGATCTTCTGGCGTGCGGACGGCCAGCCGGTATGGCACGATCCGTCGCTGTTCGCCGACGAGCGCGAGCCGTCCGCGTATACGACCGACGACGCGAAGCGCTTCATCGACGCGCTGGCCGCGCGGCTGAACCTGACCGACGAATTCATCCGCCCCGGCTACGAGGACGTCTGGTATTACCTGTGGCGCGAACGCCGGCTGCCCGTCAACGTCGATCCGTTCGACTCGCGCCTCGACGACGAGCTCGAACGCGCGCGGCTGCGCAAGGTGTTCGAGCAGCAGCTCGACAGCGTGGTCGGCTATGTGCTGCCGGTCAAGCGTACGGACGACGAGTCGGGCCTCGACGGGCCGCGCTGGCAGACGGGCCCGTGGTTCTTCCGCGACGAGCGGATGTACCTAGTACCCGGCGATTCGCCGATGGGCTATCGGCTGCCGCTCGATTCGCTGCCGTGGGCCGCCCGTGCCGACCATCCGTATCTGGTCGAGCGCGATCCGTTCGCGCCGCGCGATGCGCTGCCGGAAGCCGCCGCCATCCGCGCGCGCTATACCGGCCCGGCCGATGCGCCGCGCTACCTGTCCGGCGTGCATCGCGAAGCGTCCGCGCAGACCGTGATGCAATGGCGCGGCGGCGACACGGCCAGCGCGCGGCATGCCGCGCATGCGCACGACCCGCAGCGCCGGCCCGAGCGCTTCGAATCGGCCGCGTGGATCACGCGCACCGCGCTGTGCGTCGAAGTGCGCAAAGGCATCCTGTACCTGTTCATGCCGCCGCTCGCCGCGCTCGAGGATTATCTCGAACTGCTCGGCGCGATCGAGCTGACTGCGCACGCGCTCGGCGTGAAGCTCGTGCTCGAAGGTTATCCGCCGCCGCGCGACGCGCGGCTGAAGCTGCTGCAGGTGACACCCGATCCCGGCGTGATCGAGGTGAACATCCATCCGGCCGCAAGCTTCGATGAGCTCGTCGACCATACCGAATTCCTGTACGACGCCGCATGGCAGTCGCGGCTGTGCAGCGAGAAGTTCATGGTCGACGGCCGCCACGTCGGCACGGGCGGCGGCAACCACTTCGTGCTCGGCGGCGCGACGCCGGCCGACAGCCCGTTCCTGCGCCGCCCGGACCTGCTTGCGAGCCTGATCGCGTACTGGCACAACCATCCGTCGCTGTCGTACCTGTTCTCCGGGCTGTTCATCGGGCCGACGAGCCAGGCGCCGCGCGTCGACGAGGCGCGCAACGACCAGCTCTACGAACTCGACATCGCATTCGCCGAGATCCAGCGCAACAAGCTGCTGTACGGGCAGGACATGCCGCCGTGGCTCGTCGACCGCGTGCTGCGCAACCTGCTGATCGACGTGACGGGCAACACGCACCGCAGCGAGTTCTGCATCGACAAGCTGTATTCGCCCGATTCGTCGACCGGCCGCCTCGGCCTGCTCGAACTGCGCGCGTTCGAGATGCCGCCGCATGCGCGGATGAGCATCGTGCAGCAATTGCTGCTGCGCGCGCTGGTCGCGCGCTTCTGGGCCGCGCCGTACACGACGCCGCTCACGCGCTGGGGCACCGCGCTGCACGACCGCTTCATGCTGCCCGCCTTCCTTCAGATGGATTTCGACGACGTGCTGGCCGAACTGCGCGATGCCGGTTTCGCGTTCGACCCGGCATGGTTCGCGCCGCACTTCGAATTCCGCTTCCCGCTGTTCGGCCAGATCGCGGTGAACGGGATGCAGCTGTCGCTGCGCGGCGCGCTGGAGCCGTGGCACGTGATGGGCGAGGAGGGCGCGCCCGGCGGCACGGTGCGCTACGTCGATTCGTCGGTCGAACGGCTCGAAGTGCGCGTGACGGGGTTGAACGACAACCGGCACGTCGTGACGGTCAACGGCCGCGCGCTGCCGCTGCAGCCGACCGGCACTGTCGGCGAATACGTCGCGGGCGTGCGCTACAAGGCGTGGTCGCCGCCGTCGGCGCTGCATCCGACCATCGGCGTGCACGCGCCGCTCACGTTCGACATCGTCGATACGTGGCTGCAGCGCTCGCTCGGCGGCTGTCGTTATCACGTCGCGCATCCGGGCGGGCGCAACTACGCGACGTTCCCCGTCAATGCGTACGAGGCCGAGAGCCGCCGGCTCGCGCGCTTCGTCGAGATGGGGCACACGCCGGGGCGGATGGACGTGTCGGCTACCGCGCCGAGCCGCGAATTCCCGTTCACGCTCGACTTGCGGCGGCCGTGACGGGCCGATGACGGGGCGGACGACGATGCGCGGTTCGCGATTTCCCGGCGCGGCGGGAAGTCGCGCCCCCGCCGGAATGCTAGGATGCGGGCAGATTGCGGCCGCGCGCCGCGGCCCGCCGCCCGTGCGGCGGCGTGCATGCGCGGCCGTGCCCTGACGACGAAACGACACCGTGCAGCCCATTCACTCCGACCATCTCGCCGACCCGGACGCGATGCCCACGCTATTCGATACCGGCGCGCAGCCGGACGCCGCCGAACTGGCCGCCGCGCTTGCGGCGCCGGCCGCCGCCGGCCGTTACGACGAACTGCGCGGCAGCGCGGCCGGCCTGAACGCGCCTGCGCTCGCGCCCGCATGGCGCAGTTTCTTCACATCGATCGGCAGCGACGGCGTGGCCGACCTCGATCGCCGTGCCGACGCGCTGCACCGGCGCATGCGCGAGAACGGCCTGTTCTACCAACTGCACGAGCAGCGCGCCGGCGACGGCGCGGCCGGCCCGTGGTCGCTCGACCTGCTGCCGCTGATCGTCACGCCGGAGGACTGGGTCGCGATCGAGCGCGGCGTGCTGCAGCGCGTGCGGCTGCTCAACGCGACGATGGCCGACCTGTACGGGCCGCAGACGATCCTGCAGCGCGGATTGTTGCCGCCCGCGCTCGTGACCGGCCATCCGGGCTACTTGCGCGCGATGCGCGGCGCGCGCGTGCCGGGCGACACGTGGCTGCACGTCGTCGCGTTCGATCTCGCGCGCGGCCCGGACGGGCAGTGGCGGATCGTCGCGCAGCACACGCAGGGCGCGGCCGGGCTCGGTTATCTGCTCGAAAACCGGCTGATCGTGTCGCGGCTCTTTCCGCGCGGGTTTCGCGGGCTGCGCGTGCAGCGGCTCGCATCCGCGTACCGCGCGCTGCTGCAGAGCATGCAGGCGCTCAGCCCGGCCGCCAGGAATTCGCGGATCGTGCTGCTGACGCCGGGGCCGCACAGCGCGACGTATTTCGAGCATGCGTATCTCGCGCGCTACCTCGGCCTCACGCTCGTCGAAGGCGGCGACCTGACCGCGCGCGACAACCGCGTATTCCTGAAGACGCTGCGCGGGCTCGAACCCGTGCACGGCATCCTGCGGCGCGTCGACGACGCGTGGCTCGATCCGCTCGAACTGCGGCCCGATTCGATGCTCGGCGTGCCGGGGCTGCTGCAGGCCGTGCGCGCCGGCAACGTGCTGCTCGCGAACGCGCCGGGTTCGGGTTTCCTCGAATCGCCGGCCATGCTCGGCTTCATGCCGCGTCTCGCGGAAGGCCTGCTCGGTGAAACGCTGACGCTGCCGGCCGTGCATTCGTGGTGGTGCGGCGAGGCGGCCGCGTGCGACGACGCGCTGCCGCAGCTCGCGCGCGGCATCGTGAAGGCGTCGTATCCGGCTGACGTGCAGGCGGGCGGCCCGTTCGACCCGGTGATCGGCGCGCGGCTCACGCAGGCGCAGCTTGCCGACTGGCGCGCGCGGATACTCGCGCGGCCCGAACACTACACGGTGCAGGCCGACCTGCCGCTGTCGCAGGCGCCGACCTGGCCGGGGCACGGCACGCCCGACGGCAACGGCGGCGCGCGCATCGTGCCGAAGCCGCTGCTGCTGCGCGTGTTCGCGCTCGCCGACGGCGCGCAGCGCTGGCGGCTCCTGCCGGGCGGGCTGTCGCGGGTCGGCACGCGCGACACGCTGTTCAACGCGCCGATGCCGCACGGCGGCAGCACCGTCGATACGTGGGTGATGACCGAAGGCATCGTCGATTCGACGACGCTGCTGCAAACGCACCTCGGCCCGGACGACCTCGTCGAGCGGCCGCGCGCGATCGCGAGCCGCGCGGCCGAGAACCTGTTCTGGCTGGGCCGCTACACCGAGCGCGCGACCAACCTGATGCGCCTCGCGCGCGCCGCGCTCGAACGGCTGCGCGGCGAGGACGACGTCGACAGCCCCGCGCACCTGGAGCTGCTCGACACGCTGTGCCGCGATACGGGCCTGATCGCGGCCGACGCGCCGAACGCCGTCGATGCGCCGCGCGGGTTCCTGCACGCGCTCGCGACGTCGCTGACGCGCGGCGCGGATCGCACGTCGGGAATCGCGTCGTGCCTGTTCGGGATGCGCGGCGCGGCCGCCGCGATCCGCGAACGGCTGTCGAGCGATCAGTGGCGGCTGATCGACGACGCGACGCAACTGTTCGCGGACAGCGCCGACCATCCGGAAGCCGACGAGCAGATCGGCAACGAGGCGCTGCAGTTGCTGGAGCGCCTC
Source organism: Burkholderia sp. IT-111MI5 (assembly GCF_949752865.1). Lineage (NCBI taxonomy): Bacteria > Pseudomonadati > Pseudomonadota > Betaproteobacteria > Burkholderiales > Burkholderiaceae > Burkholderia > Burkholderia sp. IT-111MI5. The sequence continues at coordinate 616,593 of NZ_CATKIF010000011.1, read as the reverse complement.
GGCCTGCTGCTCGGCGCGATCACGGGCGCGCAGACCGACAACATGACGCGCGACGACGGCTGGCGGCTGCTGTCGATCGGCCGGCAGATCGACCGGCTGGACTTCCTGTGCAGCGTGCTGAAGTTCGCATTCGACGAAGGCGCCGTATATCGGCAGGACGGCTTCGAGCTCGTGCTGGAGCTGTTCGACAGCACGATCACGTTCCGCTCGCGGTTCCAGCGCGGCTTCGACGTCGCGCCGCTACTGTCGCTCGTCGTGCTCGATACCGACAACCCGCGCTCGCTCGGCTGGGTCGTGCAGGCGCTGCGCGGCCGGCTGGCGAAGGTCGAGCGCAGCGAAGGCTATGCGCTGTCCGAACTGGCCGAGACGATTCCGAACGTGCCCGCGTGGTCGCTGCACGAGCTGTGCGAAACCGCCGACGGCGGCCGGCACGACAAACTGCTCGGCATGCTCGACGCGACGGCGAAGGCGGTCTGGGAACTGTCGAACCGGATCGGCGAGCGCTATTTCAGCCACGTGCGCGAGGCGGGCAGGACGCTATGGTGACGACGAAAGGCACGACGAAAACGCCGCCCGGTTCCGGCGCCGGACGACAGACAGCGGCACCGGCCGCGCCTGCCGCACCGGCCGCCATTGCGCCCGGCCGATTGCTGCGTGTCACGCACGATACCGAATACCGGTACGCGGCGCGCGTCGAATCGGCACAGCACCAGGCGCGCCTGCAACCGCTCGCGACGCCGCGCCAGCAGGTGCTGTCGTTCTCGCTCGACATCAACCCCGCGCCGGAATCGGTCTGCACGGAGGTCGACGCGTTCGGCAACGCGCGTGCATCGTTCGCGCTGAACCAGCCGCACGACGCGTTGCTCGTGCGCAGCCGCAGCACGGTGCGCGTGACGCCGCCCGTGTGGTCGCTCGGTGCGCGCGGCGAGCCGCCGCCCGCGATCGCGCATCCCGACGGAAAGCACGCGACTGCATGGGAAGCCGTGCGCGATCGCTTGCGGTTCCGTGCGGGGCAGCCTTACGACGCGGCGAGCGAATTCGTGTTTGCTTCGCCGCACGTCGCGTGCGACGCCGAACTCGCCGCGTATGCGGCCGCGAGCTTCACGCCGCAGCGGCCGCTCGTGCAGGCCGCATGGGACCTGATGCGGCGCGTGCACGCCGAGTTTGCGTACACGCCGAACAGCACCGACATCACGACCTCGGCACTCGATGCGCTGCGATTGCGCAAGGGGGTCTGCCAGGATTTCGCGCACGTGATGATCGGCGCGCTGCGCTCGCTCGGGCTGGCCGCGCGTTACGTGAGCGGCTATCTGCTCACGCAGCCGCCGCCCGGGCAGCCGCGGCTGATCGGCGCCGACGCGTCGCATGCGTGGGTCGAGGTGTACGACCCGGCGTGGCCCGAGGACAACGGCTGGCTGCAGCTCGATCCGACCAACGACCGCGCGCCGGGCGACGACTACGTGATGCTGTCGATCGGCCGCGACTATGCGGACGTGACGCCGCTGCGCGGCGTGATTCGCGGCGGCGGCGCGGATCAGGAGCTGAAGGTCGGCGTGACGGTCGAGCCGCTCGACACGCCGTGATGTCGCGCGATGCCGCCCGCTCGGGCGATTCGCCGTTTAAGTCTTCGTTAATTCTGCACGCCTAGCATGGTTGTGCCGGCGAACGGATCGAGCCTCGGTCCGGCGCCGGCGGCACGCGCGGGTGCGTCGACGTCACGGCGCCGCACCGTCGCGCATCGCCATTCCCCAGCAACGGCGACAGATCATGATCAAGAACTTCGACTACACGCTCGGCAGCGAGACGATTGCGCTCTGCGCGAGCTTCGGCGCGGGGCCGGCGTTGCGCCGCGTGCTCGTGAGCCGCGCGGATTCGATGGAGACGCTGGTGGTGCTCGACGCGCGCGGCCTGTCGGGCCTGCTGAAGGTGGCGACCGAAGAGCCGGAAGGGCTGCTCGACGACGCAATCCGCAAGGTCGGCGACGAACAGCTCGTCGAGCGGGCGATCAGCGGCAGGACGATCGTCGAAACCGCGCTTTGATCGGGCGGCGCGGCGCGTGCCGGCACGCATGGCCGCACGCGCCGCATTGCGTTTCGTTTTGCGTTGCGTCGATTACGCGGCGAACCGGTCCGTCGCCGCGAGCAGCGCCTGCAGGATCCCCGGCTCGTTGTATGCGTGCCCGGCGCCGGGCACGATCTCGAACGTCGCGTCCGGCCACGCCTTCGACAGGTCCCATGCGGTGCGTGCGGGCGTCGCGATGTCGTAGCGGCCTTGCACGATCACGCCCGGAATGCCGGCGAGGCGATGCGCATCGCGCAGCAACTGGCCTTCTTCGACGAAGCCCTTGTTGACGAAGTAGTGGTTTTCGATCCGCGCGAACGCGAGCGCATAGTGGCCGTCCGCGAAGTGCTCGGCGAGCGCCGGATCGGGCAGCAGCGTGATCGTGCGGCCTTCCCAGATGCTCCATGCGCGCGCGGCTTCGAGCTTCGCGGCTTCGTCGTCGCCCGTCAGCCGGCGATGGTAGGCGGCCATCAGGTCGCCGCGCTCGGCCTCCGGAATCGGTGCAACGAAGGCTTCCCACAGGTCGGGGAACAGCCACGACGCGCCTTCCTGGTAGTACCACAGCAATTCCGCGCGACGCATCGTGAAGATGCCGCGCACGATCAGCGCGCTCACGCGTTCGGGGTGCGTTTCCGCGTAAGCGAGCGACAGCGCGCTGCCCCACGAGCCGCCGAATACGAGCCATTGCTCGGCGCCGACCATCTCGCGCAGGCGTTCGATGTCGGCGACCAGATGCCACGTCGTGTTGTTCTCGAGGCTCGCATGCGGCGTCGAGCGCCCGCAGCCGCGCTGGTCGAACAGCAGGATGTCGTAGCGCTCCGGGTCGAACAGGCGGCGATGATCGGGGCTGCAGCCCGCGCCGGGGCCGCCGTGCAGGAACACGGCGGGCTTGCCGGCCGGGTTGCCGCAGCGCTCCCAGTAGATGCGATGGCCGTCGCCGGTGTCGAGGTGGCCGTGGGCGTAGGGTTCGATCGGTGGGTACACAGACAGGCTCCGGGTGAGGGTCGACAGGAGGCGGACGAGGCGCGGGCCGGTGTGCGGGCGGGGCACGGTACCGGGGTATTGCGGCGCCGCAAAAAACTCGTTGCGTGGGCATCGGACCGGCCGCCGCCGGACAAGGCTTGTCATTATGCCAATTCGCCGCTGCCGACGCCGGCTCGCGATGGCGCGCGCCGTCGGTGGTGTCTGCCCCGGGATTTTTGAAGCAATTTCATTCCGATATTTTTCATACAAAATCCCGGCGGCATATCGGCGTGCCGACCGGGGCGCCTGCCTATCTCCTGCTTCTTTACCGTGCCAACGGGAACCAGCCGATGAACCATCGCGTCACGCAGTTGACCGGGTTGCGCGCCGTCGCGGTGTCGATGGTCGTCGTAGGCCATGCCGAGCATGTGCTGCCGGGCGGCTACACGGGCTGGTACGCGCCGTTGCGGCTGATCGCCGACGGCCGGCTCGGCGTGCTGATCTTTTTCGTCCTCAGCGGGTTCCTGATCACCAACGTGCTGCGCGCCGAGTTCGCGCGCACGGGCGGCATCGCGCTGACGTCGTTCTACGTGCGCCGCGCGCTGCGGATCTGGCCGGCCTGCTATGTCTATCTTGCGGCCGTGGCGATCGTGGCCTTCGCCGGCTGGTTCGACGTCGATCGCCGGCAGTGGCTGTATGCCGCGCTGCACCTGTGGAATTACTCGGCGTGGTTCGGGCTGAGCGGCGACAACGCGCTGCATCCGGACGGCGCGTGGTATCTCGGCCATTTCTGGTCGCTCGCGCTCGAGGAGCAGTTCTACTGGTTCTGGCCGCTGCTGTTCGTGTACGGCGCGCGCCGCAGCGGCACGCGCTGGCTGGCCGCGTTGATCCTGATCGTGCCGCTGGTGCGCGCCGTCACGTATTTCGTTGCGCCGGCGCTGCGCGGGCAGCTCGGGATGATGTTGCACACGGGCGTCGATCCGATCCTGATCGGCTGCTATGCGTCGCTCAATCGCGAACGGCTCGAAGCGTGGATCCGTTCGTGGCGCGGGGAGACGCGCATCGTGACTGCGATTGTCTTCATCGTGCTGTTCGGCATGCCGCTCGCCGAACATCGGCTCGGCGGCTTCTGGAATGCGACGTACGGCGTGACGCTCGAAGCCGCGCTGATCGCGATCGTGATCGTCGTGCTGAATTTCCGTAACGAGTTCTGGTGCGCGCGCTGGCTGCGCGCGCGGCCGGTCGTGTTCGTCGGCACGATCTCGTTCAGCCTTTATCTGTGGCAGCAGCCGTTCGCGAACCCGGATCTGCCGGTCGCGCATGCGTTTCCGCTCGGCATAGTGTGGGCGCTGCTGGCCGCGACGGGCAGTTATTTCCTCGTCGAGAAGCCGTTCCTGCGGCTGAAGGATCGGTATATGGCGCGTGAGGCGCGACGTGTGCGTGATGACGCGTTGCTCGGGCCGGTGACGACGGACTCGATTGGGCCGAAGGTCGCGGAGTAGGCCGACGGCGAGCAAACGGGCAGGGCAGTGCGACGCGACCGCTGCGTCACTTCATCGCCGAAGGCGGATACCAGAAGGTTCGGAACATGTCGATGCCATACGACTTGCCGTCGTAACGCACGACCGTGCGCGCCGTTCGCTTGCCCGTGTCCGAATATTCGCCGTCCTTGCGCTGCGTCTTCGTGATGCGGGCCGTGATCGACAAGTCCGCGAAGCCGTGGCTCGACGTTTTCTCGACGGCGATCGTCATGCGTGCGTCCTCGCTGCGCGCGTCGCCGACGCCGGCGCCGCAGGCCGTGCCTTCGCTGCTGACCCAGCCGTAGAGGTTGGTGCCGAACACCGGGCGGATGCGAGCGCCTTCATGTACCCACAGCGTCAATTCTTCGCTCGCGTTGGCATCGGGGCAGCTTGGTCCACGCGCGCTGCTCGTGAAAACGACGCCGAATGCGCGCACGTCGGGCGACAGCCGGTACGGCGCGGTGTCGATGCGATAGCTGCTTGCGCCGATCTCGGTCGCCGCATCTTCCTGGACCACCGACCGCTCGGCCGCAACGACCTTGCCGCCCTCGACGAGCGCGACGACCTGCAGCTTGTCGCTTTCGTCCGGGTTCTTGCGTTTCGGCAGCGAATCGAACGCGACGGCCGCGATCGTCGTGCCCGGCGCGTTCGGCATGACCTTGCACGCCGACGCGACGACGAGCCGGTCCGCGTCGCGCGTGGCGATGCGTGCGCTCGCGATGCCGGCCCAGCGGGCGATGGCTGTGACGGTGTCGTCGCCGCAGGGCTGGCTGTCGGTGGCGTAAGCGGTGGGAGCGGCGGCGAGCGCCAGTAAAGGAATGAAGCGACGGATTTTCATGGGCTCGATGGGGAAATGGGGGCTTCGCAGATTTTCTGGGGGCGTGGGGAGGGGCGTTGGTTTTCGGCCAGCCGCAGCCGCATCTCCCACAACGGCGTACGTCCGCTTTGGGACTGGCAACAGAGGAGTCGACTGGCGTTGAAGGCCCAAGGCGCTCGGGCTTGTTGGTTCCGCTTGGCCAATCTGCCGAGCGAATGGCAACGCTAGGTGGTCGGGATCAAGCATCGCGGCTGGGTGGCGATTACGTTAAGGTTAGTTGTATCATTTCAGACGCCGAGCTAAATCGTCGGTTGTCTCGCCGACACAAACCGACACCGCACCCCAAACAGATGATCGAGGTCACATGATTTCAATTGCGATGTTCAATAACAAGGGTGGCGTCGGAAAAACAACGCTTACCTGCAATATTGCATCATATTTTGCGCGCGAGATGAAACTTCGCGTGTTAGTAATAGACTGTGATCCGCAGTGTAATGCTACACAGTTAATCATGGGCGAAGAGTTCGCGACTGAGTTCTATTGGAACAGTAACGGATATGGCACGGTCACGACGATTCGAGACGTTCTCTCGCCGATTGAGGATGGCGATGCGCATATTTCCGCCGTCCTTCAGCCAATTCTCGGTTCGCGCAACCGTTTTGGTGTGGACGTGCTCCCCGGGCATCCAGGACTGTCTATCGTCGAAGATCGACTAGGCGCAGCGTGGCACGATCTTCTCGGCGGAGATATTGGTGGAATAAGAAAGACTAATTGGAACACCGCGCTCGGCGTTGCGTTACAAGACAGATACGACGTCGTGCTGTATGATTTGGGTCCGAGTCTTGGATCAATTAATCGATGTGTGCTAATTGGGTGCAACTATTTCTTGACGCCGATGGGCGCTGACATATTCAGCATTTTAGGCATTAGAAACATAGCGAATTGGATTCGGCATTGGCTGGAGCTATATAGAAATAGTCTAGCACTATGCGAGCAACGCAACCCCGGTCGACTGCAAGAATATTTGATCGCCTCAGATCCAGGTATTGCTCACGGATATCTCGGCTATACGATGCAACAATATATCGCGAAGTCAAAGGAGGGACAGCGAATCCCCACGGCTAGATATGAGAACATCATCAGGCTTGTTCCTGATGTTATTAGAGATTCTCTCCACGATTATCTAAAGCCCGGCTTGACTGCTGAAGAAGCCCACCTTGGTGACGTGCCACATCTGTACAGCCTAATTCCGCTCGCACAGTCAGTTGCTGCACCGATTCTCGCTCTCAGATCAGCAGACGGCTTGGTCGGTTCACAATATAGACAACGAGATGACTACCAGAGCATTATCGGCTCAGTCTCTCAGCACATCGCAGCGAACATTGGTTTGCAAGCGGGAGCTTGAACATGGTGTGGCCTGTCGCATTGGTAGCGGAGCTATCCGCGCGCCGTGGGATTGTTTTTTTGGGGGCCGGGGCTTCCGCGTCGTGCTTAGGAGCAGATGGCGTTACGCGACCGCCGCTTTGGCGGGCATTTCTTGAGAAAATAAAAGTGGCGTGTCCCGATGGCACGGACTTTACGGCAGTAGATGATCTACTGGCGAAGGAAAAGTATTTGGATGCGGCGGAAGTTTTGCTGGCAAAGATCGCTCCTCCTGACTTTACGAGAATCGTGCGTGAGCAGTTTGTTCAACCTCGGTTCGGCAAGTCGAATATCCATTTATCCGTACTGAATTTGGATCCAAAAATCGTTGTAACGACAAATTATGACGACATTTATGACACGTTCTGCCGCACGGGAGAAGCCCGGGATGGTTACAATGTGTGCAAATACTACGAAGACCATTTAGTCAACGATCTGCGATCACCTGTTCGACTAATTATAAAATCTCACGGTTGTGTATCTGATGCCTCTAGAATTGTGCTAACGCGTTCGCAATATTTCCGAGAGCGACAAAAACATGCGGCATTCTACGCAATTCTCGACGCACTGTTTCTTACGAGTACCGTGTTATTTGTCGGCTATGGTTTGTCCGACCCAGACATTCAGCTTCTTTTAGAAAATGCGACGATCGCGGCGCGAAGCGCGCATCCTCATTACGCTCTCGTCGAAGATTCAATACAGCCAGATATCGAAGCGGCGGCTAAGGCTGCGTACAATATTCACTTCATCAAGTATCCATCGGGGCGTCATGACGAAGCTGAACGTTTGCTTCGGCAGTTGGCCGAAGAGGTAACGCAGTTCCGCATGGCTAATCCCATCTGAATGGACTCAGCAGGTGTATCAACGGCCAGAGCTACCGGTTCGAACGGTCGCAGTTTCCACTCAAGCGGACATCGTCGGAACTAGCGAGAACGACCGAGAAGGGTTGCGGACTTAACCGGTCGATGCAACACACTAGATGCTGCGTGAGCAGTGGAGGTGTTGCATCGGCCGGTTGAATCCGCAGTCGACAAACGACACCCACAGAAATCCCCGAAAAACAAAAAGGGCCCTTGCGGGCCCTCGGTCGACGAGAAAAGTCAGCTGCTTACCGCGTCAGCTCGGTAAAACCATCCAGCAACCGCTCGACATCAGCCGCTCCAATCGCCCCCATCGTCGAAATCCGGAACAGTTCCTTCGACAACCCGCCTTGCCCCGCGTAGATCACGAAGCCACGTGCCTTCAACCCGTCATGCAGCGTCTCGTACGTGACGCCCTGCGGCAGCCGGTACGCGCGCAGCACCACCGGCGACGCCCCCTCCGGCAGCACCAGGGGCATCCCGCGCGCGGCCAGCCCGGCCTGCACCCGGTCGGCGAGCGCCTTGTAATGCGCATGGCGCGCACGCCAGCCGCCGGCTTCGTCGAATTCGCGCAGCGCCTCGACGAGCGCGTAGTACGCGTGCACGGACGGCGTGAACGGCGTGTTGCGCTGGTCCTGCAGTTTCGCGAGACGGCCGAGGTCGAGGTAGTACGTGCGGCTCGCCGCCTTCGCGAGCGCGCTGCGGCGCACGATCACGAACGCCGCGCCCGGCACGCCGTGCAGGCACTTGTTCGCAGTCGCGGCAACCGCGTCGATGTCGCCGCCGGCGAAGTCGATCGCTTCCGCGCCGAAGCTGCTGACGCCGTCGACGAGCAGCTTCACGCCGCGCGAACGACATACATCGGCGATCGCGCCGAGATCGTTCAGGCGGCCCGTCGTCGTTTCGTGATGGATCACCGCGACGTGCGAGTAGCCGCCCGCGTCGAGGCGCGCGGCGATCTGCGCGAGATCGGGCGCCTGCATCCATTCATGCTTCAGCACGTCGTGCGCGATCCCGTACTGTGTCGCGATCTGCGCGATCCGCTCGCCATACACGCCGTTCTCGATCACGAGCAACTTGCCGTCCCGCGGCACGAGCGCCGCGATCATGCTTTCGACGGCGGCCGTGCCGGAACCCGTCATCAACACGGCCGCCCATTCGGCCGGATCGAGTTCGTAGGCGGCGACGAGGCGCGCGCGCGCTTCGTCCTGCAGATCGAAGAATTCGCTTTCGCGGTGGCACAGGTCGGATTGCAGCAGGCTGCGGCGCACGCGTTCGGTGAGCGTTACCGGGCCGGGGTTCAGCAGCAGCATCAAAGGGCTCCTTCAGCGTGGGCTTCGGCCTGCGCGGCGCCGATGTGCCGCATCAGACGAGTCTTGACCTCGACCGGCGTGACGGTCGGGCGGGGCAGGCCGTCGGGCACGCCGGTGCGGATCGCGAGACGAACGAACTGCACCCCGTCGCCCGGCGCAGCCAGCGTCGCATCGAGCACGTCGAGCGTGTCGCCTTCGACCGCCGACGCATAGCCGCATGCGGCTGCGACGCCCGCGAACGACACATGCTGCGACACGGTCGCCTGGCCGCCCGTCGATTCGTGCGCACCGTTGTCGAGCAGCACGTGCGTGAGGTTGGCCGGGCCGTAGGTGCCGAGCGTCGCGAACACGCCCATGCGCATCAGCGCCGCGCCGTCGCCGTCGACGGCCACCACGCGCAGGTCGGGGCGCGCGAGCGCGAGGCCGAGCGCGAGCGGCGTCACGCAGCCCATCGAGCCGACCATGTACAGCTGATTCTCGCGATCGTCGATCGCGTAGAGTTCGCGGCCGCAGAAGCCGGTCGATGCGAGCACGACGGTCGAGTCGACCGGCGTGTGCGCGATCACGCGCTGCAGCGCGTCGTGACGGGTCGGCCATGTGTCGGCCGACGCGGCATGCGACGACGCTTGCGCGGCGACATGCGCGCGCGGCTTCGCCGCCGGGTTCGCCTTCAGTTCATACGGCGCGACGCTGCCTTTCTGCATCACGAGCGCGTACGGGCGGCCCGTCGCGTCCATGTGCGCGATCGCGCGGTCGAGTGCCGGGCCGACCTGTTCGGGGTCGGTCGGGAACGTCTCCCACGGGATCTCCATCGTGTCGAGCATCGCGGGCGTGATCGGGCCCATCAGCGCGTGCTGCGGCTCGTCGGCGACGCCAGGCTGGCCGCGCCACGTGACGATCAGCAGTTGCGGCAGGCGGAACGTCCAGGTCAGCGACGTCAGCGGGCTCACCGCGTTGCCGAGCCCCGAGTTCTGCATCATCGCGATCCCGCGCTTGCCGCCGAGCGTCGCGCCCGCGATCAGCGCGACCGCGTCGCCTTCGTTCGCGGCCGACACGTAGTGCAGCGTCGGGTCCTGCAGCACGTAATTGATGAACGGCGTCAGGTACGAGCAGGGCACGCCCGCGTACCAGTCGAAACCGCGTTCGCGCGCGGCCTCGACGAACTGGGCCGCTTCGATCATTGCGCGCCCCCGTTGCCGGCGCCCGGTTCGGACAGCGGCGTCTGGCCGTGCGCGAAGTCGCCCGCGCGGCGGAAGTCTTCGAGATCGTTGACGCCGCGCCAGTGGCCGTGCACGTACTGCACCTCGATCTTCTCGCCGGCGGCGATCAGTTCGTTGAGGAGCATCGGGATGTCGAGCGTGTCGAAATCGTCGCGCGCCTGCAGTGTCGCGAGCATCGCCTTCAGGCGATCGACGCCGGCGCCGCGCACGTTCAGCAGGCCGATCCAGCGGCCGTGCGGCGTGCCTGCGGCGACGTCGCTCGATACACGTTGCAGATAAGTCTTCTGGCCGAACAGGCCGCGATCGTCCGCAGCCGAGCAGAGCGCGAAGTCGCGCACGCTCTGGTTGGTCGGCTCCGTCAGCGACGAATCGACGACGACGCTGAATTCGGCCTCGCTTTCGGCGAGGTCGCGCAGGATGTAGCTGCGGAACAGCAGGTCGCCGTACGAGATCACGGTGTCGCCGGTCAGGCGTTCCGCCGCGCACGCGAGCGACGCGAGCTCGCCCGTCTGCGCATGGCGCTCGTTGACGACGAGCTTGATGCCCGACGTGTCGATCGCGTCGGCGCGATAGCCGCCGACCACGGTGATGTCGTTCACGCCTTGCTTCTTGAAGCCGTCGACGAGCCAGCGCAGCAGCGGCTTGCCGGCGACCGGCAACATGACCTTGGGCTTGTCTTCGGTGACGGCTTCGAGCCCCTTGCCACGGCTCGCGGCGAGCACGACCGCCGCATTCGACGCGCGCGACGACGACGACAGGTAGATGCGCTCGGCCGCCGAGTATTCGTCGGCGTCCTGCAGGCGGAAGATCTCGTTGACCGACGCGACGCGATCTTCGACGTTGATCAGCGTTTCGTTCTCGTGGATCTCGCGCGCGACGGCCTGCATCGCGGAAGCCGATGCGCGGATCAGGTGGTTCGCCCAGATCACGGTGCTGATGCCGGCCTGGCGGAACACGTCGGTCGGCGTGCTGTAGTACTTGGTCGGCACGATCACGAGCGGCGCCTTGCCGCTCCATTCGCGTGCGAACTGCAGAATCTCGTCCGGGCGCGACAGCTTGCTGTGGATCAGGATCGCGTCGGCGCCGGCTTCCGCATACGCGTTCGCGCGGCGCAGCGCCTCGTCCATCCCCCAGCCCGCGATCAGCGCCTCGACGCGCGCGACGATCGAGAAGTCCGGATCGGTCTGCGAATCCTTGCCGGCCTTGATCTTGCCGCAGAACTCGTCGATCTCGGCGAGCGGCTGGCGCTCGCCGTCGATGAAGCTGTTCGTTTTCGGGAACTGCTTGTCCTCGATGCAGACGCCGGCGATGCCGCGCTGTTCGAGCTTCCTCACGAGGCGGCGCACGTTGTTGAAGTTGCCGTAGCCGGTGTCGCCGTCGAGCAGGATCGGCAGGTCGCTTGCGTCGGCCATGAACTCGAGCACGTCGACGACCTGGGTCCAGCTGGCCTCGTTGTTGTCGCGTACGCCGAACTGCGCGGAGATCGCGAGGCCCGATGCCCAGATCCCCTTGAAGCCGGCCTCGCGGACGATCCGTGCGGACAGGCCGTTGTGCGCTTCCATCAGGAATTCGAGGTCGCTGCTGACGAGCATGCGGCGCAGGCGCGCGCTGCGCGATTCGGTGAAGTTGGGTTCGCGTGCGTTCATCGTGCGGCTCCTGCGGTGGTGCGTTGAATCAGGGGGAGGATTTCTTGGGTGGCGCGTGCGACGTCGTTCGGGAAGTCGATCTCGATCCACGGCGAGCCGGTGACGTCGGCGACGTCGAACGAATGGCCGCCTTCGAGCAGCAGGTCGCGCACGGCTTCTTCGTGCGGCATGTTCGCGCGGCCGCTGTCGACGTAACCCGCGACGATCGTCGCGAGGCGGCGCGCGGTGCCTTCGGTGAAGCGGAAGAAGCCGACCGATTCGCCGATCGTGTCGTAGTCGAGGTCGACCGCGAGCTGCTTGCGCAGCTCGACCGGCACGCCGTTCTTCACGCACAGCTTGACGGGTTCGTCGCCGGCCTCGAAATCGCGGTCGATCAGCAGGCGATCGACCGCCTTGTCGGGATCGGCCACCAGCGCGTGCAGGATGTTCTCGTCATACAGCACGTCGGCGTCCATCAGCAGCACGTCGCCGCCGCGCGTCATCGCATCGGCGACGGTATGCACGGTCAGTACGCTGCCGAGGTCGTAGCGCTCGTTCAGCACGATCTCGGCCTGACGGCCGAGGCGCTTCAATTCCTGCTCGACCTTCCCGGCCTGGAAGCCGAGCCCGAGCACGATCTCGTCGACGCCCACGGCGTCGAGCACACGCAGATGGCGCTCGAGCAGCGAAACGTCGTCGAAGCGCAGCAGGCACTTCGGGAACTGCGCCTCGGGCGGTTGTTGCAGGCGCAAGCCGAGGCCTGCCGCAAGAATGATGGCTCGCATGGGTTCTCCAACCAAAAAGCCGGCGGATCTGAACGATCAGTCGGCGAGCGGCTGCGGCGCACGGCGCCGCTGCCAGTTTCTTTCACTGAAATGCAGATAGAGCAGGCCGGGCAGGCCGAGCGCGAGTTCGCGCGCGCGCTTCGCGAGCGACAGCGCGAGCGCCGCGTCGGGCGGCAGTCCGACCAGCGGCGCGAGCAGCAGGTAACCGCCTTCCTGCGCGCCGAGCGAGCCCGGGATCGCGAAGGCCGCGCCGCGGATCGCCTGGCCGACGCTTTCGAGCAGCAGCGCGTCGAGCCAGCTCACCGGGTGCCCGAGGAAGTGCAGTGCGAGCCACACTTCCGCGGTGCCGACGATCCAGCCGACGAGGCTCAATGCGAAGGTCTTCGCGACCCTCGCACGATCGCGGTACAGCGCACCGACCGCGTCGTCGATCGCGTCGGCGCGGGTCGCGAGCGACGACCAGTCGCGCGGGCCCAGCAGCTTCGACGCGAGGCGCAGGCCGCGGCCGAACAGCCCGCGCCGCTGCGCCACGTAGAACAGCGCGGCGAGCGCGCCGAGCACGCCGGTGGCGATCAGCGCGGGCGTGCGCAGGTGCGCGACCGATTCGTGCGTCGCATACAGGCTGAACGCGGCGATGCCGATCAGCGCGAACGCCATCTGCGCGAGCGCCTGCATCGTCGTGCCGACGGTGACGGCGGCCGCCGCGTCGGCCATCCGCGTGCCGCGCTGCGCGAGGTGGCGCACCATCAGCACGGGGCCGCCGATCTGCCCGGCGGGCAGCAGGCTGTTGACCGATTCGCCGACCCAGCGCGCGCGCAGCGCGTTGCCGAGCTCGGCGCCCGGCTGGCCGCGGCGGAACATCACGGAGATCGCGATCGCATCGATCACGAGCGGCACGACGTGGAACGCCGCGACGAGCGCGAGGCCCCAGCCGGCCGCGAGGAACGTCGACGCGACCGCGCCGACGCCCTGCCATGCAAGGAGTGCGACGAAGAGTGCGGTCCCGAGGGACAGCAGGATCAGGCCGGCGCGTGTCATGACCCGGCCGTGCGCCGCGTGGCCAGTTGCTTGAACACCTGGCGGAAACCGAAATACGCGATCGCGTCCTTCATGTTCGAGATGAAGCGCTTCCACGGCCGCATGCCGGGGTTCGTCACGTATTCGAAAGTCAGCGACACGCGCATCTCGTTCTGGCCGAGCGGCGTGACGCGGTGGCGCAGCTTGTCGCCGTCGAACAGCACGATGCCGCCGTCGGCGATCTGCACGGAGCCCGGTTCGTCGGGCATGTCCGGGTTGCGCGTGTGCAGCTCGTAGTCGAGGCGGCACGACGATTCGTCGATCACGCCGATCAGCAGCGTGTAGCGGCGGCCGTCATAGTACGACGTGTCGTAGTGCCAGCCGATGTGGTCGCCGGGCTTCGTGTAGTAATACAGCGCGTACGCATGTGGATCGTCGTCCGGCGACAGCATCAGCTTGTCGCCCGTGAGCTTCTCGAGGAAGCCGATCAGCGCCTTCGAACGATATAGCTCGGCGATGTACGGCGCCTGCTCGTCGATCGTATGGCGGCTCACGCTGCCGCCCTGCTTGTGGCCGGGCAGGTAATTGCGGTTCAGGCCGGCCTGCATCGCGCGGGCGGCGGCCGCGAGCTTCGCGTGCGCGTCGGCCGGCAGGAAGGCGTCGAGGTACAGGAACGACCCCTGGCGCGTGTAGTCGCCGCGCAGGCGGTCGAGGTCGAGACGGCCGACGCAGTCGGCCACGGTGCGATCGGGGTCGGACGCGGCCGCGCGCGCAGGCGCGGGGCGTGCCGGGCTCAGCACGGAGTCGTCGCGCGTGCTCGGAGTCATTTGGAAGCCTGGATTTCGGTTGAATTCTGCGGGAGGTTGCCGCGCCGGACGATGCGCCACCAGTCGATCACGACCCATGCGGCGAACAGCGGGGCGCCGATCGACGCCGCGAGCAGGAACGGCTCGACGCCGTCGACGAGCGTCACGATCGGCAGCAGGTACAGCACGTCTTCGGTTTCGAAGCCGCCGGCGAATGCCTGTTTGGTGCCGGCCTTGCCGGCGATCGATTCGATCCGCATGCGCAGGAAGAAGATCAGCGCGACGGCCGCGCCGGCCACCGCGCCGAGCAGCACCGGCGACGCGGCCATCTGGCCGCCCTGGGCGACGATGCCGAGGCCCATGCTGACGAACAGCGCGATCGTCACGAGCGCATCGGCCGCGAGGTCGTAAAAGTGACCGATCTTGCTGGACTTGCCGCTGATGCGCGCGAGCTCGCCGTCGGTGTGGTCGACGAAGTTCGACAGCACGATCAGGAACGCGCCTGCGTTGCTCCAGCCGAAGCCGCCGTGCGCGAGGCACCAGGCGCCGGCGAGGCCAATCATCAGACGAAGGGTGGTGAGGTGATTCGGGGTGACCGGCGTATCGACAAGCGGTCGGACGAGCGAGCGCGCGAGCCGCGCATCCCAGGTGCGTGGCAGGGGGGGCTCGGATCGTGTGGCGGTTTTTCTTTGGTCCATCGGCGAAATATATACGGAATTGTAATTTGTTGCTTTTTATTCGATCAATGTCCTGACATACGGGAGTGTTACCGCGTCTTGCGGGGCGCGGCCAGTCGAAAACCAAGCGTGGGAAAGGGCGCGCAAACGCGGCAGCCGGACCCGTATTCCAAGTGTGGTTCGCATCGCGCGGCTGTCAAGGGCGGACGGGCCTCGAAGGCCGGTGCGGCGGTGCTTTTCGCGCATGCCGGCGGACGGCGCGCGGCGCGTGCGACCTTGACATGCGTCAGGCCGGGAATAGATGCATCGGGCGACAATTGGCCGCGCCGCATCCGTATCGACAATTGCCGATCGACGGGCGGCAAATTGCAATGGAAATCCGCCGATAGATTCGCGAAGGTTGGCGATCGGCGACCGGTCATTCGTCCCGATGCTTTCGTGCACCTTTCGCGTGCATCCGGTTCATTGGGGGCGCCTGTCACAGAACGGTCGTTCGATACCCGGCAAATCCGGCAAGGATCTTTTGCATCCGGCGGACATTTCGCGGCGGTCGCCTCTGCGATACTCCGACCGTGCCTGTGGTGCCGGCCGCATCTTGCGGCCCCAAGGGCTTCATGTCGCTCAGGAGACACCCCCCGCGACGTCAACGACAGACCAAAGCGTCAGAAACCAGCCATGTCTTCATCACGCATCCTCGCTCCCGCCCTGCGTTCGCTCGTCCGCACCGCCGACGAAGCCGCCGCGCTGATCCGTCCCGGCATGACCGTCGCCATGAGCGGCTTCACCGGCTCGGGCTATCCGAAGGCCGTGCCGGCCGCGCTTGCCGCCCACATCGACGCGGCGCACGCGCGCGGCGAGGACTTCCGGATCAACGTGCTGACGGGCGCATCCACCGCGCCGGAACTCGACGGCGCGCTCGCCCGCACCAACGGCATCTCGATGCGGCTGCCGTACCAGTCCGACCCGACGCTGCGCGACAAGATCAACAGCGGCGAAGTCGACTACCAGGACGTCCACCTGAGCCACGTCGCGCAATACGCATGGTTCGGGCTGTACGGCGATCTCGACGTCGCGATCGTCGAAGTCGCGGGCATCCGCGAGGACGGGCTGCTGATTCCGTCCGCATCGATCGGCAACAACAAGACGTGGCTCGAACGCGCGAAGCACGTGATCCTCGAGGTCAACTCGCGCCAGCCGCTCGGCCTCGACGGGATGCACGACGTCTATTACGGCACCGCGCTGCCGCCGCATCGCAAGCCGATTCCGCTGACGAAGAGCGACGACCGGATCGGCGAGCCGTACCTGCGCTGCCCGGCCGACAAGATCGTCGCGATCGTCGAGACCGACGCGCCCGATCGCAGCAACGCGTTCTCCGCGCCGGACGAGACGTCGAAGCAGATCGCGCTGCAACTGATCGACTTCCTGCGCCACGAAGTGAAGCGCGGCCGCCTGCCGGAGAACCTGCTGCCGCTGCAGTCGGGCGTCGGCAACATCACGAACGCGGTGCTCGCGGAACTCAGCTCGGCCGGCTTCTCGAACCTGACCGCGTACACCGAAGTGATTCAGGACGCCATGCTCGACCTGCTCGACGACGGCACGCTGAGCTTCGCGTCGGCTACCGCGCTGTCGCTGAGCCCGGCCGCCGTGCAGCGCTTCGCCGACGAGATCGCGACGTTCCGCGAGAAGATCGTGCTGCGCCCGCAGGAGATCAGCAACCATCCGGAACTCGTGCGCCGCCTCGGCTGCATCGCGATGAACGGGATGATCGAGGCCGACATCTACGGCAACGTGAACTCGACGCACGTGATGGGCACGAAGATCCAGAACGGCATCGGCGGCTCGGGCGACTTCGCGCGCAACGGCTACCTGTCGTGCTTCATGTCGGCGAGTACCGCGAAGGGCGGTGCGATCTCGCGGATCGTGCCGATGGCGAGCCACGTCGACCATACCGAGCACGACGTCGCGGTGGTCGTCACCGAGCAGGGTCTTGCGGACCTGCGCGGGCTGTCGCCGAAGCAGCGCGCACGCAAGATCATCGCGACCTGCGCTCACCCCGATTACCGGCCGATGCTCGAGGACTACTTCGAGCGTGCGTCGCGCGAAAGCTTCGGCAAGCACACGCCGCACCTGCTCGCCGAGGCGCTGTCGTGGCACGAGCGCTACGTGCGGACCGGGACGATGAAGGCCTGACGCGGCGCGAAGCGGGCGCGTCGGATGGATGCATGGCACAGGCGCGGCGCGTCGCGGGTTTCTGCGACGGCCGGCCGAGCCGGCCCCACCCGGCATGGCTCCCGCAAAGCCGCGTGCTCAACGGGCCAGCGCCGCGAGCGTGAACGCCGCCAGATAGAGCCCCCGCGCCGATCGGCAGCAGGTCGAGCAGGACGTCCGGCGGGCTCATCGCGCATCTCCGCGGCGAACGGGGAAAGCTGCGCGACGCAGCGGAATACGAGTCGGGTTCAGCGGTTTCATGTCGGTCCACGCTTGTCTTTACGGAGTCGGGCGACTATCTTGCAACTTCAAGTTCACTTGAGGTCAAGCATGAGCCGTCTGGACATTGCGGACGTCGCGCGGCGCACGGGATTGCCCGCGTCGACGCTGCGCTACTACGAGGAAAAGGGGCTGATCGTCCCGACCGGCCGGCACGGGCTGCGGCGGCAATACGACGAGTCGGTGCTGGAGCGCCTGGCGCTGATCGCGCTCGGCCGCGAGGCCGGTTTTTCGCTCGACGACATCCTCGCGATGGTCGGCGCGGACGGCCGGCCCGCGATCGATCGCGCGAAGCTCGACGGCAAGGCCGACGAACTCGATCGCACGATCCGCCGTCTCGGCGCCGTGCGCGATGCGCTGCGGCATGCGGCCGTGTGCCCGGCGCAGAACCATCTCGAATGCCCGTCGTTCCAGAAGCTGCTGCGCATCGCCGCGCATCGTCATCCGGCGCGCCGCACGAAGGCGGACGGCGCGTAAGCGGTTGGCTGGCGCAATGCGGCATTCGCCGTCAGCGAAGCGGCCGACGCGTGACTCATCCCGCGTAATACACGCGGCACTCCATCTCGCGCCCGCGCACGATGCGCTTGCCGACGAGCGAGCCGAACGTTTCGGTGAAGACGGTGCGCTGGTGTTCGCGCTGCACGGCATCGTAGAAGTAGAGCGAAACCCAGTCCATCGTGTGGCCGGATTCCGGCGTGCGCGCGGCGGCATGCTGGCACAGCGCCGTGAAATGCCAGCCGCCTTTCGTCATGTGCATCACGGGCGGCGGCACATAGTCGTCCGCGTTCAGGCGTCGGTGCACGAGCATCGGCAGCACGCCGGCGGCGGCCTTGTGGCGGTACTGGCGATCGATGTAGAGCAGCAGCTCGACGGGCGGCTCAGTGCCGGGGCCGGCGTCTTGCATGTGACCCTGCCAGCGCCGGCGGCGGCTCAGCACGTCGTCGAGCGCGGTGCGGATGCCGACCGCGCGCCGTGGGCCGACGCCCGCGATCGTTTCGAGCTGGCCGTTGCGGGCCGCGCGTTCGAGCTCCTCGAGCGTGTCGATGTGCAGCGCGTCGTGAATGCGCAGCGCGAGCGCGTGGCCGATGCCCGGCACGGCCTCGAATGCGGATATCCGCTCGGTATCGCCGCGCAGCCGGTCGAGCTGGCGCCAGCGTCCCGTCACCAGCAGTTCGGCGATCGCCTGCGCGACGCCGGTGCCGATGTCGGGCAGCGCGCCCAGCGCGTCGACGCCACCGGCTTCGAACAAGGTGCGGATGTCGCGGTCGAGCGCATCGATCGTAGCGGCCGACGCGCGGTACGCAGCGACCCGGTACGGGTTAGCGCCCTGATCGGCGAGCCACTGCGCGGCCTCGCGCAGGCATGCCGCGATGTGCCGGTTTTCCTCGTACGTTTGGCTGGCGGTCGACTGCATGGCGAGGGACCCGGGGAAGCGCAAACGGAATGGACGCGGCGAGCGATGCGCCGGTCGGCTCTTGACCATTGTCGCGACGCGCGACGAACAAAACTTGACGCACGTCAATGGCAAACGTAGCACAGGCGCGAAGCGCACGGTCGTGCCGCATATGGGCACGACCGTGCGTCGCGCTTACGCGTCGAGAAACGACTGCGCGTTCTCGGCCTCGGCGGCCGTGCGCAGCGCGGCGAGCGCACGTTTCTCGATCTGCCGCACGCGTTCGCGCGACATGCCCGCGTCCTGCGCGATCGCGTCGTACGTATCGGGCTCGGTGCCGCCGAGGCCGAACCGCCGGCGCAGCACGTCGGCCTCGGCCGGCGTGACCGACCGCAGCAGCGACGTCACGCATTCGCGCATGCGCGTGTCGGCCAGTTGCTCGAACGGGCTGGCCGACGCCTGGTCCTCGATCAGGTCCACGAGGCCGGTGTCCGCGTCGGGCAGCGGCGTGTCGAGCGAGACGGGCTCGGCGGGCAGCGCGAGCACCGCGCGCACCTTGTCCTCGTCGAGCCCGGTTTCGGCCGCGAGTTCGGCAGGCGTCGCCTGGCGGCCGGTGTGCTGGCGAAAGCGCAGCGCATGCCGCCGTACACGCTGGTACTGGTCGCCGACGTGCACCGGCACGCGGATCGTGCGCGAGCGATCCGCGACCGCGCGCGCGACCGCCTGGCGGATCCACCAGGTCGCATAGGTCGAGAACTTGAACCCGCGCCGGTATTCGAATTTCTCGATCGCGCGCATCAGGCCGAGGCAGCCGTCCTGCACGAGATCGGACAGGTCGATGCCGCGGTTCATGTACTTGCGCGCGATCGACAGCACGAGCCGCAGGTTCGCCTCGAGCATCGCGCAGGTCGCGTCGTGCACTTTCTGCTGGCCGTCGGTCAGCGCTGCCGCGAGGGCACGCCGGGCGACCGCATCGAAGCGGGCGGCTTCGCCCGCTGCGGCGTCGTGCGGGGCTGCCGCGAGCGCGCGCACGACGCGGCTTGCATCGTCGACGGCCGGCGCGACCCACGCGATCGTGCCGAGCAGCGCGGCCACGCGGTTGCGCGCGTCGCGGTATTCGTCTGAACGACAGCCATGCGCAAGCAATGCGCCGCGCAGCGCCGACACGGCTGCCTGCAGCGCGTCGTAGCTGGCGGGCATGGGCGTGTCGCCGTCGTCGTCGTCGGGCGATCCGGTTGCGCCGGCGGCACCCGCCGTTGCACGGTGACGCGCAAGCAGCGCGTCGACCGCCGCCGGACAGCCGGCGAGCGCGTGCAGCATCTGGTGGCGGCCCGTCTCGATCTCACGGGCGAGCACGATTTCGCCTTCGCGCGTGAGCAGCGGCACCGCCTGCATGCGTCGCATGTAGAGCGCGAGCGGATCGGTCGACGCGCTCGTGCCGCGTGCGAGGTCGCCGAGCACGGCGCGGCCTTCGTCGAGCGTGTCGCGATCGACATCGACAGGCGCCGTGCCGGCGAACGGCGCAGGCGCGGCCGGCTCGTCGAGCACGGCGATGCCGATGTCGGCGAGCGCGGCGCGCACGACGTCGAGCGCGTCGGGGCTGTCGCTTTCGGGCGGCAGCGCGTCGACGAGGTCGGCGTGGGTCAGATAACCCTGTTCGCCGGCGAGCGCCAGCAACTGGATGATCGGATCGAGCGGCGTGTCCGCCCGGGGAGTGGGGCGTGGCGTAGTCATGTCGATGGCGGCGTGGGCCGCGCTCCTGTCGGGGGCGGACCGAAGTCCGCCGGTTTCGGGCCGCCGTGTGTCCGCGAACGCTCGTCCGCGCCGGTCAGCCTGACATCGTTCAAGTTGAGGGCATCTGCGCCAACTTCAATGCGGGCGCGGCAGACAGGCAGCATGGGGTATGCCCGCACGACCGTCCGGTGCAGGAAACAAAAAGTAACCGATCATACCCGCGGAAATCTGCAGGGGACGTAAGCTAGAGTCAGGCGCGCGCCCGGCGGCGGCGCGCGGATTCTGCCGGAGCACGAGATGAACCCGATTTCCGCCGCGAGGCCCGCCGTCATCGCGCTGGCCGCGCTGACGCTCGGCGGCTGCTACTACACGAGCCCGTACGGCTATGCGCCTTATTACGCGCCGGTGCCCGCCACGGTAACACAGCGCGAGGTCCCGGTTGCACCGGCCGTGCCCGGCGCGGCCCTTTCGCCGGCCCCTGATACGCCGGCCGACGTCGTTGCGCCGGTGCCGGTGTATGTCGCGCCGGCCTATGTGCCGCCGCCGTATCCGTACTACTACCCCGCGTACCCCGCGTACTACCCCGGCTGGTACGGGCCGCCCGTCACGATCGGCTTCTGGGGCCGTTGGGGCGGCGGGTACCGGGGCGGGCGCGGCGGGTACTGGCATCGTCCGTGGGGCGGCGGGCATTGGGGCGGCGGCCACTGGGGCGGCGGCCATCGGCACTGAGGGCGCGCGGCGGGGCCGCGCGGGAGAGCATCATGAGCAACACGATTGTCCGAAGTCTGTGCGTCGTCCTGCTTGGCCTCGCGGCCGCGCCGGGCGTCGCCGATGCGCAGAGCAGCGCCTACACGAACTCGCCGGCCGAGTTGTACGCCGGGCCGGCGCCCGATTATCCGGTGGTCGCGCAGATCCCGCCCGACACGGCGCTGGACGTATTCGGCTGCCTGAGCGACTACTCGTGGTGCGACGTCGCGCTGCCGGGCGTGCGCGGCTGGATCGATGCGCAGTTGCTCGAGTATCCGTACCAGGGCAACTACGTGCCGTTGCTCGAATACGGCGCGATCATCGGGGTCCCGGTGACCGGATTCGCGATCGGCGCGTACTGGGATCGTTATTACCGGCACCGCCCGTGGTACCACGACCGCGATCGTTGGGCGCATCGCGCGGAACCGCGGCTCGGCCCCGGCGGGTTCCCGCCGGGACAGGGCCGTCCGCGGCCGGGCGGGCCGATACAGGCCGTGCCGGGCGGCCCGCCGCCGGGGCCGCATGATGCACGGCCGTCGGCCACGCGCGGCGGCTGGAACGGAGCGAACCGCACGCCGGCGCCGGCGGCACCTGCACCTGCACCGATGCAGGCCGCGCCGGGCGGCCCGCAGCCCGCGCCGCATGATGCGCAGCCGTCGGCCACGCGCGGCGGCTGGAACGGAGCGAACCGCATGCCGGCGCCGGCGGCACCTGCGCCTGCACCTATGCAGGCCGCGCCGGGCAATGCCCGTCCGGCGGGCCCGCCGCCGGCCGTATTGCGCCCGCCGCCCGCACCGGGCGGTGAAGCCCGTCCGATGCCGCCCGTGCATCAGGGAGGTGGCGGCGGTGGCGGTGGTTACGCGCGGCCGCAAGGCGGCGGAAACGGCGGCGGTAACCGCGGTGGCGGCGGAGGCGGCGGTACCGACGAATACCGTCATTGACCGTACCAGCCCCGCGATTTCTCCGCGCGCAGGACGAAAAAAAGCCGCTCCGGAGAGCGGCTTCTGGATCAGGCGAGCGGGCGGCCGGGCGGTTGTGTGGCACTGCAGCCCGAGCGGACTGTCCGTCGCCGGTTGCCCGTCGTCGGTAGACCGCCCCGTCAGTCGTCGAGCAGCGACACGTCGCGCACCGCGCCCTTGTCGGCCGACATGACCAGCTTCGCGTACGCCTTCAGCGCCGCAGACACCTTGCGCGGACGCGGCTGCGCCGGCTTCCAGCCCTTCGCGTTCTGCTCTTCGCGGCGGCGCGCCAGTTCCTCGTCCGATACCAGCACGTCGATCGTGCGGTTCGGGATGTCGATGCGGATCCGGTCGCCGTCGCGCACGAGGCCGATCGCGCCGCCCGCTGCCGCTTCCGGCGAGCAGTGACCGATCGACAGGCCCGACGTGCCGCCCGAGAAGCGGCCGTCCGTCAGCAGCGCGCATGCCTTGCCGAGCCCCTTCGACTTGATGTAGCTGGTCGGGTAGAGCATTTCCTGCATGCCGGGGCCACCCTTCGGGCCTTCGTAGCGCACGATCACCACGTCGCCCGCCTTGACCTTGTCGTTCAGGATGTTCTCGACCGCTTCGTCCTGCGATTCGGTCACGTGAGCCGAGCCTTCGAACACGAGGATGCTTTCGTCGACGCCGGCCGTCTTCACCACGCAGCCGTCGAGCGCGATGTTGCCCGTCAGCACCGCGAGGCCGCCTTCCTTCGAGAACGCATGCTCGTACGAGCGGATGCAGCCTTCGGCGCGGTCGAGGTCGAGGCTCGGCCAGCGCGTGTTCTGGCTGAATGCGACCTGCGTCGGGATGCCGGCCGGGCCGGCCAGGTAGAACGTACGGACCGCTTCGTCCTGCGTGCGCACGATGTCCCACTGGTCCAGCGCATCCTTCAGCGTCGGTGCGTGGATGGTCGGCACGTCGGTGTGCAGCTTGCCGGCGCGCTCGAGCTCGCCGAGGATCGCCATGATGCCGCCTGCGCGGTGCACGTCCTCGATGTGGTACTTGTTCGTGTTCGGCGCGACCTTGCACAGCTGCGGCACGGTGCGCGACAGGCGGTCGATGTCCTTCATCGTGAAGTCGATGCCGGCTTCCTGCGCGATCGCCAGCAGGTGCAGGATCGTGTTGGTCGAGCCGCCCATCGCGATGTCGAGCGTCATCGCGTTCTCGAACGCCTTGAAGCCGACCGAGCGCGGCAGCACGCGTTCATCGTCCTGCTCGTAGTGCTGGCGCGTCAGTTCGACGATGCGGCGGCCGGCGCGCTTGAACAGTTGCTCGCGATCGGCGTGCGTCGCGACCACCGTGCCGTTGCCGGGCAGCGACAGGCCGAGCGCTTCGGTCAGGCAGTTCATCGAGTTCGCGGTGAACATGCCCGAGCACGAGCCGCAGGTCGGGCAGGCCGAGCGTTCGACTTCGGCGACGTCGGCGTCCGAATACGACTGGTCGGCCGCGATCACCATCGCGTCGACGAGGTCGAGCTTCTTCAGTTCGACGGTCTTGGTGACCGGGTTCGCGAGGCGCGTCTTGCCGGCTTCCATCGGGCCGCCCGACACGAAGATCACCGGAATGTTCAGGCGCATCGCGGCCATCAGCATCCCCGGCGTGATCTTGTCGCAGTTCGAGATGCACACCATCGCGTCCGCGCAGTGCGCGTTCACCATGTATTCGACCGAGTCGGCGATGATGTCGCGGCTCGGCAGCGAATACAGCATGCCGTCGTGGCCCATCGCGATGCCGTCGTCGACCGCGATCGTGTTGAATTCCTTCGCGACGCCGCCGGCAGCCTCGATCTCGCGCGCGACGAGCTGGCCGAGATCCTTCAGGTGCACGTGCCCGGGCACGAACTGGGTGAACGAGTTGACGACCGCGATGATCGGCTTCGAGAAATCGTCGTCTTTCATGCCGGTGGCGCGCCACAGCGAGCGCGCACCTGCCATGTTGCGGCCGGCGGTGGAGGTTTTGGAACGGTAAGTGGGCATCGTGGTTGCTGAAGAAATATCGCGGAAAAGGGTGGAGGCACGGGAATAAAGGCCTCTCTCGCGCCCGTGCGAACAACCTCTTGAGCTGCGCCCTGGGCAAACCGGGCGATTATCCCACAGCCGCCGGGGGCGTGGCGCCCGCGGGGCCGGCAACCGGCGCGGGCGGCCGGCGCGGCGCGGAACGCGCGGGCGGTTGCGGCACGCCCGCGCTGCCGGTTCGGGAGGCGGCCGGATCGCGCTTTTATCGACGATCCAGCCGCGCCACTCCCGCGCTCCGGCGTCAGTCGAGCAGCGTCAGGATCTCGTCGTAAAGCGCCTGCGGAATCCGCACGCCGTTCGCGATGCTGCGCGCGCGGGCGTCGAAGCGCCGTTGCGACGGCAGCCGCGCGCCCTGCGCGACGATCGACCCGAACATCCGCTCGCCGCGCGCGAGCCCTGCGTCAAGATCGTCGCCGAGGAACACCTGCGGATCGAACGCGATCACGAGCTCGCCGTGGCATGGCGTCGCGCCGACGCCTTCGTCGAAATCCATCGATTCCCGGCTCGTCATGTCGCCGATCAGCGCGCCGCCGAGCAATTCGACCATCGCCGCGAGCGCCGAGCCCTTGTGGCCGCCGAACGTGCGCATCGCGCCCTGCAGCGCGGCCTTCGGATCGGTGGTCGGCTGGCCGTCGGCGTCGATTGCCCAGTGCGGCGGAATCGCCTTGCCTTGCTTCGCGTGCAGCTCGATGTCGCCGCGCGCGATCGCGCTCGTCGCGAAATCGAACACGAACGGCTCGCCATCCGGGCGCGGCCATGCGAACGCGATCGGGTTCGTGCCGAACACCGGTTCGCGGCCGCCTTCCGGCGCGACCCAGCTGTGGCTCGGGTTCATCGCGATGCCGACCAGCCCCTCGGCCGCGATCGCCTCGACCTCGGGCCACAGCGCGGAGAAGTGGTAGCAGTGGTTGATCGCCATCGCGGCGATCCCGTGCTGTTTCGCCATCTCGACGAGCACGGGCAGCCCGGTTTCGAAGCTCAGCAGCGAGAAGCCGCGATGCGCGTCGACCGCGACGATCGACGACGACAGCCGGCGCAGCGTCGGCACGGCTTGCGGATCGACCTTGCCCTTGCGCAGCGAACGCACGCAGACGAGCAGCCGGTACACGCCGTGCGAATGGCATTCGTCGCGCTGGCCCTGCGTGATCACGTTGGCGATCGCCCGCGCATGCGCATCGGACATCCCGTTGTGCGTCAGCACGCGCAGCGCGAGCGCATGGACTTCGTCGAGCGACAGGACGACTTCGGCGGTTTGTTCAGACATGGTTCACCTCGCGCGAAGCGGGCACGCCGTCGATGCGCTGCGGCACGTTCAGCGGATTTCCGTTGCGGATCGCGTCCGGCAGCAGCGCGTCCGGCAGGTCCTGGTACGACACCGGGCGCAGGAAGCGCTCGATCGCGCGTGCGCCGACCGACGTCGTGCGCGTGTCGGACGTCGCCGGGAACGGGCCGCCGTGCACCATTGCATGGCCGACCTCGACGCCGGTGCCGAAGCCGTTGACGAGAATGCGGCCGGCCTTGCGCTCGAGCGTCGGGCGCAGCGCGGCGAACAGCGGCGCGTCGCCGTCGGCGAGATGCGCGGCGATCGTCAACTGGCCTTCGAGCGACTTCAGCACGCGATGCAGCGTATCGGCATCCGGGCAGCGCACGATCAGCGAAGCGGGGCCGAACACTTCTTCGCGCAGTTCGGGGCGCGCGATGAACGCGTCGGCCGACGTCGCGAACAGCGCCGTGCGGGCCTGGTAGCGACTGCCTTCGACGCCTTCCGCCAGCAATTCGACCGCGTCGTGCCCGCGCAGCGCCGCGACGCCTTGCGCATAGCTTGCGTGGATGTGCGGCGTCAGCATCGTCTGCGCGGCCGCCGCGCGCACGGCATCGGCCGCCGCGGCTTCGAACGCGCGCAGCGCGGGGCCGTCGACGGCAAGCACGAGACCGGGGTTCGTGCAGAACTGGCCCGCGCCGAGCGTGAGCGACGCAACGAACTGCGGCGCGATGGTGTCGTGACGCGCGTCGAGCGCGGCGGGAAACAGCAGCACCGGATTGATCGAGCTCATTTCCGCATAGACGGGAATCGGTTCGGGGCGCGCGGCCGCGATATGCATCAGCGCGACGCCGCCGCGGCGCGAGCCGGTGAAGCCGACGGCCTTGATGCGCGGATCGGCGACGAGCGCCTGGCCGATCTCGCGCGACGCGTCGAACAACAGCGAGAACACGCCGGCCGGCATTCCGCATTCGCGCGCGGCCTGCTGGATCGCGCGGCCGACGAGTTCCGACGTGCCCGGATGCGCGGAATGCGCCTTGACGATCACCGGGCAGCCGGCCGCGAGCGCCGAGGCCGTATCGCCGCCGGCGACCGAGAACGCGAGCGGGAAGTTCGACGCGCCGAACACGGCGACGGGCCCGACCGCGACGTTGCGCAGGCGCAGGTCGACGCGCGGCAGCGGCTTGCGCTCGGGGCGCGCCGGATCGATCCGCGCGTCGAGAAAACCGCCGTCGCGCACGAGCGACGCGAACAGCGCGAGCTGGCCGACCGTGCGGCCGCGTTCGCCTTCGACGCGTGCGCGCGGCAGGCCCGTTTCTGCGACGCAGCGTTCGATCAGGTCGTCGCCGAGCGCCATGATGTGCCGGCCGATCGCGTCGAGAAACGCGGCGCGCGCGTCGAGCGTCGTTTCGCGATACGTGTCGAACGCGTCGTCGGCGAGCGCGCAGGCCGTCTCCAGGTCGTGCAGGCTCGCGCCGCCGAAAGCGGGTTCGAGTGGCTCGCCGGTCGCGGCGGCGATCGCGTGGAGGGTGCCGTTCTGTCCGGCGACGGCGGACTGGCCGATCAGGAGCTGACCTGTGAGTTGCATGGTTTTCCTCGAAAAAAACAGGAGCCGGGCATAGCGCGCCCGGCCGGAGTGATGGTGCGAAGAGGGAGCGGGTGCGTCAGTCCTCGTCGTCGTCGAGCTGCAGCTTGTCGGAACGGACGCCGGTATTCGCGCCCCAGTAGTAGATGACGAGTGCGACCGCCGCGACGACGACCGTGTCGTACGGATGCGCGAGCCGGCCCGTGCCGCCGAAGCCGCCGAGATACGACAGCACGATCATCGCCGCATAAAACGCGATCAGCCACGCGGACGAACGCACCTGTTCGGCGAGGCTCAGGTGTGCGGTCGGCACCCAGCGGCGGCACGCGAGATAGATGACGAACATCACGATCTGCAGGCCGAGCAGCCAGGACACCGTGCTCCAGCCCGACCAGTAGACGATCAGCGCTGCGATCACGAACGACGCGGGGCCGGTGATGCCGAACGCGCTTGCGCGGAACGGCCGCGGCAGGTCGGGCGCGGTGCGGCGCAGCGCGGCGACCGATACCGGCGCGACCGCGTAGCTCAGCACCAGCGCGGCCGACACGATGTTGATCAGCGCTTCCCACGACGGGAACGGCATCGTCCAGAAGATCGCGAGGCCGAACGTGAGCCACAGGCCCGCGCGCGGGATGCCCGACGCCTCGTCGACGCGCGTGAAGACCTTGAAGAACGTGCCCGTCTTCGCCCAGCCGTAGACCACGCGCGGCGTCGCGTTCATGTAGATGTTGCCGCAGCCGCTCGGCGAGATCATCGCATCGGCGACGACCATCACCGCGAGCCAGCCGACGCCGAGCGCGAGCGCGATGTCGCGGTACGGCAGCGTGAACGCCTTGCTGATGTCGTGCCAGCCGCCGGCGAGCATCGCGGTCGGGATGCTGCCGATGAACGCGAGCTGCAGCAGCACGTAGATCAGCGTCGACAGCAGGATCGACAGGATCAGCGCGATCGGGATCGTGCGCTGCGGATTGCGCACCTCGCTCGCGACCGACACGATCGGCGTGAGCCCGAGGTACGCGAAGATGATGCCGCCGGCGGACACGGCCATCTCGATGCCCGGCATGCCGAACGGCGCGAAGCCGTGCACGGTCAGGTTCGCGGGCTTGAAGAACGTGAACAGCACGCCGATCACCGCGAGCGGCACGATGAACTTGAAGATGCTGATGATGTTGTTCGCCTTCGCGAACGTCTTCACGCTCGAATAGTTCAGGTAAAAGAAGAAGCAGAGCAGTGCGGCCTGCACGAGCCAGCCGAGCGTCGTCGGGTCGCTCGATCCTTCGACGGTGAGGCCCGGAAACCACGCGGCCGCGTACTGGCGCGCGGCGACGACTTCGATCGCGATCAGGCTCGAGAACGCGATCAGCGTGATGAAGCCCATCAGGTAGCCGAGCAGCGGGCCGTGCGAGAACACCGGGTAGCGGACCACGCCGCCCGCGCGCGGCAGCGCGGCGCCGAGTTCGCAGTAGACGATGCCGAGCAGCAGCACCGCGAAGCCGCCGAGCAGCCACGAGAAGATGCCGGCCGGGCCCGCGATCGTCGACACGTGACTCGCGGCGAACAGCCACCCCGAACCGAAAATGGCGCCGAGACCGATGAACGTGAGATCGGTCAGCGACAACTGTTTCTTGAACTTGCCGTGACCCGCGTCGGGGTGCACGGCACGGGAAAGCGGGACAGACGGATGAGCGTTGCCTTGGCCTGGCATGGGCTTGTCTCCTGGGGGGATATCGATGCAGGCGTCGAGTGCGCCGCGCTCCGACGGAGCAGAGGTACACGCCTGCCGGCCGGCGTCGCCCGGTTCGAACGACCGGGGCGGGCCGCGGGCCGTTCACGCGCGGCGCAGGCTGGCGCCGGGGCGAACGGGCCCGCAGGCCATGCCGGACCGGAGACGGCGGCGCGAGGGGGAAAGCCTTGCGCCGCCGCAGGGGGGAGTCGGTCAGAGACCGACGTCGGGCAGCGCCGGGCGCGTTTCGAGCGCCTTCGCGACGATTGCCTTCACTTCCGCGAGCGTGTCGCCCTGCAGCGCGAGGCGCGGCGGACGCGTGACCGCGCTGCCGCGGCCGACCAGCTCTTCGCACAGCTTGATGCACTGCACGAGGTCGGGGCGCGCGTCGAGGTGCAGCAGCGGCATGAACCAGCGGTACAGCGCGAGGGCTTCGTCGAAGCGTTTCTGCTTCGCGAGGCGGAACAGCGTCTCGCCTTCCTTCGGGAACGCGTTCGACATGCCCGACACCCAGCCTTCGGCACCGACCGCGATGCTCTCGACCACGACGTCGTCGAGGCCGGCAAACAGCACGAAGCGATCGCCGACCGCATTGCGCAGGTCGATGAAGCGGCGCGTGTCGCCCGACGAATCCTTGAAGCAGACGATGTTCTCGCAGTCCTGCAGCGCGATCAGCACGTCGGGCGTCACGTCGTTCTTGTAGATCGGCGGGTTGTTGTAGACCATCACCGGCAGGTCGGTGCTCGTCGCGACCGCGCGGAAGTGCGCGGCGGTTTCATGCGGCTTCGCCGAGTAGACCAGCGCGGGCATTACCATCACACCGTCGACGCCGACACGCTGCGCTTCGCGCACCGTGTTGCGCGCGAATTCGGTCGTGAATTCGGCGATGCCGGCGATCACCGGAATCTTGCCGCCGGCCGCGTCGCGCGCGGCTTCGATCACCTGCAGCTTCTCGCTCGTCGACAGCGACGTGTTTTCGCCGACCGTGCCGCAGACCACGAGGCCCGACACGCCGTCGTTCACCAGGTTCTTCACCACGCGGTGGGTGGCGTCGATGTCGAGGGAAAAGTCCGGCTTGAACTGGGTGCTGACGGCCGGGAAAACCCCGGTCCACTGAATGGCTTTGCGGCTCACTGAAATCTCCTACGTTCGTATCGGTCGGCCGACAGGTGTGTCGGTGTGGCAACCAGTATCGCCGCGCAAATGCCCATCACGCTTGAGTTGTATCGCGGAGCAAAATGACGAAATCGGCACAGCGGCCGCCCGGTGCGCGAAGGGCGCCTCGCACTATGCCGATTTCGTCGTCGTCCTTATCGAAAAGCCACAAGCGGATGGACGCGCGACGGAGGAAGCTATGCTCCTTTCCCCACTTCGGACGGCTCATGATGAAGCGCATCCAGATCATCGATTCGCACACGGGCGGCGAACCCACTCGGCTCGTCGTGTCCGGTTTTCCGTCGCTCGGCAGCGGCACGATGGCCGAGCGGCGCGACGTGCTCGCGCGCGAGCACGATCGTTATCGCACCGCGTGCATCCTCGAGCCGCGCGGCAGCGACGTGCTGGTCGGCGCGCTGCTGTGCGAACCCGTATCGCCCGACGCGGCGGCCGGCGTGATCTTCTTCAACAATAGCGGCTATCTCGGCATGTGCGGGCACGGCACGATCGGCGTCGTGCGCACGCTGCATCACATGGGGCGCATCCGGCCCGGCGTGCATCGGATCGAAACGCCTGTCGGCACCGTCGAGGCGACGCTGCACGACGACCTGTCGGTCAGCGTGCGCAACGTGCCCGCGTATCGGCACGCGAAGGGTGTCGCGGTCGACGTGCCCGGTTACGGCCCCGTGAAGGGCGACATCGCATGGGGCGGCAACTGGTTCTTCCTGATCAGCGACCACGGGCAGCGCGTCGCCGGCGACAACGTCGCGGCGCTTACCGCGTATGCGTCGGCCGTGCGCGCAGGGCTCGAACGCGCGGGCATCACCGGCGCGAACGGCGGCGAGATCGACCATATCGAGCTGTTCGCCGACGATGCCGAGCACGACAGCCGCAGCTTCGTGCTGTGCCCCGGCCTCGCATACGACCGTTCGCCGTGCGGCACCGGTACGAGCGCGAAGCTCGCGTGCCTCGCGGCCGACGGCAAGCTCGCGCCGGGCGCCGTGTGGCGGCAGGCGAGCGTGATCGGCAGCGTGTTCCAGGCCAGCTACGAGCAGGCCGACGGCGGCATCGTGCCGACGATTCGCGGCAGCGCGCACCTGAGCGCGGAAGCGACGCTGCTGATCGAGGAAGACGATCCGTTCGGCTGGGGCATCGCGCCGTGAGCGACGCAAGCACCGACGTCGTCGTGATCGGCGCCGGCATCGTCGGCGCGGCGTGCGCGCACGAACTCGCGCAGCGCGGGCTGCGCGTGCTCGTCGTCGACGACGCGAGCGGCGGTGCGACCGGCGCGGGGATGGGCCACCTCGTCGCGATGGACGACAACGCGGCCGAACTCGCGCTGAGCCATTACTCGATCGAACTGTGGCGCGCGTTGAGCGGCGAGATGCCGGAAGGCTGCGCGTACCGCAACTGCGGCACGTTGTGGCTCGCGGCCGACGCGCACGAAATGGATCTCGCGCGCGCGAAGCAGGCGACGCTTGCCGCGCACGGCGTGGCCGGCGAGCTGATCGACGCGGCGACGCTCGCGCAACTGGAGCCGATGCTGCGCGCGGGGCTCGGCGGCGCGCTGAAGATTCCGGGCGACGCGATCCTCTATGCGCCCGTCACCGCGAACTGGCTGCTGCAGCGCGCCCCGCGCATCACGTTGCGCCGCGACCGGGTCGTTGCGGTCGACGGGCCAAGCGTGATGCTCGCGAGCGGCGACACATTGCGCGCGGAACGCGTGGTCGTCGCGAACGGTGTCGCGGCACGCACGCTGCTGCCCGAGCTGCCGCTGCACCCGAAAAAGGGCCACCTGCTGATCACCGACCGCTATCCGGGCCACGTGTCGCACCAGCTCGTCGAGCTTGGTTATGCGGCGAGCGCGCATGCGAGCGACGGCACGTCGGTCGCGTTCAACGTGCAGCCGCGGCCGACCGGCCAGCTGCTGATCGGCTCGTCGCGCCAGTTCGACACCGAAGACGCGCGCGTCGAGCCGCCCGTGCTCGCGCGGATGCTGCGCCGCGCGGTCGGCTACCTGCCGGATCTGGCCGACCTGAACGGGATCCGTTCATGGACAGGTTTCCGTTCCGCGAGCCCCGACGGCCTGCCGCTGCTCGGCGAGCACCCGGCGCGGCCGGGCGTGTGGCTCGCGGTCGGGCACGAAGGGCTCGGCGTGACGACCGCGCCGGGTAGCGCGCGGCTCGTCGCCGCACAGATGGCCAGTGAACGGCCGCCCATCGATATCGAACCGTATTTGCCGGGACGCTTTCTGACCGCGTCCCCCGTAGCCGGAGCGCTGACATGATCATTCATCTGGACGGCCGCGCGCTGACGGTGGCCGACGGCGCGACCGTCGCGGCCGCCGTCGCGGCGAGCGGCGACGATACGACGCGCGTGTCGTGCACGGGTGCGGCGCGTGCGCCGTTTTGCGGAATGGGCATCTGCCAGGAGTGCCGGATGACGATCGACGGCCGCCGCCGGCTGGCCTGCCAGACGTTGTGCCGCGACGGGATGCAGGTGGAGCGCACACGATGAAACAGGAACGACTGAGTGTCGACGTCGCGATCGTCGGGGCGGGCCCGGCCGGGCTGTCGGCCGCGCAGGCCGCCGCGCAAAGCGGTGCAACGGTTGCGATCGTCGACGACAACCCGCGGGCGGGCGGGCAGATCTGGCGGCAAGGCGCAGCGGCCACGCCGGTGCAGGCCGCGGCCGAACGCCTCGCCGTACTGCGGCAGCCGAACGTCACGCACCTTGCAGGGACGCGCATCGTCGCCGAAACGCAGCCGGGCACGCTGCTGCTCGAGGACGACGAGCGCGGGCTGCTGCTCGAGTTCCGGACGCTGATTCTGTGCTGCGGCGCACGCGAGCTGCTGCTGCCGTTCCCGGGCTGGACGCTGCCGGGCGTCACCGGCGCGGGCGGCTTGCAGGCGCTGATCAAGTACGGCCTCGACGTGCGCGGGCAGCGCACGGTGATCTCGGGCAGCGGGCCGCTGCTGCTGGCGAGCGCGGCGACGGCACGTCAGGCCGGCGCGCGCGTGTCGCATGTGCTCGAACAGGCCGCATGGGGCGACGTGGCCGGCTTCGGGGCAGGGCTGTGGCGCTGGCCGTCGAAGTTCGCGCAGGCCGCGAAGCTCGTCACGGCCGCCTATCGGCCGGACGCGCACGTCGTCGAAGCGTTCGGCGACAAGCGGCTCGAACGCGTGCGGATTCGCCACGGCGATCGCGAGTTCGACGTCGACTGCGACCGGCTGGCGTGCGGCTTCGGCCTCGTGCCGAACACCGTGCTGCCGAGCCATCTCGGCTGCCGGATCGAGAACGGCGCGGTGGCGGTCGACGCGCACCAGCGGACGAGCCGCGACGGGTGCTTCGCGGCCGGCGAGTGTACGGGCGTCGGCGGCAGCGAGCTGGCGATGGTCGAAGGCGAAATCGCCGGTTATGCGGCGACCGGGCAGACGGCGCCATTGGCCGCGCTCGTCGCGCGGCGCGCGCACTGGCAGGCTTTCGCAGATGCCGTACGCGAGCGTTTCGCGATCCGCGAGTCGATCCGCCGGCTTGCGCGGCCCGATACGCTGCTGTGCCGCTGCGAGGATGTGCGTTTCGATGCGGTCGCGCAGGAGCCGGGCTGGACGGCTGCGAAGCTGCAGTCGCGTTGCGGGATGGGCGCGTGCCAGGGCCGCGTTTGCGGTGCGGCCGCGCAGGCGCTGTTCGGCTGGACGCCGCCGGTGCCGCGTACGCCGCTCGTGCCCGCGCGGGTCGGCACGCTGATGCTCGACGGCACGGCGTCCTGCGACGGCGCGTGACGCGTCGCGGCGAAGCGGCCCGGTTTGCGCCGGGCCGCGCCATTCACTTCATCTTCGCTTTCTCCCATCTACGTCCCTGAGGCGCCGCGCCTGCGCGCAGGCATTCGATCGTCGCGGCCACGGCCGCGCGATTCGCGCTGTCGGGGTTCAGGGTACCGGTACACCGACACCGCGCCTTGGCTCTCGCGTTTTTCGGCAGGATGCTGGCGCTAGGCATGGTTCGCGCCGATGCGACGCGTGCGTCGGTCTCGAGTGCGATCGCAGGCGACCAAGCCTGAGCGAAGAGGGTGCAAGGTCGCCGATGGATAAATAGCAGGAAGCAACATTATATGAATTGATATATTATTTGTTCTTTAATTGTCTTCCCGCTCCGATGAACCACGATCTTCCCGCCGGGCTGCCCGAGCCCGACCAGATGCGTGCAGCCGCCGAATCGGCCTGCGCGTTCCTCAAGGTGCTGTCGAATCCCGACCGGCTGCTGCTGCTCTGCGAACTGTCGCAGGGCGAGCGCTGCGTGAGCGATCTCGAGACGACGCTGGATATCCGCCAGCCGACGCTGTCGCAGCAACTCGGCGTGTTGCGGGACAACGCGCTGGTCCGCACGCGCCGCGAAGGCAAGAACATCCACTATTCGCTCGACAGCCCGGCCGCGATCGCGGTGATGGGCGTGCTGTACGAGCAGTTCTGCGGCCCGGCCGCGAAGGGGACGCGCGATGCAGCTTGATACGCTTCATTTCACGCCGTGGCTGTCGTTGGCCGGCGGCGTGCTGATCGGGCTCGCCGCCGCGTGGCTCGTCGCGTTCAACGGCCGGATTGCCGGCATCAGCGGAATCGTCGGCGGCCTGTTCACGGCGGGTTCCGGAGAGCGCGACTGGCGCGTCGCATTCGTCGCCGGGCTGATCGCCGCACCGATCGCGATGCGCGTCGCCGGAGCCGGCCTGACGCTGCAGGTCGATGCAGGCTGGCCCGAACTGCTGGCGGCCGGGCTGCTGGTCGGGATCGGCACGCGCTACGCGGGCGGCTGCACGAGCGGCCACGGCGTGTGCGGGATGTCGCGCGGTGCGCTGCGCTCGGTGGTCGCGACCGCGACTTTCATGATCGCGGGCTTCGTGACCGTATTCGTGCGGCGGCACGTGCTGGGAGGCTGACATGCAGGCAGGATTCGCGTTTCTGGCGGGGTTGCTGTTCGGCGTCGGCCTCATCGTGTCGGGCATGGCCAATCCGCAGAAGGTGCTCGGCTTTCTCGACCTGGCGGGCCGCTGGGATCCGTCGCTCGCGTTCGTGATGGCCGGTGCGATGGGCGTGGCCGTGTTCGCGTTCGCGTGGGCGAAACGCCGGACGCGGTCGTGGCTCGGCTTGCCGATGCAGCTGCCGGCCTTGCAGGCGATCACCGTGCGCCTGGTCGCCGGAAGCGCCGTGTTCGGCATCGGCTGGGGGATGGCCGGGTTCTGCCCGGGGCCCGCGATCGTGTCGATCGGCTTCGGATCGGCCAAGGGGATCGGGTTCGTCGTCGCGATGCTGGCGGGGATGGCGATATTCGAGTGGGTCGAGCGCCGCAGTAACGTGCGGTGATTCAATGGCCGCCGCGTGCCGGGCAGGCAGCGGCGGACGACGCGGTTTCTTCGGATGAGGATGGCTGGAGCGCAGTGCGGTCGCTCGTTGCCGCGATGATGCGGTGGCTGCGTGGCCGTCTCCACGAATCGGTGAATCGGTGAGTCGATGAATTGGTGAACCGGCAAATCGGCAAATCGGCAAACCGGCAAACCGGCAAACCGGCAAACCGGCAAATCGGCAAATCGGCAAATCGGCAAATCGGCAAATCGGCAAATCGGCAAACCGGCAAACCGGCAAACCGGCAAACCGGCAAACCGGCAAACCGGCAAACCGGCAAACCGGCAAATCGGCAAGGCGCGACGTCAGGAATGCTCTCGCACACGATGGCTGCCGCGCACCCGCCCGGACAGCCGGCGCAGGATCGCACTGCACGCCGCGAGCACGTCTCTGCGGCCAGCAGGCTCCACAACCGCCGTGCTGACCGCACCGGCGCCGCCGGCCGACAACGCCACGTGACCGGCCGTCTCGAGCACCAGGCATTCGCCTTCGTCGAGCACCCGGCGAATGTACTGCGGCGCGTCGGGCAGCCAGTCGAGCCCGCCGTGACGCAGCGTGACCGCAAGCACGCCGTCCAGCACGATCACCTGGCTGCCCTTGTCGAACCACGCAAAGTGGCTTTGCCCAGCGTCGAGCCGGATATGTTGCGTCCGCATGGCGATTCCTTTTCCCGGTTGCGCAGCCTCGCGACGGCGAGGCGACAGCGTGCAGTCAGGTTAGGGAAACAGGCGCGGGCACGACAGATTCAGGGGACGGGAATCTGTTGCGGTGCAGGCGCCGATTTTGCGTCGCTGTATCGGTGGTTTTTCCCGGAATCTGTATCTGGCGTGCACTCGGACGCGCGGGCACGATGGCCCGCATGACGCCTTTCGCCGACGCATCCCGCACGCCTTTGCCGATGGACGGCGAGCCGCTTTACGAACGGCTCGCCGAACATTACCGCCGCATCATCGCGGCCGGCACGCTGTCGCCCGGCGACCGGATGCCGTCGGTGCGCGCATTCATGGCGCAGCACGGCGTGAGCCTGTCGACCGCGATCCAGGTATTCCGGCGGCTCGAGGATACGGGCTGGTGCGAGGCGAAGCCGCGCTCGGGCTACTTCGTGCGGCGCCGCGCGTCGGCCGTGCTCGAAACGCTGCCGGAAAGCGAAGGCCCGCCGCTGAGTGTCGAGCCGCCGTTCGCGGGCCTGCACGAACGCGTGTCGCGCGTGATCGACCGTGCGAATGCGGCAACCGATGCGCTGAATCTCGGCGGCGCGTCCGCGCTGGCCGCGCTGTATCCGACCGAGCGCCTGCAGGCGCTGGCGATCCGGCTGCTGCGGCGCAAGCCGACGCTGCTGACCGACGCGGGGCCCGTCGGCGGTTCGCCCGAATTCCGGCAGACGATGGCCAAACGCGCGCTGTCGTACGGCGTGACCGTGTCGCCGGACGAAGTGATGTCGACGAGCGGCGGCGTCGATGCGGTGAATCTCGCGCTGCGCGCGGTGGCGCGCCCCGGCGACACGATCGCGATCGAATCGCCGGCGTTCTTCGGCTTGATCCAACTGCTCGAAAGCCTTGGCCTGCGCGCGCTCGAAATCCCGGTCAGCCCGACGACCGGCCTGTCGATCGAGGCGCTCGAAGTGGCGCTGACTGCGTATCCGGACATACGGGCCGTGGTTGTCGTGCCGAACCTGCAGAACCCGCTCGGCTGCGTGATGCCCGACGAACGCAAGGCCGCGCTCGTCGCGCTGTGCTCGCGCCACGGCGTGGCCGTGATCGAGGACGAGCCGTATCGCGAGCTCGTCGAGGCGCCGCAGGCGGTCAAGCCGGCCAAGGCATGGGACCGCGACGGCACGGTGATCTACTGCCCGTCGTTCAACAAGGTGCTGGCCCCCGGGATGCGGCTCGGCTGGATGAGTGCGGGGCGCTGGCATGCGCGCGTGAAGATGCTGAAGTTCGCGCACAGCCGGCACAACGCTGCGTTGCTGCAGGCCGTTGCCGCCGAATTCGTCGGCTCGGGCGCGTTCGATCGCCATCTGCGCCGGTTCCGCGAACAGTTGCGCGTGCAGCGCGATGTGACGATCGACGCGATTGCACGGCATTTCCCGGCCGGAACCCGGATGAACCAGCCGCCGGGCGGGATGCTGCTGTGGATCGCGTTGCCGGAAGGCGTGCGCTCCGATGCGCTGTTCGACGCCGCATTGGCGCACGGGGTCAAGATCGCACCCGGTTCGATCTTCTCGAATTCCGACCGCTTCGACGCTTATATCCGGCTTGCGTGCACGCGCGTGTTCGATGCGGCGCACGAGGCGGCTTTCGAAACGCTCGGCCGCCTGATACGCGACGCGGCTACTGCTGCATAAGCACGACAGCGGCCGGCGCGCGATCGCTCCGGCCGGCCGCGCCGCCGCAGCGGCGGGACGTCATGTCAGCGGCCTGCCGAGTGCGAAGCGAGGTGCTGGCGGATCAACGACAGGTAACGATCGCCGACCGAGAAATCGCGTGCGACGCGCGGCCGTTCGGCCTGGCGCAGCGTGGCCGGCGCGCTCATGCCCAGATACCGGCAGACGGCCGACGGAAACGGCTTGCGTGTATGCCCGAGCTGGCGCGCCGCGCGCTCGACGCGGGCGTCGCCGACCTGGGCGCGAAGCCACGCCAGCACTTGGCGATCGGTGTCGTTGACGATACGGACCAGATGTTCCATCGCGCACCTCACTGTTCATAAATACAGTGCTGTAAATATAACCAGTGTTTGCGGCGACCGCAAGCGGGCGCGCTTGCGACTGGCCGTTCGGCCAGGGTCAGCGCGCCGGCGCGGTGGTTCGGCGGTCCGGCGATCCGGAGATCCTGGCAGTGGGAGCGGCAGGGGGAGCAGCCGCGGCGATGCCCGTATACCGCGCGTCGGTCAGCGTGCCGAGGAACGCGACGATGTCGTCGATTTCCGCGTCGGTCAGCGCGGGCAGCGTGCCGGGCCGGCGGTTCATCGGCGTCGAGTTGACGTTGATGTTGCCGCGATAGGCGGCCGGCACGTCGTCGAACGTCGTGGCGCCGTGATACCAGAAGCCGGGGTCGGTCGAGCGGGTGTTGTAGAACGCGACCGCGTCGCGCAGCGTCGTGAACACGCCGTTGTGCATGAAGGTCTGCTTGATCGCGACGTTGCGCAGCCCCGGCGTACGCAGGTAGCCGCACCATTGCGTCGGCTCGGGCCAGCGCAGCCTCCGTGCGGTGTCGCACAGCCCGTTGTCGAAATGGCTCGGATCGCGGTTCGCAGGCAGCGCGCGGTTGCGCGGCACGGCGATCGCGTCATAACCGAAATCGGTGAACAGCGAGCGCTCCGGGCGGCTCGACGTGTCCGACAGCGTATGGCAGGTCATGCAGTTGCCCTTGTCCGGATTCCGGAACAGCGCGAGGCCGCGCATCTCGGCCGGTGCGAGCGGTTTGCGGGTGCGCAGGAACGCGTCGAAGCGCGACGTGAACGGCGCCATCTCGTCGCTCTGCAGATAAGCCTCCACGGCCGAACCCAGCGCGCGCACGAGTTGCTCGGGATCGCGCCGCACCGGCGTGCCGAAGCGCGCGGCGAGATCGGGCGCGAGTTCGGTCGCATCGACCTTGCGCAGCAGCGCGGCCGGCGACCGGTTGTTCATCTCGTTCGGATCGAACAGCGGCCCGCGGATCTGCTCGGCGAGCGTATCCGCGCGGCCATCGCTGAACAGTCCGCCGAACGGCGACGGCGCGGGCGCATCGTCGTCCTGGTAGAAGTGGCGGCGCGGCACGTAGCGCACATAAAGCAGCGACGGCGCATTGCGCCGGCTGAAGCGCGCGGGCCGGCTGCCTTCCGGCACGCCGGGCCCCGCGAGCGAAGCCGCCGACAGCGTCGGCGCGAACGCACGGCCCGGATCGTGGCAGCCCGCGCACGACATGCCGCGCGGCTCGGACAGCCGCGGGTCGAAGAAGATCCGGCGGCCGAGCGCGACGAGCGTCGGATCGGGCGCGAAGCGCGCGGTGGCCGCGTCGATCTTGCCCGTCACCTGCGGCGTGCCGTTGCCGATCGTGTCGACGACGCGGGCGGCTGGCGCACCGGGCAGCAGAACGGTGCTCGCAGGGATCGTGCCGGAAGCCGGCGCGGCAGAAGGAGCCGCGCCGGCGGGACGTGGTGCAGCGGCGAGAATGGCGGCAAGCAAGGCGGTGGCGGACGCCACGCCCATCACGCGACCGACGCGAGACGGCTGCGCTTGCGCGGCGGCGAGCCGAGGCGCGCGAGCCGGCTGCCGCGCGATGCGCGGCAAACGAGGCTCCTCTCCTGCTGCGCCGCCGCGCGATGCACGAACCCGGCCGGCCGCTCTCGCGGCCTCGTCACCCATTGGAAGCAACCCGCTCACGGCGCAATGAACCCCGTCTTGTCGCAGGCGAGCGTCGTGCCCGACTGGTTGCACGACGCGAGCAGCTTGCCCGCCGCCGAATACGCACGGAACACCAAGCCCGTCGCGGGTGCCGCACGGCGTTCCATGATCAGGAAGCCGAAGCTGTTGTTGTGCGACAGCCGCTCGATCACGGCGCCCGGTGCCGGCGTCAGGCCGGCCGGGAACGGGTCGGGCAGTGCGACGTCGAGGTTGTCGCCGCCGTTGCCGGACACGATCGTCGCCGGGTGCCCGGACGAGAAGTTGATCGCCTGGAAGTCGTGCACGTGACCGTGCAGCGCGACGTGTACGCCCGGCGGGTAGTACGCCTGCGCGTTGAGGCTCGCCATCACCGACTGCAGCGCGAGGTTGCCCGGCGCGGGCGTGCTGCCGGCGATCGGCGCGAACGCGAGGATCGGATGATGGTTCGTGAAGATCGTCGTCGTCATGCCGGCCTTCGACGCGAGCGCGGCCACCGTCTGGAACAGCTTCTGGTAGATGCCGAATTGTGCGTCGGTCGTCTTGAGCGGCGTGCGGCCGACCTTCGCGGTGTCGAACACGATCACCTGCGAGCCGCCGCCGAGCGACACTGCATAGGGTTCCGAATAGTTCGCGTTGGTGTCGTTGGCCGGATCGTCGCACGAGCGGGCGGCCGAATACGGGCGCGGATCGAGGAAGCGGTACCAGCCCTGGCCTGCGCGCGCGCATTCCTCATGGTTGCCGCGCACGACG
The DNA here is from genome assembly GCF_949752865.1 of Burkholderia sp. IT-111MI5. NCBI lineage: Bacteria > Pseudomonadati > Pseudomonadota > Betaproteobacteria > Burkholderiales > Burkholderiaceae > Burkholderia > Burkholderia sp. IT-111MI5. Next base: position 575,921 of record NZ_CATKIF010000011.1, on the reverse strand, counting down.
ACCCACGGCGCCTTCGCGAGCAGCGGTGCCGCCGGGCGGAACAGGTCGGCCTGCCACGTATCCCAGCCATAGCCCCACGGGCTGTCCTTGCAGCCGGCGATATCCGGCGGGCATGCGTTCTCGCGATAGTGGTAGTCGCCGACGTGCAGCACCAGGTCGGGCGACAGCTTCGCGACGCTGGCCGCGATCGTGTCGAACGGCCAGACCGTCGCGTCGTTGCACGCCTGCCATGCGTTGTCGGCCTTCTTCATTCGGCAGCCGGTGTCGGCGATGATCGCGATGCGCTGCGGCTGCGCTTTCGGCAGCGGCAGCGTGCGGCCCGCGACGCTCGCCGCCTGCGCATCGGCCGGCAACGTCGTTTCGCAGACGGAGACCGGGAAGTTCGACGGCTTCGAATCGGCCGGGTCGCTGGCGGTCGGCCGCTGGGCCGGGGTCGCGGCGCCGGCGCGCAGCGTCATGCGCGACAGCTTGCCGTCGACGGTCAGTTGCGGACACACCGGATCGCCGGCCGACGCGGGGGTGTAGTTCGTGATGACGCGCGCGATCGCCTGGTTCGCGTCGCCGATCTCGACCCATGCGGCCTGGACGTTGACCGACGCACTGGCCGGGTCGGCCGGCGAATCGATGTGGTTCGAGCACGCGGACAGCGCGGCGAGGGCAACAAGGGGGGCGCAGCGCGCGAGCAGTGCGCGCGGGAGGAGTCGTCGCATGGGAGGCACCGTAGGAAAGTCGTCAACGATACGCAGCACGAATGTAAGAAATGTGAAAAACCGGGGCGCGGCAGGGTGCTCGCCTACGCGCCGGGATTCGCGGCCGAGGCCTTGACCTCAAGCCGGCTTGAAGCAGCACAGTGCGCTTTATGATCAACGAACCAGAAGGGGAATCGACGATGGAAACCAACCGGCCCAACGACGAACAATCCGCGCTGTGGAACGGCCCGTCGGGGCGTGCATGGGTCGATGCGCAGGCGCTGCTCGACCGGATGTTCGAGCCGTTCGAGGCGCTGCTCGCCGATGCGGCGGCCGCGTCGTCAGCGCGCAGCGTGCTCGACGTCGGCTGCGGCACGGGCGCGGTCACGCTTGCGATCGCGCGCCGGCTCGGCACGGACACGCAATGCACGGGCATCGACATCTCGGCCCGGATGATCGATGCCGCGCAGGCGCGCGCCGAACGCAGCGGCATTCATGCCCGCTTCGTGTGCGCGGATGTGCAGACTCATGCGTTCGAGCCCGCGAGCGTCGACCTGATCGTGTCGCGCCTCGGCTTGATGTTTTTCGATGACCCGGTCCGGGCGTTCGCGAATCTGCGGCACGCGGCGCGGCCCGACGCGCAGATGCGGTTCGTCGCGTGGCGCAGCGCGGCCGACAACCCGTTCATGACGACGGCCGAGCGGGCCGCCGCGCCGTTGCTGCCGAACCTGCCCGCGCGCCGGCCCGGCGCGCCGGGGCAGTTCGCGTTCGGCGACCGGCAGCGGATCGCGTCGGTGCTGTCGGACAGCGGCTGGGCCGATATTGCGATCGAGCCGGTCGACAGGGCGTGCGTGTTGCCCGAGCCCGCGCTGGACGACTACATCGCGCGGCTGGGCCCGGTCGGGCTCGCGCTGCTGGAGACGGACGAGGCGACGCGGCGGAGCGAGGTCGAGAAGGTGCGTGTCGCGTTCGAGCGTTACGTGCACGGCACGGAGGTGTGTTTCGACGCGGCCTGCTGGCTCGTGACGGCGCGCGCGCCGTCCGCGTAACGCGTTGCGATAAAAGGCGGATCAGGAAAGGGCCGCCTGCCGGCCTGCGCATTGCTGTTCGCGCACGACGCAACAGCGCCGCGCGACATGTACGCGTCAGCGTTTCCTCGCGCGCAGCATCAGCCACGCGCAACCTCCGGCAACCAGCGCGAGGCCGAGCAGGACGGCTTCGACGCCGAGCGCGAAACCCGGTGGCATTTCACCGCTGTTCGGCACGGGCGACAGGTTGCCGCCCATCGCGATGGCGCCGCCGGCCAGCAGCGCCATGCAGACGATCCAGTAGGCCTTGCCGCGCGGCGCCGCGGCCCGAATCCGCCACAGCGCGATGCCGGTTCCGCCGAGATAAAGCACGGCGAGCGTGCCGAGCGCGACGAGGTCGGCGGCGCGGCTTTGCAGAAGCCCGTTCATCGTGCGGCTCGGTCGGACGTGGCGGACCGGCGCGGCGCAGCAAGGGCGGCGGTGTGCGCGCTCATTCGGCCTCCGTCGCGTGCCCCGGTGCGCGGCTCAGCAGATGCGTACGCTTGTCGGCCGCGAGCGACACGTAGCGTTCGTACTGGCGCAGCACGTCGGCGATCACTTCGTCGCCGCGCAGGTATTCGACGTCGTAGCCGAGCCGCCCGTCCTCGAAGAACGTGACGATCCCATACACGTGCGCTCGCGCTGCTTCCGGCTCGGCTGCCTCGCGCACCAGGAACGCGGCCGCGGATTTCACCGTCACGCGCACGCCGTACACGAAATCGCGATGCTCGGCGGTCGGCACGGTGAGCCGCACGGCGTCGTCGCTGTCGCGCTGCACGTGCGCATCGACGCCGCTCGCGCGCAGTTCGTCGGCGACCTTGCGCAGCGCGGGCTCGACCGTCTCGGCGACGAACTGGCGCGCCTCGGCCTCGGTCGTCTGCCTCAGGATGTGCGTCAGGCGGTGGCGCCAGTGCTGGCCGGTCCAGAAACTCGCCGCAGGCGCGATCTCCTGCGAATAGTGCGCGCGGTCGGCCGCGAGCCCGCGCCACAGCCCGTAGCAGAGCGCGAGCATGATGATGGCGACCGGCAGCGCGGCGATCAGCGTCATCGCCTGCAATGCGCCGAGCCCGCCGGCGACGAGCAGCACCGCAGCCGTCACGCCGAGCAGCACGGCCCAGAACAGCCGTTGCCAGACGGGCGAATGCGCGTTGCCGCGCGTCGCGATCTGGTCGATCACGAACGCGCCCGAATCCGCGGACGTGACGAAGAACACCGCGATCAGCACGATCGCGGCGATCGACAGCAGTTGCGACAACGGCAGGAAATCGAAGAAGCGGAACAGCAGCGCATCGACGTTGGTGGCCGTTTGCGCGAGCGCGCCGGCCGCGCCGTGCGTGTCGAGCCAGATCGCGCTGTTGCCGAACACGGTCATCCACACGAGGTTGAACGCGGTCGGCACGAGCAGCACGCCGATCACGAACTGGCGGATCGTGCGGCCGCGCGAGATGCGCGCGATGAACATGCCGACGAACGGCGACCACGAGATCCACCACGCCCAGTAGAGGATCGTCCAGCCGCCGAACCAGCCTTCCTCGCGCGGCGACGCATACGCATAGGTGCGAAACGACAGGTCGACGAGATTCGACAGGTACTGGCCGATGTTGTCGCCGAGCGCGCGGAACAGGAAGGCCGTCGGGCCCGCGACGACCACGAACGCGAGCAGCAGGAACGCGAGCAGCAGGTTCAGCTCGGACAGCCGGCGCACGCCCTTGTCGAGGCCGCTGGCGGCCGACAGGCCCGCGAGCAGCACCACGATCGCGACGAGCCCGATGCGAAACAGATTGCTGCCGGTGTCCCAGCCGACGACCGTATGCAGGCCCGCGCTCATCTGCATCACGCCATAGCCGAGCGTCGTCGCGATGCCGGCGACCGTGCCGACCAGTGCGAACGCGTCGACCGTGTGGCCGATCCAGCCGTTGATGCGCTCGCGCAGCACCGGATACAGCCCCGAGCGCAGCGTCAGCGGCAGGTTGTAGCGAAAGCCGAAGTACGCGAGCACGAGCCCCATCAGCCCGTAGATCGCCCATGCATGGAAGCCCCAGTGGAAGAAGGTCATCAGCATCGCCTCGCGTGCGGCGGCGGGCGTGCCGGGGTCGACGGTCGGCGGCTTCAGGAAGTGCTGCATCGGCTCGCCGACGCCGAAGTACATGAGGCCGATGCCCATGCCTGCCGCGAACAGCATGGCCGTCCACGATACGAAGCTGAACTCGGGTTCGGCGTCGTCGGGGCCGAGCCGGATGTTGCCGAAATCGCTCGCGGCGATCAGCACGAGAAACACGAGGAACGTGGTGACGGCCAGGACGTAGAACCAGTCGAAGCGCATGACGACCCATTGCTGGCCGGCGGAGAACAGCGTGCCGGCTTCGCTCGGGAGCAGCGCACAGACGGCCAGCAGTGCACCGATGACCGCGAGCGCGGGCAGGACGACCTGCGGCTTGAATGTCGTGCGCGGGGAGGGACGGGAATCTGGCATGTCGGGCATCCAGTTGTGGGCGCAACGAGGCGCGACGCCGTCCGGCGCGCACATTGCGCGGCGGACCCTGCTACGGCGTGCGTCGAGTGTACCGCGGTGTCAGGACTGCAAGAAGGAGCATGCAGAAGGGAAAAACCTGACGGATTGTAAGGTATTGCGGCGATCGAGAACACCCGCGCGGTTTGCGTGGCGGGCGGACGGGACGTGGAAAGCCCGGTGGACGCCGGGCCTCGGGCGCCCGGATGGCGCGTGCAATGCGCATCGTCCGGGGTGCGGGCAGCGCACTGAAGGCGCTGCGGTGCGGGTTCTCAAGAAAACGCCGGGCCGCCCCAAGTTTTCTTGACCCCCCTCGGGGGGCCTGGCGCGAAGCGACAGGTCTGGGGGCGCTCAGAAAGTGACGGCGATCCCGGCCATGCCGACGAACTGGCCGTGCGTCGTCGACGGCGTGAGCTGCTGCGAATCGCCGACGATCGGCGCCGCATCGATGATGTGGCCGGCACCTTGCGCGCCGAGCGTCTGCCCGCTCGAATGCGTGTACGCCTGCAGCGCATAGAGCGTCGTGCGCTTCGACAGGCTGTACGACTCCTTCAGCGAATACTGCTGGTAGCGGGCCGCGCTCGCGACGCCGTTCGCCTTCGATGCCAACGTGTATGCGAATGCGCCGGCCACCGAGAACGCCGGCGTGAAGCGGTACGCGGCAAGCGCACCGTAGGTGTTGAACACGGCCGTGTCGGTGAACGCGGAGCCGTTGCCGGGCAGGTACTTCACGTTCGAATAGTTGATGCCCATCGTCAGGTCGCCGAGCGTGTAGTTGCCGGCCGCCGCGACCTGCTCGACGGCCTTCGCGGTCAGGTAGCCCTGGTTCAGCACGGACACCGCGAAGCTGCCCGACGACGCGGTGGCCGGATTCAGGAAGCCTGCCGACGAGCCCGAGCTGTTGATGCGCAGGTAGCCGGCCGCGATCCCGACCGGCCCGTTCGCATAGCGCAGCGCGGCGCTGAACGTGTTGCCCTTGCCGGTCGCGCCGGCAATGCCGCCGAATGCGTACATCGCGCTCGCGCTCAGCCCGGCGAAGGTCGGCGACGTATAGGTAACCGAATTGTTCACGCGGATCGTCGTGTCGAGGCCGTCGATGTCGCCCGGATGCGCACCCGTCGCGCCGGTCAGCCAGCTGCTCGACGCGTACGGGCCGACGAACAGGAAGTAGGGCGTGTACTGGCGGCCGGCCGTCAGCGTGCCGTAGCGAGCGTTGCGCAGGCCGACGAACGCCTGGCGATTGAATATCGTGCCGGCGGCGGCCTGCGCGCCGTTGTTCAGGTTGAAGCCGGACTGCAGGTCGAAGATCGCGTGCGTGCCGCTGCCGAGATCCTCGTCGCCGCGCAGCCCGAACTTCGATGCATACAGGTTGCCGTCGCGCATGTAGATGTTCGAATGGCCCTGCTGGTTGTTCACGTACGCGATCGAATCGTCGACGACGCCGTACAGCGTCACGCTGCTCTGCGCGCGGGCAGCGGTTGTGCCGAGCGATGCGGCTGATAAAATCAGGATTGCATAGCGATTGGCGGGTGCTTTCATTGTCGATCTCCAGATCTCTTCATCAGTTCAACGGGGCGGGAGGCTGAAGTGCCTCCTCTGTGGCGGGGGGCGGGCCGCGCGAACGGCCCGCCCGATCGGTGCGGCGTGCGGGTCAGTGATCGAACGCGACGACGATGCGGCGCCAGGCGCCGTCCTGTACATCCTGCTCGACGCGCGCGCCGCGGACGGCGAGCGGGCCCTGCAGCGATGCAGGCAGCAGGATCTCGACGCGGTCGGCCGGGCGGGCCGGTCGGCCGTCCCAGCGGACCGACACGCCGAGCGCGCCCGACGCCTCGCGGCCGGTCTCGATCCGCCACAGTCCGTATTCGCCGTCGCGCCACGCTTCCGTCTCGCCGTCGTCCTCGACGCATTCGCCGTACGCGACGCCGTCCTCGATGCGCGGCGCGACGAGGAAGCCGCGCGTGTCGGCGCGCGCGCCGAAATGCTGGTCCGCGACGTTCAGCGGCAGCACGCGGCCTTCACGCAGCAGCATCACCGGCGTATCGAGCGGTGCGGGCAGCGTGACGCTTGCGCCGCCGTCGAACGACTGCGCGCTCGCGCAGCACGTCCAGCGCGCGCCCGACGGCAGATAGACCGTGCGCTCCGTGCGGCCGGGATCGACGACCGGCGCGACCAGCAGCGCGTCGCCGAGCATCATGTCGTCGCACTCGTCGTAGCAGCGCGCATCGGCGGGGAAATCGGCGAAGGTCGGCCGCAGCACGGGCTCGTAGCGCGTCGTCGACAGCCACAGCAGGTGATAGAGGTACGGCAGCAGCCGGTAGCGCTGCTTGATCAGCGATGCGACCTGCGCGGCGATCTCCGGATACATCCACGGTTCGTTGACAGTGCCGTCGTCGTTCCACGAATGGATGCTGAAGCGCGGCATGAAGATGCCGAACTGCACCCAGCGCAGCAGGAGTTCGGGCGACGGCGCGGGCCCGGAGAAGCCGCCGATGTCGTGACCGATGTTCGACACGCCCGACAGCGCGAGCCCGAGGCCCATCTTCAGGTTGTAGCGCAGCGTTTCCCACGATGTGTAGTTGTCACCGGACCAGGTCTGCACGTAGCGCTGCATGCCGGCGCCGCCGGAGCGCGACACCAGGAACGGCCGCTGCGTCGGCGCATGCGCGCGCTGCGCGTCGCGCGATGCGCGCATCATCAGCATCGTCTGCAGCACCTTAGCCTCGCGCGCGGGGAACGGCTGGCCGAAGCCGTGCGCGATCGCATCCGGTGACCAGATCTCGTATTCGTTGTTGTCGTTCCAGGTCGACTCGATCCCGTATTCGAGCAGCGCCGACGTGACCTGCTCGCGCCACCAGTGGTACGCGTCCGGCTGCGTGAAGTCGAGATACGCGCCGACTTCGTCCCAGAACTGCACCCACGCAGGCTCGCCGGACGCCGAGCGGATCAGCAGCCCGCGTTTTTCGGCTTCGTCGAACGCCGGATGGTCGCGCAGCAGGCACGGCTTGATGTTCGCGCACAGGCGGATGCCGTGGTCGCGGTAGTGCTTCACGAAACCCTTCGCGTCGGGAAACTTGTCGCGGTTCCAGTTGAACACGTAGCGCTTCGCGCCGATCGACGTATAGCCCGACGACAGGTGGAACGAGTCGCACAGGATGTCGTGCGCGTCGCACTGCTCGACGAACTGGTTCATCTGCTGCTGCGCGTCCGGCGCATCGGTGTAGCTCATCGTCGAGCCCGAATAGCCGAGGCCCCATTTCGGCGTGCGCGCGGGGCGCCCGGTGAGCCACGTGAAGCGCCGCGCGGCCGCGAGCGGCGTATCGGGCGACGCGATGAAGTAGTAGTCGAGATCGCCGTGCTCGGCGACGAAATAGCGGTACGGGCCGTGATAGTTGTCGAGCTCGCGGCCCATGTCGAACGAGCAATCCGACAGCGTGTCGTAGAAGAGGCCGAAGCCCTGGCACGCAGCGGGCGACCACGTGATGTAGAACGGGATGTGCTTGTACAGCGGGTCGGTGTGCTTCGCGCTGTAGCCCATCGCGTCGATGTTGCGCATCTCGAAGCGCGCGCCCGTGCGGTCGAGGTCGCCCGCGCGTTCGCCGAGGCCGAACACCTTGTCGCCGCGCTCGCGGGCGACGTAGTGATACGCGCGGTCGTCCCACCAGCCGAAGTTGTACGCCTGCGTCGCGCGGTCGGCGAGCGCGACGCGCCATGCGCCGTCCGCGCCGCGCATCGACCACGTGCAATGGCCGCCTTGCCAGCGCACCGCGAGCCGGATCTGCGCGGTTTCGATGCGCAGGCCGTCGTCGTCTTCGGCAACGCTGTAGGAAGGTAGCGCGAAGCCGTCCAGGTCGAGGCGGTCGCGGCCGTCGAGCGGCACGTCGTCGAGGCCCGGTGCGATCGACCACGTGCGCGGATTGCGTGCCGTCGCGTCGGGCAGCACGCGCACGCGCACGATGTCGTCCTCGAGCACGAAGATCTCGAGGGTTGCGCCCGCGTCGGACGCGAGCAGCAGGCGGTTCGCGTGCCGGGCGGCGATACGGAACGCGGGCGGATGAAGAAGCGAAGTCATGAATGCGATTCCTGGTGAGAGCGAATGTCAGGCGTGCCGTGCGAGCAGGCGTTCCTGCTTCGACTGCCCGCGGATCAGCACCGCGAGCAGCGTGACGCCGATGAGGTCGAACAGGCCGAGGCACGCGAACAGCGGCGCATAGCCGATCTTGTCGGCGAGCGCGCCGACCAGCAGCGAGAAGCCGAGTCCGCCGATCCACGCGGCCATCCCGGCGAAGCCGCTCGCGGTGCCGACTTCCTCGGAATCGAACACGTCGGCCGACAGCGTGTTGACGAGCGCGGAGATCATCTGGTGCGCGAAGCCGCCGACACAGAACAGCGCGATGGCCGTGTACGGCGACGATACGAGGCCGATCATCGCGGGCCCGAGCATCAGCACCGCGCCGAGCGCGACGCCGGCGACGCGCGACCACACGAGCGGCAGCTTGAAGCGGTTGGCGAGATACGGCGACAGATAGCCGCCCGCGATGCCGCCGGCGTCGGCCGCGAGAAACGGCATCCACGCGAAGATCGCGATCTGCGTGAGCGGCATGTGGCGCTCGGTCGCGAGGTACAGCGGAATCCAGAAGCTGAAGGTCTGCCACGCGGGTTCGGCGAAGAAGCGCGGCAGCGCGATGGCCCAGAAGCGCCGCGCGGTGACGACGTCGCGGATGCGGCGCTTCGACACCGGCGGCATCGTGGCCTGGCCGTCGCGGATCAGCGCGCGCTCCTGCGACGTGATGCGCGGATGATCGGCCGGCGACCGGTACTGCGTGTACCAGAGCGCGGCCCACACGAAGCCGAGCGCGCCGGTGACCATGAACGCCGACTGCCAGCCGAACCGCATCGAGATGAACACGACGAGCGGTGGCGCGATTGCTGCGCCGAGCGACGTGCCCGCGTTGAAGTAGCCGACCGCGACGGATTTCTCGCGATCGGGAAACCATTCGGCGACGGCCTTCATCCCCGACGGAATCGCGGCGGCTTCGAACAGCCCGAGCAAGCCGCGCAGGATGCCGAGCGACAGCCACCCCGACGCGAAGCCGTGCGCGACGCCGACCACCGACCACAGCATCGCGAACAGCGCGAACCCGAGCCGCAGCCCGATCAGGTCGACGATGAACCCGCACACGGGCTGCATGATCGTGTAACCGATCTGGAATGCGCCGACGATGTACGAATACTGCTGCGTCGAGATCGCGAATACCTGCTTCAGCTCGGGGGCGAGCACCGCGAGGGAGTTCCGTGCGAGGTAGTTGAGGATCGTGCCGAGACACACGAGCACGATGATCCACCAGCGCAACGCCTTGACTGTTTTCACTGCTGTCTCCTGTTGGGCAGGGCGGGCATGCGGCACCTGCCTGATCCATGCAAGCCGTCCGGTCAGGGAGGCTTTTTCAGCTTATTTGTACGATGTCCGATCTTGATGGGCGCCGATTTTGCCGGTTTTCATCGAAATGACGCTGTTCGAGCGAACATTTAGTCGTCGCTGGATACGGATGTTATCTGACGACTGATCATTTTCGAACATCCTATGTTCGAATGCGAATCCGGTCAACGTGAATTTGCATTCGAATGAACGTGCTCGGGGTTTTCCCGAGGAGAGGGGGAGCGGCGTGGGCGGAAGCGCATGGCGGTTGCGTGCCAAAGCCCGTGCGGCGGGGCTGTGCGATGGCCTGGCGATCCGTGGGCGCAGGACGGGACGTGACAACCCTGATGAAAATTTATTTTTTTCTCGGTTGCGGATTGTGTAAATTGATTTTCATCTTCCTTGCAACAACCATTCGCATGACGCCTCTCGTTTCGCACGACGCCAGTCACGACGAACCCGCGATCGCCGAGCGGATCGCGTCGGCGATGCCGTTGATGACGCCGATCCACCGGCGCATGGGCGAATTCGTGCTCGCGAATCCGTTTCGCGCGGCGACGATGCGGATCGACGAACTCGCACAGGCCGTGAATGCGTCGATCGCGACCGCGAACCGCTTCGCGAAGGCGCTCGGCTTCGACGGCTATCCGGCGATGCGCGCGGCACTCGTGCGCGGCTTCGAAGCGACGCTCGGGCCGGTCGAGCGGTTGCGCTCGGCGCAGGAGCAGGAGTCCGGCGTGCGCGGCGCGGCATGGATCGACGCGGTGTTCGACCAGGCCGTCGCGAACATCGAGAACACGCGCGCGCAACTGGACGCGGCCGATGTCGAGGCTGCGGTCGAGGCGATCGTCGGCGCGCGGCGCGTGCTGATCCTCGGCGCGGGGTCGAGCGCGTTTCTCGCCGGGCTGATGGAGCACGGGCTGTCCGTGTGTCACGACAGCGTGCAGTCGCTCGCGCTGCTCGGCGGCCCGTCGCACGCGGCGCGGCGCCTGTATACGGCCGACTCGCGCGATCTCGTGATCGCGCTCGCGTTTCCGCGCTACGTGAAGGACACGATCGAGCTGGCCCGCCGCGCGGCGGCGCGCGGCGCGCGCGTGCTCGGCATCTCCGACGGCCCGCAATCGCCGCTTGCGCCGATCGCGTCGCTGAACCTGTACGTCAAGGCCGAACGGCGCTTCGCGGCCACGTCGGAAGCGGCGGTGCTCACGATGATCGAGGCGCTGATCGACGCGGTCGCGCTGCGCACGCACCGGTCCGCGAAGTCCGCCGCCGAGATGACCGAATTCCTGCTGCCGTGGCTCGTGCAGCCGCAAGCGGCGCTGTCGGCCGCCAACCCTTCTTCCCCCCGTCCGAAAAAATCATGACTTCTCCCGCGATCGTCGCGATTCACGGTGGCGCAGGCACGATCCTGCGCGATGCGATGGATACCGAAACCGAACGCCGGTACCGTGCCGAACTGACCGCGATCCTGCAGGCCGCGCAGCAGGTGCTGGCCGACGGCGGCAGCGCGCTCGACGCCGTCACCGTCGCGGTGCGGATGCTCGAGGACTGCCCGCTGTTCAACGCCGGACGCGGCGCCGTGTATACGGCCGAAGGCAAGCACGAGCTCGACGCGGCGGTCATGGACGGCGCGACGCTCGGCGCCGGCGCGATCTGCTGCGCGACGCGCGTGCGCAATCCCGTGCTGGCCGCGCGGCGCGTGATGGAGGCGAGCGAACACGTGCTGTTCGCCGGCGCGGGCGCCGATGCGTTCGCGGCCGCGCAGGGGCTCGAACTCGCGGAACCCGGCTATTTCGACACCGAAGCGCGTCACGCGCAGTGGCTCAAGGCGCGCGCGGCGGCCGGCATGATGCTCGATCACGACGCGGCGACGTTCGCGTTCGGCAAATCGCAATCGCAGCCGCAGCCGGCCGAACCGCTCGATCCGGACCGCAAGCACGGCACGGTCGGCGCGGTCGCGTGCGACCTGCACGGCCACATCGCGGCGGCGACGTCGACGGGCGGCATCACGAACAAGCGGCCGGGGCGTGTCGGCGATTCGCCGATCATCGGCGCGGGCTGCTATGCGGACGATGCAACCTGCGCAGTGTCGTCGACGGGCACCGGCGAGACGTTCATCCAGCTCGCGACCGCGCACGACGTTGCCGCGCAGATCGCGTATCGCGGCGCGTCGCTGGCCGACGCCGCGCACGACGTCGTGATGAACAAGCTGCCGCGCCTGGCGGGCCGCGGCGGGATCATCGCGGTCGACGCGCACGGCAACGTCGCGATGCCGTTCAACACCGAAGGGATGTACCGCGGCTACGCGCGTGTGGGCGAAGCGCCTGTCGTCGGCATCTATCGCGACGACGCAGCCTGATTCCGGATCGCACGAGGAGATACGCATGACTTCGAGCCGTAACCCGTCCGGCCTGGCGCTGCCCGAGCAGCGCGTCGTCGCCGTGGACGGCCTGTCGGTCACGTTCCGCCGCGAAGGCGCGACGTTCGACGCGGTGCGCAACGTGTCGTTTCACGTCGATCGCGGCGAGACGCTCGCGATCGTCGGCGAATCGGGTTCCGGCAAGTCGGTCACGTCGCTTGCGCTGATGCGGCTCGTCGAGCATGGCGGCGGCGCGATCACGAGCGGCCGGATCGCGTTCCGGCGCCGCGGCGGTGCGCTGCTGGATCTGGCGCAGGCGAGCGCCGCGACGATGCGCGGCATCCGCGGCTCGGACATCGCGATGATCTTCCAGGAGCCGATGACGTCGCTGAACCCGGTGTTTACGGTCGGCGACCAGATCAGCGAGGCGATCGCGCTGCACCAGTCGAAAAGCGCGGCCGAAGCGCGCGCGGAAGCGCTGCGGCTGCTCGATCTCGTGCGCATCCCGGAAGCGCGCCGGGTGTTCGTGCGTTATCCGCACCAGTTGTCGGGCGGGATGCGGCAGCGCGTGATGATCGCGATGGCGCTGTCGTGCCGGCCGGCGCTGCTGATCGCCGACGAGCCGACGACCGCGCTCGACGTGACGATCCAGGCGCAGATCCTGCAACTGATTCGCGGGCTGCAGGACGAGATGAACATGGGCGTGATCTTCATCACGCACGACATGGGCGTGGTGGCCGAAGTGGCCGACCGCGTGCTCGTGATGTATCGCGGCGAGAAGGTCGAGGAGGGCGAATCGGAGCGCATCTTCGCGACGCCCGCGCATCGCTACACGCGTGCGCTGCTCGCGGCCGTGCCGCGGCTCGGCTCGATGCAGGGCACCGACATACCCGAGAAATTCCCGTTGCTGAAGGTGGACGGCACCAGCGCCGCGCCTGCGGCGAACGACGATGTGCAGCCGCCCGTCGACCCGGCTTCGACGCCGATCCTGCGCGTACGCGATCTCGTCACGCGCTTTCCGGTGAAGAGCGGCGTGTTCGGCCGCGTGTCGCAGTACGTGCATGCGGTCGAGCGCGTGAGCTTCGAGCTGCGCGCGGGCGAGACGCTCGCGCTGGTCGGAGAGTCGGGCTGCGGCAAGTCGACCACCGGCCGTTCGCTGCTGCGCCTCGTCGAATCGCAAAGCGGGTCGATCGAATTCGACGGCCGCGACATCAGCGCGCTGAAGGGCCCGGACCTGCAGGCGCTGCGCCGGAACATCCAGTTCATCTTCCAGGATCCGTTCGCGTCGCTGAATCCGCGCCTCACGGTCGGTTTCTCGATCATGGAGCCGCTGCTCGTGCACGGCGTCGCGAGCGGCCGCGAAGCGCAGGCGCGCGTCGACTGGCTGCTCGACAAGGTCGGCCTGCCGCCCGAGGCCGCGCGTCGTTATCCGCACGAATTCTCGGGCGGCCAGCGCCAGCGGATCGCGATCGCGCGTGCGCTCGCGCTGAACCCGAAGGTCGTGATCGCCGACGAATCGGTGTCGGCGCTCGACGTGTCGGTGCAGGCGCAGATCGTCAACCTGATGCTCGATCTGCAGCGCGAGCTCGGCGTTGCATACCTGTTCATCTCGCACGACATGGCCGTCGTCGAGCGCGTCAGCCATCGCGTCGCGGTGATGTATCTCGGCCAGATCGTCGAGATCGGGCCGCGCCGCGCGGTGTTCGAAGCGCCGCAGCATCCGTACACGAAGAAGCTGATGAGCGCGGTGCCCGTGGCCGACCCCGCGCGCCGGCATGCGCCGCGCCAGCTCGCGGCGGACGAAATTCCGAGCCCGATCCGCGCGGTCGGCGACGAGCCGGTGGTTGCGCCGCTCGTCGCGGTCGGTCCCGATCATTACGTCGCGACGCATCGCGTCGGCGGCGCGTACTGAACGCGCGGGAGGTTGCATATGGACCGCAGCTGCGCACGAGCAAGGCAACGGCGTCTTTTTCCCGAGCGGGGGCAGTCACGCCGCGATTTCAACCATGCGTTACCGAATCATCCACAGGAGCCAAACAAGATGAACAAGCCGCATTCGTTCCCGATGTTCCGTCCGCGCGCGCTGATCGTCGCGGGCGCCAGCGCGTTCGCGCTGTCGGCCGCGGTGCCCGCATTCGCGCAGCAGACCGCGGTGATCGCGGTCGGCGAGACGTTCACGACGATGGACCCGTACGATTCGAACGACACCGTGTCGCAGGCTGCCGCGAAGTCGTTCTACGAGGGATTGTTCGGCTTCGACAAGGACATGAAGCTCGTCAACGTGCTCGCGACGAGCTATACGGCGTCGCCGGATGCGAAGGTCTATACCGTCAAGCTGCGCCAGGGCGTGAAGTTCCAGGACGGCACCGATTTCAACGCGGACGCGGTGAAGGTGGTGTTCGACCGCGTGACCGATCCGGCGAACAAGCTCAAGCGCTACAACCTGTTCCGCGTGATCGAGAAGACCGAGGTCGTCGATCCCTATACGGTGCGGTTCACGCTGCGCGAGCCGTTCTCGGCGTTCGTCAACACGCTCGCGCATCCGTCCGCGGTGATGATCTCGCCGACGGCGCTGAAGAAATGGGGCCGCGAGATCGGCCTGCATCCGGTCGGCACCGGGCCGTTCGAGTTCGTCGAGTGGAAGCAGACCGACGACATGAAGGTGAAGAAATACGCCGGCTACTGGAAGAAGGGCTATCCGAAGATCGACATGATCGACTGGAAGCCCGTGATCGACAACAACACGCGTGCGGCGCTGATGAAGGCAGGCCAGGCGGATCTGGCGTTCCGGATTCCGTACGAGCAGGTCGCGGACCTGAAGACCAATCCCAAGCTCGACGTGATCGAGCGGCCGTCGATCGTCGTGCGCTACATCTCGCTGAACACGCTGCAGAAGCCGTTCGACAATCCGAAGGTGCGCCAGGCGCTCAACTACGCGATCAACAAGGATGCGCTCGCGAAGGTCGCGTTCTCGGGCTTCGCGACGCCGGCGCCGGGCGTCGTGCCGCCGGGCGTCGAGTATGCGACGAAGACCGGACCCTGGCCGTACGACCCGGCGAAGGCGCGCACGCTGCTGAAGGAGGCAGGCTATCCGAACGGCTTCGAATCGACGCTCTGGTCCGGCTACAACAACACGACGTCGCAGAAGGTGATCCAGTTCGTCCAGCAGCAGCTCGCGCAGGTCGGCGTGAAGGTGCAGGTGCAGGCGCTCGAATCGGGCGAACGCGTCGCGAAGGTCGAGAGCGCGCAGGACCCGGCGAGCGCACCGGTGCGGATGTTCTACATCGGCTGGTCGTCGTCGACCGGCGAGGCGAACTGGGCGCTGACGCCGCTGCTCGCGTCCGCGTCGAAGCCGCCGAAGCTGTTCAATACCGCGTACTACCAGAACGGCATCTTCGACGACGCGCTGGAGAAGGCGCTGGCGACCACCGACCGCGCGAAGAAGGCCGAGTACTACGCCACCGCACAGAAGCAGATCTGGGCCGACGCGCCGTGGATCTTCCTCGTGCAGGAGAAGATCGTCTACGCGCGCAGCAAGCGCCTGCAAGGCATGTACGTGATGCCGGACGGTTCGTTCAACTTCGACGAAATCTCGCTGAAATAAGCGCGTTCGCGCGCGTCACGGCGCGCCGGCTGCGGGATGCCGGCGCGCCGCACTGGTTCGGTGCCCTATGCTGAATTTCATCATCAAACGCCTGTTCGGCCTGCTGCCCACGCTCGCGATCGTCGCGGTGCTGGTGTTCCTGTTCGTGCACCTGCTGCCGGGCGACCCCGCGCGGCTCGCGGCCGGCGCCGAAGCCGACGACGCGACGGTCGCGCTCGTGCGCGCCGATCTCGGGCTCGACAAGCCGATGCCAACCCAGTTCGCGAACTTCTTCGTGAAGATCGCGCACGGCGACTTCGGCGTGTCGACGCGCAGCAAGCGGCCGGTATCGACCGAGATCGGCGAGCGCTTCATGCCGACGCTGCTGCTGACGCTCGTCAGCATGGCGTGGGCGACGCTGTTCGGGATGGCGATCGGGATCGCGTCGGCGGTGTGGCGCAATCGCTGGCCCGACCGCATCGGCATGACGATCGCGGTGTCGGGCATCTCGTTTCCCGCATTCGCGCTCGGCATGCTGCTGATGGAGATCTTCTCGGTGAAGCTCGGCTGGCTGCCGGTCGTGCCGGACGGCACGTGGAAGAGCTACGTGCTGCCGTCGGTGACGCTCGGCGCCGCGGTCGCGGCCGTGATGGCACGCTTCACGCGCGCGTCGTTCGTCGAGGTGCTGAACGAGGATTTCGTGCGCACCGCGCGCGCGAAGGGCGTGCACGAGCCGATGGTCGTGCTCAAGCACTGCCTGCGCAACGCGATGATCCCGGTCGTCACGATGATGGGGCTGCAGTTCGGCTTCCTGCTCGGCGGCTCGATCGTCGTCGAGGCCGTGTTCAACTGGCCAGGGCTCGGGCGGCTGCTCGTCGATTCGGTGACGATGCGCGACTACCCGGTGATCCAGGCGATCGTGCTGCTGTTCTCGCTCGAATTCATTCTGATCAACCTGACCGTCGACGTGCTGTACGCGGTCATCAACCCGACCATCCGGTTCAAGTGAGGCGCGTATGAACGCGACTGTCCAGACCGCGGCGCCTGCCGCATCGACCGCGATCCGCACGCCGTGGCGCGAATTCTGGCGCAAGTTCCGCAAGCAGACGGTGGCGCTCGTCGCGGGTGGCTTCGTGCTGGCGCTCGTCGTGCTGGCATTCGTCGGCCCGCACATCGTGCCGTTCGATCCGGAGAACTATTTCGACTACGACGCGCTGAACGCGGGGCCGTCGGCCGTGCACTGGTTCGGCGTCGATTCGCTCGGCCGCGACATCTTCAGCCGGATCGTCACCGGCACGCGCATCTCGCTCGCGGCCGGTTTCTTCTCGGTCGCGCTAGGCGCGTTTATCGGCACGGTCTTCGGGCTGCTCGCCGGCTACTACGAAGGCTGGTGGGATCGCATCACGATGCGCATCGCCGACGTGCTGTTCGCGTTCCCGGGCATCCTGCTCGCGATCGGCGTGGTCGCGATTCTCGGCAACGGGATGATCAACGTGATCTGCGCGGTCGCAATCTTCAGCATTCCGGCGTTCGCGCGGCTCGTGCGCGGCAACACGCTGATGCTCAAGCACATGACCTACGTCGAAGCTGCACGCAGCATCGGCGCGTCGGACTGGACGATCATCATGCGGCACATCTTGCCGGGCACCGTGTCGTCGGTCGTCGTCTACTTCACGATGCGGATCGGCACGTCGATCATCACGGCCGCGAGCCTGTCGTTCCTCGGGCTCGGCGCGCAGCCGCCGACGCCGGAGTGGGGCGCGATGCTCAACGAGGCGCGCGCGGACATGGTGACGGCGCCGCACGTCGCGATTTTCCCCAGCCTCGCGATCTTCCTGACCGTGCTCGCGTTCAACCTGCTCGGCGACGGGCTGCGCGACGCGCTCGATCCGAAGCTGGAGCGCCGCTGATGCCAGCTGCACCGATGTGGGCCGCGACGCAGCCGGCCGGGCCGCGCGGCACGATCGCCGACGTGCCGGGCGTGACGGTCGGCCATTGCACGCTCGATGCCGGCAACGTGCAGACCGGCGTGACCGTCGTGAAGCCGCATCAGGGTGACGTGTACCGCAGCAAGGTGCCGGCCGGCGCGGCCGTGATCAACGGTTTCGGCAAGAGTGTCGGGCTCGTGCAGGTCGACGAGCTCGGCACGCTCGATACGCCGATCGCGCTGACCAGCACGTTCGGCGTCGGCGCGGTCGCGCAGGCGCAGATCCGCGCGGCGATCGCCGCGAATCCGCAGGTCGGCCGCGACTGGCCGACCGTCAATCCGCTCGTGTTCGAGTGCAACGACGGTTATCTGAACGATATCCAGGCGTTCGCGGTCACCGCCGCGCATTACGACGACGCATGCCGCGCCGCGTCGCGCGACGTCGCACGCGGCGCGGTGGGCGCCGGGCGCGGGATGTCGTGTTTCGACCTGAAGGGCGGGATCGGTTCGGCGTCGCGCGTCGTCGTCGCGGCCGGCAGGCCTTATACGGTCGGCGCGCTCGTGCTCGCAAATTTCGGCCGGCTGCCGATGCTGACGCTCGGCGGCGTGCCGCTCGGGCGCATCGTCGCGCAACGGCGTGCGGCCGGGGCCGCGCACGCGGCGCCCCCCGAGCAGGGCTCGATCATCCTGTTGCTCGCGACCGATGCGCCCCTCGACGCGCGGCAGCTGTCGCGGCTCGCACGCCGCGCGGCCGCGGGGTTGGCCCGCACGGGTTCCGTCTACGGGCATGGCAGCGGCGACATCGCGCTCGCATTCTCGACCGCGTACACGATCGCGCACGACGCGTCGACCATCGCGCTGCCGGCCCTCGTGGCCGATGCAGCGCTCGACCCGCTGTTCATGGCCGCGGCCGAAAGCGTCGAGCATGCGATCGCCGATGCATTGCTGCAGGCCGTGACGGTCGCCGGGCGCGACGGCCACGTGCGGCAATCGCTGCGCGATGCTGTGCCCGATCTCGATCATCTGTTCAACGAACACAACGAAGGGCGTCTTACCCAGTCATGAAGATCCTGATCTCGACCGACATCGAGGGCGTCGCCGGCGTATTCGCCACCGAGCAGACGCGCGCCGGCAATCCGGAATACGAGCGCGCGCGCCGCTGGATGACCGCCGAGGCGAACGCGGCGATCGAAGGCGCGTTCGCGGGCGGCGCGCAGGCCGTCTGGGTCAACGATTCGCATGGCGGCTATCGCAACCTGCTGCCCGACGGGCTCGATGCACGCTCACGCGTCGTGCTCGGCAAGCCGCGCACGCTCGGGATGATGGCGGGCCTCGAACAGCAGCCGGACCTCGTGTTCATGATCGGCTATCACGCGAAATCGCAGACGCGCGGCGTGCTTGCGCACACGATCAACAGTTTCGCGTTCACGCAGGTATGGCTGAACGGCGTCGAGCTCGGCGAAGCCGGGCTGTACGGCGCGCTGGCGCGCGAATATGGCGCGCACGTCGTACTGGCAACCGGCGACGACGTGTTCGCCGAGGAAACGCAGCCGCTGTTTCCGGACGCACGTTTCGAGACGCTCAAGACGGCCGGCGGCGCATCGAGCGGCGACACGCTCACGCCTGCCGCGTCGTGTGCGCGCATCGCGACCGCCGCGCGCGAAACGGTCGAGCACGCGCTGTCGGCGGGCTTGCGCGCCGGCACTCATCGGCCCGCGCCGGCCGCTTGCACGCTGCGCGTGCAGACGGCCGCGCTGGCCGACCTGTTCTGCGTGCTGCCGTCGCTCGAGCGCGTCGATGCGGTGACGCTGCGCTTCGACGGGCCGTCGGTCGAGCACGTGGTGCGCACGCTGAACAGCCTGTCGGCGATGTCGTTCATGCTGCGGTGATGCGCGCCGCAACGATGCCGCTTGCGTGCGGCGGGTCAGTCGCCGGCGACGGGGTGTGCCGTCGCGGCGAGCAGGAACGCTTCCATCGCCGCGACCAGCGCGAGCGGCGTCTCGTTCATCGGATAGTGGCCCGCATTACGCAGCACGTCGACGCTGGCGCGCGGATAGCGCCGCAGGTAGGTTCGCGCCATCAGCGCCGCGCCGAACGCCGGATCGTGCTCGCCGATCAGCACTTTCACCGGATGGACGCCCACGATCCCGTCGCTGAAATCCGTATCGGCCCACGCGCGAAAGTACGCGCCGAACGCGTGCGGCGACGAACAGGCTGCCGAATACGCGGCTTTCCACTCGACCCAGGCGGCGGGTAGCCGGCCGCCCGTGCTGCGATCGATGATGGTCCTGCGATCGGCAAGATTGTCGGCGGCGCGCTCGAATAGCGCGCGCCGCTCGGCGTCGAACGGCAGGCCGCCGCACGGCACGGGCGCGATCGGCACCAGCGCGCGCACGCGGTCGGGTGCGACGGCGGCGATCTTCTCGATCGCCATGCCGCCCATCGAATGGCCGACGAGGCTGAAGGTCGGGAAGCCGAGCGCGTCGGCGAGCGCGAGGGCATCGGCGGCGATCTCGTCGATCGTGTAGTCGCCGCGTGCGTCGCGCCTGCGGCCGTAGCCGCGGTAGTCCATGAACACATAGCTGAAGTGCTCGCGCGACAGCCACGCTTCGACGGGTTCGAACGCGCGGGCGTCGCCGAACCAGCCGTGCAGCACGAGAACAGGGTGGGGGCCGTCCCCCACGCGATGAAACGTATTCGGCATGTCCGCTCCGGTGAGGTTGCAATCCGGCCGATCAGGCCGGCGGGTCTTGCGGCCGTCAGGTCGCGCAAGCGTGGAGCGGATCGTAGATCGATCGAAGGAGACCCGCCTTCGATATCGGGTCATTGATGATGGAATTCGGGCCGTGAGAAATACGCTGCTAGATCCCTACGAACACATTCCCCGGAGCGTGGTCGTAACCGCCAACGACTATGCGGCGGGCACGACGTTTCCGGAACACGCGCACGGGCGCGGGCAATTCGCGTTCGCGTCGCGCGGCACGATCAGCGTGTCGACGCCGCACGGCCGCTGGCTGGTGCCGCCGCAACGCGCATGCTGGGTGCCGGCCGGCGTGCGGCACGAAATGACGATGACCGGACCGGTCACGATGCTCAACGCGTTCGTGTCCGGCGACGCCGCGCAGGAGGCCGGCCTGCCCGGGCAGTGCGGCGTGTATGGCGTGTCCGCGCTGCTGCGGCAGCTGATCGACGATGCGATCGACCTGCCGGCCATGTACGACGTAGACGGCCGTGCGGGCAAGCTGATGGCGCTGCTGATCGCGGAAATCGCGACGATGCCGCGCCTGTCGCTGCATGCGCCGCTGCCGGCCGACGCACGGCTCGCGAAGGTGTGCCGGCACCTGTTCGCGTCGCCGTCGATCGCGGCCGATCTCGACCGGGTGGCCGCCGACGCGGGCGTGAGTCGGCGCACGTTCACGCGGCAGTTCCGCGCGCAGACGGGTGTGAGTTTCGCCGCATGGCGCCAGCAGGTGTGCATGCTCGCGGCGATTTCCCGCCTGAGCGACGGGCAGCCGGTGACGCGCGTCGCGCTCGATCTCGGGTATGCGAGCGCGAGCGCGTTCACGTCGGCGTTTCGCCGCATTCTGGGCGACACGCCAAGCCGGTATCTGGAGATTCGGCGCTAGGCGGAAGGAAGCGACGACCGACGCGCGCCGCGCCCGTACGCCGCTCGCAGCCGCAAAAAAATACGCGCCTGCCCGATTCGGTCAGACGCGTTTAAAGGCACTCGGTCAGAAAAAAACGCGCACGGCCAGCAGGGCTGGTGTCGCGCATTGCCTGCGAGATTATTTCTCTTTTAGATTTAATCCTGCTGGCTCGTTGTGGATACCAAAGAATACGCCGCATAACGCGCAAACGATATCCTGTCGGCCCGACGATTCATGTGCTGTCGCAGCATGCGTTTCAATCGCGCGTTTGATGTGGGGGCAGAAGGCCGGAGCAACGGACATCGGCAACTGTGTCCCGGCGTGCTGCGGCGCAGCATCGAAAGATTGCGACTGGATAGAAAAAACGCCGCGTGGCGCGATGCCTGTCGGTATCGCGTCACGCGGCGGTGCGTCTGCATCCGGAACCGGCCTGTGCCGGCACGTGCGTCAAACGTCGAAGAACACCGTCTCGTCGGGCCCCTGCATGCGGATGTCGAAGCGGTAGACGATCGGGCGGCCCGGCTGCGCGTCGCGTTTCGCGACGAGCGTCGCACGGCGCTCGGCCGGCACTGCGTTCAGCACGGGGTCGGCTGCGTTCGCCGCGGCTTCGTCGTCGAAGTACACGCGCGTGAATGCATGGGAGAGGATCCCGCGCATCATCACGGTCACGTTGACGTGCGGCGCTTCGTCGGCGGCGATGCGGCCCGGCTTCACCGTCTCGACGACGAAGCGGTGCTGCGCATCGGTGCCCGTGCCGACTCGCGCGAAACCGGTGAAGCCGGATTTCGCGATGTCGTCGCGCGACGTCGGGTAGCGGCCCGCGCCGTCCACCTGCGTGAATTCGAGCACCGCGTCGCCGACGACGTTGCCGTCGCCGTCGAACACCTGGCCGACCAGCAGCACGTGCTCGCCTTCGGCGTGCGACGCGGCGATCGTCGGCGTGAACAGGCTTTTCAGGTCGTAGTCGTATTGCTGCGGGCACAGGCCGTACGCGAAGTACGGGCCGACCGTCTGCGAAGGGGTTTGCTTCAGCGTCGTCATGGTTCAGCGCTCCATCGGGGTAGCGTCGCGGCCGCGCAGCACGATGTCGAATTCGTAGCCGAGCGCATAGCCTTCTTCGGTGATGTCCATCGAGAAGCGCGAGATCAGGCGATCGCGCGCGGCCTCGGGCGTGCCCTGGAAGATCGGGTCGTACGCGAGCAGCGGGTCGCCGGGGAAGTACATCTGCGTGACGAGACGCGAGCCGAAGTAATCGCCGAACAGCGAGAAGTGGATGTGATTCGGGCGCCACGCGTTCGGATGGTTGCCCCACGGATACGCGCCGGGCTTGATCGTCAGGAAGCGGTAGCGGCCTTCGTCGTCGGTCAGGCAGCGGCCCGCGCCGAGGAAGTTCGGGTCGAGCGGCGCGTCGTGCTGGTCGACCTTGTGCACGTAGCGGCCGGCCGCGTTTGCCTGCCACACCTCGACGAGCGTGTTGCGCACGGGCTTGCCGCCTTCGTCGAGCACGCGGCCCGTGACGACCATGCGCTCGCCGAGCGGCTCGCCGTTCTTCACGGCATTCTTCGTCAGGTCGTGGTCGAGTGCGCCGAGATCTTCAGCGCCGTAGACGGGCGCGTACTGGTCGCGCAGCTTGTCCTTCAGCGGGATCAGCGGGCGGGTCGGGCCGCGCTTCACCGACGAGCGGTATTCGGGGTGGACATAGGCCGGATGCGACGGCCAGTCGCGCGGCGTGAGGATCGTGGGGGAATCCATCGGGCGTCTCCTGATAGGTATTTCGCGAAGTGCGATGGCAGGACTTTAGCCAATCCAGGAAGTTATGAAAAATGACCTTTTTTCGCGAGAAGCATAACCATTCGTTATGTGCGATGCGCCAATGAAAAATCCGCCGGACAGGATGCCTGTCCGGCGGATGAAAGCGATCGGGCTTTGCGTCGTCGGTGATGACCCCGCGCACGGCCCTCCAGCCAGCCCGTCGCTATTTTTTGTCTTTTGTTCTTGTTGTTATCCGGCCTCCCCGAGCCTGCCCGTCGTTATTGGCGGCCGGGATCGAACACGATCCCGTCGAATTCGAGCGACAGCGTGCCGCTGCGCAGCAGTGCGGCCGGTGTCGCGGCCCGGTCGGCGCCGAGCACATCGTTCACGTACTGCGCGCAGAACCCGCGCCGCACCCGCAGGTTGAAGCGGTTGCCGAGCAAAGCGTCGATCCGCTGTTCGGCCGTTGCATGCAACCGGCGCTGCTCGTCGGCGGTCGGTGCCGCGACGCGGCGCGCCAGCGCGATGCGTCCGCCGTCGGCATGGGCGACGAAGCGCGACAGCGGCGTGAGCTTCGTCCACGCAAACGCGGGCTCGGCGATCACGGGTTCGTCGCCCGACGTATCGACGACGATGCCGAAACGATTCGCCCATGCGCCCGTCGTGCCTGCCGCGTTGCGCGGCGAGCCGGCCGGCACACGGATGAACACGAGATCGCCGACATGCGCGCCGGCGGCCAGCGTGCGGACGGTGGCGAGCGGCATCGTGCGATCCGTATCGCGTGCATCGCGCGGTGCGGTGTGCTGCGGTTCGTAAGCGGCGGTTTCGGTTCGGGTGGCCATTTCGGCTCCGTCGTTGAGTGACAGGACGGAGCGGATTATGCAGACAAGTATCCAAAAGTGTTCATCTTCATGCGGAGGTAGCCTAATATCCGACCTTGAGCATCGTTTTTCGATACCAAAATGACCGAAACCGCCCAACTCATCGAAACGCTGAAGCGCCAGTTGAAGGCGCAGGGAATGACCTACCGCGACGTGGCGCGTGCGCTCGACGTTTCCGAGACGAGCGTGAAGCGGCTGTTCGCGAGCGGCCGCTTTACGCTGGAGCGCGTCGCGGAGATCGCGCAGTTGCTCGGCTATACGCTGGCCGAGCTCGTGCAGGAGGCATCGGCGTCGGCGCCGAGGCTGCACGTGCTGACCGAGCAGCAGGAGGCGCTGCTCGTGTCGGACGAGAAGCTGCTGCTCGTCGCCGTCTGCGCGATCAACTACTGGACCGTGCAGGACATCGTGTCGGCCTATCGATTGACGAAGGCCGAGTGCGTGAAATACCTGTTGATGCTCGACCGGATGAACGTCGTCGCGCTGCTGCCGGGCGACCGGATTCGCGTGCGTGTCGCGCGCGATTTCGACTGGCTGCCCGGCGGGCCGATCCGTCGTTATTTCCATGCGCACGCGCTCGGCGATTTCCTCGACAGCCGTTTCGACGGCGCGGGCGAGACGATGACGTTCTCGCAAGGGATGCTGACGGAGGCGGCCGCCGCGGAACTCGAACTGGAATTGCGCCGGCTGCGCAGCAAGGCGGCCGCGCTGCATGCGGAATCGTCGTCCGCACCGCTCGGGCAGAAGCACGGGACGGGTTTGCTGATCGCAAAGCGGGTCTGGGAGCCGACCGGTTTCCACGCGCTGCGGCGTGGCGCGTGACGTTTCACCGAATGCTTGGGCTTATCCGGAAAGTTATGCAAAATGGCATTTCATCGTCATTCGCATAACCACCCGTTATGAATAACCGTATCGCCGACGGCCGCGTCAAGTTTCGGCACCTGCAGTGCTTTCTCGCGGTCGCGCAGCTGGGCGGCGTGCAGAAGGCGGCCGAAAGCCTGTCGATCACGCAGCCGGCCGTGTCGAAGACGATCGCCGAACTGGAGGCGATCCTCGGCGTGAAGCTGTTCGAGCGCGGCCGGCAGGGCGCGCAGCCGACCCGCGAAGCGCAGTTGTTCATGCCGCACGCGAATGCGTGCGTGCTGGCGCTGCGGCAGGGTGTCGGGCTGCTCGCGCGCGAGGGCGGGGCCGCTGCCGCGACGCTGGAAATCGGCATGCTGCCGACTGTCGCGGCATCGCTTGCGCCCGCGTTGATGAAGGCGCTGGCGGAGCGCTGGCCGCGCATCGTCGTGCGGATCGCGACGGCCGCGAACGCCGATCTGCTCGAGCGCCTGAAGTCCGGTGCGATCGAATGCGCGATCGGGCGACTGTCGGAGCCGGAGCGGATGATCGGGCTCGCGTTCGAGCAGTTGTACAACGAGCCGCTCGTCGCGGTCGTGCGCGCAGGGCACCCGCTGCTGTCGAACACGGCGCCGGCCACCGAGCTCGCGCGCTATCCGGTCGTGCTGCCGCCGTACGGCACGCTGATCCGCCAGTCGGCCGAGCAGCTGCTCGGCACATGCGGCGTGCCGCCGCTGGATTCGTTCATCGAGGTGCTGTCGGTCTCGGTCGCGCGCGCGCTGGCGCTCGAGAACGACGCGGTCTGGTTCGTGCCGCTCTACGCGGCCGAATACGATCTGTCGGCCGGTGCGCTGGCGCGCCTGCCGCTGCCGTCCGCGGGTACCGACGAGCCGGTCGGGCTCATTCTGCGCACCGATGCGCAGCCGTCGCCGGTCGCACGGACGCTGATCGATGCCGTGCGCGACATCGCGCGGTCGCGGTTCGGCGACAAGCGCCCGCACCGGACGCCACGCGCCGCGCGCAAGCCGGGGCGCGGCGATCGCTGATCCTTCGTGCCGGGCGACAGCCCGGCTCAGTCTTTTTCTCCGTTTCCGGATTGGCCATCCGGCCAGTAGCCGTCCTCGCGGTGCTTGGCATATCGTATCGTTTTTGGTACGATCAGTGACAAGACGATGGCGAGACAGCAGATTCAGGTCACGCTCGGCGTGCGGTTCTTCAGCACGGCATGCGGCAACGAGCCGGTACGCGAATGGCTCAAGGCGCTTGAGCGCGCGGAGCGAAGGGCGATCGGCGAAGAGATCAAAACCGTTCAATTCGGCTGGCCGCTCGGCATGCCGCTGGTTCGGAAGATGGCGAAGGATCTGTGGGAGATCAGGATCGTGCTGCCCACGCGCAACGCTCGTGTCCTCTTCACGGTTGTCGGCGACACGATGGTCCTGCTGCACGGGTTCATCAAGAAGTCGCCGGCCACGCCGTCGGACGATCTCGACGTCACCGTCGCGCGCCTGACAGCGCTGACGCACGCCATTTGAATTCCCGGTTGCGCCGGAACGCACCGTCTCCGACGGTCGGGCAGCCGCAACGCCATGCACTGGAGTACGACATGACGACCACGAACAACCCGCATATCGGCAGCGATTTCGATACCTTCCTCGAAGAGGACGGCAATCTCGAAGCGGCCACCGCCACCGCGATCAAGCGCGTGATCGCGTGGCAGATCGGGCAGGAAATGAAGGCGCAGCACATCACGAAAACCGCGATGGCCGCGCGGATGAAAACCAGCCGTGCCGCGCTCAACCGGCTGCTCGACGAAACCGACACGAGCCTCACGCTGGCGACGCTCGCGAGCGCGGCCGCAGCACTCGGCAAACGGCTCAGCTTCGAGCTGGTGCCGGCCTGACCGGCGTGACGAAACGGCGCGCGGTCGGTTTGCGGCGATCGTCCGCGTGATGCGTGCAGCGAATTGGCCGGTGATCCGGCCTGCGATTCACCTGCGCGTCGCCGTGAGCGGGCAGGCGTCGGCCCAGGCGCATACGGCGGGTCATTTGCGCGGCCCGGTCACCTGCAGATAAAGCAGCGCGCCACCCGCGAGCAGCAGCGGGCACAGCAGATACCAGCCCGTCGTCAGGAACAGCCCGGCAACCGCAACCAGCGAAATCCACGCGCAGCGGTAAGCGATGCCGCCGCGCGGCAGCAACTTCAGCGCGGCGGCCGCACCGAGCCCATACACCATCACGAAACACCCGGACGTCACGAGCACGAGCGGTTTCGGCCCGACGTCCGAGATCGTCGTCGCGGCCAGCGCGACGGCCGCGAGCACGGCGATCACGCCGAGGCTGCGGCGCGGGACGCCGCCGACCTGGCTGCCTTGCGCGAGCCACGCGGGCAATGCGCCGTCGCGCCCGAGCGCCGCGCCGAGCTTGGCCGCGCCCGCGAAATACGCATTCATCGTGCCGAGCGTGAGCAGCAGCGCGGCCGCGGCCGCGAGCACCTGCGCGTGGCCGCCGATGCCGCCCGCGATCAGTTCGGCGAGCGGTGCGCCCGATGCGCCTGCAGACGGCCCGAGCACCGTCACGCTCGCGGCGGCGACCGACAGATACAGGAACCCGACGACCACGACCGCGATGCCGGCCGAGCGCGGCATGTCGTGCGCGGGCCGGCGGAATTCGGCCGCGAGATGCGTGATCGCTTCCCAGCCGGCGAAGCTCCACACGAGCAGCGCGGCAGCCTGGCCGACCGCGAGCCAGCCGTGCGGCGCGAACGGCTGCAGGTTCGAGGTGCGCGCATGCGGCGCGGACGCCAGCACCGCGGCGAGCAGCAGCGCGACGAGCAGTGCCGACAGTACGAGCTGCATGCGGCCTGATACGGTGACGCCGAATGCATTCGCGGCCGACACGGTGGCGATCAGTGCGGCAGCCGTGACGATGACCGTCGTGTGCCCGCCGCCCGTGACGGCCGCGACGTACGCGCCGCCGAACATCGCGGCGGCCGGCGCGCCGGCCGGCACCGCAAAGTAGAAGCACCAGCCGACGATCGCCGCCGCCTTCGGCCCGAATGCGCGCCGTGCGTAGGTCGACACGCCGCCCGCGTCGGGATAGCGTGCGCCGAGTGCGGCGAAGGTGGCCGCGAGCGGCCCGGACAGCACGACGAGCGCAGCCCACGCGAGCAGCGACGCCGGGCCGGCGACCTCGGCGGCCAGCGCAGGCAACGCGATCACGCCGGTGCCGAGCACCGCGCCGATATACAGTGCGGCACCCTGGAAAATGGTCAGCGAGCCCGCGTGATGAGCGGCGGGCGAGTCGGCATGCGCAGGCATGAGCGGCAGTCTCCGGAAGTCTTGTTGTGTGTGGGCGCGGGAGACCGCGCGGTCAATCGCACGATGCTACCCGAACGATGGCGGCAGCGCGGCCCGGCGATCAGTAGTCTGCGCTGCGCCGTCTGTCAGCCGATGTCAGCAGTGGCGCGCGAGCCGCAGGCGCGCATCCTCGCGCGCGGCGGGCGACAGTTCGGGCGCGTAGTGGAATGAACCCGACACGAGCGATGCGACGGGCACACCGTCGCGGAACAGCACGCGATTGCCGGCCAGCGCCGGCACCTTGTCGCCGGGCAGCAGCGTGCCGGCGAGATTCAACGGGTCGGCGCCCGTCACGCATATGTACTGCCCGTCGCCGGGTTGCCGCCGCAGTTCGCGCAGGATCGGAATCGCCTCGGGCAGCGCGAACTGCTCGCCCGCGAGCCCGGCGACGAAACGTCCACCGCGAATCTCGCCGCGCGCTTCGAGGCGCTGCAGCACGCGCGCGAGTTCGCGCCAGCTCGGCAGCCAGTCGGCCTCGCGTTCGAGCAGCCGCCAGAACACGACGCCGTAGCGGCGCAGCAGCGTCCACGCGATGTGTTCGAGCGCGTCGGGATCGGTCGCGGCCGGGCCGCGTTTCGGCGCCGGCGCATCGTCCTGCGGCGCGTGACGCTGCACGAGCGCCCAGCGGCCCGCATCGTCCATCCCGCCGATCAGCGCACCGCCGCGCCGTGTACGCGGCGCATAGGTCGCGCTGCGCTTGACGGCCGGCTTCAGCAGCGCACGCAGGCCCGCGTAGCTGTCCGCATTCACGAGGCCGGCCGACACGAGTTCGCCGAGTGCCTGTTCGAGTTCGACGGGCAGCATGTGCAGGTCGTCGAGCAGCGCATCGAAAAACATCGCGCCGTGTGCGGCGAGCGCGTCGCGTACCTGCGTGGCCCGCGCGGACAGCGCCGGTTGCGCGTCGGGGTCGCGCAGTGCCTGCCATGCGGCGAGGTGGCGGCGCGGCAGCAGCACGATCGGCGTCGTCTTCACAGGCGTGCCGGCCGTGCGCGCCGGTGCGCCGATGCGGGTCCACACGAGCTTGCCCGAGCGGCACAGCTCGTCGAGGCCGCCCGCCATGTAGTCGGTGAGCCGTGCGGGCAGCAGCGCGTCTTCCCACGCGCTTGCCGCGGCTTCGTAGCCTTCGAGTTGTTCGACCACGGCCGCGAGTGCGTCGCGGCCCGTGCCGCGCGTGTCCGGCGTCAGGTGTTGCCAATGGAACAGGAAGCGCATGAAGTCGGCGCGCTCGACCGGTTCGATCTCGCGGCGCAGCCGCTTCACCGTATAGCGATGAATGCGCGCGAGCAGATGGCGTTCGCACCATTCGTCCGCCGTCGCGCCCGGCGTGAACCGGCCGCGCATCACATAGCCTTCGCGCTCCAGCGCCGCGAGTGCCGTCGCGATCGACGCCGGCGGCAGGCCGAGCGGTGTCGCGATCGCGTCGAGCGCAAGCGGCCCGAAGCCGGTAAGCCGCGCGCGGACCACGTCGACGAGTGCGGTATCGGCTTCCCACGGTTGCGCGCAGGCGGCCGGCACCTTGAGCGCCGGTGTCACGCGTGCGTCGGGATGCAGCGTGCGCATGCATACGAGCCGTTCGACCGGCACCCACAGCGCGGCGCCGCCCGGCGCGACGAGTTGGGTTGCGCGGCGGCGCTCCGCGAGTTCCGCGAGCCGGTCGGGCCAGCCTTCGTGGGCCTGTGCTTCGCTGTCGGCGACGCATGCGAGCGTGAGCAGCGCATCGTGCATTTCGTCGGCGTCGCGCACGAGCGGCCATGCTTCGTCGCGCACCGCATCGATCGCATCGGCGTCGAGCGCGCCGAGATCGTCGGCCGATTCGGGATCGCTCCAGCGGCGCGACTGCACGGCCTGCGTGCGGCGCTCCTCGAGCGGCGCATCGTCGAGGAACGCGTAGGGTTTCGCGTTCAGGATCTCGGCCGCGAGCGGCGACGGCGCGGGCAGGTCTCGTGCGACGAGCTCGATCGCGCCGCTTTCGATCCGGCGCAGCAGCGCGAGCCAGCCGTCGGTGTCCATCGCGTCGTGCAGGCAATCGTCGAGCGTCTGGTCGACGAGCGGGTGATGCGGTATCTCGCGTTCGCCGACGATGTTCTCGAGGCACGCGACCTGATCCGGGAACACGGTCGCAAGCAGATCCTCGCTCTTCATGCGCTGCAGTTGAGGCGCGGTGCGCCGGCCGCCCGTGAAGCGCGGCAGCGCGAGCGCGGTCGTCGCGTTCCAGCGCCAGCGCACGCCGAACATCGGTGCGTCGAGCAGCGCCTGGACCAGCACGTGCTCGGCGCTGGCCGAACGCAGGTAGCGCCACACCTCGTCGAGCGCGAAGCTGTGCGCGAGCGACAGCGACAGGATGATCGCGTCGTCGGTCGCGGCGGCCTGCAGCTCGAAGTTGAAACTGCGACAGAAGCGCTTGCGCAGCGCGAGCCCCCATGCGCGGTTGATGCGGCTGCCGAACGGCGAATGGATCACGAGCTGCGTGCCGCCCGATTCGTCGAAGAAACGCTCCATCACGAGCGTGTCCTGTGTCGGCAGCACGCCGAGCGCGGCACGCGTGCGGGCGAGGTAGTCGGCGATCTGGTGCGCGGCGTCGGGCGACAGGTGGAGATCGTCGACGAGCCAGCGCAACGCCGGCGCGAGGCGGCTTTCGGCAGGGGCGATCGCGGTGCCTGTTTCGGCTTCCGCGTTGCTCGCGGTTTTACCACCCGCGCGTTTGCGCTCGCCGGCGTCCGCTTGCCGGTCGCCGTCGGCGAACAGCCCGTCGAGCCGTGCACGCAGCCGGCCGACCGCCGCCGACAGCTCGTCGCTGCGCCCCGGCGCCTCGCCGAGCCAGAACGGAATGTTCGGCGACTGGCCCTGCGCGTCCTCGACGCGCACGCGGCCCGTCTCCACGCGAATGATCCGGTACGACTGGTTGCCCAGCTGGAACACGTCGCCGGCCAGGCTCTCGATCGCGAAATCCTCGTTGACGGTGCCGACCTGGATGCCCTGCGGTTCGAGCAGCACTGCATAGTCGGCCATGTCGGGGATCGTGCCGCCCGACGTGGTCGCGGTCATCATCGCGTTGCGGCGCCCGCGCACCGTACCGCCGACCACGTCGCGATGCAGGTACGCGCCGCGCACGCCGCGGCGGCTCGTGAAGCCTTCGGCGAGCATCTTCATCACTTCGTCGAAGCGCTCGCGCGTCAGCCTCCCGTACGGCGCCGCGCGCGTGAAGCTCGCATACAGCGCGTCCTCCTGCCATTCCGTGCACGCGACTTCGGCGACGATCTGCTGCGCGAGCACGTCGAGCGGCGCTTCGGGAATCCTCAACGTGTCGAGTTCGCCGCGTTGCACGCAATCGAGCAGCGCCGCGCATTCGACGAGTTCGTCGCGCGACAGCGGGAACAGCCGGCCCTTCGGCACGCCGCCGACGTGGTGCCCCGAGCGGCCGACGCGCTGCAGGAACGGCGCGATGCCGCGCGGCGAGCCGACCTGGCAGACGAGATCGACATCGCCGATGTCGATGCCGAGTTCGAGCGATGCGGTGGCGACGAGCAGCTTCAGTTCGCCGCGCTTCAGGCGCTGCTCGGCATCGAAACGGTGCTCCTTCGCGAGACTGCCGTGATGCGCGGCGATCGCTTCCTTGCCGAGCCGGTCGGCGAGATGGCGCGCCATGCGCTCGGCAGTGCGCCGCGTGTTGACGAACACCAGCGTCGTGCGATGCGCGGCCGCGAGCCCCGCGATCCGGTCGTATATCTGTTCCCACACGTCGGTCGCCATCACGGGTTCGAGCGGCACGTTCGGCAGTTCGAGCGCGAGGTCGCGCTCGCGCGTGTGGCCCGTGTCGACGATCGTGCAGTCGCGCGGCGCATCGGCCGGGCCGCCGACCAGGAAGCGCGCGACCGCGTCGATCGGCTTTTGCGTCGCCGACAGCCCGATGCGCGGCAGCGCATGGCCGGCCAGCGCGTCGAGACGTTCGAGCGACAGCGCGAGATGGCTGCCGCGCTTGGACGATGCGAGCGCGTGGATTTCGTCGACGATGACCGAGCGCACGTTCGACAGCATCTGCCGCCCCGATGTGGACGACAGCAGTACGTACAGCGACTCGGGCGTCGTGACGAGGATGTGCGGCGCGCGCTTGCGCAGCGCGACGCGCTCGGCCTGCGTCGTGTCGCCGGTGCGCACGGCGGTGCGGATCGCCGGCACCGGCAGGCCGAGTTGCGCGAGCGATTCGCCGATGCCGGCGAGCGGTGCGTCGAGGTTCACGTGGATGTCGTTCGACAGCGCCTTCAGCGGCGACACGTAGACGACGAGCGTCGCATCGGGAAGCGCGCCGTCGTGCGACAGCGCATCGCGCACCAGATCGTCGAGCGCGCACAGGAACGCGGTGAGCGTCTTGCCGGAGCCGGTCGGTGCGGCGACGAGCGTCGAGCGGCCGGCCTTGATGTGCGGCCACGCGAGCGCCTGCGCGCCGGTCGGCGCGGCGAACGTGCGCCGGAACCACGCGGCGACGGCCGGGTGGAACACGTCGAGCGCACTGGCGGCAGGGCGGGTGGCGGTGACGTCCATCGGAGCGTTGAAATGGGGTGCGAGCGCGCGGACGGATCGCGCGCGAATCGAATCGTCAGTGTGCCAGACGTCGCGCGTGCGTGCCGGGCATCGCGTGCCGTTCGGGCACGCGTGTCGACGATTCAGATCGAGATGGGGGCCTGCGCCGCACTTTCAATGGACGTAAAGTTGCGTGTGCTTCGGCACGCCGATATCGCGCCGAAGCGACACTACGACACTTCAAGCGACTACACGCGATGCAGCCAGCCAAGCCAGTGTTCGAGCAGCGGCGCGCGCGTCCATAGCGATTGCGCGAGCCACAGCGTGCCGCCCCATGCGGCGGCCACCACGATCAGGTCGCAATGTCCGCTGTTCCACAGGTTGAGCGAATGGCGCCGCCAGATCCACGGCACGCCGAGCGGGTTCGGCCAGTCGGCGAGCAGGTGCATCACGCCGCCGCACGCGAAGCCGAACAGCGGCGCGGCCCACAGCGGATGCGGATGATGGGTGAGCCCATGCCACCCGAGCGCGAGCAGCGCGATCCAGCCGATGCCCCAGTGCGTGATGGTGCGGTGCGTGATCCACAGCCGCCGCTTGCGGGTCCACCATGCGACTTCGAGCCAGTCGGGCGCGGTGCCGCCCGCGACGCCCGCTGCGAACGCGGCGAGCATGCCTGCGTGCCACGGGCCTGTTGCGCCGGTCTGTGCGACGAGGACGGCGGCGGCGACGCCGGCCGCGAAGCCGGACGCATGATGCGCATTGTGTGATGCCATAGGGAATGAGACGAAGAAACGTGAAGCGGAGCGTGAGCGAAAGAAAACGATGCGGCGCGAAAGCGGGGCGCCATCTTCTCAGATCGGGCTGGGCAACGGGCGGCTCGTCCGCAGATTTTTTTGTATGCATGTGTTGCATGCGGCGCAGTTCGCAACTTTCCGTTTTGTGCGTTGCGTGATGACGCGCACCGCATGCAATTTCGACCGGTTCGTATGCATGCTGCTGCGCTGCTGCGTGACCGGACGCACCCGATCGATGGGCTTTCGCGCCGCGTCGCGTGTTCGACCCTTTTTGTCCCCCTATACTACGAAACCGGCATATGGCCGTCGGCGCGCCAGCGGCTATAAACGGACAGGTGCTTTTCCTGCCTGAAGGAGATCCACATGGGGGACATGCAATGACTACGCTGAATCGCTTCAAATCATCCGCGGTCGTGCTCGCGACGGTGGCCGGCATCGGTTTCCTGCCGAACGCGCCCGTCTATGCGAAAGGTCCGCAACCGGCGGTCCTGACGAGCTCGGCGGTCGCGGTGGCCGACAAGTACAGCGCGGATGCCGCGGAGCGGATCTTCAAGGAAGGCGGCAACGCGATCGACGCGGCCGTCGCGATCGCATTCACGCTCGCCGTCACGTATCCCGAAGCCGGCAACATCGGCGGCGGCGGCTTCATGACGATCTACAAGGACGGCAAGCCGTACTTCATCGACTACCGCGAGCGCGCGCCGCTCGCCGCGACCAAGGACATGTACCTCGACAAGGACGGCAACGTCGTCAAGGGCATGAGCCTGTACGGCCCGCGCGCGGTCGGCGTGCCGGGCACGGTCGCGGGCATGTGGGAAGCGCAGAAGCGCTTCGGCAAGCTGAAGTGGAAGCAGGTGCTCGCGCCGGCGATCCACTATGCGCGCGACGGCTTCGTCGTCGACGAGCAGCTCGCGCAGCGCGGCGTCGACGCGTCGAAGGAGTTCGGCGGCAAGACCAACTTCGACAAGTACTTCTCCGGGTTGAAGGCCGGCGTGAACTTCAAGCAGCCCGATCTCGCCGACGTGCTGACGCGAATCTCGAACGACGGCGCGGAAGGTTTCTACAAGGGCAAGACGGCCGAGCTGATCGCGGCTTCGATGAAGACCGGCGACGGCAACGGGCTGATCACCACCGAGGATCTCGCGCAATACCGCGCGGTGTGGCGCCAGCCGGTGCAGGCGAAGTGGAACGGCTATGACGTGATCACCGCGCCGCCCCCGAGCTCGGGCGGCATCGGCCTCGTGCAGCTGCTGAAGATGAAGGCCGACCGCAAGCAGGATTTCGAGGGCGTGAAGCTCAACTCGCCGCAGTACATCCACCTCGTCGCGGAAATCGAGAAGCGCGTGTTCGCCGATCGCGCGCAGTATCTCGGCGACCCGGACTTCTACAAGGTGCCGATCGCGCAACTGACCGACGACGCGTACATCGCGAAGCGCGCGGGCGAGGTCAATCCGAAGGAGCCGTCGGACACGAAGAGCGTGCAGCCGGGCCTTGGCACCACGATGCCGGAGAAGGCCGAAACGACGCACTTCTCGGTCGTCGACAAGTGGGGCAACGCGGTGTCGAACACGTATACGATCAACGGTTATTTCGGCTCGGGCGTGATCGCCGACGGCACGGGCATCGTGCTGAACGACGAGATGGACGACTTCTCCGCGAAGCCGGGCGTCGCGAACATGTTCGGCGTGGTCGGCAGCGACGCGAACGCGATCGAACCGAAGAAGCGCCCGCTGTCGTCGATGTCGCCGACGATCATGACCAGGAACGGCAAGGTGTCGCTCGTGATCGGCACGCCGGGCGGCTCGCGTATCTTCACGTCGATCTTCCAGGTGATCAACAACATCTACGACTTCAGGATGCCGTTGAAGGAAGCCGTCGGCGCGATGCGCTTCCATCACCAGCTGCTGCCGCCGAACACGATCTTCTGGGAGCCGTACCACCCGATCGAAGGCGAACTCGCGAAGCAGATCGAGGCGCGCGGCTACACGCTGAAGGGGCAGGACTTCAGCGGCGACATCCAGGTGATCAAGATCGACGGCAAGACGCCGGAGGCGATGGCCGACCCGCGCGGGCGCGGGGTGACGCGGGTGATTCACTGACTGGGCGCGTGCGGTCGCGAATGGCGGCCGCTTGTGCATCGACGAACGCCGGGCCGATGCCCGGCGTTTTTTTGTGCGCGGCTTGTTCGGCGTCGCGTGCTGCGCATGACGGCGCTGCGCGCGAGCAAGCCGCCGGGCCGGCTCGCCGACTGGTGTTCCCGCGCCGTTGGGCCACGATCAGCGCCGTGCACATGACGGCCAGTAGCGCCGCAACTACCCGATCGAAATGTCGATCGATCGCGAGCCTGGCCAGAGCGCTGCCCGCCAGCGTCGCCGCGCCGAACGCAAACGGTAGGACCACTGCGGCGCGGTCAGCGTGCTCATTCATCTCGGCGCGCAGAATGCCGCGCGCCAGTTTCAGTGTCGGCCGCTCATGTTGACAAGCGCATCGTCTAGCCATGACGGTGGACTTCATGGGGGCATCAGTTTCCGTGAACATCGATACAAAGCCGCGGGCGGTGATGTCTCGTGCCAACCATGCCTAATCGAAATGCGATTGTCTGAATTTAACAATTTTTGCAATTGATTTGCTGGATGGTTTGCGGCGCAAGTGTTATTCGAACTTATCCGATATTTATCAATACGGCTTTCATGTAGGATTCATGTCGCAAAAATCACGGAATGAGTTTTGAAAGGCGGGCTGCGCTAAAAAGATAAGTAAATTTCAATGGTTCGTAGTTATCGATAGTGCGCGTTTCCGCTCCATCTCAATTTTCATTAGGAATGAAAATGATAAGTCGTATTGGATTTTTCATGGCTGTTCTGACCTTGTCAGTCACGGTTGGTGCCCACGCCGCTGAATCCCGCGTGCAGGTACTAAGCGCCACCGTCAAAGACCAGAAGATAGCCGGCGCGTCGGTCATTCTGCAAAAGAACGGCGAGCAGTCGATTACCGCCACGACGGACGCGCAGGGGCAGGTGTCGATTGATGCCGGTGCGCTGACCGACGGAGCGTCGCTGATCATCATCAAGAAGGGAGGTTATTCGAATCTCGTCGCCAAATGCCCCTGCACCGGTCTTACCTATGCGTTGAGTCCGGTGATGCACAACCTGGACGGTCTGCGTGTGGTGCTGACTTGGGGCGCGACGCCGCAGGATCTTGATTCGCACATGGCCTATCCGGGCAACCACATATACTTCAGAAGCAAGCGTGGCGCCAATGCGAACCTCGATGTCGACGACACCGATGGCTATGGCCCGGAGACTGTCACGCTCGAGCGCAAGCGTGACGGCGAAACCTATGTGTATGCGGTGCACGACTATACCGACCGCGACAACCCGAGCACGATGGCGCTGTCGCAGAGTCAGGCGAAAGTGTTCGTCTATGTAGGCGAATCGCTGGTACGCACCTACTATGTGCCGCGAAATCAGTCGGGCAATCTGTGGACCGTGTTTCGCATCACTGGCGCTGGCGAGTTCCAGGACGTCAATACGATGCGCGGTGTGAGAGTAGACGCCGAAGATGTCCTGAACACGCTCGCTGATATCGGCGATGAACGTAACCGTGTCGTGGCTGACAATCAGGCTCCGATCGATTCCGTACGCGCACGCGCGTTCAATCAGTCCGGTGAAAATGCCTATCGCAACGGTCAGTTGGACGAGGCGATCGTTCTGTACGGTCAGGCTATCGAGCAGGATCCGAATTACGGGCAGGCTTATAGCAACCTCGGCCTGGCCTATCAAAAGGCGGGGCGCAGTGCCGAGGCGATCTGGGCCAACCGCAAGGCAATTGCACTCGCTAGTGGCGCCACTGCCGCTACGGTACGCG
This sequence comes from Burkholderia sp. IT-111MI5, assembly GCF_949752865.1. Lineage (NCBI taxonomy): Bacteria > Pseudomonadati > Pseudomonadota > Betaproteobacteria > Burkholderiales > Burkholderiaceae > Burkholderia > Burkholderia sp. IT-111MI5. Next base: position 538,717 of record NZ_CATKIF010000011.1, on the reverse strand, counting down.
CGAGTTCCCACTACAACATCGGCCGGATGTACGAGTCCGCCGGGCAGTTTGCCAGCGCATTGGAAAACTACCAGGCGGCCAAGCGCGAAAAAAACAATGCGGTTTATGACAAGGCCATCGAGCGCGTCAGCGCGCGTATGTAATCAACCAGCCCCCCGCGGGCGGGGGCTGGTTCCCCTGAGAGTTCCGCATATGCATAAACGCCTTGCCGTGTTTAGTCTGCTGGCGATGGCCGGTCTGGCTCAGGCTGCCGGCCCAGGCGCAGTCGCGTCTGTCGACCGCAGTCTCTGGCCGGATTCCGTTGCTTCCGCCGCGGGATTCGACCGTGCCTCGCGCGCAGAAGTACTTAGCTTTGCGCACGCGTTGAGCGAGAGCGAGCGTGACGGCGACGGCATGCTGCGCGATCGGCTCAAACTCAAGCACACGCAATTCGACCAAGACGCGCTCGATCGTGTGCGCACGATATATTGGCGCCGTCTGGCAGCGAATTACACACTGGCATCGGTCCATTGTTTGCGGGACGAACCGTTCTGCCTTGGTCCGCTCGACGAGACGGCGTTCAGGAAGGCGGCGGCGGCTTTCACGCACGCCTCCGACGATCGCTACGCCGCGTGGTTCGCGGCGTCTCAGCGGTTCCACCGCACCTATCTGGACGAGTTGCTGCGTCTCGCGTCACTGTTCCAGCGCACCAGCAGCGAAGTGGCGACCTATTCGCCCAGCGAACTGACCGGCGACGAATTGGCCGACCGGCATTTCCTGCTCACCTTCGACGATGGACCCACCCGAAGTGGCGGCAACACCGACAAGTTGCTGGATACGCTGCGCAAACAACATCTCAGTGCCACCTTTTTCGTGCTAGGCGAACCGTTGCAGGCGCGATTGCAGCAAAATGCACCCGGGGAACTTTCTCGCACCTACCAGGGTATGTGCGTGGGCTCGCACGGCTGGCAACACAAGTCGCACAGTGCATGGCCGCAATGGCAGGACTCGGTTACGCGCAGCATTGGCCTTGTCAGTAGCAGCTTGCCTTCCAGTTATGTGCCACTGTTTCGCCCTCCGTATGGTCAGCGTCGTGCTGACAGCGGCGCGTTCTTTGATGCCCAAGGCTTGCGTGTGGCGCTGTGGAACATCGATTCGCAAGACTGGAACAGTAGGATGGACGCCGATCAGGTCAAGCAGCGAGTGTTGACGCTGATGCTGCTCTGGCGTCGTGGCGTCATTCTGTTTCACGACATCCACGCGAAGGCGTGGACCGTTGTGCCGTGGCTGGTCGAACAGACAAGCGGAACAGGCCTCCAATGGATTGACTGTCGTACGTATGGACGCGTCCGCGGCTCGTTCGATGACTGACGCGATGCCGTTCGTCCAGGGCTAGCGTGCTGGCTCCGACACGCTGACCGGGGCCAACGGTCCAGAACCAGGGCTCCAGCCAGTCGCTCGGCAATACGAACACGTTGCCGTTCACGTTCACGCATTTTTCTCGAAGAGCAGGGCAGCCGAACTCGGCGTGGGCATTCCGCTGGTGCTGACGCTGCGCGGGCACGGCAGCATCGCGCTGCCGCTCGACCGGATTTTTCCTGCGTCCGGGGACGCTTTCCGCTGATCGATCTGGCGAACACGCAGAGCAACCCGCTCGCAACCACGCGCGCATGGCTCGGGGCCATCGTGTTCAGGTACTACCTCGGTGAGCGCGACGATCGCTTTCGTCCGTTCGCGGGCATCGGCGTCAGCTATACGCGCTTCACGAACACGAACCTGAATCCAGTGTTCCAGCACAAGCTCGCGTCGCTCGGCGGGCTGCTCGCGGCGGGCGCGGACATCGACGGCCTGCAGTCGCTGCTGCTCGATCCGGCGCTGTTCGAGCGAATCCGGGATGCCGGGGCGACCTGCCGCCGTCGGGGCGGACCAACGTATTGGCGAAGGTGAAGAGCATGCGTGCGCCGGTGTTCGCCATTGGCGCGAGCTACCAGATCACGCGCCGGTTCTGTATCACCGGGATGGTTAGCGACATCCCGATGCGTACGAAGATTACGCTCGGCATCAGCCAGCCGAACCGGACGTTCGCATCGAATACGCTCGACATTTCGGCGAACCCGGTGCCGGCCAGGCGTTTTTCATCAAATTGACGCGCGACACTGAGATAATGGCCGAGTTAGGCTGCGTCAATGATGGAAGGAGGCCCCATGGGCGATAACGATACCCGCACCGAGACCGACAACCTCACCGATATGGAATCGATGGAGACGCGTCAGCGCCGCTTCGAGGAAGACCTCGTCGATGCTTACGACGAAGAGCTCGAGATGGAGCTCGACGACCGCCGCTTCGACAACGGCGAGGACCTGCTGTTCTCGCTGGAGCGTCGCGAGGCGCGCAAGGAGTATTTCCGCGAGCTGTTCCGGCTGCAGGGCGAACTCGTGAAGCTGCAGGACTGGGTCATGACCACCGGGCACCGGCTCATCGTCATTTTCGAAGGGCGCGATGCGGCGGGCAAGGGCGGCGTGATCAAGCGCATCACGCAGCGGCTGAACCCGCGCGTCTGCCGGGTCGCCGCGTTGCCCGCGCCGAACAACCGCGAGCGCACGCAATGGTACTTCCAGCGCTACGTCGCGCATCTGCCGGCCGGCGGCGAGATCGTGCTGTTCGACCGCAGCTGGTACAACCGGGCGGGCGTCGAGCGCGTGATGAATTTCTGTACCGACGACGAGTACGAGGAGTTTTTCCGTTCGGTGCCCGAGTTCGAGAAGATGCTCGTGCGCAGCGGGATCCAGATCGTCAAGTACTGGTTCTCGATCACGGATCACGAGCAGGAGGTGCGCTTCCAGGCCCGGATCCAGGATCCGCTGAAGCAGTGGAAGCTGAGCCCGATGGACCTCGAAAGCCGCCGCCGCTGGGAGGCCTATACGGCCGCGAAGGAAGAGATGCTGCAGCGCACGCATATTCCCGAGGCGCCGTGGTGGGTCGTGCAGGCGGTCGACAAGAAGCGCGCGCGGCTGAACTGCATCCACCACCTGCTGGGCCAGGTGCCGTATCACGACGTGCCGCGCCCGACGATCGATCTGCCGCAGCGCGAGCATCACGAGGATTACATCCGCCGGCCGGTGCCGGACAACATGATCGTGCCGGATATTTACTGAGCGGCCGGGCGGGTTGGGGCGGCGCCGAGGGGCGAGCCGCGCAAGGCGGCGCGCGTTACTCCCGGATCAGGAAGGCGGCCCGGTCGCGCCCGGCAATCCATGCGGGTGCGCGGCCGCGCCCGCTCCACGTTGCGCCCGTCACCGGGTCGCGATACTTCACGCCGACGGTGAACAGCTTCGCACGGTCGCTGTAACCGTGACCGAAGATTTCACGTGCGGTCAGTGCGTAGCTCGTGACGAGTTTGCGCACCTGCTCCAGCACCACATTGCGTTCGCGGCACCGTGCCGCCTTGATGCGCTGATCGAGTTCTGCAAGCTGGGCTTGCAGTTTTTGGATTTGCTGCATGCGTCCGTTATCCCGTGGCTGATTTGATTATTGGCGACGCGTGGTGAGCTGCATGGCAGCACGCCCGGCCATGGCGTACTGCGTTGGCCGGAGGCGCATCTCATGCTGCGTGCTCCGACCTGCCGACAAGGCATTTGCGGAGCGTGTCGCCGGGAACCCGGTGAGATTAAGATTCGGCGCGCCGTTTTTCTATCGGACGTATCTGAATTTTCGGCTGAATTTGCATGAGGCCGTGATGGCGAGGCGGGAGGAGGCGCGTCGGTTCGTTACAGCTCCGGAAACCCCGACCGCCCCTGCGTCAGGTCGAACAGCTCGGTTCTCGCATCGGCCTCGGCGGTCTCCGGCAGCTTGATCACGAGCTTCACCGTCATCCCGTACGCGCTGTCCACCAGTTCATACCCGGCCTGTTCGATCCAGCGGCGCACACGCGCTTCCTCGGGATAGCCGATCTCGATCGCGAGCCGCGTCTGGCGGATGCGTTCGACGCGCTCGGCATCGAGCAGCGCCGATGCGATCGCATCGGTGTACGCACGCACCAGCCCGCCCGCGCCGAGCTTCACGCCGCCGTAGTAGCGCACGACCGCGCCGAGCACGCCGTCGAGATCGTGATGGCGAAGCACTTCGAGGATCGGCCGGCCCGCGGTGCCCGACGGCTCGCCGTCATCCGACATGCCCGACTGGCCACCCGCCAGCAACGCCCAGCAAACGTGGGTGGCGGTCGGATGCTCGTTGCGCAGGCGCTGCAGCACCTGCATCGCGGCGTCGCGGTCGTCGACGGGAATCGCGTGCGCGATGAAGCGGCTCTTGCGGATCTCGAGTTCGGTCGTGCGGGAAGCGGATAGGGTGTAAGTCACGTTGATCGTCTTGGGCAAGCATGATCGATGCAATCGCTTGCCCGTATTCCGGGTGTTGTCTGGATCGGCCGCGGCGGATGCGCGGCGCGTGTCGAAGCATACCGCGTGCGAGGCGGGACGGCGGCGAAACGTCCGGTGAACGCCTTTTTATTTGGCAGCCGGCGTACATGCCGATCCGTCGATGCCGCGTTCGACGTCACCGCATCTCGACCGACGACCGCAGCGTCGCGCCCAGCGTGCGCAGCGCCTGCCGGGCCCGCGCTTCGGTCAGGTTCGAGTAAAGCACGACATCGCGCGTCGGCAACGGCGGCAGGCCGTATCGCGCGCCCACGTCGACCGTACCGGCGGGCGCCACGCGATGCCCGAGCGCCGCGACGGCCAGCCCCGCGGACACCGCCGCGCCGATCGTCGCGATGCCGCCGCCGACAAAGACTTCCGTCCACGCGATACCGGCTTCGTCCAGCGCACCGACCGCCATGCGGCGCACGCTGCAGGGCTCGGCCTGCGTCGCGAGCCGCAGCGGTTGCGGCGGATGGTACTCGAAATCGGCCGCGGCCATCCAGCCGAACGATTCCGACAGGATGGTTTCGCCGTCCAGCCGCCGGCTGTCGTGTTGCAGCGCGACGGCCGCGTCGAGCTGGCCGGGGTCGAACGCATCGAGCACGTCGCGCGATGCGGCGACGCGGATCTCCAGCACGAGCCCCGGCTCGGCCTCGCTCATGCGCTGAAGCAGCATCGGAAGATCGGCTCCGACGACATGGTGGCTGACGCCGATCACGAGCCGCCGTTAGCCAGTGCCGAACGCGTTGATCGCACCTTGGTGCGCGGCCACCAGTTTGCGCGCCGGTTCCAGGAACGCGGTGCCGTCGGCCGACAGGCGGACCTGCCGCGGCGTGCGTTCCAGCAGGCGGTGGCCGAGACCCTTCTCGAGGCGCTTGATCTTCAGGCTCACCGTGGACTGCGTCGTGTCCATCGCCTTGGCGGCGCGCGTGAAGCTCTTGAGGTCGGTGGTCAGCACGAATGCCTGCACGGCTTCGATGTCGAGCGTTTTCATCGCGCTTATTCATTTCGAAATTGAATCATTGAAATATTCTGCCATCGTATTTTCAAATGATTCAAGGCCTTCTACGCTGCTCTCCAAGCCGTCCGGAATTCCCGCGTTTCTTTCGCCAGGAGTCGACCATGCTGACCGCGTACTACGTGCACCGCCTGCCGGCGGACTACGACCTCGACATCATCCGCAACCGCGTCCGCGAACGCGGCAGGCTTTGGGACGACACACCGGAACTGGTGTTCAAGGGATTCCTGCTGCGCGAGGCCGGCTGCTACGGCGCGACAGAAAACGGCTACGCGTCGCTTTACCTGTGGCGCAACGATCGTGCGTTCGCCGGGTTCGTGACGGATGGCCGCTATCGGGGCGTGACGGACAGCTTCGGGCGCGCATCGATCGACGTGCAGGTCGCGCTCGACGCGCGCAAGGGCAGCGCGTCGACGGGGCGTTTCGCTCGTCTGGAAGCGCTCGATATTCCGGCGGATGCCGATCTCGACGCGACGCTTGCACGGGAGATCGCGCGCAACCGCGAAGCGGCGGCGCGGCCGGGTGTCGTCGTGGCCGCGGTCGGCCTCGATCCGCTACGCTGGCGGCTGACGCGGATCCTCGTATCGGAACGCGAACCGGACGACGGCGGTGCGGGCACGGTGTACCAGGTCTTGCATCTGGCCAAACCGTTGCTCGACACGCTGGAAGGGAGCGGCGCGTGATGGCCGGCGTTGTGTGGCGATCGCGGGCCCGGCCGGCGGCCCGCAGCCGATCGCCCGGCGGGGCGGGCGATGCGCCATCGATGCGATTGCCCTCCGGCCTCGCGGTCGCGGCTCATCTGGCGGGCGTGGCGGCGGGGATAGCTGCCATCACCGTGCTGACGACATTGCTGGCGCTGATGGCCCGATAAAGATCAGCGGGCGGGAAAGCCCGGGGGCGTCCAAGAACAAGTGAACAAGACGAGACGCGATGCAGTCCTCGCGCCGTCGCATGACCGGAAGCGCCGCACGCGATACGCGCGGCGCTTCCGGCTGCTTCACATCGCCGCTCAGTTGCCCTGCAGCCGGATATCGCGCGACGACGCGCCGACATACACCGTCCCGCCCGGCACGACGCGCCAGCCGTTGCGCGACGTATCCCACACGCTCTGCATCCGCGGCGACACCGTGACGCGAACATGCCGCGCCTCGCCCGGATTCAGCCGGATCTTCTCCCAGCCGACCAGCCGCTTCGGCGGCTCGTCCTTGTACGGCACGCCGAGATAGACCTGCGGCGTTTCCGCACCGGCGACGCGCCCGTCGTTGCGCACGGTGAACGCGACGCTCAGCGAGCCGTCCCATTGCCGCGACACCGACAGCCCCGAATACGCGAAGTGCGTATACGACAGCCCGTAGCCGAATTCGAACATCGGCTTGATGTTGCGCGCGTCATACCAGCGATAGCCCATGTTCAGCTTCTCCGCGTAGACGGGATCGTTGTCGAACGCGCCGTTTTGCCCCCACGTCGGCGAATCCTGGTCGCGCGCCGGGAACGTGACGGGCAGCTTGCCGGACGGATTGACGGCGCCGAACAGCACGTTCGCGATCGCCTTGCCGCCGGCTTCGCCCGGATACCACGCCTCGACGATCGCGGACACCCGGTCCTTCCACGGCATCAGCACCGGATTGCCGCTCTGGACGACGACGATCGTATGCGGATTCGCGCGCGCGACGGCTTCGACGAGCGCGTCCTGGTTCGACGGGTTCGCGAGGCTCAGGCTTTGCAGTTCGCCGAAATCCTCGCCCGACGGCTGCGCGACCACGACGATCGCGACGTCCGAACGGCCCGCGAGCGCGGCGGCCTGGTCGATCTCCTGCTGCGTGTACGCGCGGAACGGCGACTGCTGGTCGCTGTTGCCCGCGTACGTGACCTGCGCGGCCGGCGCGAGCGCGCGGATCGCCGCGACGATCGGCACGTCGACCTTCAGCCACGGATTGCGCCACCAGCTGCACCCCGTCGACGACCCGAACGTCAGGCCGCCGCAGCCCGCGAACGAACCCGTCACCGGATCGCGCGTGTTGCCCGAGCCGCCGCCCGACAGCACGGCCGCATCGGCATGGCCGCCGATCACGGCGATATGCGACAGAGCGGACGCGGCAAGCGGCAACTGGTTTCCGTCGTTCTTCAGCAGTACGATCGACTGCTCGGAGGCGGCTTGCGCGAACCGGTTCGCGGCCGCGAAATCGATCGTGCCGCCGCCCTTGGCCGGATCGTCCATCACGCCGACGCGGATCATCACGGTGAGCTTGCGGCGCACCATGTCGTCAAGGCGCGCGGTCGATACCGAGCCGTTCGCGATCGCCTGCTTGACGGCCGCCGGCGTCAGGTACACGCTCGGCCCGACGTCTTCTTCCTCGTCGAGCCCGGCGTTGATCGCGGCGGCGGTGCTGTGCGTCGCGCCCCAGTCGGACTGCACCTGGCCCTGGAAGCCCCATTCGTTCTTCAGCACGTCGTTCAGCAGGTGATTGTTCTCGCACGCATACGTGCCGTTCAGGCGGTTGTAGCTGCACATCACGCTGCCGGGCCGCCCGCGCTTCGCGGCGATCTCGAACGGCAGTAGGTAGAGCTCGCGCAGCGTGCGCTCGTCGATCTGCGTGTTGCCGCCCATCCGGCCGTGCTCCTGTTCGTTGCCGGCGTAGTGCTTGATGGTCGCGATGACTTTCTGCCGCTGCGTCGCGAGCGTGCGTTCGGCGAGCAGGTCGCCGGCGAGCAGCGGATCCTCGCCGAGATACTCGAACAGGCGGCCGCCGCGTGGTTCGCGCGCGAGATTGGTGCCGCCGGCGAGGCCCATGCCGAACCCTTGCGCGCGCAACTGGATCGCGACCTGCTTGCCGAAGTCGTACGACAGGCGGCGATCCCAGCTCGCGGCGACGGCGATCGTCGCGGGAAACGTCGTGCTGGCCTGCGACGTGCTGCCGGAACCGGTCGCCGAGTCGACCATGTTGAGATCGGGAATGCCGAGCCGCGGCACGCCCTGGATGTAGCCGGCGCCGCCGCCCGGCACCTTCGACATTTCGTATTGCGAATGAATGAATTGAATTTTTTCGTCGAGCGTCATCTTGCGCACGAGCAGGTCGGCGCGCCGTTGCGCGGCGGCCGACGCAAATGCGTCGGCGGCGTCGCCCTGCGAGTTGAAATCGGCGTTGCCCGCGTAGGCGGTGGTGCAGAGGGTCGCTGCCAGCACGACGGCCGGCCAGAGTTTGTCCCGCATGTTGCTCTCCATGATCGTATTGCTCGTTGTTCGGATGATGTCTGGAGCTGCGCACGCCCGGTGGATTCGCACCGGACGCATTCGGCTGGCGATGCAGGGTGGTTGCGCGTCGGCATGCCAGGCCAGGCGGGGAATCGTTACGGCCGGTTGGGCTCGACCGGTCAACGCGGACGGCGACGCGCAGGCCGTCCGACGCTGCCGAATCGGATGTAGCGACTCTCAGCAGCGACTAATGGTATGAATGTAGTTCGACTACAGCATCGGTGTTTCTACCGATACGTACGATCTTTATTCGGTACGGTCGCGCGATGCGACGAAAAGACGGTCATCGTTCCCGATTGCGGCTGTGCAGCAGGGTAAGAAGTGCCTGCGTATGGGCGTTTGCGCAGGGAGTGTGGCGAAGCAGCAGGTGCGGTTCGTTGCGTGCGCATCGAATCGACGGAGCCTGCCGTCATCCGGCGGTACGGGATCCTGGATCGCGTGCGGTGCGCGGATCGGACGACTTGCGGGCGCGGGTGAGCGGATTGGCGATGTAGCGGATCGCGCGGTCGCTGAGCGTCGACGATGGCAGCAGGCATGCGAGCGACAGCCCGGCGACGGCCAGTTTCTTGAACGGGCGCCAGAACGGATTGCGCAGCACCGTATGCCAGTAACGGCCCGAATCGGACAGGAACCAGCGCCAGCGGCGCGCGAGCGGCGCACGGTACAGCGTGCTCGCGAAGCGGGCCTTTTCGATCGAGAAATCGAACGGTTCGCTCGGCAGCGCTTCGTGAAGCCGCGAGCGGGCAATCGTGCGCAGCGTCGACCATCGGCGTTCAGCCTTCGACGCCCCCGTGGCTGCGTCTTCCGCATTGGCGAACGCGAGATCGGCGGTATCGCGGTTCGCGTCGCCGGCGGCGTGTGCGGCCGGTTGGTGAACGCGATAACCGCCGAGCGGCGCGTCGATCATGTGGACGGCGCCGAGCAGCGCGATTCCGTAGATCGCATAAAAATCGGCACCGTGCAGGTTGTCGGCCGTGACGGGCACCGGGAAGATGCGCCGGAGCGCGTCGCTCAGGTACGCGTTGCCCGACGCGGGCGGCGACGGATACAGCCAGCCCGCGCGCAGCAGGCGCCCGCAATCCGTGTCGACGCCCGACTGCGGGACGGTGACGCCGGTTGCGGCGCCTTCGCGCGTGATCACGTCGAGCCGGAAATGCACCTTCACGAAGTCGCCGGCCGCGAACGCGGCCAGCACGCGGGCGGCGGCGTCGGGATAGAGCAGGTCGTCCGCATCGAGCAGGATCACGTATCGGGTCGCGACATGCTCGAGCGCGCGGTTGTACGCGGCGACCTGGCCGCGATTCTCCTGGAAGACCGCCGCGATGCGCTCGCCGTACGAGCGGATGATGTCGCGGGAATCGTCGGTCGATCCGTCGTCGATCACCAGCACGCGGATGCCGTCCGCGGTCTGTGCGAGCGCGGAGTCGATCGCGGCACGCAGATAGGCGCCGTGGTTGTAGTTGCAGATTGCAATGGTCAGGTCTGCCATGAGCAGCTCCCCGGTGAAGCGGGTTCGAGTCTTCCGGCGCGGGCGGCCCGCGCCGCGCCGTCATGCGGCCGCATGCTAGCGGCGCGCAACGGAGCTGCCGAGCAGCGGAATGCCGGCGCGATAGACCACGGCCGCGAGCGCGGCGGCAACCGCTGCCTCCGCGAGCAGCACGGCGGCGGCGGCGCCCAGTTCGGCGAAATACTTCGCGAGCACCGGCAGCAGCACGATGTTCAGGATACCGGACGACATCAGGATGCGCGTGAAGGCCGTCTTCATGCCGAGCGGCAGCATGGTCTGCACGCCGAACAGGTCGGTCATGCCGGCCATGAACGGGATGAACGCCATCCAGCGCAGCACGTGAACCGTCGGTTCGTACGACGGGCCGTACAGGATGCGCACCGCCAGCGGCGCACCGAAGAAAATCACCAGCGAGATGCCGAGCACCATCACGACCTGCACGACGAACAGCTTGCGCAGGAACGAGAACGCGTCGTTGCGCGCATGCCGCATCAGGTAGCTGATGCGCGGATAGGTGGCGGCCTTCAGCGGCTGGAGCATGCTGAGCGCCGCGCGGATCAGCTTGTCGCCGGCGGCGAAGTAGCCGGCCGCGACGTTGCCCGACACGAAGCCGAGCAGCACGGTGTTGGTCGATGCGTAGAACGCGATCGACGTGGATGCGAGAAACACCTGCCAGCCGCCTTTCAGCGATTCGGCAATGTCGGCAACGCCGACGCGCACGAAGTCGATTTCTCGATGGAGATACAGGTAGACGGCCAGCGCGATCGCCGACAGCAGCGGCACGGCGGCGTTGACGATCATCGCGCGATCGATGTCCGCGGGGCTGTGCACGACGGCGAACATCGCGGGAAGGCTCAGCACGCGGCCGACGAACAGGATCAGGCTGAGCGCGCGCAGCTTTTCCATGCCCTGGAAATACCAGCCGGGCGTGAATGCCACGCCGGCGACCATGCCGAACCCGATCAGCAGCAGGTCGCGATCCTCGCCGAAGCGCCCGATCACGAGCGTCAGCACCACCAGCACGACGAAGCAGACGGCCGCTATCCCGATCTGCGCGTACAGCGTCGCCCAGAAGATGCGCGAGCGTTCGGCGCGGTCGTCGCGGGCGAGCGCGATGCGCGGTGTCGCGGTCAGGTCGAAGCTGTAGCTCGTGCAGTTGGTGAGATACGCGATGACCGCGAGCGAGAACGCGAGCTGGCCATAGCCTTCCGGGCCCAGCGCGTGCGTCAGCAGCGGCGCGATCAGCAGCGGCACCGCATACATCGAAATCTGCAGCGTCAGCAGCAGCAGGAAATTCTTCTTGAGGTTTGACATTCGCTCGGTCGGCGCCGTTGGGTATCGCATGGCGGCGGGTTGCGTGCTGCCGTGCGGATGCGCGGCCGGTCGGCGCTGACCCGGCTGCGAGGATTCGCGACCCGTTCCGGCGAGGCCGGCACGGCTACGTCACATCGTATGGCGGCCATGATACGGGCCGCGCGGCGACGCATTGTTCGCGAGCCTACCGTTCGCGGATTCCATTCGCACGGGCGGAACGAATCGCGAAAGTGCGCGCCGTGTTGTATCGCCGCGGTGATGAATGCATTTGTAAGCTGGCGCACCGAAGGCCGATCGGGCCGAATGATCTAATCAGACGCACTGTTTCGTCCGCGGCGGATGTGATGCAGGCGAAGCCTGCAACCGGCAGCACGACCGGCCCGCGAGCGGATGAAGCCGGTGCAACGCGGCGAATGTCACGCATGCCGGCCGGCGCGCGCTTGCGCGAGGCCGGCTCGCGCGTGGGGCAGTGCGGCGCATGGAACATGGCGAGCGGGCCGCGCAGGGGCGCGGCGGAAGACCGCAGCCGGACTTCCTGCCGTCGCCGGCCCGTCGCGGGAATCGCGCAGCCGCGCAATCCGGTGGAGCCGCCGGCGCGCGTGCGCATGGAATAACAAATACCGATCCGAGGAGTACCGAGTGAAACCGATAACGTTCGGCAGCTGTGTGGGGTGGCTGCACGAAGGACAGACGGGACAGGGCGTGATCCTGTGCGAATCGCTGGGTCACGAGGCCGCGTGGACGCACAAGCTCATGCGGGCGATCGCGGAGCGTCTCGCCCGCGCGGGCGTCACGGTGTTGCGGTTCAACTATCCGTGCGCCGGCGATTCCGCGGGCGACGATCTCGACGCCGGACGGCATGCCGCCAGCATCGACAGCATTCATCGCGCGATCGACCTGTTGCGCGACGAAGCGGGCGTGACCGCGCTGACACTCGTCGGCCTCCGCGCGGGTGCGCTGTTCGCGATGCTGGCCGCCGCGGGCGCGGGCCGGCACGCGTCGCCGCGCTTCGATGCGATGGTGGCGCTGTCGCCGGTGGTGCGCGGCCGTGCATACCTGCGCGAGCTGTCGTTCGTGCATCGCCAGTGGCTCGATACGATGCCGCCCGCGATCCGCGTCGCGCACCGCGACGAATCGTGCATGAACGTGCTCGGGCATCGCTACCCGGCCGATTTCGTCGATGCGCTGAAGGCAATCGATCTGTGCGACGCGGTGCGCGACGCGCCGGCGCTGCCCGGTGCGATGCTGCTGATCCAGCCGGAGCAGGGCGACGGGCCTGCGTTGCGCGACGCGTTGCTGGCGCGCGGCGTGGACGTGACGTGCGATCCGTTCCGTGAATGGCCGACGACGATGCTGGACGGCACGCGCTCGCGCCTGCCGCACGCGGCGATCGACGCGCTGGTGAACTGGATCGTCGGGCGCGCACCGGATACGGCCGTCGTCGCCCGCGTTTCACCGCACACGGTCGGCACGTGGAGCGGCGAGTCGGCCGTCGCGCTCGACATGAGCGACATGACGGAGCAGGTCGTCGCGGTCGGCCCGGGCCGGCTGGTCGGCGTGCTGTGCCGTCCGGCGGGGACGCGGCCGGCAACGCCGGTCGGCCCGGCGCTCGTGATCGCGAACACGTCGACGAATCCGCGCAGCGGCGAGGGGCGCTTCGGCGTGCGCATCGCCCGCGCACTGGCGCGGGCCGGCGTGACGACGTTGCGGATCGACGTGACCGGCGTCGGCGACAGCGGGCCCGGTGCGCCGGACGACCAGTCGGGGGTCGTGTATTCGCCGCAGGCGATCGACGACGTCGCGGCGGCGGCGGACTGGCTGCGTGCGATCGGCCATCCGGACGTGATCGCGGCCGGCATCTGTTCCGGCGCGTACGCGGCGTTGCATGCGGCGGTGAAAACGGCGTCGCTCGGCGGCGTGATCGCGATCAATCTCGCGCGCTTCGTGTGGCCGGCCGGGCTCACGCTCGAAGCGGCGCAGAAGCAGCGGATCAACTCGGTGCGCGGCTACTGGCTGTCGGTGCGCGACTGGCGGCGCTGGAAGCGGCTCGTCGCCGAGCGGCGCGACCTGCGTCCGATCCTGCGCGCGGTGGCGGCGAACGGTATCGCGCGCATCAGCGTGCCGGTGAAGGCGGCGGCCGCGCGCGTCGGCTGGAAGCCGCGTGCCGGCACGCCGCGCGGCGTGATGCGCGAACTTGCGCAGCGCAACGTGTGGACGATGCTCGTGTACGGCGCGCTCGATCCCGGCATCGACGACGTCCGGCGCCACTTCGGCGCGGTCGAGTGCGCGTTTCGGCGCTCGCGCAACGTGCGGCTGCACCTGATGCCGCAGGTCGACCACGCGCTGTACGGCGCGGCGGGAACGGCCGCCGTGATCGATCTCTGCATGCGGGCGCTGGGCGGCGACCCGGGCTGGCCGGCCGCACGCGTCGCCGATCCGTCGGCACCCGACGCAGCCGGGCGGCCGTACGCGAACGTATCGGTCGAAAGTTCGTGACGCGCATCGCGTCGCGATGCGCGGATTACGGGGTGCGATCGCCGCTTCGTATGAAGATCGGCGTTCGGTGGGCTCGCTCACAGACGCGCCGGTCGCGGCGGTGTCCAATCGTGTATCGGTGCAGGCGCCGTCGCGCCCGTGCATGAGCGGCCGGATCGCATCAGTCCGGATCGCCCGGCTGCGCATAGGGCGACGTCGTGTACGGCGACGCGTACAGCGTGTCGCTGCGCCACAGGTCGTCGGCGGGCGCGCTGGCCGCTTTCGGGCGGCTCGGACGGCCCGGCACGAGCGGCCGCCGCAGCGTGCTGCGGGCGCGCGATGCCGGTTCCGCGGCGGTGCGAATGCCGGGAAGCGCCAGGTCCGGCACCGCGGCATCGGATGCCGCGGTTGCGATGCCGGCAGTCGCGGTTTGCGCCGAACGCTGCAGCGGGGCCGGCGCGATCAGCGCCGACGATGCGAAGGCCGGCGCGTCGGCCGGGTCGGACCGCACGGATTGCGCATCGGCGGCGCACGCGAAACCGGCCGACAGGATGCAGACGAGCGATATAAGTGACGAAAGTGACGAAGAGCAGTTCATGACGAATCGTACGGAATGACGTGCGGTGACGAGGGAGGCGCGGCGCCGCATGGCGAGCCGCGCTGGCAAGCGTAATGCCGGAGCCCGCCGCGTTTGGCGGGTTACCGCACAGTTTCGGAAGGACACCATGTCAACGACGACGCAAAAGGAATCGACGGCCGGCAGGCTGCTGTCACGCACGCGCTGGCTGTCGCGCGTGGCGCTGGCGGCCGCCGTGTGCGCGCTGAGCGCGTGCGCGCTGGCGCCGGGCATGACGTATCGCGCGCCTGCCGAACGCGACGCGAATGCGCGTGTGGGTGCCGATGCATCGGGTTCGGGCGGCCTCGACGGCGTTCAGAACGTAGCGGGCGAGGATCTGATCGAGATCACGCCGGCGTTCGTCGAGCAGCAGCATGCGGCACGGTCGGCCAGCGTCGACGCGGAAATCCGCCAGTTGTTCGGCACGCCGAAGCCATACGTGATCGGCCCCGGCGACGTGCTGAGCATCGTCGTGTGGGATCACCCGGAACTGAACCTGCCGACGACCCAGACCACGGGCGGCGGCGACAGCGTCGGCGCCAGCTCGGTCGCGACCGGTTATACGGTGGACGCGAGCGGCAGCGTGCAGTTCGCCTATGCGGGCCTCGTGCACGTGGCAGGGCTGACCGAGGCGCAGGCGCGCGCGGTGCTGACGAAGCGGCTCGGCGAATACGTGCGCAAGCCGCAGATCGCGGTGCGCGTCCAGGCATACCGCAGCAAGCGCGTCTATCTCGACGGCGAAGTGCGCACGCCGGGGCTGCAGATCGTCAACGACATGCCGATGACGCTGCCCGAGGCGATCGACCGCGCGGGAGGCTTCACCGCGACGGCCGACCGCTCCCAGGTGTCGGTGACGCGCGGCGACAAGACCGTGATGGTGAGCCTGCCGGCCATGCTGGCCGCGGGCATCAACCCGACCAGCATCCTGTTGCACGACGGCGATCTCGTGCGCGTGCGCGCGGCGAGCGACAGCAAGGTGTTCGTGCTCGGCGAAGTGTCGCGTCCGGCGACGCTGACACTGACCGACGGCCGGATGAGCCTCGGCGAAGCGCTCGGCGACACGGGCGGCGTCAGCCAGTACACGGCGGACGCGCGGCAGGTGTACGTGGTGCGGCGCGGGCCCGGCAACCGGCCGCAGGTCTTTCACCTCGACGGGAGTTCGCCGGCCTCGTTCGCGCTGGCCGACCGGTTCCCGCTCGAGCGTCGCGATGTCGTGTTCGTCGATGCGTCGTCGCTGGTGCGCTGGAGCCGTGTCGTCAACCTGCTGATTCCGTCGTCCGCGCAGGGTGCGCTGACGGCCAAGGCCATTTCACCGTGAACCTCGTGACCGATTTCGCGATCGCGATTCGTCGCGCCTACGGGACTGATCCTGCATGAACTCCCTGACCCTGCCTGACCCGCACGACGGGCCCGCGTTGCGGCCGTCCTATCCGTACCGCCGCTATTGGACCATGCTGGTCGGCGGCCGGCGGCTGATCCTGTGCACGGCGCTCGCGGGCGCGCTTGCCGGGGCCGTCTATGCGCTTTGCGCGCGTCCCGTCTACCGGACCGACATTCTGTTCCAGGTCGAGCAGAGTCCGACCGAGTCGAAGCCGAACTCGCCGCCGGGCGATCCGTCGTCGGTGTTCGACCTGAAGACCGATGCATCGACCGAGATCGAGGTGCTGAAATCGCGCGCGGTGATGGCGCGGGCGGTCGACGATACCAATCTGGCCGTCGACGCGCGGCCGCATTACCTGCCGATCGTCGGCTGGCGGTTCGTGAACGCGGCCGACGGGCTGTCGTCGCCGCTGCCGGGCGGTTACGTGTACGGCACGGAGCGCATCGACGTACCGACCTTCGACGTGCCGAAGCGTTTCCTCGGCAAGCGTTTCGCGCTGACCGTCGGCAACGACGGCGCCTATATGCTGCAGCGCACGGGCTTGCTCGGCAGGACGGGCCAGGTATGGCAGGGCAGGGTCGGCCAGCCGCTGCACGTCGAGACGCCGCAGGGGCCGCTCGACGTGTTCGTGCGCGGCGTCGCGGGCGAGCCCGGCGCGCGCTTCGACCTGACGCGCTACGCTGACGAAGAGGCGACGGCGTGGCTGCAGAAGAACGCGCTGATCTCGGAGCGCGGCAAGCAGTCGAACATGATCGGCGTGACGCTCGACGGTACCGATCCCGTGCACGACAGCCGCGTGCTGAACGCGGTCGGCGACGCGTATCTGGCGCAGAACACGCAGCGCAAGTCCGCGGCGGCCGACAAGCTGATCCGTTTCATGGACGCGCAGTTGCCGCAACTGAAGGCGCAGCTCGAACAGGCGGAAAGCCGCTTCAACGCATTCCGCGCGTCGCACGGCACCGTCAACACGAGCGACGAAGGGCTGGCGCTGCGGCAGCAGTCGGTCGACATCGAGACGCGCGTGCAGACGCTGCAGCAGCGCCGCGAAGAGCTGCTGACCCGGTTCATGCCGAAGCATCCGGCTGTCGTCGCGGTCGACGCGCAGCTCGCCGACGCACAGCATTCGCTCGACACGGTGCGCAAGCAGATCCAGCAGCTGCCGACCGTCGAGCAGGGCGTGCTGCAGCTGCAGCGCGACGTGGCGGTCGATACCGCGCTCTACACGAACCTGCTCAACACGCGCCAGCAGATGATCCTCGCGCGGGCCAGCAAGACCGGCACCGTGCGGATCGTCGATGCCGCGAAGGTCGCCGAGACGCCCACCGGGCCGCATCGCGGGATGGCCGTGATCGCGTCGCTGATCCTCGGCCTGCTGGCCGGCGCCGCGGTCGTGATCGTGCGGCAGCGTGTCGCCGGCACGGTCGGCGACGTCGAGGAAATCGAATGGTCGACAGGCCTGCCGGTGTTCGCGGCGGTGCCGCACAGCCCGGTGTCCGAGCCAGCCGTGCCGCCGTCGAAGGCAGCGCGGCGGCGCGGCGCGCGCACGCCGGAGCCGCCGGGCGCCCCGGAGGGCGCGGCGCTCGAAAGCCTGCGCAATTTCCGCACGGCGCTGCAATTGTCGATGCCCGACGCGCCGAACCGCGTCGTGCTGATCTCGGGGCCGACGACGGGCGTCGGCAAGTCGTTCGTCGCCGCGAATCTCGCGGCGCTGATGGGCGCCGCGAAGCGGCGCGTGCTGCTGATCGACGCGGACCTTCGCAAGGGCTCGCTGCACGAGCGGTTTCGCTACAGCCGCGCGCCGGGCCTGGCGGATGTGGTCGCCGGCACGCACGCGCTCGACCAGGCGATCAAGCGCGATGCGACGCCCGGCCTCGATTTCATGCCGATGGGCAACGTCGTGCCCGATCCGGGCGAACTGCTGCTGCAACCCGCGCTCGCCGAGCTGATCGAGCGCGTCGCGTCGCGCTACGACATGGTCGTGATCGACGCGCCGCCGCTGCTGCCGGTGGCCGACGCGCTGGTGCTCGGGCGCCTGGCCGGGACCGTGTTCCTCGTCGCGCGCAGCGGCGTGACGACGCTGACCGAGCTCGACGAAAGTGCGCGACGGCTCGAGCACGCGCATATCGACGTACGCGGCGTGATCCTGAACGACTTCAAGGGCAGCCCGGGACGGTACGACTACGGTTACACGGATGCGAACACCCATCAGGCCGCGTCCGGCTACGCTGGCGTGATGGCGGCGCGGCCGCCAGCGCGCTGAGCGGCGAACGCGTGACGCCGGCGGGTTCGCGCGGTGCGCGCACGGGTAGCGATGGAACGGACATCATGAACAAACGAGTGGGGGCCGGCGTGCGCGTGCGGCAGCGACAGCCGGCGACGGTGCGCCGGGCGGCGCGCGCCGCCCGGGCTGCCGGTTACGCCGGTTACTGGTGGGAGGATCCGGCGCGGCTCGTGCTGATCTTCATCCTGCCGCTGTACGCGATGCTGTCGATCGGCCTGCTCGGCGATCAGAAGTCGATCGCACGCATCTATTTCGACGGCTACGCCGCGTTCGCGGGCGGCCTGTTCCTGCTGGTGTTGACCGCGTCCGCGTGGTTCGCGGCGACCGACGCGCAGTTCCGGCGCGTGCCGGACGACGGGCCGGTCGAGCTGTCGCCGCGCGTGCTCGATTTCGTGTTCGCGCTCGCGCTGTTCGGCTATCTCGTGATGATGAGCGGCATCCTCGCGCATCCGGCCGTGCTGTTGTCGTTCCTGTCCGGCACGGCGAACACGTTCGAGCTGATCGAGCTGAAAGGGCGCGTCACCGGCCTGAGCACCTTCACGCAGGCGACGGCGCCGTTCGTCGCGCTGTATTTCTACGTGTTCCGGACGCCGGTCAAGGGGTTCAACCGCTACAAGGCGTACCTGGCCGTGCTCACCGTGCTGACACTGCTGCGCAGCTTCATCTTTGCGGAGCGGCTCGCGATCATCGAGGTGGTGTTGCCGTTCGCGCTGATGGTCGTGCGGTTCCGGTTCGGCCGCAAGCGTTCGCGGCTCCTGGCGCTCGGGCCGTATGCGGCGATTCCGCTGCTGCTCGGCCTGTTCATCGTGAACGAATACAACCGTTCGTGGGAAACCTACTACATCAACATCTACGACAACATCTTCGATTTCGCGCTCGAACGCCTGGGCCTGTATTACTCGACGTCGCTGAACAACGGCGCCGGGATCCTCAACGTGCTCGGCTGGGGCAGCGGGCATCCGATGTTCACGTTCGACTGGCTGCTGCGCTTCCCGGTGATCGGCGCAACGCTGCAGCCGTGGCTCGATTCGGGCGACAGTCTCGACCTGTTCCTGAACAGCTACGCCGACCCCGAGTTCAACAATCCGTCGGGCATCTTCGTCCACTTCTACGAATGGGGCTGGTTCGGGTTGCTGAACGCGGCGTTTGCCGGCTGGGTGTTCGGTCGCGGCTACGCGGGCTGGCGGAGCGGGAACGGCTTCTGGTGCTGCGCGCACGCGGTGCTTTATGTGTCGCTGATGGAAATCCTGCGGATTCCGAACCTGTTCAGCGGTCGCAACTTCGTACCGGTCGTGCTGTTGATCGTCGTGTTCCGGTGGTTCGCGAAGCGCCCGCAACGGGCGTCGCCAGCAGCCGCGCGCGTCGCCGCGATCCGGTATGCGCGCGATATCGGCTAACTGTCGCCCAGCCCACAGTCTTTCGCCGCCGGCATGCATAGAGTGGAACGTCTCATGACCACTCGCAACGCGTGCGGGCCCTGACGGGGCCGCCGCATCGACCGCTCACATGACTACGACCGCACGCGAAACCAGCCTCGACGTCGCCCGTGGCGCGGGGATCATGCTTGTCGTCTACGGACACGTGTTGCGCGGAGCCGCCTCGTCGGGCCTCGTGCCGGCGGGCCTGCCCGATACCGCGTTCGAATGGATCGACTACGTGATCTACACGTTCCACATGCCGCTGTTCTTCTTCCTGTCCGGGCTGCACGTCTGCGGCTCGTTGCGCAGCGCGCCGCACCGGTTCATCGGGGCGAAGGTGCGGACGATCGTCTATCCATACCTGATGTGGTCGGTCCTGCAAGGCGGCGTGCAGATCGCGATGGCGTCGCACGGCACCAATCATCCGTTTACGCTCGCCGACCTGCTGGCGATCGGCTGGCGGCCGTTTGCGCAGTTCTGGTTCCTGTATGCGCTGATGCTTTGCATGATCGGCGTCTGGCTGCTTGCGCGGCGGGTGCCTGCGCTTGCGCAGGTGCCGATTCCGCCGCGCATCCGCGGCGCGCTCATTGCAAGCGCGGTGCTCGGGCTGGCCATCGGCGCGGCGACGCAATGGGGCATCCTGTCGACGACGCTGATGAACTGGCCGTTCTTCGTGGCCGGCGTCGTTGCATCGCGCGCGTTGCCGGGCTGGCTCGAACGCCACAGCGATCCCGCCGCATGCGCGGTGACGGCGGCGGTCTTCGTCGCGGCGGTCGTTTTGGCGCACGGCCTGGGCGGTGCAACGAGCATCTGGGCCGTGCCCGCCGCGTTCGCCGGCATCGCGCTGATGCTGCAATTTGCGTACCGGTATGCGTCGTCCCCCGCGCGGGCCGGGTGGCTGGTGGCGGTCGGGTGGGCGTCGATGCCGATCTACCTGATGCATATCGTGGTGATGGGCGGCGTGCGCATCGTGCTGATGCGCGCGGGCGTCAGCAGTCTCGCGACGCACCTCGTGCTCGGCACGCTCGCCGGCCTGGCGGTTCCGATGACGGTCTACCTGATCGCGCTGCGCACGGGGACTGCTCGGCTGGCCGGATTTCCGTCGTGGCCGGGGCGCGTGTCGTGCGCCCGCAGGCCGCATGACACGCGTGGAAGCGGCCGGCATGCGTAGACGCCGATGCCTTTCCCGTCTGTGCTGCGCGATGCTCGGCGTATGGGCGATGGGTAGTCCCGCGCTGGCGGTGCACGCCGCGGCGCAGGGCGCGATCCACGCGACGGTGCCGGATGCGCATGTCGACCCCGCACCCGACGGCGCGGACCAGGCCGACGCGCTGCAACGCGCGCTGGACGCGCTGCATCCCGGCCAGCGGCTCGTGTTCGCGCCGGGGCGCTACATCGTCGGCCGTTCGCTCGTCGTTCGGCAAGCGCAGGTCGTGCTGTCGGGTTACGGCGCGACGCTGATCGCGACCGTGCCGGACGACCAGACGATCGAGATGCGCGGCGACGGCACGACGATCGTCGGATTCAGGCTCGCAGGAACCGGCTCGACGCGGATGGAAACGCCGAAATCGACCAAGATCGAAGTGACCGGGCGCGGCGTGCAGGTGCTCGACAACGCGATCGACGGCGGTGGCGGCGGCATTTTCGTGTTCGGCGGAGCGGATGTCGCGATCGTCGGCAACGAGGTGCTGGCGACGCTGGCGGACGGCATCCACATCACGCACGGCGCGCGCAACGTGCTCGTGCAGGGCAACGTCGTGCGCGGCACCGGCGACGACATGATTGCCGTGGTGAGTTATCAGGGCGACGGCGTGCTCAGCCGCAACGTGCTGATTACCGGCAACTCGCTCGAGGGCAATGCGTGGGGGCGCGGCATCACGGTGGTCGGCGGCGCGGACGTGACGATCGCGAACAACATCGTGCGCAACGTGCAGGTGAGCGCGGGCATTCTGGTCGCGCAGGAGGACAGCTTCCGGACCTACGGCGCGTCCGGCGTGCTGGTCGAGAACAACGAGATCTCGGATATCCAGACCGCGACCGCGCGCACCGATCCGCGCCCGCTGACGCAGCAGGCCGCGATCGACGTCAGTACGTGGTCGGGCTCGGTGACGCGCGTGGTCGTGGTCGGCAACCGCGTGTCGCGCGCGCGGTTCGCCGGCATTCGCGTATGGGGAAACGTGTCGCAATACCGGATCGCGGATAACCGGTTGTCCGCGATCGGCGGGATGCCGGTGCAGGTGGGCGGTGGCGGAGGCGGCTGCGCCGCGGGCCACCCGAATGCAGGAGCGGGGCAGTGCGGGGCGGCGGTCGTACAGCCGCTCGCGACCGGCGTGACGGTGGGCGCGGACACGTCGCAGTTGCCGCGCGTGCGCGAATCGCTGAGGCAGGCACGCTGGTCGCAGCGCGGCATCGATTGACGACACGATGCGCGCGCCGGCGGGCGCGGCCCGCGCTTAACGCGCTTACCGCACGATATCTCCTTCCACAACCTGCTCATGCGGTTCCCGCGAAGCGAGCGGCACCGCACGCGTTTCCGGCAGCGCGTCGACGACGGCGCGTCCGTACTGGTCGTCGAAGCGCACGATATCGTCTTCGCCGAGATAGTTGCCGGATTGCACCTCGATGATCTCGAGCGGAATCCGGCCGGGATTCTCGAGGCGATGCACCTCGCCGACGGCGATGTACGTCGATTCGTTCTCGCTGAGCAGGAACGTCTCGGTGCCGCGCGTCACCTTCGCGGTGCCGCGCACGACGATCCAGTGCTCCGCACGGTGGTAGTGCATCTGCAGCGACAGCCGCTTGCCGGGCTCGACGACGATCCGCTTCACCTGGAACCGTTCGCCGAGATCGATCGAATCGTAGTGCCCCCACGGACGCTGCACCTTGCGGTGCTCGCTCGCCTGCGGACGCCGGTCGCTCTTCAGGCGCGCGACGATGTTCTTCACGCGCTGCACGTCGTGCTTGTTCGCGACGAGCACCGCATCGGGCGTTTCGATCACGACGACGTCCTTCATCCCGACGCATGCGATGAGCCGCCCCTCCGAACGCACGAAGCTGTCCTGCGTGTCCTCGAACACGATCGGGCCGCGCGCGACGTTGCCGTGATCGTCCTTCGGCATGATTTCCCAGATCGCATCCCAGGTGCCGACGTCCGACCAGCCGGCCGCGAGCGGCACCACGATCCCTTCGATGTCGAGCTCGCTGCTTTCGGCAAGGCGCTCCATGACCGCGTAGTCGATCGAGTCGGACGGGCAGGCGTCGAACGCCGCCGCGTCGATCCGGAAGAACGGATCCTCGGCGACGCCCGCGCGCCACGCCGCTTCGCAGGCTGCATGGATCGCGGGCGCCAGTGCGCGGATCGCCTTCAGCCAGACCGACGCGCGCGTGACGAAAATCCCGCTGTTCCACCAGTAGTCGCCCGACTGCAGGTAGCGTTCGGCGAGCGTCGCGTCGGGTTTCTCGACGAAGCGCCCGATCGAATAGCCGCCTTGTCCGCCGTGGCGGCCGGTGCGCGGCTCGCCGACCTGGATATAGCCGTAGCCCGTTTCCGCACGGCGCGGCAGCACGCCGAGCGTGACGATCGCGCCTTCCTGCGCGTAACGCGCCGCGCGCGCGATGGTGTCCTGGAATGCGCCGACATCGGCGATCACGTGATCGGCCGGCATCACCGCGAGCACGGGATCGTCCGCGAGCGCGCTCGCGTCGAGCGCGGCGAGCGTGAGCGCCGGTGCCGTGTTGCGTGCGGCCGGCTCGAGCAGGATGCGCGCCGGCGCCGCACGGTCGGCCACTTGCGCGGCACTCATGATGCGATGCTGTTCGCCGCACACCAGCAGCAGCGTGTCGCCGAGCGACGCGTTCGCGATGCCGTTCAGGCGGCGCGCCGTCGCCGACAGCGGCGATTCGTTCGAGGTCAGCTCGATCAGCTGTTTCGGAAACTGCTCGCGCGACAGCGGCCAGAGGCGCGTGCCCGAGCCGCCGGCAAGGATGACCGGCAGGATGCGCGGCAGGTCGGGTTCGGGAACCGGGCGAAGGGTGCGGGTCATCGATTGGCTCCGGTATCGGCGGGCAGCCGGTTGTGCGCGCGGCCGTCGGCGAGCACGTCTTCGTTTCGGGGCCGGGGCGTCGAAACGGCCCGGGACAGCAGTTGACGCAGCGCACCGGCGGCGCGATCGGCCGGCCGGATCATGCCGACGAACGGTGCGCCCTGTTCGAGATACGGGCCGTACGCCTTGCGGAATCCGAAGCGTTTGTAGAACGCCTGGCGCGGCGCGGGAACGTGCGTGCGGAGCGCCGCGTCCGGCCATGCGGCCAGCGCGGCGGTCAGCGCGCGTTCGATCAGGCGTTCGAGCGTATCGCCGTCGCGACACGCCTCGCTGGTCAGTACCTTGTCGATCACGACATCCGGATCGATGTCGTCGCCGGGCAGGATGCGCGCGTAGGCCGCGACTTCCGCCGTGTCGCCGTTGCGCACGCTTGCATACACGTGCAGTGCGCCGGCGTCCTTGCCGTCGATGTCGAGATGCGTGTGTGCGTCCTCGACCACCAGCACGGCGTTGCGCGCGCGCAGGATTGCATAGAGATCGACGGCGCTCAGATGTTCGAATTCACAACAATGCCATTCCATGATGCGGTCCTCGCGTGAAGCCTTCTGCACGCTGTACCGCACGGACGCGTTCGTTCCGTGCGGTGCGGCAATGGTCATGATGCGGATGCCGCGCGCGCCGGTCTGTTCGAAAGCGCACTCACGCTGCGGTTTCGCGCGGCCGGCATGCTGCACGGCAATGCGCGCGCCGACAGCGGCGCAATGTGCGGTAGCACACATCGGCCGTGCCGAGGCTTTCCGATAATTGGCACGTCACGGCGGCCGCACTGCGCGGTCTGCCGACATCGAACGTGAATGAAGAACCAGGGGCAGTACTTGAAGATTGCGATCGTTCACGACTGGCTGGTCGTGCCTGGCGGCGCCGAACGCGTGCTGGCCCACATGATCGACTGCTTTCCGCAGGCCGATATCTACAGCCTCGTCGATTTCCTCGAGGATCGGGACTGCCTGCGCGGCCGCGCGGTGCGCACGTCCTTCATCCAGAAGCTGCCGTTCGCGCGCAAGCGCTACCGCGGCTATCTGCCGTTGTTTCCGCTTGCGATCGAACAGTTCGACCTGTCGGAATACGACATCGTGCTGTCGAGCTCGTATGCGGTCGCGAAGGGCGTGCTGAGCGGCCCGGACCAGTTCCACGCCAGCTACGTGCATTCGCCGGTGCGCTATGCGTGGGATCTGCAGCACCAGTACCTGAACGAGGCGGGGCTCGCGCGCGGGCCGAAATCGGCAATCGCGCGGGCGCTGCTGCATTACATCCGCAACTGGGATGCGCGCTCGGCGAACGGCGTCGACCGCGTGGCCGCGAATTCGCACTTCATCGCGCGCCGCATCCGCAAGACCTACCGGCGCGAGGCGACGGTGATCTATCCGCCGGTCGACGTCGACCATCTGTCGCTGCGCACGGACAAGGACGCGTTCTACCTGACCGCGTCGCGGCTCGTGCCGTACAAGCGGATCGACCTGATCGTCGACGCGTTTTCGCGTACGCCGGAGCGCCGTCTCGTCGTGATCGGCGACGGGCCTGAAATGGCGAAGATCCGCGCGCTTGCCGGGCCGAACGTCACGCTGCTCGGCTACCAGCCGTTCGACGTGCTGCACGACCACCTGCAGCGCGCACGCGCGTTCGTGTTCGCGGCGGAAGAGGATTTCGGCATTTCGCCGGTCGAGGCGCAGGCGTGCGGCACGCCCGTGATCGCTTACGGGAAGGGCGGTGTGCGCGAGTCGGTGCGCGCGTGGCCGTGCGCCGGTGCAACGGGCCTGTTCTACCGCGCGCAGACGGTCGACGCGCTGGTCGACGCGCTGGCCCGCTTCGAAGCATTGCCGCGCGGTTCGTTCGATCCGCACGCGTGCCGCGCAAATGCAGAATGCTTCGGTTCGGCGCGTTTCCGCGGCGAGCTCACGCGCTTCGTGATGGATGGTTATGCTGCATTGCAGGAGGAGATGGCCGGCACCGCCGGTTTCACGCCGGGCGACGACGTTTCGGCCCGTGGCAGCCTGCACGATCGGCAGGCCCGGCAACGCGAGGCGGCACTGCGGACCTGACCGGCGGCGCCGGCGTTTGGTTACGACGCTGTAACGGACGACTCGGGCGCGTGCGTTCGCCGTGCGGTGCCGGCGGGGCATGCGCGCCGCGATTATCGACTCGCCGAGCGGGACGTCCGGATTTATTCCGGGATTTCGGAGAAAATCGCGGGCAATGGACGTAGCGATCTTGCCGAAAAGTGGGATTTGCCACTGATTGACGGGAATAGTCATAGATAATCAAATTTCAGTGGTCAAAGGTGTGTTGTGCGGGCCGACCGGTGGCGTAATGGGCTGAATCATGTTTATCTTTTGGTAACACGGCCATCTCGAAACGGGGTGTAGATTCACGAACGGATGAAATGCGGCGGTCATTCCGGGAGCGGGTTGGCGGTCATCCGGTTCGGCATCGGGCGCGACTGTCGTGTATGACGCGACGCACCTGCGGACGGATTTGCCGTTTGCCGACGTGCCCCGCCAGACGGCGCGTCGCATCAAAGCCGGAACGTCGTGGCTCCCGCGGCCGCGCGTTCTCTTCGAGTTCGATGACAACGAGGCCGGATGACATCCGGCTCGACCTCCGGGGCTCTCGCCGTGTGCAGTTTCGATCTTCGCCAAAGCTGCGGAAACGCAGCGCGGACAGGCGGCCATGCGCCGCCGGCCGCAGCGCACGCGAACGGTTCGCGGAGTGGAGAAAGTGATGGTTCGTTATGAATATGCCAATAACGCGCGATAAGAGCGCCGGCGGGGGAAGCGGTAACGGGCAGCGTCCGCTGATTTACTGGACGCAGTCGCCGTCCGTCATGCTGCGAAAGGAACTGGCCCGACGCGACTGGAAGGTGTCGATCGTCGAGCATGCGAACGAGCTGCGCAACACGCCCGGCGAAATCACCTGCGGCATTCTCGACCTGAGCGGCGGTCATGCCGATGCGATCGGCAGCATCGCGTCGACCTGTGCATCGATGCGCGACGTCGTGTGGGTCGCGCTCGTCGACGTCGGCCAGACCGCTTCCCCGAACGTGCGCGCGCTGTTGCGCGACTATTGCTTCGACTACGTCACGTTGCCCGCGTCGCACCAGCGGATCGCCGATACGGTCGGCCATGCTTACGGCATGGAGTGCCTGTTCGCGCGCGACCGCGAACAGCTCGAATCGGACGAGAAAGGCATCGTCGGCACCTGCAGCGCGATGCTGCGGCTGTTCGACACGGTGCGGCGCTTCGCGCGCACCGACGCACCGGTGTTCGTGTTCGGCGAAACGGGGACCGGCAAGGAGCTGACGGCCGTCGCGATCCATCGTCATTCGGAGCGGCGCAACGGCCCGTTCGTCGCGGTCAACTGCGGCGCGATTCCGCCGCATCTGCTGCAATCGGAACTGTTCGGTTATGAACGCGGCGCGTTTACCGGCGCGAACGCGCGCAAGATCGGCTATGTCGAGGCCGCGAACGGCGGCACGCTGCTGCTCGACGAGATCGGCGACCTGCCGCACGAGAGCCAGGCGAGCCTGCTGCGTTTTCTGCAGGAGCGCTCGATCCATCGCCTCGGCGGCAGCGATCCGGTGCCGGTCGATGTCAGGATCGTATCGGCGACGCACGTCGACCTGCGCGGCGCGATGGAGGAAGGGCGTTTTCGCGCGGACCTGTTCCACCGCCTGTGCGTGATGCGCATCGACCAGCCGCCGCTGCGCGCGCGCGGCAAGGACATCGAATTGCTCGCGCACCACATGCTCGAACGCTTCCGCGGCGATGCGCGTCATCGCGTGCGCGGCTTCTCGACGGACGCGATCACCGCACTCTACAAGCACGACTGGCCCGGCAATGTCCGCGAACTGATCAACCGCGTGCGCCGCGCGGTCGTGATGACCGAAGGGCGCCTGATCACAGCGCGGGATCTCGAGCTCGAATACTGTCTCGATGCGGCGTCGCCGTCCGTGGCCGACATCCGCAAGTCGATCGAGCGCGAGGCGATCGAAACCGCGTTGCTGCGCACGCGCGGGCGCGTCGCGGCTTCGGCGCGCGAGCTTGGCGTGTCGCGCGCGACGCTGTATCGCTGGATGGAAGCGTACGGGATCGAGCGGCCGCGCGGCACGGGTTCGTCCGACTGACGTTCGAAACGGGACGCTCGCGGTGCATCGAGCCCGCGAGCGTTCGTCAACCGGCCGGCGTGGCGCGCACCGTTCGCGCAGCGTTTACCGCGCGGATTTCCACGGCAGGCGGCCCGCCGTCTGCATCCTGAATCTTCCCGGCAGTTTCCAGCGGAACGAGCGCGACGCGCGCCGGCGTGCCCGGCGCGAGATGAAACCAGTCGTCGCGCGGCATGAAACCCGGCGCGTCGATCTGCACGTGGCGCGCGACGTGCCGCGTGTCGATGTCGACGTGCCACGTATCGCCGGTGCGCGACACGCACGCTTCGATCCCGAGTTCGCGGCGCGCCAGCACGGCCGGATGCGTGCGGAACGGGAAATGGAACGCCTGCGACAGCAGCGTGCCGTCGTCGGCGCGCAGCGTCGCGACGACGGTGTCGTGTTCGCAGGGCCCGAAACGGTACGCATAGGTCCAGTCGAAGAACCGTCCGAGCAGCTCGGCCGAGCCGATCCGTATCGTGTCGTGCGCGGCGATCCGTACCGGGCAGCCGGCCCGCGCGACCGGCGTGCGGCCGTCGCGCAGCGCGACCAGTTCGACGGCCGCCGACAGCGGCGCCGGACGCTCGTTGACCACATGCACGTCGAGCCCGTTCAAGCCTTCGTCGACGAGCAGCACCTGCACGGGCTGCAGCACCTGGCGCAGCGCATACCACGCCGATTTCGGCCGGTGCGCGGCGTCGATCACACCCCATCCGGCACCCGGCATGACATCCTGGAACTGCCACACGAGCGCGCCGGCGCAGCGCGAGCCGGTGCGCCGCCATTCGGAGAACGTGTCGCGCATCACGTCCGCGATCGCGGCCCTCGACAGCTCGAAGTAACGTGCCGGATCCTCGCGCCGCAGCCGGTCCGGCACGACGTCGTACAGCGTTTGCAGATAGTGGTCGCGAATGTCCTCGAAATCCCACGACGTGCCGGGGTCGCGCGGCACGGCCGCCTTCCAGCGCGGCTCGTGCACGCCGGGCCAGCCGAGGCTGGCGAGCGTCGCATCGCACGGCACGTTCGCGAACGCGAGGCATTCGCTCGCGAAGCGCACGTCCGCGCGGCGCGCATCGTCGAGCGGGCGCAGGTACGCACCGACGCCGTAGTAGTGCGATACGCGCTCGCGCGGCGCGAACGGCAGCACGCCGCCGTCGGGCGAATCGGGTACGTACGGGACGTCGGGCCGGCGCGCCGCCGCATGGCCGGCCAGCCGCTCGGCGGTCAGCTCGAGGAAGCGCTGCTTCGGCCCGAGCCCCGACATCGCCGCCTGTTGCGCGATCTCGCTGCCGCCGCACAGCACCGCGAGCGACGGCGACGCGCCGTGGCGCGCAAGGAATTGATCGGCTTCACGGTCGACGTTGTCCGCGAACGCGGGATCGTCGAGCGCATGGTCGAAGTTCGCGAACATGAAGTCCTGCCAGACCAGCAGCCCGAGCCGGTCGCACCACGCATGGAATGCGTCGGCCTCGTAGGTCATCGTGCCGCCGACGCGGATCATGTTGAAGCCGGCATCGCGTGCGAGCTCGAGCAGGCGGCCGTAGGTCGCGTCGTCCGCGTGCAGAGCGAGCGGCGCGGCGCTGCTCCAGCATGCGCCGCGCGCGAACACGGGCACGCCGTTGATGCGCAGCCCGAATCCCTTGCCGTCGGCGCCGGCATCGATCTCGATCGTGCGGAAGCCGGTCGAGCCGAGCGGCCGCCGTTCGTCGCCGATATGCAGCGCGATCTCGTAGAGTGCCGGCTCGCCATGCGTATGCGGCCACCAGCGGCGCACGTTGGGCACCGCGACGCTTGCGCGCAGCCGGTCGGCGCCGGCGCGTTCGAGCGTCGCTTGGTGTTCGCCGCACGACAGTCGCGCCGCGAGCGCGTCGGGCAGCGGCGCGGCAAATGTCAGTTCGGCATCGAGCCAGCCCGTGTCGCCTTCGACGCGCGCACGCAGGTCGCAGTCGACCGGAACGAAGCCGTCGGCCGGATCGAGTACGTCGACGGCGCGCCACGGGCCGGCCGGCACGTACGGCGGAAACCAGCCGGGCATGTGTCCGAACAGCGACGTGCGGACCGTGCGCAGCGCCGCCGGCTCCGCGAGCCGCGTGCGCCAGCGCGCACGGCGCGGCGCGCGTGCGTCGCGCAGGTGCGGCGCGAGCGCGCGGAAGCAGAGCGTCAGCCGGTGCGTGCCGTCGAGCGATACGGGAACGTCGTGCGCGACGAACATGCTGTCGGAGCGGAGGATCGGCGTGTCGTCGAGCCACGCCTGCGCGAGCGTCGCGAGGCCGTGAAAGCGCAGCACGCGCGGCCCGCGACCGCGCAGCTCGATCCGGTACCAGTGATCGCGTTCGTCGAGCGATGCCGCTTCGGCGAGCCGGCCGGCCAGCGCGAGCGCCTGCGCGACCGTGCCGGGCACCGGCGCCGCGATCCAGCCGTCGCCGTCGGCCGGAAGATCGCGCGGTTCCCGCGCGGCGCCCGCTGCCGTCGCCAGCATCGACCACGCGGGCAGGGCACGCGCGCGCGTCACCGCATGGCCGGCACGGGCGCCGCGTCGCTGCGCGCAGGCGTCGCAGGCGTCGCGGGCGCCACGTGCCGCGGCGGCGAGCCGATCTGCCGCGCGCAGGCGACGAGGTCGACGTAGGCGGCCCCGATCGCTTCGAGCGTCGAATCGCCGCGTTCTTCCTTGCCGCGTGCGCAGGCGCGCGCGAGCCGGAACTCCAGCACCATCGCTTCGGACGCGATGCGGTCGCACGCGGCGCGGATCTCGGCGAACGGCCCGACGCAGCCGCTGGCCTGCAGCCAGCGCGCGTAATGGCCGAACAGTTCGAAATTCGCGCCGAGCTGCCGCACCGAATTGAACGAGTACGCGTGGAAGTGTTCGAGCGGCGCATCGGCGAGCGTCTTCGCATCGGTCTGCAACTGCCGCCGGAATGCCGCGATCGGATCGACGACCGGCAGGCGCCGCAGGTGGCGCTGCAGCGCGGCGAGCGACGCGTCGCACAGCGCGCGCTCGTCGAGCGGCGCAAAGCGCCGCTTCGCGATTTCGACATACGGCGGCAGCGTCATCGGCGAACTGCCGCCGACGAGCCCGTTGTAGTCGAAATCCTCGGCCACGTAATAGCCGCTGTTGTGGAAATAGCCGATCTGGTGCTTCGCGCGGTCGATCGCGTCGATGCCGATCGTCGTCTTCGTGTGCTGCGTACGGTAGCTGCTGCCGCGCGTGTCGGGCAGGAACCACGCGTCGACCTCGACGATCATCAGGTGACCGCGCGCGACCTGCGTTTCGATGTGCTGGTCGAGCGGCTCGTAGATCGAGTGCTCCTGCACGACGATTCCGTAGAGCCGCTCCAGTTCGTCGTGCGGAAACTTGAAGAACGTGAACTGGTCGCCCTCGAAATCGAGCGCGATCGTAAACGGCAGCGCCGCGTACGGGTTGAAGCCCCACCACCGGAGCACCTCGAGCCACATGTCGACGTAGCAGTTGGTCTGCTTCCAGACCATCTCCTGACTGTGCAGCGCGTGCGGCCGGTAGTGGCGCGCACGGTGGCGCACGTCGTCGAACGACGCGTCTTCGCCGTCGCGGGAAACGAACCTCATGGCGTGCCCCACAGCACGTCGCGGACGTCGCGCGGCCACGCGTCGATGTCGAAGCCGTGGTGGCGGAACAGCGCGAGCGTGAGCCGTTCGAGGCCGAAGCCGACGCAGCCCGTATGTGCGACGTCGCCCGTCGCGGTGCGGATGTCCCACAGCAGCCCGAAATGGTCCATGTGGTAGTTGAAGCTCAGGCACGCGGTCTGGCGGTCGTCGTGCTCGATCGGGATCAGCAGCTCGAACTTCAGGTTCTGCTCGCGCTGGCTGTTCGCGACGATCTTGCCGCCGCGCCCGAAGAACGGGTCGTTCGCGAGATCGATCGCGTTCGGCAGGCGCAGCGCGTCGATCATCCGCGTGCCGCGCTCGATCCACGTCTCGCGGAACGCGACGATCTGTTCGGGCGTGCCGATTCGCACGTATTCGCGCATCCGGAACAACTGCATGCGGGTCGGATCGAGCGACGGCTCGTGGCGGAAGCAGTACGAGAACACGTCGACGATCCGGCCGTCGCCGGGCAGCGCACCCGCGCGTGCGACGACCGGATAGACCGGGTAGCACGCGGCCGGCGTCATCACGACGTAGGTCGGCTTCTGGTTTTCCGTCCAGTCGTCGCCGCGATCGAGGCATTGCAACAGGCGCTGGTGCTGCTGCTCGTCGCCGCAGAACGCATGCACGCTGCCCGCGAGCTGCGGGAAGCTCTTCATGTATTCGCTGCGCTCGAATTCGGTGCGGCTCATCGCCGGCGGGAAGCGCAGCACTTCGGCCTGTTGATCCGCACCGAGGCGGGTGACGAACGCGTCGAGCGCTTCGACGACGCGCTCGAACCGTTCGCTGCGGCCGAACAGGCCCTGGATGCCGGTCGAGACCAGCAGGCCCGCGTCGATCAGCGCATCGCGCAGCGGGTTGACGCCCGCGCGGTCGAGCGGCGCGTCGGCGGGAGAGGAGGCGGCGGAGGGCACGGCGAGGCGATCGTTCACGAATGTTTCTCCAGCGTCGCAGGACGCAGCGCGAGCAGCAGGCTCGCAGTGTTGGCGGCAATGCGGTCGTTGCTGATCATCAGCGGCGCCGCGTGCAGGTCGCGAATGTGGCGGCCGATGCTGAACGGCGTGCCTTGCTTGTAGCCGGCCATCCCGCAGATCATCATCGCCTGTTGCGCGACTTCCAGCGCGGTCGACGACACGTAGGTCTTCAGCGTGTTGATCTCGGCGGCCCAGGCCATGCCGGCCGACCACGAGCGGGACGACGTATTCGCATGAAGCCGCAGCACGTTGTCGACACGGGCCTGCATCGCCTGCATCAGCTCGAGCGATTCGGCGATGCGCCGCGACGCGGGCGACGGCGCGCCATCGGTCTGGCGTGCCTGCGCGCGGAAGAACTGGTGCGCGCGATGGAACGCGTCGCCGGCCACGCCGATCCAGACCGCGGCCCACAGAATGTGCGAGACAGGCACCATCGTTTCCTCTGCGATCTTCGCGAACGGCACCGGCAGGCATTGAACGGCAGCACCCTGTGCGTCGAGCACGAAGCCGTTGCTGCAGGTGCCGCGCATTCCGAGCGTGTCCCATTCGCCGCGGCGCGCGAGCGTATAGCCGTCGCGCAGCAGCGTGACGAGCACCTGTTCGGAAGCCGGCGCGTCCGCGTCGCGTCGCGCGGTCGCGAGGATGCCGTCCGCATAGTCGCCGTACGAGATCGTCGGCGCGGATTTGCGCAGCCGGAATTCGCTGCCGTCGGTTTCGAGCGCGCACTGGCTCGCGCGCAGGTTGCCGCCGACGCCGTCTTCCGACGTGGCCGACGCGAGCAGCCACTGGTGGCGCACGAGCTGCTGCAGGAACAGCTTGTGCCAGCCCTGGTCGACGGCGTGGTCGACGATGCAGGCGACCTGGATCTGGTGCATCGCGAACACCATCGCCGACGATGCGCAGGCCTGGCCGAGGATCGAGCAGGCCGACGCGATGTCTTCCAGCGACGCGCCAGCGCCGCCGAGATGGGTCGGCACCATCGCGCCCAGCAGCCGGCGCGCGCGCATCGCCTCGATCGCCTCGACGGGGCAGCGCGCGTCCCGGTCGACCGCATCCGCGTGCTGCGCGGCGATCTGCGCGACGGCGTGCGCGGCCTCGTCGAGCCGATGCGATTCGCTGTCGGCCGCGAGTTCGGGAAGCAGCGCGCTCATGCGGAATGCTCGGTGCGTTGCAGCGTGGCGATCGTGTCCGCGAGCGCGTCGATGCTGCGGAACAGGTTGCGGTTCAGCATCTCGTCGGGAATCTCGACGTTGAACTGCTTCTCGATCGCGAGCATCAACTGGATCGTGTCGAGCGAGGAGAGGCCCGCTTCGTAGAGGTCGTCCCCGTCGCCGATCGAATCGATCGCGGCTTCGAGGTGGGCGACGTGCTTGAGGATGGTTCTGATTTCGTTTTTCACGTGCGGCTCCGGCGTGCGTGGTGTCGTCCGCTGGGGCGGACGCGCACATTGCGCTGACATCCCCCCGGCAGTCCGGCATCAGTAGACCATTCGCACGCCCGGCGTTCTGTTCGCCACCCTACAAACCGCTAACCCCGCATGCAGGCGTCGCACGAATCGGCGCGGCAATCAGGCACGCGATGCGGCCGGCACGCCCGAATCGGCCGACAGGATGCGTTTCATCTCGTCGCGCACGATCGCGCGGCAGCCGCACGACATCTTCTCGAGGCCGTCGAGGTCGGCCAGCTCGATCGAACTCCGGTATTGCCGGATCAGGCCGAGCTTCTGGATTTCGCCGGCGGCATCGGTGACCGTTTCCCGCCGCACGCCGAGCATCTGTGCCAGCATGCTGTGCGTCACCTGGATCTCGATGCTGCGCGTACGGTCGTACGCCAGCAGGAACCATCTGCATAACTGATGTTTGAGCACGTGATGACGGCTGCAGAACGTGATCTGCGATACCTGCGCCATCAAGAGCCGCACGCAGACGAACACGAGATGGCGGATCACCGGAGATGCGTCGAACGCGGCCGCGAACACGCGACGGTCGAGCCGGTAGACGAAGCCGTCGCGGCAGGCGACGGCACGGCACGGCATCCGGCCGCTGCCGCCGATCACGTCGTCGCAGACCACGCTTTCGCTGCCGATTTCCGCGACTTCCAGCGTCATGCCGCCGGACGACACGTACTGCAGCGAGATCGCCGTCGTGACGGGCAGGTAGACGGCTGCGAGCATTTCGCCGGGTTCGCACAGCACCTGCCCCGATTCCAGGTGAACGAGTTGAAGGTGGGGGACCAGCGTGGCGAGCTCGTCGCGGTCGATGGCCGCGAGAAACCGGTTCGCATCGAAGCTGTGGGAAAGCTCGATCATGCCGTTCGCGTGCGCGACGACGTCGGGGGCCTGGTGAGTCACGGCGCATCCTCGTAGGGTGGCGGTCGCGCACTGTCGCGGCGATACTCCCGAAAAGGGAATTTCGCACGCTCGTGCGGACTTGTGTTCATCGAAATTCGAATGACGATGCTGCGCAAAGGCTAGCACGCAATTGAATTCAACCAATTTCACATTGCGTCATTTCACCAAATTTGACGATTTTGATTGGGCGCAAACGTTATCCGGATTTAATGATTCATTCGTCATGAAATTAATCATCCGAGATTGGAATGACAGATTGGTCGATCATTCAATGTCGATCGGGAATCAATCGGCCGACGCCACGCATCGTACAGGGAAATTGCCGCGCGAGCATTGAACATTATTTGACAAATAAACGGGGATTGCGCGACTTTCTCTAAGAATCAATGGCTTGCATGCGATATGTGCGGTATCGGACAGAGCCTGGAATTAGTGTGCCGATTCAAATTTGAGACAGTTTCAAACGACCGTGTGAAGCGGGGCAGCGCTGGCGCGTGCTGTCCGGCACATCACGGAAACAATTGAAAATCTGCTGTAAGTATATGACCGGCAAGCCTCATGGCACCGCTGCGGCGGCTCCGATCCGGTGCGCAAATTGATCAGTCGAATGCGGAACGGTGTCCGTCGCGCGGAAGAGTGTCCGGAAATGAGACGCTTTTTTCCGTTTTAGGCGGGTTATTCGGTCGATCTAAATCGAATGTGATTCATATATTAAGGACGGACGGGTATTGGCACGTAAATCGCTTATTCGGGCTGGCGTGTCGAAACGGGACGGTCGACTCAATCCGGAAGTGACAAGCCGATGGGCAGCCGGATTCAGGGTTGTGGGCCGCAACCGCTGTGAGCGTCCGGGCACGCATGGCGATAACGAGTTCCGTGCATGCGGCTGCACGCGGCGCGGACATAAAAGGGATACAGACATGCTTCATCTTCACTTGAGCTACTCGGCGAATGCCATCCTCGATGCCCTCCCGGAGGACAGCATCCGCACCATCGCACCGCACCTCGAACTGGTCAGGATCAAGGCCGGCATGCTCGACCGGGTCGGCGAGCCGATGCGCCATCTGCATTTCCCGACGACGGCAATGATGTCGGTGCAGCACCTGATGGAGGACGGTGCGATGGTCGAGGTGGCGGTGGTCGGCCGCGAGGGCGTGGTCGGGCTTGGCACGCTGGTCGGCGGTGTCGCCGCGTCGAACCGGGTCGAGGTGCGCATCGGCGGCATGGCCTATCGCGTACCGACCTGCGTGATGCGCGCCGAATTCGAGCGGTCGCCCGAGACTTACCGTCTGCTGCTCAACTACTGCCAGGCGGCGATGGCGCAGATCTCACGCAGCGCGCTGTGCAACCGGCATCACTCGGTCAGCGAGCAGCTCAGCCGCTGGCTGCTGCTGGCGCACGACCGGATCGACGGCGACGAGCTGGCCGTCACGCAGCAAACGATCGCGAACATGCTCGGCGTGCGGCGCGAAGGCGTGACGGAAGCGGCCGGCAACCTGCAGGAAGCCGGGCTGATCCGGCAGCGCCGCGGCCGCATCACGGTGCTCGACCGCGACGGCCTCGAACATCACGCGTGCGAATGCTACGACCTGATTCGTGCCGACTATCGCCGCTTGCTCGGCACGCGCGGGAATGCGCGGTCGACTCCGGTGCGCCCCCGCATCCAGGAGGTACGTTGCGGTTTCCCGGCACACGGTGCGTGACGATGCAGTCGAGGTCCGGTGGAACGACTACGATGCGGCGTGCCGCGATCGCGGCGGCCGACGTCTTGCTCGTGCTGGCGGGGGCGCTCGCTGCGCAGGCGGCGTCGGGCCTTGCGTGGCGCGAGCTGTCCGATGCACAGCGCGGTGCGATCGCGCTGCTGTGCGTGTTGACCGTGGCGCTGCTGCCGCGTTACCTGCGCACCGTGCGCGGCGGCGTGGCGCCGCATGGCGGCACGCACGTACTGACGCAAACGATGGTGGCCGTCGTCTGCGCGAGCGTGCTGACGGTGGCGGCCGCGATGTGGATCATGAACCGCGGCGGCACGGTCACGACACGCTGGATCGTGCGCACGGTGCTGTCCGGCGACGCGGCGCTGCTGCTCGGCCGCGCCGCGCTGCTGGCGCTCGCGCTGACGCGTGACGACCCGCGCGCGCGGCAGCGCCGTGTCGCCGTTGTCGGCGCAACCGCGTACGGGCGCGTCGCGATCGAGCGGATGCAGCTTGCATCGAATGGCCCGTTCGTCGCGGCCTGCGTATTCGACGACGATGCGCCGGCCGCCGCCGGCGGCATCGGCGGCGTGCCAGTGATCGACGACTGGAATGCGTTGCGCGACATGATTCGCGGCGGCGCGATCGACGAGGTGTGGCTCACGCTGCCGATGTCGCACGAATGGCGGATCCAGCGCATCGTGCGCGAGCTGCGCGACGAATTCGTCGAGTTGCGGC
The DNA here is from genome assembly GCF_949752865.1 of Burkholderia sp. IT-111MI5. Taxonomy (NCBI): domain Bacteria; kingdom Pseudomonadati; phylum Pseudomonadota; class Betaproteobacteria; order Burkholderiales; family Burkholderiaceae; genus Burkholderia; species Burkholderia sp. IT-111MI5. Next base: position 501,445 of record NZ_CATKIF010000011.1, on the reverse strand, counting down.
TGTTGCCCGACGTGCGGCAGATGGCCGTCGTCGATCGCTCGGCAACCGACGTGCTCGGCATGCCGGCGATCAATCTCGCGACCACGCCGCGCTCCGCGCCGGAGCTGTGGGCGAAGTTCGCGTTCGACCGGCTGTTCGCGTTCGGCGTGCTGATTCCGTTGCTGCCGCTGCTGTCGATGCTGGCGATCGCGGTCAAGCTGTCATCGCCGGGGCCCGTGCTGTTCAGGCAGCGCCGCAAGGGTGTCGACGGTCGCGAGTTCGACATCCTGAAGTTCAGGACGATGCGCGTGCATCGCGTGCAGCCGGGCGTCCTGCGGCAGGCGTCGCGCAACGATTCGCGCATCACGCGCGTCGGCGCGTTCCTGCGGCGCACGTCGCTTGACGAGCTGCCGCAGTTCTTCAACGTGCTGTTCGGGCAGATGTCGGTCGTCGGGCCGCGTCCGCATGCGATCGAGCACGACGACTTCTACCGGCAGCTGATCGACTGCTACATGTACCGCTACCGCGTGCGGCCCGGCATCACCGGATGGGCACAGGTGAACGGCTATCGCGGCGAGACGCGCAAGGTCGAGGCGATGGCCGCGCGCGTGAAGTTCGATCTGTTCTACATGCAGAACTGGAGCTTCTGGTTCGACATGAAGATCATCCTGTTGACGGTCGTGCGCGGCTTCATCGGGCGCAACGCTTTCTGAGGATCGCGAATCGTCCGGAAAGCGGTGCGTTGTGCGGTCGAACGTACCGACCGGATCGCAGGCGGCGGACACACTGACGGCACAGCAGCATCCCGCGCAACGGGGTGTCCGGCGGCGCAATCGCGCCGCAGCCATCGGAACAGTCACGATCATGTCAACGTCGATTCGGGAGCGAGGCGCACCGGTATTGCAGGAAGCGCGCGCGAAACGGGGCGTCGTCGCAGCCGCGCACACCGCGCGGTTGCGCGGCCTCGCAATCAACGGAAAATTCACTGCGCAGCGCATGACGGGCGTTCAGCGGGTGGCATACGAACTGACGGCCGAGCTCGCGCGCATCGCGAACGCCGACGATGCGCCGGCGCTGGTCGTGCCGTCCGATCACGATCCGGCGGCATTGCCGGTCGGCGCGCGGTCGCAGACTTCCGGTCGCCGCCACGGCGCGCTCTGGGAACAATGGACGCTGCCGCGCACGACGCGCGGCCGGACCTTGCTGAGCCTGTGCAACATCGGGCCGCTGGCGAAGCGCGATCAACTGCTGATGATTCACGATGCGGCGATTTTCGATCTGCCGGCCGGTTATTCGCTCGCGTTCCGGCTGTGGTATCGCTTTGCGTTCTCGATCCTGAAGCGGCGCGCGCGCCATATCGTGACGGTCTCGCATTTTTCGCGGGCGCGGCTGGCCGCGCGGCTTGGCGTGCCGCCCGCACGCCTGTCGGTCGTGCCGGGCGCAGTCGATCATATCGACCGGATCGACGCCGACCCCGGCGTGCTGTCGCGGCTGAATCTGGAGACGGACCGCTACGTGCTGTTCGTCGGGTCGCTCGCGCCCGGCAAGAATCTCGTGCGCGCGCTTGCCGCGATCGCGCTGATGCGCGAGTCGCATCCGACGTTGCGCTTCGTGATCGCGGGCGGCGCCAATGCGAAGATCTTCGGCGCACGGGCGGCCGGCTTGCGCGAAGACGACCCGTGCATCACGTGGGCCGGCTACGTGACCGACGGCGAACTGAAGGCGCTGTACGAGCATGCCGGCTGCTTCGTCTTTCCATCGTTGTACGAAGGGTTCGGGCTGCCGCCGCTCGAGGCGATGCGGTGCGGCTGCCCCGTCGTCGTGTCGCACGAGGGCGCACTCCCGGAAGTCTGCAGCGGAGCGGCATTGTTCTGCGATGCGTATTCGCCGCCGGATATCGCGGCGTCGATCGCGCGCGTGATGGACGATCCGGAACTGCGTGCGCGGCTGCGCACGATGGGCCGCGAGCATGCGCAGCGTTACAGCTGGCAGCGCTCGGCGCGTGCGTTGCTCGATATCGTTCGTGCCGATGCCTGACGTGCGATGACGTCATGTTGCGCTGCGGATCGAGCGATCCTTCGCGGCGTTTGCATCAGACGAATCCGGCGATGGCGCGTTTTCGCGTCCGTCCCCAGTTTCCGCAAGCATGCGGCGAGCGCCGCGCTGATTCCGGTCAACACACGCGTGTTCAATGGGTTTATCCTGCGTCGAATGCATCCGGCGCTGCATGCGTCCGGGCGCATATCCGGGCGCGGCGGCGCCGGTCGTGTCTATCCGCCGCGCACCGGCGCGACACCGCGCGCCACACTTTCCGCGCGGAACCCGGAACAGGAGAGACGGCCATGGCGCTCGACCAACAACAACGGCAGATGCTGCAACAGCGGCTGAAAGAGAGCGAGCAGACGCTGCGTGCGGAGATCCGCACGAGCGAAGACCAGCGCGCGTCGGAATCCTATGCAGATCTTGCCGGCGCGTCGCCGGACGAGGGCGACGAGGCGAACGCGGATCTGTTCGTCGACGTCGATCATGCGTTGATCGGCATGAAGCTGACCGAACTGCGTGCGATCGGACGCGCACAACTGCGGATGCGCGACGGCAGCTACGGCGAATGCATCGATTGCGATGCACCGGTCGACTATGAGCGCCTGCTCGCGCGCCCGACCGCCGAGCGCTGCACGCACTGCCAGTCGGTCTACGAGCGACGCTACGCGACGACACCGCGCGCATCGCTCTGACGTCGCGGTCGTGGTCGCAATCCCGATCCCGTTTTCGTGCTGCACGCGCTGCACGCGCTGCACGCGCTGCGCGGCCGGCGTAGGATGACGAACGGGCGCCCGGTGGCGTCGACATGCGGCGCCGGGCGGGCAGACGCCGTCGCGCACGCGTGCGGCGCCATCCACGTGGAAGGGAGCCACGCCGATCATGCCGATCCACAATGCCGAGTGCGCGGCCGTGTTCGCCGAGATCGCGGACATGCTCGAAATCCAGGGCGCCAATCCGTTCCGCGTGCGTGCCTACCGCAACGCCGCACGGACGGTTGCCGACTACGGGCGCGATATTCCGACGATGATCGCGAACGGCGACGATCTCGGGAAGATTCCGTCGATCGGGGCCGATCTCGCGTCGAAGCTGCGCGAGATCGCCGCGACCGGCACCTGCGAACTGCAGCAAACACTGCGCCACGCGCTGCCGGGCGCGATCGTCGAGCTGCTCGACGTACCGGGGCTCGGCGCGAAACGCGTGAAGGCGCTGCATGACGCACTGCACGTCGATTCGCTCGAACAGCTACGCGTCGAAGCGAAGAGCGGGCACGTGCGCGAGTTGCCGGGCTTCGGCGCGAAAACCGAAGCGCATCTGCTCGAAGCGATCGACGATCGCCTGCAGCGCGAACCGCAGCGTTTCCTGCTGCCGGCTGCCGAGCAAGCGCTGACGCCGTTGCTCGAACGCCTGCGCGCGGTGGCAGGCGTCGGCAAGGTCGTGCCGGCCGGCAGTTTTCGCCGCCGCCGCGAGACGGTCGGCGATCTCGACATTCTCGCCACTGCACGCGATCCGGTTGCGGTCGCCGACGCGTTCGTCGGCTATGACAAGGTGGCGCGCGTGCTCGCGCACGGCAAGACGAAGTCGAGCGTCGTGCTCGACAGCGGGTTGCAGGTCGACCTGCGCGTCGTCGACGCCGATGCGTTCGGCGCGGCGCTCGTCTACTTCACCGGATCGAAGGCGCACAACATCGCGCTGCGCAGGATCGCGCAGGCCGGCGGGTTGAAGATCAACGAATACGGCGTGTTTCGCGGCGACGAGCGGATTGCCGGCACGACGGAGGCGTCGGTCTACGATGCAATCGGGCTGCACGTCGTGCCGCCCGAACTGCGCGAGAATCGCGGCGAGATCGACGCATCGCGCGCGGGCACGCTGCCGGCGCTGGTCGAGCGCAAGCAGATCCACGGCGACCTGCATGCGCATACGAACGCGTCGGCCGGCCGCGACGGCCTGCGTGCGATGGCCGACGCGGCGCGCGCACGCGGGCTCGCGTACCTGGCCGTCACCGACCGCGCACCGCCTGCCGGCGGCGGCCGCAACACCTTCGAGTGGCTCGCGCGGCAGCTCGACGAGATCGATCGCATCAATGCGTCGTTCGACGATTTCGTGCTGCTCAAGGGCGTGGAAGCCGGCATTCTCGAGGACGGCAGTCTCGACATGCCCGACGCGATGCTCGGCCGGCTCGATCTGGTCGTCGGCGCGGTACGCGACGGCTTCGACCTGTCGCGCGCCGCGCAGACCGACCGCATGCTGCGCGCGATGGACCATCCGCATTTCACGATACTCGCGCACCCGACCGGCCGCCTGCTCGGCGAGCGCGACGCATGCGAGCTCGACGTGGCGCGCGTGATCGCGCAGGCCGCGGCGCGCGGCTGCTTCGTCGAACTCGATGCGCAGCCGCGGCGGTTCGACCTGCCGGACATCTGGTGCCGCGAGGCCGCGAAGGCCGGCGTGCCGGTCGCGATCGGCTCGGATGCGTGCAGCGCGGACGAACTCGACAACCTCGCGTACGGCGTCGATCAGGCGCGACGCGGCTGGCTCACGCGGCCGGACGTGCTCAACACGCGCACGCTCGCGCAACTGCGGCCGCTGCTCGCGCGCACGATGGGTGGGGGCGGCGGGTCGAAGCGGAGCCGGTCGAAGGGCGCGTGAAGACGGCTGGCAACGCGTGCTGCCAGCCGTGCGTTCATGTCATGCCAGCACGCCGGCGGCCGGCACATAAGGCAGGCCGAGCGCCAGCGCGACCGCTTCGTACGTGATGTGTCCGTTGCAGACGTTCAGGCCCGCGCGCAGGTGCGGATCGTCGGTCATCGCCTGCTTCCAGCCCTTGTCGGCGAGCGCAAGCGCATGCCCGAGCGTCGCGTTGTTCAGCGCGAAGGTCGACGTGCGCGCGACCGCGCCGGGCATGTTCGCGACGCAGTAGTGCACGACGCCGTCGACGACGAAGGTCGGGTCCGCATGCGTTGTCGCATGCGATGTCTCGAAGCAGCCGCCCTGGTCGATCGCGACATCGACGACGACGGCGCCCGTGCGCATCGTCGCGATCATGTCGCGCGTGACGAGCCGCGGCGCCGATGCACCGGGCACGAGCACCGCGCCGATCACGACGTCGGCTTCGCGCACGGCTTCGTCGATCGTATGCGCATTCGAGCAGACGGTCGTGATCCGGTTGGCGAAGACGAGGTCGAGCTGACGCAAGCGGTTCACGTTGTTGTCGAGCACGGTGACGCGCGCGCCGAGGCCGACCGCCATCTGCAGCGCACCGGTTCCCACCACGCCCGCGCCGAGCACGACGACATGCGCGGCCGGCACGCCGGGCACGCCGGCCATCAGCACGCCGCGGCCGCCGCGCGGGCTCTCGAGGTGGGTCGCCGCGACCTGGATCGACATGCGTCCCGCCACCTCGCTCATCGGCGCGAGCAGCGGCAGGCCGCCGCCGGGCGCCGTGACGGTTTCATACGCGATGCAGACGGCGCCGGACTTCACGAGCGCGGCCGCCTGTTCGGGATCGGGCGCGAGATGCAGGTAGGTATAGAGAATCTGGCCGCGCCGCAGCATCGCGCATTCGGCCGGCTGCGGCTCCTTGACCTTGATGATCATGTCGGCGCGCGCGAAGATTTCGTCGGCACCGTCGCACAGCGATGCGCCCGCGGCTGTGTAGTCGTTGTCGAGCAGGCCGATCGCCGTGCCCGCGCCGTGCTGGACGAGCACGGCATGGCCGTGCCGCGTGAGTTCGCGCGCGCCGGCCGGCGTGAGGCCGACGCGGTATTCGTGGTTCTTGATCTCCTTCGGCACACCGATCAGCATGAGTCGCCTCCATGGCCTTCGTTATCGTTGTCGTGCATGTGCGCCGCGCGGCGAACGATGCGCGTGCGGCCGGTTGCGCAGGGGCATGCCGACTGCAGTACTGGAATACCAGCGTAGTAGTGCGTTGAGGGAAGTCAAGCGGGCGGCCGGCACGATGATGCGTGCGCATTGCACCGCAGCACGCACTGTGGCGGGTTGCGACCGGACGTCGCAATGCGCGCACTGCCGGGTTTCGGTATCGTCTTGCGTGTCGCGGGCCGGGGCCGCGTGCCGGAATCTTCCGGCAAAACGACGAGACAACGAGACGAGGACATTTACCGACATGACCGGCGCGTATTTCAGCGTGCCGACGCTTTGCGCGATCGCGCTCGTTCACGCCTACTGGGCGTTTGGCGGGCGGCTCGGCAAGCGTGCGGCCATTCCGGAACAGGACGGCATGCCGCTGCTGCGGCCGACCGCCGTCGGCACGTTTGCCATCGCGGCGGCGCTGCTGGCCGGCGCATGCGTGGTCGCCGCGCGTGCCGGCTGGTTGGGGCGGAACACGTATCCCGGCACGATCGCGTTCGCGGTCGTTGCGCTCGCATTGATCTTCGCGGTGCGGGCCGTCGGCGATTTCCGCTATGTCGGCTTCTTCAAGCGGGTTCGCGGGTCGCGTTTCGCGCGGATGGACACGCTGTATTACTCGCCGCTTTGCGCGGCGCTTGCGCTATCCCTCGCGTCGATGTTCTGGCCGTGGTGAACGGCGTACGGCTCAGCGCGCCGGCGTGTCGATCTGCGTGAGATATTCGGCCGGCACGGCATCGGTCAGCCATACGCCGTTTTCGGCGACGAAGAACGTATGGCCTTGCCGGTGCATGCGCTGCGCATCGACTTCGAGAATCGCAGGCACGCCGTAGCGTGTGCCGACGGCCAATGCAGTCCGGATGTCCGGCGACAGATGCACGTGATGACGGGCGCCGGGTTTCAGCCCTTGCGCCCGAATCGAATCCAGGAAGCGCGTCGCGGTGCCGTGATAGAGGCGCTCGGGCGGCTGCGCGGCCGGATACCGGCGTTGCACGACGGATGTCGAATGGCCTTGTACCGCGCGGATGCGTTGGCCATCGTCGGAGAGGGCGAAGCGCTGCTTGTCGCTGGTCGCGCAGACGGTTTCGATCGTCGCGCGATCGAGTTGGCGCCCGTGGCGGGCGGCGCAGGCAATTAGTTCGTCGATGCCGGCCCAGCCTTCCGGGTCGAGTTGCAGTCCGATCGCCTGCGGTTCGTGGCGCAGCAGGTAGCTCAGGTATTTGCTGATGCTGATCGCGTCGGGCGCCAGCGGTTTGTTCTTCTGTGTATTCATGAGACGCGGAGGCTACCAGACCGCGGTGCAAACCGGCACCGGCGCGTTGCGCCGCGTGGCTGGAAAGAGACAGCCGTCGGCTCCGCCCGACGCAGGCCGATCGCCTGCCCGGCGTGCGGCTCGGCCGGCGAGCGCGCCATCCTTGCGCATTCCGGGTTCCGGATTTTTCAATTGTTGCAATTTTCGATGCATTGAATTGCATCGAACCATCTAGCAATGGAACCGGTTCCATATATAATTCGCGGCACTCGTCGCCGGACCCGAAAGAGGGCCAGTGCGCGTCGCGCTTGCTGCGGCAAACGCGGCGTCCAGGTTGAATCACGGTCATGGCGATGGCGGGCAGAGCCAGGCCGACAGGCCGGTATTTGTCCGACGATCAGGCCCGCGAAGAGGTCGATCCGCGCCGCCGGAGGAACCGGCAACGCACGCGGCTGCATGAAGGCGCCGTCGCGCATTGCGCGGCCGGCGCCCGCATCGAGGTTGTTCGCAACACACGAATGAACAGGACGGCCAGCCGCATGCGGCATGGCTGCCGTGCCGGACCCGCCGCATGCGGAATGCGCGCGTCCGGCCCCCGATCCCCAACGATCAACATCCGACCATGTCCACGCCACCTGACAAACCCAACTCGCGCCGCCGTTTCCTGCGCACGTCGGTCGCGCTCGTGCCGATCGCGTCGGTCGCCGGCTGCGACCTGCGCGCGTCGTCGCCATCCGCGACGACGGCCGGCAACGCGCCCGCCGCTTCCGCCAGCGCCGAACGCGCCCCGTACAAGCCGACCTTCTTCGATGCGAAGGAGTGGGCGTTCGTCCAGGCTGCCGTCGACCGGCTGATTCCGGCCGATGCCGAAGGCCCCGGCGCGCTCGAATCGGGCGTGCCCGAATTCATCGACCGCCAGATGGAGACGCCGTATGCGCACGGCGCGACGTGGTACATGCAGGGGCCGTTCCAGCAGGGTGTGCCCGAGCTCGGCTACCAGTTGAAGCTCGTGCCGCGCGACATCTACCGGCTCGGCATCGCGGCCGTCAACCGCTATTGCGAAAAGGCCCACGGCAACGCGTTCGCGGATCTCGACGCGCCGACGCGCGACACCGTGCTCGGCGCGCTGGAGAAGGGCGGCGCGCAGATCGACGACGTGCCGCCCGGCGTGTTCTTCGGCCAACTGCTGCAGAACACGCGCGAAGGCTACTTCTGCGATCCGGTTCACGGCGGCAATCACGACATGGCCGCGTGGAAGATGATCGGCTTTCCGGGCGCGCGCGCGGACTTCATGGATTTCGTCAACCAGAACGGCAAGCCCTATCCGTACGGCCCCGTCTCGATCAACGGGGAGCGCAGCTGATGGCCGCAGAGAAAAAACCGCATGTCGATGCGGTGATCGTCGGCTTCGGCTGGACCGGCGCGATTCTCGCGAAGGAACTGACCGAAGCGGGCCTGAAGGTCGTCGCGCTCGAGCGCGGCGAGTATCGCGACACCTATCCGGACGGCGCGTATCCGAATACGATCGACGAGCTGACCTACAACGTCCGCAAGAAGCTGTTCGTGGACCTGTCGAAGACGACCGTATCGATCCGCCACGGCGTGCAGGACACCGCGCTGCCGTACCGGCAGCTCGCCGCGTTCCTGCCGGGCGAGGGCGTCGGCGGCGCGGGGCTGCACTGGTCGGGCGTGCACTTCCGGATCACGCCGGAAGAACTGCGCCTGCGCAGCCACTATGAAGAGCGCTACGGCAAGAAGTTCATCCCCGCAGGGATGACGATCCAGGATACGGGTGTCAGCTACGACGAGCTCGAGCCGCATTTCGATTTCGCCGAGAAGGTGTTCGGCACGTCGGGGCAGGCGTACAAGGTCGGCGGCAAGGTGGTCGGCGACGGCAACGTGTTCGAGGCGAACCGCAGCAACAACTTCCCGTTGCCCGCGCAGCTCAATACCTATTCGGCGCAGCGCTTCTTCGATGCGGCGCAGTCGCTCGGCCTGCATCCGTACCGGCTGCCGTCGGCGAACACGTCGGGCCCGTACACGAACCCGTACGGCGTGCAGATGGGCCCGTGCAACTTCTGCGGCTACTGCAGCGGCTACGCGTGCTACATGTACTCGAAGGCGTCGCCGAACCTGAACATCCTGCCCGCGCTGAAGCAGGCGCCGAACTTCGAGCTGCGTTCGAAGTGCCACGTGCTGCGCGTCGACCTCGACGACACGAAGAAACGCGCGACGGGCGTCACCTACATCGACCCGGCCGGACGCGAAGTGCACCAGCCGGCCGATCTCGTGATCGTCGCTGCGTTCCAGTACCACAACGTGCACCTGCTGCTGCTGTCGGGCATCGGCAAGCCGTACGACCCGATCTCCGGCGAGGGCGTCGTGGGCCGCAATTTCGCGTACCAGAACCTGTCGACGATCAAGGCATTCTTCGACAAGGACACCTACACGAACCCGTTCATCGGCGCGGGCGGCAACGGCGTCGCGGTGGACGACTTCAACGCGGACAACTTCGACCACGGCCCGCTCGGCTTCGTCGGCGGCTCGCCGCTGTGGGTGAACCAGGCCGGCGCGAAGCCGATCAGCGGCATCGCAACGCCGCCCGGCACGCCGCAGTGGGGTTCGGCGTGGAAGAAATCCGTCAAGGATTACTACGCACACACGATCTCGATGGACGCGCACGGCACGAACATGTCGTACCGCGACGTGTATCTCGACCTCGATCCGACCTATCGCGATTCGTACGGCCAGCCGCTCTTGCGGATGACCTTCGACTGGAAGGACAACGACATCAGGATGGCGCAGTACGTGACCGGGCAGATGAAGAAGATCGCGGAGGCGATGGGGCCGAAGGCGATCGGCGTGTCGACGCGCGAGTTCGGCAAGCACTTCGATTCGCGCGCGTACCAGACGACCCACCTCGTCGGCGGCGCGATCATGGGCACCGACCCGAAGACGAGCGTGCTGAACCGCTACCTGCAGTGCTGGGACGTGCACAACGTGTTCGTGATGGGCGCGTCGGCGCTGCCGCAGGGCATCGGCTACAACCCGACCGGCATCATCGCGGCGCTGGCCTACTGGTCGGCACGCGCGATCCGCGAGCAATACCTGAAAAATCCCGCCCCGCTGGTGACCGCATGAAGAGGACGATGAACCACAACGCCGCGCGCGGCCTTTCCCCGGTGCGGCGCGCGCTGGCGGCCGGCGCGGCCTGGGCCGCGTTCGGCTTCGCGGGCACCGCGGCTTTCGCGCAACCGGCGGTCGCGCCCGCGGCGGCTTCGGGCCCGGCGGCCGCGCCCGCGGCCCGATCCGCCGACGCGGACCTCGTCAAGCGCGGCGAATACCTGGCCCGCGCGGGAGACTGCATCGCGTGCCACACCGCGAGCGGCGGCAAGCCGTTCGCGGGCGGACTGAAGTTCGACACGCCGATCGGCGCAATCTATTCGACGAACATCACGCCGGACCCGAAAACCGGACTTGGCGGCTGGACGTTCGAGAACTTCACCCGCGCGGTGCGCGAGGGCGTGCGCAAGAACGGCGACACGATGTATCCGGCCATGCCGTTCCCGTCGTATGCGCGCCTCACCGACGACGACATGAAGGCGCTGTACGCGTACTTCATGCACGGCGTCGCGCCCGTCGAGCACGAGAACCGCGCGGTCGACATCGTGTGGCCGCTGTCGATGCGCTGGCCGCTCGGGATCTGGCGCAAGATGTTCGCGCCGTCGCCGAAGCCGTTCGACGCGGCGCCGTATACCGACCCGGTGGCCGCACGCGGCGCGTATCTCGTGCAGGGTCTCGGCCACTGCGGCGCATGCCACACGCCGCGCGCGCCGACGATGCAGGAGCGCGGGCTGACCGACGCGGACGGCCCGGACTTCCTGGCCGGCGGCGCGGCGATCGACGGCTGGGTGCCGACCAGCCTGCGCGGCGAGCCGCGCACCGGGCTCGGCACGTGGACCGAAGCCGAGATCGTGCAGTTCCTGAAGACCGGCCGCACGCTGCGCACGGCCGCGTTCGGCGGGATGACGGACGTGGTCGGCCACAGCATGCAGCACATGACCGACGACGACCTGAATGCGATCGCGCGCTACCTGAAGACGCTGCCGCCGCGCGTGCAGGGCGAGCAGCCGCACGTGTACGACGCGGCTGCCGCAAAGGCCTTGCAGACCGGCGACGCGAGCAAACCGGGCGCGGCCGTCTATCGCGACAACTGCATGGCGTGCCACCGCAGCGACGGCCACGGCTACACGCGCGTGTTCCCGGCGCTCGCCGGCAACCCGGTCGTGCAGGGCGGCGATCCGACGTCGCTGATCCACGTCGTGCTGGAGGGCAGTGCGCTGCAGGGCACGCACACCGCGCCGTCGACCTTCACGATGCCGCCGTTCGGCTGGCGCCTGTCGGACCAGGAAGTCGCGGACGTGTCGAACTTCGTGCGCACGAGCTGGGGCAACACGGGCGCGCCGGTGACGGCCGCGCAGGTCGCGAAGGTGCGCAAGAGCGTGCCGTCGACCCGCCCCGAACCGCCGCCGGGCGCGCGGTTCCCGCAAGCGTCGCGCTGACGGGGCGGCGGGGCGACGCCCCGCCTGTCCGAACCGCTTCAAGGCGCCGCCGAGCCCGCGCGGCGCCTGTCGTTTCGCCGGGGTTGCACCCCGCAAAGGCGCGCCACCACGTGAAATTTTCACGGCGGCGCGCCATTGTTCCGCCTCATCCCTTATCCTTCCAATCTTGAACCTTACTAAATAGTTACAAGAACTTGGGAGGGGGGATGCCCCATGACGTCAGCCTGATTGCGTTGCTCGCGGCCGGTTTCGGTCTCGCGATGATCTTCGGTTACCTCGCGTCGCTGCTGAAAATGCCGCCGCTCGTCGGCTATCTGCTCGCCGGGATCGTGATCGGCCCCGGCACGCCCGGTTTCGTCGGCGACCTGTCGCTCGCGCAGCAGCTCGCCGAAGTCGGCGTGATGCTGCTGATGTTCGGCGTCGGCCTGCATTTCTCGCTCGGCGACCTGCTCGCGGTGCGCAAGATCGCGCTGCCGGGCGCCGTCGTGCAGATTACCGTCGCGACGCTGCTAGGCGGCGGGCTCGCGCTCACATGGGGCTGGAGCCTCGGTGCGGCGCTCGTGTTCGGGCTTGCGCTGTCGGTCGCGAGTACCGTCGTGCTGCTGCGCGCGCTCGAAGGGCGCGGGCTCGTCGAGACGGTCAACGGGCGCATCGCGGTCGGCTGGCTCGTCGTCGAGGATCTCGTGATGGTGCTGGTGCTCGTGCTGCTGCCGCCCGTCGCGGGGCTGCTCGGCGGCACGCCGCCCGGCGACGTGCAGGCGGCCGGCGGCAGCGTGTGGGGCACGCTCGGCGTGACGATGCTGAAGGTCGCGGCGTTCATCGCGCTGATGCTCGTGGTCGGCAAGCGCGTATTCCCGCGCATTTTGTGGCTCGTCGCGCGCACGGGCTCGCGCGAGCTGTTCACGCTGTGCATGATCGCGGCCGCGGTCGGCATCGCGTTCGGCGCGGCGAAGCTGTTCGACGTGTCGTTCGCGCTCGGCGCGTTCTTCGCCGGGATGATGATGCGCGAGTCGGAATTCAGCCGTCGCGCGGCCGACGAGACGCTGCCGCTGCGCGACGCGTTCTCGGTGCTGTTCTTCATCTCGGTCGGGATGCTGTTCGACCCGAAGGTGCTGATCGAGGAGCCGCTGCACGTGATCGAGGTCGCGGCGATCGTGCTGGTCGGCAAGACGCTCGCGGCGGTCGCGCTCGTGATCGCGTTCCGCTATCCGCTGAATACTGCGCTGACGGTCGGCGCGGGCCTCGCGCAGATCGGCGAATTCTCGTTCATCCTCGCGGGGCTCGGCCGCGCGCTCGGGTTGCTGTCGGCCGAGGGGCAGAGCCTGATTCTGGCGGTCGCGCTGATCTCGATCGCGATGAACACGCTGCTGTTCGCGATGATCGATCCGGCGCTCGCGTGGATCCGCAAGCATTCGGCGTTCGCGCGCAAGCTCGAGGCGCGCGACGATCCGCTCGCCGCGTTGCCGATGTCGACGCCGCAGACGCACCTGACCGGGCAGGTCGTGATCGTCGGTTACGGCAAGGTCGGCACGCGGATCGCGCATGCGCTGGACGAGCGCGGGATCGCGTATGTCGTCGTCGAGCAGAACCGCGAGCTCGTCGAGAAGCTGCGTGCCGACGGCATCGCGGCCGTGTCCGGCGACGCGATCGAGCCGATCGTGCTCGTGCAGGCGCATATCGCGCGCGCCGGGATGCTGGTCGTCACGCTGCCGGACGTGTTCGACGTGCGGCAGATCGTCGAGATTTCGCGCACGCTCAACCCGACGCTCGAGGTCGTGCTGTGCACGAACAGCGGCGACGAGGCCGCGCTGCTGTCGAGCGAGGGCATCGGCACCGTGTTCATGGGCGAGACCGAACTCGCGCGCGGGATGACCGAGCATGTGCTCGGCAGGATGGTGAAGCCGGTAGCGGCGGCGGCGCATTGACGGTGCGCGGGCAAGACCGCCCGCAGCGCGAAAGAATTGCAGGAGTGTGCAGCCGGAACGCTTAAGTGATGCGGGGCGCTCCTGGAAAGTGGGATGAAAGCGGGGGACGGAGTTGGAGCGCGGGCGGTGCGGCATGCCGCATCGCCCGCCTAGCGGCTTCAGCTTGCCGCCGCCTTCGTCGGCACGGTCGTGCCGGGCTGTGCGGCTGTCTTCAACGGTGCGGCGGCTTTCTGCGCGGCAGCCGTTTTCGGTTGAGCCGCCGCCTTCGGCGCCTCGACCGTCTTCTGCGGTGCAACCGCCTTGGCCGGCTGCGGCTTCTCCGGTTCGACCGGCGCATCGGGCGGCACGCCGAGCAGCTGCAGCGAGCCGCTCGTGACCGACGCGAACACCGGGCCGGCCACCGTGCCGCCGTAGTAGCCCTTGCCGCGCGGCTCGTCGATCATCACCGCGACGATCAGGCGCGGATTGCTCATCGGTGCCATCCCCGCGAACAGCGCGCGGTACTTGCCCTTCGCATAGGTCGCGCCGACCTGCTTGCGCGCGGTACCCGTCTTGCCGCCGATCCGGTAGCCGTCGACGCGCGCGCGGCGCCCCGTGCCGCCTTCGCCGACCGCCATCTCGAGCATCGAGCGGATCGACGCGGCCGTTTGCGGCGACGTCACGCGGTGGCCGCGATGCGCGTCGATCGTCTGCTGGTCGGTGCCGTTCTTCAGCAGCGACACCGGGTGCAGCGTGCCGTCGCCCGCATAGGCCGTATACGTCTGCGCGATCTGCAGCAGCGACATCGACAGCCCGTAGCCGTACGCCATCGTCGCCTGCTCGATCGGCCGCCAGCGCTTGTAGCCGCGCAGCCGGCCCGATGCGACGCCCGGGAACGTCAGCTCGGGCGCGCGACCGATCCCGTATTCCTGGTACTTGTTCCAGATCGTTTCGGCGGGCAGGTTCAGCGCGAGCTTCGCGAGCGCGACGTTGCTCGACTTCTGCAGTGCCTGCGATACCGTCAGCGACCCGTGGTTCGACGTGTCGTGGATCACGGCCGGGCCGATCTTGTAGGTGCCAGGCGACGTGTTGATGATCGTGTTCGGCGTGACCTTGCGCTCGTCGATCGACAGCGCGACGACGAGCGGCTTGATCGTCGAGCCGGGTTCGAACGTGTCGATCACCGCGCGGTTGCGCAACTGCTGGCCCGTGAGGCGCGCGCGGTCGTTCGGGTCGAAGGTCGGGTAGTTCGCGAGCGCGAGGATCTCGCCGTTCTGCGCATCGAGCACGACGACGCTGCCGGCGATCGCGTTGTTTTCGATCACGGCCGCCTTGAGCTGGCTGAACGCGAGCTGCTGGATCCGGCGGTCGATCGTCAGCTCGATCGTCGCGCCGTGCTGCGCGGGAACGAGCGGGCGCGTGTCCGACACGATGCGGCCGAGCCGGTCGCGGATCACCTCGCGCTGCCCGGACGTGCCGGACAGGCGCGCGTTCGCCGCGAGTTCGACGCCTTCCTGGCCCTTGTCTTCGACGTTCGTGAAGCCGACCACGTGCGCGGCCGATTCGCCTTCCGGGTAGAAGCGCTTCGAATCGGCGATCTGCGTGATGCCGTCGATCGCGAGCTTGTCGAGCCGGCCCGCGGTGTCCGCGTCGACCTGCCGCTTGAGCAGCACGAACGTCTTGTCGTTGCCGAGGCGCCGCTTGACCTCGACGAGCGGCAGGTCGAGCAGCTTCGCGATCTGCGGATAGTCGGTATCGGCGACCTGTTTCGGGTTCGCCCAGATTTCATAGGTCGACAGGCTGACCGCGAGCATCGCGCCGTTGCGGTCGACGATGCGCCCGCGCATCGCGTCGAGCTCGATCGTGCGCTGGTAGCGCTTCTGGCCCTGGCCGACGTAGAAATCCTGGTTCGCGACCTGCACCCAGAAGGCGCGCGCGAGCAGCGCGGCGAACGCGAGGAACACGACGATCACGACCAGTTTCGAGCGCCACATCGGCAGGCGCGACGCGAGCATCGGATTCTTCGTCGCGGCCGAGTACGGATCGGCGGGGTGGGTCTTCTTTTTCACGCTCATGCAATGGCCGGGTCGGGCCGCCGGACGGCGGCTGGTCAGTCTGAATAATGCGATTGTAATAAATGAGTAAACGCCGTGTGGGGAAAGTATGTTCCGGCCCCGTGAAAAGGCGGCTGCGGCCGACCGGCAAAGCGCTGAAAAGGGGGCTGGAAAGGAGGGGCGCGAGCGGATTTTTCGGCGCCGCCGCAGACGCTGAGTGACGGGGCGTTGGGCGCCGTATCGATCCGGGCGTGCGGCATCCGCTACCGGTTGATCGCAGCCGTCGCCGGGATGCGATCAATTGCCCGTCCCTCGGTTATTTCTTTAATGGCGGAAAATAAAAAGCGCCCCAGAATGAGGCGCCGTTAATTCTGAATATCGAAATGACTATCTCTGAAACTGGAATAAACCCGAAAACCGTAGACGATATATGTAAAAAATTTTCTATCGGTCGACGGAAATGAATTCCCGGTATTCCGGCTGGGTCGTGCAGCGATCGACGGCCTGCAGCCGCCACGCGCCCGCGTGATTGCCTGCAAGCACGGCGGGGCCCTGTTCGCGCTGCGTCGCACCGAACGACAGCCCCTTCAACTGGCATACGGCTTTCCCGCCGTCGGCCGCGCAGAGCGCCATTGCGCCCTCGACGTCGCGGACCTTGCCCCAAGTCGGAAGATCGATGCCCTGATGTGCCTCACGCGACCACAGTCCCTCGTCGGTATCCACCCACAGTACCGCGAAGGATTGCCGGGTTGCCGATTCGCTGCCATTAATTCGAATGGTGAGGCGCATTGGATCGTCTCCTGAAAAAAGGACGAATTTGACCGTTTGGACTTGAACAGTCTAGATAGACTGGTGTGAAACGCAAGCGATAATCCGCAATAAATCGATACTGAGTCCATTGCGGTTTCAGATGAAACGACGTCTGACGATCCGCGGACATTTCGGCGGCGCGCGCAAACGCACGTGGCATCAGCGCTTGCGGTGTCGACGCACGCATCGGCGACGTTCGAGACATGGGATGACATGGCCGGGGGCGCGTCGATCTGTCGCGCTCGGGCCGTCGCCGGAACCGGGCCGATCGACGCAATCCGGCACTGCCGGGATGCGGTCCGACCCGATGTTTCAGCGTTTTGACGGCGCGGCCGGAACGACACACTCCGACAATCGCGCACAAATCGGCACACTTTCACGAAACTTTCGGGACAGACTTGCACGCGATCGGGCCCCACACTGGGAACTTCCCGATCCTGTGCCGCGGACGCCCGTCCTCGGCGGCTGCCGCCGCCTCGTGCCAGAGGTGCGATCGACGCGATCGCGGGCCGTATGCCAGATCGGGACTGCCGGGGCGCGCGTCAGCCCCGGCCCGGCCGGTGAGCCGTGCACAGCCCGCAACCGCGGGCGCCGCGCCGCCCGGTCGACTCTTCGAAGGAGACTATCGTGCTGATCTGGAAAACCGCGTTGTCGCTGAACTGGCGGACGAGCCTCGTGTCGCCGGCCAGCGCACCGGTCGCGGCGGCGAACGTCGGGCGGCTGGTGCTGACCGGCGCGACCGGCTTCATCGGCAGTACCGTGCTGACGGCGCTCGTCAATGCAGGGCTGCTCGAACGCATCGTGTGCGTCGTGCGCGCGCAGGACCGCGGCCACGCCGTCGCGCGGCTGCGCGAAGCGGCGCTGCGCGCGGGACTGACGCCGTACTGGGCGTCGCGCCTGACCGACGCGAACGTGATCGTCGGCGCGCTCGGCGACGTATGGCAGGGCGCCGATGCGCCGCGCCTCGCCGGCGCGACGCACGTGATCCACTGCGCCGGCCATGCGTCGCCGGCCGACGGCGCGCACCTGCAGGCGGACATCGCCGATTCGGTGCGCTTCGCCGAACGCTTCGCACGGGCGCCGCGTCTGCAGCGCTTCGTATACGTCGGCACGGCCTATGCGCATGCGGGGCGCGGCGGCATCGTGCACGAAGAAGTCGCGGCGGACGACGCGGCGAACGATGTCGCGCAACACGGCGAAGGCCTGCCGGGCGCGGTGCTCGCGGCGGACTACCTGCATGCGAAGGCGGAAACGGAGCAGCGCCTGCGCGCGCTCGGGCTGCCGCTCGTCGTCGTGCGGCCGTCGCACGTCGTCGGCCACACGGTGCTCGGCACGCGGCCCGCGCCGAACTCGTTCTGGATGTTCCGGCTTGCGCATGCCGCGCGCCGCTTCACCGCGCGGCCGATGACGCGCATCGACATCGTGTCGGTGGACGACGTGGCGCGCGCGACGATGCTGCTGGCCGTCAAGCCGACGCTCGCGCACGATCTCTATCACGTGTCGGCCGGCGACGAGGCGCCGCAGGTCGCGCAGATCGTGCGCGCGATGGACGAGGCGGCGGGGATGACGGGTGCGCCGCGCTACGCGGCGTGCGCGCCGGCCGAGCTGCCGCTGGTGGTGCGCGACGTGCTCGGGCGGCCCGATCCGGCACTCGAGCGCGTGATCGGCCGGGCGCTGCAGCGCTGCGCGGAATTCGCGACGGTCGATCGCGTGTTCGACAACAGCCGCGTGCGCGACGAAATCGATTTCGAGCCGTTGCCGTTCATCGATTACGTCGAGGAATGCATGCGCACGTCGCGCGGCGTCGCCGTGACCGAGCTGATGCGCGGCGCGATGCACTGACCGCCGGCGCTGCACCGGCGCCCGTTCCCGCGGCTGGCGGGAGCGGGCGCCATCATCACGCGTTGCCGCCGAGTTCGATGAGCCGGTCGAGCGCGCGGTAGATGTCTTCTAGGCCGTCCTGGCCGAAGCGCGACTCGAGCTGCCGGTATTGCTCGTCGATGCGCGGACCGATTTCCGTGACGAGTTTCCTGCTTTGCGGCGTCAGGCTGACCAGCAGCCGGCGCTGATCCTCCTGCGCGCGCGTGCGCGTGATCAGCCCGTCGCGCTCCATCCGTTCCAGCACGCCCGTGAGGCTCGGGCTCAGGATGCAGCAGCGCCGCGCGATCTGTCCCGCTTCGAGCGCATGCGCCGGTTCGCCGTCGAGCACGCGGATGATCCGCCATTGCTGTTCGGTCAGCGCGAATTCCTTGAGAATGGGGCGGAACAGGCCCATCAGCGTTTCGCGGGCCTCGAGCAGCAGCATGGCCAGGTTGCGATGGTCGAGCGTACGGTTCATCGGGGTGGACAGTGGACGGGGACGTATCAATCTTAACAGCCGAAGGTGCTGAATTTCGCGTATCAGGGTAATCGAGGTTGCCAGCGCCCGATTGTTTACTTAAGATATTAACTATTGACGATGCGCCGCGACGCGCGGCAGGGGAATGACGCATGGAGCTGTCTTGCACGACCGCCGCGGCGCCGCCGTTGCCGGTTGCCATCGGTACCGTCTACGGTGCGCTGCTGAATGAGCGCGCAGCGCTCGACGCGCTAGGCGATGCGGTGAACGCACCGCCTTACGGCCGCCCGCCGCAGGCACCGATCCTTTACATCAAGCCGGCCAACACGCATGCGGCCGACGGCGCGGCCGTCGTCGTGCCGGCCGGCGTCGACGCGCTGGAGATCGGCGCGTCGGTGGCCGTCGTGTTCGCCCGGCGCGCCACGCGCGTGCCGGCCGCGCAGGCACTCGACTACGTGCACGGTTTCACGCTCGCGAGCGACGTGTCGGTGCCGCATCCCGATTACTACCGTCCGGCCGTGCGCTTCAAGTGTCGCGACGGTTTCTGCCCGCTGGGCCCGGCGATCGTGCCGACTGCGGCACTGGCCGATGTCGACGCGCTCGCACTGACCGTGCGGATCGACGGCGAGGTGGCCGCATCGGCGTCGACTTCGACGCTGATTCGCCCGGTGCGCGAACTGATCGCCGACGTGACGGCGTTCATGTCGTTCGACGCGGGCGATGTGTTGCTGCTCGGCGTCGCCGGCGGCGCACCGCGCGCCCGCGCGGGCAGCGCGATCGAGATCGCCGCGGCCGGCATCGGCACGCTGCGGCATACGCTGATTGCTGAGGAGACACGATGAAGACGGCGCGCGTGATCTACAACGGCGCACTGCATGCGGCCGAGCCGGCCGGCGACGGCGCGATCCGCCTCGACACGGGGCGCGTGGTTGCCGACGAGACGGTCGCATGGTTGCCGCCCGTCGCGCCGCGCACGACGTTCGCGCTCGGCCTCAACTACGCCGACCACGCGAAGGAACTCGCGTTCAACGCGCCGAGCGAGCCGCTGATCTTCCTGAAGGGGCCGAACACGTTCATCGGCCACCGGTCGCGCACCGTGCGCCCGGCGGATGCCACCCACATGCACTACGAGTGCGAACTGGCCGTCGTGATCGGCCGGCCCGCGCGCAACGTGAGCCGCGCGCAGGCGATCGACTATGTGGCCGGCTATACGGTCGCGAACGACTACGCGATCCGCGACTATCTCGAGAACTACTACCGCCCGAACCTGCGCGTGAAGAACCGCGACACCTGCACGCCGCTCGGGCCGTGGTTCGTCAGCCGCGACGAGATCGGCGACGCGGGCGGCCTCATGCTGCGTACGACGGTGAACGGCCGGGAGACGCAGCGCGGCAGCACGCGCGACATGATCTTCGACGTGCCGGCGCTGATCGAGCACATCAGCAGCTTCATGACGCTCTCACCGGGCGACCTGATCCTGACCGGCACGCCCGAGGGGCTGGCGGACACGCAGCCGGGCGACGAGGTCGTGACAGAAATCGAAGGGATCGGCCGGCTCGTGAACACGATCGTCGCCGAAGCGGACTACTATCGCGCCGGCTGAGCCCGTCGCCCAAGGAGAACCCATGACCATCAAGCACTGGATCGACGGCCGCGAAGTCGAGAGCCGCGAGACCTTCACGACGCTGAATCCCGCGACGGGCGACGTGATCACCGACGTCGCGTCGGCCGGCGAGGCCGAAGTCGACGCGGCCGTGCGCGCGGCGAAGGAAGCATTCCCGAAATGGGCGAATACGCCCGCGAAGGAGCGCGCGAAGCTGATGCGCAAGCTCGGCGAGCTGATCGAGAAGAACGTGCCGATGCTCGCGGCGCTGGAGACGCAGGACACCGGCCTGCCGATCGCGCAGACGAGCAAGCAGCTGATTCCGCGCGCATCCGAGAACTTCAACTTCTTCGCGGAAGTGTGCGTGCAGATGAACGGGCGCACCTATCCGGTCGACGACCAGATGCTGAACTACACGCTGTACCAGCCGGTCGGCGTGTGCGCGCTGGTGTCGCCGTGGAACGTGCCGTTCATGACGGCCACGTGGAAGACGGCGCCGTGCCTCGCACTCGGCAACACGGCCGTGCTGAAGATGTCGGAGCTGTCGCCGCTGACGGCCGACCAGCTCGGCCGGCTCGCGCTCGAAGCCGGCATTCCGCCCGGCGTGCTGAACGTCGTGCAGGGCTACGGCGCGACCGCCGGCGACGCGCTCGTGCGGCATCCGGACGTACGTGCGGTGTCGTTCACCGGCGGCACGGTCACGGGCAAGCGGATCATGGAGCGCGCGGGCCTCAAGAAGTATTCGATGGAACTCGGCGGCAAGTCGCCGGTGCTGATTTTCGACGACGCGGATTTCGATCGTGCACTCGATGCGTCGCTGTTCACGATCTTCTCGATCAACGGCGAACGCTGCACCGCGGGCTCGCGGATCTTCGTGCAGCGCACGATCTACGACCGCTTCGTGCAGGAATTTTCGCGCCGCGCGAACAACCTGGTGGTCGGCGATCCGTCCGATCCGGCCACGCAGCTCGGCGCGATGATCACGCGCCAGCACTGGGAGAAGGTGACGGGCTATATCCGCATCGGCGAGCAGGAGGGCGCGCGCGTGGTCGCGGGCGGTTCGGACAAGCCGGCGGGCCTGCCCGACCATCTGCGCAACGGCAACTTCGTGCGGCCGACCGTGTTCGCCGACGTCGACAACCGGATGCGCATCGCGCAGGAAGAGATCTTCGGGCCGGTCGCGTGCCTGATCCCGTTCGAGGACGAGGAAGAAGGGCTGCGGCTCGCGAACGACACGTCGTACGGCCTCGCGTCGTACATCTGGACGCAGGACGTCGGCAAGGTGCATCGCCTCGCGCGCGGCATCGAGGCCGGGATGGTGTTCGTGAACAGCCAGAACGTGCGCGACCTGCGCCAGCCGTTCGGCGGCGTGAAAGAGTCGGGCACCGGGCGCGAGGGCGGCGAGTACAGTTTCGAAGTGTTCGCGGAGATCAAGAACGTGTGCATCTCGATGGGTTCGCATCACATTCCGCGCTGGGGCGTGTAACGGGCGCGGGTCGTTTCGCCGGAAGCACGAACGATATGGAGACTTGAACGATGGGCAAACTGTCCCTCGCCGCGAAAATCACGCACGTGCCGTCGATGTACCTGTCGGAAATGCCCGGCAGGCATCACGGCTGCCGCGAAGCGGCGATCCGCGGCCATCAACTGATCGGCGAGCGCTGCCGTGCGCTCGGCGTCGACACGATCGTCGTGTCGGACGTGCACTGGCTCGTCAACGCGGGTTATCACGTGAACTGCAATGCGCGGTTCGCCGGCACGTACACGAGCAACGAGCTGCCGCATTTCATCCGCGACATGCAGTACGCATATCCAGGCAACCCGGCGCTCGGCCGGCTGATCGCCGAGACGGCAACCGCACGCGGGGTCGCGACGCGCGCACACGAGATCGACAGCCTCGAACTCGAATACGGCACGCTCGTGCCGATGCGCTACATGAACGGCGACCAGCACTTCAAGGTCGTGTCGATCGCCGGCTGGTGCATGTGGCACACGCTCGACGAAAGCCGGCGCTTCGGCGAGGCGTTGCTCGAAGCGATCGAGAAAAGCGATTCGAACGTCGCGTTCCTCGCGAGCGGTTCGCTGTCGCATCGCTTCAACGACAACGGCAGCCCCGAGGAATCGATTCACCAGATCAGCCGCGAATT
Organism: Burkholderia sp. IT-111MI5; assembly: GCF_949752865.1. NCBI lineage: Bacteria > Pseudomonadati > Pseudomonadota > Betaproteobacteria > Burkholderiales > Burkholderiaceae > Burkholderia > Burkholderia sp. IT-111MI5. Next base: position 478,889 of record NZ_CATKIF010000011.1, on the reverse strand, counting down.
CTTCCGGCAAGTCGACCTGCGCGTGGTCGAGCTGTGGAAGCAGGGCGATTTCAAGACCTTCTGCGCGATGCTGCCCGAGTACAACACGCATTGCCACGGCGAAGGCGGCATGCACGACACGGCGATGCTGCTCGGCCTGCTCGGCTGGGACCGCTACGACAAACCCGTCGAGATCGTCACCGACTATTTCGCGAGTTCGGGCACCGGGCAGATCAACGCGATCTTCCCGCTGCCCTGAACGCCGCGGTCCCGCATCAAACATCCGACCGGAGACTTGCCATGCCCCACATCGTCGTCGAATACACCGCGAACATCCGCGACGACGCGCGCATTCCCGCGCTGCTGCGCACGATCAACGCGACGCTGATCGCGCAGGGCGGCGTGTTCCCGACCGGCGGCATCCGCTCGCGCGCGATCGAACTGCAGGACTACTGCGTCGCCGACGGCACGGAGGACGACGCGTTCGTCCACGTGACGCTGAAGATCGGCTCGGGCCGCAGCGACGACACGAAGAAAGCCGCGTGCGACGCGCTGTTCGACGCGATCAAGGCCCATTTCGCCGAGCTGTACGCGAAACGCTATCTCGCGCTGTCGATGGAGCTGACCGAGTTCAGCGAAAGCGGCTCGTACAAGCACAACAACATCCACGCCCGCTACAAGCGTGCCGGCTGACCCCATTCCCGATCCGACCATGCTCGAAACCGCCATCATCGACCAGCTCGCGCAGCGTCTGCACGACGCCGAGCGCGAGTGCAAGCAGATCCGCCAGATCTCGCTCGACCATCCCGACATCACGATCGACGACGCATACGCGATCCAGCGCGCGTGGGTGACCCTCAAGCTCGCGGAAGGCCGCACGCTGAAGGGGCACAAGATCGGCCTCACATCGAAGGCGATGCAGAACACGTCGCAGATCGACGAACCCGACTACGGCGCGCTGCTCGACGACATGTTCTTCGCGGACGGCGGCACGATCCCGACCGGCCGTTTCATCGTGCCGCGCGTCGAGGTCGAACTTGCGTTCGTGCTCGGCAAGCGGCTTTCGGGCCCGAACTGCACGATCTTCGACGTGTACGACGCGGTCGATTACGTCGTGCCCGCGCTCGAGATCATCGACGCGCGCAGCCAGTCGATCGACCCCGATACGAAACGGCCGCGCAAGGTGTTCGACACGATCGCCGACAACGCGGCGAACGCAGGCGTCGTGATCGGCGGCAGGCCGGTGAAGCCGCACGACGTCGACCTGCGCTGGGTCGCGGCGATCATGTCGCGCAACGGCGTGGTTGAGGAAACGGGCGTCGCGGCCGGCGTGCTGAACCATCCGGCGAACGGCGTCGCGTGGCTCGCGAATCGTCTGTCGCGTTTCGACGTCGCGCTGGAACCCGGGCAGATCGTGCTCGGCGGCTCGTTCACGCGGCCGTGCGCGGCGCGGCCGGGCGACACGTTCAGCGTCGACTACGGCCCGCTCGGGACGATCCAGTGCTACTTCGAGTGAGTGAGTGAGTGAGCGATGCAGATTCCTTCGAATGTCTTCAAGGCCGCGCTCGCGCGCGGCGACGCGCAGATCGGGTTGTGGCTCGGGCTCGCGAATCCGTACAGCGCCGAAGTCGTCGCGGGCGCCGGTTTCGACTGGCTGCTGATCGACGGCGAGCATGCGCCGAACACGGTGCCGACGATCCTCGCGCAACTGCAGGCGATCGCGCCGTATCCGTCGCACCCGGTCGTGCGCGTGCCGTGGAACGATCCGGTGATCGTCAAGCAGGTGCTCGATCTCGGCGCGCAGACGCTGCTGGTGCCGATGGTGCAGAGCGCCGACGAAGCGCGCGCAGCCGTTGCCGCGACGCGTTACCCGCCGCACGGGATTCGCGGCGTCGGCAGCGCGCTGGCGCGCGCGTCGCGATGGAATCGCGTCGGCGACTACCTGCATCGCGCTAACGACGAGATGGCCGTGCTCGTGCAGGTCGAGACGCGTGCGGGGCTCGATGCGATCGACGCGATTGCGTGCGTCGACGGCGTCGACGGCGTGTTCATCGGGCCGGCCGATCTGGCGGCCGATCTCGGGCATCTCGGCAATCCGGGGCACCCGGACGTGCAGGCGGCGATCGACGGCGCGATCCGGACGATCAAGGCGGCCGGCAAGGCGCCGGGGATTCTGAGTGCGGATGAAGCGGCGGCGCGGCGGTATCTCGAAGCGGGTGCGCTGTTCGTCGCGGTCGGGGTCGATACGACGCTGCTGGCGAGGAGTGCGGAGCGGTTGGCGGCGCAGTTCAAGGGGGGATCCCGACCGACGGAAAAGAATGGTGACACGACGTATTGAGCGAGGGGCGGCGACAGATATGCCACGCAACGCAGACGCACTACCTGACGAATCGGGGAATTGGCAAAAGGTTTCGCAAAGGGACCGGCTGACATCGCTTGAATTGAATGCGATCCCATATCGCGGTGCGGCGGCTCGTCGACGTGTCCGCGCCGTTGCCCTGACGTGTTGCGGGGCAGAATGCGATCAAGCGATCGCGGATGTGATGGCGGAATTGAGTGCGCAGGCGCAAGCCTTGGGGATGGGTTACGACTGACTTCTAGTTATCCTGACTTCTGATGTTCCCGCTTCCAAATACTTCCCCGGCGTCGTCCCCAGCGCCCGCCGGAACATGTCGATGAACGCGCTCACGTTGTCGTACCCGAGATCGAGCGCGATCGTCGTCACCGGCACGCCGTCGGCGATTTTCTCCAGCGCTCGCAGCAGCCTTGCCTGCTGACGCCACTGGGCAAACGTCAGCCCCGTCTCGGCGACGAAGCGGCGGCTCATCGTTCGTGCGCTGATGCCGGCCCATTCGGCCCATTCCTCCAGCCGCCGGTTGTCCGCGAGGTTCGTGGCGAGCGCGTCGGTGATACGCACGAGCCGTGCGTCGCGAGGCCGCGCGAGACTCAGCGATTCGACTTCCGAAGCAGCGATTTCATCGAGGATCACATCGGCGATCCGCGTCTGGGCGTCATTCAGTTCCGACCCGTCCCAGCTCGCGGCGCGCTGTACCGCTTCGCGCAGCAGCGGCGACGCACGGATCGCGCGCGGCGTATCCGGCAACTCCGCGCAGCGCGCTTCGGCGACGAATGCCGACCAGCCGGAAATCGGCCCGAACGAGCGCAGCGAATGCCGGCAATGCGGCGGAATCCAGATCGCGTGGATCGCCGGCACGACCCACTCCTGGTCGTCGAGACCGATCGTCAGCAGCCCGCTCAGCGCACCGACGAGCTGGCCGCGCGCATGCGAGTGCGGCGCGGTCACGCGCGGGTCGCGTTGCGACAGGACGGCGGCGACGACGAACGGGCCGTCGTCGGACGTGATGAATCGGGCGGGCAGGAGCGGATCGGACATGGCCGGATAGCGGTATCGAATGGCTGTTATACCGGAGATCGGACGGCTTCGCACGCCTACACTGCGTCCATCGATGACAACCGGAGTACGACACGATGCGAGCCGAACAGATGCTTCCCGACCATGCCGACCGGATCGATGCCGGCGGAACGACGATCCGCAAGGGCACCGTCGGCGCGTTTCTGGTCAACGCGCGCGTGCTGACCGATCCCGGCGCCACGCCCGCCGACCGGGCCCGCGCGGAAGCCGACGCGATCGATGCGTTGCCCGCGCTGCGCGCGCTCGGCCTGTTCGACGTGATGGAAGTGCGTGATCCGGCGCTGCGCGCGTGGCTCGACGCACGCTGACGTCAGCCGAAACCGTCTATCGAGATCCCCGATTCAAGGAGCCACCATGAAAGCCGCAGTCGTGAAGGGCGCCGGCGAGCGCCCCGTTCATATGGAATTCGAACCGCCGCGCGCGATGCCGGGCCACAGTCTGATCGACGTTGCGGCGTCCGCGCTGAGCCGGATCGCGCAGGGGCGCGCGTCCGGCACGCATTACTCGTCGGATCGACGTTATCCGTTCGTCGTCGGCGTCGACGGCGTGGGCCGTCGCGACGACGGGCAGCGCGTCTATTTCTTCGGCGCCCCCGCGCCGTTCGGCGCGATGGCCGAGCGCACGATCGCGCCCGACACGCAGTGCGTGCCGCTGCCGGACGGGCTCGACGACGTCACGGCCGCGGCGATCGCGATTCCCGGGATGTCGTCGTGGGCCGCGCTGACCGAACGCGCGCGGCTCGTCGCGGGCGAGACGGTGCTCGTCAACGGCGCAACGGGTACGTCGGGCCGGCTCGCGGTGCGGATCGCGAAGCATCTCGGCGCCGCGAAGGTGATCGCGACAGGCCGCAACGCGGCCGCGCTGGACGCTTTGCTGAACGCCGGCGCGGACGCCGTCGTGTCGCTGCAGCAGGACGACGCGCATCTGGCGCGTGCGCTCGAACCGCATTTGCGCGCGGGCGTGGATGTCGTGCTCGACTATCTGTGGGGTGCCAGCGCGCAGACGCTGCTGGTTGCCGCGGCGAAGGCGGCGCCCGATGGCCGCCGGCTGCGTTTCGTGCAGATCGGCTCGATCGGCGGCGCGGACGTGCTGCTGCCGGGCGCGGTGCTGCGCGCAACTGCAATCGAATTGATGGGCAGCGGCCTCGGCAGCGTGCCGCTGCCGCGTTTGCTGGACTCCGTGCGCGGCGTGTTCGACGCGGCCGGGCCTGCGCGGCTGGCGATCGAGACGCGCACCGTGCGGTTGTCGGCTGTCGGCGAACACTGGGGCGATACAGACAGTCTCGTGCGCACGGTGTTCACGATGCGCGGCGAGTGAACGGCGACCGAACCGCAGCGGGGCTGGCTCGGCGCGATGAACGAGCTGCGCAGCGACAACCGGCTATCCGTCGTGATGCCGCCGCGCATGCGGGGAAAGCAGGGCGGCCGCGGGTGAAACTCACCCGTCGCCACCCGCCGCATCAGGCTCAGAACCGCTGCTGAATCCCCGCCGTTACACCAACCTGCGTCGTGCCGTATCCCGCGAAATCGCGCGACACGCCGACCTTCTGGTCGTGCTTCGCGATCGCGAACGCGCCGGCCGCGTACAGCACCGTGCGCTTCGACAGCGCGTAGTTCGCACGCAGCGACACGAGCGTCGGATCGGCGTCGGTGCCGCCCTTGATGTTCTGGTGATAGACGGCCGCGATCAGCGAGAACGCCGGCGTGAACTGATACGACCCGCCGACCCAAACCATATCGCTCAGCTGGTTCGCCGCCGTCGTGCGGAACGTGCGCTTGTAATTGCGGTAACCCGCCATCGTCTTCAGGTTGCCGAAGTCGTAGCTCAGGCCAGCGTGGATGCCCTGGATGTAGTTGACCGTATCAGCCGGCGTGACGCTGTCGGCCGCGCCGTTCTGCCGGTCGAACGTGACCACCGCCGCGAACGGGCCGGTCTCGTAGCCGAGCGCGAAATCGTATTTCGAGCTGGTCTTCACGCTGCCCGGCACGTTGCCGAAGCCGTACAGCGCGCCGAACTTGAAGCCGCTGAATTCGCCGTCGTAGCGCACCGCATTCGACGAGCGCGTGAACAGGCCGTCCTTGCGGCCGCCCGTCGCCATCGACGAGGTCGCCCACGAGTAGTTCTGCGCGTAACCCATCGGGTCGAACGGCAGCATGTAGTCGTAGGTGACGGTGAAGTTGCGGCCGAGCGACAGCTCGCCCCATTTGCCTTTCAGGCCGACCGTCGCGCGGCGCGCGAAGATCGAGTCGGGGCCGTCGTCGAAGGCGCCGTTCGCGAGATCGATCCCGCTTTCGAGGCGGAAGATCGCCTTCAGCCCGCCGCTGAGATCCTCGACGCCGCGCAAGCCCCAGCGCGACGTGTTCTTGTTGCCCGACTTCAGCTTGAACGAGTTGCCGCCCTGCGGCGCCGCGTGGTTCGTGTATTCGATGCCGGCATCCATGATCCCGTACATCGTGACGGACGACTGCGCGTGCGCGGCGGGCGCTGCGATGCAGGCCGCGGCGGCCGAACTCGTGAGGACTACTGTGCGAATCGAACGTTCTGCGCGTGACTTCATTGACGGTGTCTCCTTGGTTCTTGTGGGTTGGGTGAAACAGGTGCTGCGCGCAACGAGCCGTGGCGGGCGCCGCAAGACGTCGGCCGGACCTGCATGTCGTCGCATGGCGCGACATGCGCGGTGCGCGGCGCGCAGGCGCGGCGGCGCGCGGGCCGCCGCGCTCGGGTCAGCCCGCTTTCGCGAACGCCCAGCAGTCGTTGGTCGGGAATTCGAGCCAGTGCTTGCCGGCCGCGCGCGGCACGTGGCCGAACGCACGCAGTCGCATGTCGCCGCAATGGAACAGGTATTCCCAGCGGTCGCCGAGATACATCGACGTGACGAGGTCGGCCTGCAGCCGGTTCGCGCCCGGGCCGTCGGCGACCTGCACGCGCTCGAGGCGGATCACGGCCTGCGCGTCCTGGCCCGGCGCGAACGTGTCGCGCGCCATCGCGCGGATTTCCCAGCCGTCGCCGGCGAGCGTCACGCATTCGCCGTCGATCGCGGCGACGCGTGCGTCGATCCGGTTGTTGCTGCCCATGAACTCGGCCGTGTACAGCGAGCGCGGCGCGCCGTACAGCTCGGCCGGCGTGCCTTCCTGCTCGATGCGGCCGTTGCGCAGCAGCAGGATGCGGTCGGACATTGCCATCGCCTCGGTCTGGTCGTGCGTCACGCACAGTGCCGACAGCCCGAGCGACACGATCAGCTCGCGCAGCCACGCGCGCGCTTCCTCGCGCAGCTTCGCGTCGAGGTTCGACAGCGGCTCGTCGAGCAGGATCACCGGCGGGTTGTAGACGAGCGCGCGCGCGATCGCGACGCGCTGCTGCTGGCCGCCCGACAACTGATGCGGAAAGCGTTCCGCGAGATGGCCGAGGCCGAGCTGGTCGAGCGCGGTCTGCACGCGGCGCTTCTGTTCGGCGGGCGCGACGCGGCGCAGCTTCAGCCCGTAGCCGACGTTCTCGGCGACGGTGCGGTGCGGCCACAGCGCGTACGACTGGAACACGAGGCCGAGCGAGCGCTGCTCGACGGGCAGGTCGACGCGCTTCGCACCGTCGAAGAACACGCGGTCGTCGAGCTGGATGCGGCCGTCGGACGGCTGTTCGAGGCCGGCCACCGCGCGCAGCAGCGTGGTCTTGCCGCTGCCCGATGCGCCGAGCAGGCACACGACTTCGCCGGCCTTCAGTTCGAACGACACGCCCTTGAGGATCGGATTGGCGCCGTAGCTGAGATGCAGATCGTCGACGATGAGCTTATCCATGAAGTTTCACTCCGAAGCGCAGGGCCACGCCGAGACCGGCGCCGACCATCGCGATGTTGATGACAGAAAGCGCGGCGACCTGGTCGACGGCGCCGGTCGCCCACAGCGACACGAGCAGCGCGCCGATCACTTCGGTGCCGGGCGACAGCAGGTAGACGGCCGTCGAGTATTCGCGCTCGAAGATCATGAAGATCAGCAGCCACGCGGCGAGCAGGCCGAAGCGCACGAGCGGCAGCGTCACGTCGAGCGACACGCGGCTGCGCGTCGCGCCGACGCTGCGGCCGGCTTCCTCGAGTTCGGGGCCGACCTGCAGCAGCGCGCTCTGGATGAGCCGCATCCCGTACGCGAGCCATACGACCGTGTACGCGATCCAGATGCTCCACATCGAGTTCTTCAGCTCGCGCAGGCCGGGGACGAACAGGAAGATCCACAGGAACGCGAGACCGGCGAGCAGGCCCGGCACCGCGCGCGGCAGCAGCACCAGATAGTCGAGCAGCTTGGTCGCCCAGTCGGGGCGGCGGTGGCCGGCGAACGCGACGAGCGAGTAGAAGCCGACCGCGAGCGCACCGCCGATCACGCCGATGCCGAGCGTGTTGACGATTGCGCGCACCAGGTTGTCCTGCTCGAACAGCTCGATGAAGTTCGCCAGCGTCAGCACCTCGGCGAGCGCGACGCCTTCGCCCCAGTTGGTCACGAACGCGCGCAGCACGATGCCCGAGATCGGCACGATCACGGTCAGCATCAGCCACAGCGCGACGATCGCGAGCGCGACCCAGCGCCATACGCCGAGCGGCAGCACCGTCGCGCGGCCGGCCTTGCCCTTCACCGTGACGAAGCGGTTCGCGGTCTTCAACAGGCGGCGCTGCAGCAGCACGAGCGGGAACGTGATCGCGACGATGCACACCGCGACCGCGGCCATCAGGTGATACGACGGCACGCCGAGCTTGTTGGTCAGCTTGTACAGGTAGGTCGCGAGCACGAGGTGGCCTTCCGGATCGCCGAGCACGAGCGGCAGCCCGAACACCTCGAAGCCGAGGAAGAACACCAGCACGCCGGCGAACAGCAGCGCGGGCATCGTCATCGGCAGGCTCACGTCGAGCGCGACGCGGAACGGGCGGGCGCCCGTCACGCGTGCGGCTTCCTCGACGTCCGAGCCGAGGTTGCGCAGCGCGGCCGACGAATACAGATACACGTGCGGCACGTGCGTGAGGCCGACGATCACCGTGATCGCGAAGATCGAATACACGTTCCAGGGCACGTTTTGCACCCCGAACAGTTCCTTGAACCACACCGAGTAGAAGCCGACCGGGCCGGCCGCGACCACATAGCCGAACGCGAGCACCATCGGCGACACGAACACGGGCGTGAGCAGCAGCGGTTCGAGCCAGCGGCGGCCGGGCAGGTCGGTGCGCACCATCAGGAACGCGAGGATGCCGCCGAGCGGGATCGAGATGAACAGCATCCCGCCGGCGATGATGAACGAGTTCTTCACGGCCGACCAGAAGTCGGGATCGCTGAAGATGAAGCGGAAACCTTCGATGCCGAGCGTCTTGTTCGCGTCGAAGAACGGCGCGGACAGCAGGCTCTGGAACAGGATGAAGCCGAGCGGCAGCGCGACCGCGACGGTCAGTACCGCGACGACGATCCAGCGCAGCATGCCGGCGAGCGGCTGCAGGCGGTTGACCGGCAGCGCGGGAATCGCGCCGCCCTGGCCGGTGGTGGGCGCAACGGCCGGCGCCGTTCCGCGTGTGCTGGTTGAAAGCATGAGTTCGCCCCTGCGGCCATCCGGATGGCCGCCTCTAGGAAGTCGGTAAGGGGAAGCGGCCGCCCGCGCGATGTGCGGCGGGCGGCCCGCTGTCAGCGGATCAGCGCTTGATCGCCTGCTGCCATTGCTTCAGGAAGGCAAGGCGCTTCGACTGGTCGAGATAGACGAGCAGGCCGGTGCCGATCTGGATCGGCTTCAGCGAATCGCCGAGCTCCTTCGACAGGCTCGCCGCCGACGTTTCGCCCGTGACGTCCGCGCGGATCGCGTACAGGTTCGCCTGGTTCGCGATCAGCGTCTGGCCGCGCTTCGACAGCAGGTAGTCGACCCACAGCTTCGCGGCGTTCGGGTTCTTCGCCTTCTTCGAGATCGTCGCGAGGCGGCTCACGACCTGCGTGTAGTCCTTCGGAAACACATAGCCGATCGACTTGTCCTTCTTCGCCTTCGCGTACGCATACGAACCGATGATGTTGTAGCCGATCAGGTTCTCGCCCGACGAGATCCGCTCCATCATCGCGCCCGTGCTCGACTGCAGCTTCGGGCCGGTCGCGCCGATCGCCTTCACGAGTTCCCACGTGACCTTCTCGTTCACGTGCGCGTCCTGCGTCAGGTAGTTGAAGCCGACGCCCGATTTCTCGATGTCGTAGGTCGTGACCTTGCCCTTGAACTTGTCGGCCTGCGTGGTGAGCAGCTTGATCAGGTCCGCGCGCGTCGTCGGCACTTCGTTCTCGGGGATCAGGCGCTTGTTGTAGACGATCGCGAGCGGCTCGAAGGTCGTGCCGTACGCCTGCTTCTGGTATTGCGCCCATTGCGGCACGTTCGGGCTTTCCGGCGAATCGTAGGACGCCATCAGGCCGTCGTTGACGAGCTTGACCTGCAGGTCCATCGCCGAGCTCCACAGCACGTCGGCGCTGGTGCTGCTCGCCGCGTTCTCGCTGATGTAGCGGTTGTACAGCTCGGTGCTGTTCATGTCGTTGTACTCGACCTTGACGCCGTACACGCTTTCGAAGTCCTTGATCAGCGGACGCACGAGGCCCGTGTCGGTCGTCGAGTAGACGATCAGCTTGCCTTCCTTCTTCGCGGCGTCGATCACGCCCTGGTAGTTACCCGGATACCCGGCCGGAACCTGCGCGACGGCGCTGCCGGCGGCAGTGCCCAGGGCGATCGCCAGTGCGGCGGCGAGGTGTTTCGGTGCAAACGGCATGTCTTCCTCCAGTTACCCATAGATGTTGTTCGAGTGACGCGGATGTTAATTGCGAGGCACTTTCAGCCTGCTTTCATTCCTGTTCACAATCGCGTCCTTTGTGTCATGGATTTCCCGAGGTCGAAACGGCGGCGGCCGCGGTTTTTGCGGCGCGCGGGGTGGTTCGATGGAGAGGGAAGCGAGTCGCCGCGGGACGCGGCGATGACGGTCATGCGGGTTGCGCCAGCAGCTTGCCGAGGATCCGGCCGCCATGCCGCGCGTGCGCGGTCGTCAGTGCCGAATACCCGACGACGACGCCCGCTTCGCACTCGGCGCTCCGGCAGAATCCGCGGATCGTCTGCAATTCGACGCCGGCCGCGTGGGCCTGCGCGACGTACGATGCGTCGTCCACCCCGGGCGGCAGCCACAGCACGAAATGAAATCCGGCGTGCTCGCCGGACACCGTGTACCGCCCGCCGGCGTGCTTCGCCAACTGGTCGAGCACGATGTCGCGCCGCTGGCGATACGCGTGGCGGCTGGCGCGCAGGTGCTTCGCGAAATCGCCGTGCGCGATGAAGCGGGCCAGCGCGAGCTGGGGCGCCACGCCGACGGAGCGCGCGGTCGCGTGCCACACGGCCGACAGCATTGGCCGCAGTTCCGCCGGCATGACCATGAAGCCGATGCGCAGCCCCGAGAACAGCGTCTTGTTGAATGAACCGCAGTAGATCACGCGATCGCATGCGTCGAGCGATTTCAGCGCCGGTAGCGGAGCGGCCTGGTAGCTGAACTCACCGTCGTAGTCGTCCTCGATGATCCATGCCCGGTTGCGCTGCGCCCAGTCGAGCAGTTCGAGCCGGCGCGACACCGACATCGTGACGCCGAGCGGCGCCTGATGGGCGGGCGTCACGTACACCGCGCGCGCATCGGGATGGCGATCCAGCGACGCCGTGTCGATCCCTTCCCGATCGACCGGCACGTCGATCACGGTCGCACCAGCCATCGTGAAAATCTGCCAGGCCGACGCATAGCCGGGATCTTCCATCAGCACAGTCGAGCCGGGCGTAAGCAGCGTTCGCGCGACGAGGTCGATCGAATGCCGGATGCCGGTCGTGATGAAGATGTCGCCGGCGTCGCACGGGATGCCGCGGTATTCCCGCAGGTACGCGGCGATTTCGGCGCGCAGGCTTTCGACGCCTTGCGCAGGCGTCGCACCGAGGTCGTTCGCCGTCGCGGCAAGCAGGCTTGCCCCGAGCGCCTTCTTCCATTGCTGCATCGGCATCAGGCCGGGATCGGCGAGCCGCGCGACGAACGGGACGCCGGGGCGCACGCCATGTTCCGGCGCGGCCGCATCCGTCGCGCCGGCCGGCGCGGGGCACGCGTCGGGGCGGCGGGGGCTGCCGTCGCGCGACTGCGCGGCCGCGCGCAGATAGCTGTCGGGCACCATCGCGCAGACCCGCGACCCGGAGCCGCGCGTGCGTGCGATGTAGCCCTCGGAGCACAGCAGGTCGTACGCCGCTTCAACAGTTCCCCTTGCGATGCCCCAGCGTGCGGCAAGGGTGCGGCTGGACGGCAGCGGGCTGTCGCCGGGAAGCAGGCGCTTCAGGATTGCATCGCGAATCGCGTCGGCAATGCACGCCTGCTTCGACTGCGGGTTGCCGGCCGACAGCCCGGAAGGGCACGGCAGATCAAGCGGAATCGCGGCTTTGCCTCGCGGCATAGTGGTCTAGTAGATGGTCGATTTAATGGTCCTTCAGCTTATATCACTTTCCCCTTAGATTGCTGTCGACCACACCCATTCGACCGGAGACGGACTCACCGCATGAAGACGCGTTCCTTGCCCCAGTGGGGCTGGCTGTTCCTGTTGATGCTCGTCGTGTGCCTGCCGCGAGTCACGATCGATGCGTACCTGCCGTCGCTGCCTGCGATGGCTGACGCGCTGCACGGCACCGACGCCCAATTGCAGCTCACGCTGACCCTGTACATGGTCGGGTATGCGCTGTCGATGCTGGTGTCGGGGCCGTTGTCCGATCGATACGGCCGCCGTCCCGTTCTCGTCGGCGGCCTGTGCCTTTACGCGATCGCGAGCGTTGCCTGCGCGCTGTCGACCAGCATCCCGGCGATCATTGCCGCACGGATCTTCCAGGCGCTGGGCGGCTGCAGCGGAACGGTGATTGGGCGCGTCATCGTGCGCGAGCGCTTTCCGACCGCGATGCAGGCCACGATGCTCGGTCGCATCTCGGCCGGCATGGCGCTGTCGCCGGTGATTGCGCCGCTGGCCGGCAGCGCGGTCGCAGAGTGGCTCGGCTGGCGCGGCGTGTTCGGATGGCTGGCGGCGGGCGGGCTGGTCGCGACGGCGATGGTGCTGCGCTACCTGCCGGAGACCCGTGAAAACGACGCGCGTCCGGCGCGGGGGCGCGGGCTCCTGTGGACATATGCCGGCCTGCTGCGCGAGCGCCGCTTCCTGCGCTACTCGCTGGCGATCAGCTTCGCCTACTGCACGTACTATCCGTTCATCGCGGAATCGTCGACGCTGTTCCAGCGGCAAATGGGCGTGTCCGGCCCGGTCTATGCCGCGATCTTCGGCCTGACCGTGCTCGGCTACCTGATCGGTTCGAGCGTGTTCGCGCGGACCAGTAGCCGCTGGAAAGCCGATTCGGTCATCGCGGCGGCGGCCGGCATCAATCTGGTCGGCGCCATCGCGCTGGGGGGCTGCGGTGCGATCGCCCCCACGGCACTGGCGGCCCTCGTCGTGCCGATGTTCGTCGTGATGATCGCCGTCGGGATCGCGATTCCGGCCTGCCAGTTCGCGGTGATGCAGCCGTACACGAAGATCGCCGGCACGGCGTCCGGACTCTTCTTCTTTATCCAGATGGCGATCACGGCCGCGTGCGGCGGCGTACTGGCGTGGCTGTCGGATGGTACGGCCCGCCCGATGATTGCCGTCACGGTCGGCGCGAGCGTCGCGTTCCTGGCGGTGGTCGTCGGTCTTCGCGAGCGGAACGTAATCGGCGGTTCGCGTTTCGCGACGGGGAGCCGTCCCGCTGCCGAGCGATGAGCGGCGGTCGTCCATCCCGGGCGCTGCGGGTTCGCCGGGGCGGCGCAACCGGTGTTTCCGCGAGGCGTCGACATGGAAAGGATCATGTAATGTAGCGGCCTGTCGCTGACCTTACCGGAATCCCCATGCGTGTGCTGCTCGTCGAAGACAATCCGAACCTGGCCCAGTCGCTGAACGACGCGCTGAGCGCCGCGCGCTTCGCGGTCGATCACATGGCGGACGGGGAGGCGGCGGACCACGTGCTGCGCACGCAGGATTACGCACTGGTGATCCTCGATCTCGGGCTGCCGAAGCTCGACGGGCTGGAGGTGCTGCGGCGGCTGCGCGCGCGCCGCAATCCGGTGCCGGTGCTGATCCTCACCGCGCACGGGTCGGTCGAGGATCGCGTGAAGGGGCTCGATCTCGGCGCCGACGACTATCTCGCGAAGCCGTTCGAGCTGACCGAACTGGAAGCGCGCGCCCGCGCGCTGATCCGGCGCAGCCTCGGCCACGAGCATTCGCGCGTCGAATGCGGGCCGCTTTCGTACGACAGTATCGACCGCAGCTTCCACCTCGCGGGCGAGCCGCTGTCGCTCACGCCGCGCGAGCGCTCGGTGCTCGAGGTGCTGATCCTGCGCAACGGCCGTGCGATCAACAAGGAAACGCTGTCGGAGAAGATCTTCGGGCTCGACGAGTCGGTCAACGCCGACGCGATCGAGATCTACGTGTACCGGCTGCGGAAGAAGCTCGAGAACACGGGCGTCGCGATCGTCACGCTGCGCGGGCTCGGGTATCTGCTCGAAGCGAAGGAAGTATGAGTTACGACCCCCACGCTCACTGGTGTCCGCTGCCCTCCAAGGGGGCGCATGGCTTCCTTGGGGCGGCCCGGCGGGAACCATGGTGACCCGCCCGAACCTGCGCACGCAGGTCGCGCTGTGGTTGCTGCTGCCGCTGCTCGGCCTGCTCGCGCTCGACTCGTGGCTCACGTACCAGCGCGCGATGAGCGCCGCGCACGTCGCGTTCGACCGCACGCTGTCGTCGTCGCTGAAGTCGATCCGCGAAGGCGTGCGGCTCAACGACGGCGAGATCGAGGTCGACCTGCCGTATCTCGCGCTCGAAATGCTCGAATCGAGCGACGGCGGCAAGATCTACTACCTGATCCGCGAGGACAACGGCCGCACGATCACCGGCTACCCGGACCTGCCGCCGCCGCAGGGGCGCGACGCGGGCGACGGCGCGCTGTTCGTCACGCGCTACTACGACGTCGTCTATCGCGGCGAGCAGTTGCGGATGGCCGCGCTGCGCATACCGGTGCACGACGTGCCGACCGCGCAGTCGCGCATCGTGTGGGTGATGGTCGGCGAGACGATCGAGGCGCGCCAGGCGCTCGCCCGCGAGATCCTGGTGGGTTCGCTGCTGCAGGAAGGGCTGCTCGTCGTGCTCGCGCTCGGGATCGTGTGGCTCGGCGTCGGGCGCGGGCTGCGGCCGCTGAACCGGCTGTCGGCGACGGTCGCCGCGCGCAGCGAGGACGACCCGACACCGCTCGACACCGGCGCGATGCCGAGCGAGCTTGCGCCGCTCGTCGATTCGATCAACCAATACATCGGCCGCACGCAGCGGATGCAGGTCGCACGGCGCCGCTTCTTCGCCGATGCGGCCCATCAACTGAAGACACCGCTCGCGGCCGTGCAGGCCGGCGTCGAGCTCGCGCTGCGGCCTGACGAGCAGCCGCGCGCGGACGTACACCTGCGGCGCGCGAACGGCGCGGTGCGGCAGGCCGCGAAGATCGTCCAGCAACTGCTGGCGCTGTCGCGGCTCGATTCGGACAGCGGCCACGCGGTCGCGCACAAGCCGGTCGCGCTGCACCGGCTCGCGCGCAGCGTGACGCTCGACTGGTCGCCCGTCGCACGCGCGCGCGACATCGATCTCGGCTTCGAGCACGAGGCCGACGTCAGCGTGCACGGGCAGTCCGACCTGCTCGGCGAGATGATCGGCAACCTGATCGACAACGCGATCCGCTATGCGGGCGACCGCGCGGTGATCACGGTGCGCGTGTCGCGCGATGGCGAACAGGCGCGGCTCGACGTGATCGACAACGGGCCGGGCATTCCGGCGGACGAGCGTGACGCGGTGTTCGAGCGCTTCCATCGCGGCAGCAAGACGCAGACGGTCGAAGGGACGGGGCTCGGGTTGTCGATCGTGCGGGAGATCGCACGCGTGCACCAGGGCAGCGTGATGCTTGCCGATGCGGCGGGCGGCGGGCTGGTCGTGACGATCCGGCTGCCGGCGGCGAACGAGGAGGGGCCGGGCGCGGCGTGACGACGTGCCTGAGACAGGCCTGAGACAGGCCGGAGACCCCGCGGCAAGGTAGGCTGCGAAGCCGAAGCCGACATGCAGGCAAGCGTGCCGGCGCTATGCGCGCCGAGGCCCGATGACCGTCACGATATTTCCGTGAATTCCACTACCGCATCCTTTTCCGCTGCGACGGCGCGGCACGCGCAGTGCATTCATTGTGGCAGCGCCGCGATGCTCGGCGTCGCAGTGGTCTTCGCGTTCGGGGCGACGATGCGACGGCTATACAGTGCCGTGAGCGCGCTTCAATCGCCGAACCCGATCTCGGCTTCGAGCGTCTGGCCCACTTCGAGGAAACCGCCCGCGCCTTCGACGACGATCGCGTTGATGCCGAACGTCAGCGCGCCGTCGAAGGTCGGGTTCGCGCGATAGGTCTGCATCGTGTCGGTCGGTTCGTGCGGCCATGCGGGATCGGGCGCGCCGGTGACCTGATCGATCGTCGGCATCGGGCAGCGCGTGCACAGCTTCACGAGGCGCAGCCGCACCGGCGTCGCGCCGTCGGTGTCGAGGTGTTCGACGAAATCCTCTTCGTATGCATCGAGATCCGACACGACGATGTTCGGGCGGAAGCGGTTCATCGGGATCGCCGGCGCACCCTTCGCGGCGAGCCGTGCGTTCAGGTCGTCGAGCGACGACTGGCCGATCACGAGCAGCGGATAGCCGTCCGCGAACTGCGTGTGCGTATCGATCTCGCCGGTCCATTTTCGGTTGCAGCCGCGGCGCGCGTCAGGCCCGAAGCGCGCGAGCTTCGTCGGCATGCCGAGGAATTCGGTGAGCCACGCGGCCGTTTCGGCGCCCGTGTCGATCGCGTCGACCGTGTCGCGCCAGACGGTCGCGGCCATTTTCGGCGTGGCGGGCGACACGTCGCCGTCGAGCGGCGTGTGGATCTCGTGCATGCCCGGCGCGTTCAGCACGAGTGCATCGCTGTCGAGTGCGGTGCGGATCAGCGCGAGGCGCGGGTGCGTGCGCTGCGTGATCATCTGCCCGTCGGGATCGGTGATCAGCCAATGACGGTCGTATGCGAGGCCCGTTTCGAGCAGTTGCGCACGCGGCAGCGCGATGCCGGCGCAGGATTTGATCGGGTAGACGAAAAGTTCGCTGATGGCTGGCATGGCGCTGGCTTCGCATGACGTGGATGGTCGAAGCGCGATTGTGCCAGATCGTGCCGAAGCCGTTCGGGCGGTTGCGCACCGCCGCGCGGCTGGTCATGCGAGCGGGAAACCCGCGTCGAAGGTGGTGCGCACGTCGAGCGGCTGGCGCAGCAGCCCGGCCTTCAGATAGAAGTCGGCCGTACGCTGCTGTTCGGCGATCACCGTCGCATCGATCGGCAGCCAGCGCGTGTTGCGGCGCTCGAACTGCAGCTTCGCGGCTGCCGGTGGAATGCCGATGATGCGTGCGAGCGCCGCGGAATATGCGTCGACATGCCGGTACGACCAGGTCTGGGCGCGCACGACGCGCCGCAGGAAATCGTGCAGCACATCGCGCTTCGACGCGATCGCCGCGTCGGTCGCCGCGAGATAGCTGAGGCCCGACCACAGCCCGCGGCCGTTGACGAGCACGCGTGCTCGGCCGCTCGTTTCGGCGAGCGCCGTGTAAGGCTCCCACGTCGCCCAAGCGTCGATCGATCCGGTTGCGAGCGCAAGCATCGTGTCGGCCGGCGGCAGGAAGCGGAACGACACGGCATCGGGCGGCAGTCCGGCCGCGTCGAGCGCCTTCAACGTGACGAAATGGCCGATCGAGCCGCGTGTGGTGCCGATGCGCTTGCCCTTCAGGTCGGCCGCGCCTTTCAGTGCCGCGTCGGGCCGCACGAGCACGGCCGTGCCGTACGGATCGGAACGGTTCGCGCCGATTACCTTGATGCGTGCACCGGATGCGAGCGCGAAGATCACCGGCGCATCGCCGATCGGCCCGCAATCGACGGCGGCCGCGTTCAGTGCTTCGGCGAGCGGCGCGGCGGCCGGAAACTCGGTCCACGCGATGTCGTATGGGAGGCCGTTCAGTTCGCCGGCCGCTTCGAGCAGCGCGCGCAGCCCGCCTTTCTGGTCGCCGGCGCGCAGCAGCGGCCGTACGCCCGATTGCGCGCGCAGCGCGGCCGGTGCCGCGGCGATCGTGGCGAGGGCGCTCGCCTGGGCGAGGAAATGGCGTCGGGTCGGATTCATCGTGAAGTTCGGTTGATCGAAGGAGAGGTTCGGGAATTCAGTGCGGGAGCCCGGCCTGCACGTCGCGGACGGGTTCCGCGTCGACGCGCAGCAGCAGCGCGGTCAGCGGGTCGCCGTTCGCGGCGGCCGCGGCCGGCCGAGCAGCGGCATCGGAACGACACAGCAGGTCGGCATCCGACCAGCCGGCGCTGCCCGGCAGCGCGCGCGCCCGCAGCCAGCCGCGCCGGTCGGCGAGCAGTTGCGTGCCGCCGAGCGCATCGGGCGCGACGCCGGCAATCGTCGCGAACGCGAGCCAGGCATCGGGCGTCGACGCGACGCAGTTCGCACGCGTACCGGTTGCCGACGGCACGGCCGCGCCGTGTGCGGTGACGAGCAAGGTTTGCCAGCGCGCGTCTTCCGGCGGTGGTGCGACGCCCGGTGCGAGCGCGACGATGCGCACGCGCTGGCCTTCGCGCCAGCGATCGAGCGGTTGCGGCGCCGCGCTGCCGCAGCGCACGTCGAGCGCCGGCAGCGGGACGGGCACGGGCCATGCGCGTTCGGCCTGCGCGCCGCTGCCTGCAGAGAGCGCTTTCAGGTAGTCGAGCACGGCCCACGTGTCCTGAGGGCCGAGCGTCGCGGCGAAGCCGGGCATCGTCGGTGCGCCGTGTTCGTCGCGCGTGCCGTGGCGCACGCGCCAGAACAGTTCGCCGTCGAGGCGACGCGCGAGCAGCGAGCCGGCAAAGGTCGGCGGCCAGTGCGCGAGCGTGGTCGCGAGCGGGCCTTCGCCACGGCCGTCCGCGCCGTGGCAGGCCGCGCAGTGTTGCGCATACAGATGCGCGCCGCGCATCACGTTCGTCACCGAAAACGGCGCGGGATCGCGCTGGAAACTCGTCGGCACGGCGGGCGCGAGCCACAGCGACGACGGCGGCCACGGTGCGAACCATGCAATGGCGAGCGCGGCGATCGCGGATGCGAAACGCCACTTTCGCGAAGCGAGCGCGACGCAGGCGAGCACGACGGCCAGCGTCGTCGCCGCACCGGCGAACGCGAGTTGCCGCGTGAGTCCCGCGTCGATGCGCAGCGTCTCGAGTGCGATCCGGTGCGCCCACGGCCATGCGGCCTGACCGTCGGCATCGCCCGTCAGGCCGACCGCATGCAGCACGTGCGCCCACGCGATTTGCGCGCGATACAGCAGTTGCAGGAATGCGAGCGCCCAGTCGGAGAACGGCGGCGCGTTCATCGGCCGCGTTGCCGCCGAGCGGCGCCCAAGCGTCGAACGGCACCCTTCATCTACCAGCTCGCATCCAGCCCGAGATGCCGCAGCGCGTCGTGACGCAGTTCCGCGAGGCGCGGGTCGCCGCGATGGCGCGGGTAGGGCAGGTCGACGTGCAATTCGGCGACGATCCGTGCCGGACGCGGCCCGAACACGATCACGCGCTGCGCGAGGAACAGAGCTTCCTCGACATCGTGCGTGACGAGCAGCGCGGAGAACCCGTCGCGTTGCCACAGCGCGGTCAGCTCGGCCTGCATCGTGAGCCGCGTCAGCGAATCGAGCTTGCCGAGCGGCTCGTCGAGAATCAGCAGGCGCGGATCGTTGACGAGCGCACGGGCGAGCGCGACGCGCTGCGCCATCCCGCCGGACAACTGATGCGGAAACACGTTCGAGAATTCCTGCAGCCCGACGCGTTCGAGCGCATCGTCGACGCGATGCTGCGCGGTACGCGCCACGCCACGCGCTTCGAGGCCGAGCGCGACGTTTGCACGCACGCGTCGCCACGGGTACAGCGTCGGGTCCTGGAACACGACGATGCGCGACGGATCGGGGCGCTCGATCGGCACGCCGTCCTGCGCGATCGTGCCTTGCCGCGCGGCGTCGAGGCCCGCGACGAGGCGCAGCAGCGTCGATTTCCCGCAGCCGCTCGGGCCGAGCAGCGCGACGAATTCGCCGGCCGCGACCGACAGCGTGACGTCGTCGAGCACCGGCAGCGGGCCGCCGGGGCCGTCGAACGCATGGCTTACGCGGCGGATGTCGATGCGCGCGCCGCGCGGCGCCGTGATGGTGGACGAAGCGGCGGGCGAAGCGGCAACGGACGGTTCGAGTACGGCGGCGCTTACCATTTGACGGTTCCTTTCTGCCACGCGAGCACGCGGTCGCGCACCGCGAACAGCAGCGCGATCAGCCCGGAAAACAGCAGCGCCATCACGATCAGCGCCGCATACATGTTCACGTACGATGCCCAGCCCTGCGCCCAGCTCAGGTACCAGCCGAGCCCCGACTTGACGCCCATCATCTCGGCGACGACCAGCACCGTGAACGACGCGCTCAACCCCATGAAGATGCCGACGAACACGTGCGGCAGCGCGGCCGGAATCGCGACGCGCAGCACCAGGAAGCGCGCGTTCGCGCCGAGCGTGCGGGCCACGTCGTAATACTGCTTGTTGACGCTCGCGACGCCCGACCACGTCAGCACGGCGACCGGGAAGCCGGTCGACAGCGCGATCAGGAACGCGGCGGCCGAATAGCTCGACGGGAAGAAGTAGAACGTGAGCGGCAGCAGCGCGGTGGCCGGCACGGGGCCGAGCACGCGCAGCACCGGATGCACCCAGTAGCCGATCCGGCGCGACCAGCCGATCGATACGCCGACGGCAAAACCGACCGCGACGCCGTACGCAAACCCGAGCGCGAGCAGCTTCAGCGTGTTGCCGGCGCTGCCGAGCAGGCGCGGCCAGTCGTCGACATACACCTCGATCAGCGCCTGCGGCGGCGCGAAGAACGGCGTCGGCAGCCAGCCGGTTTTCGCGGTGACGATTTCCCAGGCGGCGAGCACGAGCGGCAGCGCGACGAGCCATGGGCCGGCCGGACGCACGCGCGCGAGCCGCGTGCGCGTCGCGGGAACGAAATGGCCGAGCGTCGCGACGGCGAGCAGCAACGCGGCGATCGACCATGCTGCGGTGGCGAACGTGTCCGTGTACGCCCAGTCGGTGAAGCCGACGACGCGGTTCGGCCACAGTTGCGTGAGCGCGCCGAGCGCGGCCCATGCGAACGCGGCGACGATGCCGGTCGGCCAGGTGCGGGCGCGGCGGGCTTCGGCCGCGAGCGTGGCTTCGCAGGCCGTGCAGGCGACGCGAGGGGAGACAGCGGCGCCGCCGGCCGGTGCCGATGCAGCGCGCGCAGGGGAAGCATGTTCGATCGTCGACATCGCGTCACCCCAGCACGTTCGCATAGACCTGCTGCGCGAAGCGCTGCGGGTCCGTGCTTTTCTTCAGCACGCTGATGCGGCGGAAATCGTCCGCATAGAACGCGATTTCCTGTTGCAGGTCGACGTTGGTCGGGTGATGCGTGTAGGTGAGCGTCGCGTACAGCTTGCGCAGGTCGTCGGGGCTGATCTTCGGCGAATACTTCGCGAACACCTTCGCGGCCTCGTTCGGGTTGTCGTGCGTGAACTCGGTCGCCTGCACGATCGAGCGCGCGAGCGCGGCGGCGGCCGGCCGGTCGTTGCGCACGAGATCGCCGCGCGCGCCGATCACGCAGCACACCTTGCGCGCGTATTCGCCGGACAGGTTGGTCGCGAGTTCCGTGTACGCGCCGTTGCTGCGCTTTTCGAGCAGAAAGAGATTCGGGTCGCCGTCGGCGATCGCATGGATCTCGCCCTTGTCGACCGCGACGCCGAGCAGGTCGGCCGGATACTGCCGCCACGTGAGGTCGCGTTCGGGATCGATCCCGTTCTTCGCGAGCAGGATCGAGAAGAAATGCTTGCCGGGCGCGGCCAGGTCGCTGACGCCGACCGTCTTGCCCTTCAGCGCCTGCAGCGTCGTGACGCCGGCGGCCTTCGAGCCGAGCAGCCGCACGCAGCCGCCGTGCGAGCTGCCGATGATCTTCACGTCGAAACCGGCTTCGAGCGGCTTCAGCCAGCGGTGGATCATCCCGACCGCCGCATCGGCCTTGCCGGTCGCGATCGATTCGAGCAACTGGTCGGTCGACCCGCTGTAGTTGATCAGGTCGACCTTCAGGCCGTTCTTCTCGAAGAAGCCGCGCTCCTGCGCGACGACGATCGGCGTCAGGCAGAACGCGTTCTGGTTCCACGCGAACGTGAGCTTCTTCAGCGGCGGCGCGGACCAGGCCTTGCGGCCAAGCGTGATCGCGGGCGCGGCGAGCGCGGCGGCGCCGGCCGCGCGCAGCAGCTTGCGGCGTTTGTCGTCGTGCGCGATGGCCGGCGCGGGTGCGGTGGGTTGGGTCATGGTCTGGTCTCCGGTCTTGCGGAAAGGCGCTCAGTCGAGCAGGTCGGGTTCGTCGGCGACGACGCGCGCGAACAGGCTGTCGAACGCATGCAGCGCGCCGTCGGGGCCGCCGATCTGGCCGTGCGTGTGGTGCGCGGTCGCGTGATCGATCGGCTGCGGTGTGCCGGCCGCTTCGGCCAGCAACTGCGTGTGCGCGGCGTTGTCGAGCGCGATGTACCACCACGCGGCGGCCTCGACCGTCGGGCCGGCCGTCAGGATGCCGTGGTTCTTCAGGATCACGCCCTTGTGCGTGCTGCCGTCCGGCTTCGAAAGCGCGTGCGCGATCCGCGCGCCTTCGCTCGTGTCGACGACCATCCCCGTGAAGTCGTCGAACAGCGCGTGATCCTCGTAGAACACGCACGCGTCCTGCGTGAGCGGATCGAGCGGGCGGCCGAGCGTCGACCACGCCTTGCCGTAGGTCGAATGCGTGTGCGCGGCGGCGACGACGTGCGGATGGGCTTCGTGGATCGCCGCATGGATCGCGAACGCGGCCTTGTTCAGCGGCCGCGTGCCGATCGCGGTTTCGCCGCGCGCGTTGACGAGCAGCAGGTCGGACACCTTGATCTGCGAGAAATGCACGCCGAGCGGATTCACCCAGAAATGGTCGGGCAGTTCCGGATCGCGCGCGGTGATGTGGCCGGCGAGCCCCGACGCGAAACCGTAGCGCGCGAACAGGCGGAATGCGGCCGCGAGCCGTTCCTGCCGGTGGCGGCGTTCGGCGGCGACGTCGATGCGCGGCGCGGGCGGATCGAACCAGAAATGCTGGCGCGGCGCTTCGGCGAGCACGAGGCCCGAGGCGGTACGGACGGGCGTGGCGAGGACGGCGGACATGGCGTGCGGCTCCGTTGGCGTTAGGCGGCGCGGCGCGCCGCGTCGCGTGTGGCGACAGCGCTGCGCACGCGCGGAATCAGTTCGCGGCCGTAGTCGATCGCATCCTCGAGCGGATCGAAGCCGCGGATCAGGAACGTCGTCACGCCGAGGTCGTAGTAGTCGAGCAGCGCATCGGCGACCTGTTCGGGCGTGCCGACGAGCGCCGTCGAATTCGAGCGCGCGCCGGTGAGCTTCGCGATCTCGGTCCACAGCCGCTTGTCGACGCGCGAGCCGCGTTCGGCCGCGGCCAGCAGGCGGCGCGCGCCTTCGCTCTGCTGCGGGCCGCCTGCGCCGAGGCCGGCTGCTTCGCGCAGCCGCCGCGTTTCGTCGAGGATGCGATGCGCGCGCGCCCACGCTTCGTCCTCGGTCGCGGCGAGGATCGGGCGGAACGACACGGAGAAACGCACCTGCCGGCCGTGCTGCGCGGCTTCGGCGCGCACGCGCGTGGTCAGGTCGCGCACCTGGTCGAGCGATTCGCCCCACAGCGCGTAGACGTCCGCGTGCTTGCCGGCCACCGCGAGCGCGGCTTCCGATGCGCCGCCGAAGTAGATCGGCACATGCGGCTGCTGAAACGGCTTCACTTCCGAAAAACCCTGCTTGAACCGATAGTGCGCGCCGTCGTGATCGAACGGCTGCGCTTCGGTCCAGATCCGCCGCAGGATGCCGAGGTATTCGTCGGTACGCGCATAACGCGCGTCATGGTCGAGGAAATCGCCGTCGCGCTGCTGCTCGCTGTCCGAGCCGCCGGAGATGAAATGCACGGCGAGCCGGCCGCGGCTGAACTGGTCGAGCGTCGCGATCTGCCGCGCGGCGAGCGTCGGTGCGGTGAAGCCCGGGCGATGCGCGAGCATGAAGTGGATACGCTCGGTCGCGGCCGCCGCGAACGCGATCGTCAGCGTCGCCGACGGGCCGGTCGAGTGATGCGGCACGAGGATCCGGTCGAAGCCGGCCGTTTCGTGGGCGCGCGCAAAGTCGCGCACATAGTCGGGATCGACCACCGGGCCGGACGCCGGGTGGATTTCCGACTGCTTCTGGCTCTGGATCATGCCGATGAATTCGACGCTCATCTGGGTCTCCGGTGCAGGGATGGCCCGGCGCACGGCCGGGCAGGAATGGAGCGCAGGTTAACGCCGCGATCATGCGGAATGGAAATAATCAATCCCGATTTGAATATCAGATTTGCATGGTTTGGGTGGCGGTGCGTTGCGCATACGCTGTGGGCTCACGAACGATCGGGCGGGTGCGCGTTACGCATCGCCGGCTTCACGCGAAACCGCGCGCGTGGCGATCGATCACCGCTATCGCGGCTGGTGCCGCGGTGGCCGCTTTTGTGCCTTTGTGCATTACCCAGGGAATCCGTCTCGATGTCCGCCAGCCTTGCCGCTTCCTCACCGTCGTCGCAGCCGCCTTCGCTGCGCCTTCTGCTTGCCGACGACGCTGACACTGCAGAAGACGCGCGCGTTGCCGCGCTGCTCGACCGCCTTGCCCCCGAGCTCGCCGCCGACGCCGCGCGCAACGACGTCGACGGCCGTTTTCCGCACGAGAACTTCGCACGGCTGCATCGCGCGGGGCTGATCGCGCAGGTCGTGCCGCGCGAACACGGCGGCGCGGGCGCGACGCTCGCGCGGGCGAGCCGGATCGTGGCCGCCGTCGCGCGCGCCGATCCGGCGACCGCGCTGGTGCTGACGATGACGTATCTGCAGCATCGCGCGCTCGGCCGTGCCGACAGCCGCTGGCCTGCCCAGGTGCGGCGCGCGGTGTTCGACAGCGCGGTCGCGCAAGGCGCGCTGATCAACGCGCTGCGCGTCGAGCCGGCGCTCGGTTCGCCGTCGCGCGGCGGCCTGCCGGAGACGGTCGCGCGCCGCGACGGCGACGGCTGGCGGCTGTCCGGCCACAAGCTGTACAGCACCGGGATTCCCGCGCTGCGCTGGCTGGCCGTGTGGGCGCGTACCGACGAACCGGAGCCGCGCGTCGGCGTGTTTCTCGTGCCGCGCGACCGCGATGCCGACGGCGACCGCATCCGCGTGATCGAAAGCTGGAATCACCTCGGCCTGCGCGCATCGGGCAGTCACGAAGTCGTATTCGACGATGTGCGGCTGCCGGCCGACCACGCGGTCGACGTGCGCGCGCCGCACGCGTGGGCCGTATCGGCCGCGACGCATGCGGATGCCGATGCGCACGCCGACCAGCACGCGTGGATGGTCGCGCTGCTCGGCAGCCTGTACGACGCGGTGGCGCGCGCGTCGCGCGACTGGCTGGTCGGATTCGCGACGACGCGTGCACCGAGCGGGCTCGGTGCGCCGCTCGCGACGCTGCCGCGCGTGCAGGAGGCGGTCGGCGAAATCGAGGGATGGCTGCATGCGAACCGCGTGCTGCTCGACGATCACATCTCACGCACCGACGCCGGCAACGCGCCGCCGGTCACGACGAGCGGCCTCGTCAAGCGGACCGTGACCGAGCACGCGATCCGCGCAGTCGAGCAGGCGCTGAAGCTGTCGGGCAATCATGGGCTGAGCCGCGGCAATCCGCTCGAACGCCACTATCGCGACGTGCTGTGCAGCCGCGTGCATACGCCGCAGGACGACGCGATCGCGGTGGCGGCGGGGCGTGAGGTGCTTGAAGCGGCGGCAAGCCGGGATGAAACGGAAGCGGAGGCGGGCGGGGCGTCGCGCACCGAGGTCGAACGCGGCCGAAACGATGCGTGAGCGGTGCAGCGCTGCGGGGGAAACAAACAGGGCGGCGCGAAGCAGACGCCGCCCCGTACGGTCACGCAGCCTGGCCGTGCGTCTGCTCGGGCAACGCGAACGCCGCGCGCGCATGCGCGGCGACGGCCGCGAGCGGCGCGTCGAAGCGGGCAGCATCGTGCCGGCGCAGCAGCCACAGATCGATCTGCGGCTTGAAATCGGCGAGCGGCACGATCTCGAGCGCGTCGCGCAGCGGGCTGCCTTCGACGAGCGGCAGCGGCATCAGCCCGATGCCGAAGCCGTTCGCGACGCTCTGCAGTTGCAGGTCACGGCCGTAGGTGTCGAGCGTGACCGGCATCGGCAGGCCCTGTGCGTCGAGCGCGCGTCGCAGGCCCGCGCGAAAGCCGCAACCGTCGGGGTTGAGCACCCAGCCGCGCGCGTGGCAATCGGCGAGCCGGTAGCTGCGGCGCGGCCAGTCGCCCTTGCGGCCGACCGCGACGAGCCGCGTGGCCAGCAGCCGTTCGCCTTCGACGTACGGCGGCAGCACCATCTCGCGCGCGAGGAACACGAGCGCCGCATCGAGCTCGCGGCGTGCGACGCGCTCGACGAGCATGCCGCCCCACGCGGTCGTGACCTGCGTCGCGAGCGCGGGCCACTGCGCGGCGAGTTCGGCGATCAGCGCGGGCAGCATCAGCTCGCCGAGCCCCTGCGTGAGCCCGATCCGGAATTCGCCGGCGGGCGGCTGCTGGCCGGCCGTCAGTTCGCGCAGCGCATCGACTTCGCGCAGGATCGCGCGACACTGCTCGAATACCTGCCGGCCGATGTCGGTCGGGCGCGGCGGCTTCGTGTTGCGATCGAGCAGGATCACGCCGAGCGCTTCCTCGAGATTCTGGACGCGCCGCGTGATCGCGGGCTGCGTCATCCCGAGCTCGGCCGCGGCCAAGCTCAGGGTCTGGCAGCGGACGACCGCTGCAAAAGCGTCGATATCGCTAATTTTCATGTTTGTTCTGCATGGTCTTTCGGGTGCATCATGACGATCCATCATATTCGGCATCATATTCGAGGAGGCAGCCGATGAGTACGCTTTCATTGCATCAGACGCCGCTGCGTCCGTTCGTCGACGGTCTGGGTGAGCTGCTCGCGTCCGGCGCGAACGAGGCGCGCATCCTCGACGAGGGCGGCACGCTGCTCGCCGCGCTCGTCGAACACGACGACTGGCTGCCCGACGCGTTCGCGCAGCCCGATCCCGTGCGCTATCGGCAATACCTGCTGCATCTCGACCCGGACGAACGGTTCTCGGTCGTCAGCTTCGTGTGGGGGCCCGGCCAGACGACGCCGATCCACAACCACACGGTGTGGGGGCTGATCGGGATGCTGCGCGGCGGCGAGTTCTCGCAGCCGTACCGGTTCGACGAAGCGGGCAAGCCCGTGCCGGCGGGCGAAGCCGTGCGGCTGCAGCCGGGCGAGGTCGAGGCCGTGTCGCCGCGCATCGGCGACGTCCATCGCGTGACCAACGCATTCGCCGACCAGGTATCGATCAGCATCCACGTGTACGGCGCGAACATCGGCAAGGTCGAGCGCGCGGTGTACCTGGACGACGGCACCGTGAAGCCTTTCGTGTCCGGCTATTCGAACGCCTGACGAGGCGCCCGCAGGCGCGGCCCGTTGCGGGCGCGTGCCGGCAGGCCGAAGATTCATCCGATTCGCTTTCCTTTCTTCACCGACTTCAACAGAATCAGACAGAGACACCGTGACGCAATCCGCCGATTCCACCTCCCGCTTTCCCGCCGCGTCGTACCAGGACGTGCGCGCGCGCCTGCTTGCCCGTGACGAGCTCGCGTTGATCGACGTACGCGAGGAAGATCCATACGCGCAGGGCCACCCGCTGTGGGCCGCCAACTTTCCGCTGTCGAAGCTCGAACTCGACGCATGGACGCGGATTCCGCGCCGCGACACGCCGATCGTCGTGTTCGGCGAAGCGGGCGGCGAGGATCTCGCGCCGCGCGCGGCCGCGAAGCTCGCGCAGCTCGGCTATACCGACGTGCGGCTGCTCGACGGCGGCCTCGCGGGCTGGCTGGCCGCGGGCGGCGAACTGTTCATCGACGTGAACGTGCCGAGCAAGTCGTTCGGCGAATGGGTCGAGGCCGAGCGGCATACGCCGTCGCTGTCCGCGCAGGAAGTGCAGGCGCTGATCGATGCGAAGGCCGATGTCGTGATCGTCGACGCGCGCCGTTTCGACGAATACCGGACCATGAACATCCCGACCTCGACGAGCGTGCCGGGCGCGGAACTCGTGCTGCGCGTGCGCGCGCTTGCGCCGAATCCGGCGACGCAGGTGGTCGTCAACTGCGCGGGCCGCACGCGCAGCATCATCGGCACGCAGTCGCTCGTCAACGCGGGGCTGCCGAACCCGGTCGCGGCACTGCGCAACGGCACGATCGGCTGGACGCTCGCCGGCCAGACGCTCGAGCACGGCGCCGCGCGCCGCTTTCCGGACGAGATCGATGCGACGCAGCGCGCCGAGGCTCGCCAGGCTGCACGCGCGGTGGCCGAACGCGCGGGCGTGCCGCGCATTGCGCTCGCGGACGTCGCCGCGCTCGACGAGCCGGGCCGCACGCTGTACCGCTTCGACGTGCGCACGCCGGAGGAATACGAAGCCGGCCACCTGCCGGGCTTCCTGAGCACGCCGGGCGGCCAGCTCGTGCAGGAGACCGACCATCACGCGGCCGTGCGCGGCGCGCGGATCGTGCTCGCCGACGACGACGGCGTGCGCGCGGACATGACCGCGTCGTGGCTCGCACAGATGGGCTGGGACGTGCGCGTGGTGGAGCCAGCCGGCACCGCGGCGTTCGGCGAGCAAGGCCAGCCGCCGCGCGACGTGCCGGCGACGCCGCCCGCGACCGACGTGTCGCCCGCGACGCTCGCGGGCTGGCTGAAGGAAGCTACGCCCGATGAACTCGCGATCGTCGACGTGACGGCCAGCGCGAACTACGTGAAGCGCCATATTCCGGGCGCCTGGTTCGTCGTGCGCGCACAGTTGCGCGACGCGCTCGCAGCGATCCCGCCTGCGAAGCGCTACGTGTTCACGTGCGGATCGAGCCTGCTCGCGCGATTCGCGGCGGACGATGCGCGCGCGCTGCTGCCGGCGTCGGCCGACATTTCGGTGCTGACCGGCGGCACGGCTGCATGGATCGATGCCGGGCTGCCGCTCGAAAGCGGCGAGACGCGGCTCGCGTCGCCGCGCGTCGACCGCTACCGGCGCCCGTACGAAGGCACCGACAACGCGGCTGCCGCGATGCAGGCGTATCTCGACTGGGAATACGGGCTGGTCGACCAGTTGAAGCGGGACGGCACGCACCACTTCAGCGTGATCTGATCGATACGGCGGAGCCGGGCGCGGCGGCACGCAGTGCGCCGCACTCGGCTCCGCACGTTCAGCACGATCAGCGCTTGAACGTATCGACGGCCGTGCGGCCGACCGCCGGATCGTCGGTGAAGAAGCCGTCGATGCCCGCGCGCAGGTAGGCCTGGATCTCGCGCACCGAGCCGGCCGTGTTGCGCGTGGCCGGCGTGCCGCCGTCCTTCAGCGACGCGGGCAGGAAGTTGTTCTCCGGGCGGAACGTGTACGGATGCACGACGAGGCCGGCCTCGTGCGCGTAGCGCACGTACGGCGTCGGCTGCTGCAGCGTGCCGTCCGCGGCGACCGCGATGACCGACGTCTTGTACGGGCCGACGCCGTTCGCATAGGTCGCGATCTCGCGCATGCCGTCGCGCGTCGACAGGTCGCCGTAGGTGCGCTTGTCGTTCGCCTTCACGAAGTCGTACGGGCGCTGGCCGGCGTCGTCCATCAACTGCACGAGCTTCCAGTTCGGCTGGCTCGACTTGATCCGGTTGCGGATCGTCTTCAGGTTCGCCACTTCGAACGACTGAATGTAGACGGTCGCCGTGCGCGACGTGTACGAATCCTTCAGCAGCGCATCGACGAGGCGATCCTCGAGCGGCAGGCCGATCGACTGGAAGTAGGTCGGATGCTTGGTTTCCGGATACAGGTGGATCGTGCGGCCGGTCTGCGCGGACATCTGCTTCGCGAGCGCGACGATCTCGTCGAAGGTCGGAATCTCGAACTGGTCGTTGTATGCGGTGTTCGCGGGGCGGATCTGCGGAATGCGCTCACGCGCACGCAGCGTCTTCAGCTCGGCGAGCGTGAAATCCTCGGTGAACCAGCCCGTGAACTGCGCGCCGTCGATCGTCCTGGTCGCCTTGCGGCTTGCGAATTGCGGCAGCGCCGACACGTTCGTCGTGCCCGAAATCTCGTTCTCGTGGCGCGCGACGAGCACGCCGTCACGTGTCGACACGAGGTCGGGCTCGATGACGTCCGCGCCGTCCTCGATCGCCTTGCGATACGACGCGAGCGTATGTTCGGGGCGCAGCGCGCTCGCGCCGCGATGGCCGACCACCTGGACCTTCGCGGAAATCGGCTGCGTGGGATCGGACGTCAGCTCGTCGCCGCCGCACGCGGCGAGCAGGAAGGCGGCGGCACAGGCGAACGGGACGTAGCGCAGGGCGCTCGGGCGCGTGAAGAACATGTCGATGAACCTTCGAAACGGGAGTCGGAAAAGTCGGAAAGGGCGCTCGCTCCGCCGGCGCGGCTGTCGTGCCGTGCCGTATGGAATCGAACGGGACGCGATCGTCGCATCGAATAATTACATATGTATTACTCTGGCCTTTCCGTTTTGTTCGGAGGTGCGATGACGGCGGCGGGGAGCGGCGCAGCATCGATGTGCGTGCCGCATTCCGGCCGTCGCAGGCAGGCCGCGCGCCGGATGCACTAAACTTGCGGGAATTTTGCATCGCAGCGCCCGGGCCGACGCCCGCGCGGCGCGACGATGCGGCGACTCGCGGGCCGGCGCGGGCGCCCGGCGCCCGTGTGCGTCCGGGGCCCGCGCCGGCCGATTTTTCCCGACCCATGACGACCCGAACCGATTCCGCCTACCTGCTCGGCGACCTGCTGAAGAACGTTTCCCGCTCCTTCTACCTGACGCTGCGCGTGCTGCCCGACGGCATGCGCGACCCGGTCGGGCTCGCGTACCTGCTCGCGCGCGCGGCCGACACGATTGCCGATACCGCGCTCGTCGCGCCCGATCGCCGGGCGGCGTTGCTGACCGACCTGCGCGACGAGGTCGAGCGGCTCGGCGACGGCGCGGCGCTGTCGCGTTCGCTCGACGACGTGACGCGGATGCAGACGGATTCGCACGAGCACGTGCTGCTCGGCTCGATGGAGCCGATGCTCGCGCTGCTGCGCGCGCAGCCGGACGCCGACCGCGCATCGATCCGCAAGGTCGTCGCGACGCTGACTTCGGGCATGGAATTCGACCTGCGCACGTTCCCGGACGAACAGTCGGGGCAGGTCGCGTCGCTGCCGACACGCGACATGCTCGACCGCTATACGTACCTCGTCGCGGGCTGCGTGGGCGAGTTCTGGACCGACATGACGGGCGCACACACGCGCGCCGCGCGCGGCTGGGATTTGCCGGGCATGCGCGAGAAGGGCATCCGTTTCGGCAAGGCGCTGCAGATGACCAACATCCTGCGCGACTGCGCGAAGGACCTGCGCATCGGCCGCTGCTACCTGCCCGACGACGTGCTGCGCACGCACGGGCTCGGTGTTGCCGACCTGATGCAGCCCGACGCGTCGGCGCGCGCGCGCGGCGTGCTGGTCGACCTGCTGCGCATCACGCTCGACCAGTATCGCGATGCATGCCTGTATACGCTCGCGATTCCGCGCCGCTTCGTGCGGCTGCGGCTCGCGTGCCTGTGGCCGATCATGATCGGCCTCGAAACGCTCGAACTGCTGGCCGGCCACGATGCGTGGCTCGACCCGGCGAAGCCGGCCAAGGTGCCGAGAAAACGCATCTACCGGATCATGGCGTCGTCGCTCGCGCTGGTCGGCTCGAACACGGCGATCCGTGCGCGGATGACCGCACTCGCCGATGCGGTGAACGCGCAGCTGGCCTCGCCGGCATTGCGTTGAATGTCGCCGGCGCACCGCGCCGGCATCGTCCTTCGGCCCGCGTTCGCCGGGCCGCTCCCGTCCGATCTCCCGCGCGCGGACTGAAACGTTTTCATGATTTCGTTTCTCGAAATGTGGCTGTCATGAACGTCAGCGATCCTGCGCGGCGGCGTGAATCGCGGCGTCAGCTGCGATCGCGCATTTGTAAGATGATTTTTGCCGAAGGCGTCTGACGACATGGGGCGGTCGCGTTGCACCCGTAAAAATGTAAAGCTAGGGTTTTCACCGGGAAATGCCGGAAATGCCCGCCGCGTAAGCGTTTTCAGGTGTTATGTAACTGCTTGGTGAACCCGCGCGTTGCGTCGATCATACGATGACCGACTGCGCGTGTTGGGAAATAATCGGTAATCCGTCAGAATTGCCCCGGCATGTACTCGCACATGTGTCAGTCATAAAACCACACCAGAAAAGAAATCATTCTTTGAGGACGGAGAATCAATGAAAAAGCGCGTCGCTTTCGCCATGACGGCAGCGGGCCTTGCAGCCGCTACCGCCGCCCACGCCCAGAGCAGCGTGACCCTGTACGGTATCGTCGATAACGCCATCGCTTGGCAGAACAACTCGTCGGCAGTCGGCGCGACCACGGGTGGTCACTCGAAGGTGCAGATGGCCACCGGCATTTGGGCAGGCAGCCGCTTTGGCCTGAAGGGCAGCGAAGATCTCGGCGGCGGCACGAAGGCGATTTTCCAGTTGGAAGCCGGCTTCAACGCGAACAACGGCTCGTCGCAGTGGGCCAACGGCATCTTCACGCGTCAGGCGTGGGTCGGTCTGAGCAACGCAGCGTACGGTACGCTGACGGCGGGCCGCCAGTACACCGCGTACTACACGCTGCTGTCGCCGTATAGCCCGACGACCTGGCTGACCGGTTATTACGGCGCGCACCCGGGCGATATCGATTCGCTGGACACCAGCTACCGCGCGAACAACTCGCTCGTCTACATGTCGCCGAAGTTCTACGGCTTCACGGTCGGCGGTTCGTATTCGCTCGGCGGCGTGGCAGGCAGCTTCAACCGCGGCTCGACGTGGAGCGCGGCGATCCAGTACCTGAACGGCCCGGCAGGCATCGCGGTCGGCTTCCAGAAGGTCAACAACTCGACGCTCGGCGGCGGCGTGTGGGGTGACAATTCGACGGTCACGAGCGGCGGCCAGCCGGCCGTGTCGTCGATTAACAGCGGCTACCAAACGGCGCAAACGCAGCAGCGCCTCGGTGTGACGGCCGGCTACCAGTTCACGCCGGCATGGGACGTGTCCGTGTCGTACACGAACGTCCAGTACGTGCCGGGAGTCGGTTCGGCGTTCCGCAACACGGCGATCTTCAACACGGCAGGCGCCGTGCTGCACTGGAAGGCAGCGCCGCAGTGGGACTTCGCGGCAGGCTACTCGTACACGGCGGCAACGCAGTCGAACGGCATCTCGAGCGCAGCCAAGTACCACCAGGTCACGCTGTCGCAGTACTACAGCCTGTCGAAGCGCACGGGCCTGTATGCAGTTGAGGCTTACCAGCACTCGACCGGCAACACGCTGAACAAGGCTGGCGGCATCCAGGCAGCAACGACCTCGATCGGCGACGGCGTGGGCGCAGGTTCGAAGCAGAACCAGATCGCTGCAGGCGTCGGCCTGATCCACCGCTTCTGATGTCGCGCGGCGCGCGAGCGCCGCTTACGGCACGCGGTATGAAAAGCCGGCCTTCGGGCCGGTTTTTTTATTGGCGGCGCGCGTTGTGTTTATTGCGGGTTCCGTCATAGGCGGCATCGAACGGAAGCGGGCGGCGACGGAAGCCGAGCTCGACAAGCGCACCGCTCACGCGGTGCATGGCGTGCAGACCGGCGGTGTTCGGCCGGTGCCAACGCCATCCTGCCGGTCACTTCGCGGCATCATCCATCCAGCTTCCCGCCAGCGCCTGAAACAGCGCCGCCGTATCGGCAAGCCGATCGGCCTGCGCGCGAGTGCGGTCGAGCGCCGACTGCAGCGTCTGCCGCTGCGCGTCGAGCAGGTCGAACGTGCTGATCCCGCCCGCCGCGTAACGGTCGCCGGCAATCGCGTTGCGTGCCGCCGCTTCCTGCGCGGCCGTGTCCCGCGCCTGCAGCTCGGTCGCGTCGTGCTCGACCGCGCGCATCGCGTCGGCCACCTGCTGAAGCGCCTGCAGCACGGTTTCCCGATAGCTCGCGAACGCGGCGTCGTACGCCGCTTCGGCCGCGCGTTTCTTCGCGCGCAGCTCGCCGCCGTGAAAGAGCGGCTGCGTCAGACCTAGGCCGACGTTCCACACATTCAACCCGCTCACGATATCCGCGATGCGCGTGCGCTCCGAGCCGATCCCCGCCGAAATCGAAAAACGCGGATACAGGTTCGCGGTGGCCACGCCGACGTTCGCGCTCGCCTGGTGCAGCATGGCTTCCGCCGCGCGGATGTCGGGCCGTTCGCGCGCGAGCGTCGACGGCAGCGTGACGGGCAGCGTGCGCGGCAGCACGAGTGCATCGAGCGCGAGGTCGGGCAGCATGACGCTGGACGGCGGCGCGCCGAGCAGGATCGCGAGCCGGTGGCCGGCCTGCGCGAGGCGGGCTGCGAGCGGCGGCAGCGATGCCTGCGTCTGCGCGAGCAGCGCGCGTTGCGCATGCACGTCGGCCTGCGACACGCCGCCCGCCGCGTAGCGCGCTTCGACGATGCGCAACTGCCGCGCCTGCGCGTCGACCAGCTGCTGCGTGAGCGCGACCTGCTGCGCGAGCGACGCGCGCAGGATCGCGGTGGCGACGACGTTGCCCGCGAGCGTCAGGCGTGCGGCGTCGAGCGTGTACGCCTGATAGTCGACCTGCGCGCGCAGCGCTTCGAGCGCACGCCGGTTGCCGCCGAACACGTCGAGCACGTACGACACGCTGACCGACGCGTCGTACAGCGTGAACGGCCCCGGATTCGGCACGTTGCCCGGCAGCCCGAACGCGGCGATGTCGACCTTCTCGCGCGTGCCGGACAGGTTCGCGTCGACACGCGGCAGCATCGTCGCGCCGGCTTCGGCCGCATGGTTCTGCCGCGCTTCGTCGAGCCGCGCGCGGGCCTCGGCGAGCGTGGGGCTGTTTTGCCACGCGGTATCGACGAGCCGGTTCAGCGGTTCGGAGCCGAACTCGGTCCACCAGTGTTGCGGCGCGTGCGCGGCCGATGCGAACGTCTGCGCGTCGCCGGCCGGGCCGCCGGCGGCCGCCGTCGTGACGGGCGGCTCATCGCGGGTGTACTGCTGCGTGGCCGGTGCGTCGGGCGTGCGGAAATCCGGCCCGACCGCGCAACCGGCGACGAGCAGCACAGCGGCGGCCAGCGTAACGCCGCGGGCAGCGATGGAGGCGCGATGCGAAGCCGGTTTCATCGTGCGGCACCTAATCGAGCGTGCGCCGGTAGAAGCGCAGCGCGATGCTCATCACGACGACGGTGAACAGCGCGACCGGCCACACGGACGGCCACAGGTCGGCCCAGCCGTTGCCCTTCAGCAGGATGCCGCGCACGAGGCGGTTGAAGTAGGTGAGCGGCAGCAGGTTGCCGATGAACTGCGCCCACTTCGGCATCCCGGCGAACGGGAACATGAAACCGGACAGCAGGATGTTCGGCAGGAAATAGAACACGGCGAGCTGCATCGCCTGCAACTGGTTCTGCGCGAGCGATGACAGCGTGATGCCGACCGTCAGGTTCGCGGCGATGAACAGCAGCGCGGACAGGTAGATCGCGAACACGCCGCCGACGAACGGCACGACGAACACGAACCGCGCCGCGACGAGGATGATCGACACCTGGATCAGCCCGATGAACACATAAGGGACGATCTTGCCCGTCATCACCTCGAGCGGCCGCACGGGCGTCGCGAGCAGGTTCTCCATCGTGCCGCGCTCGCGTTCGCGCGTGATCGCGAGGCCCGTCATCATCACCATCGTCATCGTCAGGATCACGCCCATCAGGCCCGGCACGACGTTGTACTGCGTGATGCCTTCCGGGTTGTACAGCCGGTGCAGTACGACGTCGAACGCGGCCGGGCGGCCGTTCAGGTGCGCGAGCGGCCCCGTCAGGTCCTTGTTCGCGACGGGCTGCACGAGGCCCGGCAGCGCGCCGATCGCCGACGCGGTTGCGACGGGGTCGGTCGCGTCCGCCTCGACGAGCAGCGACGGACGCTCGCCGCGCAGCAGCCGCCGCGAGAAATCGGCCGGCACGCTCAGCACGAACTGCACGTCGCCGCGGGCGAGCGCATGCCGGCCGGCCGCTTCGTCCGGCAGCGTCTCGACGATGTCGAAGTACGCGGAATTGCGCATCGCGGCGATGAAGCTGCGCGCGAACGGGCTCGAATCGGCGACGATCACCGCGGTCGGCAGGTGCTTCGGATCGGTGTTGATCGCGAATCCGAACAGCGCGAGCTGGATGATCGGCACGCCGACGATCATCGCGAACGTCACGCGGTCGCGGCGCAACTGCAGGAATTCCTTCAGCACGATGCTCCACCAGCGCGCGACCGAGAACGATTCGCGCAGGCCCGCCCACGCGTTCATGACGATGCTCCGCCGGGCGGCCCGGATGCGCGACCCATCATGAAGATGAAGACGTCCTCGAGCCCGGTGTCGATCGGCGCGACCTGCAGCGACGCATCGTCGCTCGCGACCCGCGCGAGCGTCGCGTCGAGCGCGGCGCGATCGCGGCCGCTCACGTGCAGCGCGGAACCGAATACGACGGTTTGATCGACACCCGGCATCGTGCGCAGCCGCGCGGACAGTTCGGTCAGGTGCTCGCCGGTGATCGTGCGCGTCGACAGGTGCTGCGACGCGACGATCTCCGCCGACGTGCCTTGCGCAAGCAGTTCGCCGGACGCGATATAGGCGAGCTTGTGGCAGCGCTCGGCTTCGTCCATGTAGTGCGTGCTGACGAGCACTGAAATCCCTTGCGCGGCCAGCCGGTGCAGTTCCTCCCAGAAGTCGCGGCGCGCGGCCGGATCGACGCCGGCGGTCGGCTCGTCGAGCAGCAGCAGTTCGGGTTCGTGCAGCATGCACGCGGCCAGCGCGAGGCGCTGTTTCCAGCCGCCCGACAGCGCGCCCGTGAGCTGGTCCGCGCGGCCCGCGAGTCCGAGCCCGTCGAGCGCGCGCGCGACGGCCGCCTTGCGGTCGGGCATCCCGTACACGCGCGCGACGAAATCGAGATTCTCGCGGATCGACAGGTCTTCCCAGTACGAGAAGCGCTGCGTCATGTAGCCGACGTGCCGCTTGATCTGCGCGCTGTCGCGCACGATGTCGTAGCCGAGGCAGGTGCCGCTGCCCGAGTCGGGCGTGAGCAGGCCGCACATCATCCGGATCGAGGTCGTCTTGCCGCTGCCGTTCGGCCCGAGAAAGCCGAAGATCTCGCCGCGCGCGACGCGCAGCGAGACGTCCTTCACGACGTGCTTGTCGCCGAAGCGCTTGTTCAGGCGATCGACGTCGATCGCGTACGGAGCGGCCGGCGCGTTCATTGCACCCTCACGGCGACGGGCTGGCCAGGATGCAGCTTCGGCGCGTCGGCGACGGCGGGGCGCGCCTCGATCATGAACACGAGCTTGGTCCGGCTCTCGTTGCTGTAGATCACGGGCGGCGTGTATTCGGCCTCGCTCGACACGTAGGTGATGCGCGCAGGCACGTCGTCCGCGCAGCCGTCGCAGCGGATCGCGACCGCGTGCCCCGGCGCGAGCGAGGCGATGGCGGCTTCCGGCACGAAGAAGCGCACCTTCAGGTTCTGCGGCGGCAGCATCTGCACGACCGGATTGCCGGCCTGTACCCATTCGCCGACGCGGTACAGCGTGTCGTACACGCGCCCGGCGGCGGGTGCGGCGACGCGCTTCTGGTCGAGCTTCCATTGCGCTTCGGTGACTGCCGCCTGCGCGGCGTCGACCTGCGCGGCCTGCGCGGCGACCTGCTGCGCGCGGCCCGGCAGGCGCGCGACGTCGACCTGCTTCTGCAGTTCGTGCATCTGCGCGGCGGTGGTTTGCGCGGACGTGCGCGAATCGTCGAGCTGCTGCTTCGACAGGCCGCCGGCCGCGTACTGGCGTTCGTCGCGCGCGAGTTGCGCGGCGGCCCGTGCGGCCTGCGCGGTGGCCTGCACGAGCTGCGCCTGCGTGACGGCGACTTCCGGCGGACGCTTGCCGGTCTGCAGGTCGGCGAGCTGCGCACGCGCCGCGGCGAGCTGATGCTGTGCCTGCAGCAGCGCGGCCGTTTCGTTCGCGGCTTCGAGCGAGAACGCGGGCGTGCCGGCGGCGACGGCCTGGCCGCGTGCGACCGACAACTGCGTCAGCGTGCCCGATTGCGACGACGACAGGTACACGAATTCGCCTTCGACATAACCCTGGTAGGTCGTGCCGTTGTCCGTCGACCGTCCGCAACCGGCGAGCAGCGCGAAGGCGGCGAGCGCGAGCGGCAGCGCGCGGGCCGCGTTCACGACGGCCTCCGCGGCGAGCGCGTCCGCGCACGCGGCGCGGCGGCCGGCGGCCGCAGGCCGGAACCGAGCAGCGCGCGGACGTGCCGGTGCAGCACGTCGCGATCGATCGGCGGCAGGCCGCGTGCGCTTTGCCACAGTTTCGCGGTCGCCAGCGGCAGCATCACGAGCGCGATGATCGAATGGAACATGAACGCGGGTTCCAGCGCGGGGTTCAGCGTGCCGGCCTGCTGCGCGGCACGGATGCGTTCGGCGAAACGCCCGACATGCTCGAGCGGAATGCGCCGGACCATCCGCTCGCGCAGCAGCCCGCCTTCATGGACGATCTCGCGCAGCCAGATCGACGGCAGCCACGGCATGCGATGCGTGACGTCGAAGAAGCGGTCGACGAGTTCGGCGACGAGCGCGAACGGATCGTTCTCGATTTGCGGCTCGGTCGGCCGCCACACGAACGCGATGACCTGCGCGAGCCGTTCCTCGACGATCGCGTCGAGCAACTGCTCGCGGTTCGTGAAGTAGTAGTGGACCATCGCGGACGTGACGCCGGCGGCGGCGGCGATCTGCGCGACCGTCGTCGCGGCGATGCCGTGCTCGGCGAACAACTGCATCGCGACGTCGAGCATGTGGTCGCGCAGGTCGAAATCGTCCACCGACGGGCGGCGCCCGCGCGGCCTGGCGACAGTGGATTTCGCGTTCATGCAGACGACGCTAATTGATGAGTTAGTTAATTTCAAGGAAGGGTTTTCGCCGGCGTTGATCGAGATCAGACGCGCGTCGAATGGCGGCGCGGACGAGCGCGGAAGCGGCGCGGCGGCGGGTAGTGTGCCGGCGGCGGCGTGTAGGGAGCGGCTAATGGGGAAACAGCGGAGGGGAAACAGCGGAGGGGAAACAGCGGAGGGGAAACAGCGACAAGCAGCGGAGAAAGCAGAGAAACTGCACGGAACCGGAAGGAAAACCGGTCGCGAAACGGAGGCACGGACCGCAACGGCACGCGCCTCCGAAACGTCGTCACTGATTGATCGGCGACTTCAGCGGCTCGTGTTCGCCGGTCAGACCGAACACGACGAGCTGCGCGGGCTCGGTCGCACTCGCGTTGCGCGACACCTGGTGACGCGAGCCGGGCGCCTCGTACCAGCCTTCGCCGGCTCGGTAGCGATGCAGCGGGCCGCCGTTCACCTGCGACAGCACTTCGCCTTTCGACACGACCGCGAACACCGAGCCGAGGTGCCGGTGCGCGTCGGAAGCCTGGCCGGGCGCATAGTCGACGGTCGCGACGACGACGAGCTTGCCCGGCGCTTCAGGCACGGCCTGCCGCATGATCGCGTGCACGTTGTCGCCGGCGTCGTGCGCATGGGCGGCGGCCGGCAGCGCGGCGCCGAGTGCGAGCCCGGCGCACAGGGCGGCTCGCTTGAGCGTGGAGCGGATCATCGTCGTCTCCTTACTCGGGCATCTTGCGGAACGCGATCGCGAAGCGGTTCCATGTGTTGATCGTCGCGATCAGCATCGACAGGTCGAACAGCTCCTCGTCGCTGAAGTGCGGCTTCACGGCTTCCCAGACGGCGTCGGGTACGTGATTGCTGGCCACCAGCGTCAGCGCCTCGGTCCATTCCAGCGCCGCGCGCTCGCGCTCGGTGAAGAACGGCGTTTCGCGCCACACGACGACGGTCGCGAGACGGCGGTCGGTTTCGCCGCCCTTGCGCGCGTCGCTGGTGTGCATGTCGACGCAGAACGCGCAGCCGTTGATCTGCGACGCGCGCAGGCGGACGAGTTCGGCGAGCGGCTTCTCGATCGAGCTCTTCGCGATGAAGTCCTCGGCGTTGCGCATCACCTTGATCGCATTCGGGCTGGCGGTATAGAAGTTCAGGCGCGGTTGCATGGCAGGTCCTTTTTCGGTTGGTGCGCACGGTGGCGCGACAGGACCCACTTTAAGACCCGGATTGGCCTGCTTGAATAGCCAATTCTATGGAAATTCAGGTAACCAGTGCCGGGACACCGAAACTGCCCGAACCCAGCAGCCCGGCCAACCTCGCGAGCGCCGCATCGATGCGCAGCGCGTCGATCCCGCCATAGCCGAACAGCAGCCCCGCGCGGACCGGCACGCCGACATGGAACGCCGAGATCCCGTACAGGCCGATGTCCTTCTCGCGCGCCGCGCGGACCAGCGCCGCTTCGTCGAGCCCCGGCTTCAGGTGCGCGGCGAGGTGGATGCCGGCGGTCGGCACGATCGCGTCGAACCACGGCGCCAGTTCGCCGCGCAGATGCGCGATCAGCATCTTGCGGCGCGCATCGTAATGCTTCTGCACGCGCTTCAGGTGCCGCGCGAAATCGCCTTCGAGCATGAAGCGCGCGAGTGCCGCCTGCGTCAGCGTGCAGGTGTGCCAGTCGACGATCTGCTTCGCCTTGGCGAGCGCGCCGCGCAGCGCACGCGGCGGAATCGCGTAGCCGATCCGCAGTTCGGGAAAAATCGTCTTCGAGAACGTGCCGACGTACGCGACGAGGCCCGTGCGGTCGAGGCTCTTCAGCGATTCCACGGGCCGGCCTTCGAAGCGGAACTCGCCGTCGTAGTCGTCCTCGATGATCACCGCGCGGCGGCGCTGCGCCCATTCGAGCAGCGCGATGCGCCGCTCCAGCGTCATCGGCATCCCGAGCGGGAACTGGTGCGATGGCGTCACGTAGACGAGGCGCGCTTCGTCGGGCAGCCGTTCCGTGACGAGGCCGTGCGCATCGACCGGCACGCCGATCACCGTCGCGCCGAGCGACGCGAACGCGGCGCGTGCCGGCGGATAGCCCGGGTCCTCGACCGCGACCACGTCGCCGGGCCGCACGACGACGCGCGCGAGCAGGTCGAGCGCCTGCTGTGCGCCTTGCGTGACGAGCACGTCGTCCCAGCTGCAAGCGACCGCGCGGCTGAACGCGACGTAGCGTGCGATCGCGCCGCGCAACTGCGGATCGCCGGCCGGGTCGTGGTACTGGCCGGGGCCGCGCGCCTGCTGGCGCAACGCGTGATGCAGGCAGCGCCGCCACGCATCGAACGGGAACAGCGTCTTGTCGGTCACGCCGCCGCGGAAGTCGAAGCCGGGCGAATCCTGCGGCGCGGGCATCGCGAGCGCGTCGGGCAGGTCGTTCCACAGCGCGCGTGCGTCGACCGCGTCGATGCGCGGCGTGGCCTCGACGAGCGACGGCGCCGACATGGCCGCGGCGTGCGGCACGCGCGCGAGGCCGTCGGCGACGAACGTGCCGTCGCCGGCACGCGTATTCAGGTAGCCCTCGGCGACGAGACGCTCGAACGCGTCGAGCGTCGTCTTGCGCGATACGCCGAGCTGCTTCGCGAGATCGCGCGTCGACGGCAGCCGTGCGCCGCCTTCGAGACGCCCGTCGACGATCGCGGTGCGCAGTTGCCGGAAGATTTGCCCCGTCAGGTCGTGGCGGCCTTCGATGCGGATCGCGATGTCCATCGCAGTGGTTACCTCGATTGGTGCTGTTTTGCCGGAATCGGTGTGCCGCCAGTATGCCGCCGGCGCGCGCGTTCGGGTTGGCGGGATGTTGTGTCCGATGCGGTGCGAGAGCGGCGATCGAGCGTGCGAAACCGGCGGGCCATTCGAGCGGAACACCCAGTGAAGCGACGTTCGCCCGACACCCATCCGTCCATCCGCCCATCCGCCCATCCGCCACATCGAACGCCGTCCGATTGGACCGCCGCCCGCCGCTGCCTTACGATCCACGGGAGCCACGACAATCCCAGACCCACCCCGAACCGGAGCGACCCCATGCTGTCCGAAGACGAACTTGCGCTGCTCGACGCGATCCGCGCGACCGGCAGCCTGTCGCGCGCCGCCGCGCGGCTCGGCAAGGCGCCGTCGACCGTGTCGCACGCCGCGCGCCAGCTCGAAACGCGTTTCGACGCGCTGCTGTTCGACCGGCGCGGCTACCGCCTGCAGCTCACGCCGGCCGGACAACTGCTGGCCGACGAGGCGGCGCGGCTGGCGCTGGACGTCGCGCGGCTGACCCAGCGCGTGCGGCAGGTCGCGAGCGGCTGGGAGGACCGGCTGTGGATCGTCAGCGACGAGGTGCTGGAGTTCGACACGCTGCTGCCGGTCGTCCGCGCGTTCGACGCGCTCGATTCGGGCGTGTCGCTGCGCTTCACGCACGAGGTGCTCGGCGGCACCTGGGAAGCGCTGCGCGACGGTCGCGCGGATCTGGTCGTCGGCGCGACCAACGAGCCGCCGGCGATCCCCGGCTTCAAATGGTTCGAGCTGGGTGCGATGGAATGGGTATTCGCGGTGTCGCCGCGCCATCCGCTTGCATCCGCGAGCGACGCGCTGACGCGCGACGCGATCGGCGCGCATCGTGCGGTCGTCGTCGCCGACTCGTCGCGGCGCGCGGCCGGCCGCGCGTATGGCCTGCTTGGCGGACAGGCCGTGCTCGCGGTGCCGTCGATGCGCGCGAAGATCCTCGCGCAGCGCGACGCGCTCGGCGTCGGCTGGGTGCCGCGCCGGCGCGTGGCGTCGCTGCTCGCGCGCGGCGAACTCGTCGAGAAACAGACGGCCAACCCGCGCGAACCGAACGTGCTGTATGTCGCGTGGCACGGCGATCGCGACGGCCGCGCGCTGCAATGGTGGCTGGAGCAATTGCGCGAGCCCAGACTCGCGCAGCGCCTGCTCGACGGGATCGACGTGACCGGTTGAGCATGGGAAAAGGGGCGAATCGCCCACTCAAACACGTTCGACGATTTCGAACATGTTCGCCGCGCACGTCGTACGGCAACACAGGTCGCCGCGCGCATCCTGTGTTCACGGTCAACTCACCGGTTCACAGGAGAACATCATGCAACGCTTCGAAGGAAAAACGGTCCTCGTCACGGGCGGCAACAGCGGCATCGGCCTGGCGGCCGCCAACGCATTCGCAGCCGAAGGCGCGCGGGTCATCATCACCGGGCGCGACGCGCAGACGCTGGAAGCCGCACGGCAAACGCTCGGCGAAGGCGCGCTCGCGATCCGCAACGAGGCCGGCAGCGTCGCGTCGGCCCGCGCACTGGCGGACGCGATCGCCGCCGCGGGCGCGCGGCTCGACGCGGTGTTCATCAACGCGGGCGTCGCGAAACTCGCGCCGTTCGCCGACAGCGACGAGGCGATGTGGGACCTCGTGTTCAACACCAACGTGAAGGGCGCGTATTTCCAGATCCAGTCGCTGGTGCCGCTGCTGAACCGCGGCGCCTCGATCGTGATCAACGGCTCGATCAACGCGCATATCGGGATGCCCGGCTCGTCGGTGTACGCGGCGAGCAAGGCGGCCGTCAATTCGTTCGCGAAGACGCTGTCGACGGAACTGCTGCCGCACGGCGTGCGCGTGAATGTCGTGAGCCCGGGGCCGGTTCAGACGCCGCTGTACGGCAAGCTCGGGCTCGATGCTGCAACGCTCGACGAGACGGCCGAGAAGATCAAGGGCCTCGTCCCGGTCGGCCGGTTCGGCACGCCGGACGAAATCGCGTCGACGGTGCTGCACCTCAGCGCGCCGGAATCCGCGTTCATCGTCGGCGCGGAGATCATCGCGTCGGGCGGGATGGGATTGCTCTGAGCCGGGAAACCGGCGGGGACCGCACCGACCGGCGCAACGCCGGGCGGACGGTCCCCGTCACATGCGGGAAGGGCGACGCTCTCGAACCGCACCTATCGCATCTATCGCGTCGTGCAGGCGTTACGCGTATCGCCGCCGGCTTCGAGCTGCGTCACCGTGAGCCCCGAGAACGTCGCGCGGCCGTGCTCGGCAAACACCGCGACGCGGTCCGCGTCGAGCGGCGGAAAGATCAGGTCGGTGAGCGTGACGCGGCCGCCGTTCGCAAACACTTCGACCGACCCGCGATCGACGACGATTTCGAGCCGCAGTTGCCCGTGTTCGAGCGGCAGGTCGACGATATGCTCGCGGCTGAACGTGCCGGCGAAATTCGCTTCGCCGGACTGAGAGCGGTCGAGCGTCAGCGTGCGTTTCGCCGTGTCGTACACG
Source organism: Burkholderia sp. IT-111MI5 (assembly GCF_949752865.1). Classification (NCBI taxonomy): domain Bacteria; kingdom Pseudomonadati; phylum Pseudomonadota; class Betaproteobacteria; order Burkholderiales; family Burkholderiaceae; genus Burkholderia; species Burkholderia sp. IT-111MI5. The sequence goes on along the minus strand of NZ_CATKIF010000011.1, from coordinate 434,895 downwards.
ATCCGCGTGCCGGTCGTGCCGTCCGCCGAGCGCCGGACGATCAGGCCCGCGCGTGCCGCACGCTGCGGCGCAATCGTCACCGTGATGCGTTGCACGACGCCGCGCGTCGCAGCCGACAGCTCGCGCGTGGCGGACTCGACCGCGAGCTCGCCTTCGTGCACGGCGGGCCGGCCGTCCGCCCACGCGTCGAACGCGGCGGCCGGCGCGGCGACGAGCCGGGGTTCGCCGTCGATCGTCTTCAGCGCCAGCTCGCGCGGCAGGGTCGTCGCGCCGCGCCACGGCGTGGTCGGCACTTTAGCCGCGTAATCCCAGTTGCTCATCCACGCAATCGCGACCGGCCGAGTGCCGGGCGCGCCCGAGAAGGTGCCTGCGGCATAAAAGTCGGCGCCGTGATCGACCCAGCGGAATCGGGCGGGATCGGAACCGGCCGGCGCGACGCGATCGGGCGTGAACGTGCGGCCGTCGAAGTCGCCGACGAAATACATCGCGCCCGAGCCGCCCGCGATCGACCACGGATTCACATTGACGATCATCACCCACTTGATGTGTCGGGGATCGCCGTCGAGCGGCAGCGGCACGAGGTCGGGCATCTCCCACAATGCGCCTGCATGCGGCACGTCCGGTAACGTGAAGTCGCTCAGGAACGACCAGTGGATCAGGTCGTCGGAGCGATAGAGCTTGACGACCTGCGCGTCGGCGACGACCGTCGTCATCAGCCAGTAGTGCCCGGGCGCGTACCACGACACCTTGGGGTCGCGGAACTGCTTCGATTCGGGATCGAGCGTGAGCACGGGGTTGTGCGCGTAGGGCTGCCACGTCGCGCCGTGGTCGACGCTGTACGCGAGCGACTGCGCCTGCGTGCCGGGCGCGTGGCCGGAGCCGTCCTTGTAGACGCTCGTGTAGAGCGCAACCAGCGGCGTCTTGCCTGGCGACCCGAGGCCCGACGTGTTGTGCGTGTCGGCGACGATCGAGCCGGAGAAGATTTCCTCGGTGGCGTTCGCACGCATCGCGACCGGCTGCTCGCGCCAGTGAACGAGATCGGTGCTGGTCGCGTGGCCCCACGACATGTTGCCCCAGTCGTTGCCGAGCGGGTTGTACTGATAAAACAGGTGGTAGCGGCCGTTGTCGTAGACGAGCCCGTTCGGATCGTTCATCCAGTTGCGCTGCGGCGTGTAATGCAGCGCGGGGCGCCATTGCGGCGTGCCGTTTTCGGTCGATGCAGCGCAGGGCGCGGCGGCGGCCTGCGTGCAGGCGGCGCCCGCCGCACAGGCGAGCAGCAGCCGGGCGATCCGGAAGGAAAAGCGGAAAAACGTCGATCTCATGCGGGGTTCCGTGCTTCGGCGCGCGAAGCGGGAAAGGAGGGCGCGTGCCGCTTGCAAAGGCGGCACGCGCGATCTGCGGAAGAAAAAAAGCGGCGCGCACGCGACACGCGCGATATGCGCCGCTTCAGCGCTTGCGGGCGGTGCCCGCCGCGGCCGTTACGGACCCGTTACGGGCGGGTGCCCGGGCCGTCGTTGTGGTCGGCGCCCGTCGCCGGCAGGTTCGCCGGGATGTCGCCGTAACCGCCGAGCCCGCCGCGTCCGTACGCGCGGTCGACCGCCGTCGACGTGCCGTTGATGTTGACCTTCACCGTCGGCGCGAGCGTGCCGCCGCGCCGCGGGCCGATCGCATCGATGAACGACTCGACGAGCCCGCCCGGCATCACGTAGTGCGAATACGACTGGAATTCGCGCGGGTTCTGGTTAGGATCCTGCGAATACGGCGCGCCGGCCGGTGCGGAGAAGTCGGTCGGGTTGCCGAGCACGAGGCCGCTGCCGCCGTTCAGCGGCAGGAAGTCGCTGCGGATGCCGTTGCCGACGAAGCCGTACACGCCGTCCGGCCCGTCGACACCCGCGGCCATCGTCGTACGGTGGCTGATCGTGAACAGGTAGTACTTGCCGTCCTTCAGGTAGATCTGCGGGCGCTCGGTCTGGTCGTCGACGCAATTCGCCGACAGGATCGGCGGCAGGAACTTCCATTCCGTCAACTGCGGGTTCGTCGCGACCGCGAGGCCGACATTGGCCTTTTGATACACTGCGCCCGAATTCATCACCGCGTTGAGATCTTCCTTGTACGGATCGTTCGGCGCGTAGCCGAGATCGGCCTCGTTGCAGGTGCGTGCGCCGCGCTGGCCGCCCGTATTGCCTTCGAACACCATGTAGGTCTTGCCCGGGTGCGCGGGATCGGTGAACACGAACGGATCGCGGAACGAGAAGTAGGTATTCTGCTGGCCGGTCTGGTAGTAGTTGCCGTCCGGCTGCAGCAGCGCCTTGTGATCGTCGAAGCCGCTGAACCACACGTGCTTGTCGTCGGCGTGGATGTGGCCGTCGGCACGCGTGATGATCGCCTGCGGCGGCGTGATGTCGGCACCGCCGGGCGCCGAGCGGTTGAACGACGTCGCGGTGTAGTAGAGGCTGACGTTGTCGCCGTGCGTGAGGCGCGCCGAACCCGACCATTCGGCGTTGTTGGTCATCGGCGCGGTGCCGAACACCTTGGCGCTCGCGCCGTCCGGGAACAGGTGGCCGCCCCAGGTCCAGCCGCCATTCGCGGGGCGCTGCGACGCGGGGACGCCCGCGCGGCGGTAGAAGAAGCCGATGCGCGCGTGGACGTGGCGGTCATCGAACGTGTAGCCCGCGTGCGGATCGGCGGTGAGCGAGAAGATCACCTCCCAGCCCTTGTAGCTGAGCTGGTTCGCGCGCAGGTCGGCCAGCGGCCAGGTATCCCAGACCCACACGTTCGAGTTGATCAGCGGGAAATCCTGCGGGATGTCCGGCATCGTCAGCGCTTGCGGCAGCGAGTTCTTGTCGGCGCCGGCCGTGTGCGACTGTGCGACGATCTGGCGGATGTCCGCGCGGGTCCAGCGCATCGTGAAGTTGCCTTCGGGATCGTAGGCCTGCTGCGTATGCGGCGTGGGTGCGGGGGCGCCGGCGCTCTGCGCGTGCGTGACGGACGAAGCGGACGCGAAGGCGGCCAGTGCCGCGCCAGCGAACAGCAAACGTTTGGCCGCATTCGCGCGGCAAAAAGGAAAGTGTTTCATCTCGGCGTTATTTCAATTGACGGTGAAAGGGAACGGCTGAAGGTGGCATCGATGTCCAAACCGGTTTGGATACTATTTCAAACCGGTTTGGAACGCAAAAGATATTTATTTGACGGTAATGCTTACCAAATGGAAATAATTACCCGATTAAGGTGTTCGGGCATCCGGCGTCCAGGCATCCTGGCGGCCGGCCGGAGCGGCGAAAACAAGGAGCGACGGTGAAGGTGAACCTGAAGGCACTATCGGATGCGCTCGGGCTGTCGCGGACGACGGTCAGCCGTGCGTTGAACGGTTACGACGACGTCAGCGAGGCGACCCGCGAGCGCGTGGCGAAGGCCGCCCGGGAAATGGGCTATGTGGCGGACCCGACCGCGCGCCGGCTCGCGACCGGGCGGGCGGACGTGATCGGGATCGTCTATCCGTTCGGTGCGGGCGATCTCGGCGATCCGCGTTTCGGCGAGGTCGTCGCGGGCATCACCGAGCGGCTGGCCGAGCGCAATCTCGATTTCATCATCGCGTCGGCGCGGCCGAATGCGGAACTGGACACCTATCGGCGGATCGTCGACGGCAAGCTCGTCGACGGGCTGATCGTCGCGCGCACGCTCGTCGACGATCCGCGCATTGGGTACCTGCAGTCGAACGCGTTTCCGTACGTCGCGTACGGCCGCACGCAAACGGCCGCGCCGTATGCGTGGTTCGATTTCGACAACGAGGCGGGCGCGCGCGATGCCGTCCGCCGGCTGACGGGTTTCGGGCATCGGCGCATTGCGATGATCAGCGCGCCGCTGGCGCTGAATTTCGCCGCGCAGCGTCGCGCAGGCTATCTGTCGGCATTGAGTGAGGCCGGTATCGAGCCGGATCCGGCGCTGCTCGTCGAGTGCACGTTTACGCACGACGGCGGGCTGCAGGCCGCGCGGGCACTGCTCGCGCGCGCCGAGCGGCCGACGGCGCTGCTGGTCGACAACAACATCGCGGGCGGCGGCGCGTTTCGGGCGCTCGCGGACAGCGGGTTGCGGCTGGGGCAGGACATCTCGCTGATCGTCTACGACGGCGTGCCGCCGGACATCGCGCATCCGCATCGCGTGACGGCCGTCATCCAGCCGACCGGGCACGCGTCGGGACGCGCGCTGGCGGAATTGATGCTGAGACGGCTGGACGACGGTGTGCGCGAGCATCGACTCGAGGCGCCGGTAATCGAGGCCGGCGATACCGACGGTCCGTTGCGCGGCTAGCCGGCGCGACGGGCCCGGGCGGGGCGCGATCGGTGGCGGACGTTGCCGGATCGCGCCCGGCCGAAAAGGCCATGACGGCGACAGGGGCGAATGGCCATTTTCTAGACGACTGGTCTAATCCGCGGATATCATCCGTCCCGTGAATGCGACGACGTCCGCTGACGCGTGCCAACGAAGACGCGAAATTGCCATTTCGCGCTGCGATGCCGATCGTGCAGCGACCGCCGTCGTTTTATTTGGGATTTTTCTAGACGACTGGTCTAATAGGCGCGTACGGCATTCGGATACGCGAGTCGCACGTTGACGCGCCATAGCGGACTAACCGACAGGCGCACCGTGCAGACTGCCCCGGTTGCGCGGCAGCGTTCCCCCCATTTTCGAAGGAGTTTCGATCATGAAGATTCTGGTTGTCCTGACCTCGCACGACACGCTCGGCGACACCGCAAGAAGACCGGCTTCTGGCTCGAGGAACTGGCCGCGCCGTACTACGCGTTCAAGGATGCGGGCGTCGAGCTGACGCTGGCTTCGCCGAAGGGCGGTCAGCCGCCGCTCGACCCGAAAAGCAGCGATCCGTCCGCGCAGACCGACGCGACGCGCCGCTTCGACGCCGATCCGGCCGCCAAGGCCGAACTCGCCTCGACGCGCAAGCTGACCGACGTGTCGGCCGACGATTACGACGCGGTGTTCTACCCGGGCGGCCACGGCCCACTGTGGGATCTCGCCGAGGATCTGCATTCGATCGGCCTGATCGAACGCACGCTCGCGGCCGGCAAGCCGGTCGCGGCCGTCTGCCATGCACCGGGCGTGCTGCGTCACGTGAAGAACCCGGCAACCGGCGAATCGGTCGTGCGCGGCAAGCGCGTGACGGGCTTCACCAACAGCGAGGAAGCGGCCGTCGAGTTGACGGAAGTCGTGCCGTTCCTCGTCGAGGACATGCTGAAGACCAACGGCGCGGAATTCGAGCGCAGCGCCGACTGGGCGCCGCATGTCGTCACCGACGGGCTGCTGATCACGGGGCAGAACCCCGCGTCGTCGGCGCCTGCCGCCGAGGCGCTGCTCGCGAAGCTCGGCCACCGGTAAGCACCTGGCGCCGGCCGGGCCGGCGCCGTTCCGTATCCGTCGCCGGGCGCAGCCGCGCCGACGACGGCCCGCATCGTTCCGCCGTGCGCGACGCGCGGCGAGTTCCCGGTCATTTCGTAGAACCAAGCAAAGGAGTTGTGGATGTCTGCCCTGTTCGAACCGTTCAAACTCAAGGATGTCACGCTGCGCAACCGCATCGCGGTGCCGCCGATGTGCCAGTACGTCGCCGAAGACGGCGTCGTCAACGACTGGCATCACGTGCATCTGGCCGGCATCGCGCGCGGCGGCGCGGGCCTCGTGATTGCGGAAGCGACGGCTGTGTCGCCGGAAGGGCGCATCACGCCGGGCTGCGCGGGGCTGTGGAACGATGCGCAGGCCGAAGCGTTCGCGCCGTCGGTCGCGGCGATCAAGGCGGCCGGCTCGGTGCCCGGCATCCAGATCGCGCACGCGGGCCGCAAGGCGAGCGCGAACCGTCCGTGGGAAGGCGACGACCATATCGCCGACGGCGATCCGCGCGGCTGGCAGACCATCGCGCCGTCGGCCGTGCCGTTCGGCGCGCATCTGCCGAAGGTGCCGCGTGAAATGACGCACGACGACATCGCCCGCGTGCAGGCCGACTTCGTCGCAGCGGCGAAGCGCGCGCGCGACCTGGGCTTCGAATGGCTCGAACTGCACTTCGCGCACGGTTATCTCGGCCAGAGCTTCTTCTCGGTGCATTCGAACCGGCGCGACGACGAATACGGCGGCACGGCCGAGAATCGCGGCCGTTTCCTCGTCGACACGCTCGCGGCGGTCCGCAAGGTATGGCCCGAGCATCTGCCGCTGACCGCGCGCCTGGGCGTGATCGAATACGACGGCCGCGACGAAGAGACGCTCGCCGAGTCGATCGCGCTCACGCAGCGGATGAAGCGGGAAGGGCTCGACATGCTGAGCGTGTCGGTCGGCTTCTCGACGCCCGACGCACGGATTCCGTGGGGCCCGGCGTTCCTCGCGCCGATCGCCGAGCGCGTGCGCCGCGAGGCCGGGCTGCCGGTGTCGTCCGCGTGGGGGATCGACACGCCGCAACTGGCGAACCGCGTGGTTGCCGAAGAACAGCTCGATCTCGTGATGGTCGGCCGCGCGCATCTGGCCGATCCGCACTGGCCGTACTACGCGGCGAAGCAGCTCGGCGTCGAGCGCCCGTCGTGGACGCTGCCCGCGCCGTACGCACACTGGCTCGAGCGTTACCGGATCGCCGACAAGGTGGCCTGAGCGGGCGCGGCAGCGTAGCGCCGGGGCGGCCCGCGCATGATGCGCGTCGCCGATCCGGTGCCGATGGATAGAATGGCGGTTCGTGCAGGCCGGTTGCCTGCGCGAACCGCCATTTTTCCATTTCGACAGAGGTGCCATGGACGCACATGTGCCGTCGTCTCCCGAGTCCGCCGCTCAGCCGCGCGCGCAGCAGATCGCTCGCGTCGCGCTGTATGCGGCGCTGCTGGTGCTCGCGCTGTGGGTGATCCGCGACTTCATTCCCGCCATCGCGTGGGCCTGCGTGATCGCCATCGCGATGTGGCCGCTGCTGAAACGCTTCGAATCGCACCGGCTGTTCCGCAACCGGCCAACGGTCAACGCGCTCGTCATCACGGCGGCGGTCTCGCTGCTCGTCGTGCTGCCGATCGCCGTCGCGGCAACCCAGGCGATCGGGCAGGCGCACGACCTGCGCGAGTGGCTGCGTACGATCCAGGACAACGGCATTCCGCTGCCCGAGGTCGTCGGCCGGCTGCCTTACGGGTCGGCGCAGATCACCGAATGGTGGCAGGCCAATCTCGGTCATCCGCTGCATGCGGCCAGCGCGATGCACGGCGTCAACAGCGAGAAATTCCTCGCGTTCGGCCGGCAGTTCGGCACGAAGCTCGCGCATGCGCTGCTCGAATTCGGCTTCATGCTCGTCACGCTGTTCGTGATCCTGCGCGCGGGCCACAAGCTGTCGGGCGCATTGCTGCAGGGCGGGCAGCGCGCGTTCGGGCGCAACGGCGCGGAACTGATCGAGCGCATGGTCAAGGCCGTGTACGGCACGGTGACGGGGCTCGTCGTCGTCGGGCTCGGCGAGGGTGCGCTGCTTGGCGTCGCCTATGCGCTCGCGGGCGTCCCGCATGCGGCGCTGCTCGGCCTCGTCACGGCGATTGCCGCGATGCTGCCGTTCTGCGCGCCGATCGTGTTCTGCGGCGCGGCGCTGTGGCTGTTCGTGCAGGGCGCGACCATGTGGGCCGTCGTGGTGGCGGTGCTCGGTTTCGTCGTCGTGTTCGTCGCCGAGCATTTCGTGCGGCCGGTGCTGATCGGCAGTTCGGCGCGGCTGCCGTTCCTGCTCGTGCTGTTCGGCATCCTCGGCGGTGCCGAGACGTTTGGCCTGATCGGCCTGTTCGTCGGCCCCGCGCTGATGACGGTGCTGACGATGCTGTGGACCGAATGGATTGCGTGACGATGCCCGCCGTCGCGCCGATTCGATGGATCGGCGCGGCGGGATGGGTGCGCGTGCAAGCATGCGCCGGCCGCAACGATCGGCAACGATTCGGCTTGCACGCGCGGCATGCCGGCCAGGGGTTTGCATACGGATCTCTACATTTCTTTTCGATCCGGACCCAAAGGTCTAGTAGCATGGGGTTTTCGATCACGCCGGCATGGCGCAGCAGAATTCCCCAAGCATGCGATTGATTTCGATGTCCCGTCCCGCGGCGACGCTGTCCCTGGCGGCCGGCTGCCTGATGTTGCACGGCTGCGCGTGGTTCGACCCGTGGCTGCCGTTCTCGTATTCGCGCACGCCGCTCGCGCGGGCCGCATCGCGGCATGGCGCGACGCGCGCCGATGTCGTGCGCGCCGGCGGCAACCCGCGCAGCGTATGGATGGTCCGCAACGGCAGCGGCGTCTGCTACAACTACTTCATCGAGCACGGCAACGATCACCGGCCTTACTTCGTCGTATTCGACAAGGCCGGCGTCGTCACGCAATACGGCTTCGATACCTGCATGGACGCCGATCGAAAGGGCACGCTCCAGCCGGACAAGGCCGCTTCGCGCTAGCGCGGCGGCGTGCGCCGCGCGTGAGCGGTCAGGCGAGCGTGTCGACCACGCCGCCGTCGACGCGCAACGCCGCACCCGTGGTCGCCGAAGCCTGCGGCGAGCATACGTACACGACCAGGTTCGCGACTTCCTCGGGCGTCGCCGGTCGCTGGATGATCGAGCTCGAGCGATGATCGCGCACGAAATCCACGGCCACGTCTTCGATACTGCGGCCCGTTTTGTCCGCCGTTTCCTTCAGCAGCGCGCGCACGCCTTCCGACAGCGTCGGCCCCGGCAGCACCGAGTTGACGGTCACATGGGTGCCGGCCGCGAGCTTCGCGAGGCCGCGCGCGATCGACAGTTGCGCGGTTTTCGTGAACCCGTAGTGAATCATGTCGACCGGGATGTTCAGGCCCGATTCCGATGAAATGAACACGACGCGCCCGGCGTTGCGTTCGATCATCCCCTTCAGATAATGCCGCGCGAGCCGCACGCCGGACATCACGTTCATCTGGAAGTAATGTTCCCATTCGGCGTCGTCGATATCGAAGAACGCCTTCAGGCCGTAGATGCCCGCGTTGTTGACGAGGATGTCCGCATCGGGCGTGTGCTGCGTGACGCGCGCGACGCCGGCCGCGTCGGACAGGTCGGCGGCGACGCCGTCGAAGCTCGCGTCGGGCACGGCGGCGCGCAGTTGCATCAGCGCGGACTGCACCGATGCGTCGCTGCGGCCGTTGACGACGACGCGCGCGCCGGCGCGTGCGAGCCCTTCGGCGATCGCGAGCCCGATGCCGGCGGTGGAGGCGGTGACGACCGCGGTCTTGCCTTTCAGATCGATGTGCATGAGCGTGACGGGAGAGGAGTGAACGGGAACCGCCACGCGTGTCGAGGCGGCCGGATTTCAAAGCTTAGGCGAAACGGCGCGATTCGGCTTCGAAGCTGCAACGTGCCGGTTGCATCGGCCCGCACAGTCTTGTACGGTGAGCGTTCGCCGCCCGAACCAGGAGCCCGCAGCGTGAGCCGTACCGCCAACCGATCCGCCGTGCCGTCGCCGTTCTGGCGCGATGCCGCGCTGCCGTTCATCGAGGCGCGCACCGTCGACGACGGGCGCGCGATCTGCTACGTGAAGCACACGCACGACACGTTTTCGCTGGGCGCGATCGTCGGCGGCACGAGCACCTACGTGAACGGCGCGACGAACGAACACGTCGGGCGCGGCGTGCTCGTGATCATCGATCCGGAGCAGGTGCACGCGTGCAATCCGTACGGCCCCGACGCATGGGCGTACCGGATGGTCTACGTCGACGTGCCATGGCTCGCGCGGCTGCAGCATTCGCTGGGTCGCGATCCGAACCGCGATTTTCACGGCTTTTCGCCGAAGTTGACGGAGCGGCGCGACCTGTTCGCGCAATTTGGCGGCTTCTACCGCACGCTCGTGTCGCCCGGCATCGATCCGCTCGGCAAGGAGAGCGCGGCGGTCGAATTCTTCACGCAACTGCACGGCGCGCTCGATCGCGAACTGCCCGGCATGCGCCCCGCGGACGACAACGCAAAACTCGCGCGTGCGGCCGACTACATCGCCGCGCATTGCCGCGAGGGCATCACGCTCGATGCGATCTGCGCGGCGGCGGACCTGTCGCCGTCGTACCTGATCCGCGCATTCAACGCGCGCTACGGGATGACGCCACATGCGTTCCTGATCGATCGCCGCGTGCAGTACGGCCGCACGGAGCTGCGCCGCGGCCGGCCGATCGCCGACGTCGCGCTCGACGCGGGCTTCGCGGACCAGGCGCATTTCCAGCGCGCGTTCCGGCGGATCGCGGCCGCGACGCCCGGGCAGTATCGTAGCGCCGCGAGTTGAGCGGCGAACCGTGGGGCGGTGGCGGCGTCGCAGACCGCAGACCGCAGACCGCAGACCGCAGACCGCAGACCGGCGACGGCCCGTATCATCGGTCGCCGGCGGCACCGGCGCCGTGACCACACATCGAAGCAACGGCACTAAACGTCGAGCAGATAAAGCGCGCTGCCCGCGAGCAGCAGCGCCATCGCGCGGTTGAACAGCCGCATCCGCCGCGTATTCGCGAGCCGGTGCCGCAGCGATGCGCCCGCATACGCCCAGCACGCGATCGACGCGAAACAGATCACCAGATACAGCGCGGCGAATAACCAGACCTGCGCGCGGTCGCCATCGGCCGCATACGCGCCCATCGCGGCCACGCACGCGAGCCAGGCCTTCGGATTCAGCCATTGCATCGCCGCGCCGGCCGCCGCCGACGGGCCGGCCACGTTCGGGTCGGCCGACAGCCGGCCGTCGTCGAGCGCGAGCCGCAGCGCCATATAGAGCAGGAACGCGATCCCCGACCACTGGGTGGCGGTGGTCAGCATCGGCCAGCGCGCGAGCGCCGCGTGCAGCCCGAGGCCGATCAGCAGGAACAGCGCGACGAAGCCGAGCGTCGCGCCGGCCGCGTAACGCAGGCTCGCGCCGAGGCCGTGGCGTGCGCCGGCACTGAGCGCGACGATGTTGACGGGACCGGGCGTGATCGACGAGGCGAGCGCGAACGCGGCCATCGAAACCAGCATGCTCATCAGGTGTCTCCATGCGAAATGTTCAAAGTCGCATCGAGACTACGGGAGCCGCACCGGCCCGTATTGAAGAAAACAACCCTCGGCGGCGCGCGGCCGCCGTCAGTGCAGCGCGCGCGGCGCGTGAGTCGGCCGCGTGTCGCGCGGATCGGCCGAGCCGGCTGCATCGCCTGCATCGGCCGGGCGCGGCGGGCCGCCCGCGCAGGATTGCGTCGACACCGAGAAACCGAACGTATTGATGCCGCCCGAGCATGCGACGAACACGCTGCCGCCGTGCATCTCGGCCACGGCCTTGACGATCGACAGCCCGAGCCCGTGGTTTTCCTTGCTGTTCGCGCGCGCTTCCTCGAGCCGGTAGAAGCGTTCGAACACGTGCGAACGCTGCACGGGATCGATCGGCTCGCCCGGGTTCGCAACGGACATTTCGACGAGCGCGTCGCGGCGCGCGATCGTCACGTGCAGCGTCGCGCCGGGCGCCGAATGCTGGATCGCGTTGATCAGCAGGTTCGTCATCGCGCGGCGGAACAGCGACGGATCGACGGCCGCGCGCGCATCGCCGTGCAGTTCGGCGCGCAGTTGCGCTTCGTCGAGCGGGATTTCGAGGAAGTCGAGCATGCGCCGCACTTCGTCGGCGAGCGACACGTCCTTCAGGTCGGTCGCGCGTTCGCCGCGGTCGCTGCGCGACAGGAACAGCATGTCGTTGATGATCACGCGCAGCCGCTCGAATTCCTCGAGGTTCGACTGCAGCGTCTGGCGCATCCGGTCGACCGAGCGATCGCGACTCGTCAGCGCGACTTGGGTCTGGCCGATCAGGATGCTGACCGGCGTGCGCAGTTCGTGCGCGACATCCGCGTTGAAGGCCTCGAGTCGCGCGTAGGTCTGCTGGATGCGTTCGAGCGCGCCGTTGAACGACGTGGCGAGATCGCGCAGCTCGGCGGGCAGCGCGTCGGTCTGCAGCCGCTGGCGGCGGTTCGCGAGGCTGATCGCCGATGCGTCCTGCGACAGCCGGTCGAGCGGCGCGAGCCCGAAGCGCGCGACCGCGCGGCTCAGCAGCAGCGTGATGACGGTGGCGGTGGCGATCAGCGCGGCGAGCGTCAAGCCGAAACGGCGCAGCATCCGCTGCGTGCGCTCGCACGAACTGGCGACGATCAGCTTCAGCGTTGGCCGCTCGCCGTTGCCGGCGACCGTGACGGTCTTCGTCATCACGTCGTAGCTGCTGTCGTTCAGCGCGTAGCGCTGGAACGCGCCGAACGGCGGATCGACGGGCACGCCGTTCACCGGTGTACCGAAGCGAAATGCCGGGTTCGTGCTGTCGACCTGATAGCGCGTCGAGCCGTCGGGCGGTTCGAGGTCGGCCAGCTTTTCCTGCATGAGCCGCCCGCGCGCGGCCGTCGTCGCATGCGACACGATCATCTCGGCGACCTTGGTGCGCGTATCGAGCGTCGCGCGCAGCTCGGCGAACAACTGGCGCTCCATCATCACGAACAGCCCGCAGCCGACCAGCGTGAACACGAGCAGCGACACGATGCCGAACATCGCCGACAGCCGCAGGACGATCGAGCGTTTCATGCCTGCCTCTCGGTGTCGCCGTCCTCGCGCGCCTCGAGCACGTAGCCCATCCCGCGGATCGTGTGCAGCAGCTTGTCCGCGAACGGGCCGTCGAGTTTCGCGCGCAGGCGCTTGATCGCCGTCTCGACGACGTTCGCGTTGCTGTCGAAGTTCACGTCCCACACGAGTTCGGCGATCGTCGTCTTCGACAGCACCTCGCCGCTGCGCCGCGCGAGCACGCCGAGCAGCTGGAATTCCTGCGCGGTCAGGTCGAGCCGCGTGCCGTCGCGGGTCGCGCGGCGGCCGATCAGGTCGACGCGCAGGTCGCCGATCGAGATCAGCGTCGATTCCTGCACGCGCGCGCGGCGCGTCAGTGCGCGCAGCCGTTCGATCAGTTCGAGGAACGAGAACGGCTTGGTCAGGTAGTCGTCGGCGCCGCCGCGCAGCCCGCGCACGCGGTCGTCGACGCGGTCGCGCGCGGTCAGCATGATGACGGGCGTCTGCTTCTGCGCGCGCAACGCGCGCAGCACGCCGAAGCCGTCGAGCTTCGGCAGCATCACGTCGAGCACGACCACGTCGTAGTCGAATTCGACGGCCTTCCACGCGCCGTCCTCGCCGTCGAGCGCGGTATCGACGACCCAGCCTTCCTCGGTCAGGCCGCTCTTCAGGTATTCGACGACTTTCGGTTCGTCTTCGACGATCAGGACTTTCATGTTGTTGTTCCGCGTAACCGGGTTAGGGGCCGACGCTTGCGGCGGGCTGCGGGCCGGCCGCCGCGACGTCGGACGGCGCGGGGCCGCTCGTCGTGCCGCCGTCCCAGCCGCCGCCGAGCGCCTTCGCGAGAAAGACGACGAGCGTCGCACGCTGGCCCTGGATCTGCACGGCCTGGCGCTCGCTCGTCAACAGTTGCTGCTGGGCCGTCAGCACGTCGATGAACGGCGTCAGGCCGCCCGCGTAGCGGTCCTGCGCGAGCGACACGAGCTTGCGCGCGTCGTCGACGGCCGCCGATGCCTGCTGCGCGGCGTCGGCCAGCACCGACAGGCCCGTCACCGCATTTTGCACCTCCTGGAACGCGGTGAGCACGGTCTGCCGATAGCTGGCCTGCGCAGCGGCATAACCGGCCTGCGCGAAATCGACGCCGGCCTTCAGCTTGCCGCCTTCGAACAGCGGCTGGCTGACCGACGCGCCGACCGACCACAGCAGCGCCGGCACGGTGAACAGGCCCGCGAAGCGCGTCGCATCCCAGCCGATGTCCGGCGACAGCGCGATGCGCGGGAAATACGCGGCGCGCGCGACGCCGATCTGCGCGTTCGCGGCCGCCATCGCGCGCTCGGCCGACGCGACGTCGGGGCGCCGCTGCAGCAGGTCGCTCGGCATGCCGGTCGGCAGCGCGGGCGCGTTGATCGGCACCACGCGCGGCGGCAGCGAGAATTCGGGGGCCGGCGTGCCGACCAGCGTCGCGATCGCGGTTTCGACCTGCGCGCGCTGCCGGATCAGCAACTGTGCCTGCGTGCGCGTCGCGTCGAGCTGCGAGCGCTGCTGCAGCAGGTCGAGGCCCGACACGGCGCCGAGTTCGTGGCGCGCGCTCACGTAGTCGAGCGCCTTCTGCTGCAGGTCGATCGAGCGCTTGACGACGTCGATCTCGCTATCGAGTTCGCGCAGCGCGAAATAGCTCGACGCGAGATCGGCGGTCAGCACGAGGCGCGCGTTCGCGAAATCGTCGTTCGCCTGCTCGGTGTTCGCCTGCGCGGATTCGACGCTGCGCCGCACGCGGCCGAACAGGTCGAGCTCGTAGCTGACGCTCGCGCCGACCTGGATCTCGTTCTGCACGGTCGACATGCTGCGCGTCGCGTAGTTGGTCTGCGGCCGGTCGGCGGAGATCTTGAAGCGCTGGCCGCTCGCGTTCAGGCCGACCGCCGGATACTGCGCGGACGCGACCGATGCGAGCGTCGCCTTCGCCTGGTCGTAGCGCGCGGCGACGGCCTTCAGGTTCTGGTTGTTGCGCAGCGCGTCGGTTTCGAGCGCGTCGAGCTGCGGATCGCCGAACGCGGTCCACCATGCCGGATCGAGCGGCGCGCGGGCCGGCGCGGCCGGGTGCCAGTACGCGTCGGCCGGGTCGAGCCGCCATGCGGCCGGCGTATCGACGGCCGGGCGCCGGTAGTCGGGGCCGACCGTGCAGCCGGCGAGGGCGGTTGCCGCGATGACGGCGGCGAGCGCCGCGGGCCGCACGCGGGCGCGCATCGCGATCACGACTTTGCCCCCGCGACGGCCGATGCGGGTTTGGCCGCCGGCGTCGACACGACGACCGGGTCGCCGTTCGCGAGCGCGTCGCTCGGGTTCGCGACCAGGCGGTCGTTCGGCGTGATCGGCCCGTCGACTTCGAGCGTCTGCCCGATCGTGCGCACGACCGTCACCGGTTTCAGGCGGACCTGGCCGTTCGCGTCGACGGTCGCGACCGTCGGGCCTTCGGCGCGGAACAGCAGCGTATTGGCCGGGATCTGCAGGCGGCCGACCGGCGTCATCGGCAGCGTCGCCTGCACGTATGCGCCGGGCAGCAGCCGTGCATCCGGGTTCGGCAGCGTGATCTCGATCTGCAGCGAACGCGTCGCGACATCGATCGACCCGGACGTGCGCGTGATCGTGCCGTCGAAGCTTCGGCCCGGCAGCTCGGACTGCGCGACGCTCACGTGCTGGCCGACCTTCACCTGCTGCGCATACGCCTGCGGCACCTGTACGTAGAGGCGCAGCCGGTCGGCCTGCACGACCGTGAACAGCGAGCGGCCCGCGTTGCCGGAGCTGACGAGATCGCCGACGTCGACGTTGCGCTGCGTGACGATCCCGTCGATCGGCGCGACGATCCGCTGGAAGCCCTTCAGTTCGGTGAGCCGGCGCATGTTCGCGTCGGCCGCGGCGAGGTTCGCGGTGCCCTGGTTGAACGCGCCTTGCCGATCGTCGAGTTCCTGCTGCGACACCGCATCGCGCTGGCGCAACTGCTGCGCGCGGTCGAACGACGTCTTCGCGAGCGCGAGCGCCGCCTGCGCCTGCTGGCGCTGCGCGGTGGCCTGCGCGAGTTCCTGGTTCAGCTCGGGCGTGTCGAGTTCGGCGAGCACTTGCCCCTGCTTCACGTGCGCGCCGATGTCGGCCTGCCAGCGCAGCACATAGCCGCTCGCGCGTGCGTAGATCGGCGCCTCGACGAAGCCGCGCAGCGTGCCGGGCAGCGTCAGCTTGCCGCCGGTGGCCGCATCGGTCGGGCGCACGACGTTCACGTATTGGCGCGTGTTCTGCACGGCGACCGCGTCGAGCCGGTTGCGGTTCAGCACGTTGACGACGATCGTGCGCGCGGCGCCGGCGGCCAGCAGCACGCCGATCACGATCAGCACGATTCGCCCGCGCCGCGACACCGACGTGCGCGTCGGCAGGTGCATGCCGTGTTCGTCCACCTGAATGCCGACGGAGCTGTGATGTTTCTCTTCCATGAATTCAACCAAAATTCAACCGGGTCTATGGGCGAAAGTCAGTGTCCGGCCTGGCGCGCGCGCCGGCGGGCCAGCCGCGAATGCACGCCGCCGAACACGAGCGGCACGAACAGCAAGGTCGAAACGGTTGCGAACAGCAGCCCGCCGATCACCGCGCGACCGAGCGGCGCGTTCTGCTCGGCGCCTTCGCCGAGACCGAGCGCCATCGGCACCATGCCGATGATCATCGCGAGCGCCGTCATCAGCACCGGCCGGATCCGCGTCGCGCCGGCCTCCAGCGCGGCCGTGAGCGGCGGCGCGCCGGCGGCAAGCCGCTGGCGCGCGAACGACACCACGAGAATGCTGTTCGCGGTCGCGACGCCCACCGTCATGATCGCGCCCGTCAGCGCGGGCACGCTCAGGTGCGTGCCGGTGATGAACAGCATCCACGCGATGCCGGCGAGCGCGGCCGGCATCGCGCTGATGATGATCAGCGGGTCGAGCCACGACTGGAAATTGACGACGATCAGCAGGTAGACGAGCACGATCGCCATCGCGACACCCGCGCCGAGGCCGATATACGACGTGCGCATCGTCTCGATCTGGCCGCGCATCGTCAGCTCGGTGCCGCGCGGCAGGCTCGCGCGCGTGTCGGACACGATGCGGTCGATCTCGCCCGCGACCGAGCCGAGGTCGCGGCCCTCGACGCTCACGTACAGGTCGATCGCCGGGCGGATGTTGTAGTGCGTGATCACGGCCGGATTCGCGGCGGTGCGCACCTGCACGAGGTTGCCGAGCAGTTGCAGCGGCATGCCGGTGCGGCCGCTGGCCGAGATCGGCGTGCCGAGCAGGTCGTCGACCGACGAGATGTTGTATTGCGGGGTCTGGATCTGCAGCGGGTACTGGACGCCCGTCTTCGGGTTGATCCAGAACGACGGCGTCGTCTGCGAACTGCCGGACAGCGAGATCAGCATGTTCTGCGCGACGTTCTGCGCGGAGAGGTTGAGCTGCTGCATGCGCGTACGATCCATGTCGGCCAGCAGGGTCGGCTCGTCGTTGCGTTGCAGCACGTGCACGTCGACGGCGCCGGGGATTTGCCTGATCTTTTTCATCAGGTTGCTCGCGATAGTCATGTTACTCGCGAGATCGTTGCCGAGCACCTGCACGTCGATCGCGGCCGGCTGACCGAAGTTGAGGATCTGCGTGATGATGTCCGACGGCTGGAAGAAGAATTCGACGCCCGGGAAGCGTTCGGGCAGCAGCTTGCGCAGCGTCTGTACGTAATGCGTGGTCGTGCGGTGGCCTGGCTTCAGCGCGATCAGCAGCTCGCCGTCGAGCGTGCCGATGGTGCCGGCATTGCTGTACGACAGGTTGATGCCGCTGACGGGCAGGCCGAGGTTGTCGACGATCGCGCCGAGCTCGTCGGGCGGCACGACTTCGCGGATCACGCGTTCGACCTGGTCCGCGAGGCGCGCGGTTTCCTCGATCCGGTAGCCGGTCGGCGCGCGCAGGTGCAGCCGGATGTTGCCGGAATCTGCATTCGGGAAGAAGTCGCGGCCCAGCGCGAACACGAGGCCCGTCGACAGCACGCAGAAGCCGAGGAAGCACATCGCGTAGAAGCGGCGCCGCACGAGCAGCATGCTCAGCAGCACGATGTACCACGCGCGCAGCCGCTCGAACGCGTCGTTGAACGCATGATGCAGGCGCGCGAAACGCGATGTCGCATGATCGGGGCCGGTGCTCGCCTGCTGCGGGCGGAACAGCAGCATCGCGAGCGTCGGCACGAGCGTGCGCGACAGCACGTACGACGCGAGCATCGCGAACACGACGGCTTCCGCGAGCGGCACGAACAGGAAGCGTGCGACACCCGTCAGGAAGAACATCGGCACGAACACGATGCAGATGCACAGCGTCGACACGAACGCGGGCACCGCGATCTCGCCGGCGCCTTCGAGGATCGCCTCATGCAGGTTCGTACTGAACGACGACCCCCACGCTCCCTTCGGTCGCTGCCCCCCGAGGGGGGCGCTCGGCACGCTTGGGGCGGCCCGGCGCATGCCGAGATGCAGGTGCCGCTCGATGTTCTCGATCGTGACGGTCGCGTCGTCGACCAGGATCCCGACCGCGAGCGCGAGCCCGCCGAGCGTCATGATGTTGATGGTCTCGCCGAGCGCCGACAGCGCGATCAGCGACGTGAAGATCGACAGCGGAATCGAGATCGCGATGATCAGCGTGCTGCGCCAGTTGCCGAGGAACAGCAGGATCATCATCGCGGTCAGCACGGCGGCGATCAGCGCCTCGTGGATCACACCCTGCACGGCCGCGTTGACGAACACCGACTGGTCGAACAGCGGCGTGATCGTGAGCCCTTCGGGAAGCGTCGGGATCACCTTCGGCAGCAGCGCCTTCAGGTCCGACACGACCTTGAGCGTCGACGCGTCGCCGCTTTTCAGGATCGACACGAGCACGCCGCGCTGGCCGTTCTGGCGCACGACGTTGGTCTGAGGCGCGAAGCCGTCGCGCACGGCCGCGACCTCGCGCAGGTAGGTCGTCGCGCCGTTGACGGTCTGGATCGGCAGGTTGTTGATGTCGGCGACCGTATCGGCCGACGCGTTCGTGTCGATCCGGTATTCGGTCTGGCCCATCTTCGCGGTGCCGGTCGGCAGCACGAGGTTCTGCGCGTTGACCGCGTTGACGATGTCGGCCGGCGTGAGGCCCTTCGCGAGCAGCGCCTGCGGATCGAGATCGATCGCGACCACGCGCGTGCGGCCGCCGTACGGGAACGGCACCTGCGCGCCGGGAATCGTGATCAGTTGCGGGCGCAGGAAGTTCAGCGCGATGTCCGCGAGCGACTGTTCGCTGAGCGTCGTGCTCGACAGCCCGAGCTGGATCACCGGGATGCTCGACGCGGAATAGGTGATCACGAGCGGCGGCGTCGCGCCCTGCGGCATCTGCCGCACGATCGCCTGCGCGGACGACACCGTCTGCGCGATCGCCGTCTGCACGTTCGCGCCGGGCTGCAGGAACACCTTCACGACCGCGATGCCGGGCAGCGACGTCGACTCGACATGCTGGATGTTGTTGACGGTCGTCGTCAGGATCCGTTCATGCACGGCCGTGATGCGGTTCGTCATCTCCGTCGCGGAGAAGCCGCTGTAATTCCAGATCACGCTGATCACGGGGATGTTGATCGCGGGCAGCACGTCGACCGGCGTGCGCATCAGCGCAAGCGGCGTGGCCAGCACGATCATGATGGCCATGACGATGAACGTGTAGGGGCGCCTGAGCGCGAGATTGACGATCCACATGGAGGCAGCGGGACAGGCGTTGATCAGGCGTCGGTGAAGGGAACCCGAATGATAGGCGTCGGCGTGGAACGGGTTACTGTCGCGAAACTGGCGGAATTGTCAGGTTGGGCGCGCGGTCGCCGCCGGCCGATTCTGCTGACGAAATACGTGCGCCCGCTGCGACCCGCGAACGGCTGCGGCAACGTCAGCGTACGTCGTGCCGGTGGCGGTTTCGCTCATCGCGCCGCGCTCAGATCTGCTCCATCCCGAAGCGCGCGAGCGCACCCAGATCGACGACCTCGATCTGGTTGTACGCGAGCCGCAGCGCGCCGAGCTTCTCGAGCTGCTGCAGCGCCTGGTTGATCCGCTGCCGCGACACGCCGACGAGCATCCCCAGTTCCTCCTGCGAGATCGACAGCGACGGGCCGGTGTCCGGGTACAGGGCTGGGTTGAAAAGCTGCGCGAGCGACTGCGCGACGCGCGCGTCGACGTCGAGCAGCCGGCTGTTCTGGATCGACGCGATGAATTCGCCCATCCGGTTGTTCAACTGGTGGATCACGAAGCGCGTGAACGGCAGGCTCGTGTCGAGCAGCGCATGGAACGTGTCGACCGGCACGAACAGCACGGTCGAGCGCTGGATCGCGACGACCTCGTACTTGCGCAGCTCGCGCTTGATCACGCTGCCTTCGCCGAACCAGCCGCCCGACGGCACGCCCGAAAACGTGCAGCCGCGCCCCGACGCGTTGAAGATCGCCAGCTTCAGCAGCCCGCGATGCACGCCGATCCAGTATTCGGACGGCGCGAGCCGGTGCGCGATCACGTCGCCGGCCTCGCACTGCTCGACGTGCGACTGCGCGAGCACCAGCGCCTGGTGCTCGGGTGCGAGCGTGCGGAACCACGCGCACTGGCCGAACAGCGTCGACAGCGCCGGCAGCGGGCCCGGTTCGGGAAGCGCGTCGGCCGGGAGGGCGGCCGCGTCGGGCGGCGCAACGTGGTGGTCGTGCATGGGTGCGGGTTTGCGAGGTTAGGGATAACGCGCAGCGCTCGAAAGGCACTCTGTCGTTTCGATGACAGACGGCTCACAATAACGCCCGTTAGGCTGTCGGCAATTGAACCACATCAAAACGATCCGGGGTGCATGCACCCCGGTCGACAGAACACGGGAGACAGGATCATGACGCAGATGTTCGAGGCCGGGCTCGGCCGCCGCGATGCCAATTACGTACCGCTCACCCCGATCGACTTCCTGGTCCGGACGGCGGAAGTCTATGGCGAGCGCCTCGCGATCGTGCACGGCGACGTGCGGCGCACGTGGGGCGAGACCTACACGCGCGCGAAGCAGCTGGCGAGCGCGCTCGCGCGGGCCGGCGTCGAGCGCGGCGACACCGTCGCCGCGATGCTGCCGAACATCCCCGCGATGGTCGAGGCGCACTTCGGCGTGCCGATGGCCGGCGCGGTGCTCAACACGATCAACACGCGGCTCGACGTGCCGTCGGTGCTGTTCATGCTGCGTCACGGCGAGGCGAAGGTGCTGATCGTCGATACCGAATACGCGGAGTTCGCGCATCGTGCTGCGCTCGAGGTGCCGGGCCTGAAGATCGTCAGCGTCGCCGATGCGATGCCGGCCGATCCCGACCGGTTCGCGGGCGCGACCGACTACGAAGCGTTCATCGCCGGCGGCGATGCCGACTACGCATGGACGCCGCCCGCCGACGAATGGGATGCGATCGCGCTGAACTACACGTCCGGCACGACCGGCGACCCGAAGGGCGTGGTCTACCACCATCGCGGCGCGTATCTGGCGGCGATCAGCAACATCCTCGAATGGGACATGCCGAAGCACGCGGTGTATCTGTGGACGCTGCCGATGTTCCATTGCAACGGCTGGTGCTTCCCGTGGGCCGTCGCGGCGCGCGCGGGCGTGAACGTGTGCCTGCGCAGGTTCGACGCGAAGACGGTATTCGACCTGATTCGCCGCGAACGCATCACGCACTATTGCGGCGCGCCGATCGTGCAGAGCGCGATCGCGAACGCGCCGGCCGAATTCCGCGAAGGGATCGACCACACGGTGCACGCGATGGTCGCGGGCGCGGCGCCCGCGCCGGCGGTGATCGCGAAGATGAAGGAGATCGGTTTCGACCTGCTGCACGTGTACGGGCTGACCGAGGTCTACGGCCCCGCGACCGTGTGCGCGAAGCAGGCGCACTGGGAAGCGCTGCCGGATGAAGAGCGCGCGCGGCTCAATGCGCGCCAGGGCGTGCGCTACCACCTCGAAGCGGGCGCGACGGTGCTCGATCCCGACACGATGGCGCCGGTGCCGGCCGACGGCGAGACGCTCGGCGAGATCATGTTCCGCGGCAACATCTGCATGAAGGGCTACCTGAAGAACCCGCACGCGACCGACGAGGCGTTCCACGGCGGCTGGTTCCATACCGGCGATCTGGGCGTGCTGACACCGGACGGCTATATCCGCATCAAGGATCGCCGCAAGGACATCATCATCTCGGGCGGCGAGAACATCTCGAGCATCGAGGTCGAGGACGCGCTGTACCGGCATCCGGCCGTCGCGGTTGCGGCCGTCGTCGCGATGCCCGACCCGAAATGGGGCGAGGTGCCGTGCGCGTTCGTCGAGTTGCGCGAAGGCGCGCGCGCGACCGAGGAGGAGATCGTCGCGCACTGCCGGCAACTGCTCGCGGGCTTCAAGGTGCCGAAGGTCGTGCGCTTCGGCGAGCTGCCGAAAACGTCGACCGGCAAGATCCAGAAGTTCCAGCTGCGCAATGCGGTCGGGTCGGACAAGGCGATCGACCTGGCGGGCGACAAGAAGTAGACGGCGGGCGGCCCTCGGCCACCGGCCACCGGCCGCCGCTGGTCGACGCTCATGCGTCGCGCTCGAGCCGGAACACGCTGACGGCTTCGGACAGTTGCGCGGCCTGGTCGCGCAGTGCGACGGCCGCGCGCTCGGCGTCCGAGATCAGCGTCGCGTTCTGCTGCGTGGCTTCCCCGATCTGCGTGACGGCCTGGTTCACCTGCTCGATGCCGGTCGATTGCTCTCGCGACGCGGCGCTGATCTCGCCGATCAGCGTGCGGACCTGATCGACGCGCGCGACGATGTCGCGCATCGTGCCGCGCGCCGCGTCCGCGATTCGGTACCCCTGTTCGACGGTCGTCGACGATTCGGCGCTCAGCGCGTCGATTTCCTTGACCGCGGCCGCGCTGCGCTGCGCGAGCGCGCGCACTTCGGCCGCGACCACCGCGAAGCCCTTGCCGTGCTCGCCCGCGCGCGCGGCTTCGACGGCAGCGTTCAGCGCCAGGATGTTGGTCTGGAACGCGATGCCTTCGATCGCGCCCGTGATTTCGGCGATCCGGCGCGTTGCGCGGCCGATTTCGTCCATCGTCGCGACCACGCGCTGCACCGCCGCGTCGCCGTCGGTCGCGGCGGTCGATGCGTTCGCGACCAGCGCATTCGCTTGCGCCGCGTGCTCGGCGTTCTGCTGCACGGCGGCCGTGATCTGCTCCATGCTGGCCGCCGTCTGTTCGACGCTGCTCGCCTGCGTCGCGATCCGCGCGGCGATGTCGCCGCTGCCGGCCGCGATGCCGACCATGCCGCGCGCGATGTCGGCCGAGCCGCTGCGCACCTGCGCGACGATCCGCGCCAGGCCGTCGCCGATCCCGTCGACCGCCTGCACGAGCCGGCCGATCTCGTCGTTGCGCGTGGCGCCGCGTGTCGCCTCGCCGTCGCGAATCCGCACGCTGAGGTCGCCCGCCGCGTAGCGTTCGGACGCGCGTGCCGCCGCATCGAGCGGCCGGCTCACGACGCGCTTCACGACCACGACGAACAGCGCCGCGAACGCCGCGACGAGCACGCCGGCGATCATCAGGAAGCGGTCGCGGAGGGTGCGCATGCCGGCCAGCAGTTCGTCGTCGATTGCGATGCCGCCGACCAGCCACTGCCACTGCGGAATCGTCGTGAACGACACGAACTTCGCGGTCGGCTGGCTGTCGTGCGCGGCCGGGTCGGCCGACGTATACGCGAGCCGGCCGTGGCCGGCCGCGAGCATCTGCGTGTACGGCGCGCGCGCGTCGTCGGCGCGTTGGCCGGCTGCGTCGGGATGGACGACGAAGGTGCCGCGCGATGCACCCGGCGACGCGTCGAGCACGAAATAGTAGCCGTTCTCGCCGACCTTCAACGCACGGATGCCGTCCTGGACGACTTGCAACTCCGCGCCGACGTCGAGACCGACGAACAGCGCGCCGATCACGCGGCCGGTTGCATCGGTGACCGGCTTGTACTGCGTGATGTACTGCCGGCCGAACAGTTTGGCGAGGCCCGTGTAGCTGCGCCCGGCGACGAGCGGCGCGTACGCGGGGCTCGCGCGATCGAGGCGCGTGCCGACCGCGCGTGCCCCGTCCTGTTTCTTCAGCGACGTCGTGATGCGCACGAAATCGTCGCCGTCGCGCGCGAAGATCGTCGCGATCGCGCCGCTTTTCTTCAGGAACTGGTCGGGAATCGAGTAGTCGAGGTCGAGCGGCTGGCCGCCCGCGGACAGCGTGGGCGCGGCGACGCCGCCGATGTCGACGGTGCGCGCCGGGTCGAGCGAGAAATCGGCCGGCAGGAAACTCGCGAACAGCGACATCGAGCGACTGGCTTCGGCCGACAGTGCCTTGTCGAACATCTCGACCATCGCACGGATCGACTGCTCCTTGTCGGCGATTCGCGCGTGCGCCTCGTCCGCGAGTTGCTGGCTGGCGAAATGGGCGAGCGCCCACGCGAAAACGGTGAACAGCAGTGCAACGAGCGCGCACGCCAGCGCGGCAAGACGCGCGCCGACGCTCACCCGGCCCAATTGGGTCAATCTCATACGGCATCCTGAGTGGGGAGGGAGAGGGGCGGAACGCACGCGTCACCGCACACCGTAAGGAATACGGCAGCTTCGGCGAATTCTTTAGCGGTGCGGAGCCGGTGGCGGCGCGAGCAGGCGCCAGCGACGGAGGAAAGGTCGCGTCAGTACCGTCAGTACCGTTATTACGTCACGAGCCACGCGACGGCCAGGTAACGGCCGACCTTCGCGAGCGTGACGATCGCGACAAAGGTCGGCAGCGGCTCGCGCAGCACGCCGGCGATCATCGTCAGCGGATCGCCGATCACCGGCGCCCAGCTCAGCAGCAGCGACCAGCGGCCGTAGCGCGCATACCAGCGCTCGGCGCGCGCGAGCGCGGATGGCTTGACCGGAAACCAGCGGCGATCGCGGAAGTGCTCGATGCCGCGCCCGAGCGCCCAGTTGATCACGGAGCCGGCGACGTTGCCGATGCTCGCGACGAGCACCAGCGCCCACACGGGTTCGCGCCCGGCGAGCAGCAGGCCGGCGAGCACGGCTTCGGACTGGAGCGGCAACAGGGTCGCGGCGACCATCGACACGGCGAACAGGCCGCCGTAAGTGAGCAATTCGGACATCGCGCGATTGTACCGGCCGTATGCCGGCCGCTCGGGTCATCCTGTCAACGGCTCAACGGCTCAACGGCTCAACGGCTCAACGGCTCAACGGCTCAACGGCTCAACGGCTCAACGGCTCAACGGCTCACTGGGTCAGCGGTTCACTAGGGCAGGAGGCATCGGCGGTCCCGAACAGTAGATGCGAGATCACCAACTTGCCGACGGGTTCGTCGTTGAGCGCGCCCGCGAGCTGCGGCGGCGGAAAAACCGTATCGGGTTTCAGCAGCCGCGGCCGTTCGAGGTTGCGCTGCTCGCTCAGTTCCAGCCGACCATGATCGCGCCCATCCCGACGAGCAGCCCGCCCGTCACGCGGTTCATCGCGCGCATCCGCGCCGGCCGTTGCAACGCGCGGCTCAGCCGGTGCGAGAACAGTGCCATCGACGCGACGCCGCCCGCGAACAGCAGCGCGAACGTCGCGGAGAGCAGCAGGTATTGAAGGTTCAGGCTCCAGTCGGCATTCGGGCTGATGAACTGTGGAAAGAACGACGGAAAGAACAGCAGTGTCTTCGGATTCAGGCCCGACGTCGCGACGCCGCGCCAGAACAGCGCGCGTCCGGTGTCGGCGTCCTGCGGGACGATCGCGGCTCCGGCTCCGGCTCCGGCCGCGGCCGCGGCATCGGCATCGGCATCGGCTTCCGTCAAAGCCGCGGGCGCGTTGACCGGCGAGCGGCCGAGCCATTGCTTGGCACCGAGCCACACGAGATACGCGGCGCCGGCCCAGCGCAGCACGGTGAGCGCGTGTTCGTCGATATGAACCAGCGAATTCAGGCACAGCGCGGTCAGCGCGAGTTGCAGCAGCACGGCGAGCGTGCCGCCCCACACGCACGGCAGCGCGCGGCGCCAGCCGGCGCGCAGCGCCTGGTTCATCGTGAGCAGGTTGACGGGGCCGGGCGCGTAGATGAGAACGACGGAAGCAGCGAGGAACGACAGATAAAGCCTGAACGACATGACGGGAAGTGCGAGAACGGGGATGCAGGCACGGGCTCCGCACGCGGTCGGATAGGCGTGCGGGCGGCGGGGAATCGCATGCCTGCTTGTCCGGCACCGCAACTCGTGATTGCGGCCGTGCGTCCCGGTGCGAAGGGGTTGTCGCGGGGAGCGTGCCGGGCAACAGGCATGGAGAAAATGTATCAAGCGGGCCGGTTAAAAGGCTTCCTGTTTTCCAGTAAAACGGGCCTGAAACCGGAATCCTGTTCAGATAGAATGACGATTTTCAGTAGAAGATTCTTCTCGTCATGGCTACCCGC
Organism: Burkholderia sp. IT-111MI5; assembly: GCF_949752865.1. Lineage (NCBI taxonomy): Bacteria > Pseudomonadati > Pseudomonadota > Betaproteobacteria > Burkholderiales > Burkholderiaceae > Burkholderia > Burkholderia sp. IT-111MI5. The sequence continues at coordinate 408,861 of NZ_CATKIF010000011.1, read as the reverse complement.
GAACGCACGCCTAAAACGCTCGACAATCAGGACCGCAAGATCCTTGGTGCATTGCAGAAAAATGCACGGCTGTCGAACGCCGAACTGGCCGAACAGATCGGCATGTCGACGACCGCGTGCTGGAACCGCACGCGGCAGCTCGAAGTCGACGGCTACATCGACGGTTACGTCGCGCTGGTCAACCAGCGCATGCTCGGCTATGCGGACATCGTGATCCTCGAAGTCACGCTCGATCGCCACGAAGACGACGCGCTCGCGCGTTTCGGCTCGGAACTGGCGGCGCTGCCGGAAGTGCTCGAGGCGTATCTGGTGTCGGGTGAATACGACTACTGGATCAAGGTCGCCGTGGACGGCACGGCCGGCTACGAGCGGTTCCTGCGCGAAAAGCTGTACAAGATTTCGAGCATCCGTCACAGCCGCTCGATGTTCGCGTTGCGCTGCATGAAGGATGTGCCTTCGATCCAGGTGTGAGGGGGCGGAGAAGGAGGCGCGGCCGTCGTTGAAACGACGGCGCATGCAACTGCGCGATGGCGCGGAGAAATCCGGCGATCGGCCGCCAGGGAAGGCGTTCGGCGTGGAGCCGCGCGCGGGCAGACAAAACGGATGAATCTTCCGTCCGCAACGATCAGGCGCAATCGCGCGCCGACCGGATAACGGTAGCCCGTCCGGGCAACCGGCAGACAAAACCGCGCCGATACCGATCGGCACCGGACCTCAAAGCGATCTCGACGAGCTTCCGACGCGGGGAGCGCATTCGGCCGGAACAAGCCCGGCCTGTTTCCACACGACCTGCGCGGTATTCCGATGCCGGACGCAGCGGCCTTGCGGCGCGCGTCCCGGCAAGCGGATCAGGCAGGTTGTCGTGCCGCCGGCTCGCGGCCGGTCGTTCCGCTTAGCGCGGAAGGCGCGCGTGTGCTTCGGCGATGACTTCGCAGTTCTCGAGGTGGAGCTGCCAGGCTTCTGCAAGCAGCTCGCCAACACGTGCGAGCCAGCCAGTGGATTGGGTGGAACGATCGGAGACATTAGACGTTTGCATGACGAAGCCCCATATAGGTGGCGAGTTAGGGATAACCCTAATCATAGCGAAACGTCGCCGCTTTGTGAAATGCGATTTCGTTATATGAGAATTACTGACAATTTGTGTTGCTGCTTCGCAACATGAATTGGGGCGGTCCGTCCGGTCGCGGATAGGCGCGACGAGGCCGCGGCAAGCACGGCCTTGCAAGGAGAAAGAGAGGGGAATCGAGCGAAGGGGTGGAAGGCAGCGGCGACGCGCCGATTACCGGCCGATCCACCCGAACCGCCACGACAGCCGCCGCGTCGCGGCGAGCAACGTCTGCGCGAGGTCGCTGTCCGGCCCGCGCGGGAAGCCGCGCGACGAGCCGATGATCGCGATCACGAGCCGGATGCTGCCGGTGTGGTCGAACACGGGTGCGGCGACCGTCGCGATGCCCGGCACCGGCGCGTCGAACGCGAAATCGAGCGCGTCCGCGCGGATCGCCGCGAGCCGCGCGCGGAATGCGTCGTCGGCCTGCGCGGGGCCGCTGCCGGCGAGGCGTACGGGCTCGTCGGCGAGCAGGTCGGCCAGCACGTCGTCGGACATGCCGGCCGCGAAGATCCGCCCGATCGCCGTATTGACGAGCGACATCACGGTGCCGACCTGCAGGCTCACGTGCTGCGGCCGCGCCGATTCCTCGAGGCGGATCACGGTCGGGCCGAGCGGCCCGAGCGTCGCGGCGGCCACGCTCATGTCGGTCGCGGCGGCCAGCGCGACGATCTCGGCTTCCGCGTCGCGCGTCGGCGACACGCGCTGCATCGCGATCAGGCCGAGCGCCTGCCCGAGCGGGCCGCCGTCGAAGCAGCCGGCGTCGTCGCGGCTCAGCAGGCCGATCTTCTGCAGGCTGACGAGATGCGGAAACGCCTTTGCCGCCGGCATGCCGGCTGCCGCCGCGAGATCGCGCAGCGGCAGCGCACGGCCCGCCGATACCAGCGCGAGCAGCAGCTCGCCGGTGCTGTCGAGCGCGTTGATTCCGCGCTGCGCTTTCGCGTCGTCGGCCAGCGCGGGCGGCACGCGCGGTGCGCCCGCCGAGGGGGCGGGCGGCGGTTCCGAAACTGCCGCGCCGAGCGACGCGGTGGCCTGCCGTGCCGCATCGCGCAACGCGGTCGCGATCGGGCCATCCCAGCCGACATCGATCGACCCGCTCGAACCGATCACCGTCAACGCGAGCTGCAGGCGCCCGTGCGTGTCGAATACCGGCACGCACATCGCGCTGACGCCGGGGCTCGGCCGGTCGACGCTGCGTTCGATGCCGCGCGCGCGGATCGTGTCGAGTTCGGCCAGTTGCGCTCCGGCATCCTGCGCGGGTTGCGTGCCTTCGGCACCCGCGAGCGTGTCGCCCGCGCCGGCCTGGCTGGCCGCCATCGCGTCGAGTTGCGCGGGATCGCCGAACGCGCGGAACACGCGGCCCGTCGCCGTCGTATCGAGCGACATCACCGAGCCGACGTGCAGGTTCACGTGCAGCGGATAGCCGCCGTGCTCGATGCGCACGATCGTCGGGCCGAGCACGCCCGGCACCGACAGCGCGACGCTCAAGCCCACCGCTTCCGCGAGCCGCGCCGCGTGCGGCAGCGCCGCACGGTAGGCCGGCTGGCGCTCGATCGACATCAGCCCCAGCCGCAACGACAACGGGCCCGGCTCGTAGTTGCCGGTGATCGCGTCGCGCTTCACGAGCGCGAGCCGCGTCAGGCTGACGAGATAGGTGTGCGCCTGCGCGGTCGACAGGTCGGCTGCCGCGGCCAGCTCCGACAGGCCGAGCGGCTTGCGCCGGCGCGCGAGCGCGTCGAGCAGCCGGCCGCCGACCTCGACACTCTGGATCCCGCGCTGCGCCTTGGGCGGCGCATCGTCCGCGCTGACTTCGTGGTTCTGCACGCGATGAATCTTCCGTTGACGAAACCCCGCATGGTATCCGACGCCATTTATCGCGCCAGCCCGCAGGTTTACCCGTATTAGACAATAGCAAGCGACTTTGTCATTGACAAATAATCGATGCGGGAAGATGATCCGTTCACACCCCTCAACACATGGCTCGCAGCCACGGAACGCAACATGGCCAAAGCATTCGCCTCCCAAGCCGATCTGGAAGAGAAGAAAGTCACCTGGACGAAGCTGTCCGAGAACGCGTACGCGTACACCGCCGAGGGCGACCCGAACTCGGGCGTGATCATCGGCGACGACAGCGTGCTGATCGTCGACACGACCGCGACGCCCGCGATGGCGCAGGACCTGATCGCGAAGATCCGCAGCGTGACCGACAAGCCGATCAAGCACGTGGTGCTGTCGCATTACCACGCGGTGCGCGTGCTCGGTGCGTCCGCGTATTTCGACGAAGGCGCGCAGCACGTGATCGCGAGCCGCGGCACGTACGAGATGATCGTCGAGCGCGGCGAGGCCGACATGAAGTCGGAGATCGAGCGTTTCCCGCGCCTGTTCGCCGGCGTCGAGACGGTGCCCGGCCTGACCTGGCCGACGCTCGTGTTCGAGCGCGAGATCACGCTGTTCCTCGGCAAGCTCGAAGTGAAGATCATGCATGTCGGCTCGGGCCACACGAAGGGCGACACGATCGTCTGGCTGCCGTCGCAGAAGGTGCTGTTCTCGGGCGACCTCGTCGAATACGACGCCGCGTGCTACTGCGGCGACGCGCAGCTCGAACAGTGGCCGGCCACGCTCGAGGCGCTGCGCGCGCTCGGCGCCGAGAAGCTCGTGCCGGGCCGCGGCCCCGCGCTGCTGAATCCGGCCGACGTGAACAAGGGCCTCGACTACACGCAGGATTTCGTCACGACGCTGCTCGCGCAGGGCCGCAAGGCCGTGGAACGCAATCTCGACCTGAAGGCGTCGATGGCGCTCACGCGCGAAGCGATGGATCCGAAGTTCGGCCACGTGTTCATCTACGAGCACTGTTTGCCGTTCGACGTGTCGCGCGCGTTCGACGAGGCGAGCGGCATCAAGCATCCGCGCATCTGGACTGCGCAGCGCGACAAGGAAATGTGGGCCGCGCTGCAGGACTGAGCGGCGCACGGCGGCGGGGCGTTCGTCTGAACGCGTCGCCGTTTCCCTGAGGGCTGCGGGTTCCGCTGCGGCGTTGCGCCGTGGTTCCGGCAGCCATATCCGGTCTCACAAGAAAGCAGGGCGCATGCACGCCCTCGGAGACTGCTGCGCGCTCGAATCGCGCGGCCCGTTTGGAGAGAGACATGCCCCAATCGCTTCCCGCCGAAGCGACGCTCGCGCCCGCGAGCGCTTCGGTATCCTCATCGACGTCCGAATCCGGCGACGCGCTGCTGTTCCGCAAGATCGCGTGGCGGATCATCCCGTTCCTGTTCCTCTGCTACGTCGTGTCGTTCCTCGACCGCATCAACATCGGCTTCGCGCAGTTGCAGATGAAGCACGATCTCGGCTTCAGCGATGCGATGTACGGCCTCGGCGCCGCGGTGTTCTACGTCGGCTACGTGTTCTGCGAAGTGCCGAGCAACCTGCTGCTCGCGCGTTTCGGCGCGCGCCGCACGTTCACGCGGATCATGCTGCTGTGGGGCATCGCGTCGACGGGGATGATGTTCGTGTCGCAGCCGTCGCATTTCTACGTGCTGCGCTTCCTGCTCGGCGTGTTCGAAGCCGGTTTCTTCCCCGGCATCGTGCTGTACCTGACTTATTGGTTCCCCGCGAACCGGCGCGCGGCGGCGATCTCGGTGTTCTTCGCGGGCGTCGCGGTGGCCGGCGTGCTCGGCGGCCTGATGTCGGGCTGGATCATGCGCGACATGAGCGGCGTGCTCGGGCTGCACGGCTAGCAATGGATGTTCGCGATCGAGGGTGCACCGGCGATCCTGCTCGCGTTCGCCGCGTTCTCGTTCCTCGTCGACCGGCCGCGGGACGCCGCCTGGCTCACGGCCGATGAAAAGGCGCGCGTCGCCGCGCTGTGCGCGGACGGCCGCGGGCACGGCGGCGCGCACGACGGGCGCAGCCTCGCGGCCGCGCTCGCGAACCCGCGCGTGTACCTGTTCGCGTTCATCTATTTCTCGCTGACCTGCGCGTCGCTGACGCTCAACTTCTGGATGCCGCTGATGATTCGCGACTTCGGCGTGACCGACGTCGTTGCCGTGAGCCTCTACACGGTCGTGCCGAATGCGGTCGGTGCGGTCGGGCTGATCCTGATCGCGCGCCGCTCGGACCGCACCGGCGAGCGCCGCAAGCACTTCGCGTGCTGCACCATCGGCGGCGGGCTCGCGCTCGCGGCGCTGACGCTACACCTGCACAGCTTCGCGGCGATGCTCGCGTGCCTGTCGATCGCGGCGACGCTGATCTTCGCCGCGCTGCCGATCTTCTGGGCCGTGCCGACCCGCTACCTGTCGGGCAGCGCGGCCGCGGCCGGGATCGCGCTGATCAGCAGCATCGGGATCACGAGCGGCATCGTCAGCCCGTGGGTGATCGGGATCATTCGCACGCGCACGGGCAGCATGGATCTCGCCGTGTACCTGCTGGCCGCGCTGCTGGTCGCCAGCGGCGTCGCGCTGATGCTCGGCGTGAAGGGCGAAGCCGCGCTCGTACGAGCGGAAGCGCAACATTGATCGCGAGGTCGGGCAATCGCGCTGCTGGTGTTGTCGCCGTCCGGTTCGACGCGGGTGGCCCGTACCGCTTCGATTACGCCCGATACACCTCGATCCGGTTGCGGCCGCGATCCTTCGCGAGATAGAGCGCCTTGTCGGCGCGCGACAGCGACTGGTACGCGCCGACATCCGACTCGCGCATCGCGTCGATGCCGATGCTGACGGTCAACTCGACCTGCTGATCCTCATGCATGAGCCGCGCCAGCATCGCGCGTTGCTGCAGGCGCCGCGCAAACGCGATCGCCGTATCGAGGTCCGATCCCGGCAGCACGATCGCGAATTCCTCGCCGCCGATCCGGCCGACGATGCCGTCCGTCCCGGTTTCCGCGAGCAGCAGCCGCGCGAAATGGCGGAGCGCGCGGTCGCCGAGCGGATGGCCCCAGCGATCGTTCAGCGCCTTGAAGTGGTCGAGATCGAGCATCAGCACCGCGGCGGCCCGGCCGGTCGCGCGCACGCCGCGCAGCGCGGCTTCGCTTTGCCGCATGAACGCGTGGCGGTTCGACAGTTGCGTCAGGTGATCGGTCGTCGCCATCCGCTGCAGTTCGGCCTCGATGCGCTTGCGCTCGGTCGCATCGGTGATGACGCCGTGCCACACGGTGCCGCCGTCGGCCATGCGTTGCGGGCGCGCATCGCCTTCGCGCCAACGCAGGCCCTGGCCGGGCAGCAGCACGCGATATTCGAGGCGCCACGGCGTCAGTCGCGCGGAAGACTCATGCAGCGATTGCCGATACGCGATCAGGTCGGCCGGATGGATCCGCGTCTCGACCGCTTCCGCGTTGCGGGCGATCTGCTCGGGCGTGAGTTCGTAGATATCGCTGATACCCGCGCTCGCATAGGTAAAGGTGCGGCGCCCGCCGGCCGCCTGCCGTAGCTGGAACACGAGCCCGGGAACCTGGTCGGTGAGATCCGTGACGAGCGCGGCCGAGTCGCGCAGCCGCGCGGCAAGCTCGCGCAGCGCCGTGATGTCGGTGGTCGTGCCGACCATGCGCAGCGCGCGGCCGTTGCCGTCGCGGCTGATCACCTTGCCGCGGCTGCGGATCCATTTGTACGTGCCGTCCTTGCAGCGGATGCGGTGCTCGACCTCGTAGCTGTCGGTCCGGCCCTCGAAGTGCGCGAGCATGGCCGCCTTCACGTCGTCGGCATCGTCCGGATGCAGCCGTTCGTACGCATCCTCGATCCGGCAGCTCAGCTCGTGCGGCGCGTAGCCGAGCATCGCCTTCCAGGTCGGCGAGTAATGGATCTCGCCGGTTTCCACGTTGCGATCCCACACGCCGGTGCCGCTTTCGGTCAGCGCGAGCGTCGTCAGCGTGCTGTGCTCCTCGACGATGCCGAGCCGTTCGCGCAACGCGGCTTCCGCGATGGCGCGAGCGAACGCGCGTTCCGCGAGCGACGCGAGATCGTGCAGGAATGCGCGCCGGGTGGCGTCGAGTGCCAGGCCGGTGTAGCTGGCGAGGCACAGCGCGCCGAGCGTGGTGCCGTCGGGCGCGGCCAGTTCGCAGGCTGCGACGACCTGCGGCGTGTGAAACGGGCCGTTGCCCACGTCGGGCACGACGAGCCGTCTGCCGGCAGGCGAATCTCGCTCGACGCCTGGCGGGAAGGTATCCGGCGGAAGCGTTGCGGGGAGCGTCCCATCGGACGCCAGCAAGCATTGCGCGCCGGCTTGGGCGCGCGCGACGAACGCGCCGGCCGTGCCGAAATGCGCGCGTGCCACGCGGCATACGGTTTCGAGTTCGGGGAGTGCCGGAAGATCCGGCGAACGGTCGGCCGAGATGCGCGGGGAAACAGGCGGGGAGACGGGCATGCTGCCGGTCTCGGTGGTGCACATACGAAGCCGCATGGTCGAATTCCGCAACGGTCGATTGCCCGGATGATCGGACGGATTGCGCCCGATATGGCGCTGCTTCGGAGACTGCAGCGGTAGAGCTTACTGTTGCGAAAAGTACATGGCAAGCGCGCGGGAATCGGCGCTCGACGACGCCTATTTGCGCCGCCGGGGAAAGAATCCCCGGCGGCATCGCGGCGCGCCGGCGCCGGGCTTTTCGTCAGACGAACGATCGCATCAACCCGCGTGCGGAAATGCGTCGCCGAACATCATCGGATCGGGGAGAAGCGGAAACAGGAATCAGCGCGCCGCCGCATAGCGCGGCGCCGGCGTATCGGTCGACAGGTGCGGTGCCATCGTCTGGCGCGCGGCCTCGTACGCATCCCATTCTTCGCCCGCGTGCAGCGACGGAATCGTCACGAGTTCGCCGCGATCGAAGCCGACCAGCGCCGCGTCGACCATGTCGGACGCCGACATCACGATTTCCTTCGGCAGGTGCTCGATCGGCAGGCCGCCCGTCTGCCAGAAATCGGTGGCCGTCGCGCCGGGCAGCACGGCCTGCACCTGCACGCCCTTGTCGGCGAGCTCATGGTGCAGCGACTGGCTGAACGCGAGCACGAACGCCTTGCTGCCGCCGTACACGCCGTTCAGCGTTTCCGGCGAGATCGCGACGATCGACGAAATGTTGATTACCGCGCCGCGGCCGCGGGCGACGAAGCCGGGCACGGCCGCATAGGTGAGGCGCGTGAGCGCGGTCACGTTCAGGTCGATCATCCGCGTCATCGCGTCGACGTCGCTGTCGAGCAGCGGGGCGTGCGTGCCGACACCCGCGTTGTTCACGAGCAGCGTGATGCTCGCGTCCTGCTTCAGCTTCGTTTCGACGGCGGCGAGCGCCGCGCGGTCGTTGAGGTCCGCGTCGACGATCTCGACGCTGCGCCGCGTGTCGTTCGTGATGCGCTCGGCGAGGGCGGCCAGCCGGTCGCGGTTGCGCGCAACCAGGATCAGGTCGTAGCCGCGGCGCGCGAGCCGGTCCGCGTAGATCGCGCCGATGCCCGACGACGCGCCGGTAATGAGGGCGGTACCGCGATGTGCTTGAGTCATGATGTCGCTCCGTTTTCGATGAAGTGGCCGAATGGCGTGAATGCATTCTGGCTTCGAATCGCTGCGACACAAATGACGTAGATGGGTATGATTCAGGACATCGGGCCAAACGCACGCCCGGACTGGAGAGCACGCATGCACCGAATCGGCTTTCTGATCAGCGACGGTTTTCAGATCATGGCGCTTGCCGCGCAGTCGGTGTTTGAGTACGCGAACATGGGCGCGGGCGAGCCGTTCTACGTGATGGACAACTATTCGGTCGACGGCGGCGACGTGCGCTCGTCGCTGGGGCTGTCGGTCGCCACGCGCGCGCTGCGCGGGCGGCTCGACGTCGATACGTGGATCGTCGCGGGCGTCAACGATCCGCTCGCTTCGCCGGCGCCGGCCGGCGTGGTCGCATTCCTGCGCCACATGAACGCGCGGGCGCGGCGGATCGCCGGCATCTGCACGGGCGCATTCGTGCTGGCCGAGGCGGGGCTGCTCGCGCAACGCCGCGCGACGACGCACTGGGCGTTCGGCCGCGACATGCAGCGGCACTACCCGGAGATTCGCGTCGAGGAAGACCGGATCTATATCGTCGACGGGCCGATCTGGACGTCGGCCGGGATGACGGCCGGCCTCGACCTCGCGCTCGCGATGGTGGAAAAGGATCTCGGCGCCGATGCCGCGCGCTCGGTCGCGCACAAGCTCGTGATGCACCAGCGTCGGGCCGGCGGCCAGTCGCAGCATTCGGAAATGCTCGATCTTGCGCCGAAATCAGACCGGATCCAGAACGCGCTGAACTACGCGCGGCAGAACCTCGGCCGCGCGCTGACCGTCGAGGATCTGGCCGATGCCGTCCACCTGAGCCCGCGGCAGTTCAGCCGCGTGTTTACGCTCGAAACGGGGCAGTCGCCCGCGAAGGCGATCGAGCGGCTGCGGCTCGAAGCCGCAAGGCTGATGATCGAACAGAGCCGGCATCCGCTCGATGTGATCGCGAAGGAGAACGGGTTTCGCGACCGCCGGCACATGCGCGAGGCGTTCGTGCGCGGGTTTGGCGTGCCGCCGCAGGCGATGCGGCGCGATGCGCGGGCGGACGAGCGGGAAACAGGCTGACGCGTGGGCGCGAGCCGTTCGTCGCGGGCCGGAAAAATGGCGCAGAATCCCGTCGATATTCTTCGCGAGGAGACACGATGTACGCCGCCCCGTTCAGCATTGCGATTCCCGATCACGCGCTTGATGACCTGCGCCGGCGCCTGCGCGACATGCGCGCACCGATGCTGACACCCGCCGGGCCGTGGCAGCAGGGTGTCGACGGCGCGTGGCTGCGCGAACTGACCGCGTACTGGGCCGAACGCTTCGACTGGCGTGCGGTGGAGCGTGCGCTGAACCGGCTGCCGCAGTTCGTCGCAGACGCAGGCGGGCAGCGCGTGCATTTCATCCATCGACGCGGCGTCGGGCCGAGGCCTTATCCGCTCGTCGTCACGCACGGCTGGCCGGGCTCCGTATTCGAATTCGATGCGCTGATCGATCGCCTCTGCGACCCGGCGGCGTTCGGCGGCGATCCGGACGATGCGTTCGACGTCGTCGTACCGTCACTGCCGGGCTTCCTGTTCTCGCCGGCGCCCGCGGCACCCGGCATGTCGGCATTTCAGGTCGCCGACCGCTGGGCGGCGTTGATGTCCGGTCTCGGATATCGCCGCTTCGGCGCGCAAGGCGGTGATCTCGGCGCAGGCGTGTCGATTGCGCTCGGCGCGCAACATGCCGACGTGGTGGACGGCATCCATCTGAACTACCTGCCCGGCAGCTACGAGCCTCCGACCGACGCGGCTTCGCCGCTGACCGAGGACGAACAGGCCTTCGTGACGCAGCGCGGCGAATGGGCCGCGCTGGAAGGCGGATACGCGCATATGCATATGACGAAGCCGCAGACGCTGGCCGTCGCGCTCAACGATTCGCCGGCCGGGCTGGCCGCATGGATCGCCGAGAAATTCCGCTCGTGGAGCGATTGCGACGGCGACGTCGCACGGCGGTTCTCGCACGACACGCTGCTGACCGGAATCTCGCTCTACTGGTTCACCGGCTGCATCGGCTCGTCAATGCAGATGTATTGGGAAAACCGGTTGCAGCCAATGCGCTTCGCGGCCGGGCAACGCGTGGCGGTGCCCGTCGCGTTTGCGCGTTTTCCGAAGGAAATCAGCCACCCGCCGCGCAGCTGGCTCGAACGGGTGTTCGACGTCGTGCAGTGGACCGACATGCCGAGCGGCGGCCATTTTGCTGCGATGGAAGAGCCGGATCTGCTGGCCAACGATATTCGGCGATTTTTCCGGCGTTTTCGGTAATGCGCGGGTAGGCCGGGGAAGCCGGCGAAGTGCGCAGGCGGCCATCCGCGCATAGCGAGAGCCGGCACCATGCGGATCGTGACGCGACGATGCCGCCTGTCTTACCGTGTGACGAACGCCACCGCGTCGTCCGGCGCCGTCCGCGCATGCTTGCGCTGGCGCAGCAGCGCGACGCGGCAATTCTCGCGCGCGGTTTCGCGGCCGTCGTCGTCGAGCAGCACGAGATCGCCGCGCATCACGTTGAGCGTGATCACATCCTCGCCCGGCGCGCCGAGCGTTTCCGGCGTGTGCACCGAGCCGGCCGGTTCGAGCACCGTCGAGCCGGCGTGCGCGACCCAGTCGTATTCCAGGTAGCGCCACGCACCCTGCAGCGTATGGACGAACACCTCGCCGTCGTGGCGATGGCGCGGCAGCGTGCCGCCGGCCGGCATCTTCAGCAGCGCGGTCAGCGTGTCCTCGGCCGCATTGATGTGCAGATACTTGATCGCCAGCCCCGGCAGGTCGGCGCTCATCGGCAGCCACTGCAGCGCGTCGCCGGGCAGGCACGAGATCGGCGGCAGGTCGGTGGAGAGCGGGGCGGGCGGCTGCGTCATGGCGGGAGGCGGAGCGGAAATGGGGAGCCCGCATTATCGCAGAGCCGGATCGCGCGGCTGAACGGTGGCGGTTCACGTGCGGCGCACGGCGCTGAACGCGATGCCCGCGACGCCGTTCCCGCGCGGTCCGGCGCGGGGCGGACCGTCGCGCAGGCTACGCTTTCACGTCGTGCGCGGCTTCCAGACACGACTGGAACAGCAGCGCGGCCCGCGACGGCCGCGGCGAGCGCCGCAGCAGGCTCACGAACCGGCACCGGTAGTTGAACCGATGCGGCGCGATCGGCTGCATCAGCCCCTTGTTTTCGAAGCTTTCCGCGTAATGGTCGGGCAGGAAGCCGAGATAACGGCCGGACAGGATCAGCGTCGCGATCGACTCCTGGTCCGACGCGGTCGCGCTGCGCGTGAGCTTCGCACGATGGCTCAGTTCCATGTTCGGCGAATGGAAGCCGAGCCCCGCGAACGCATGGTTGCGGATCGTCGTCCACGTGAGCTTGCCGTGCGGCGCATCGTAGAGCGGATGCTGGCGGCCGCAGTACAGCAGCATCCGTTCGTCGAACAGCTCCGAATACACGAGGCTGCCAGAGTTGCGGTGCGCGGGAATGATCCCGACCTGGTAGCTGTCGTCGATGATCCCGCGCTCGACCTCGTTGATCGATGCCACATGCAGGTTCAGCGCGACGTCGGGCGCCTCGTCCGCGAACCGGCGGATCGCGTCGCCGAGCCGCGCGTTCGGGTTGGTGGCCGTCTTGTCGAACACCGCGACGTGCAGTTCTCCGCCCATCCTGTCGTGAATACCGTCTATCCTGCTGCGAAAGGCCTCCATCGACGCGAGCAGCCGCAGCGTCTCCTCGTACACGGTCTGCCCCTCGGGCGTCAGCGTGAAGCCCGCACGGCCGCGCCGGCACAGCACGAGGCCGACGCGCGTTTCGAGATCCTTCACGTGCCGGCTGATCGTCGAGATGCCGATATTCAGTTCCAGTTCGGCCGCCGCCATCCCGCCGCACTGCACGACGCCCTTGAAGACCCGCAGCAGGCGGAGATCCATGTCGCTGAGCTGCCCGAGCAGCGCGCGGCTCTTCGGTTTCTTTGCTTGCATAGTTGCGCAAGTGAACATTGATATTGCGATATTGAAGAGACTAATTGGCCTCCCGACAATGCGCAATATCATCACAAGAAGGAGGGGCGCGCCGCGCCGACCGACATGACCGACATCACCACCGCCGCGCAGCAGGACGACACGACTATCCGCACCGACGCCGCCTGGCTCGACGCGCACTGGATGCCGTTCACCGCCAACCGCCAGTTCAAGGCCGATCCGCGCATGATCGTGTCGGGCCAGGGCGCGTATTACACGGACGCCGAAGGCCGCAAGATCTTCGACGGCCTGTCGGGCCTCTGGTGCACGGGCCTCGGTCACGGCCGCACGGAAATCGTCGAAGCCGTGAGCCGCCAGGTCGCGCAGCTCGACTACGCGCCGGCGTTCCAGTTCGGCCATCCGAAGTCGTTCGAGCTCGCCAACAAGATCAAGGACCTGACGCCGGCCGGCCTCGACTACGTGTTCTTCACGGGTTCGGGCTCGGAAGCGGCCGACACGTCGCTGAAGCTGGCCCGCGCGTACTGGCGCGCGAAGGGCAAGGGCACGAAGACGCGCCTGATCGGCCGCGAGAAGGGCTACCACGGCGTGAACTTCGGCGGTATCTCGGTCGGCGGGATCGGGCCGAACCGCAAGCTGTTCGGCCAGGGCCTCGACGCCGATTTCCTGCCGCACACGCAACTCGCCGAGAACAAGTTCTCGCGCGGGATGCCCGAACACGGCGCGGAGCTGGCCGACCGCCTGCTCGATCTGATCGCACTGCACGACGCATCGAACATCGCGGCCGTGATCGTCGAGCCGTTCTCCGGTTCGGCAGGCGTGGTCGTGCCGCCGAAGGGCTATCTGAAGCGGTTGCGCGACATCTGTACCGCGCACGACATCCTGCTGATTTTCGATGAGGTCATCACGGGCTTCGGCCGTGCCGGCGCGATGACGGGCGCCGACGCGTTCGGCGTGACGCCGGACATCCTGAACTTCGCGAAGCAGGTGACGAACGGCGTGCAGCCGCTCGGCGGCGTGATCGCGACGAAGGAAATCTACGACACGTTCATGGCGGCAGGCGGCCCCGAGTACATGCTCGAATTCCCGCACGGCTACACGTATTCGGCGCATCCGGTCGCATGCGCGGCCGGCGTCGCGGCGCTGGATCTGCTCGTGAAGGAAGACGCGGTAGCCCGCGTGCGCGATCTCGCGCCGCATTTCGAGGCGGCCGTGCACGGGCTGAAGGGCCAGCGCCACATCGCGGACATCCGCAACTACGGCCTCGCGGCCGGCCTGACGATCGCGGCGCTGCCGGGCGAACCGGCGCGGCGCCCGTACGAGATCGCGATGCGCTGCTGGGCGAAGGGCTTCTACGTGCGCTACGGCGGCGACACGATCCAGCTCGCGCCGCCGTTCATCTCGGAAAAGCGCGAGATCGACAACCTGGTCAATGCGCTGTCCGACGCGCTGAACGAAGTGGACTGAGCCGCGGCCCGCCCCCAAGCGACAACCGAATTCACGAAAGAGCCAGACAGATGAAACACGACAGCAATGTGACCTCCACCGTCGGCCACCTGATCGACGGCAAGCGCGTCGACGGCGGCAGCCGCGTCCAGCCGGTGTTCGACCCGGCCACCGGCGAATCGGACAAGAGCGTCGCGCTCGCCGACAAGCTGACCGTCGAAGCCGCGATCGCGTCCGCGCAGGCTGCGTTCCCGGCGTGGCGCAACACGCCGCCGCTGAAGCGCGCCCGCGTGATGAGCCGCTTCAAGACGCTGCTCGAGGAGCACGCCGACGAGCTGTGCGCGCTGATCACGGCCGAGCACGGCAAGGTGCTCGCCGATGCGATGGGCGAACTGCAGCGCGGGATCGAGAACGTCGAATACGCGAGCTACGTGCCCGAGCTGCTGAAGGGCGAGCACAGCAAGAACGTCGGCCCCGCGATCGATTCGTGGAGCGAGTTCCAGGCGCTCGGCGTGGCGGCCGGCATCACGCCGTTCAACTTCCCGGTGATGGTGCCGCTGTGGATGTGGCCGATGGCCGTCGCGTGCGGCAACACGTTCGTGCTGAAGCCGTCCGAGCGCACGCCGTCGTCGACGCTGCGCATGGCCGAGCTCGCGCTCGAGGCCGGCCTGCCGCCGGGCGTGCTGAACGTCGTGAACGGCGACAAGGAAGCGGTCGACACGATCCTGACCGATCCGCGCGTGAAGGCCGTGAGCTTCGTCGGCTCGACGCCGATCGCCGAATACATCTACTCGACCGGCTGTGCGCACGGCAAGCGCGTGCAGGCGCTCGGCGGCGCGAAGAACTTCGCGGTCGTGATGCCCGACGCGGACATCGGCAACGCGGTGAACGCGTTGATGGGCGCTGCGTACGGCTCGTGCGGCGAGCGCTGCATGGCGATCCCGCTGGTCGTCGCGATCGGCGACGACACGGGCGACCAGGTCGTCGCGGGCCTGAAGGCCGAAATCGACAAGATGAAGGTCGGCCCGGGCAACGGCGCGGGCATCGATATGGGCCCGCTCGTCACGCAGCAGCATTTCGACAAGGTGACGGGCTTCGTCGAAGCGGGCGTGGCAGCCGGCGCGACGCTGGTCGTCGACGGCCGCGGCGTGAAGGTCGACGGCCACGACGGCGGCTACTACCTCGGCCCGTGCCTGTTCGACAACGTGAAGCCCGGCATGCCGATCTACCAGCACGAGATCTTCGGGCCGGTGCTCGGCGTGATCCGCCTGAAGTCGCTCGACGAGGCGATGGCGCTGATCGACGCGCACGAATACGGCAACGGCACGTGCCTGTTCACGCGCGACGGCGAGGCCGCGCGCTACTTCAGCGACAACATCCAGATCGGCATGGTCGGCATCAACGTGCCGCTGCCGGTGCCCGTCGCGTACCACTCGTTCGGCGGCTGGAAGCGTTCGCTGTTCGGCGACCTGCACGCTTATGGCCCGGACGCCGTGCGGTTCTACACGAAGCGCAAGACGATCACGCAACGCTGGCCGTCGGCCGGCGTGCGCGAAGGGACGGTGTTCAGCTTCCCGTCGAACCGCTGACGCGCATTTCGGCTGCATGCGTCGCCGGCCTGTCGGCTGGCGATGCGATGTGGCCGCGTGAAAGATGCGAAGGCCCGCCCCCGATTGACCACGATCCGGGCGGGCTTTTTTACGTCCGCGCCGATTGCGCGGACAACGGCGCAACAACGCTTACGGCGCGACCACGTGCCACATGTCCTTGAAGTTGTCGCCGTTGCGGTCGCCCTGTTTCATGTCCTTCGAGAAGAAGTACAGCGGCTTGCCCTTGTACGCCCATTGCGGGCTGCCGTCGTCGCGCTTGACGATCGTGTAGGGCCCGACCGGAACGTCGGTCGCGCTGGCCTTGTACGGCGGCCAGAAGGTTTCGCACTGGCCCGTGCATGCGCTGGTGCCGGCGTTGGGCTTGTCCTTGTCGAAGGTATAGACGGTCATCCCGTTCGCGGCGACGAGCGCGCCGTTTTCGACTTTCGTGATCGAGCCTTGGGCCGAGGCCGTGGCGGACGCGATGGCGAGCAGGGCGGAGCTGACGAGCAGCGCGGCTTTCATGAATGCCTCCTGTAATCCGGTGGGCGGCCGCGATCGTGCGCACGGGCGAGCGGACGCGACGATCACGATGAATGGTGCCGGAGCGCTGTACCGTTGCCGCCGGTGCGAGCGACTCAGGGCCGGATGGCAGCGAACGGGGCGCTTCATTCACGATAGGCGGTTTTTGGCAGGGCTGCGAGAAAGTCGGGGCCCGTATTGGCGGCGCGTAGGCGTCGCGCAACGGCGCTGCGAGTGCCGTCGCAACCCGGTATTCGGGATCCGTCCCCGAGCCTGCGCGGCGCATGCGCCGATACGTCAGCGCCGTGCGCGATTGGTCAGCGCGACGCCCGCGATCACGAGCGCGCCGCCGGCCAGCATCGATGGCGACAGCGGTTCGGCGAGCAGCGCGACCGACAGCAGCACGCCGAACACCGGCACCAGGTTGGTGAACACGGCCGCGCGGGCCGGCCCGAGTTCGCGGATGCCCTGCGAATACCAGACGAACGCGACCACGGTGCCGATCGCGCCGAGATAGATCATCGACACGACGGCCTGCCACGTCAGCGGCGTGCCGCCGCTCGCGCCCGGGCCGAACAGATGCGCGACGACCAGCAGCGCGAGGCCCCACAGCGTCGCGTAGGTCGTCGCCGCGAGCGGCGACAGCCCGTCGAGCGCGCGCCGGCCGATCACCGTGTAGGTGGCCCAGCTCAGCACCGCGCACAGCATGTAACGTTCGCCGGCGCCGAACGTATTGCCGAGATCGGTCAGCACGCGCAGCAATTCGCCGCGGCTGATCACGATCAGCGCGCCGAACAGCGAGACGGCGATGCCGGCCCAGCGCGACAGCGACAGGCGTTCCCGCACGACGACCGACAACAGCACGGCGGTCGCGACCGGATTCAGCGCGACGAACAGCGCGGTGCGGCCGGCCGGCATCCGCGCGAGCGCCGCAAAAAAGCACACGTTGTACAGGAAGATGCCGGTCGCGCCGAGCGCGAAGGTCGTCACGATCTGGCGGCCGCTCAGCGTCGGCAGACCGCCTTCGAATTTCCACGTCAGCGCGACCAGCAGCAACGCGGCGATCGCGAAGCGGCCGGTGGCCGCGGAAGTCGCGGACATCGTCGCGGCCAGGATCCGGCCCGCGATGAACGTGCCGCCCCAGAACAGCGCGACGAGCGTGAGCTTCACGTAGATGGCCGCATTCGGCCGGGTGGCGACGATGCCGGCGGGTGGGGCGGGAGCGTTCATGTGTCGGGGCATCTCGAAGGGGGCGAGGCAATGCGTGCACGACCGCGCGCGGCCGACGATGTCGAACCGTGCGACAACTGGCCTGCCGGTTGATTCAGCGGGGATGGGGCCGGGTGCCGCGCTGTCAGCGAAATACCGGTGCCGACGCGAGCGCCGTCAGCACGACCGGCATCGCGAGCGCCGCGGCGACCGTCTGGAACGCGGTGATACCGGCCATCAGCGGCGCGTCGCCGCCGAGCTGGCGCGCCATGATGTACGACGCCGACGACGTCGGCAGCGCCTGGAACAGCAGCGCGACGGTCAGCGCCGCATCGCCGAGCCCGAACAGGCGGCCGGTCGCGAGCGTGATCAGCGGCATCGCCATGAACTTGAACGCCGACGCGATGCACACCGGCTGCAGCCACGCACGGGCCGCATCGAATTTCAGCGCCGCGCCCACGCACAGCAGGCCGAGCGGCATCGACGCGGCGCCGAGCGCGCGCACGGCCGGCTCGACGGCAGCGGGAAATGCGACACCGCCGGCCTGCATCGCGATCCCGAGCGCACACGCGACGACGAGCGGATTCGACAGGATTTGCCGCACGAGTGCGCCCGCACCGAGCCGCGTGTCGCCATACCGCGCGAAGACCAGCACGCACATCAGGTTGACGGTCGGGACGATCGCCGCGACGCACACGGCCGCGAGCGCGATGCCTTTTGCGCCGAACAGCCCGGCGGCGAGTGCGGTGCCGACATAGTTGTTGAAGCGCACCGCGCCCTGGAACACCGACGTGAAGCCGGCGCCGTCGACCCGGACGAACCGACGGACCAGCAGAAGGAGCGCCGCGGCGACGGCGGTCGAACCGACCAGCGCTGCCGCGAGCGGCAAAACAGGCAGCGCTTGCAGCCGCGCGTTCGCGAGGCTGTTCGCGAACAGCGCCGGCAGCAGCACGTAGTAGCAAAGCCGCTCGGCCTGCGGCCAGAACGCTTCGGCGATGAAACCCGTGCGCCGGAGGCCATGGCCGAACGCGACCAGCAGCGCGACCGGCGCCAGCGCGAGCAGGACCGGGCCGATCATCGGCGCGCCTTCACGCCGGCCGTGCGGACCGGTTGGCAGGCGGAGCGGCGGAACGACGCGGAAATCCATCCGGCGGGCAACATGGCGACTCGCAATCGAAAGAGTGACGATGCCGCCAAGTTAACACGCGCAAGCAACAGGAATAATTGTTAATTATCGGGTGTTCAATGAGAAATTCTCATCGATGACGCGGTGACTTCGGCGGTCAGCGCACGCGCGAAACGCTCGGCCGGACGCGACTGGTGTTCGAGCAGCACGACCGCGCGCCCCATCTGCGGCTGGCCGAACGGCAAGCGCGTGACGGGCGGCAGGCGCGCGAGCGTTGCATCGGGGAGCGCGACGATCGCGGCGCCGAGCCCGCGCGCCACCATCCGTGCGATCGTTTCCGCGCTGTCCAGCACCATCTCTTCACGCACGCGCACGCCGAGGCGGCGCAGCTCGGCGGCGATCATGCGGCCGGCCCAGGCCTGCGCGTCGAAGCGGATGAACGGCAGCGCTTCGAGCAGCGTGCCCGCGTCGCGTTCCACATGGTCCGGCGGCGCGAGCAGCCAGAAGCGATCCTCGTACAGCGTGGTCCACGTCAGTTCCGCCGGATGCGGGCGCACGGGGCGTGTCGTGATCGCCGCATCGAGTTCGCCGGCCGCGACGCGATTCGCCAGCTCGGCCGACATGCCGGCCGATACGTGCACGCGCAGTGACGGATGTGAGTTGCGCAGCGCGAGCAGCGCGTCGGGCAGCGGGCCGGACAGCGCGGTCTGGATCGCGCCGATCCGCAGGCGGCCGACGAGCTTCTTCTCGTCGCTGAGCGCATCGGGAATCCGGTCGACCATCGCGAGCACCTGCTCGGCCTGCGCGAGCAGGATGTTGCCGGCTTCGGTGAGCACCGGCTGCCGGCGCGAACGATCGAACAACTGCACGTTGTATTCGCTTTCCAGTGCCTTGATCTGCAGGCTCACCGCCGACTGCGTGAGCCCGATGGCTTCGCCGGCGCGTGCGAAGGTCCGGTATCGGGCGATGGCGACCAGCGTTCTGAATGCGCGTAGTGACATGGACGAAGTGACGTTGGCGACGGGGCCGGCATGCGGATTGCTCGCGTGACGGCGGCAGCGTTCGCGTGACACGCTGCACAGGTGCGGCGAGGTCGGCGAGAACCAGCGGAAAAAAGCGGCCGGCGAGTTCGCGGACATCATGCCCGTGCCCGCCGAATCGGGCAACCGCGGCATTGCCGGCTTACGATGGAAAGCGCGGGCTGCCGGCCGATGCGGGTTCGCGTGGATGGCAACGGGCGCATTTCGCCGAAACAGCTGCACCGGTGCGAGCGACGCTCACGCCGATTCTTCGAGGAGGTCACGACGATGCTTCAGAACCCGGGCGACGTTGCGCGTGCGAGCTACCGCGCGTATGCCGACAAGAACCGCGACGCGATCGAAGCGCTGATCGCGCCGGATTTCCATTTCACGAGCCCGCTCGACAACCGGATCGACCGCGACACGTATTTCCGGCGCTGCTGGCCGAACAGCGTGACGCTGGCGCACTTCGATTTCGTCGACGTTGCAGTGCACGGCGAGCATGTGTTCGTCGTGTACGAGGCCGAAACGAGCGACGGTCGGCGATTCAGGAACGCGGAGCGGTTGCTTATCCGCGACGGCCGGATCGTCGAGGCCGAGGTGTACTTCGGCTGGAACGTGCCGCACGCTGCACCCGACGGCGGCTTCGTCGAACCGCACGCTTGAGTGGAAGACGCGAGCGGGCCGTTCGTCGCGAAACGGATGACCAGGCGCGATCGGCCGCCGCCGCGTCACACCCAGAGCCGATACATCCAGAACGATTCGTCGTCGATGAAGCGTTGCGTGAATTCGCTCGGCGAGAATCCCGTGATGCGCTTGACCTCCCGGCTCAGGTGCGCCTGGTCGGCGAATCCTTCGTCCAGCGCCAGCGTGGCCCAAATGGCCGCTGCAGGCCGTGCACGACGAGTGCGTGACGGCGTTCCTGGCCGGCCACGAGACGACGGCCGGGGCGCTGACCTGGTGGGCATGGTGCATGGCCACGAATCCGGCCGTGCAAGCCGCCGCGCGCGACGAGGTTTCCCGCGTGCTGGGTGGTCGCGCGCCGTCCGCCGAGACGCGATCCTCGTTGCGTTACCTGACGCAGACGCTCGACGAAACGCTGCGCCTGTATCCGTCCGCGCCGATCCTGATCAGCCGTCGCGCATCGCGGCCGATCGCACTGGGTGCGTGGCAGTTTCCCGCGCGCACGCTGTTCATGCTGCCGCTGCAGCTGATGCATCTCGACGAACGATGGTTTCCGGAGCCGCATGCGTTCCGGCCCGAGCGCTTCACCGACGATGCGCCGGCGCTGCCGCGCGGCGCGTACATGCCGTTCGGCACCGGCCCGCGCGTATGCCTCGGGCAGCATCTGGCGATGACGGAGATGACGGTGGTGGCCGCAATGATCCTGCAGCGTCATGTGTTGGCGGTGCCGCCCGGCATGACGCCGCCGCGTGCGGTGCTGAACGTGACGCTGCGGCCGGAGCGGGCGCTGCATCTGGCGATCGAACCGACGGGGCTGGCGGCCGATACGGTCTCCGGATGATGGGGGCATAAGCGGTCGATTCGATCCGGCCTGCATCGCGCGCGCGATTGCCGTTTGCGCGACGCGGTGTCATCGAATCGTCGGAATGTGAATGCGCGCCGGCAACTGCTTGCGGCGCCACTGGCGCGGCGTCGCGTAGCACCTATGCTTGAAGGGCCCAGGCCGGGCGGAGCCCAAGGAGGATGGTCATGCGCATGCTTCTCAACATACGAATCCCTCACGAGCCGTTCAACACGCTGGTGCGCGACGGCAGCGTCGGCGACGTGATCTCGCGAATACTCGAAGCGGTCAGGCCGGAGGCCGTGTATTTCACTGAGCAGAGCGGCGGGCGCGGGGCGGTCGTGATCGTCAATCTGGATGACCCGTCACAGATCCCGGCGCTCGCGGAGCCGTGGTTCCTGATGTTGAATGCAGACTGCGAGTTCCGCGTGGTGATGCTGCCGGACGATCTCCGGAACGCCGGGCTCGCGCAACTCGGCGCAAAGTGGAGGTAGCAGGACGCTGCGCATGACCGTGCCCCTGCCCGAAAACCGGGCGGGCGGCATGGTTCGGGTTCCTGTTTCCGGGCAGTCGTGTTGTCGGCGGCGCATCCGTGTCGGCTTGAACGGACGACCACGGCTGCGGCGATTCACGGATAGTGCACGATTCCGCACCCGTTGCCATCCGTGCTGCGCGATGCGCTCATCCCGCCGCATCTTCTCCCAGCGCCTGAATGAACCGCGAAAACAGCTCGGGCTGCGACGAAATCCCGAGCTTCGCGTACAGATGCCGCCGATGCACCTTCACCGTTTCCGGCGAAATCGCCAGCCGCTCGGCAATCGCCTTCGACGAATTGCCGCGCAGCACCATCCTCGCGATCGACATCTCGCGATCGGTCAGCACGCCCGCGCCGAAGCGCGCAAGCGCCTGCTCGACGCGCGCGCCGAGATCGGCGTCGGGCGTCGAGCGCGCGGCGTCGCCGACCAGCCGCCAGTGCTGCCGGATCGTCGCGAGCACCCACGGCATCGCGGCCGTCAGCTTGCCGAGCGGCTCGACGTCGAAGCGCGCGGCTGCACCGAGCGACAGCGACAGCAGCGTGTCGGCGTTCGGCCGCACGAGGATCTGGATTTCGTCGTCGCCGACCGCATCGCGGAAGTAGCTCAGGAAATACTCGCTTTGCCGGAACAGGTCGGGCGCGACTTCCTCGAGCCGGTAGCAGCCGTCGGCGAGCCCGTCGTGCGCGGCCTGCAGGAACGGGTCGAGCAGATATAACCCATTCAGGTAAAGCGGCACCGGCGACGCGGTGTCGGTGCCGCCGGTGTCGTATTCGTCGAGCACGAGCGGCACGCCGTCGCGGCCGATCGCGGTCGCGAGCGCGTTGTCGAACGGCGCCATTTCATTGAGCAGCAGCACCAGGAACCGCCAGAAGCGCGGCTGGCCGAGATGATCGATTGCGCGGCCAAGCGCCTGGTGCATCGCGATTTCGGAGAAGAGACGATCCATACCACCACCGGAAGGGCGTAACACGAAGGGGGAATAGCGGTCCTGAAATTGGCTTCCTAGACTGCCACGCAATCAATCGGGCCCGAGTATGGGCGTTCAAAAAAGTGCAGCATAGGAGCACAGGAGAACGAAATGGCGATGATGTCGGAATCGACGGGCACGCTGCAAGCGGCGCCTGCAACGGAAGACGCGCCGCGCGCGCTGTCGCAGACGCTCAGCGTGCGCGACGCGGTGATGATCACCGTGTCGGGCGTGACCCCAGCAAGCTCGATCTTCGTGATCGCGCCGTTCGCGATCCAGCAGGCCGGCAGCGGCGCGGTGCTGTCGTTCCTGCTCGGCGGCGTGCTCGCGCTCGCATTCGCGCTCTGTTATGCGGAGCTCAGCGCCGCGCACCGCAGCGCGGGCGGCGAATACGTGATGGCCAAGCGCGTGTTCGGCACGCTGCCCGGCTATCTGACCTTCATCACGGTGCTGTCCGTCAGCGTATTCATTCCGGCCGTGCTCGCGAGCGGCGCCGCGCCGTATCTGAACAACGCGCTCGGCACGCACTTCGGCAACCAGTCGGTCGCGCTGACGATCGTGCTGCTCAGCTACCTGCTCGGCATGCTCAACATCAAGACGAATGCGTGGATCACCGGTGCGTTCCTCGTCGTCGAGATCGGCGTGCTGACGCTGATCGCGGGGCTCGGTTTCGGCTCGCTGCATCGCGGCGCCGACGTGCTGGTCGCGCCGGTCGTCGCGAGCGGCAACGCGCTCGTGCCGGCGACGCTCGCCGCCATCGTGCCCGCGATCGGCACGGCGATCTTCTGCTACAACGGCTTCGGCTCCGCTGCATACCTCGCCGAAGACCTGCGCGGCGGCAACCGCAACGTCGCGAAGGCCGTGATCTATTCGCTGCTCGTGATCCTCGTCGTCGAACTGGTTCCGCTCACCGCGATCGTGCTCGGCGCGCCGTCGCTGACGGAACTCACCAAAAGCGCCGACCCGATCGGTTATGTCGTGCGTTCGCTGAGCAACCCGGCCGTGTCGCGCGTGGTCAGCGCCGGGATCTTCCTGTCGGTGTTCAACGCGATCATCGCGATCGTGATCACGATGGGCCGGCTGCTGTACAGCAGCGGCCGGCACGCGCTCTGGTCGCGCACCTGCAACCGTGCATTCTCGACGATCCATCCGCGCCTGGAATCGCCGTGGCTCGCGACGCTCGCGCTCGCGGTGCCGTCGGCGGGGCTCGTGTTCGTATCGAGCCTCGACGAGCTGACCGCGTTCACGGTCGACCTGCTGCTGCTGATCTACCTGGTCGTCGGGCTGGCCGCGCTCGCGAGCCGGTTCGTGCGCCGCGACGTCGAACATCACTACCGGATGCCGCTGTGGCCCGTGACGCCGCTCGTCGCGGTAGCGGGCGCCGCATACACGCTCTACACGACGCTGGCGACGGCGACGAAGCCGACCGACCTGATCATCATCGCGGGGCTGCTGATTGCCGCACTCGCGATGTATGTCGTCTGGGCGCGCCACAGCGAAGCATTCCGCGCGCTCTGAACGCCGGATCGTCACGTTGCAGCACCGACACACCGAACCATTGAAAGACTGGAGGAATTGCATCATGCGCACGAGGGATCTCGGCATCCGCATCGGACTCGGCACGCCGGGCCGCTTCAACGCGATCACGGACGTTCCGGGCGTGCGGGTCGGACATTGCACGCTGAACGTCGAGAACGGCGACGCATCGATCCGCACCGGCGTCACCGTCATCGAGCCGCGCGCGGGCGCCGCGCACGATTCGCCGTGTTTCGCCGGCATGCACGTGCTGAACGGCAACGGCGACGCAACGGGGCTCGAATGGATCCGCGAGGCCGGCCTGCTGACGACGCCGATCGCCTATACGAACACGCACAGTGTCGGCGCGGTGCGCGACGCGCTCGTCGCGAACGAGCGGGAAGCGGCGGCCGGCCGCGTGTACTGGTGCATGCCGGTCGTGATGGAAACCTACGACGGGCTGCTGAACGACATCTGGGGGCAGCACGTGAGCGCCGAACACGTGCAGCGCGCGCTGGCCGCCGCACAGTCGGGGCCGGTTGCCGAAGGCGGCGTGGGCGGCGGTACGGGCATGATCTGCCACGAGTTCAAGGGCGGCATCGGCACCGCGTCGCGCGTGCTTGCGGCCGATGCGGGCGGCTGGACTGTCGGCGCGCTGGTGCAGGCGAACTACGGCGTGCGCGAGATGCTGCGCGTGGCTGGGTATCCGGTCGGCGAAGTGCTGCGCCACGTGCATTCGCCGTTCCGCGCGCCCCACGCGACAGGCGAGGCCGGCATGGGCTCGATCGTCGTGACGATCGCGACCGACGCGCCGCTGCTGCCGCATCAATGCACGCGCGTCGCGCAGCGCGCGAGCGTCGGGCTTGCACGCGTCGGCGGCGGCACCGAGGATTCGAGCGGCGACATCTTCCTTGCGTTCGCAACGGGCAACGACGGGCTGCCGGCGGCGAACTACGGCAGCAAGGGCGTGCCGACCACCGGCGTGAAGATGGTCAACAACGACCATATTTCCGCGCTGTTCGTCGCGGCGGCCGAGGCGGTGGAGGAAGCGATCGTGAATGCGCTCGTCGCGGGCGGCGACGTCGAATCGCGCGGTGCACGGGTCGAAGGGCTCGGTCAGGCGCGCTTGCTGGATGCGTTGCGCGAAGTGGGCTGGCGGCCGGGGCGCGGCGCCTGAAACGGCATGCGCCGCTTCAATCGAAGCGGCGTGGATCGGGGCGGTGCGGCGATCGGCCGGTGCGCTGCCCGCCCGCGGATTCGATGCGGGCGATGCGGGCCTGGCCGTGACGACGCGACGTCATGCTCAGCTGCCGAAGTAGATGTTGCAGAAGCTGACGGGGCCGACACAGGCGTTCGGGTCTTCCTGCTTCGACTGCGAACGATCGACGCGGCCTGCGGCCTTGACGGCTTCGGTGCGGTTCGCCTGTTGCGGTGCGGCGTCGGCCGGCGCCGGCTGTGCGTGGGCGACAGCAGCGGTCAGCGACAGGGCAACGAGGGCGAGGTGCAGCGGCTTCATTTTGTTTCTCCTGGGTGAGTGCCAGTCTCGCTGGCAGTGAGGAAACTATAGGCTCGCACTGCTTAAAGATTAATCACCGCGCCTGTAGAGCTTATTTCCATTCGGAACAAGGATCCCGTTGCCTGCGCACCGATGTTCAATGGCGATGCCGGTTGAACGGCGCATCCTTGTCCAGCAGCGCGCTGCGCATGAAGTGCAGGCAGCCGACGATCCGCTGCATGCGGCGTCGCTCGTCGGGCACGGCGTACCACGCCTGCAGCGTGTGCTGAGCGGCGCGGATCGCGAGATTCACCGATTTCAGCGTGCGCGCATGGTGGCCGGGCGTCGGATCGTCGAAGAAGCGCGGCAGCTCGTGCAGCACCGCGTCGATCGAACTGGTCCAGCGCAGCATCTGCGGCGGTTTCGCTTCGCAGAACGCGTGCAGTTCGTCGCGCAGGTCGATCACCGCATGTCCGACCTCGAGCGTCGACAGCATCCAGCGCAACGCGTCGCGATGCTGCCGCGTGCGTCGCACGAGCAGCGTGCGCAACTGCGCCATCAGGTCGTGCGTGCTCGACTGGAAGCGCTGCGCGAGGCCGTCCGGCGCGCCTTCGCACGCAAGCGTGACCTGGCGGCGCAGATCGTGCGCGATGCGGCCCGTGAGCCACGGCATGTGGGTGGGGAACACGACCGCGAACACGAGCGAGCACGCGAGCATCGCGACGACGACGGCCAGCCCGTTGTTGATCAGCACCTCTGGCGTATACGCGATCGCGTTGTCGGGTCCCGCAAGCAGGCAGAAGAACACCGCGAAGCCGATCCCGTAGCCGGACAGCCCCGGCCGCATCGCGAGAAACGCACCGAGGCCGAGCACCGGCGCGAGCGTCGCGCACAGCAGCGGGAAGCCGTCGATGTTCGGATACACGTAGCACAGGAACAGGTAGCCGACGGCAGTCGCGAACGCCGCGCCGACGCCCATCTGTGCGACGAACTTCGGTGCGCGCGGCGACGTCGAGCTGAGCGCGCATGCAATCGCGGTGGCGATCACCGCGAGCGAGCCGCTCGGCCATTCCGACGCGATCCAGAACGCGCTCATCGCACCGACGGCGATGACCGTGCGCAGGAACGCGAAGCCGACGAAGAACGAATTGGTCTTCACCGCGTAATGCGTGACCGAGCGCTCGAATGCGTGATCGTCCTGGTCGAGCGATGCGTAGGTATCGGCGTAGCCGAGATACTCGCCGATGAAGCGGTACAGCAGCTCGATCGCGGTATCGAAATCGAGCAGGCCGCCGGCCGCGTGTTCCTCGATGGTCCGCCGCGACGCGCGCGCGGCCTTCGGCAACGCACCGTGGAAGCGGCGCAGTTCGAGCATCGCGCCGGTGGCCGGTGCGATGCCGTGCTGCCGCTCGTCGCGCAATGCGGCGAACCGCTGCGCGAGCGCGTCGACGTGCGGCGCCAGTGCGTCGAGCACCGCGTCCGAACCGTTCGCGCGCAGGCGCTTGACGAGCTGGTGCAGCGCATGCAGCCGCGTGCATGCGTTCATGAACTCGCTGTTCAGCCGTGCGAGCCGGCGGCTGCGCGCGCGAATGTGCGGATCCTCGAACGACGCGAATGCACGGTTCGCTTCGAAGCCGACGATGTCGTCGACGAAATCGGCGAAGCGCCGTTCGAAATCGCCGCGTGCGACGTCGCCCGCGAGTGCGCCGGCCGTGAACGCCGCGAACGTCGTGTGGCGTGTGTTCAGCGAACGCATCAGCGCTTTCGCGGAACTGAGCGGCAGGATCAACGCGCTGACCGCGCCCGAGCATGCGATGCCGAGCGCGACTTCCGCGGCGCGCGTGAGCGCGGACTGGAACAGCGTCTGCGGCGTCATCACCGCCGGCAGGCCGATCAGCGCGGCCGTGTAGCCGGCGAGCACGAAGCCGTACCAGCGGAAGTGGCGGTTGCGCACCGCCAGCGCGATGCAGCCGCCGATCCACAGCGTGATGCCGGCCATGTACAGCTCGGGCTGCTGCGCGAACAGCCCGCCGAGCGCGAGCGCGCCGACGAGGCCGGCCGCCGTGCCGAGCACGCGGTAGAAACTCTTCGCGAACACCATCCCCGACAGCGGCTGCATCAGCACGAACACGGTCGTCATCGCCGTGCGCGGCTGCGACATCTCGAGACGCATCGCGATGCCCATCGCAAGGAGCGCCGCGAACACGGTCTTCGCGAGGTGCAGCCAGATCAAGCCGTCGCTGACGGCCCAGTCGCGGGCCGCGTCGCCGAGCGGATCAAGCCATGCTCTCCATCGTGCCGGTTCGATGGAAGGTCGCTCGATCGCAGGTTGTGGCTTCATGAAAAGAGGTGGCCCGTGCAGGGCCGGGCACGGTGCCGCGGCGCATCCGAACGGGTCCGTTCGACTGGTGAGGCGCCGATTGTAGGAGTGCGGCGCCCGCGCATTAACGCAGCTGCCGGGAAACGATAGTTGCAGCCGGAGTAACAATCTGTCGCATCCAGTGGAGGAAAATAGCGGCTCCGCTACAGGTTGCTCACAGGAATGGATACCCTACAAAACATGCGGGTGTTTTCGCGCGTCGTCGAGACCGGCAGCTTCACGGCCGCCGCACAATCGCTGAATTCGACGACGGGCGCGATGTCGCGCGCGGTGTCGGAGCTCGAGGCGCGCCTGCGCACCCGTCTGATGAATCGCTCGACGCGCCGCCTCGCGCTGACGTCGGCCGGCGAAAGCTATCTGCGGCGCTGCCGCCAGATCCTCGCCGACGTCGACCGCGCGGAAGAAGAGGCGAGCTGCGCGCACGAACGGCCGGCCGGCGTGCTGCGCATGCACAGCTTCGCGAGTGTCGGCCATCACTATGTATTGCCCACACTGACGCGCTATCACGCGCAGTTCCCGGGCGTGTCGATCGAACTGTCGCTGTCGCAGCGCATGCCCGACCTGTTCGACGGCACGAGCGACATGGCCGTCGTGACCGCGTCGTCGCTGCCCGATTCGGAACTGGTATCGCACCTGCTCGGCTCGACGTTCAGCATCCTGTGCGCGTCTCCCGACTATGTGAAACGGCACGGCGCGCCGGCCCGTCCGCAGGATCTCGCCGCGCACGCGTGCCTGACGCTGTGTACGCCCGCGTTCCCGACGCACGAATGGGTGCTCGAAGGGCCCGAAGGCGTCGAGCAGATCCACGTCGCCGGGCCGGTGCAGACCAATACGGCCGAATCGCTCGCACTCGCGATCCGCGACGGCATCGGGATCGGCATGCTGCCGCTGTACTCGGCAATCGACGCACTGCGCGACGGCACGCTCGTGCGCGTGCTGCCCGCGCATATCCTGCAGAAGATGAACGTGTATGCGCTGTATCCGTCGCGCCGCTTCGTCGACGCGAAGGTGCGGACCTGGGTCGAGATGCTGCGCGCGCAGGTGCCGGGGATGATCGCGCGCGACGTCGAGATGCTGAACGCGATCGACCGCGAACCGCAGGCCGCCTGAGCGCCGGATGCGCAGCGGGGACGTCGATACGTTGCGTGGGTCGGTGATTGCACGACACGCTTCTTCGTGCAGACGCAACATGCGCGCCGCCCGCAGCACACGATTCATGCGGGCGGGGCGCTTCATCACATCGTCACAGCGCGGGCTTCGCCGCCGTGCCCGATTCGGTTGCCGGCTCGCCGGCCGGGCCGTATGCGGCCTGCGCAGCCTTCCGCTCCGCGAGACGCTTCGCCTGCAGTCGTTCCTGCGCCGCCATGATGTCTTCCGGATAGTTGCCGGCTTCACCGCGCGCCGGGTTGTAGCCGACCGACTCGAGGTCGACCAGTTCCTGCAGCACCTGCGCGCGCGTGACGGGCGACTTCGCCGACTGGGCGAACGACAGGGCCGGTGCGGCAAGCAGGACGGCAGCGGCCGCGGTAACGACAAGCGATTTCACAAGGTTCTCCTAGGTGACGGGTAGACGTTCGGTTCGATGCGCGATGCGCGCCCCGACCTTCGATACGAGTCTACGCAGCGCTTGTGCGCGCAAAAACCCCGATTCCAGGCAGGCTGCCTTCCAGATGGAACAACATTGACGCGCGTCGCTCGCAGCGACCGAACCCGCGTGCGAACGCGGGTTCGTTGCCGGCGGGCGACGTGGCGTCACATCGGTCAGAACCGCGTGCGCATGCCGATCGCGCCGACGATCTGGTTCGGCGTGCTCGACGCGCCGCCCGAACCGTTGATGAACGCCTGGTAGCCGCGTCCCGACGCATGCTGGTACATCGCTTCCGCATACAGGTCGGTGCGGCGCGACAGCTTGTACACGGCCTGCAGGTCGACCTGGTGCCACTTCGGATCGGTACCGTGCTTGCTGTCCGGGTTCGACACGCTGGCGTCCGTGTACACGTAAGCCGCGCCGAGGCTGACGGCCGGCGTCACTGCATAACGCACGTTCACGTCGTAGTTGTTGAACGCGACCTGGCCGGTGGAGCCGAACGAGCCCGTGTTGTCGTACTGCGAGCGCGTATAGACGAAGCCGACGGTCGCCGGGCCGAACACGTAGCTGACGCCGCCGCCGTACGAGCGCATGCGGTCCGAGCCGATCGACCAGCCGCCCTGGTTCACGCTCTTCGCCTCGGCCGAATCGGTCGCGCCGGGGCTGGCGCTCGTCGAGCCCTTCGTGCCGTTCATCTGCAGGTACGCGCCGGCCAGCTTCAGCGGGCCGTTCGTGTAGCTCGCCGCGACGCTGTACGCGCGGTTCGCGCTGAAGTTCGTCGAGTTGGAGAACGCGTACATTGCGCCGACCTTGAAGCCCGCGACCGTATCGCTCGTGTACTTGACCGCGTTGTTGATACGCAGCGAGTGGTTCAGGTTGTCGTTGTCGAACGGATGCGCGAAGCCCGCATCGCCGAAGTCGCCGGCCGTCGCGGACAGCGGCGCGACGAAGTCGACCATCGTGTCGTACTGGCGGCCGAGCGTCAGCGTGCCGTAGCCGTTACCGCTCAGGCCGACATACGCGTGGCGGCCGAACAGCTTGCCGTCCTGGCCGAGTGCGCCGTTGTTCGCGTTGAAGCCGTTCTCCAGCACGAACAGCGCCTTCACGCCGCCGCCGAGATCCTCGGTGCCGCGCAGGCCGAAGCGGCTGCCGTTGATCGTGCCGGTCGTCAGGCGCCACAGCGATGCGCCGCCTGCGTTGTTGGTATACGCGATGCCGGCGTCGATCAGGCCGTACAGCGTGACCGAGCTTTGCGCGTGGGCGAGCGGGGCGAACAGCGCGGCCGCGCAAGCGCCGGCGATGAGGGTTTTTTTCATGGTGAGGCTCCTGCGTGTGGGACTGGAAACGAAAGTTCGGCGCAAGTATAGGAATGCACGGCGCGCGCTAGGCCGCCTGGGCCGCGAGCGCACCTTTCCGAATCCTGCAAGAGTCCTTCACAAAACTGACACGACGCGCCGCGCGCACCCGAGGCCGGTCGTTTTTGCGTTATCGCGCGCGGGCAGCATCCGTTTGAGGCGTGCCGTCTGTCGCGCCGTTGCAACATGCGCGGGGCGCGGCGCGGCGGTTGATCGGTTCGGCCGACGCGCGGAGAATGAGCGGCTCGTGCCCACGACCGGAGACACACGATGCCCCAGCCCGACCGCCATCCGCCGATCAGCGCCGCCGTGTACTACCGCGATTCGGGCGCCGCGCTCGAATGGCTGGAGCGCGCGTTCGGCTTCGCACGCGGCATCGTCGTCCGTACGCCTGAAGGCGAGGTCACGCATGCGGAACTCACGCATCGCGGCGGCGTCGTGATGATCGGCGGACACTGGGCCGATTTCGTTACGAGCCCGCAAGAGATCGGCGGCAGGAACACGCAAAGCGTGCACGTGCAGCTTGCCGACGGCCTCGACGCGCATTGCGAACACGCGCGGCAGGCCGGCGCGGAAATCCTGCAGGAACCGGCCGACCAGTTCTATGGCGACCGCACCTATCGCGCGCGCGATCCGGAGCAGCACGTGTGGACGTTCGGTCAGCACGTGCGCGACGTGACGCCCGAGCAGGCGGCTGCCGAGACGGGCCTGACGTTCGAAGGCTGGTCTTGATGCGCGGTGCGTGCTTTTTCTATAGATGCGGCGTGAACCGGAACGCATCACTTATCCGGATCGACCGGGTTGATGCGGAATGTGGCTACAGGCCGTCCATACTCATGTATTCATGAAATACATGAGTCGATTCGAAAAATACGTTTGTCGCATGAGAGGCGCGAGCCTACGATGCGGTCCTGACGAAGGCGCGCGTGTTGCGCGCCGTCCTTTCGATTCCTGTTCGCCGACCTCATGCGCCTCGATCTCCCGTCCGCTCCCGCATCCGCTTCCCCGTCCGCCGGCCCGTTCGCGCGCGTGGCCGTCGTCACGATCCTGACCGGCGTCGGCGCGGGCCTCGGCGGCATGCTGCTCGCGTTGCTGCTGCATGCGATCCAGCACATTGCGTACGGTTACAGCATCGCGCACGTGATCGGCACCGAGAGCTTCCTCACCGGCGTGACCGATGCCGATCCGTTGCGCCGGCTCGCGGTGCTGATCGTCTGCGGAATCGTCGCCGGCGGCGGCTGGTGGGCGCTTTACCGGTACGGCCGGCCGCTCGTCAGCATTCGCCGCGCGGTGCGTGCGGCCGATCCGCGGATGCCGTTCGTCAGCACGACGATCCACGCGCTGCTGCAGATCGTCACCGTCGCGCTCGGTTCGCCGCTCGGCCGCGAAGTCGCGCCGCGCGAGATCGGTTCGCTGCTTGCCGGGCAGCTCGCGCATCGCGCTGGGCTCACGCCTGGCGACTGCCGGCTGATGGTTGCGTGCGGTGCCGGCGCCGGCCTCGCGGCTGTCTACAACGTGCCGCTCGGCGGCGCGATCTTCGTGCTCGAAGTGCTGCTCGGCACGTTCGAACTGCGTGCGCTGATCGTCGCGGTCGTGACGTCGGCGATCGCGGCGGCCGTCGCGTGGCTCGGCCTCGGCAACGAACACCAGTACACCGTGCCCGCGTTCGCGCTGAGCACGCCGCTCGTCGCCTGGTCGATCGTCTGCGGGCCGCTGTTCGGCTCCGCCGCGTACGGCTTCGTGCGGCTCACGACCCGCGCGCGGGCGAACGCGCCGAAAGACTGGCGGCTGCCGGTGCTCGCGCTGGTCAACTTCGCGGTGATCGGCGTGCTCGCGATGCGGTTTCCGCAACTGCTCGGCAACGGCAAGGGGCCGGCGTCGCTCGGCTTCGACGGCACGCTGACGATCGGCCTCGCGGCGACGCTGCTCGTGCTGAAGGTGCTGATCGAGGCGGGCAGCCTGCGCGCGGGCGCGGAGGGCGGCCTGCTGACGCCGGGCCTCGCGAACGGCGCGCTGCTCGGCATCGTGCTCGGCGGGCTGTGGAGTCTCGTCTGGCCGGGCGCATCGATCGGCGGGTGTGCGCTGATCGGCGCGACTGCTTTTCTCGCCGCGTCGATGCAGATGCCGATCACGGCGGTCGTGCTGCTGCTCGAATTCACACGCGCGAATCACGACAGCCTCGTGCCGATGCTGCTTGCGGTGGCCGGGGCGCTTGTTGCGTACCGGTTTGCGGAGGGGCTGGGCGAGCGGCGGGCGAAGGCGATTGCGATGGTGGGCGAACACTCGGCGGCGACGCGCTAACGCGTACGAGCGATCAAAGGCCGGACAACGCCAGCGCATTCGTCGCCAGCAAGCCACCGAAAATTAACGATTTGCATTCGTTCTGGCGCATGCCGTTGCGGTGGGGACTCGCGCGGAACGACGAAGCTGTAACGATCGGGAGCGCAAGCCGGGAGTTGCTTCAACGGAACAGCAAGAGATCGATCAATTGTGCCGGGACGCATTCTCGTAGCAACTGTCGACCCGGTGAGCCTGTTTCCCTCCCCGTGTCATTCAAGATAGCCTCGGCCGCTCGGTCAATTTCAAACTATCTGAGAGAAAATGGCGAATACGTACAAGTACGGCATTCACGAGGGCTTGAGCCGTGAAGAATTGCTCTTCCTGATCTTCATCGAAGAGACTGGCAAGGAGTTGGGTGTAGACGATGCGGTCGGTATTGCGATGGTGTTACTGGGCCAGCGCTTCATCCCGACTCGCGGCAAGTTCGCGAACGCCGTCAAGGGCACCTCCATCGCGTCTGTCGTTTCCCGTCGTATGCTGCCGTACGAGCTGAAGCACCGGATTTTGCCTACCGTTACGTCGTTCACGAGTCTTATCATGTTGCGCATCAAGTTCACACGGAATATCGGCGCATTTGTCGGGCGCGCGATACCCGGAGTTGGTTGGGTAATCCTGGCCACGGATGTATCGCTGATCACTTACCGAACGGTTAGCGCCTACAACAGCATGGTGAAGCCCGAGGATCGTCTGTATGGCTGACGCATGGAAGAGTCTCGAAGCGTTTATCACGGCCGATGTCGGCAGGCTTCCGGTCGATCGAACCGAACTGACGCGGGACACGGACCTCTAT
Source organism: Burkholderia sp. IT-111MI5 (assembly GCF_949752865.1). Taxonomy (NCBI): domain Bacteria; kingdom Pseudomonadati; phylum Pseudomonadota; class Betaproteobacteria; order Burkholderiales; family Burkholderiaceae; genus Burkholderia; species Burkholderia sp. IT-111MI5. The sequence continues at coordinate 374,874 of NZ_CATKIF010000011.1, read as the reverse complement.
CACGATCTCGACCTGGAGCCGGGCGACATCGACGAGCTCGTCAGGCAATGGGCCGTGACGTTTGGCGTCGACCTGTCCGCGTTCGACATCCACTATTACTACCCGTCCGCGAAACTCGGCATCGGATCGTTCCTCGCGGCGGTCGTCAAATCTCCGTTCAGTAACAAGGCGCGCGAGACGTTGGGCGGACGGTCACTGACGCTCGGAATGATGGAAGAGGCGATGGAGCGAGGGCGCTGGGAGCCATGATCCGTCAGGCGTTGCATGCTGCGGGCCGGATGCCTGTTTTTGCGTGCGCGCCTTCCGTCACGAATTCCGGCCCGCGACGTGTTTCATTGAGCTTCGCCGAAAGGCTTTCGGATCAACGGCAATAGGTGTCGTGACCACTGTTACTTCAACGAGCCCGGCCCACGGTATCGTCCGGATCGTGTGAATTTCTGGAGTCTGTCATGAGGGGAGCCTGGCTCGCGGCCGTACTGACGTGTGTCGTGCTGCATCCTGCGGTGGTATCGGCGAAGGATGTAACGCAGGCGTCACCGGAGGCCGGTTCACGCACTTACCTCCAGAACTTCAAGGACATGGTGCTCGCGGAGTGTCTCGCGACTGCTTACAAGCAGGCGCCCGGCGCGAGCAAGGATATCGGCAGCAGCACCAGCGCGTTGCGCGACTGGACCTACTACGACATGGAGCGCACGCCGGATGTCATTCACTCGCTGGTGGCGAAGTATCTCGCGCGCGATTACCGGAATCCGGTCGTCGAATCGGAAGTGAAGGATGTGAAGTTCGACTTCCTGAAATGCACTGATCTGTACCACAGCAAGGAACTGGACGTAGCGGCCAAGAAACTCGTGTTGCACCCGAACAGCACCTATCGGACGGAAAACTCGCAGAAGCCGCAATGACGCGCAAGCGTCGCTGTGCAACGCAGCGACGCGCGCACGCTATTCGAGCGTCCGGATCGAATTGCTGATGCCGCGCGCGCAGTCGATCACGGCCGGCGCGAGCTTGCGGCGCGCGTCGTCGAACGTCCAGCGGCTCGTCGGCGCGACCACATGCACGGCCGCGACGGGCTGCCCCTGGCTGCCGAGCACGGGCGCCGCGATCGACATGTCGCCGATGAACAGTTCTTCCTGATTGGTGGCGTAGCCTTCTTGCCTTGCGCCGTCGAGCAGTGCGACGAGTGCGTCGAGCGCCGTGACCGTGCGCGGCGTGTGCGGCGTGCGCGCCATGCCGTCGAGCCGCGCGCGCGCGTCGTCCGGCGGCAGCGCGCTCAGGAACGCGCGGCCGCTGCCGGTGCAATACATCGGAATGCGGCTGCCGATCGGCATGTGGATCGGCACGAATTTCGTCGACACGAAACGAGCGACGTACACCATCTCGTCCTCGTCCGGCTCGGTGAGGTTGGTGGTTTCGCCGGTCAGGTTCGTGAGCTCGGACAGGAACGGATTCGCGACGTCGATCAGCGTATCGGCCGCGAGGTAGTTGAAGCCGATCCGCATCACGTGCGGCGTGAGCTGGTAACGCCGCGTGACCGGATGCTTGCGGATATAGCCGAGCTTCTCGAGCGTATAGACCATCCGCTGTGCCGAACTCTTCGTCATCCCCGCCGCGTCGGCCACTTCCGCAAGCGTCATCGTGCGCCGCTTCGCGCTGAACGCGCGCAGCACGTTCAGCCCTTTCTCCAGCGACTGGTTGAACAGCAGGTCGTTCGACTGATCGGGCAAAGTTTCCATGAGCAAGGGGCTTGATCGATTCGATATCGAATCATAATGTATCGAATATCGATACGCAAAAATCTGTTTGCGATGTTTTTGATTCGTTTTAAGATCGGGTCATCGTCGCAACGTCGATCGGCGACTGGCGGCGCACCGGATTATTCGAGAAGGGGACATCATGGTTTCGTTCATCAAGCAGTTCGGCGCACTGGCCGCCGGTTTCGCCACCTGTATCGCCATTTCCGCGGCATCGGCGGGCGCCGTCGCGGCCGAGCCGACGCTGAAGGTCGGCGCGACGGCCACCGGCGTGCCGTTCACGTTTCTCGACGTCAAGAGCAATTCGATCCAGGGGATGATGGTCGACGCGATCACCGCGGCCGGGAAATCGGCCGGTTTTCGCGTCGACGTGCAGCAGACCGTGTTCTCGGCGCTCATCCCGTCGCTCACCACGCAGAAGATCGACATCATCTCGGCCGCGATGCTGAAGACGCCGGCGCGCCAGCAGGTCGTCGATTTCTCCGACACGGTCTATTCGTTCGGCGAAGGCCTGATCGTGAAGGCGGACGACCCGGGCCGCTATACGTCGATGGACGATTTCAAGGGGCAGGTGGTCGGCGCGCAGGTCGGCACGGCGTTCGTCGACGCGCTCAACAAGAAGGGCATCTTCAAGGAAGTCCGAACCTACGATTCGATCGCCGACATCATGCGCGACGTCGCGCTCGGGCGCATCAAGGCCGGCTTCGCCGACCAGCCGATCGTCGCGTACCAGATCGAACACGGCGTCAACCGACAGGTGCGGCTCGTGCCCGAATACCAGAGCGTCGTGAAGGGGCAGGTCTGCTTCATCGTGCGCAAGGGCGATACCGCGACGCTCGAGCAGCTCAACGGCGCGATCCGCAAGATGAAGGGCGACGGCACGCTGCAGCAGATCCTGCAGAAGTGGCACATGAGCTGAGCGCCCGCCCCCGGTTCCACGCCGGTATCGCCCGCGTCTCGCGGGCACCCGCTGCGGCGTGCCGTCCGGCCATCGCATAGGAGACCTCATGTTTTTTCAGAATGCGATCGATTTCCTGCCGATCCTGTTGAAGGGGGCGGTGGTCACGATCGAGATCACGGCATGCGCGTTCGTGCTCAGCTCGGTGCTCGGGCTGATCCTCGCGTTGATGAAGGTGTCGCGCAATCGCGCCGTGTCGACGGCCGGCAGCACGATCGTCAACGTGATCCGCGGGCTGCCGATCATCGTGCAGCTGTTCTACATGTACTTCGTGCTGCCCGATCTCGGCGTGCAGCTGTCGGCGTTCCAGGCCGGCGTGCTCGGCCTGGGCATCGCGTACTCGGCCTACCAGGCGGAAAACTTCCGCGCCGGCATCGAGGCGATCGACCGCGGCCAGATCGAGGCCGCGCACGCGATCGGTATGCGCGGGCCGATGATCATGCGGCGCGTGGTGTTGCCGCAGGCGTTCCGCATCGCGCTGCCGCCATACGGCAACACGCTCGTGATGCTGCTGAAGGATTCATCGGTCGCGTCGACGATCACGGTCGCGGAGATCACGCGGGCCGGCCAGTTGATCGCGTCGTCGACATTCCAGAACATGAGCGTCTATACGCTCGTCGCGCTGCTGTATCTCGCGCTCGGCCTGCCGCTGATGTTCGGCGTGAACCGGCTCGGCAAGCGGCTCGCGCTGAGGAGAGGCGCATGATCCGGATCGATTCGATACACAAGCGCTTCCAGCAGCACGCGGTGCTGAAGGGCGTGAGTCTCGACGTGCGGCAGGGCGAGGTCGTGTGCCTGATCGGGCCGTCCGGCTCGGGCAAATCGACCGTGCTGCGCTGTATCAACGGCTTCGAGACCTACGACGAAGGCTCGATCACGATCGACGGCGTGAAGGTCGATGCGCATTCGAAGCGTATCCACGAACTGCGGATGCGGGTTGGCATGGTGTTCCAGCGCTTCAACCTGTTCGCGCACCGCACGGCGCTCGAGAACGTGATGGAAGGCCCCGTGCACGTGCGGCGGATGCCGGCCGCGCAGGCGCGCGAGCAGGCCCGCGCGCTGCTCGACAAGGTCGGGCTCGCGCACCGGATGAATGCGTACCCGTCCGAGCTGTCGGGCGGCCAGCAGCAGCGCGTCGCGATTGCACGCGCGCTCGCGATGGAGCCGCAGGCGATCCTGTTCGACGAACCGACGTCGGCGCTCGACCCCGAACTCGTCGGCGAGGTGCTCGGCGTGATGCGCGGGCTCGCGCGCGACGGAATGACCATGGTGGTCGTCACGCACGAGATGGGGTTCGCGCGCGAGGTGGCCGATCGCGTGTGCTTCCTGCACGACGGCACCATCTGCGAAAGCGGGCCAGCACGCGACGTGCTCACGCAGCCGACGCATCCGCGCACGCAGGAATTCCTGCGCCGCCTGCTGGCGTCGGACGGCGCCGCCAACCCGGATCGAACATGAGCGAAAGGAAACCGGCACCCGCATGGCCCGACTCCCGGTGGCCGGATTCGCTGTGGGCGGCGACGGCCGCGCCAGCGCCTGACACCCCCGCGCTCGATGCGTCGGCATCGTGCGACGTGGCGATCGTCGGTGCCGGCTTCACGGGTCTGTCGACCGCGCTCCACCTGGCCGAACGCGGTGCGAACGTGCGCGTGATCGACGGCGCGCAGCCGGGCTGGGGGGCGTCGGGCCGCAACGGCGGGCAAGTGATCCCCGGGTTGAAATACGATCCCGACGAACTGATCCGCCGGTTCGGCGACGAGGCCGGCGAGCAGCTTGCCGGCGTGGTCGGCGGCGCGGCCGACACGGTGTTCGACCTGATCGCGCGGCACGCGATCGACTGCGATGCGCGTCGCCACGGCTGGATCCAGCCGGCGCCGACCGCCGCGATGCTCGATACGGTCGCGCGGCGCGCGCAGCAGTGGGCCGCGCGCGGCGCACCGGTCGAAGTGCTCGGCCGCGACGACGTCGCACGGCGGCTCGGCACGCACGCCTACGCGGGCGGCTGGATCGATCGCCGCGCAGGCAGCGTGCAGCCGCTCAGCTATACGCGCGGCCTCGTGCGCGCCGCGCAGGCGAGCGGGGCGGTCGTGCACGGGCTGACGCGCGCCGTCGGGCTGACGCGTGCCGACGGCCGCTGGCGGATCGCGACGGCCGGCGGTGCGACGCTGTCGGCGGATCGCGTCGTGATCGCGACCAACGGCTACACGGACGGGCTGTGGCCCGGCTTGCGCCAGTCGGTGATCGCCGCGAACAGTTTCATCGTTGCGACGCAGCCGCTCGCGCCGGATCTCGGTCGCGACATTCTCGCCGGTGGCGAGGTCGCATCGGATGCGCGGCGCCTGCTGCTGTATTTCCGCCGCGACTCGGCCGGCCGCCTGCTGATGGGCGGCCGCGGCCCGTTCGCGGAACCGCGCGCGACGAGCGACTGGCGCCATCTGGAGCGCGCGACGACGCTGCTGTATCCGCAGCTGAAGGGCGTCCGGTTCGAATACCGCTGGGCTGGGCGCGTCGCGATCACCGCGGATTTCATGCCGCACGTGCACGAGCCCGCGCCGGGCGTGACGATCGCGCTCGGCTACAACGGCCGCGGCATCGCGATGGCGACGACGCTCGGCAAGCATCTGGCCGCGCACCTGTCCGGCGATGCGCAACTGCCGCTGCCGTTCCGGGCCACGCCGATCCGGCCGATTCCGTTTCACCGGCTGCAGCGCTTCTACATCGCGGCCGGGGTGGCCTGGTATCGGCTGCTCGACAGCCTTTCCTGATGGGGCGCGGACGCGGGTCGCCATTCGTCGTCCGATCGGGCAGAATCGACACTCCGAGTTTCCGCCGACGGATGCCGCATGACCGATCCGAACGAACCACCCGGCCGCCGCGCGTACGCGAGCTTCGCGCAACGCTATTCGGACATTGCGCCGACCAAGGCGCACAACGCGCTGTACGAGCGTCCTGCGACGATGGCGCTGCTCGGCGACGTCGACGGCCTGACGGTGCTCGACGCCGGCTGCGGGCCCGGCATCTGCAGCGAGCACCTCGCTCGCCACGGCGCGACCGTGCATGCATTCGACGTGACGCCGGAGATGGTCGCGCTTGCCCGCACGCGTTGCGCGGGTCTTGCGGTCGAGGTGGCCGAAGGCGACCTGTCGGTGCCGCTTGACTGGCTGCCCGACGGCCGTTTCGACAAGGTGTTGTGTTCGCTGGCGTTCGACTACGTGCGCGACCTCGAAGCGCCACTGCGCGAATTCCGGCGCGTCGCGCGGCCGGGAGCGACGCTCGTGTTCTCGATGGCGCATCCGATGCGCGACTGGATGGACGAACGCACGCGCGGCGAGGGCACGTATTTCGACACGTCCCGCTTCGGCTTTCACTGGTCGGGCTTCGGCGAACCGAAACCGTATGTCGAGGCCTGGCGGCGGCCGCTCGCCGACATCCTGAACGCGGTAGCCGACAGCGGCTGGCGGCTCGACCGGTTCGTCGAACCCAAGCCGCTGCCGGAGATGAAGGCCGCGTCCGAACGGCTCCATGCGGAGCTGTCGCTGGCGCCGGCCTTCCTTTGCATCCGCGCGCGCCGCTGACGCGGCGGTCAAGCGGCGCTCAATGCCGCACCGGCTGGTCGTTCAGCGTGCCGAGGAACGCTTCGATATCCTTGATATCCTGCGCCGTCATCGCGGGTTTGTCGCCCGGCTTGCGATCGAACGGCGCATCGGTCACGTCGACGTTCGCGCGGTACTTCGGCGGGATGTCGTCGTACTCGTCGACCTTGCCGTCCGCGCCGCGCGAATAAAACTTCTGCGGCGAGATGCTGCGCTCGTTGTAGAACGCCATCACCTGGTCGAGCGTGTGGAATACGCCGTTGTGGAAGAACACCTGGCGCGTCGCCGAGTTGCGCAGCGTCGGTGTGAGGAACATCCCGCAATACTGCGTCTGGTCCTTCAGGTCGTCGCGGAACGGCCCGCACACGCCGAGATCGTAGAACGCCGCGTTGCGGTTCTGCGCAAGCTGCTGGTTGCGCGGCGCGCCGAGCGCCTCGTACTGGTAGTCGGTAAACATCGGCGGCAGCCCGTCCTTGCCGGGCTTCGACAGGTGGCAGCCCGCGCAATTCGCCTTGTCCGGATCGTTGAACAGGCGCAGCCCGCGCAGCTCGGCCTGCGACAGGCGCGCGCGGCCTTCGAGCCAGCGGTCGTACTTGCTGTTGTACGGATGGAACGACGGATCCTCGACCTGATACCGCGCGATCGCGAACATCGCTTCCGACACCGCGAGCTGCGGGCTGTCGAACACACGCACCCCGAACAGCTGCTCGAACTGCGCGCGGTGCGACGACTGCGCGAGCTTGTGCGCGACGTCGTCGATGCTCGCATTCGCCATCTCGACCGGATTCAGCAGCGGGCCGAACGCCTGCTGCTGCAGCGTATCGGCGCGGCCGTCCCAGAACATCCCGCCCTGCGGCACGAGCTGCGGCGCGGTTGACGTGCCGGCCACCTTCTGCGCCTTGACGACGCCGGCTGCCGCCGCGGCCTGCTGCGCGACACTCGGCGCGGTGTCGTTTTCACCGGCATCGGGGCCGATGCTGAAGTTCGGTTGACGGTACAGGTACATCAGCGACGGCGGCGGGCGATACCCGTGCTGCGTCATCGCGAGGCCGCCCGGCTGCACGTCGAGCGCATTCGGCGGCCCGTACGCATGATCGGGGCTGTGACACGACGCACACGACTGCTTGCCCGACGCGGACAGCGACGGATCGACGAACAGCGCCCGCCCGAGCTGCGCGACCGCCGACAGCGGCTGCACGGCGGGCCGCTGCAGCACCACCGGATGCGGATTCGCGCCCGTCCAGCCGGCGACGACGGTGCCGATCGCCGCGGGCACCCGCGCGGGGAACGCGATCGCGAACGCGCCATAACCGAGCACGGCCGTGCCGAGCACGAACGCCGCGCGGCGCAGCAGGCGGGAGGGGGAACGCGGCGCGGAGGTGCCGGAGGCGTCGGGAGACGGGAGCGCGGGGCGAGCTGTCATGCTGTCGGTTGTCGGTCGGAAATCGGGCACCGCACGAAGCGGCGCGTTAAATGGAAACGGCCGGCGCGTGATGCGCCGGCCTGCGGTCAACGGATGCCGGTCAGATCGACGGCGCCGCGCTCAATGCCGTGCCGAGCGTCGGATCGAGGTACAGCGGCGTCGTGTTCGGTTTCGACGTGAAGTCGAACAGCCCGCGCAGGTCACCCGCCGTCGCATCGAACGAACCGCCGCCGATGCGCTGGCCGCCGAGCCAGTTGTCCTCGATGAAGCGCACGACCGATGCCTGGTCGATCATCGTGTGGTCGACGTAGTTCTGCTTCGCGTACGGCGAGATCACGATCAGCGGAATGCGCACGCCCGGGCCGCAGCGGCCGTTCACGGTGCCGCCGTTCACGCCGGTGGTGCCGCCCGTGCCGCACTTGCCGTTGCCGTTGACCTGGTCGACGGCGTCGGACGACGAACGGGTCGGCGCCGTGTACACGTGGTCGTACCAGCCGTCCGAGTCGTCATAGGTGACGATCACGGCCGTGTTCTGCCAGTCCGGCTGCTGCTGCAGGAAGTTGACGACCTTCGTCACGAACGCCTGCTCGTCGAGCGGATCCGAATAGCCCGCGTGCGCATCCTGCGCGGCCGGCGCCTTCAGGAAGCTGACCGACGGGAAGTTGCCGGCTTTCACGGCCGCGAAGAAGTCGTCGCTGTCGTACTGGTGGTTCGCGGGTTCCGCCGTCTTGCCGTCGGTCTGGACGCTCGAACCGATCGCCGCGATCGAGCTCGGGCGCGTGTGCTGCGGGTTCGACGTCGACGCGTAGTACTGGAACCAGTTGTGGTGCGGGATGTAGTCGGCCGTCGCGGCGTTCACGGCGGTGGCGATCGTGCTGCGGCTGCAGCCCGTCGTGCCGTTGCCGTTGGTCGTCGACAGGTTGAAGCCGCCCATGAAGCCGCCCCACGTGATCTTCGCGCCGTTCAGCAGGTCGCCGATGTTCTTGCCGGTCATCATCGCCTGGTCGGTCGTGCTCGAGCACACGTCGAAGCCGGGGTCGACGTCGTTGATCATCGTGAAGCCGCCCTGGCCGTCGTTGATGTAGTACGAGGTGGCTGCGAGCGTCGACGGCTGCTTCGATGTCTTGACGATCTGCATCCCGTTGGTCTGCCCCGACACGACGTTCAGCGCGCCCGGCGTCGACGGGCCGTAGACCGTCGTGTATGCGTTGTCGCTCATCGCGAAGCGCTGCGCGTAGTTCCACAGCGCGGTCACGGTGTTGCCGTCGAAGTAGCCCATCACCTGGCCCTTCGTGCCGAACGCGCCGGCGCCGCCGGACGAGCCCTTGCCGGTGTATTTCGGGAACAGGTCGGCGAGGCCGTTGTCCTCGGCCAGCTGTTCGGCTGTGTACGCGTGGTTCTGGTCGGCGGTCGCGGCCTGCGTGCGGTCGAGGCGGAACGGGTTCGCCGCGTCGGTGCCGTTGGCCGTGTTCGTGAAGTTCGGGTTCGCGGTGAGCAGCGTGCCCGTCAAGCCGTTGGGCGTCGGCGTGCCGGGCTGCGCGGTGAACGCCGGTTCGCCCGACGGGTTCGTCGCGTTCGGGTAGGTGCCGAAGTAGTGGTCGAACGAGATGTTTTCGCCGTAGATCACGACGACGTGCTTGATCGGCGTGGCGGTCTGCAGCGCATCCTGCGACGACACCGCGGGCGTCGACGTCGGATCGTCGCTGCCGCCGCAGGCGAACAGCGCAAGCGCTGCGGCTGCGCAGGCGGTGACGAGCAAGGCTTGACGGAACATCGGGAAACTCCAGGTAAGGCCTTCGATGGTGGAGAGCTGCCCCGTCGTCGTGTCGGTTCGGCGCGGAGCTCGCGAGAGAGCACGCGCATTGGAACAGTCGCGTATGAAGATATGGGGACGGAGTGGTTTCGCGACGGTTGCGCTGCGGTATCGATTCCATTACGGCGCAACGCGGTGCGAAAGAGAACGGAAAGGGGCAGACCGCGCTCAACCACGAAGACACATTTCGCGGCGCACGGGGCCGCCTGCCGCGCAGGCCGCATGGGGCGGGCGAAAGGGCGCGGTCGGCCGGTTCGCGCGTCATGCCGTGGATACCGCATTTTTGACAATCGTGTGACGTATTCATACGATGGATGCCCCGCGGCGACGATTTCATGTTGCCGACCGTTACCGAGAATTCATCGTGCCGATCCCCGTTCTGTTTGCCGTTCTGTGTGCGGCATTCCTGCATGCGTCATGGAATGCGCTCGTCCGCAGCAGCGGCGACCGGCTGCGGTCGGCCACGGTGCTGCAGATCGCGATCGGGCTGTTCGCGCTGCTGTTCCTGCCTGCCGCCGCGCCGATCACGCTCATGGGCTGGCTCTGTGTCGTCGCATCGGCCGTGATCCATGTGGTCTATACGCTGCTGCTGGTGCGCGCCTACGAGCACGGCGACCTGACCGTCGCCTACCCGGTTGCGCGCGGCACCGCGCCGCTGCTCGTCACGCTCGGCGCGGCGGCATTCGCGGGCGAGCACCTGAACGCCGGCGCGCAAGGCGGGCTCGTGCTGATCTGCGCGGGCATCCTGGCGATCGGGCTGGAGGGTGGGCGCGGCGCAAAGCACCGGATGACGCAGGTGCTGCCGACCGCGTTTGCGACCGGCGTGTCGATCGCGGCCTATAGCGTGGTCGACGGGATCGGCGTGCGGGAAAGCGGCAGCACGGTCGGCTATGCCGCGTGGATGTTCGTGTTGACGGGCATGATGATGGCCGCGTACTACCGGCTGCGCGCGGGTCCGCTGCGGCTGACGCAGGATGTCGGCGAGACGGCGAAGGCTGCATGCGGCGGCGTGTTCGCGGCGCTCGCATACGGCATCGTGATCTGGGCGATGGATCGCGCGCCGATGGGCCCGGTGTCGGCGCTGCGCGAAACCAGCGTGGTGTTCGCCGCGCTGATCGCTCGCGTGTATCTCGGCGAGCGGCTGACGCCGCGCCGTGCTATGGGATGTGCGGTGATTGCGGCGGGGGCGTTGCTGATCAGTGCGTTCGAGGCGGTGCGCTGAAGGCGCCCCGGGATGCGCAATGCGTATGTTGTGAACGCCAGTTCGACACTGGAAATCGCGTCGAATCGCTGTCGCGAACATCTATGGATTGGCCCGCAAGACCCGCGTACACGAGCGCTATATATCAAATCGTTGCTGACGCAACAAATCAAACCGTATTCGGAGAGATCTGTAGAGGGAAGCGAGGCGGCGCACAAACCCCATCGGGTCGTTTCGGTAGACCGATTTAGCCGAAAAGACCTGGCACGGGTGTCGCGTAGGTCGCAAGATGAAAGAGCACGACAAATAGCGTAGTTGCAATGAACGCGATGCCCCACTTGCGCGATGACCAACGTCGGTAAGCGAAGGCATTGAGTGCGGCAAAGACGACCGAAGGCCACAAGGTCAGGGCGAACAGGCCGACGATGAATACTGCGTGTGGAGCGCAGTGTTCCATGTCGTTGCAGCCGGTCGAATGCGACGGCGGAGCAGGCCAATGAATACGGCTGAACGTATAAAGGGACGCCCATGTGATGAGCAAACCCCATAGGAACCCTGGAACTGCAACAGCCAGTCGTTTCATTGAACTTCCCAGAAGAGGATTTCTTTCGAGTTGGCCAGATCTGAATACCAATTCCCGCGTCGACCCCGAAGGTAATCAAGAGGGTTAATCATGCTCGGCACGCCTATGCGAAACCGCCAGAACGAAGCGGTAGATGGCGTAAGGGTATCTTTGTTCCATAGGTCAATATGGCCGCCGCTCAACGCGTCATCAGAATCCCCTTCTTGCCGCCAGTACCCAAAAAAATAGATGATACCGGTTCGGCCATTAATCTTGCGCTGCCAATCCTGACCTGTGATGTTTTCCGGCTTGCCCAGGCCGAGGAACGGGTGAAGCTTCAACCATTCGGCCAACTCGTAGGCGCGGGTCGCTGTTGCTTTCCCGTCGAGTATCAGACGACCTAGCGACTTCTTCCCCGGCATCGGTTTCAACACCTTCTGAGAAAACGACTTCATGTCGCTTCCGATGTGGTGAAACGTAACGCTCATGCGAATGGCGCACTGGTTCTCATACTGGCCGGTGGGATCATCGTATGGATCCTTCTTCGGATAGGCGCTCCAAAGTTCACGAAATGACAACGTCTGAAGCGTTACCGGTTTGATGGACCCTTTAGTGTCGTTCGAGCGAACCTTAGTGGGCTTGTTCGGCATCGGTCAGCTCTCGTATTGTTTTTCAATGGCTTCGTCGCCCCAATAAACCGTGTACTCATCGGGCTTGTTGCCGGTATCGATGCGAGGCAATTCTCCGCTTGGATCGAGTCGGCCGTTGTACGTGCGGCCATCTGCCGTTTCGATGTGGTACGGATATCCGACAAGTACCGACTTGCGTGTCGTACACACCAGCTTTTCGTCGTAGCCGGAAGGCGCGGCAGATTGGGTTGGCGATGTAGGTGGCTGAGCTTCGCGGGCTGCTGCTACTTGCCTGGACGTGCCGCTGTCGGCTTCGTAGAAAATTCGACTGTCGCCGCCTGCGATGACCTTGTTTTGTCCACACGGACAGAGCACGGGGTCGCCATTCAAAACGACTCTACGACCGTGGCAACTCATGCGCGTGGCGCTGCCGAAAATCCTGAACGCCCCTTTGCAATTGCCACATGTTGCCTCGTCGCCGTCCAAAGCAACGCGTTTACCGTTATCGAATATCGTTGACGTGACCGCAATGATGAATCCGCCGGTTGTTGTCGAGTCACTGTCTCTTGCTGCCGTTCTGCGCATCGTCGTTTCCTTTTGCGTTAAGGAATCGAAGACATTCGCCGGCAAGGGGGAAATTGTCTATGGGACTAATTCGAATTTGCGTGTGATCGATTCGACGGTTCGTATGCGTTAAACATCGGCGATGTGACGTGAGGCAAGCAACAACGTGCTCGAGTTGCTGTCGATCTCGCCGGCGCCCGTCTGCGAATGACCGGCCGGCGCGCCGGCTGTCACGCTTCAACCGGCATCGCGCTCGTGCACTTGATCTCGTCGAGGCACACGCTCGAATGCACGCCACTGACGCCGGGAATCCGCATCAGCGTTTCGAGCAGGAACTGCGACAGTCCCTTCAGGTCGTGCGCGACGACCTTCAGCACATAGTCGATGTCGCCCGTCACCGAAAAACACTCCTGGATCTGCGCGAGATCGGACACCAGCTTCTGGAACTTGGACAGGTCGCGGATATGCCCGCGCTCCATCGTCACGTGCACGAACGCGGTGACGCCGAAGCCGAGCGTGTCGGGGCAGAGCCGGGTTTCGTAGCGGCGGATCGCGCCGATCTCTTCCAGCCGCCGGTGGCGCCGCAATGTCTGCGCGGGCGACAGGCCGACGGCCTTCGCCAGATCGAGGTTCGACGCACGGCCGTTCTCCTGCAGGATCGAAAGCAAGTGGCGATCGATGCGGTCGAGAACCGGTTCAGGCATTTTTATTTCCTCATTTGTCTCCTGGATGCAATCTTATCTCATAATGTAGGGTTTGCATGAACGGGTTACGAAACCCGATTTCGCCGTCGCGACGCTAAACTGACGCCGGATTTTCGTGTGTGGCCGCAGCAATGCGGCGTGGGCGACAAGTCGGCGGCCGGTCTGGCGGGCATGCCGGAGCGAATCGGGCGCCGCCACGCGAAGATTGCAGTCCCCAACCCGGCGGCTCCACGAACGCCGCCGGCACAGCAAAAACAGCGCCCGGCACACCGAGGCGCGCCGCACCGCTTCAGGCGGAGGCGGACAGAGTGGAGAAGACATGGGTTCTGGAAACGAGAGCGACGGCCTGAAGCGCGGGCTGAAGAACCGGCACATCCAGCTGATTGCGCTCGGCGGCGCGCTCGGCACGGGGCTGTTCCTCGGCATCGCGCAGACGATCAAGATGGCCGGCCCGTCCGTGCTGCTCGGCTATGCGGTGGCCGGCATCGTTGCGTTCTTCATCATGCGCCAGCTCGGCGAGATGGTCGTCGACGAGCCCGTCGCAGGTTCGTTCAGCTACTTCGCCAACAAGTATTTCGGCCACTTCACGGGCTTCCTGTCCGGCTGGAACTACTGGGTGCTGTACATCCTCGTCAGCATGGCCGAACTGTCGGCCGTCGGGATCTACGTGCAGTACTGGTGGCCGGGCGTGCCGACCTGGGTGTCGGCGCTCGTGTTCTTCGTCGTCATCAACCTGATCAACCTGACCAGCGTGAAGTCGTACGGCGAGACGGAATTCTGGTTCTCGATCATCAAGGTCGCGGCGATCGTCGGGATGATCGGCTTCGGCGGCTGGCTGCTCGCGAGCGGCAACGCCGGGCCGGAGGCCAGCGTCAGGAACCTGTGGCAGCACGGCGGCTTCTTCCCGAACGGCGTGTCGGGCCTCGTGATGTCGATGGCCGCGATCATGTTCTCGTTCGGCGGGCTCGAGCTCGTCGGCATCACGGCGGCCGAGGCCGACGATCCGAAGCACAGCATCCCGCGCGCGACCAACCAGGTCATCTACCGCATCCTGATTTTCTACATCGGCGCGCTCGCCGTGCTGCTGTCGCTGTATCCGTGGGAGAAGGTCGTCAGCGGCGGCAGCCCGTTCGTGCTGATCTTCCATGCGCTGAGCAGCAACCTGGTCGCGAACGTGCTGAACGTCGTCGTGCTGACGGCCGCGCTGTCGGTCTACAACAGCGGCGTGTACTGCAACAGCCGGATGCTGTTCGGCCTCGCGCAGCAGGGCAATGCGCCGAAGGTGCTGTGCTCGGTGAACAAGCGCGGCATTCCGCTCGCCGCGCTCGGCGCGTCGGCGCTCGCCACCGGCGCGTGCGTGCTGGTCAACTACTTCATGCCGGGCAAGGCGTTCGAGGTGCTGATGGGCCTCGTCGTGTCGGCGCTGATCATCAACTGGGCGATGATCAGCCTGATCCACCTGAAGTTCCGCCAGGCCAAGCGCGCAGCCGGGGAGAAGACTTCCTTCCGCAGTCTGGGCTATCCTTTCACGAATTACCTGTGCCTGGCATTCATGGCCGGCATTCTCGTCGTGATGTACCTGACGCCGGATCTCCGCCTGTCGGTGTACCTGATCCCGGTATGGCTCGCGGTGCTCGCGATCGGGTATCGCTTCCGTCAGAAGAATGCAGGCTATGCGGTGCGCGACAGCGCGTCCGCAGGCTGAAGCAGGCCACCACCGATCATTCTTCCAAACGAGACCGACTCAAGCCATGTTCGAACACATCGACGCGTACCCGGGCGACCCGATCCTGACGCTCAACGAGAACTTCCAGAAAGATCCGCGCGACCAGAAGGTCAACCTGAGCATCGGCATCTACTTCGATGCCGAAGGCCGGATTCCGGTGATGGGCGCCGTGCGCGAAGCCGAAACCGCGCTGCAGCGCGAGAGCGGCCCGAAGCCGTATCTGCCGATGGTCGGCCTGCCTGCGTATCGCGACGCCGTGCAGGCGCTCGTGTTCGGCGCCGATCACCCGGCCCGCGCGGCCGGCCGCATCGCAACCCTGCAGACGCTCGGCGGCTCGGGCGCGCTGAAGGTGGGCGCCGATTTCCTGAAGCGCTACTTCCCGGACGCGCAGGTGTGGCTCAGCGATCCGAGCTGGGAAAACCACCGCTTCATCTTCGAGCGTGCCGGCTTCACGGTGAACACGTATCCGTACTACGACGAGGCGACGGGCGGCCTGAAGTTCGACGCGATGCTCGCGGCGATCGACGCGCTGCCGGCGCGCAGCATCGTGCTGCTGCACGCGTGCTGCCATAACCCGACCGGCGTCGACCTCGACGAAGGCCAGTGGGAAAGGCTGATCGACGTGATCGAGGCGCGCGGCCTGCTGCCGTTCGTCGACATGGCATACCAGGGCTTCGGCGCGGGCCTCGATGCGGATGCGTTCGCGGTGCGCGAGCTGGCCCGCCGCGGCGTGCCGGCGCTGGTCGCGAACTCGTTCTCGAAGAACTTCTCGCTGTACGGCGAGCGCGTGGGCGGCCTGAGCGTCGTCTGCGAGGATGCGGCCGCGGCCGAGCGCGTGCTCGGCCAGCTGGCCGGCGCCGTGCGCTCGAACTACAGCAACCCGCAAACCTACGGCGCGAAAGTCGTCGCGGCCGTGCTCAACACGCCCGCGCTGCGCAAGCAGTGGGAAGAGGAACTGTCGGCGATGTGCCGCCGCATCGCGCGGATGCGCCAGTCGATCCATGACGGCCTGCGCGACCACGTCAGCGGCGAAGCGCTCACGCGCTACGTGAAGCAGCGCGGGATGTTCACGTACACGGGCCTGACCGAATCGCAGGTCGACGCGCTGCGCGAAGTGCACGGCGTGTACATCCTGCGTTCCGGCCGGATGTGCGTGGCGGGCCTGAACGACTCGAACGTCGGCATCGTTGCCGACGCAATCGGCAAGGTGCTGAAGAGCGGCGTCTGATCGTCGCGCGCCCGGCGCGCAATGCTGCCGGCCGAACCGGCTGTCTCCCGTCGCGGAGGCAGCCGGTTTTTTGTTGCGCGGCCGCGATGCGTGCTACCCGGCTGACGCGTGCCCAGGCGCGGCGGTACGATCACGGAATCGGACACAGGACAGAGGAGCGACATGGGCATCCGGATCATCCAGCTCGGCACGCCGCGCGCGGCCGGCGAGGGCCTGCGGATCGGCACGGTGCGGCGGCCGCCGCGCGGCGTACCGAAGGCGGAATTCGCGTCGCGCAACTACTATGATGTATGGCTGCCGACGCTGTCGCCGAGCCCCGAGCTCGTCGCGCAGGCGCAGGCGGCCGAAACGGACGCCGAATGGAACGCGTTCAAGCGCCACTTCCGCGCGGAGATGGCGCATGGCGATCCGGCGAAGGTGCTGGACCTGCTGGCGGCGCTGTCGGCGACCACCGCGTTCTCGATCGGCTGTTACTGCGACGACGAGCGCCATTGCCACCGCAGCGTGCTGCGCGAGCTGCTCGCGGAGCGCGGCGCGGCGATCGAGCCCGACGCGGACTGAAGCGGACTGAATCGGCGGCACGATACCGCACTGCGATCGTGCGGTGCAGCGAACCGATTGACGTGGGTCAAGCGGGCGGCCGCGCGCGCCACTATGCTCTCGTCATGGAGTCATCACGACAATGACAAGCGGACAGATGCAGATTACCTTCCCGCCCGAGCCGGCCGAATATTGCGCGCGCGACCTGGTCGTCGCGTTTTCGGCGCTGGTCGACGGACGTTGCGTGCAGTGCGCGGTCACGGCCGAGGCACTGGAAGACCATTTCGGTGCGCCGTCGCTGCTCGAACGCGACCTGCTGGCCGCGTTCGACGCGCACCGGCCGGCGATCGAAGCGATGGCACGACGGATGCTCGAGGAAATCGGCGGCCGGCCGGTGCTGCTGCACAGCGGCCACTTCCGGCTCGGCGATTGACACCGCAGGAGGGCACATGACTCTGCAGGGCAACATTCACGAACGCGACTGGTCGGTCGAGGTCGAGACGCGCCCGTGCGAATCGGGCGAATTCCGCTGCCGCGTGTCGGTCGAGCACGGCAGCGGCGCCGCGCGCTTTCATCATACGTTCGAGCACAGCCATGCATATCCGACCGAGCGCGAGGCGATGATCGAAGGGCTGCGGGCCGGAATGACGTGGATCGAGATGAAGACGTCGCAGGTATTCAACGTATGAACGGTGCCGCGCCGACAGAGGTGCGGACAGACTTATCGGCAGGCCAGCGATCGAAGAATCCGCGCCGCGCCACGGGAAATACGCACCGCCGCCTTTCGGCGCGGGCGGTGCATGCAAGGCGGTCGACGAGCGGGCGGCCCCGTCAGGAGAAACGACATGGGCGTGGGCATGCAGATCGCCTGCCTCGGATTCACGGGTTCCGCCGCGATCGAAGCCGAAGCCGGCGCGCAACTGGTGCGGCTCGAACGGTTTCGCGCGCTGATCGACGGCTGTCACCTCGCAATCGAATCGCGCGCGGCGGCCGACGGTGCGCGCACATACGACGTGCGGCTAGACCTGGTGTTTCACGACGAGGCGCCCAGGCCGCTGCCGCCGTGCAGCGGCGATGACGTGGACGATGCGCTGCACCGCGCGTTCGCCCAGGCCGAACAGGCGCTGATCGCGTGGCAGGCGGGCGGTGGCAGGGTGATGCTGCGCGACGCGGCGACCGATGGCACGGCTCGGTGACGCACGGCGCGCGATGCCTCGCGGACGATGCCGGCGCGTACGTCTGACCCGAGTCAGACCCGCGCGAGCGCTTGCGCATCGATGATGCGCACGCGCTTGCCGCGGGTTTCGACCAGTGCTTCGCGATGGAACCGCGAGAACATCCGGCTGACCGTTTCCAGCTTCATCCCGAGATAACAACCGATTTCCTCGCGTGTCATCCGCAGGTTGAATTCGGTCGCCGAATAGCCGCGCGCCTCGAAGCGCGACGACAGGTTCAGCAGGAAATGCGCGACGCGCTGTTCGGCCGACATCGTGCCGAGCAGCAGCATCTGGCTCGATTTCCGCACGATCTCGCTGCTCAGCATCTGATAGAGGAAGTGCTGCATCGGCTTGATCTCGCGGCACGCTGCTTCGAGCGCACCGAACGGGATGACGCACACGACGCTGTCTTCGAGCGCGATCGCGTCGCAGCAGTGCTGGCCGCTGCCGATGCCGTCCATCCCGAGCGTGTCGCCGGCGATCTGGAAGCCGGTCACGTGTTCGCGGCCGTCGCGATGCATCATCACCGTCTTCACCGAACCCGCGCGCACCGCATAGATGCTCTGGAACGGATCGTCGGTGCGAAACAGCGCGTCGCCCTGGCGAACCTGCCGGGTCGTGCAGATGATCGCGTCGAGCCGGCCGTATTCGGCGGCCGTCAGTTGCGGCGGCAGGCACATCGAGCGCATCGCGCAGGCCGAGCAGCGTGCGGCGGGATGTTTGGCGGCGTCGGCGCGCGTGACCGCACGAAGCGGAGTCGTCGGCCGGGGCGCGACGGGGACGTCGGCAGCGCAGGCGGTGGCGGTGGACATGAGTCGCTCCGGCTTGTCAGGGTTGGTGCACGCGAGCGTGCACCAGGGATTCGATGACACGGCACGCGGCGTCGAATTCGACGGTCTTGTCGAAGAAGTAGTCGGCTCCGGCCGTCGCGCATGCCTCTCTGAATGCCGGCGCCGAATGATTCGTCAGCACGATCGTGACGATGCGCGGCGCGGCCTTCGACAGCATCCCGATCAGGTCGAGGCCGCTGCCGTCCGCGAGCCGCAGGTCGACGATCACGACGTCCGCCCGGCTGCCGCGGATCTGCGTCCACGCGTGCTGGCCGTCTTCCGCTTCGCCCACGACGGCGACGCCGCGAATCGCGCCGACGAGCAGCGCGATCCGCTGCCGGACGGCGGCGGCATGATCGACGAGAAACACCCTGAGCGTGGCGGGCGACAAGCTGGCATTCATGCCGGCAGTATCGTGTTGCGCCGCCGGAAATGAAATCGGCCGAATTGGAAGTTGGTGTAGGCCGCTTCGACGCGTTGTAGGGCGTTTCCTACAACGCGTACGGGAAAGTGTCAGAGCGCTCCGGATGTTGCAACGCCGCACCGGCGCCGCGCACGCGGCCGGCGGGCTTCGCTACCGGGTCAGCCGGCCCGGCGCGCGTCCAGCGCATCGCGTGCGGTGCGGCACGCGGCGAGATCCCACGCGGCGCAGCCGACGCTCTTGAACAGCAGCGGTCCGCCGACGGCGAATGCGCCGCCCAGGACGTCGGCGAGCGACGCGACCTGCTGCCAGTCGACCTGCGCGACGATCAGGTCGCCGGCCTCGTGGCGCGCGCCGGCCGGATCGTCGACGACGAGCCGGCTGCCGCGCACCGTGTTCGCGTCGATCTCGGCCGCATCCGCGGTGAACGCGCCGACGCCGACCACGAGCCGGCCTTCGCGCGCGGCTTC
Source organism: Burkholderia sp. IT-111MI5 (assembly GCF_949752865.1). Classification (NCBI taxonomy): domain Bacteria; kingdom Pseudomonadati; phylum Pseudomonadota; class Betaproteobacteria; order Burkholderiales; family Burkholderiaceae; genus Burkholderia; species Burkholderia sp. IT-111MI5. The sequence continues at coordinate 355,244 of NZ_CATKIF010000011.1, read as the reverse complement.
GCGGTAGACGGGCGTGCGGCTCGTCGTCAGCGTGACGACGACGTCGATCGCATCGGGAATCGCGTCGCCGTCGAGCGGTGCGAGCCGCGGCGCCTGCGCGCGGTGCGCGGCGCAGAAGGCGGCCGCGCTGTCGGCGCGGGTGCCGCGCACGTGAAGGCGCGCGTCGGGAAAGATCGCCGCGAGCGCTTCCGCGTGATTGGCCGCCTGCTTGCCGGTGCCGATCAGCAGGATGTCGCGCGGCGCGGTGCCATGCAGCGCGTCGATGCCGAGCGCGGTGACGGCCGCCGTGCGGCGGCCGGTGACCGTCGGGCCGTCGAGCGCGAAGCGCATCTCGCCGGTGGTCGCGTCGTATGCGGTCACCTGGCCGAGGATCGTCGGCAGCCCGCGCGCGCCGTTGCCGGGGCACACGTTCACGAGCTTGTGGGTCGCGAGGTCGCGCGCGCTCGACGGCATCGACAGCATCACGCCGCCGGCCTGCAGCGGCACGACCAGGCGTTCGGGGCTGACGATCTCGCCCGCCGCGTATTCGGCGACGGCCTGCCTGAGCGTGGCGAGCAGCGCCGGGTAGTCGAGCAGCGCGGCCGTGTCGGTCGCATCGAAAACGGGAATCCGGGAAAGGGCGGTCATCGTGTACGTCGCAGGTGTCGGTGAGCGTGGGTGACGGGCGCATGACGCGCCCGCCAAGGGGCTGCCGGATACCGTGACACGGAGGCAGTGTGGATCGAATCTATACCAATTTCAACCGCACCCGCAACCCGGAAAATAAACCGAAGCGCCGTTTTTGGTTCTAATATCTGTCCAGAAGGGTCGCCGTGGTCTCGATGCCGGCGCCGCTCCGGTATAGTGCGAACCCATTCCAAGTCCACGCCCGCGACCGGGCAGGAGCCAAACGATGATGTCCGCGCGTCCCGAATCACTCGAAGGCGGTTTCAGGCCGCTGCAGATCTACGAGCAGGTCGCCGAGAAGATCCGCGACGAGATTCGCGCGGGGCGCTACGCGGCCGATTCGCGGCTGCCGTCCGAGCGCGAACTCGCGGTGCTGTTCCAGGTCGGCCGGCCGGCCGTGCGCGAGGCGCTCGGCGCGCTGCAGAACGAAGGGCTGGTGTTCACCAAGCGCAATTCGGGCACCTACGTCGTCGCGTCGCCGCTCGACGTGCTCGCGGAACGCGGCGACGCGCGTGCGGCGTCCGAGGCCGACTTCAGCCCGACGTCGACGCTCGACGTGCGGCTGATCCTGGAACCCGCGATCGCGCGCCTCGCGGCATCGCACGGCCGCGCCGACCCGGGCGCCGAGCGCTATCTCGCGCAGATGGAAACCATCACCGACGTCGACGATCCGCACCAGCGCGCGCTGTGGAACGAGAGCGACCGGCTGTTCCACCGGCAGCTCGCGCTGATGACCGGCGACCCGCTGATCGTGAAGATTGCGGACGAGGTCGCGAAGACGATGGACCAGCCGCTCTGGAAGCGGCTGAAGGACGACGGCATCTACGACGCCGGTCGGATCCGGCTCTACGTGTCCGAACACCGGCTGATCTACGAGGCGATCGTGTCCGGCGATGCCGATGCGGCTGCGTTCTATGTCGAGCAGCATATCCGCCGCGTGCGGCGCGACATCGCGCCGAAGTGACGTGCGCGGCTTCGTTCTGGTCTGAAATATGACCAGAATCGCGAAAATTATTTTGAAATTGCTTGCGATGTGACCACACGTGTCCTACATTGGTTTCACACAAAACCAATCAGGAGACATCATGCGACACCTCGTTACCGCGCTGTCGGTGGCTATTGCCGCCGGCGCGCTGACTTCCGCGCACGCGCAGGAAGTCGTGATGATCGGCCATTCGGCGCCATTGACGGGCCCGCAGGCCGCGAACGGCAAGGACAACGAAAACGGCGCGCGCCTTGCCGTCGACGAACTCAACAAGGCCGGCGTGAAGGTGGCCGGCAAGACCGTCACGTTCAAGCTGGTGTCCGACGACGACCAGGCCGACCCGAAGGCCGGCGTGCAGGTAGCGCAGAACCTCGTCGACAAGGGTGTCGTCGCGGTGCTCGGGCCGTACAACTCGGGCGTCGCGATCCCGGCATCGCGCGTGTATTCGAATGCGGGCGTGCCGATCCTGCCGGTTGCGTCGAATCCGGCGCTCACGAAGCAGGGCTTCAAGAACATCTTCCGGATCGGCGCGAGCGACGAGCAGCTCGGCGGCACGATGGCCACGTTCGCCGCGAAGACGCTGAATGCGAAAACCGCGGCCGTCGTCGACGATCGCACCGCGTACGGGCAGGGCGTCGCCGAGCAGTTCATGAACGTCGCGAAGGCGAACGGGATCAGGATCGTCGACCAGGAATACACGAGTTCGTCGGCCACCGATTTCCTCGGCATTCTCACCAAGATCAAGGCCGGCAACCCCGACGTGATCTTCTTCGGCGGTTATGCGGCGCAGGGCGCGCCGATGGCCAAGCAGATGAAGCAGCGCGGGCTGCGCGCGAAGCTGCTCGGCGGCGACGGCATCTGCTCGGCCGACATGGGCAAGGTGGCGGGCGATGCGGCATCGATCGTCTACTGCGCGCAGGGCGGCGTCGCGCTCGAGAAGACGCCGGCCGGGCGCGAATTCCTGAAGAAGTACCACGACGCCTATCACACGGATACGCAGGTCTATGGCGTCAACTACTACGACGGCGTGAAGCTGCTCGCCGACGCGATGGTCAAGGCCGGCACGACCACCGACAAGGCGAAGCTGATCGCGCAGCTCGCGAAGTCGAACTATGCGGGCGTCGCGGGCACCTATTCGTTCGACGCGAACGGCGACCTGAAGGGCGCGCCGACGTCCGTCTACGTGATCCGCAACGGCCTGCCCGAACCGTACGCGAAGTAACGGCCAGCCTGCCATCGGACGGCGGCCTGGCCGCCGTTCTTCGTTTCAACGCATTCGATCGACCATGAAAATTTCCCGATCCCTTTCCACTGTCGAAGTCCATACGGGCGGCGAAGCGTTCCGCATCGTCACGAGCGGGCTGCCGCGCCTGCCTGGCGACACGATCGTCCAGCGCCGCGCATGGCTCAAGGAGAACGCCGACGAGATCCGCCGTGCGCTGATGTTCGAACCGCGCGGCCACGCCGACATGTACGGCGGCTACCTGACCGAGCCCGTGTCGCCGAACGCCGATTTCGGCGTGATCTTCGTGCACAACGAAGGCTACAGCGACCATTGCGGGCACGGCGTGATCGCGCTGTCGACCGCGGCCGTCGAACTCGGCTGGGTGCAGCGCACGGTGCCGGAAACGCGGGTCGGCATCGACGCGCCGTGCGGCTTCATCGAGGCCTTCGTCAAGTGGGACGGCGAGCATGCGGGGCCCGTGCGCTTCGTCAACGTGCCGTCGTTCATCTGGCGGCGCGACGTGTCGGTCGACACGCCGTCGTTCGGCACCGTGACCGGCGACATCGCGTATGGCGGCGCGTTCTATTTCTACGTCGACGGCGCGCCATTCGACCTGCCGGTGCGCGAATCGGCGGTGGAAAAGCTGATCCGCTTCGGCGCGGAAGTGAAGGCTGCCGCGAACGCGAAGTACCCGGTCGTACATCCGGAGATTCCGGAAATCAACCATATCTACGGCACGATCATCGCGAACGCGCCGCGCCATCCGGGCTCGACGCAGGCGAACTGCTGCGTGTTCGCGGATCGCGAGGTCGACCGCTCGCCGACCGGCTCCGGCACCGGCGGGCGCGTCGCGCAGCTGTACCAGCGCGGGCTGCTCGCGGCCGGCGACACGCTCGTCAACGAATCGATCGTCGGCACGATCTTCAAGGGGCGCGTGCTGCGCGAGACGACGGTCGGCGAGATCGCGGCCGTGATCCCGGAAGTGGAAGGCAGTGCGCATATCTGCGGTTTCGCGAACTGGATCGTCGACGAGCGCGATCCGCTGACCTACGGTTTTCTCGTGCGCTGAGCAGCGGCGCAGATCGGCCGCCGTCGCGCGGCCAGCCGGTTGTCGTACCAGGCCTGGCGCGTCGTTCCCGTTGCGGGGGCACGCGCCTTTTTTGCGTGCGACCGGTCGCGAAGCCGTGCGGTGCGCGCCGGCGCACGGCCGCCACGGCCTGCCGGCCGCGCGAGTTTTGGTACGATGCACCCTTTTCAGCCGAGCTCCACCCGCGTGAATCGCCGAAACGTGTCGTCAGTGCGTGACTTCTGTGCCAGCTGGGTTGCGCGCGCCCAACCCGTCGCGGCTGCCGCCGTCGCGAGGGTCAAGCCTCTCGCCGCCGCCGCGTGGCAGCATCTCCGTCGTCCCACGCGCCGCGGCGTGCTGCTCACGGCCGCCGCCGTGCCGGTGCTGTTCGTGCTGTACGTGATCGCGCTGATCCCGTTCACGCCGGGCATCGGCGACATCCGCAAGGCGCGCGTCGACCAGCCGGCGCAGGTGCTGTCCGCCGACGGCAAGCTGCTGGCCGAATTCAAGCCGTCGAACCGCGAGTGGGTGCCGCTCAAGCAGATCTCGCCGCACATGGTCGACGCGCTGATCGCGACCGAGGATCATCGCTTCTACGAGCATCACGGCCTCGACTGGAAACGCACCGCGTCGGCCGCGCTCCATACGTTCTCGGGCAGCCGCCAGGGCGGCTCGACGATCACGCAGCAGCTCGCGCGCAACCTGTATCCGGACGAGATCGGCCGCGCGCCGACGCTCACGCGCAAGGTGAAGGAAGCCATCACCGCGCTGAAGATCGAAGCCGTCTACAGCAAGGACCAGATCCTCGAGACCTACCTGAACACGGTGCCGTTCCTGTACAACGCGTACGGCGTCGAGATGGCCGCGCGCACCTATTTCGACAAGTCGGCCGACCAGCTCGACGTGCTCGACAGCGCGACGCTCGTCGGGATGTTGAAGGGCAACAGCTACTACAACCCGGTGCTGAATCCCGAGCGCGCGCTGCAGCGGCGCAACACGGTGCTCGGCCAGATGGTGAAGTACGGCAAGCTGTCGGCGGCGCAGTTCGCGCAGTTGCAGCGCCGGCCGCTGCGCATCGATTTCGAGCGCCAGAAGGAGCCGCCGGGGCCGGCGCCGCATTTCGCGCAGCAGTTGCGCAAATGGCTGATCGCGTGGGCCGACCGCAACGACTACAACATCTACTCGGACGGATTGATCGTGCGCACGACGATCGATTCGCGGCTGCAGCAGATGGCGACGCAGGCGCTCACGCTGCAGGGCAATCAGTTGCAGGGCATCGCGAACAACGCGTGGAGCGGCCGCGACGGCTGCGGCACCGACAACGAGGTGTTCCGCACCTTCATGCGCGAGTCGCCCGAATACAAGGCCGCGCAGGACGCCGGCAAGGACGACGCGGCCGCGATGAAGCTGCTCGCGGCCGACCACGGCTTCATGCGCGCGCTGTGCAAGACGAAGACCGACGTGCAGGCCGGCTTCCTCGCGATCGATCCGCGCGACGGGCAGATCCGCGCATGGGTCGGCAGCCGCGACTTTACCAACGAGCCGTTCGACCACGTCGCGCAGGCACGGCGCCAGCCGGGCTCGACGTTCAAGCCGTTCGTCTATGGCGCCGCGTTCGCGGGCGGGATGAAGCCGGACGACACGTTCATCGACCAGCCGGTCGAGATCCCGCTGAAGGGCGGCGAGATCTGGCGGCCGAACGACGACGTGCCGCCTACGGGCAAACCGATGACGCTGCGCGACGCGGTCGCGCTGTCGCGCAACCGGATCACCGCGCAGGTGATGGAGAAGGTCGGGCCCACGGCGGTCGCGCGGCTCGCGCGCGACATGGGCGTGCGCGAAAGCCCGCTCGAACGCGTGCCGTCGCTCGCGCTCGGCACGAGCCCGGTCACGCTGAAGGAGATGGTCGCGTCGTACGCGACGATCGCGAACGGCGGGCTGTACGTCGAACCGCAGATGGTGACGCGCATCGAGAACCGCCAGGGCGACGTGCTCGCCGAGTACGCGCCGGCGCCGCCCGAGCGCGCGCTCGACGCCGAAACCGACAAGACGCTGCTCGACGTGATGCGCGATGTCGTGACGCGCGGCACGGGCGGCAGCATCCGCACGCGCTTCGGCGTTCGCGGCGATGTAGCCGGCAAGACGGGCACGACGCAGGACAACGCGGACGGCTGGTTCATCCTGATGCAGCCGGGCCTCGTCGCCGGTGCGTGGGTCGGATTCGACGACGGCCGCGTGACGCTGCGCAGCGATTACTGGGGGCAGGGCGCGCACAGTGCGCTGCCGATCGTCGGCGATTTCTTCCAGCGCGCGCAGCGCGCCCGGATCGTCGACACGAAGGCGAAATTCGATACCGAGCCGTCGCCCGGCTGGTTCGCGTCGCTGCGCGAGCGTGCGACGGATCTGTTCGACACGTGGTTCAGGCCCGAGCCGACGAAGGCGCCCGCGCCAGTCAGGACGCAGCGCATGGCGCCTTCATCGGAGGCCGACGAAGGCGCGGCATCGGCCGCGTCGGCGGCATCGGCGCCCGAAGCGGCGTCCGGCGGCATCGTCGAGGAATGGATACCGGCGTCCGAAGTGGCCGCATCGGCCGCCGCGTTGTCGCCAGGCGCATCGCAGCCGCAGACGGCGCAGCCGCCGGCAGTGGGCGCAAGTACGACGAGCGACGGCAGTGCGGGCATCGGTGCGGCGCCGGCCGCCACGCCGGCCCAGCCGCCCGCGCCGGTCGCTCCCGACGCGACGGGCGCCTCGCAGTAACGAAGCCGTTCAGATTTCGCGCGACGCTGCCGTAATCATGGTGTCACGACAGCTCGCGCGGTCGTTCCGCGCTTCTCCGATGCGACCTCCCACCGACTACGTCGCGCTCGTGCGCGACGACCTCTCCGTTGGCGTTCCGCTCGGCTTCGATCTCTACGATGCCGACGGCGCCGCGCTGCTGCCGGCCGGCACGACGCTGAGCGATGCCGCGCAGCATGCTTTCCTGTTCGACCATTTCCGGCCCGTGCGCGTGCGCGATGACGCCGATGCCGATCCGCGCGCGCATGGCGCGGTGCCGCCCGCCCCGCGCATGGGGCTGTCGGCCGGTGCCGCGATCGGCATCCGCCGCCGGGTCGGCACGACACGCGCGCTGCAGCGCTTCCGGCTGATCGGTGTCGCAACGTCGGGCGCGCTGTTCGTCGAGCCGCAGCCGGCGGCCGTGTTCGACTTCGTGCGCGGCGACGACATCGAAGCGGTCGCGATCGGGCGGGCCGCGGTGTCCCGTTTCGGCGCGACGGTCGAGTCGGTGCAGGTGTCGGGCGCCGCGCCGTTCATGATCCTGTCGCCGCCCGGCTTCGTCGACCGGCTGCGTACGCGCGCGGAGCCGCGCGTGCCCGCGCGGATCGCGGCCTGCTGTATGGGTGGAGCCGACGGGGTGGAAGGCATCGGAATGGTGCACGACATCAGCCTGAGCGGGCTGTCGATCGCGGTCGACCGGACGATCGCCGCAAGCGGAGAGCCGCTGCGCGTGCTGCTGCCGTACGAGGCGGGCGACCGCGTCGAGCAGCTGGCGCTCGACGGCACGGTGCGGGCCGTGCATGCCGATCCGGCGGCGCCGGCACTGACGCTGCATCACGCGGCGTTCGGCGAGACCGGCGCCGACGACCTGGTCCGCCTCAAGGCACTGCTGTTCGACAGGCTGATGGCGTCGGCGGATATCGACCCATCGCGCTGACGCGTGGGCCGCGCGCGCCAGATGCCGTATCGCAGCATTCGGCGCATGAATGCCGATAATCGTCTGATGATTGTGGTTATTCCGGCGAAATTGTACGGTTTCCGTCAACAGTGAATTTGCGATTTAAGTATTTACCCTGATAGTCGCGCCTCCTAGACTTCTACTCATGCGCAACGACCCCGAGTCCGAAGCGCCTGACAAAACAATCCTGGAGGTAACGCATCATGAAATCGCTGATCAAGGCAGTTGCACTGGCCGCCCTGGTGGCCGCACCGGTCGTCTCGTTCGCCCAATCGAACCAGCAGCCGCTGACGCGCGCGCAAGTGCGTGCCGAGCTGGTCCAGCTCGAAAAGGCCGGCTACAACCCGAACGACTGGGTGAACTACCCGGAAAACATCCAGGCCGCACAGGCAAAGATCGCTGCCGCGCAGAACACCGGCGCGCAGGCTGACGCAACGGGCTACGGCGCGAATGCCGCTGCGACGTCGCAGTCGGGCCAACGCGTGGTCGTGCCGGCCGCCGCCGATCGTTCGTCGGTGTACTTCGGCCACTAAGCCGGCCGGCGCCCGCAACGGCGCCCGGTTTGCAGGTTCCCCCGAAACCCGTGCACGGTATCCGTGTACGGGTTTTTCGTTTCCGCATGCCCGAATGAGCCGGGGCGAGCGCGGTGCGCCGGCCTGGCATTACGGCGCGGTGCCCGCATGGCGGGCACGGGTCGCGAGCACCGCTGCGACGCCACCGAGGATGGCGGCCGATGCGAGCGCGAGCCGCCAGGTCGGCTGTTCGGACAGGAACAGCACGGCGCCGCACGCGGCGATCGGCGGCACGGACAACTGGATTGCCGCGGCGCGCATGGCCGTGAGGTGCCGCAGCGCGGCATACCAGACGACGTAGCCGAGGCCCGAGGTGAGCGCACCGGAAAGCACGGCAAGCGCGACGCCGGCCGGCGTCACGCGCATGCGAGCGGCGAGCGCGACGCTCAACGCGAGCGCCAGCGGTGCGGCACGCAGGAAGTTGCCGGCGGTCGCCGCGACCGGATCGGCGGGCTTGCGGCCGCGTATCGAATAGATGCCCCATGCAATGCCGGCGACGGTCATCAGCGCCGCGCCTTGCGGCGTCGGTGCCGCGAGCCCCGGCGACACGAGATACAGCAGCCCGCCGAGCGCGACGCCGAACCCGGCCCAGCCCGCCGGGGCGAACCGTTCGCCGGCGCGCCATCCCGCCGCGAACATCGTCAGTTGCACCGCGCCGAACAGGATCAGCGCGCCGGTTGCGGCACTGACGGTCAGGTACGCGAACGAGAAGCACGCGACATAGGCGAACAGCATCGCCGCCGCGGGCCAGTCCGCGGGCGGGGCGGGCCGTCGCGCACCCGCGCGGGCAACGATCGCGAGCATCAGCGCGCCCGACACGAGGCGCAGGCTGCCGAAGCTGGCCGCGTCGATCCGCCCGGCCTGCAGCGCGAGCCGGCACAGCAGCGAATTCGACGCGAATGCGAGCATCGCGACGGACGTCAGCGCGGCGACCCGCACGCCCGGCCGTACGTGCAGCGGGAATGCGGAGGCGGGCGGGCGCATCGCGGGCCTCACGCGTGGTTCGCGACGATCAGCATGGCCACGCCGAACAGCGCGGCGCCGAGCGGCGCCGTGAGCTGCCGTCCCCACGCCGCATTCTTTTCGATGGCCATCAGCGCGGCGAGCGACAGCATCCAGCCGAGACTGCCGGCGCCGACGACGAACATCAGCAGCATCAGCGCCCAGCAGCACCCGACGCAGAAGAGCCCGTGGCTTGCGCCCAGCGCAAATGCGTTGCGCAACGGCGTGCGGCCGCGCCAGCGGCTGATCACGAAACTGAAAGGGGTGCGGCACCGGTCCAGGCAGTGTTCCTTCAGCCAACTGAACTGAAATGCGCCGGCGAGCGCAAACACGGCCGCGCCGATCAGCCAGCCGCGCCACGCGAGCGCCGGCACATGCGCGACGCCCGTCAGCACCAGTGCATGCAGCCCGTGCGCGACGAGGCCGAATCCGCTCCACACGACGACGTAGCCGACGCCGACGAGCGCGAGCAGGCGCGCCTGGTCGGGGCGGTTCGCGACGACGCGCGCGAACGCATTGAACAGCGCCAGCGTGGTCGGCAGCATCATCGCAAGGATCATCAGCGTCCAGGCCGCCGCGTCGAACACGGCCGGCAGCCATAGCGCGCCGCCCGGCAGCGCGCGACAAAGTGCGCTGAACGGTTCGGAGGCGGCACCGTCGCCGTGCTCGAGATAACGCCCGTACGGACTGCGCGTCCACGCCCACAACGTGACCCACGCGAATCCGACGAGGCTCGTGAGCACCAGCGGAAACAGGCGCCGATGCAGCGACGCTGCCATGGCCGTTTCCGTGCGATCGCGATTCACGCGTCGAACAGGAACGTGCTCTGCAACGCGTTGTGATTCTTCAGATCGAGGTCGATGCCGATCGCCGCATTCTTCGACCGGTAGACGGGCGCCTTGCCGACGAACACGGGGGCGCCGGGCACGGTCGAGAACACGGTGTCGGTCAGCGTCGTCTGCGCGCCGCTCGGGCCCAGGTACGGCTCGAGTTCCGCGTGATAGTCGGTGCCGATCGACAGCGTGCCGCGCGCGCCTTCGACGTCGAACCGGATCGGTGCGCGCTCGATCGACACGACCTTGCCGATCAGTTTCGCGAGTTCGGCGATCGGGCCGCCGGCCTGTCCCGTGTAGACCTTGAGCAGCGCCTGCTCCTGCTCGGCGGACGCCGTGTCGCTGACGTAGATCGCGGCCGTCCAGTTGCCTTCCAGGATATTGCCAGGCACGCGGCACACCGCGGCGATCGTGTTGCCGCCGACGTCGACGCCATCGACCGTGCCCTTGTCGACATGCCATGCGACGATGGTGTCGCACACGCCGAAATCCGGATCCTCGCCGATCCAGCACGGGCACAGTACGCGACAGTTGCAGACCTCGAGCAGACGGCCTTCCAGGTGATAGCTCATGATTTCCTCCAGAGAGCGATGGCGATTGCGCGTTGCGCAAGGCAGAGGAAACCGGCTGACGAAACGTCATGCCCGCTCGGCGGCACGAACGCGAAATGCGCTGGGAAATGCGCGGAAGCGGGACGGGATGGATGCGATAGCGCTGGCCTGAAGCGGCGTATCAATTTTTCCAGTGTAGGTGCGCGTGGATGATATGCAAGCCGACGCGCGAGCATGATGCCGGCTGACAAGCGGACGCGCGTGCGCTAGCATCGCGGACGGTGTCGCCGCGCGCCGAGGCGCGGCAGGGGCGTCAGGCTCCGCACCGGCTTCCACGACTTCAACGAACAACAAGGAGCATCCATGCGTGTCTTGACCGGTCTGCTGTGCTCGCTGGCACTGGCGGCGAACGTCGCTCATGCACAGGCGAATTGTGCGGACGCAACGGATCAGGCGACGATGACGGCGTGTGCCGATCGCGCGTACAAGAAATCCGACGGGGATTTGAACCGGACCTATCAGGCCGTCACCGCGCGCCTGCGCGATGCACGGCCGCTTGCCGACAAACTGGTGAATGCGCAGCGCGCGTGGATTGCATACCGCGATGCCGAATGCGGTTTCTCCAGCGCGAACGCCGAGGGCGGCAGCGTATACCCGATGGTCGTATCGACCTGCCTCGACGATCTGACGAAAGCGCGTACGGAAACGCTGAAGGCCTATCTGTCCTGCGAGGAAGGCGATCTCGCGTGCCCGGTGCCCGCCAGGTAAAAGTCACGCACCGTTACAGTTACCGGCCGCATGCCGCGCGGCCGGTCAAGCCTGCCATCCGCTGCTACACGTCGTCCGTTACACGTCGTCCGTTTCGTCGAGCAGCTTGTGCCGCATCGCGTAACGCACCAGCGCCGCTTCGTGCGGCATCTGCATCTTTTCCAGGATTCGCGTCTTGTAGGTGCTGACCGTCTTCGCGCTCACGCACAGCGCGTGTGCGATCTCGGTCAGCGTCTGGCCGGCGGCGATCCGCCGGAACACGTCGAATTCGCGATCGGACAGCCGCTGGTGCGGCAGCGTCTCGGCCGGCTCGTTCAGGCTCTGCGCGAACTGCTCGGCCATCGCGAGGCTCACGTAGACGCCGCCCGACGCCACCTTCGTGACCGCGCCGACCAGCTCGGCGCTCGCGCTTTCCTTCGTCAGATAGCCTGACGCACCCGCGCGGAACGCGCGCACTGCGTATTGCTGCTCCGCGTGCATCGTCAGCACGAGCACGCGCAGCGCGGGCTTCTCGTCCTTGATCTGCTTGATCAGTTCGACGCCGTTGCGGCCCGGCATCGACAGGTCGAGCACGAGCACCTGCGCGGGCGTCGAACGCACGAGCGCGATCGTCGACGGGCCGTCGCAGGCTTCGCCGGCCACCTCGAATCCGCTGGCGTTCTGGAGGATGTGCCGCAGACCGTCGCGCACGAGCGTATGGTCGTCGGCGATGAGCACCTTGATCATGTGATGAGGGTTTCCTGTTGAACGGTACTGAGCGGTAACGCGACGGTAATCGAGAAACCGCGCGCGAGCGCGGTGTCGATCGTCACGGTACCACCGAGCATGTGCGCGCGCTCGCGAATGCCGATCAGGCCGAACGATTTGTCCTCGTGGACCGCGCCGCCGGGCGCCGCGCCGCGGCCGTTGTCCGCGACGCGCAGCACGCAGAAGCCGTCCTCGATGTCGAGCCGCAGCGCGACGCGCGTCGCATCCGCATGGCGCGCGACGTTCGTCAGTGCTTCCTGGACGATGCGGAACAGCGTGGTCGCGCCCGCGCTGGTGAACGTAAGGCCGCCCGTTTCGATGTGACGCTCGACATCGATCCCGTAGCGGTTCGTGAAATCGTTTGCGAGCCATTCGATCGCGGGCACGAGGCCGAGATCGTCGAGCATCACCGGCCGCAGGTCGGCCGCGATGCGTCGCACCGACGCGACCGTCGCGTCGATCAGCCGCCGCATGCCCTGCAGGTGCGACAGCATGCCTTCGTCCGGCTGCGCGCGGCCGGGTACGCGCAACTGCTGCTCGACCACCGACAGGTCCATCTTCAGCGCGGTGAGCTGCTGGCCGAGGTCGTCGTGCAGCTCGCGCGCGATGCGCGTCTTTTCTTCTTCACGCACGTTCTGCAGGTTCGCCGACAGTTCGCGCAATTCCTCGCGCGATTGCTTCAGCGCATTCTCGGCGCGCAGCCGCTCGGTGATGTCGCGCAGCATCACCGTATAGAGCTTGCCCGACGCGTCGCGAATCTGCGAGATCGACGCCTCGATCGGAAATTCCTCGCCGCTGGCGCGCAGCCCGAACAGCACGCGCTGGCGGCCCATCTGCCGCTCGGAAACGCCCGTCACGCCGAACTGGTCGACATGCCGCGCGTGCGCGGCGCGGAACCGCTCGGGGATGAAGCGCGACAGCGGCGCGCCGATCGCCTCCATCGCGGACACGCCGAACACCTGCTCGGCCATCGGATTGAAGATCACGACCGTCTGCTTTTCGTCGATCGTGATGATCGCTTCCATCGACGAACGGATAATGCCCATCATCCGCGCCTCGTTGAGGATGCCGCGGCTGCTCGCGCCGGAATCGGCCGTGGCGCCGGACCGGCCGCGCATCAGCGCATGGACGAGCGCCGCGAACGCGAACGACGCGATCAGTCCGGCGGCAAGCACGGTGCCGGCCGCGCGCTGCGCGCCGGTTGCGCTCGGGCGGCCGTCAGCGGAATAGGCGAGCGTCAGCACGGTGCCGCCGAAATTCAGCACGTCGGTGCGCCGCAGCAGGTCGGGCGAAGCCGATGCCTCGTCGGTCGTCGCCTCGACGCTGACGATCGCGCGCGGATCGCCGCCGGCGGTCATCCACAGGTCGATCCCGCGTTCCGCGTCGAGCGCGCGCTCGATCAGGCGCCGCGGGCTCAGCGCCGCGAACAGCATCCCGTCGGCGCCGGCTTCGCGCGTGCCGGACGGCGTGGCGGCCGCATGCGGCGAGGTACTCACGGGCAGGAACAGGGTGAGGGTGCGCGCGTCGCGGGACGTGTCGTCGTCGGCCGGGTGAACGCCGAGCGCGATGTCGCCGGTCTGCAGCGCGCGCGCCAGCGGCGCCGCGTCGGACGCGCCGAAGCGCACGACGGGCGAACTCGACGGGGGCGCGCTGAGCGCCGCGGCCGCGAGCGCGCCGCCCGGCATCGGTTTCGAGCCGGCGAGGGCGCCGCGTGTCGCGGGCGGCAGCGGCACATAGCCGATCTGCCGGACCGGCGAGCGGCCGCTGTCGAGATCGAGCGTCTCCGCATACCGGCGCCATTGCTCGGGCGTCATTTCCGGGACGAGGCTGAATGCGCCGCGCGCGCCTTCGAGCACGGCGACGCCGGACTGCAGCTCGTGGCGCAGCATCGCGCTCACGTGCGTCGTGCGGCGCTCGAAGCGCGTACGGACGGCGCCTTGCCACTGCTCGCGCACCAGCAGCGCGACGCCGAGCGACAGCACCGCGCCGGCGCACAGCGCGACGATGCCAGCCGCAAGCGGCTGGCGTAACATGCTCTGGAGGCGCGTGGGCCCTCGGGAATCACGCGTTGGGGTTCCACTGGCGGTCATTCGATGGCCATTCTGTTGTCGGGGCGGCCCGCAGCACTCGGGCAGCGCGGCAAAACCGGGCAAAACTCGCACCGGCTGCGTACAGCGTCTATTTTGAAGATGAAATTGTGCGCGTTTTACACGTTTTATGTAATAGGGTCAGCTGAAAATGCGGCAAACGGCGTGGAGCAGCGGGCGCGCCGGCCGCGCTTGACGCGCGTCAACGAGCGCGTCGGCACGTGGGGCAGACTGTTCGGCAGGCAAGCCGGCACCGGGTTGGCTTGCGGTAACGGGCCGTCGTCGTACAACGCGCGACGCGTGCCCGGTCGGAGGGACGGACCATGTACAAGCGGATTTTCGTCGGGCTCGACGGCGGCCCGAGCGCGCGTCTCGCGCTGAGCGAGGCGATCAGGATCGCGGCGGCGTCCGGCGGCGAGGTCACCTGCGCGTATGTCGTCGAGCATCGGCCGCAGCTCGTCGACGTCGACGCGGGCTTCGCAGCCGAGCGCGACGGCGATGCGGCGGCCACCGCTGCCGCGACGCCGGTGCTCGACGCTGCGAAAGCGGAACTCGCTCAGCAGCACGTGCCGGGCACCGTGCGCGCGCTCGACGCGTACGGCGAGGATGTCGCCACGGTGCTGATGCGCACGGCGGCCGAAACCGACGCCGACCTGATCGTGATGGGCACGAGCGGGCGGCACGGGCTGCGCCGGCTGCTGCTCGGCAGCGTCGCGGAATCGCTGCTGCGCACGGCCGACCGGCCCGTGCTGCTGGTACGGCACAGCGAGCCGGGCACGCGGGGCGCGCCGGCGACCGCGTGACATGCGGTGCGTTGCTGACGCATGAGCGGTTGCGGGCAGGAGACTGCCGCGCGCCTTTGCCGGATGTCGGTTTGATGGAACGCGCGACGCGCAGATCGGCGCAGCGCGCGTGAGTGCGCCTGTCACGTTCGGCTCATGCGTCGTCCGGACGAGGGTGCCCCGGATGTGCGCGCATGGCCGCCGTTCCATGCCCGCGGGTTGCATCCCGACCCGCAGTTCTGGCAGCATCGACCACGTCCGTTTCCTCGCCGCGCGCATGGCTGCGGCGATCGACGCAGCGGTATCCGGCGGCACCCGGTCGCATCCGCGACGAACCGGGCCCTAGCCGGATGCCGGGTTCTCACGTTACCGACGTCATCCGCCATGCCGATTTCCGCCACCGACCTGATCCGCCAGTTCGACCTGCAGCCGCACCCCGAGGGCGGCTATTTCCGCGAAACCTACCGCGCGGCCGATTCGGTCGTGCGTCCGGCCGACGGCGCGCCGCGCGCCGCATCGACCGCGATCTACTACCTGCTGTGCGACGGCGCTTATTCGTCGTGGCACCGGATCCGCTCCGACGAGGTCTGGCATTTCTACGCAGGCGATCCGCTCGAAGTGTGGGTGCTCGACGAGCGCGACGGGCTGACGATCCACCGGCTCGGCAACCCGCTCACGCATCCGGGCACCGTGTTCCAGACGGTTGTGCCGGCCGGGCGCTGGTTCGGCGCGCGCTGCGCGTCGCCGGAGCACGTCGCGCTGGTCGGCTGCACGGTTGCGCCGGGGTTCGAGTTCGCGGAATTCGAGCTGGCCGACGCAGCCGCGCTGGCTGCCGCGTTTCCCGACTACGCGGAGCACGTCGCAAGGCTCGCGCAGCGCCCGGACGCGTGATTGTCAGAGCGGTGCAACCATCGGCCCGAAGCCCGCGCCGATGGCGTGTGTTCCGCGCGATCCCGGCCAAACCCGTTTAGAATGCCCGTGATGCACAAGGTCTGCTGCGGACGTGCCGCGGCGGCCGTTGCGCAGCCGGTCCGACGGCCCCCGTCGCGCGGCCCGCATGTCTTCCAGGAGCGCCGCCGTGTGGCACTTTCCCATTGCAATTCCATCGTCGCTCGGCCCGTGGGCCGTGTTCGCGAGCGTGTTGATCACGCAGCTCGGCGTGCCGGTGCCGGCCGTGCCGATGCTGATTCTCGGCGGCACGATGGCGGCGATGGGGCAGGCGTCCTGGGCCAGCATGTTCGCGGCGGCGATCGGCGCGACGATGCTCGCCGATTCGCTGTGGTTCTTCATGGGCCGCACGCGCGGCCGGCGCCTGCTGAACGGCCTCGTGCGCTTCTCGCTGTCGCTCGACACGACGCTGCGCTTCGCGCGTAACGTATTCGAACGATACGGCGCGCCGCTGCTCGTGCTGTCCAAGTTCCTGCCGGGCCTCGGCCTCGTGTCGGCGCCGCTGCTCGGCACGACCGCGATCGGCGTCGGCGTGTTCCTGTTCTGGGATCTGGCCGGCGCGTCGTTGTGGGCCGCGTTCTGGCTGGTCGGCGGCGCGGCCATTCATGACCAGATCGTCCAGTTCGTGCTGTGGGTGCGCGCGAGCGGCGGCACGATCCTCGACGCGTTCCTCGCGATCTTCATCACGTTCCTGTTGTACCGCTGGGTGCGCCGCGTGCAGTTCCGCCGCTATCTCGCGCAGGTGCGCATCTCGCCGCCGCAGCTCGTCGAGATGATGACGTCGGACGAGCCGCCGCTGATCTTCGACGCGCGGCCGAAAGCGATTCGCGAACGCGAGCCGTACCGGATCGCCGGCGCGGTGCCGGTCGATCTCGATTCGCCGGACCTGCTCGATCCGGAAATGCTGAAACGGCCGATCGTCGTTTATTGCGTGTGCCCGAACGAGGCGACCGCGAAGCGCCTGATCGCGAAGATGCAGCGCAAGAAGATGATCCACAACATCCGGGCGCTGAAGGGCGGCCTCGATGCGTGGGAGAAGCACGGCTATCCGGTCGAGCCACTGCCGGCCGATCTCGATTCGTCGCGCTATTTCGTGCGTCCCGAACACGGCGCGCTCGAAGGCGAATATACGGTGCGCGCGACGTTGTCCAAATAAGTCGCGGCATCGGTGCCGACGAAGTCGCAAGCGGCACGGGCATGGCCTGCGCGATCGTTGATCGCGATCATGCGCGCGTGGGCCGGACGGCCTATGCTGAACGCATTGCTTGTCCGCGCTTCGCGCGGTCACCCGGCGATCCCCGCGACCGCGCCAGCCGTTCGGCCGCCCCGGCCGCTGCACGCCGCTTCCACGCGAAGCTCCCGTCGTCGTTCCGCGACGACGCACACGCACGGAGGCCTTCGCCATGCAGCCTGCTCAGCCTATCCCGACGCTCGCGCGAATCGCGCTGGCCGTCGATCCGACGCCCGAATCGCTGGCCGCCGCGCGCTACGCGCGCACGCTGCTGCGCCCCGGCATGCGACTGCGCATCGTCTGCACGATCGACAACCCGCGCCTCGTATTGCCCGACATCCCGCGCATCGACGCGCTGCTGACGTCGGCGCGCGAGGACATGATCCGCGAGGCGCAAGCCACCAACGCGCGGATCGCGGCGCTGTTCGACGACAGCGGCATCGAGGTCGAGCAGGTCGTCGTCGATACGTCGGTCACGGGCGGCACGGTCGCCGATGCGCTGGTGAACGACACGCTGGCGTGGCGCGCTGACGTGCTCGTGGTCGGCGCGAATCCGCATCACGGGCTGCTGCGGCTCGTCGAAGGCGCGATGTCGGACACGCTGACGACACGCGCGCGCTGCGCGCTGCTGATCGTGCCGGCCGGCTATGCACGTCCGTCGGACGGCACGCTGCAGCGGCTGATGTTCGCGGTCGACGGCAGCGAGCCGTCGCTGCACGCGGTGCGTGTCGGGCTCGGCTTCGCGGCGCCGACGACGTTGCTGTATGCGGCGTACGTGATCGATCGCGCGGTTCGTCTGACGGATTTCGTGCCGGTGCGCGCGCTCGAGGATGCGTACCGTGCGGAGGGCGAGGATGCACTCGCGAAGGTCGGTCCGCTGTTCCATGCGACCGGTAACCCGACCAAGCGCGGTATCGTCGAAACGCGTCCGACCAGCGACGATGTGGCCCATGCGCTGATGCGCGACGCCGTGCACTGGCGCGCGGAACTGCTGGTGGTCGGCTCGCACGGCCGGCGCGGCATCGCCGCCTGGCTGATCGGCAGCGTCGCGCGCCGCGTTGCGCACCTCGCGCAAGTGCCTGTCTTGCTCGTGCGTGGCGCGGAGTGACTGGCGCGGTGTCGCGCACGAAGCGGGTTTCGGTTGATCTGCGTCAGAAACGTCGTGCGCATCGCGTGAGATATTTATGGAGTATCCGCCGACGCAGCAGGTCTGTCGTGCAAATGTAATGACCGTCGCGCATGAACGCGGGCATCGATCGACGGCACGTTGGTCGCCGACCCATCCTTTTCAGGAGCCGCGCCTCGCATTGCATGGCGCATCGTCCGACCAGGGACTCTCTGGCACGAGGGTAGGCAGCCGACCGCTGCCTTGGAGGACGGGCGGGGTGCGAGTCACCCCGTCCGCTTTCCGCATTGCTGGCCCCGTCAGATTTCTTTTCCCCGCAGGAATTGTCGTGAATGCCGCCGTGTGGAACGGCACGCCATCGCACCTAATGGCGCGCAGTCGATGCGGTCCGGCGGACGCTCGCGGCATGCATGGCATCGCCTTACATGGGCGGCATGCCGCAGGCCTCGTAGAAGTTTCTGTCGCGCCAGGCCATCGCACGGCCCCGTGCCGTGCCTGCTGCATGCGCGCTCAGAGGGTGCGAAGCGTCGACCGCAGAGTGTGCCGGCGGCCGGCGCTGCGGCGTACATGCGGGCGTCGGCGCACGGCATGCAGCGGTGCGCACACGCCGCATGTGCGATTGCGCAGCCGGTTCGCATGCGGCCAGCCGGGGCGAGCCTTGCGGCGCGACTCCGAAACGGCCGGCGCGTCGTCCGCGGCCCGCGCGCAGAGTGCCGCGGCGAACCGTTGCAGCGCGAGTACCGACCCCGCGACGCTCTGGTACTTTTCGCGGCCGATCTGCCCGTCGAGCGTGACGAGCAGCCCGGCTTCGCGTGCGAGCGCGAGCAAGGTGTCGAGATCGTCGGACGGACGGATGCCGGCCGACCCGGCCCGGGCGGGCAGGGCGCGCGCATTGCCCGACGCGTGCCGCTGGCCGTCCCGGCCTGCAAAGTTGCGATGTGTCATGGTTGGTCTCCTGCGCCGGACCCCGCATGCCGGCTCGATGGCCGGCTGGGCGATGACCCGGTATGAACGCTTTGTTCATGCCATCAGTATCGGGCGGCGGCAACGCGCTGCCAAGCAGCGGGCGCTGAAGTCGCTGTCAGGCATTGCGCGGTGCGTATCGGAATCCGCTGACACGCGTGGCGGCCGATCGGCGGGTGCGGTGCTATCTGCCGTGATCCGGCGCGTTCGTTCCGACGAATGAGCGGGGGGCCGCAGACGCCGCTTGACGCATGATTTCGGCCGGTCTAAGTTCCCCAACTGCATCGGTATCGCGCGGCGTTCCATCGTCAGCCCGTCGACCGGTGCCGCGCCCCGGGGTGGCGTGGCAGGGCTTCCAGTTTCGTTCGCGGGCGGTTTGCGCCGCGAACCAGGCGCAGCCGGTCCGGAGACGGATCGGCACGGCGGCACGCAACGTGCCGTTGATCGCGCGCAAATATGCTCCGGCGCACCGCACGCCGCGCAGCCGTCCAGTCTCTAAACTTCCAGTACCGTCTTCTTTTCGTTCCTCGACCGTCAGGAGTTCGTCGATGTCCAAGGACAATTTGCTCGATTCACTCAAGGAAGCCGCCCAACAGCGTGCGATCGGCGCAGACCAGTTGCGCGCGATGCTCGACGACGAAGTGCGCGTGCTGTCGTCCGGCGCGCGTGTGCACGACTACATCCACGTGTTTGCGATCCGGCACCTGCGCGAACGGATGCGCCAGCAGGACGATCTCGACCGCGACACGCGGGCCGATACGCCGCCCACTGAATCCGATCCGCGCCCGAGCCATCGGCTATGACGGGCGCTCGCCGCGGCTGACGCCGCGGGCGTGACCCGATCCGTCGCCGGGCCGCGGCCCAATCCCGCTCGACCTTTACGCATGCGGTCGACGGCGAGCCGGCCAACCCGAAACGCCCGGTGATTTCCGCGCACGAGGCCGTCGGCACCGTCGCCGCGTCCGGCGACCTGCGCGCGGGCACCGGTCAGGCACGGCAGTCTCCTGACGATCCGCCGACAGCCGGCGGCGTCTTTCGTCGTACATTTCCCTGAATCGTCACAACGGCCTCAAGTAAGCGGCGCGTTTGCCGTTTACACGGTGAACTGGTCCACCGCGCGTTCGCGCTCCCTTACCGAGTCGTTGCCATGTTCTCGTCCATCCGCGCCCGCATCCTTGCCGCGTGCGTCGCCATCGTCGTATTCGCGCTCGTCGCCACCACGCTGATCAACTACTTCATCGCACGCTCGTACAACGACGACGCGATCGACCGCAACCTGACCTCCGTCGCGAGCGGCCACGTGGTCGGGATCGCCGACTGGGTCGCCACCCGCAGCCGGATGATCGCGTCGCTGCAGGATGCCGCGCTGGCACCCGATCCGCTGCCTGTGTTCAAGCAGATGGCCGCGGCCGGCGGCTTCACGAACGTCTACGCGGGTTATGCCGACAAGACGTTCCGCTTCTCCGATCCGACCGGCATCCCGCCCGACTACGACCCGACCGGCCGCCCGTGGTACAAGCAGGCCGCGCAGGCCGGCAAGCCGGTCGTCACGCCGCCTTACGTCGACGCCGGCACCGGCAACCTGGTCGTCACGTTCGCGGTGCCGATCCTGCGCGACGGTGCGCTGAAGGGCGTGGTCGCCGCGGACGTCGCAATGGACAGCGTGATCGCGAACGTGAAGTCGATCCACCCGACGCCCGCGAGCTTCGGGATGTTGATCGACAGCAGCGGCCACGTCGTCGCGCACCCGAACCCGAAGCTCACGCTGAAGCCGGTCGCCGACGTGTCGCCCGAGCTCGGCGCGACGAGCGCCGCGTCGATCGCGGCCGCGACCGCGCCCGTCGAGGTCGGTGTCGGCGGCGATGCGAAGCTGGTGCGCGCGCGGCCCGTGCCGGGCACCGACTGGTACGCGCTGGTGCTGCTCGACAAGACCGAGGCGACGGCCGGGATGCGCTCGCTGCTGACCGCGTCGCTGATCACGCTGATCGTGATCGTCGGCGTCGCATCGCTGATCATCGGCGCGATCACCGCGACCGCGTTCCGCCGCCTGTCGCTGGTGCGTCAGGCGATGGCCGCGATCGGCTCGGGCGCGGGCGACCTGACGCAGCGCCTGCCGGCCGACGGCCGCGACGAAGTCGCCGACATCGCGCGCTCGTTCAACAGCTTCATCGACAAGCTGAACGACGTGATGCGCCAGATCCGCGACGCGAGCGAATCGGTGCGCACGGCTGCGAACGAAATCGCGGCGGGCAACCAGGACCTGTCGTCGCGCACCGAATCGGCGGCGGCGAGCCTCGAGGAAACGGCCGCTTCGATGGAAGAAATCACGGCCACCGTCGGCCAGTCGGCGGCAGCCGCCGGCCAGGCCGACGAACGCGCGGCAGCCGCGTCGCGGATCGCGTCGCACGGCGGCGTGGTCGTGTCGGACGTCGTCGCGACGATGGGGAAGATCGAGGAAGCGTCGGGCCGGATCGGCGACATCATCGGCGTGATCGACGGGATCGCATTCCAGACCAACATCCTCGCGCTGAACGCGGCCGTCGAAGCGGCGCGCGCGGGCGAGCAGGGCCGCGGCTTCGCGGTCGTCGCGCAGGAAGTGCGCAGCCTCGCGCAACGCAGCGCACAGGCCGCGCGCGAAGTGAAGGTGCTGGTCGAATCGACGGTCGCGAGCGTGTCGGCCGGGTCCGGGCAGGTGCGTCAGGCCGGCGACACGATGCGCGAGATCGTGTCCAACGTGTCGAACGTGACGACGATCATTTCCGAGATCACGCATGCGGCGAACGAGCAGACGCGCGGCATCCAGGAAGTGAATCGCGCGGTCACGCAGCTCGACGAAATGGTGCAGCAGAACGCGGCGCTCGTCGAACAGTCGACGGCGGCTGCAACCGCGCTGCAGTCGCAGGCGAACGCGCTGGCGACGACGGTCGGGCAGTTCAAGGTCGCATGACGCGGCACGCCGGATGCGCGGCCGTGCCGCTCAGGAGCGGCCACGGTCGCGCATCAGCGCGAGCCGGTTGTAGAGCGTCTTCAGGCTGATCCCGAGCGCTTTCGCCGCGCGCGGCTTGTTGCCGTCGAAATGACGCAGTGTCGCCGCGATGAAGCGCTGCTGCGCGTGGTGCAGCGTCGCGCCGAGCGGCAGCGCCATTGCGCTCTCCGACGTGCGGTCGGGCGGCATCGCCTGCTTCGGCAGTGCGACGTCGATGCCGTCGTCCGCCAGGATGTATGCGCGCTCGAGCGTGTTGTGCAGCTCGCGCACGTTGCCGGGCCACGAATACGCGCGCAGCGCCGCGATCGCCGCGTCGGTCAGCCGCTTGTGCGAGCGGTGCCGCGCGTTCAGCGTATCGACGAATTCCAGCGCGATCGTCTCGATGTCGCCGTCGCGCTGGCGCAGCGGCGGCACGTATAACGCGAACGCGGCGAGGCGATAGAACAGGTCCTCGCGCAGCCGGCCGTCGCGCACGGCGTCGGCCGGATTGTGGCGGGTGGCCGACACGATCCGCACGTCGAGCGGAATCGGCTCGGTGCCGCCCACCCGCACGATCGCGTTCGACTCGATTGCCCGCAGCAGCTTCACCTGCAGCGCCGCGGGCATTTCCGCGATCTCGTCGAGCAGCAGCGTGCCGCCGCGTGCGGCTTCGAAAAACCCTTCCCGCTGCGCGATCGCGCCGGTAAAGCTGCCTTTCTCGTGCCCGAACAGTTGCGACTCGGCAATATCGGGCGGAATCGCGCCGCAGTTCACGGGCACGAACGGCCCATCCCGCTGCGCGCTGAGATCGTGCAGCCGGCGCGCGACGATATCCTTGCCGACCCCGCTTTCGCCGGCAATCATCACGCTGGCGCGCGTCGGCGCGATTTTCTCGATGCGGCCGAGCAGCGTGCGCATCGCGGAGGACCGGCCCGACAGCCGGCGGCCGTCTGCGCGCTGCTTCGACCGGTTTGCGGTTTCGACCATCGGCGTTAGCGGGCCGTTTTGAAAATCGGCATCACGTGTTCCGTTCATTGCAATATTTATCATCGACAGCGAAACGGCCGCGAAGGTGCCGCTGAATAGAAATTTCCAATGTGCGCGGCGTGGGCGGAAGGAATCGCCCATCGGTCTTTCCGCGAACCCGTGGAACGATCCACCGGCGCCTTTTTACAGAAACCCGATGAAAAAGCCGGTTGCGATTGCATTCCTCCCGGGCGGACCGCGACTTCGACCGGTGCCGGACCGGCTGCGGCCGAACAGACGGCCGGCATGACGCCGGTCCGACCATCCTCGGTCCGGACACCGCCCCAGGCCCGCATCGGGCATGTTGCTTGCTGATACCACCATGCTCGCTCGGCACGCTCGACGACAATGCCGGATGGCCGACAAGCGGCACGATGCCGCGCGACGGGGGCCGGCGCGATGCAAGGATGCAATGAGGACCCTGAACCGTGAGCTGTTACGGCAGGGTGCATGGATCGTGCTGGCCGTCGGGCTGGCGTCCGCGCTGCAGGCGTGGGCGATTCGCGTCGTCGGCGAGCACGCGCCATTTGCGCCGCTGCCTTTCTATGCGGCCGTTGCGGCTGCCGCGTGGCTGACGTCATTCGGCGGCGGCCTGGCCGCGACCATGACGAGCGTGGCCGTGATCGGCACGCTGTGGTGGCGCGATATGCCGCTGGCCACGTTGCTCGCGCAGGCGGGCACGTTCGTCGCGATCGGCTTCGTCGAGTGCGTGCTCGTGATGGCCGTGAAGCCATTGCTCGCGAACGATCGTCTGCGCGAAATCGATGACGACGGCAGCGGCGACGGCGACGTGCGTTCGCCGCGCCGCGAGCCGGCACCCGCCGCGCGCGCGCCTGACGACAGCCAACTGCGCCATGTGGTCGACGCGTCGCCCGATGCGATCGTCGGGGTCGATGCCGCGCGGCGGATCACGAGCTGGAATCCGGCCGCGTGGCGAATCTTCGGGATCGACGCGGCGCAGGCGAGCGGGCGCGACATCGCTTCGATGATCGCGCCGCGCTGGTTGCAGCGGCATCCGTTGCCCGCATCGTTCGCGAACCTGCATGCGCCTGTCGGGCCGCTCGACGTGCTGTGCGTGCGCCGCGACGGCGGCCGCTTTCGTGCGACCTTTGCCGCGTCGCCGATCGTCGATGCGCAGGGCAACTGCACGGGCCTGTCGATGACGCTGCGCGAAGCGCGCGAACGCCGCCGCGACGAGCGGCGCGACCTGCGTTCGCTGCGCGGCGCGCGCGACGCGCGTGCGCAGGCCGACTCGGCGAACCGGCTGAAGGACGAACTGCTGGCTACGGTGTCGCACGAGCTGCGCACGCCGGTGAACGTGATCTACGGCTGGGTCGAGGTGCTGCGCAGCGTCGACGGGCAGGGCTTCGCGCAACAGGCGATCGACGCGATCGATCGCAGCGCGCGATCGCTGTCGCACATGGTCGGCGATCTGCTCGACGCATCGTCGCTCGCGACGGGCCGGCTGCGCCTCGAACACGTGCCGGTCGATCTCGTGCGGGTCGTGCGCGACGCCACGCGCGAACTGGACGCGACGGCACGGGCGAACGGGCTCGTGCTGTCGACCGAGTACACGATGCCGACCTGCGTGATTCAGGCGGACGGCGAGCGCGTGCGCCAGATCCTGTCGAACCTGCTGTCGAACGCGATCAAGTTCACGCCGCCGGGCGGCCACATCACCGTATCGCTGACGCGAGCGGGCGAGTTCGTGCGGCTGTCGGTCGCCGATACCGGGCAAGGCATTGCGGCGGAATACCTGCCGCACCTGTTCGAGACGTTCAACCGGCCAGAAGGCGTGTCCGCTTCGCCGAAACGCGGCCTCGGGCTCGGCCTGTCGATCGTGCGCGACATCGCGCAACTGCACGGCGGCGGCGTCGTCGCAACGAGTGCGGGCACCGGACAAGGGACGACCGTGACGGTCACGCTGCCGGCCGGCTGGGACGCAGACGATCCGGTCGCACAACCGGTGCGCACGACGGGCCAGCCGGCCGCGGCCGCGCTCGGCGGCCGGCGCGTGCTCGTCGTCGACGACGACGCGACGTCGCGCGCCAGCCTCGCCGCGGCACTCGAAACGATGGGCGCGCAGGTATCGACCGCGCAGTCGGGGCACGATGCGCTCGACGCGGTGGAACGGCATCCGCCGAGCGTCGTGTTGTCGGATCTCGCGATGCCCGACGGCGACGGCTTCTGGCTGCTCGATCACATCCGGCATTTGCCGGGCGGCGGCGGACACTTGCCGGTCGTCGCGGTCACCGCGCACGCCGGCAACGCCGACCGCCACCGCGTGCTGGCCGCCGGCTTCGACGCGTATCTGTGCAAACCGGTCGACATGTCGACGCTGGCGGGCGTGATCGTCGACGTCGCGCCGGACGATTCGCACGACGGGAAAGTGCGCGACCGGTAGCAGCGGACACAGCGGGCGCGTGGAGTGGAGCAACGGCGCATGGACCGGTTTCCTTATGTCGGCCGAGCGTCCCGTGTGACGGAAAACCGCGCGGCCGGCCCGCTCCGTCTCGCATACGGAGGTCCCCGGATGAAAACGAATCGGATGAACCGGGACGAACGCCGGACGGCGGTAGGCGCACTGGCCGCCGCCGGCGCACTGGCGTTCGCGCTCTCGCACGCGCAGGCGCCGCCTGCTTCGTCGGTGCAGGTCGCGCCGGGTGTCGTCAGCCCCGGCCCGACCGCCGACGAGGCCGCCATGACGCAGCGGCCGACCGGCATCGATGCCGAATTCGTCGACAAGGCCGCGATGCTCTGCAAGGTCGAACGACAGGCCAGCCAGCTCGCGCTCGACCGCTCGTCGAACCCGGACGTGAAGGCATTCGCGCGCCGGATGCTCGACGATCTCACGCGCATCGCCGGCGAATTGCGGCAGCTTGGCGCGCAAAAGGGCGTACCGGTCCAGACGCGGATGCTTGTCGATCCGGCGGTGACGGCATTGCGAACCAAGGATGGCCACGCGTTCGACACGGCCTATGTCGCGCTGGCGGGCCCGCGCACGCACGAGGCGGCGATCCGGCTCTACGAAGCCGAGGCGCGCAACGGCCGCGACCCGCAGCTTCGCGCATTCGCGGCCCGTGCGCTGCCGACGCTGAACGCGCATCTGGCCGCCGCGCGGAAGCTCGCGCAGACGGTGGCGGCCGCACACTGAATCGCGTGGCAGCCGGCCGATTTCAACGCTTGCGCCGGCCCTCGTCTTCGGGGCCGCCCGGCGACGCCTCGTACGGCGGCGAGTCGAGCGCCGTTTCGCCTTCCTCGATCAGCCAGTACGGCGCACTGCCGTAGTACGCGTGCAGCGCCTCGGCCCAGGCCGGATCGGCCATGGCCGGCCAGCGGTTCCTGTCGAAGCCGGGTGCTTCGCGCACCTGTTCGGCAGCAACCGGCAGCACGAAGCATTTGCGCTCGACGTCGAGTATCAGCGCGTTCCACGGCACCGCGAGCAGCTTGTCGCCGCTTCCGCTCCCGCCGCGCGACGCGACGACGGCATATGCGATCCGGCCGGAACGCACGTCGAGCATGATGTCGGTGATCTTGCCGATGTCGTCGCCGTCCACCGTCAGCACGCGATCGCCTTCGAGCGTGCGGGCAGCCATCACGTCGGGCCCCGGCCCGCCCGCGTGCGTGCGGCGGCCGGCGCCGACAATGCGCGCGGCGTCGCGCGACGGTTTGTCCGTTGTCATCGAAAACCTCCTGGTCGAAACGGCAACGCGGCGCACGCGCGAAACGCGTGCGTGTGCGTGCGTGTGCGCGTCGCACCCGGGCAGCGGGCCGTCGTGCGGAACGAGGGAGCGTGTGTGTCAGCGCCGACGCGGCAGCGACACGTCCTCGAGCGTATTGGCGAGCTCGTCGCGCTCAGGGCCGCCCGCGCGCGTCGCGATGTCGCCGAGCGACACGATGCCGACGAGCCGCAGGCTGCGGTCGAGCACCGGCAGCCGATGCAACTGCACGTCGGCCATCCGCTGCTGGACGTCGCCGACGCCGTCGTCCTCGACGCACCACTGCACGGGTGCGGATGCGACCGCCAGCACGGGCGTATCGGACGAATGGCCGTGCGACAGCGCCCGCACCGCGAGGTCGCGGTCGGTCACGATCGCGACGAGTTCGGTGCCGTCGCAAACGGGCAGTACGCCGATATCGAAGCGCTGCATCAGTTCGGCCGCATGGCGAATCGTATCGGTCGGCGCGACGCATACCACGTCGCGCGACATGATCTCGTTGACGCGATACATGAAGCCTCCTTCGTGAGCGAATCGATTCGGGAGCAGATACCGTGCCGCGCGCGTTCCGCGCCCGCCGGCCCTGGTCGGCCGGACGACGGAGAAATTTGCCAGCCCGCTTGTACATCTTCCACGGCGGCAGTCGCGAACGGGCGGCAAGCGATGTCAGTGGCCGATGCCGGTCATCGCGACGATCGCGAGCACCACGGCGCTTTCGATCGCCGCCAGCGTCGCGACGCCGGCGGCGCCGCTGATTTCATGCCATCGGCGTTCAAGGATCTTCATCAGATCGCTCCGGATTTCGCCGGCCCGCCGATGCGCCGCAGCGCATCGCGAGCCGGGTGCCGCCGTCAGCCGTGATCGCGGGGCGGGGAAGGGACGTGCGGCGCACGACGTTCGTGCTTGCCGGACGGCTTGGCGGGGTCGATACGCGTCGCACCGCCGACGGCGGGCGGATCGCTGGCCGGGAACGTCTCCTCGAGCCCTTCGTCGATGCGCTCCTCCGTCTTCTTGTCTTCCGACGGCGGGCGGGACGTGGCGAGCCTGAGCAGGCCGGCAGCCGGTGACACGGCGTCGCGGCGGCCGGGGGCGTGAACGTTCATGGTCGAACCTCCTTGTTCGTTGATGCAGGCGCAAGCGCCGTGCCCGCGCGGCATCGGCGGCACGACGCTTGCACGCCGGCGGAAGCCGGCCGTGCGACGGGCATGACCCGCGCGCCGTCGGCGTGGACGAGAGGACATCGTGATGAATGCAACCAAGGAAAGGATACGTTACGACGCGAACGTATGCGGCGGCGATTTCCGCCACGTACGCGAGCGGTTCGCCGCGTGGAAGCGCGAATCGCTGGTCTATCGGCCCGAACGGCGCATGTTCGACGGCAAGGACGAGGTGCGCGAGCTGAACGACATCGTCTACGACGGTCCCGAACGCGCGCAGCGGGCGCTCGTCGCGCAATGCTCGCCGTCCGATCCGTTCGCGCTCGCGGCGCGGCTGATCGCGGAAGGGCGCACGATGTGGCTGGTGATGGCGGCCTACGACGACTGACCGCACGGCAGCGTCCGTCCGGATCGGGCAACGGGCACGCCGCTTGCGCACGGCCGCAGCGCCATCGAGATGCGCGCCGTCGCGCAGGAGTGACATGAAGACGCCATTCACGCTGCATCGCCCCGAACCGACACCCGACGTCGACCCCGATCCGACGCAGCCCGGGCGCGACGATCCCGTCGATCCGCCCGTGCCCGACGGGCTGCCGCACGGCGATCCGCCGTCGCACCCGCCGCCGATGCGGATGCCGGGCGGGCACGGTGCGCCGCAACCGGCCGCACGACCACTGAAAGGAGGACCATCATGGACATTCACGTGCAATCGCCAGACAAGCGCGCGATCGCTCAGGTGCTGGGCCGCTATTTCGAATCGCGCTCGTTGCGTTATCACATCGAGGAGTTGCCCGGCGGCGTGCTGCATATCGGCTTTCGCGCCAGCGGCCGCCCGGTCGCCGTCACCGTATCGTTCGACGATGCTGCATACGATACCTATACGCACTGGGATGCCAGCCAGAAACAGCTCGCGCTCGGGCGGCTCGCGGACGGCTTCTCGAGGATGATGTCGACGCGCAGCCCGGCCGCGCTGGCCGGCGACTATCACGTCGAGCGTTTCTGATCCGGCAACGCTTCCCCCATCCATTCCGGAAGGCAAAGTGCCCGCGTGCAGCGGGCGCTTTGCGTCTGCGCGCGCGTCGCGTAGGATGTCCGTTAATTCAGCGCACGCTACGTTCGCGCCGCCGGCTGCCCTGCCAGCCGCTGCAGCCGAAGAGGCTGCGATGCGCTTTCCCCAAGGTTCGTTTCGCGCAACCGACGGAGACCGCCTTGATGACTGTTGCCCGCCCGTTACTGTCACCCGGCGCACGCCGGTTCGTATCCGGCTTGTCGGCATGCGCGGCGCTCGCCGCGGCCGGCGCCCGCGACGCGTCGGCCCAGACACCTTCGCCGCTCGGCGAGTGGCAATACTCGGCAGGCGTGCCGCTCGAGAAACTGTTCGATCCGACCGTCTCCACCTGGCAGGTCAGCGTCGGCGCCGCGATGACGCTGCAGCCGCGCTATGCGGGCTCCGACCGCTACCGCGTGATGGGTGGCCCGAATCTCGACATCCGCTATCGCGACCTGTTCTTCCTGTCGACGGGCGAGGGCCTGGGCGCGAACGTGCTGCGCGGGCCGAACTGGCGCGTGAGCCTGTCGGTCGGTTATGACCTCGGGCGCCGCTCGGCCGACGATCTCGGCCACCTGAACGGCCTCGACAACATCAACGCGGCGCCGGTGATGAAGCTGTCGGCCGATTACGTGATCTCGAAGGAATTCCCGCTCGTGCTGCGCGCGGATGTCCGCCGCAGCATCGGCGGCTCGAACGGCTGGACCGGCGATTTCTCCGCGTACATGCCGATGCCGGGCAGCAACGAAAACTTCTTCTGGTTCGCGGGGCCGACCGTCTCGTTCGCCGACTCGCGCTACATGAACAGCTGGTTCGGCGTGAGCCAGGGCGCCGCCGCGCGCTCGGGGCTGCCGGCTTATTCGTCGGGCGCGGGGATCAAGTCGGCTGGCCTGGGCGTGACGATGGTCTGGTTCGTGAACAAGCACTGGTTCGTGACGATGGACGGCGCGATCGAGCAGCTCGTCGGCCGCGCGGCGCGCAGCCCGATCACGCAGCAGTCGACCAACGGCGTGTTCGACATGTCGGTGAATTACCAGTTCTGATCCCTGCGTCCTGGCCGGGCGGTGGCGTGCGGCAATTCCCGTCACATTTGATATGATTCCGACCTGTACAAACGTACAGTGATCGATTCCCGTGACGCCTGCTTCGCCGACGCCCCCGGCGTTTTACTACCTGACCAATTTCGAACGCGCGCTGGCCTGGCTCGGCGAGCGTTACGACGACCTGCTCGACCACCAGGAGCAGGCGTTCGTTCGCGATTTCGCGTCGCTGCCGCAGGCGTCGCGCGCGCTGCTCGTGCGGATGCTGATGCGCAGCGGGTCCGACTTCCGCGCAAGCAAGCTCGCGTACGACGAAATCGGCTGCACGCTCGATGCGGCCGCGCCGCTCGTCGAACTCGGCTGGGTCGATCCGGCGCCCGCGCTGACGCTCGACGAGCTGTTCGCGCTGTCGACCAAGGCCGACCTGCTGCGCATCTTCCCGTCGCTCGCCGCGCATGCGGGCGAGCGCAAGCCCGAATGGCTCGAACGGCTGCGGCCCGCGCACGACGCCGCGCAGTCGCTCGACGCGTGGTGCGCGCAGGCCGATGATCGCGTGCTGCGCGTGACGGTCGGTGCGCTGTGCGACCGGCTGCGCCTGATGTTCTTCGGCAATCTGCATCAGGACTGGAGCGAATTCGTGCTCGCCGATCTCGGCGTGTTCCAGTACGAAAGCGTGCCGATCGCACCGTCGTCGCGCGCGTTCCAGCAGCGCGACGACGTCGACGCGTATCTCGCGCTGCAGATGTGTCGCGACGCGCTCGACGCATGGCCCGACGATCTGCCGTTCGACGACCTGCTGCGCGCGATCGACGCGGTGGGCTGTGCGCAGCCGTGGCTCGCGACGCGTCGAGCGAAGCTGCTGTTCGCGCTCGGGCAGACTTGCGAGCGCCGCACCGACTGGGCCGCCGCGCTCGACGCTTACACGCGCAGCGCATGGCCCGGCAGCCGCCATCGGCGCATCCGCGTGCTCGAGCGCTGCGGGCGCGACGACGACGCGCTCGCGCTGGCGCTCGATGCGCGCGGCGGTTTCGAGAGCGACGAGGAGCGCCAGCGCGTCGAGCGCATGCTGCCGCGCCTGCAGCGCCGCGTCGGCCAGCGCGTCGAACGTGCGGCCGCCGCGCCGGACGTGCCGCGCGAGACGCTCGTGCTGGCGCGCCCCGACGCGTTCGTCAGTGTCGAATTCGCGGTGCGCGACCATCTCGCGCAGCCGGCGTCGACGGTCCATTACGTCGAAAACACGCTGATCAATTCGCTGTTCGGGCTGCTGTGCTGGGAGCCCGTGTTCGCCGCCGTGCCCGGCGCATTCTTCCACCCGTTCCAGCGCGGCCCGGCCGACCTGCACGCGCCCGATTTCGCCGCGCGCCGCGCGGACGCGTTCGCTGCCTGTTTCGCGCAGCTCGATTCGGGCGCGTATCGCGACACGATCCGCCGGCATTACTCGACGAAGGCGGGGCTGCAGTCGCCGTTCGTGTTCTGGGGCGTGCTGACGGACGAACTGCTCGACGAGGCGCTCGCGTGCCTGCCGCCCGAGCACCTGCGGCTGTGGTTCGCGCGCCTGCTCGCGGATATCCGCAGCAACCGCTCGGGGCTGCCCGATCTCGTCCGCTTCTGGCCCGGCGAGCGCCGCTACGAGCTGATCGAGGTGAAGGGCCCGGGAGACCGGCTGCAGGACAACCAGACGCGCTGGCTCGCATACTGCGTCGCGCACGGCATGCCGGTGCGCGTCGTCGATGTCGAGTGGGGCGGCGCGGGCGGCGCGCAAGCCGAAGCGGCGAGGCTGTCCGCGTGAGCTACGTCGTCGCGGTGCGGGCAATGTGCGAATTCACCGCGCGGCGCGGCGATCTCGACCTGCGCTTCACGCCCGCGCCGACCGCGCTCGAAGGCATCGCCGGCCACGGCGCGGTCACGTCGAACCGCGGCGCGCGCTACGAAACCGAGATCGCGCTGACGGGCACGTGGGGCACGCTCACCGTGCGCGGCCGCGCGGACGGCTACGATCCCGTGGCGAACCGCATCGAGGAAATCAAGACCTATCGCGGCAGCCTCGACGCGATGCCGGCGAACCACCGCGCGCTGCACTGGGCGCAGGCGAAGGTCTATGCGCACCTGATCTGCGACGCGCGCGGCCTTGAGGAAATCGACGTCGCGCTCGTGTATTTCGACATCGTGTCCGAGCGCGAGACCGTGCTGACGGAAACGCTGGACGCGACCACGCTCGCAGCGTTCTTTGCCGAGCAGTGCGCATGCTTCGTCGGCTGGGCCGAGCGCGAGACGGCCCATCGCGCGGCGCGCGATGCGGCGCTGCGCGCGCTCGCGTTTCCGCATGGGCAGTTCCGCAGCGGCCAGCGCGAGCTGGCGGTCGCCGTCTATCGCGCGGCTCGCGACGAGCGCTGCCTGATGGCGCAGGCGCCGACCGGCATCGGTAAGACGCTCGGTACCGTGTTCCCGCTGCTGAAGGCGTGCGGCGAGGGCGAGCTCGACCATGTGTTCTTCCTCACCGCGAAAACGCCCGGACGCGCGCTCGCGCTCGAAGCGGCGACGACGCTCGGCGCCGGCACGCCGGCGCTGCCGCTGCGCGTGCTGGAGCTCGTCGCGCGCGACAAGGCGTGCGAGCATCCGGACAAGGCGTGTCATGGTGAATCGTGCCCGCTCGCGCAAGGCTTCTACGATCGGCTGCCGGCCGCGCGCGACGCGGCGATCGGCGCCGGGCTGCTGGATCGCGATACCGTGCGCGCGGCCGCGCTCGCGCACGACGTCTGCCCGTACTACCTCGCGCAGGAGCTCGCGCGCTGGTCGGACATGATGATCGGCGACTACAACTACTACTACGACGGCAGCGCGATGCTGCACACGCTCGCGCAGCAGAACCAGTGGCGCGTCGGCGTGCTCGTCGACGAAGCGCACAACCTGCTCGACCGCGCGCGCAAGATGTACAGCGCGTCGCTCGATCCGTTCGCGTTCGCGGCCGCGCGCGAAGCCGCGCCCGCGGCGCTGCGCAAGGCGTTCGACCGGCTCGCCCGCGCATGGGGCACGGTCAATCGCGCGCAGGCCGAACGCTATGCGGCGTATCCGGACATTCCGGGCCCGATCGTATCGGCCGTGCAGAACCTCGTCGCGGCGATCGGCGAACACCTGACCGACGCGCCGCGCGCGAACGGCGACGCGCTGCTGCGCTTTCATTTCGACGCGATCCAGTTCGGCGTGCTCGCCGAAGCCTTCGACAGCGCGTCGATCTTCGACGCGACGCTGCACGGCGAGCCGATGCCGCGCCAGCCGGCGCTCGACGGCGTCGCGTCGGCCGGCCGCCGACGCCGCGTCCAGTCGACGCTGTGCGTGCGCAACGTGATCCCGGCCGGATTTCTCGCGCCGCGCTACGAAGCCGCGCGCGCGACCGTGCTGTTCTCGGGCACGCTGAGCCCGTTCCATTTCTACCGCGACACGCTCGGACTGCCCGGCGATACGGGCTGGCTCGACGTCGACGGGCCGTTCCGCGCCGAGCAACTGACGGTGCGCGTCGCGAGCCATGTATCGACGCGCTGGCGCGACCGCGACCGTTCGCTCGAACCGATCGCCGACCTGATCGCCGCGCAATACGCGGCGAGGCCCGGCAACTACCTCGGCTTCCTGAGCAGCTTCGACTACCTGGGGCGCGTGGTCGCGCTGATGCAGACGCGCCATCCGGACGTGCCGGTGTGGGCGCAGGCGCCCGGCATGGCCGAAAGCGAGCGCGATGCGTTTCTCGCGCGCTTCGATGCGGGCGGGCGCGGCGTCGGCTTCGCGGTGCTGGGCGGTGCGTTCTCGGAAGGCGTGGACCTGGTCGGCGAACGGCTGATCGGTGCGTTCATCGCGACGCTCGGGTTGCCGCAGGTCAACGATGTCAACGAGCAGATGCGGCGCGCGATGGACGCGCGCTTCGGCAACGGCTACGACTACATGTACCTGTATCCGGGCTTGCAGAAGGTCGTGCAGGCGGCCGGGCGCGTGATCCGCACCGAACACGACGAAGGCGTCGTGCATCTGATCGACGATCGTTATCGGCGGCGGGAAGTGCGCGATCTGCTGCCGCGGTGGTGGCGGATCGGGTGAAGGGGAAGATGCCCGGCCGGCAGACTGCCGGTTGCGGCGCGGGAGCACTATCCGTTGCGTAGCGGTGCAGCAGGCGTACCCTGGGCCCGGCGGGCGCTACAGCACGTTCAGCATCGCCAGCGCGGCTTCCTGCAGGTGCGGCAGCACGCGCCGCACGGCGGCGTCGGTCGTCTCCGTGCCGATCGGCATGTTCGTGCTCAGCGCGGCGACGACTTCGCCGTGACGATTCTTCAGCGGCACCGCGATCCCGCGCACGCCGACCTGCAATTGCTGCTCGATCGCCGCAAAACCTGCGTCGCGCGCGTGGTCGACCTGTTCGAGCAGGCGCGCCTTGTTGGTGATCGTGTGCGGCGTGAACGGCGGCAGTTCGGTGTCGTCGAGCCACGCGCGCACGGCCTCGCGATCCGGATGGTGCGCGAGCAGCACGACGCCCGGCGACGTCAGCGGCGCCGGCACGCGCGCGCCGAGCACGAAGCCGGTCGTCATCACGCGCGACACGCCGTTGCGCGCGATGAACACGAGTTCCCAGCCGTCGAGCACGCTCACGTAAGCCGATTCGTTCAACGACGCGCTCAGTTGCTGCAGATACGGCTGGACCGTGCGCGGCAGCCGCGCCGAGTCGAAGTACGACCAGCCGACCCGCAGCACGCGCGGCGTCAGGCCGTACAGCTTGCCGTCGGTGTAGACGTAGCCGAGCGATTCGAGCGTCAGCAGGTAGCGCCGCGCGGCCG
The DNA here is from genome assembly GCF_949752865.1 of Burkholderia sp. IT-111MI5. NCBI lineage: Bacteria > Pseudomonadati > Pseudomonadota > Betaproteobacteria > Burkholderiales > Burkholderiaceae > Burkholderia > Burkholderia sp. IT-111MI5. The sequence goes on along the minus strand of NZ_CATKIF010000011.1, from coordinate 320,187 downwards.
TGCGCGTGAGGCCGGTGCGCGCGGCGGCCTGCGTGGGCGTCATGCGCGCGTGCTGGCTGTCGAATGCTTCCAGGATCATCAGGCCTTTTTCGAGGCCGGCAATCCAGTCGCGTCGGTCGAGTTCGGGCTTTTTCATCGTCGGGAAGCGGTGCCGTCATGCGCGGTGATCGCGCGGGAGTGGGCGATTATCGCGCGATTCGACTGGCGGCAGCTTCCAATATGCATGCGTTGTGCGCCGTCTTTGCAGGCAAGATACGGAAGATATACAATCGTCAATGTATATCCAAGGAGGTACGTATGCAGGTCGCAAAGTGGGGCAATAGCCTGGCCGTCCGCCTTCCCGCCACTGTGGTCGAAGCCCTGGAGCTCCGCGAAGGGGACGACATCGAGATCGTGGTCGATAGCCCGCGCGTGTTTGCCGTCAGCCGCAAGCCGAGGGCCGATGAACTGCTGCAACGGTTGCGGCGTTTCAGGGGCAAGCTGCCCGCCGATTTCAAGTTCAGCCGGGACGATGCGAATGAGCGGGATTGAGTCGGCGAAATCATTCGTCGACAGCAATGTCGTGCTTTATCTGCTGTCCGGGGACGAAACCAAGGCGAATCGGGCGGAGGCGCTGTTCCTTCGGCGGCCTACCGTCAGTGTCCAGGTACTGAACGAAGTCGCCAGCGTCTGCAGCCGAAAATTGCGGATGTCGTGGAGCGACGTGGCGCAGTTTCTGGAACCGATCAGGAGCTTGTGCCATGTCGTACCGGTCACGATCGATACGCACGACCTGGCGCGAAGGCTCGCGGAGCGGCATGGCTTGTCCTTCTATGACGCGTGCATCGTCGCCGCCGCGTCGCTCGAGGGCTGTGAGTATCTGTACACCGAGGACATGCACGACGGCCTGCGTGTGGATGGTGGACCGGTGCTGCGAAATCCGTTCGCCTGAACGTCGGGAATTTCGGGCGCGCTGCCGACATGCCCATTGATGGAGCGCTGCGATCAGGCCGGGCGATGCGCGTCGATTTGCTTGTGCTCGTAGCACAGTGCCGCGTCGTTGACGCACCACAGCTCCAGAAAATCGAAGACGCGGTCATCGTTTTTGGAACCCAACATGAAATTTCGTGAATTCGCGGTGGCCTTGCTCGCTGCGGCTGTGCCGGCGCTCGCCGGCGCCAGTCCTGCAAGCGACACCGGGCTGACTCGTCCAACCGTCGACGTGCGTGCATGGCCGCGCATGACGTCGCCGAAATTCGGCTGCTACGTCGAAACGACCTTCGCCTACCGCGACAAGCGCTTCAATTGCGCGCTGAAGAAGTACCGGAACACCGGCGACGCATGCAAGAACACGACCGCGTATTACGAAGGCCCCGCATTCCCCGACCGGCTCGCGGCCCGCGTGCATCCGCTCGCGACGAAAGTCGAGCTCGACTGGGAGCATGGCGACCTGCAGATGGTCACCGTCACGCTGAAGGGAACGTGGAACGAGGCGGACGTGCGCAAGGCGTTCGGATTGCCGCGCGCGGAAGGGCGCAAGCTGACCGAAGTGGAACTGCGCAAGCAGCCGGACAACCTGATGGACACGAGCATCCAGTATCCGTCGAGCCCGACCGACGACAGCCTCGGCAGGCGGCCGAGCGATCCCGCGCACGGGACGACCGCCGTGATGCTTTACGGCTTCGACCACATGGGAGCGGGCGACGTCGAGTGCGGGGAGGGAGAGTAACGCCTGGAAGCGAAGCGGCGATCCTTCAATGCGCGCCGCTTGCCGGGCAGTCTGCCGACGCCGGCCGGGGAAGGAGGGGAGACGGATGCGGCGCCGATTTCACGCGAGCCGCACCCGCCGGAGCGGCATTATTCGCTGCTCGTCCACTCGACGTTCGCGCCGACCGAGCGCAGGTTCTCGACGAAATGCGGATGCGCGCGGCGGATCGGCAGCGCGTTCATGATTTCCGAGCGGCCTTCGATGCTCGCGGCCACCATCAGCAGCGCGATCGCGACGCGGATGATGTACGGGCTCTCGACGCGCGCCGGCGTCAGTTGCAGCCCGCCGAACGTGATCAGCCGATGCGGATCCGACAGCAGCACGTGCGCGCCGAACTTCGACAGTTCGCCGGACCAGCCGAGCGCACCGTCGTAGACCTTGTTCCAGAACATCGCGCTGCCTTCCGCGCGCACGCCGAGCGCGATGAAGATCGGCAGCAGGTCGACCGGCAGGTACGGCCACGGCGCGGCTTCGACCTTGGTCAGGATGTTCTGCGTGAACGGCCGGCGCACGCGCAGCGGGCCGTCGCGTTCCGCGCGCGACCAGCCGTCGCGGTGCGTGACGTTGACGCCGAACTTCGCGAACGTGCGGTCGATCAGCGGGAAATGCTCGGGCGACGAGTTGCGCACGGTGATGTCGCCGCCCGTGATCGCGCCGAGCGCGAGGAACGTCGCGATCTCGTGGAAATCCTCGGCGAAGCGGAATTCGCCGCCGCCGAGCTTGCCGCCGCCCGTCACGCAGAGTCGCGACGTGCCGATGCCTTCGATCGTGACGCCGATCATCGCGAGGAACTGGCAGAACTCCTGCACGTGCGGCTCGGACGCCGCGTTCATCAGCGTCGACGTGCCGTTCGCGGCCGTCGCGCACAGCGCGAAGTTCTCGGTGGTCGTCACCGACGCATAGTCGAACCAGTGATCGTTGGCCGTCAGCGGGCCGTCGGTGCGGACGATCAGCGAATCGGGCGTGCGCTCGATGTGCGCGCCGAAGCGCTCGAACACCTCGACGTGCGGATCGATCTCGCGCACGCCGAGCGTGCAGCCTTTCACGTCGTTCTCGAGGCGCGCGACGCCGAAACGCGCGAGCAGCGGCGGAATCAGCATGATCGACGAGCGCATCGCCTCGGGCAGCCGGTGGACGGCGGGATCGAACTTCGTGTTGCGATGGTGGAGTTCGAGCAGGCCCGTCGTGAAGTCGACCGACACGTCGCTGCCGAGCGTGCGGAAGATGTCGAGGATCTTGCGCACGTCGGTGATGTCCGGCACGCCGACCAGGCGCAGCGGCTGATCGGTCAACAGGGTGGCGCACAGGATCGGCAGGACGGCGTTCTTGTTCGCGGACGGCTTGATGTCCCCGCGCAGCGGAGTGCCGCCGTGGACGATGAGATTCGACATGATATGGGGGCGTATCGGTAACTGACGTAGGCCCATATGATGCCATTGGTCGGTGGGCGGCGTGGAATGTTCGGAAGGGAAAAGGGGGATCGGCGCGCGTGATTGACGGTGTTTGACGTTGGGCGGAGACGTGCCGCCGTTCGGCTGGCGGCCGACGCGGAGAAATGGCCGGCCGCTGGTCGGGCCGGCCACGCGCTCACTTCGTCACTGCGCTGCCCGCATCCGCGCGGCCACCACCAGCGAGATCAGGCAGCCCACCGCGAGATAGCCGGCGACGAGGTGCCACGAGCCGCCGGCCAGGGTGACCAGGCCGACCGCGATGAACGGCGTGAACCCGCCGCCGACGACGCTCGCGAACTGGTAGCCGACACCCGCGCCGCTGTAGCGGTATTCGGCGCCGAACAGCTCGGTGAACAGCGGCTGCTGGACGCTCACGACCATGTCGTGCGCGGCGTTCGCGAGCAGGATCGAGAAGATCACGATCCACACGATCGACCGCGCCTCCAGCGCGATGAAGAACGGCACCGCGGATGCAAGGCCGATCAGCGCGCCGATCAGGTAGATGCGGCGCAGGCCGTAGCGGTCGGCCAGCCACGCGAAGCACGGGATCGTCACGCAGCTCACCGCGCCGACCAGCAGGCCGACGTTCAGGAACAGGTCGCGCGACATGCCGAGGTTCGTCGTCGAATAGCTGAGCGCGAACGCGGTGACGATATACATCGTGAACAGTTCGGCGAGCCGCAGCGCGATGATCAGCAGGAACGCCTTCGGATGGCGCGTCAGCGCTTCCAGCACCGGCAGGCGCAGCTTGCGGTTGCCGTGTTCGACCTTCTCGACGAACTCCTGCGATTCGTCCATGTTCTTGCGCACCCACAGCCCGATCAGCACGAGCACGATGCTGAACACGAACGGCAGGCGCCAGCCCCACGACTTGAACGCGACCTCGCCGAGCGTGTGGCTCAGGATCGACACGATGCCCGTGGCCAGCACGAGCCCGACGCCGTAGCCGACCTGCACGCCGCTGCTGTAGAACGCCTTCTTTTGCTTCGGCGCGCTCTCGACGGCCATCAGCGCCGCGCCGCCCCATTCGCCGCCGACCGCGAAACCCTGGATCGCACGCATCAGCACCAGCAGCACCGGCGCCCACCAGCCGATGGTTGCGAAGGTCGGCAGCAGGCCGATCGCGACCGTCGACAGCCCCATCAGCATCACCGTCAGCACGAGCATCCGCTTGCGGCCGAGCCGGTCGCCGTAGTGGCCGAACACGACGCCGCCGAGCGGCCGGAACAGGAAGCCGACGCCGAACGTCGCGAACGCCGCGAGCGTGCCCATCGTCGGGCTGACTTTCGGGAAGAACTCGGAATTGAATACCAGCGCGGCGACGATCCCGTACAGCAGGAAGTCGTACCAGTCGACGACGGCGCCGACGAAGCTGCCGATCGCGGCCTTGCGCGCCTGGCTGCGCGCGCGGGTGCCTGCGGCGGCGTCGAGGGTGTCGAAGGTTGGGGTCATGGCGGTGTCTCCTGGTACGGCGCATCGTGGAATCGTGGCGGCGCCGCGTCCGATGCTGCATTGAAGTCGATGAGTGAACGGAGAATAGGGTGCGCGCCGCACGGCGGCAATTGGCCAATCGGGCAAAGTGCGCGATTATCGTTCAATATCGTGCGATTATCGAACGCTTTTCGGGTTTGCACTAGGCGGCGCGACGATATCCCGTTCGGCCAGGGTATGCCGCCGTGAACGATCTGGTTAAAATCTGCAGCATGAAAACTCGCCCGCTCGGAGCGGATGCCCGGTCGCCACATCGGCCGCGCATGCCGCCCGCGCCGGGCGCCATCCCCCATCGACCGCATGCCCCCGGAGACTGGAATGCCCGGCAATTCCCACCCCCTGTCCAGCGATACGCCGCCCGTCGTCGATCCGGCCGCCAATCCGCTCGGGATGGCCGGCCTCGAATTCGTCGAATTCGCGGCGCCCGTGCCGGAAGCGCTCGCGCAACGCTTCGAGCAGCTCGGGTTCAAGGCGATCGCGCGGCATGTCAGCAAGAACGTCACGCTGTACCGGCAAGGGCAGATGCATTTCCTGATCAACGCCGAGCCCGATTCGTTCGCCGCGCGCTACGCGGAGGAATACGGGATGGGCGTCTGCGCGATCGGGCTGCGCGTGGCCAGCGCACGGCGTGCGTTCGAGCGTGCGATCGAGCTCGGCGCATGGGCGTTCGAGGGCGAGCGGGTCGGCGTCGGCGAGCTGAAGATCCCGGCGATCCAGGGCATCGGCGATTCGCACCTGTATTTCGTCGATCGCTGGCGCGGGCGAGACGGCCAGCGCGGCGGGGTCGGCGACATCTCGATCTTCGACATCGATTTCCGCCCGATCGACATCGCGACCGCACACACCGATCTCGATTGCGCGGGCGTCGGCCTGCAGCAGGTCGACCATTTCACGCAGACCGTCGGCGCGGGGCGCATGCGGGAGTGGCTGGATTTCTACCACGACCTGCTGCATTTTCGCGAGATCCACGAAATCGACGCGCACTGGCACGTGTCGGAAGAATCGCGCGTGATGGTGTCGCCGTGCGGCGCGGTGCGGATTCCGGTCTACGAGGAAGGCACGCGGCGTACCGAGCTGATGCACGCGTATCTGCCCGACCATCCGGGCGAGGGCGTCCAGCACGTCGCATTGTCGACTGACGACATCCTGTCGTGCGTCGATGCGCTGCGCGCGAACGGCGTCGAATTCATCGAGCCGCCCGCACGCTATTACGACGACGTCGATGCGCGGCTGCCCGGGCATGGCGTCGATCTCGACGCACTGCGCCGCCGCGCGGTGCTGGTCGACGGCGAGATCGGCAGCGACGGCGTGCCGCGCCTGTTCTTCCAGACCTTCGTCAAGCGCCGGCCCGGCGAAATCTTCTTCGAGATCGTGCAGCGCAAGGGGCACCACGGGTTCGGGGAAGGGAACCTCGCGGCACTCGCCCGCGCGCGCGACGCGGGCTGAGCGGCTCGCGGCGCTCGTCAAACCTCACACGGCATCTCCCGCCCCGAGCTTGCGGCTCTGGCGACGCATGCCGTCGAAGATCGCGTCCGCCACATCCGCCGGAAAATCCCCCGGGATCTGCGCGGCGACTTCGGCAATCGCAGTCTCCGTGCGCGCGGCAACGGCCGCCATCGCGGCGCGCACGTCGTCTTCGGTCAGGCCGACGCGCCGCCCCTGCGCGATCCAGTGACGCGGCTGGATCTCGCCGATCACGTAGTGCCGGTTCTTCCCGCACACGGCCATCGCGAGCCGCGCGCGGCGCGGCGGCAACTGGTTGCGGCGTGTGCCGATGATCGGATGCGCGGACAGCACGTCGTACAGCGGCGTGCTGCGGTACGTATTGCCGGGCAGGTGCGCGATGCTGAAGTTCTTCGCATGGCCGTCGATCGCCGCCAGCACCCAGAACACGAGCTGTGCGACGAAGAAATTCATCCTGTCGTGCGCGGCGTCGGTCGAATTCGCGAGGATGCCCATGATCGTCTCGATGCCGGGGCCGCCGTCGGATTCGTATTTCGCGCCGGAAGGCGTGCCGGTCGCCTGGCACATGTCCTCCTGCGGCAGCCGCAGGATCCACGTGCCGTCGCGCGAAGGACGCCGGTCGAAGCGCTCGACGATCAGCGCCTTCTGGTCGTCGAACCGGCCGATCTCGCACGGCGCGACCGGCAGGCCGTATGCGGCGACGAGCTTCGAGCACAGCCATTCGTTTTCGACGGACGTTCGCATGTCGGCCTGCATGTTCCCGACGCGCCCGAGCGGCAGCTTGAAGATGTGCGTCGTCGGCGTGCTGCCCGACGGCCGCAACCAGCGGTTGCCCTGACGCAGCAAGGCGGTCTTTTCCTGCGCGCCGGCGATCGACAGGCGCAGGTCGCCGTCCGGCTCCGCGCGGCCGGGCAGCGGCGCGGCGGTCGCGTGGCGCAGCACGTCGGCAACGGCTGCGTCGTCGAGCGTCACGCCGTCGATCGTCTCGAGGTCAACGGGCATCTCGTCGGGCGGCAGCATCTGGATCGCGCCGACGCAATCGCGGCCGATCGACGCGAGCAGTTCGAACGGCGCCGTCGATCCGAGCCGGTAACGCTGCGCGATGCGGCGGCGGATCGGCTCGCTGTCCGGCAGCAGGTTGTCGAAGTAGTCGGCGACGATCGCGCCCTGGTGCGGCTGGTTGCCGGGCGTGAAGGGCAGCGACAGCGATAGCGGCCGCCCCTGGGGATCGTCGAGCCAGCCCGGCAGGTAGACGAGGCGCTCGACGCCGCGCCGGATTTCCCAATAGCCGACCGGAATGCCGTTCATCCACAGGTCGAGCCGGTCGTGGCGGGCGCGCGGCGCCATCGTCACCAGTCCTCCCGTTTCGAGGTCCGCGGCTTGCCCGGTGCTGCCGTCGCCGGCCGCTTGCGCGCGGCGCCGGACGTGGCTTTGGTTCGGGCTTTTGCTGCCGTTGCGCCGCGCGCCGGGTCCGGGATGCGCTTTTTCGCGGCCGGCTTGCGAGCCGCCGACCCGGCATCAGTATCGGACTGAGGGGATTCCGCCGGATCATCCTGCGCGCCCAGGCCGAGCGTCATACGAACGCCAAGCGTGTTCAGCACCTTGAAAAGCCGTTCGATGCTCACCGCCGACGGATTGGCTTCGAGCTGCGCATAGGATTGCTGCGTGACGCCCAGGCGGGCGGCCAATTGCGCCTGCGTGAGCCCCGCGGATTTCCGGAAACCGACGAGTATCGGGCGCAACTGGGTCAGGGTCTGGACAGGAAAGGCCATCGGGCGCTCCGCTGGATGACAGGCGATCGTTTGTAATCGGAAAATACAGTCTATGGCATGTATTGTCAAAATACAAACCAAAGACTGTATTTCACAAAAACAAACGATAACCTGTTATGCGAAAACCCGACCAACCCTCGTGACGGCGGGTGCCGTGCACGACGCCCGCGCATCTCCCCGCATCGCGCCGCCCGCCGAGACGTCGCTCGCGCTGCTGCAACGGGCTGACGCTCGAGCAAGCGGCGGAGGAGCCGGGGATCAGCAAGAACACGGCGCGCACGCACCTGCGCGCGATCTTCTCGAAGACGGGGGCCACGCGCCAGGCGACGCTCGTACGGATCCTGCTCGGGAGTGTGGTGCCGCTCGGGTCTCGGGTAGCCGATCCATCGGAGTCGGCCGGCATTCGTCTGGCGACACGTCGTCATCGGTCAACGCCTCGCGTGACGCACGGCGATGACGGCATCATGCAAAAGAGGCTCGCTCGTACGACGCGAGCCTTTTTGTCATTCCGCCCAGCCGATAACCGATAGTGCGTATCGGAGGTTTCACGCGTCGGCGCCATGCACGACGACGCCGACCGCGTTCACGAACCGCGCGTCGAGCGATTCGCCCACGCGGCCAACATCGGCCATTGCGCACCGCCGCGCCGGATGAAACCGGCGCCCGTGCGGATCACGAGCGCGCCGATCGCGAGCGCGGCCACGTCGTCGAGACGGCCGAGGCCGACCAGCGCCGCACTCATCGCGAGCGCCGCCAGCAACGCCGACAACGCATCGGTACGCACATGCCAGCCGCTCGCCTCGAGCAGCGCTGAGCCCGTCTCGCGCGCCTTGCGCAGCATCCAGTGCGACAGCACGGCCTTGCCGGCGAGCGTGACGGCGACGAGCGCGAGCGTCGTCGCGCCCGGCTGCACGGCGGGCGGCGTGTCGAACCGGTTGACCGCGTGCCAGATCATCTGCGCGCCCGTCGCGACCAGCAATGCGCCGAGACCCGCGAGTGCGAGCGGCTCGTAGGTCGGGCGCCGCTCCGGCGGCAGGCGCGCGTCGAGCCTGCATGCGACGAGGATCAAGGCATCGGCCGCGAGATCGATCGCCGCGTGCGCGACGTCCGCGAGCAGCCCGGACGAATGCGCGGACCACGCCGCAGCCGTCTCGACGGCGAGCAGCAGCAGGTTGATCGCGAGGCTGACGGCGAGGGCGCGGGACGTGGCCGCATAAACGTGGGGCGTGGCGCGCGACGTGCGCTGCATGGCGGATTCGTCTGTCGATAGCGTGGGTGAGCCCCGAACGCTACCGGTCGACGGTGGCAGATCAATGACAGGCGATGGCCGCGGCGCAACCGGTCGGCGATGCTTGCGTGCCGACGGCAGCAGCGCGGCGAAGCGATCCGCACGCACCGGGCGCGGCCGCGGCCGGCACAGATGCGAGACAAGTGGCCGAACAGGCGCTCACCGATCGTCGCGATAGTGATCCCTGATGAATACGGGAAGATCGTTCGACGGTGGCGCGAAAGGCACCTGATACATCATGTCGCCGACAAAACCGCGGTGATAGGTGCCGTGATTGACGACATGCAACACGATTTGCTCGCGGGTCATGACGCCTTCTCCTCCACCGACAAACTCGAAATGAACGGCTTTCGCAAGATCCACGTCCGACCAGGTGTCGACAAGATCGATGTACCAGCAGTCCATTTCCTGAACCGCTTTCCAAAGATCGGAAACTGCAGGCGTATGGTCGGTGTTGCGCGAGGTATAGGTGTGCTTCTTTCCTTGCAGATGATGTCTGAAAATGTCGTCGACCACATAGACGTGATTCAAGGTATGCACCATGTTTCCGAACCGCGTCGGTCTCTGCCGAAGGGCTTCGCCGGCCGGCAGGTCCATCACGCTCTTGAACGTCAGTCCATTCGCCCAGGACTTGTAGCGCACCAGCATTCTCAGGGTGTCTGCTGCCGAGGCGGGCAGTGCGATGCGATCGGTGGTTACGGATGGAGCAATCCGGTTCTGCGAGGGGGCAGACATGCTGAAACTCCTTGCGTGTTTTCGAGCGTCAGACAACGCTCAGGTTGATCCGGTGCTGTCGCGTCACGCCGGCAAGCAGTCTTGCGAGCAGGCTGTTCGGCGTATGGGGCGACCCGGACAGGCGTCATGTGCGCCAGCTCGCCCGAACATCAGGTTGCCGCTTTCTCGTTTGCCTTTTCAAAAGCCGCGGAGCCGGCCTTCGACATGCGTGCGCGTCTTGCCGCCGACCCAGATTTGGCCAGCCTCGTCGCGGGTCAAATGAATGCGGCCATGGCGGCCGACGCGTGTCCCCTGGGCGGCGACATAGTCGTCCTCAACCACACCTGTCGCGAACAGCCACTGCGCCATTGAAGCATTGAGGCTCCCAGTGACCGGGTCTTCGACGATAGCGCCCAGATGGTCGCTGAAGAAGGCGCGAACCTCGAAGGCTGCGTTGCCGCCTGTTGCATGAGGGCCAATAACGCCGACATCGATCCGGCCGGGCCAGTTGCGGAGCGGATCGAGGGCAAGCACCATCTCCGCCGATACCAGCCTGATGCCCAGCCATCCGGGGCCGTTGTCGATCCAGGCGGCATCAAGGACATCGCCGGATTCGATCCCCAGCAGTCGCCGAGCCCGGTCCAGTTCATCCGGTGCAGGCGCGCCGGAGCGGATCAGCGGCGGGGCGGCGAAGGAAAGCCGCTCGTGATTGCGTCGGATCGGAACCAGCCCGGCTCCGCACTCCTGGACGATTTCCGCTTCGCTCTTCGGCACGCGCCCCGTCGAGAGCCACGCATGACAGCTGCCGAGCGTCGGGTGCCCGGCAAAAGGCATCTCCCTGTCCAGCGTGAAGATCCTGACCCGGTAGTCGGCCTCAGGATGCGTGGGCGGCAAGAGAAAAGCGGTCTCGGACAGGTTGAACCACCGCGTCAGCCGCTGCATGTCATCCGTTGCCAGCGCATCGGCACCGATGACGACCGCCAGCGGATTGCCCGAAAGCGGCCCGGCGCCGAAGACATCGATCATATGGATCGCAAAGGTCATGACATCGCTCTTTCAATTCAGATCGGTTCGTGATGGCGCCGACAAACCGGAATATCAACGTTGCCAGGCAAGCAGATTGACTCCCGCAACGGCGAACACCGCGGATAGCGTGCCTTCAATCCAGCGCCGGAGGCTGGTATACAGGGCAATCATCCGGGCGGTCGAGAAGAGGACCGCATAACCACCAAACACGATGACGCCGAGGAACGCGCAACCACCGATGATCGCCGGCAAGGTGCCGCCGGGGGCGTGCTCCTGAAGCCCAAGGGACATGATTGCCATCCAGGCGAGAACCGCCTTCGGGTTTCCGACATGCATGAGAATGCCCTGGCGATAGAGCCGCCGATAGCGAGGCGTCGAGCGTCCTGGTTCGATCTTCGCGAAGCCGGAGCCCGGTTTCAGCGCCGACCTGCCCGTGCGAAACGCCAGGTAGAGCAGATAGACACCCCCAACCATCTTTATGATGAAAAGCGCCTCGGCATAGGCCGCCAGCACGGCGGAGACGCCGGTCGCGGCCAGGATCGCCCAGAAGAGCGAGCCCGTGATGACGCCGGCAGCCAGAACGAGGGCCGGCAGACGGCCGTCGCGCATCGCTGTTCCCATGATCGCCATGTTGCTCGGCCCGGGGCTGGCGGTGGCGATGAGATAGGTGCCGTAGGCGAGTGCGATCTGACTGGCGATCATTCGAGTTTCTCCAGAGATGCGGGGCGTCTCCAGCGTCATGGCTGGAGGTCTCCGCGATGAACGATATGAACCTTGTTCCCGTCGGGGTCGCGCAGATACGCGCCGAAGTAGCCGTCCCCGTAGTGGGGGCGTAACCCGGGTGCACCGTCGCCCGTCCCACCGTGCTCGAGACCATTCGCGTAGGCCGTGTTCACGGCTTCTTGCGACGGGGCCAGAAAGGCGACCATGCTGCCGTTGCCGGTGGTCGCCGGCTCGCCGTCGTAAGGGATGTAGACATAGAAGCGCGGCAGCGACGCTTGACCGATTACCCAGCAAAGCGCCGGAGGCCCGCCATCGGACATGACGACGCGACGCTTCAGTCCGAGCGGAGCGAGCACCGCGTCATAGAAACGGCCTGCCCGCCCAAGGTCACGCGCCCCAACAGTTACGTGGCTGAACATTTGACTCTCCATGCGCCCGTCATGGCGATCAGGCGCCTCCAGAAATGCATGACTTCATCCAATCACATCGCGCATGTTACTCTTTTCATTTATATAAATAGTGTCACGTGACACTAATATCTAGGCGGCGAACATGCTCCTGCAATCTCCCTGGTCACCACGGCTTGCCGACATCGACGCGAATACCGCCGAGCGGTTGGTCCTCGCGCTGGCCGACGACATCGTCGAGGGGCGGCTGACGGGAGGCGACCGTCTGCCCGCTCATCGCGATCTCGCGTTGAAACTGGGGATCGGCCTTGGCACGGTGACGAAAGCCTATGCCGCGCTTGAACGGCGAGGCCTGACGCGCAGCATCAAGGGTCGGGGAACCTTCGTGGCGATCCGCCAGGCGCATCAGGATCGCCAGATCGACCTTTCGTCCAATGTGCCGCCAGCCATGCTCGACGCTCGCTTGCTGGCGCGAACATTGACGGGGATCGCACGCAAGATCGATGCGGACCATCTCAATCTCTATGCCCCGCCCGCCGGGCATATGGAGCACCGACGTGTGCTGGCTCGCTGGCTCGAAACGCTGGGCCTGATGGTGGAACCGTCGCATCTGGTGCTGACGAGCGGCGCCCGCCAGGCGCTGTCATTGGCCTTCGATCTTGCCTGCGGCTCGCAAGGGCTGCTTCTGACCGAGCGGATCACCTATCCTGGCGCGATCGCGCTGGCTCGGCGCAACGGATATCGGATCCAAGGCGTCGACACCGACGCGCAAGGGATGGCGCCGGGGGCACTGGCGGACGCACTCGACGGCACCGCATCGACCGGCCGCAAGGCGGTCTATCTCACACCGACGCTGCACAACCCGACCACGGCAACGATGGGCGCGGAACGGAGGCAGGTCATCGTGGATATTTGCCGCCGGGCGGGCGCGTGGATCATCGAGGACGGCGTCTATGCGTCGGCAGAGCCGGCTTTGCCGCCGCTTGCGGCGTTGGCGCCCGAGATCACCTTTCATGTGAACGGGCTGTCCAAATCGCTTGGCCCCGGTTTGCAGATCGGCGTGCTCGCGCTGCCGGCCGGACTCGACGACGCAGCGGAAGACGCGCTGCGGGACCTGCCAATGGCGCCGTCGCCGCTCTCTTGCGCAGTGGTTGAGGAATGGCTGGCCACCGGCGTCATCTCTTCGATCCAGCGGGATCTGCACCATGAGGCGCGGCGTCGATCCAATCTGGCCATCTCTCTGCTCGGCGCGAGCGAACTGGTCTCGCATCCCGGCGCCTACAACGCGTGGCTGCCGATGGAGCGTGACACGGCCAATCGTGTCGCATCCGTCGCTGCAGCGATGCGCATCAAGTTGACCCCGCCGGAATCCATGATGGTGAACCCGGAAGATCGGGCGAGCGGGATTCGACTTTGCCTCGGCGGCCCGTCGTTCGAAGATCTGACAGAAGCACTGACGCTTCTGGCGGGGCTGCTGAAGCAGCGCGCTTGACGCCACCGGACGAGCGCCGGAGGTAATTGGCGGCTCAAAACCGTGCAAACGATCTGCTTCGATTCCACGCGCCATGCCCCTCGATTATCTCGACATTATAGAAATAATGTCAAATCATCAGGCAGCGAGAATTGGATATTTAACGGTTTACGTTATATTATTTACGAAATTCCCGACGAAACCCCACCATGTCCGATCTCGCCGCCGACGAACCCCGCCTGACCGCCGAAATCGAGCGCCTCAAGGCCGACTTCCCGAAAACCCGCGAGCTATACCGCGAGGCCTGCGCGCTGCTGTTCTTCCGCTTCGGCATCACGCCTACCGCGAACCGCCTGTACCAGCTCGTCCGCAAGGGCAGCATGAGCACGCCGACGGCTGTCCTCGGCGAGTTCTGGGCCGAGCTGCGGGAAAAGAGTCGCGTGCGGATCGAACATCCCGACCTGCCGACCGATCTGCAGGCGGCAGCCGGCGAGCTGGTCGCGGCATTGTGGAATCGTTCGAGCACCGACGCGGCCGCCGCGCTCGACGCACTGCGTGCGGAAGTCGAAGCCGAACGAACGGCGGCGAACGCGGAAGTCGCGACGCTGCAGGCCGAGCTGGCCCGCACCGAAACCGCGCTCGAACAACGCACGGCCGCGCTGCTGGCCGCGCAGGTGCGCATTCAGGAACTGGAGCAGGCGAGGGCGGCCGACGACGCATCGCGGCGCGCGCTGCAAGCGGAGATCGAGCGCCTGAAAGCCGACAACGCGGAAGGCGACCGCGCACTTGCGCAGGCGCGTGCGGATTTCACGACCCAGCTCGACCGGCTGCGCGACGACGCAGGCCGGGCCGAGGAACGCTTGCGCGCATCGGAGAAGCGCGCGCTTCAGGAGATCGATCGCGAACGGCTCGCCGCCGCCCGGCTGCAAAAGGAACTCGACGCGACGGCATCGCGCGCCGAGCAGCGCGATGCGCAGCAGCGGAAGGATGTCGCCGCGCTGCAGGCGCAACTCGGTGATGCACTGCATCGATGCGGGGTGCTTCAGGGGCAGCTCGACGGCGCGCAGGCGACCGATGCGGCGCGCGTCAAGGAGCTCGATGCGTTGAGGCGGGAGATGACGGTGCTCGCGCGGCGGGCACCGCTGCGCGGCACGAAAACGGCTCCGGCCGCACAGCGAAGCGAGCGGCGGGCGCGCACGAGGAAACGTGCCGACGAAGCGGTGCGCTGACGGCGATCGATTGTCCGGTCGCGATCGGGTAAAGTGCCGCTCAACATGCCGGCCCGGCGTTACTAGACGACCGGTCTAATCGTTGCTACCATACGCCATCATGAATGCATCTTCAGGCGCGGAAGTCCGCCAGCACATCCTGAACATCGCGAAGCCGATCATGCTCCACAAGGGGTTCTCGGCGGTCGGTCTGAACGAGATTCTCGCCGCGGCGGGCATCCCGAAGGGCTCGTTCTATCATTACTTCGGCTCGAAAGAGGCATTCGGCGAAGCGCTGCTCGAAGCGTATTTCGAAGGTTATCTCGCGCATCTCGACAACCTGCTCAAGCATCAGGCCGGCACGGGCGCCGAACGCCTGATGACGTACTGGGGCAACTGGCTGCACACGCAATGCGCGGACGATCCGGAGGGCAAGTGCCTCGCGGTGAAGCTCGGCGCGGAAGTGTCGGACCTGTCGGAAGCGATGCGCGCGGTGCTGCGGCGTGGCACGAGCCAGATCATCGAACGGCTCGCGGGCGGCATCGAGGCCGGGCTGGCCGATGGCTCGCTGAGCGCGGTCGACGATCCGCCGCACACGGCCGCGATCCTTTACGAGCTGTGGCTTGGCGCAACGCTGCTGGAAAAGATTCACCGCAACCGCAAACCGCTCGAAAGGGCGATGGCCGAAACGCGGCGCATGCTGAACCTGCCGCCGGCCGCGCATGACGGAGCGCAGTCGTAACCCGGGCGCGCATCGGCGCGCCTTGTTTTTGCCCCGATTCTAGACGACTGGTCTACTTATCCACGCATGACGAATACCTCGCTCCGCGTTACTCTGTCCCGATTGTTCCAACCGCACGCGTGCAACCACGCCGGCCTGACCGCCGACGCTGCCACGCGTGCGCGCCTTCTGTCGGTCCATCCCTGATCCGATCGTGCCCACGAAGCACGTTTATTCCTGTTGACGGAGACTCACATGCCGCAAAGCAAGACCGCAAACCGCCAGATCATCCTGACGTCGCGCCCGGTCGGCGCGCCGACGCCGGGCAACTTCCGCACCGAATCCGGCGACGTGCCGACGCCCGGCGCCGGCCAGGTGCTGCTGCGCACGGTCTGGTTGTCGCTCGACCCGTACATGCGCGGCCGGATGAGCGACGCGCCGTCCTATGCCGCGCCGGTCGAACTCGGCGACGTGATGGTTGGCGGCACTGTCAGCCGCGTCGTGTCGTCGAACCTGCCGGCGTTCCGCGAAGGCGATCTCGTCGTTGCCGGCGCCGGCTGGCAGGACTATGCGCTGTCCGACGGCCGCGACCTGATTCCGCTCGGCCGCGACTTCGCGCATCCGTCGTACGCGCTCGGCGTGCTCGGCATGCCGGGCTTCACCGCATACACCGGGCTGCTGAAGATCGGCGAACCGAAGGCCGGCGAGACCGTGGTCGTCGCGGCAGCCAGCGGCGCGGTCGGCTCGGTCGTCGGGCAGATCGCGAAGCTGAAGGGCTGCCGCGTGATCGGCGTCGCGGGCGGCGCCGACAAGTGCGCGTACGTGACCGACACGCTCGGCTTCGACGCGTGCGTCGACCACCGCGATCCGGCGTTTGCCGCAAAGCTGAAGGAAGCCTGTCCGAACGGCATCGACGTCTATTTCGAGAACGTCGGCGGGGCCGTGTTCGACGCGGTGTGGCCGCTGCTCAACGACCATGCGCGCGTGCCCGTGTGCGGAATCATTGCGCATTACAACGACGCGGCATACGACGACACCGCAGTGTCGACCGGCCGTGATCGCGTGCCGGCGCTGATGGGTGCGATCCTGCGCAAGCGCATCCGCGTGCAGGGTTTCATCATCCTCGATCACTATGCGACCGGTTATGCGCCGTTCCTGAAGGAGATGAGCGAATGGGTCGCGCAGGGCAAGGTGAAGACGCGGGAAGATGTGGTCCCCGACCTGGCTGACGCACCCGAAGCGCTGATCGGCCTGCTGGCCGGCAAGAACTTCGGCAAGGTCGTCGTGCGCGTGGGCCCGGACGAACTGGCCTGATGCTGCGGCACGGCAACACAAACACACCACGGTTGCACGCTGGCGTCGCGCGACGCCGGCTTGTGGCATGCTCGATTCCGTTTCGAAAGGAGTGACAAGATGGCGCTTCACGTGATTGCTTCGCTGTTCCTGAAACCCGAACACGCGCAGGCCGCCGAGGCCGAACTGCGCAGCATGGTGGTCAAGACGCGTACCGAACCGGGCAACCGGCGCTACGACCTGTTCCGCGAGCAAGACGGCTCGCCGAACCTGCACCTGTACGAGATCTACGACGACCAGGCCGCATTCGACGCACACCTCGCCAGCCCGTATTTCGGCGAATTCCGTACGAAGTCGGCCGACTGGTTCACGGCACCGCCGGTGATCAAGGTGCTGTCGGGCATCGACGTGGCCGAGTAACGACGCAGGACCACCGCCGCGGCCCGTCCCCATCCGGGCCGCGCGGCACCCGTCGCGCACCGCGCGACGGCGATGACAACGACGACCCGCGCGGCGCGCCATGCGCGCCGCTTCCCCAATACAACGGCCCCGGAGGCTGAATGGTCACCCTCAACATCAACGGCGAGAACCGCACGGTCGACGCCCCCGACGACATGCCCTTGCTCTGGGTGCTGCGCGACGTCGTGGGCCTCACCGGCACGAAGTTCGGCTGCGGAATCGCGCAATGCGGCGCGTGCACCGTGCATCTCGACGGCGTCGCCGCGCGCTCGTGCGTGCTGCCGGTCGCGGCCGTCGCGGGCCGCAGGATCACGACGATCGAAGCTGTCGGCGCGACGCCGGCCGGCCACAAGGTCCAGCAGGCGTGGCGCGAGCTCGACGTCGTCCAGTGCGGCTACTGCCAGTCGGGGCAGGTGATGGCGGCCACCGCGCTGATCGCATCGAACCCGAACCCGAGCGACGCCGACATCGACGCGGCGATGGCCGGCAACATCTGCCGCTGCGGCACGTACAACCGGATTCGCGCGGCGGTCAAGCAAGCCGCCAAGGGAGCGTGACATGTCGCGAGGACTGATCGAAGCAGGCAAGGCCGCCGGGCAAGCGGCCGGCGCCGGCGTGTCGCGCCGCGGGTTTCTCAAGCTCGGCATGTCGCTCGGCGCGGCGGCGGGCGGCGGCTTGCTGCTCGGCTTCAGCCTGCCGGCGGCGGGCGACGACACGCGCCGTTCGGTGATCGGCGGCGACGGCGATGAAACCGCGCGCGCCGGCGTGTTCGCGCCGAATGCGTTCGTGCAGATCGACCGCGGCGGCAAGGTCACGCTGGTGATGCCGAAGGTCGAGATGGGGCAGGGCGTCTATACGGCGCTGCCGATGCTGATCGCCGAGGAACTCGAAGTGCCGCTGTCGAGCGTGACGCTCGATCATGCGCCGCCGAACGAGAAGCTGTTCCTCGATCCGCTGCTCGGCGGCCAGCTCACCGGCGGCTCGACGTCGGTGCGCTACGCATGGGAACCGCTGCGCCGCGCGGGCGCAACCGCGCGCACGCTGCTGGTCGCGGCGGCCGCGAAGCAATGGAATGTCGATCCGGCATCCTGTCGCGCCGCGAACGGCGAAGTGCAGCATCCTTCGAGCGGCCGGCGCGCATCGTACGGCCAGTTGGCCGACGCCGCGGCGAAGCTGCCGGTGCCGAAGGACGTCGCGTTGAAGAAGCCGGAGGATTTCAAGCTGATCGGCACGCCCGCGAAGCGGCTCGATTCGCCGGAGAAGGTCGACGGCACCGCGCAGTTCGGGCTCGACGTGCGCCTGCCCGGCATGCTGTACGCGGTGATCGTGAACAGCCCGGTGTTCGGCGGCACGGTTGCAAGCGTCGACGACACGGCCGCGAAGAAGATCCCCGGCGTGCGCCAGGTCGTGCGCGCGGACAACGCGGTCGCGGTAGTCGGCGATCACACGTGGGCCGCGAAGCGCGGCGCGTCGGCGCTCGTCGTGAAGTGGAACGAAGGCGCGGACGCGAAGGTGTCGACGAAGGACATCGTCGCCGATCTCGCGCAGGCCGCCGCGAACGGCAAGGGCGCGGTCGCGCGCAAGGACGGCGACGTCGGCAAGGCGTTCGCGAACGCGAAGACGCGCATCGACGCCGTCTACGAACAGCCGTTCCTGGCGCACGCGACGATGGAGCCCGTGAACTGCACGGTGCACGTGCGCGGCGACGGCTGCGAAATCTGGGTCGGCACGCAGGTGCCGACGCGGGCGCGCGATACGGTGCAGCAGCTCACGGGCCTGCCGCCCGACAAGATCGTCGTGCACAACCACCTGCTCGGCGGCGGCTTCGGCCGGCGTCTCGAGACGGACATGATCGGCCAGGCGGTGAAGATCGCCAAACAGGTCGGCGCGCCGGTGAAGGTGGTCTGGACGCGCGAGGAGGACATCCAGCACGACATGTATCGCCCGTACTACTACGACAAGATCTCGGCGGGCCTCGACGCGAACGGCAAGCCGGTCGCGTGGCAGCACCGGATCGTCGGCTCGTCGATTCTCGCGCGCTTCGCGCCGCCCGCGTTCAAGGACGGCGTCGATCCCGACGCGGTGGAGGTCGCAACCGACCTGCCATACGACCTGCCGAACCAGTTGATCGACTACGTGCGGCAGGAGCCGCGCCACGTGCCGACCGCGTTCTGGCGCGGCGTCGGGCCGACGCGCAGCACCTTCGTCGTCGAAAGCTTCATCGACGAACTGGCCGCGCAGGCCAAGACCGACCCCGTGCAATACCGCCGCTCACTGCTCGGCAAGACGCCGCGCGCGCTCAACGTGCTCGACGTCGCGACCAAGGCGGCCGGCTGGGGGCCGTCGCTGCCGAAGGGGCAAGGGCGCGGCGTGTCGGTGATGCACGCGTTCGGCAGCTTCTTCTCGATCGTCATCGACGTCGCGGTGGACGACGGCGAGGTGCAGGTCAAGCGCGTCGTGTGCGCGGTGGACTGCGGGATGTTCGTCAATCCGAACACGATCGAGGCGCAGGTGCAGGGCGGCATCATCTTCGGGATCACGGGCGCGCTGTACGGCGAGATCACGATCGAGGACGGCCGCGTCGTGCAGAGCAATTTCACCGACTACCGGATGATGCGAATCAACGAGACACCGCCGATCGAAGTCCATCTGGTGAAGAGCGGCGAAGCGCCGGGCGGGATCGGCGAACCGGGCACGGCCGCGACCGCGGCGGCGCTGTCGAACGCGATCTTCGCGGCAACCGGCAAGCGGCTGCGCAAGCTGCCGGTCGGCAACCAGCTGAAGACGGCCTGAGGGGGAGACGAACATGCGAAACCTCACCCTGAACACGCTCGGTGCATCGCTGCTCGCACTGTCCGCGCTGCTGGCCGGCACGGCCGCCTACGCTGCGCAGGCGGCACCGGCCGACAGCGCGCTCGTCGCGCGCGGCGCGTATCTCGCGAAAGCCGGCGATTGCGTCGCATGCCATACCGCGCCGCGCGGCACACCGTTCGCGGGCGGCCTGAAGATGGCCACGCCGATGGGCGCGATCTACACGACCAACATCACGCCCGATCCGGACACGGGCATTGGCGGCTATACGGAAGCCGATTTCGAGAGCGCGTTGCGTAAGGGCGTCGCGAAGGACGGCCGTCACCTGTATCCGGCGATGCCGTATCCGTCGTACGCGAAGCTGAAGGACGACGACGTGAAGGCGCTGTACGCGTACTTCATGCACGGCGTCGAACCGGTGAAGCAGGCGAACCGGCCGTCCGACATCCCGTGGCCGCTCAACATGCGCTGGCCGCTCGCGCTGTGGAACGCGGTGTTCCTCGACACGACGCCATACGCCGACAAGCCGGGCAAGGATGCGGCGTGGAACCGCGGCGCATATCTCGTGCAGGGGCTCGGACACTGCGGGTCGTGCCACACGCCGCGCGGTGTCGGCTTCCAGGAGAAGGCGCTCGACGAAGGCGGCACGGCGTTCCTGTCGGGCGCGGCGATCGACAACTGGTTCGCGTCGAACCTGACCGGCGAGCACAACACGGGGCTCGGCCGCTGGAACGAGGCCGACGTCGCGCAGTTCCTGAAGACCGGCGCGAACCGGCACGCGACCGCGTTCGGCTCGATGGTGAGCGTGATCAACCACAGCACGCAGGCGCTGAGCGACGACGATCTGGCCGCGATTTCCCGCTACCTGAAATCGCTGCCGGCCGCGGGCGGCACGGGCGCGCCGCCATACAGCTACGATCCGAAGCCGACGCAGGTGGTGCTGGGCCGGCCGGCAGCCGACCCGGGCGCGAAGGTGTATAACGCTTACTGCCTGCATTGCCACGGCGCGGACGGGCGCGGTTACGCGCCGCTGCTCGCGCCGCTCGCCGGCAATCCGAACGTGCTCGAAACCGACGCATCGTCACTGATCAACGTGACACTGAACGGCAGCGACACGCTCGTGATCGACGGCGTGCCTTCCGCGTATCCGATGCCGGCGTTCTCGAACCAGTTGAACGATCGGCAGATCGCCGACGTGCTGACGTTCATGCGCGCCGGCTGGAACAACGGCGCGCCGGCCGTGCAGGCGGCGGACGTTGCGAAACTCCGCAAGGCGACGGCGGCCGCGCACTGAGCGCGGCCCCATGCGGGACGACGGCAGGCCGGTGTGCCTGCCGTCTGCACCGCCGGGTGGTTGCCAGCCCCGGCGGCTTTGCTCTTTCTGTCAACCGGCGCGCGGCCGCTCGCGGCAGCGCGCGTTTTATCGACGCAATGTAGGGGTGTCTGGATGGCTAACGTGACTTATACGGATACGCAACTGCTGATCGACGGCGAGTGGGTCGACGCCGCGAGCGGCAAGACGATCGACGTCGTGAACCCGGCGACCGGCAACACGATCGGCAAGGTGGCCCACGCGGGCATCGCCGATCTCGACCGCGCGCTCGCCGCCGCGCAGCGCGGCTTCGAAACGTGGCGCAAGGTGCCCGCGCACGAACGCGCGGCGACGATGCGCAAGGCGGCCGCGCTGGTGCGCGAGCGCGCCGACGCGATCGCTCGGTTGATGACGCAGGAACAGGGCAAGCCGCTCACCGAGGCACGCGTCGAAGTGCTGTCGGCGGCCGACATCATCGAATGGTTCGCGGACGAAGGCCGCCGCGTGTACGGCCGGATCGTGCCGCCGCGCAATCTCGGCGCGCAGCAGACGGTCGTGAAGGAGCCGGTCGGCCCGGTCGCCGCGTTCACGCCGTGGAATTTCCCGGTCAACCAGGTCGTGCGCAAGCTGAGCGCCGCGCTCGCGACCGGCTGCTCGTTCCTCGTGAAGGCGCCGGAGGAAACCCCCGCATCGCCGGCCGCGCTGCTGCGCGCGTTCGTCGACGCAGGCGTGCCGGCCGGCGTGATCGGCCTCGTGTACGGCGATCCGGCTGAAATCTCGTCGTACCTGATCCCGCACCCGGTGATCCGCAAGGTCACGTTCACGGGTTCGACGCCGGTCGGCAAGCAGCTCGCCGCGCTGGCTGGCCAGCACATGAAGCGCGCGACGATGGAGCTGGGCGGGCACGCACCGGTGATCGTCGCCGAGGACGCCGACGTCGCCCTCGCGGTGAAGGCCGCCGGCGGCGCGAAGTTCCGCAACGCGGGGCAGGTGTGCATTTCGCCGACGCGCTTCCTCGTGCACAACAGCATCCGTGACGCGTTCACGCGCGCGCTGGTCAAGCACGCCGAAGGGCTGAAGATCGGCAACGGCCTCGAGGAAGGCACGACGCTCGGCGCGCTCGCGAACCCGCGCCGGCTGACCGCGATGGCGTCGGTGGTCGAGAACGCGCGCAAGGTCGGCGCGAGCATCGAGACGGGCGGCGAGCGGATCGGCTCGGCAGGCAACTTCTTCGCACCGACCGTGATCGCGAACGTGCCGCTCGAAGCGGACGTGTTCAACAACGAGCCGTTCGGCCCGGTCGCGGCGATTCGCGGCTTCGACAAGCTCGAGGACGCGATCGCGGAAGCGAACCGTCTGCCGTTCGGGCTGGCCGGCTACGCGTTCACGCGTTCGTTCGCGAACGTGCACCTGCTCACGCAGCGCCTCGAAGTCGGGATGCTGTGGATCAACCAGCCGGCCACGCCGTGGCCGGAAATGCCGTTCGGCGGCGTGAAGGACTCGGGCTACGGGTCGGAAGGCGGGCCGGAAGCGCTCGAGCCGTATCTCGTGACGAAGTCGGTGACGGTGATGGCGGTCTGACAACCGGTTGAGCGTAGCGAGGCCGCCGCTTCCGCGTATGGGGGCGGCGGCCTTTTCTTGGCGCGTTGAGCGCGGCGAATCTCAGCGGGCCGGCAGAATGCCCTCGAAGACGCCTTTCACTGCGTCCTGCTCGCCGGGGTTCAGATCTCCGTAGGTTCGCGGAACCGCGCCGCATTGGGCGACCTCCGCGCTTGCGACCTTTCCTTTCGCGACTGCCCATTCGGCCGACAGATTGCCTTCGAATATCATGCCGAAGCGGCTATTGGCACCTGCCGCCTGGCCCCAGCCGTTCACCATCATCGCTTCCTGCGCTCCGCCCCACGCGATCGGGTGCTTGCCGTTCTGCGACTCGCCGCGGTTCTGGCAGGACCCGGCATCCGGCACGCAGTGGCCCCCGATGATTTGCTCCGGCGTGGCCTTCTTCACGTCGGCCAGGTCCATCAGCATGTAGTTCTCGAGATTGACCAGATAGTCGCGATTGCTTTCAGCGATCAGGATCGCCGCCATCGCGTTGCCGAGCGCCTGATCGTTCGCGGCGGTTCCGCTCAGGCCGCCCGAGTAAACCGTCTTCATCGCGTTGAGCAGGTCCGCCTGCTTCCTGTCTTTGGTGGCCCTGGCAAACATCGTCGGGTAGTCGCTGGCGAAACACGTGCTCGGGTTCCCGTACGCGCGTCCCCAGAAGTGAATGTAGTTCGAGTATTGCCCGCCGCCGCACTGGCGATAATAAATGGCCTGGTTCATCGAGAAGAACTGACTCTGGCCTCCTGTTCCCGCGCATTGATAGGCTGCGAGACGCAGGAACTTCAACGGGCTCACGACATTGCCGAAGTAGTTGCGGGGGCCGGGACCCTCTGCAGGAAGGTGATCGTTCGCCCCGTCGCAACGTTTCGGGTCGGGCGGGGGCGTTACCGGCGTCAACGACGTATTCCCGGCGGCGGTGACTCGCGCGTTCGCGACCTTGAGCGCGGCGTCGCGCAATACATCCGACGTCACGTAGAGCGGCCCTCCGCGCATGCCGACGGCATAGCAGGCCGTCGCCCCCTGCGCCTGCGTGGCGAAAGAAAGTGCGGCGGCAAACGAACACGCGGCGATCCCCAGGGTGCCGCCGATAAGTTTACGATCGATATCCATGAACGGGCTCCAGTGATTTCGTGGATGGGAGAGGGCCCACGAGCGGGCATGCGTCAACGACAAGCAGGCACACGCAGACGGCCTATGGGCCGAAAGCGCTGCCCGACATCATCGGGCGAAGGACACAGGAGGAAGGGACGTTCGGGGCGAGCGGTTGTGACCTGCACGGGGAGCGGAGGGGCGCTGTGCGTCAGTCACGCCCGAGCGGCATCACGGGCCGCCGGTCCATTGGCTATTCTCTGATCGATACGAGTATCGGGATTTTCACGGACGACAACGCGCGCGTAATGGAGAAATGACGATTGCGCCATAGGCTCTTCAACTGCCTCGCCCACAAAAATGCGGACAGGTTCGAATCCAGATCACGGAGTGATCGTTGCCTCGTCCACGACGATCACGTAGCGACCGCCATCCGAGCAGGTTACGGCGATCGTGCGGGTATCGTGCTTGTCTTCCGGCATGCGGGCGCCAATGACATTCATTCTCGCTTCTTGATTGAGCAGTGAGGAAATTCGTGTAGAACCCGGCACGAGGAACAGGGAAAAATATCGTCCGTAATCCCTGTCGAATGGGGGCGACGGCCCTTCAATAGTAGATTCCAGTTCCCAACGCGCATTCAACACCTGTCTGACGCACTTCCAGCCAATCCGTGCGGAACAACGACCGGCTCGAGTGGGACAATCCTGAACGCGCGACACGGTTTGAAGCCCATCTTTTTAAAGCGACGGGAAATGACTTTTCAGCCATCGCGGGCGAAACCGTGCAGTCGCCACACCGAGCGCGCCGTTGGCACCGATGATCGTCGGGGTTCCTTTGTTTGTCGTGACGAGCAACGTCCGCGGTGAAGCAAACCCGGACCAGTCGAGTGACTGTCATTGCGGGGGGGCGGTCCATCGCCTAATCTCCGATCAGTACGAATATCAGGATTTCACGGACGGCAAAGGCGCCTGTAATAGAAGAACGGAAAATGCGCCATACGAAACGGGGATCATGCTGACAGAACTTGCAACAATCACCGAGCGACGCCATCTGATTGAAACAGTCTGCCTGTGATTCGGCGATCGGCTTGAATTGAGCGATCGGCAAACGATCGATACAGCTTTCAGGCACCCAGGTCAGAACCTGGCACTTTCAACAAACAAAGAAAAAGAGCAGAGGGGCGCAGTT
This sequence comes from Burkholderia sp. IT-111MI5, assembly GCF_949752865.1. Lineage (NCBI taxonomy): Bacteria > Pseudomonadati > Pseudomonadota > Betaproteobacteria > Burkholderiales > Burkholderiaceae > Burkholderia > Burkholderia sp. IT-111MI5. Next base: position 294,950 of record NZ_CATKIF010000011.1, on the reverse strand, counting down.
CAGGCATTAACCACCATTACGGAGATATCTTCATGGCCAACTCGATAGCGAATCAATTCGTCGATTGGGGTTCGGAATTTCACAATCCGCCGTGGCAAGCGAACGACAGCATCGCGATTGCCCCCGGCGTGACAACCGTATTCGATCTGCTGACGGCCGACGGCGTGTCGCCCGCTCTCAACCCGCAATCGCAGGGTTCAGGCGCGAGCCTGTTCATTACGGCCTTGGGTGGAGTAGAGGCCAACCAGGGCGGCAACGGCTACTGGTGGGTGTATTTCGTCAACGGCCGGATGCCCGACGTCTCATGTGCGGTCTACACGCTGCAACCCGGCGATAGCGTGGCCTGGGACTACAAGCACTACTCGAGCGGCTTGAAGCAGGCGGTTCATCCGCCGCTGGCTTGACGGTCGTCGCGCGATCCATGCGACGCGGCCGGCATCGGCCCCTTCAATGCCGGCCGCTCCCCCGATAGCTCTCCACTTCCGCGTCGTACGCCGCCAGAAACGCCTTGCCGAACACCGACGCGAAATCGTCCTCGATCGCGAACACCGTATCGCGATGGGTCGCCGCGTAGCGATCCCACATCCGCGCCTTGTACAGCGCGGGCACGCGCTTCTCGTACCAGCGCATCGCATCGTCGCGTTCGCGCAGCCGTTGCGGCGAAAAGCGCGTCAGCAGATCCATCAGCGCGGCTCGCATGCCGGCGACCATGCCGATCTGGTGCGCGTGCAGATCCTGGAACGCATCGCTGACCGCGCTCTGCGGCGACATGAAGCCCGGCAGCGGCAGCCCGAACATCTGCCGCAGCACCGCGCCGCCGTCCGGCAGCAGCTTCAGCGGGTTGTTCTCGCGATCGAGCAGCATCGTCATGTGCGCCTTCACCTCGCGCTTCAGGATGCTGCGCGACGACAGCAGCTCGACCGTGCCGTTCGCGAACAGCGCCAGCAACTGGCCCGCGATGTAGAGCTGTTCGGCCGACCATTGATGCGATTCGGCGGCCGTATCGAGCCCCGCACCTTCGAAGAACGCGTTCAGCAATTCGTCGGGTGTCGGTGGCGCCGGCGCACGCGCGGCCTGCGGCGCCGGTTCGTCGGCCGGACGCACGTCGGCGCGCGCGGCCGCCGGCTGCACGCGCACGTGCTGCGTCCACTCGGGTGCGTGGTCCGCCTGCGTCGCGGACGACGACGCCTCGCGATCCGCATTGCGTCGATCGGCCGACGGCGCCGTGCCCGCCGCGCCGATATCGCCGGACGACTGCGCGAACAGGTCGAGCGGATCGGTCGATAGCTGATCCAGGTCGCGCTGCGACGGCGCGGATGGCATGGCGTGCCGTGCGGCACGGTTCGCCGGCTGCGCCGCATCGGCGCGGGCAGGACCGCCCGGCCCGGCGCCGGCATCCGCCGCCTTGCCGCGCGGGGCGAGACGATCCTGGAGCAGCGCCCACAGCCGGTTGCCGGCGCCTTTCGTGTCGTCGCGCGAGGGCGAGGGGGGCGGCGAAGGCGGCGCCGATCCGGCCGCCTCCGGCGCGCCGCGCCTGTCGACGTGCACGCCGCCGGTATCGGGCGCCATGTCGATGACCGGCGCGTCGCTGCCGTCGTCGCGTTCGGCCCGCAGCACGTACGGCCCGATGCGGATGATGTCGCCGGTGTTGAGCGGGCGTTCCTGCGCATAACCGACCGGCTCGCGATTCACCTCGATCGTCGACACGCTGCTCAGGTTCTTCAGCAGGCACGCGTCGTCGCCGACCTGCAGCAGCGCCTGCAGCCGCGAAATCTGCCGCGTGTCGTCGCGCAGCACCAGATGGTTGTCGCTGGCCCGACCGATGGTGCCGCCCGGCGGGTGAAACACGACGGCTTCGCAGGAGTCGTTTTCGACCGGTTCGCCGGCATGTTCGATCACGATCAGTTGCATGTCATACGTCGCTCGGTGGATGAAGCGCTCGCGTGGAAACCGGTTCGTTCAGGATGACGACGCATGTCTGCGGCGCGCGAACTCGAACGCGGGCCCCCAGACCGGATGCCCCTTCTCGGCGGCGGACAAGTCGAAGCGCGGGTTGAGGTCGAGAATCTTCGAGAATTCGGCGCGGCACTGCGCGACGCGATTCGTCACGCAATAGCTGAACGCGAGGAGCTTGTGCGCGGCGACCTGCGTGTCGGTGTCGGCACCGTCAATCTCCTTCGCGCGGCTCAGCAGCGCGATCGTGCGCCCGTAGTCGCCGGCGGCGTACGCGGCGCGCGCGCTGTCGACCGTCGCATGCGCGGCCGACCGGGTCGGCGACGTGCCGCACCCGCCGGCCCCCAGCAACAAGGCGCCGAGGAAAATAACGAGCAATGAACGGCCTTTCATTTTTGAAATGAAAATTCGGCGTAATTGGAAGATGTGAAAGGTGGCACACAAGCGCTGTTGGATTCTAGTGCCAATCATCGGCATCGATGCCGCTGTTACGTTTTGTTTCAACTGGACGATCCGATTCCATTTAAATCGAAAAATAGACTACGAACTTCAGCACTTGTTAATCCTAAAAAACGACCTATAGTTCGCTGTGTTTTTCGGATTCGTCAGTTGTTTTATCAGCGCTCGGCAATGCACGAAAAACCGGACCGTCCGTTCGGGCGGCACGAACAGCCTGGCACACCATCAGTGTCGCGAGCATCCCTTGCCCGGCGGCCGGCTGGCTTGCGCCCCACGCCCATCCGACAGGTGTCCATGCAATAGAACCGGGCCGCCACGGCGAACCGGTCGGGTAAGTTTTTTCGATTAATAACCAATCTCAATTCAATTACCTTTCACCTCGACAATTCAACTTTCATAAATCCAGGATGATTTGCCCCGGTTTTTACGATAAGAATTTGCCGGAAAAAATTTCAGCGGAAGGATATGCCAAACACATAATTACCGGTCAATTAATTGTCCCTTTTTAATCCGATCAACCGGTTTCGAACTCGGCAACCGGCGGATGGCTATTGGGTGGCGAGGGTGGAATATGCAATGGCGGTCGAGCAGTTTCATCGTATGGGGATGCGTATTGCTGTTTCCGGGGTGCGGCGCGACGGAGCACGCAGCCGCGGTGCCGTATGCGATCACGGTCGACGTTGCGCCGGACGTCAACCCTGACATGAATCGCAAGCCTTCGCCGATCGTGCTGAAGGTGTTCCAGCTTCGCGCGGCGTCGGCGTTCGACAGCGCGGATTTCTTCTCGCTGCAGGACAAGCCCGGGAACGTACTCGGCGCGGATCTGCTCGGCACCGACCGCGTGATCCTGCGGCCGGGCGAATCGCGCACGCTGCACTATCGCGGCAACGTCGAGGCCGGCGCGATCGGTGTCGTCGCCGAATACCGGATGCTCGAAAAGAACCGCTGGCGGCTGACGGTGCCGCTGCCGCGCGCGAAGCAGCTCAACCTCTACAAGTTCTGGCAGACGTCGCCGGGCGAGCTGAAGCTGTCGATCGCGGTCCGGAACGGCGGCATCGCACTGAACGACGCGCAGGGGCGCCCATGACCGAACCGACGATGTCCGCGACGCCGGTCGCGGCCCTCCGCCAGCGCGTGGTATGGACCGAGGGGATGTTCCTGCGGCCGCAGCATTTCCAGCAGCTCGAGCGGCACTGGGAACGCTACGTCGCGCTGCGCTGCCTGCCGCTGCAAGGGTTCTACTGGGGCTTCGATACGCTGGAAATCGATCGCGAGCAGCTCGCGCTCGGCAAGGTCGCGCTGCGCGCCGCGTCGGGCGTGATGCGCGACGGTACGCCGTTCGACCTGTCGCATCCGGACGATCTGCCCGAACCGCTCGACGTACCGGCCGACGCGAAGGATCAGCTCGTCGTGCTTGCGCTGCCGCTGTGGCGCGGCGGCGGCGAGGAGGTGTCGTTCGGTGCGGGTACAGCAAACGGTAGCAATGGCGCAAACGGCAACACCGACGTCTCGCGCTACGTCGTGCGCGAATACGAAGTGGCCGATGCGAACGCGGTCGCGCTCGGCCCCGCGCTGCTGCAGACGGGGCGCCTGAACGTGCGGCTGATGCTCGAAGCCGAGCTGACCGGCGACTGGCACGCGCTCGGCGTCGCACGGGTCGTCGAGCGGCGCACCGACGCGCGGCTGCTCGTCGACGACGGCTACATTCCGCCGCGGCTCGTCGCGCAGCGCGATGCCGTGCTGCTGGCGTATGCGCGCGAGCTGCACGGGCTGCTCACGCAGCGCAGCGAGGCGCTCGCGGAACGGCTGTCGGAGCCGGGGCGCGGCGGCGTGTCGGAAGTCGCGGACTTCCTGCTGCTGCAGCTCGTGAACCGTTATCTCGCACTGACCTGGCATGCGCAGCAGCACGTGTCGACGCATCCGGAAGCGCTGTTCTGCGACTGGCTGAAGCTCGCATGCGACCTGAGCACGTTCACGGCGGCCGGCCGGCGCCCGCAGTCGCTCGCGGTCTACGTGCACGACGACCTGCGCACGAGCTTCGCGGAACTGATGACGGAACTGCGCCGGTCGCTGTCGACGGTGCTCGAACAGAACGCAATCCAGATCGAGCTGCGCGACGCGGGCAACGGCATCCGGGTCGCGACGCTGGCCGACCCGGCGCTGCGCGACACGGCCGGCTTCGTGCTGGCGGTGCGCGCGGACGTGCCGGCCGACAGCCTGCGCGCGCGCTTTCCCGCGCAGGCGAAGCTCGGGCCGGTCGAGCGGATTCGCGATCTGGTGCAGTTGCAACTGCCGGGCATCACGATGCGCCAGTTGCCGGTCGCACCGCGGCAGATCCCGTATCACGCGGGTCATACGTACTTCGAGATCGACAAGGGCAGCGACCTGTGGAAGCAACTGGCGCGCTCCGGCGGTCTCGCATTTCATTTCGCCGGCGAATTCCCTGGGCTCTCGATGGAGTTCTGGGCGATCCGCGGGTGAGGGCGGGCATCGCGATGAATAGTTCTTCCGATTCGATCGCCACCGGCGCAGGCGCGGGCGGCTTTGTGCCGCCGAATCCGGGCGGCATGCATCCGGCCGCCGCCTCCGGTACCTCCGGCGCGGCCGGGCCGACGGCCACGCAGCCGCGGCCCGGCCGCTGGGCCGCGAGCGGCACGAACCCGCTCGTCGCGGCCGCGAACCCGTTGCTCAACCTCGTGCCGCAGATCCGCTCGACCGTCCATCATCCGAACCCGGCGTGGCTGCGCGAGCATCTCGTCGTCGAGATCCGGCAGTTCGAGGCGCGCGCACAGGAAGCCGGCGTGCCGTCCGAGGCGATCATCGGCGCGCGCTACTGCCTGTGCACGGCGCTCGACGAAGCCGCTGCGCTGACGCCGTGGGGCGGCAGCGTATGGTCGTCGCACAGCCTGCTGGTGTCGTTCCACAACGAAACATGGGGCGGCGAGAAGTTCTTCCACCTGCTCGAACGCCTGTCACAGCAGCCGCGCCAGCATCTCGACCTGCTCGAGCTGCTGTATTTCTGTCTCGCGCTCGGCTTCGAGGGCCGCTATCGCGTGCTCGACAACGGCCACGCGCAGCTCGACGGGCTGCGCCGCCAGCTCGCGCAGACGATCCGTTCGGTGCGCGGCGAATTCGATCCCGCGCTGTCGCCGCACTGGCGCGACGTCGTCACGCGCGACGTCGCGCGCCGCTTCGTCGTGCCGCTGTGGGTGTGCGTGGCGCTCGCGCTGCTGATCGGCTTCGGCGTGTTCGTCGGGCTGCGCATCGCGCTTGCCGGGCATTCGGATCAACTGTTCGCGTCGATCGACGCGCTGCACGTGCCGAAGCTGCAGCCCGCGCAGGCGCCGCCGCGTCCGGCGCCCGCGCCGCGCATCGCGAAGTTCCTGGCACCCGAGATCGCGGCCGGCCTCGTGTCGGTGCGCGACGACGCCGATCGCAGCGTGATCGTGCTGCGCGGCGACGGGCTGTTCAAGTCCGGCTCGACGTCGGTGATCGACCGCTACGTGCCGGTGCTCGCGCGCGTCGCCGATGCGCTGAACAAGGTGCCCGGCAACGTGCGCGTGACCGGCTACACCGACGATACGCCCGTGCATACCGCGCGCTTCGCGTCGAACTGGGACCTGTCGCGCGAACGCGCGGAGGCCGTGCGCAGCATGATCGCCTCGCGGCTCGACCATCCGGAACGGCTCGCTGCGGAAGGGTGCGGCACGCTCGATCCGGTCGCGCCGAACGATTCGCCGGCGAACCGCGCGCTGAACCGGCGCGTCGAGATCACGCTGCTGCCGGCGCCCGGCAGCGCCGCCGTCGGCGCGACGCAGGGGGCCAACTAATATGAACCAGGCTGTCGCGCGTTTCGTCCGGCCGTTGCCGTCGCGGGAGATCTGGACCTTCGCCGGTCTCGTCGTGCTCGCGTGCTTCGTGTGGCTCGCGGGCCCGCTGTTCGCGTTCGCCGAGATCCGGCCACTCGAAAGCGGCTGGGCGCGCGGGCTGACGATCGCGGTACTGTTCGCCGCGTGGGGTGCGCGCGTCGCGTGGCGAAGCTGGCGTGCCGGTCGCCTCAATGCGCAGTTGCTGAACCAGCTTCGCGAGGCCGTGCCGCGGCCGGCCACCGCAGACGATCCGGCGAAGGCGCAGCTCGACGAATTGCGCAGTCGCTTCGACGAAGCCGCAACGCTGCTGAAGAAGGTCCGCTTCGGGCAAGCCGATGCCGTGCGCAAGGGCCTGCCGCGCTGGTTCGACCGGATGTCGCGCCAGTATCTGTATCAATTACCGTGGTACGTGTTCATCGGCGCGCCGGGCTCGGGCAAGACGACCGCGCTCGTGAATTCCGGGCTCAGCTTTCCGCTCGCCGAGCAGTTCGGCCGCGCGGCAATTCGCGGCGTGGGCGGCACGCGGCACTGCGACTGGTGGTTCACGAACGACGCGGTGCTGATCGACACGGCCGGCCGCTACACGACGCACGAAGGCAACCGCGCGCTCGACGAAGCCGAGTGGAAAGGCTTCGTCGACCTGCTGAAGAAATACCGCACGCGCCAGCCGCTGAACGGCGCGATGCTGACGATCAGCGTGGCCGACCTGCTCGGCGCGTCGGAAGCGGAACGCACGCAGCACGCGATGGTGCTGCGCAAGCGGCTGCTCGAACTGCGCGCGCAGCTCGGCATCCGTTTTCCCGTGTACCTGCTCGTGACGAAGGCCGACCTGCTCGCGGGTTTCGCCGAGTATTTCGGCAGCTACGGCCGCGCGGAATGCGCTCAAGTGTGGGGCTTCACGTTCCAGCTCGCGCAGAGCGAGGCGCCCGGCTTCGACCTGCGCGCGGCATTCGACCGTGAATACCGGCTGCTGCACCAGCGGCTGAACGACGGGCTGCCCGAACTGCTCGCCGCGCAAACCGATGCGCGCCAGCGCGAGATGACCTACCTGCTGCCGCAGCAGATCGCCGACCTGCAGGACATGCTCGGCCAGTTCGTCGCCGAGGTGTTTTCCGTATCGAGCTTCGAGCCGATGCCGATGCTGCGCGGCGTCTACCTGACGAGCGGCACGCAGGAGGGCACCGCGTTCGATCGCGTGATGAGCGGCATCAAGCGCTTCCTGAAGATCGAGGGCGTGCCGCCGGTCGCGCAGGTCGGCTCGACCGGGCGCAGTTTCTTCCTGAAGTCGCTGCTGCAGGAGCACATCTTCCGCGAAGCCGCGCTCGCCGGCAGCGACCTGCGCTGGCATCAGAAGCGGCGTGTGCTGCGGATAGCCGGCTACGCGCTGCTTGCGCTCGCATGCGTGGCCGTGCTGGTCGCGTGGCTGCGCAGCTATTCGAACAATCGCACGTATCTCGACCAGATCGCCGCGCGCGTACCGGCCGTCGATTCACGGATCGCCGGCGCGAAATTCTCCGACGCGTCCGACATCGCGCGGCTGCTGCCCGTGCTCGACGCGCTCGGCGGGCTCGCGAATGCGGGCGGCGTCGACTTGCAGCATCCGCCGCTCGCATATCGGTGGGGGCTGTTCCAGGGCGAGAAGATCGACGAAGCCGTCGATGCCGTGTACCGGCGCGCGCTCGACGACGTGCTGCTGCCGATCGCCGCGAGCCGGATGGAAGCCGCGCTGCGCGACGCGCGGCCCGACGAAACCGACTACGCGTATGCGGCGCTGAAGGCGTACCTGATGCTGTACGACAGCGCGCACTACGATCCCGCATTCGTGCAGGCCGTCGTCGATCTGGAAATGGAGCGCTCGCTGCCGCCCGATTTCTCGCCGGCCGAACGGTCCGCGCTGCGCGCGCATCTCGCCGCACTGTTCGGCAACCGCGTCGCGGTGTCGCCGTATCCGATGAACGAGCGGCTCGTGGCCGACGTGCGCGACCGGCTGCGACAGGTGCCGTTCTCGCAGCGGCTGTACCGGCAGCTCACGCGCACGCTGCGCCCGGCGACGTCCGCGTTCGACTTCAGCGTCGCGCGTGCGGTCGGCCCCGACGCGTCGCTGGTGTTCCGGCGCCAGAGCGGCAAGCCGCTGTCGGAAGCAGTGCCGGGCCTCTATACGCGCAACGGCTATCGCAACGTGTTCGCGCCGCGCCTGGCCGGCGAGGTCGAAGCATACGGGCGCGAAGAGGTATGGGTGCTGAACCTCGGATTGTCGGAGATCCCCGGGCCGAACGACGCGGCCGCGTGGGCGCGCGACATCCGCCAGCTCTACCTGAACGACTACCTGAAGATCTGGGACGACTATCTTGCCGACATCAAGCTGCAACGCACCGCAACGCTCGCGCAGAGCATCCAGGTGGCGCGTGCGCTGTCGTCGGCCGATTCGCCGCTCACGCGGCTGATGGTCGCGCTCGCGCGCGATACGGCGCTCGGCGATGCGCCGGGCGGCGCGCGCAATCTGGCGGCGCGTGCGCAGGACAAGGTCGACGAGGCGCGCAGTTCGCTGTCGCAGATCTTCGCGGGCCAGGCCAGCGACGCGAATCCGTCCGCGGCGGCGCCCGCGAGCCCCGAGCAGATCGTCGACAGCCACTTCGCCGGCTTGCGCGCGTTCGCGCCGGGCAGCGGCGACCAGGCGCAGGGATTCGACGCGGTGCTGAAGTCGATCGACGCGCTGTACACGTACCTGACGGCCACCGACGATGCGCTGCGCAGCGGTGCGCAACCGCCGCCGTCCGACGCGCCCGCGCGGCTGCGCGCGCAGGCCGGCCGCCTGCCGACGCCGTTCCGCGAAGTGCTCGACGACCTGTCGAACGTCGCGAACGGCAGCGTCGCGACCGTCGAGCAGCGCAGCGTCGCGCTGCGGGCCGGCGCGAATGTCGGCGACTTCTGCCGGCAGGCGATCGCGGGCCGCTATCCGTTCGCGCGCGGATCGTCGCGCGACGTCGCACCGGCGGATTTCGCGCAGATGTTCGCGCCGGGCGGCCTGATGGACGATTTCTTCCAGAAGAACCTGCAGTCGATCGTCGATACGACGTCGCACCCGTGGCGCTTCGCGAACCGCAATGCGGACGCCGACCCGTCGGCGGCCGCGATGCTCGCGTCGTTCGAGAAGGCCGCGGTGATCCGCGACGCGTATTTCGGCGGCGGGGCGCGCACCGCGCAGTTGAAGGTGCAGATCCAGCCGCTCGAAATGGACCCGTCGATCACGGAGATGGTGCTCGACGTCGACGGGCAGATCGTCCGCTACGCGCACGGCCCGCTCGTGCAGAGCGCGGTGGACTGGCCGGGCCCGCGCGGCAGCAACCAGGTGCGGCTGCAGGTGTCGGCGCAGGCCGGCGCGGCCGACGGCTTCACGACCGGCGGGCCGTGGGCGCTGCACCGGCTGTTCGACCGCGCGGCCGTGTCGGCCGGGCGCGGCTCGGACCAGATGATTGCGCGCTTCACGGTCGACGGCAAACCGATCGTGCTGCAGGTGAATGCGGGCAGCGTCCGCAACCCGTTCAGGCTGGCCCAGATGGAGTCCTTTACATGCCCTCCGAAGCCATGAGCCCCACACCGCCGCTCGCGCGCGCCGCCGGCGACGCGCCGGCCTGGTACGGGAAGATTCCCGGCGCCGGCGACTTCGTGAACAGCCGGCTGCCGCATGCGCTCGCGCTGTGGTGGGAACGCTGGCTCCAGCAGGGGATGGCCGCGATGCGCCAGCGCGGCGCGGACGAGATCGAGCGCCATTACACGGTCGCGCCGGTATGGAATTTCCTGATCCCGACGGGCGCCGGCGCGTCGTGCGTGCAGCCGGGCTGCCTCGCGCCGAGCTGCGACCGCGTGGGGCGCTACTACCCGGTGATCGTCACGCTGCCGATGCGCGCGGCCGATTACTGGAACGGGCTGCCGGACACCGCCGACGCGTTCTACTGGCAGGTCGGCCATGCGCTGCTCGACGCGATCCGCCATGCGCGCGCGCCGGGCGATCTCGAACGGACACTGGAACGCGTGCGGCTCGTGCCGGGCGGCGGCAGGCATGCGGAACGCGTCGACGGCATGCCGGCGACGCTGCCGGAGCAGCCGGCGCCGGCCGCGTGGCCGGGGCTGTCCGGCTATTTCGATCCGCACGGCGGCACCAGCTTCTGGTGGACCAACCGCGCCGACGGATCGCCGCTGCGCACGCATGCGCATACGGGCACGCCCGACAACGCGCTGTTCCTGACGCTGTTCGGCGGCGGCTAGCGGCCCGGCCGACGGTCTGCGGGTTGCCGCCGGGAGCGACGGGCAGAAGGCACACGGTTTCAAGAGGTGGACATGAAGGACGCTGGATCGAGAGACAACGAGTACGACACGGCGACACGCGGCGACGCATCCGAATTCACGGTGCGGCCGCTGCCGCTCGGCCATCGCCTCGGTGAGCTGCAGCTCGACGAGGTGCTGGGGATCGGCGGTTTCGGGATCGTCTATCGCGCGTTCGACCGCACGTTGCGGCGCGCGGTCGCGATCAAGGAGTACATGCCGTCGATGCTCGCGACGCGCGGCGGCGACTACACGGTGTCGCTACGTTCCGAGCGGTTCGCGCAGGCGTTCGACGCAGGGCGCGGCGCGTTCCTCAACGAGGCGCGCCTGCTCGCGCAATTCGATCATCCGGGGCTCGTCAAGGTCCTGCACTTCTGGGAAAGCCACGGCACCGCGTACATGGTGATGCCGTTCTACGAGGGGCGCACGCTCAAGCAGCTGCTCGACGGCGGCATGCGGATCAGCGAGACGCAACTGCGCACCATCGTCGGCGCGCTGCTCGGCGCGCTCGACACGCTGCATCGCGCGCAGTGCTTCCATCGCGACGTGGCGCTCGACAACGTGCTGATCCGCCCGAACGGGAGCGCGATCCTGCTCGACTTCGGCGCGGCGCGCAAACGGATCGGCGATCTCGTCGACGACGGCGCGATGATGATCAAGCCCGGCTACGCGCCGATCGAGCAGTACACCGACGATCCGGCGTTCAGCCAGGGGCCATGGACCGATCTCTATGCGCTCGGCGCGGTGATGCACGCGATGATTACCGGCGAACTGCCGCCCGCGGCCGTCGTGCGCAGCATCAAGGACACGTACCGGCCGCTCGCGTCGCGCGAGTTGCCGGCCGGCGAGGTGTACAGCCCGGCGTTTCTCGCGGCCGTCGATCATGCGCTGCAGCTGCGGATTCCGGATCGGCCGGAATCGGTTGCGGCGTTCGCGGCGGAGCTCGGGTTGCGGGACTTCGACCGGACGGGTGCCGGGTATGGCGCGGGGGTCGTGTCGCCGGTGGGGGACGCGGGCAGCGGCGGGGAGGGGAAGGGCGAGGCGTCGGCGGGTGCCGCTGCGTCGGGCATCGCGTCGGCTGCTGCTGGTGCTGCTGCTGCGATCGGCGAGGGCGGGACGGCTTCGGGCAAGGTTGCGTCGGATGTGCAGTCGTCAACGCCTGAGCGTCAGGACGATGTGTCGGCACCGACGAACACCGCATCTGCTTCGCCTGCCGAGTCCGGCGCCAAGCCGGAGGCCGGCGCGCCTTCAGCATCGAAGGCGGCTGCAGAGGGCGCCACGATTGCGGCGACGAGCGCGCTGGCATCGTCGGCCTCGCATGCTTCACAGCCGGCGGAGAAGCCGGTTGAATCCGGTGCGCCGAACGGAAACGCCGAGCGTGCAAAGGAGCCGGCCTCCGCAAGAACCGATACGCACCACGAAGCAGATACACGATCCACGAGTGCCGACGCAGACATCGGCAAGCACAGCGCAGCGGATTCCGGGAACACGAACGGGAACGGGAACACGTACGCGTCTGCCGGCGCCGCCGATACGACCGCACCGCATCCCGCTGCATCGCCATCGAGCCGGGCATCCGCGCCGTCCGGTACCCAACGCAGCCCCTTATTCGCAGGATCGCGCCGCCGCATACCGGCCTACGTCGGCGGAGCGCTCGTCGCACTGATCGCCGTCGGCCTCGCCGCAAACTATCTGTCGCGTCCCGCGCGCGTCGCCGACGAGGCCGCACCGGGCGCGAGCCAGCCGCAGGCCGGCACGTCGTCGCCCGCCAGTACGCCGGACACCACGCTGGCCCAGCACGGACCGACGCCGATCGTCGTGCCGCCGTCGAGCCTGCCGGCCGGATCGTCGGCGCAGGTTCCGCCGCCGCCAGTTGCCGCCGCGCCGGCCAGCACACCGGCCGTCGACGCCGCCGCAACCGCACCGCAGGTCGCGACCACCGTCACGAACCCGGCCCCGTCGCAATCCGGCTCCAGCTCGACCATCGCGCCCGCCGGCAGTCTCGACACGTCGGAGCGCGTCGTCAGCGTGTCGCCGTCGGAAGCGGCCGCATCACCGGCGGCGACGCCCGCCCCGGCGCCGAAGCCGCCGTCGGAAGCCGATACGGCCGTCGCCGCCGTGAACGTGCTGCCTGCCGAGCAGCGCCCGCCGAAGGCGCAGGAAACCGTCCAGGTGCGCTTCAACGTGCGGCCGTGGGGCGACGTGTACGTGAACGGCGCGCGGCGCGGCGCGAGCCCGCCGCTGCGTTCCGTGTCGCTGACGCCGGGCGTCTACCAGATCGAGATCCGCAACGGCTCGCTGCCGCCGTTGCACCGCACCGTGGCGGTCGATTTCGGCAGCAAACCGATCAACATCGACTATGCATTCGAATGACATCAGCCAGGCGGCACTCGCCGCCGCCGTGCTTTCCCCTGGGTCGCCTGTTCTGCCGGCGCCGTCGCCGCGCGCCGACCTGATCGGCCGGCTGCTCGCGGACGTCGCGCCCGATGCGCCGTGCGGCGCGAACCTCGAATACGACGCCGAGTTCCTGCAGTTGCAGGAGCGCGCGACGCCGCGCGCCGAGCAGCAGTACGGCGACACCGTGATCCCGGCCGAGGCGCCCGACTGGGGCGCGGTCGAGCGGCTCGCGCTGGCGCTGTCCGCACGCACGAAGGACCTGCGCGTCGTCGCACACCTCGCGCGCAGCTGGATCGAGCAACACGGCATGCCCGGCTATGCGGACGCGCTCGCGGTCGTCGCGATCCTGCTCGAGCGCCGCTGGGACGATCTGCATCCAAGGCTCGACGCCGACGGCGAACCGGACCCGACACCGCGGATGAACGCGCTCGCCGACGTGGCCGGCGCGCACGACTGCGCACGTGCGGCGCGCCGCCAGCCGCTGTTCGACGGCGGCCCGAGCGTGCGCGATGCCGAACGGCTGCTCGACGGCCGCGACGAAGCCGGTGGCCGCGCGAGCCTGATTGCCGCGCTGTCGGCCGTGCGCGGCGACGGCACGACGCCGCTCGACGCCGCGCGCGCCGCGCTGCAAGCGCTGGACACGATCCGCGCGTGCGTGATCGACAAGCTCGGCCGCGAGTGGGCGCCCGATGCAGGCGATGCGGAGAAGGCGTTGCAACGGATCGTGCGCGAAGTGCCGGTGCCCGAATCGCAACCGGGCGCGCCGGATGGCGCAGGCTCCACGCTGCAGGCCGTATCCGGTGACGCATCGCAGGCCGGCGTCACACCCGTTGCGCCCGCGGCGATGCCGAGCGCACATGCATGGCGCGATGCCGAGCTAACGAGCCGCGACGACGTACGGCTCGGCCTCGACAAGATGTGCCGCTATTTCGAGCTGCACGAGCCGAGCCATCCGGCGCCGCTGCTGCTGCGGCGTGCGCAGCGGCTGCTCGCACTCGACTTCTACGAAATCATCCGCGATCTCGCGCCGGAGAGCCTGCCGAAACTGGACCTGCTGAGCGGCGAGCGAAGCGAATGAAACGAACGAACTAAGGAAGCCGCCGCGCGGGCGGCGGCAACGTACTGAGCAACCTGATCGACGTGAAGGAGTGGACGATGACTGACAGAACCAAGGCAGCGGGCAGCGGACAGAAGTTCATCGCGCGCAATCGGGCGCCGCGCGTGCAGATCGAATACGACGTCGAGACCTACGGCGCCGAGCGCAAGGTGCAGTTGCCGTTCGTGATGGGCGTGATTTCCGACCTGGCTGGCAAGCGCGCCGAGCCGCTGCCGGACCTGCCGGAGCGCAAGTTTCTCGAGATCGACGTCGACAACTTCGACGAGCGGATGAAGTCGGTCGCGCCGCGCGTCGCGTTCCAGGTGCCGAACACGCTGACGGGCGAAGGGATGCTCAACGTCGACATGACGTTCGAGCAGATCGACGATTTCTCGCCGGCCGCGATCGCGCGCAACGTCGACGCGCTGCGCCGGCTGCTGGAAGCGCGCACCGAGCTGTCGAACCTGCTGTCGTACATGGACGGCAAGCACGGCGCCGAACAACTGATCGAGCGCGCGATCAACGATCCCGACCTGCTGAAGACGCTCGTGCGCAATCCGCACGAATCCGCGCAGCGCGGCGATGCGACCCAACCGGAGGCCCGCGATGAATGACCCCGTCCAAACCCGCGCCGACACGCGCGACGCCGCGCAGCCGGCCGTCGCGCACGACGAGTTCGCCGCGCTGCTGCAAAAGGAATTCAAGCCGAAGACGGCCGAGGCGCGCGAATCGGTGGAGCGCGCGGTGCGCACGCTCGCGCAGCAGGCGCTCGAACATACGGTCGGCATGACGACCGACGCGTACGGCAGCGTGAAGCAGATCATCGCGGAGATCGACCGGAAGCTGTCCGACCAGATCAACCAGATCCTGCATCACGACGAGTTCCAGACGCTCGAAGGCGCGTGGCGCGGCCTGCATTATCTCGTCACGCATACCGAGACCGACGAGCTGCTGAAGATCAAGGCGCTGCCGGCGTCGCGCAACGAGGTCGCGCGGATGCTGAAGCGCTACAAGGGCGTCGCGTGGGACCAGAGCCCACTGTTCCGCAAGATCTACGAGGAAGAGTACGGGCAGTTCGGCGGCGAGCCGTTCGGCTGCCTCGTCGGCGATTTCCATTTCAACCACAGCCCGCCCGACGTCGAGATGCTCGGCGAGCTGTCGAAGATCGCGGCGGCCGCGCACGCGCCGTTCATCGCCGGCGCGTCGCCGGAGCTGATGCAGATGGATTCGTGGCAGGAGCTGTCGAACCCGCGCGACCTGACGAAGATCTTCCAGAACACCGAATACGCGGCGTGGCGCAGCCTGCGGCAGTCGGAGGATTCGCGCTACGTCGGCCTCGCGATGCCGCGTTTTCTTGCGCGGCTGCCGTACGGCGCGCGCACCAATCCGGTCGACGAATTCGACTTCGAGGAAGACACCGACGCCGCGAACCACGACCGCTACACGTGGGCAAACTCGGCATACGCGATGGCCGCGAACATCAACCGCTCGTTCAAGCAGTACGGCTGGTGTTCGTCGATCCGCGGCGTCGAATCGGGCGGGGCGGTCGAAGGGCTGCCGAGCCATACGTTTCCGACCGACGACGGCGGCGTCGACCAGAAGTGCCCGACCGAGATCGCGATCAGCGACCGCCGCGAGGCCGAGCTCGCGAAGAACGGCTTCATGCCGTTCGTACACCGGAAGAACTCCGATTTCGCGGCGTTCATCGGCGCGCAGTCGCTGTACCAGCCGGCCGAATACCACGATCCCGACGCGACCGCAAACGCACGGCTGTCCGGCCGCCTGCCGTACCTGTTCGCGTGCTGCCGCTTCGCGCATTACCTGAAGTGCATCGTGCGCGACAAGATCGGCTCGTTCCGCGAGCGCGACGACATGGAGCGCTGGCTGAACGACTGGATCATGAACTACGTCGACGGCGACCCCGTGAACTCGTCGCAGGAAACCAAGGCGCGCAAGCCGCTCGCGGCCGCGCAGGTGGTCGTCGACGAGGTCGAGGACAACCCCGGCTACTACACGTCGAAATTCTTCCTGCGACCGCACTACCAGCTCGAAGGGCTCACCGTGTCGTTGCGGCTGATCTCGCGGCTGCCGACCGCGAAAGCGGCGAACGAATGAGTTGCAACACGGCATTCAACCTGACCTCGAACCGAAACGGAGACGGCAATGGGCGTGGCAATGTTTATGAAAGTGGACGGCGTGACCGGCGAATCGGCGGACGCGCAGCACAAGGGCTGGACCGACATCCAGTCGTTCACGTGGGGCGCGAGCCAGCCGGGCGCGATGGCGAGCGGCAGCGGTGGCAACGCGGGCAAGGCGAGCTTCAACGATCTCGTCGTCGCCGCGTACATGGACAAGGGCGCGCCCGCGATCATCAAAAACT
This sequence comes from Burkholderia sp. IT-111MI5, assembly GCF_949752865.1. NCBI lineage: Bacteria > Pseudomonadati > Pseudomonadota > Betaproteobacteria > Burkholderiales > Burkholderiaceae > Burkholderia > Burkholderia sp. IT-111MI5. The sequence continues at coordinate 278,473 of NZ_CATKIF010000011.1, read as the reverse complement.
GCGCGAACGGCAAGCATCTGTCGTCGGTCGAGATCTCCGCGTGCAAGACGGGCGGCACGCAGGTCGAGTTCATGCGCGTGACGCTGCAGGAGGTGCTCGTCACGTCCGCGCAGGTCGCGGGCGTCGATCCGGGCGACGTCGCGGACCGGCTGATGATGCATTACGGCTTCCAGGCCGCGAAGGTGAAGAAGCAGTACTGGCAGCAGAACGACAACGGCGGCAAGGGCGCCGAGGTGACGGTCGGCTGGAACATCAAGGAAAACACCGAGATGTGACGGGGCGGGCACGCACGGAGACGACGATGGACGACCCGCGAACCCGCGACGGCCGCGAGGGCCGGGAAGGCAGCCTGCGCGACCGGCTGCAGCCCGCGTTGCTCGACCGGCTCACCGACGACGCGCCGCAGCGCGCGGCCGAAGCGCCCGGCGCGCAATGGATCGGCACCGAGCGGCTGCGCGCCGCCGTGCTGCGCGATCTCGCGTGGCTGCTCAACACGCGCAACGCCGAGGACGGTTTCGTCGACTGGGCCGCGTTCGCGCACGCGCAGGCGTCGGTGCTGAACTACGGGATGCGGCCGCTCGTCGGCAAGCCGATGTCGGGCGTCGAGCGGATGTCGGTCGAGGCGTCGATCCGCGATGCGATCGTCCGCTTCGAGCCGCGCATCGCGCCCGACAGCGTCGAAGTGCGCAGCGTGATCGACGCGCCGGGCGGCCGGGCCGGCGAACGGCGCCACAACGTGCTGCTGTTCGAGATCCGCGGCACGCTGTGGTCGATCCCGCATCCGCTCGAATTCGTGCTGCGCTCCGACCTCGATCTGGAAACGGGCGCGATGTCGCTGCAATCCGCGGCGGGGGCCTGACGCGATGGATACGCGCCTGCTCGACTACTACAACCGCGAACTCGCTTACCTGCGCGAGCTCGGCGGCGAATTCGCGCAGCAGTTCCCGAAGGTCGCCGCGCGGCTGCGGCTGCATGAATCGGGGCCCCCCGACCCGTACGTCGAACGGCTGCTCGAGGGCTTCAGCTTCCTCACCGCGCGCGTGCAGCTGAAGATGGACGCCGAATTCCCGCGCTTCACGCAGGCGCTGCTCGACGCCGTGTATCCCGGCTATATCGCGCCGCTGCCGTCGATGGCGATCGTCCGGTTCGCGCCGCTGATGAACGAAGGCAGCCTCGCACAGGGCTGGCGGCTGCCGGCCGGCACCGCGCTGCGCGCGCGACCGGCCGCGTCCGAGCAGACCGCGTGCGAATTCCGTACCGCGCACGACCTGACGCTGTGGCCGCTCGAACTGACCGATGCGACCGTCACCGGCGCGCCGTCGTGGCTGCCGCGCGGCGCCGTCGCGGCGCGGCAGGACGTGCGCGGCGCGCTGCGCATCCGGCTGAAGGCGCGCGGCGGTGCGAAGCTGTCGCAACTGCCGCTCGACCGGCTGACGTTCCATCTCGCGGGCCCCGAGCGCGACGCGCTGCACCTGCTCGAACTGATCGCCGCGCATGCGCTCGGCGTCGTGTGTCACGACCCGGCGCAGCCGCCGCGCTGGCTGCATACGCTCGACGCCGACGCGATCGTCCACGAGGGTTTCGATCCGGCGCAGGCGATCCTGCCGGACGACGGCCGCAGCTTCCACGGCTACCGGCTGCTGCGCGAGTATTTCGCGTTTCCGGCGCGCTTCCTGTTCTTCAGCATCGGCGGGCTGCGCGCCGCGCTCGCGCGCGCGACCGGCGACGAGTGCGAGCTGACCGTGCTGTTCGATCGCCACGACGCGGCGCTCGAAGCGGCCGTCGACGCGCGCCATCTCGCGCTGAACTGCACGCCGGCCGTGAACCTGTTCGCGCGCCGCGCCGATCGGATTCCGCTGCAGCCGGGCGCGCGCGAGCATCATGTCGTCGTCGACCGCAGCCGGCCGCTCGACTACGAGGTCTATGCGGTGCAGCGGCTCGCAAGCGAGCAGCGCGACGACGGGCAGTCGCGCGAATTCCGACCGTTTCACGCATCGTTCGCCGGCGACGACGGCAACCACGGCGCGTACTACACGGTGCGGCGCGAGCCGCGGCTGGTGTCCGCGCAGGCGCGCGCGAACGGCACGCGCACCGGCTATGTCGGCAGCGAGACCTACGTGTCGCTCGTCGACAGCCAGTGCGCGCCGTACGACGAAACGATGCGCTACCTGTCCGCCGATACGCTGTGCACGAACCGCGATCTCGTGCTGCTGCAGCCGCCCGGCGACGCGAACACGTTCACGCTGCGCGTGTCGGCCCCGGTCGAGCGCATCGTCGCGATCCGCGGCCCGTCGCGGCCGCGCCCGCCGATCGCCGACGCGCAAACCGCGTGGCGATTGATCCGCCATCTCGGCCTGGCACGCCACACGCTGACCGATCTCGACGACGACGAGGGCGCGCATGCGCTGCGCGAACTGCTCGGCCTGCATGCCGACCCGGCCGATGCCGCGATGCGCCGGCAGATCGACGGCGTGCAGCGCGTCGCGTTCTCGCCGGTGTTCCGGCGGCTGCCGGCGCTCGGGCCGCTGATGTTCGGGCGCGGCGTGCAGGTGGACGTGACCGTCGACGACCATGCGTTCTCCGGCGACAGCCCGTTCCTGCTCGGCGCGGTGCTCGAGCAGTTCTTCGCACGCCATGTGTCGATCAACGCATTCGCCGAATGCGTGCTGACCAGCGCGCAGCGCGGCACGCTCGCGCACTGGCCCGCGCGCATCGGCAGGCGGCCTGCGATATGAAACGCGACACGACGCCCGGCGTGCAACCGACCGCCGCCGACGCCCGCCGCGATGCGTGGTGGGCTCGCTTGCGGGCCGCGCCGCACGGCTACGACCTGTTCCAGGCGCTGCGCTGGCTCGACGCGCTGTCGCCCGGCCGCGCGCCGCTCGGCCATGCCGCGCGGCCGCGCGACGAGCCGGTGCGGCTCGGGCAGCAGCCGTCGCTCGCATTCGCGGCGTCGATGCTGGCCGGCGTGCACGAGAACGGCGCCGCGCCGCCGCGCATCGCGATCCACGGTTTCGGGCTGTTCGGCCCAAACGGGCCGCTGCCGACGCACCTGACCGAATACGCGCACGAGCGCGCGGCGCAGCACGACGACCCGACGTTCGCCGCGTTCGCGGACCTGTTCCATCACCGGCTGATCCTGCTGTTCTACCGCGCGTGGGCCGACGCGCAGCCGACGGTGAGCCTCGATCGCCCGGAGCGCGCACGGTTCGACGGCTATATCGCGAGCCTGATCGGGCGCGCGGCGCACGGCGGCAGGCCGGCCGCGCAAGCCGGTGCCTCGGCCACGGCAACCGCCGACACGCTCGCGCCGCATGCACGCTATTTCCATGCCGGCCATCTCGTGCGGCACACACGCAACCCGGAAGGGCTCGTGCAGATCCTGCGCCGGCATTTCGGCGTCGATGCGCGCATCGTCGAGCACATGCCGCAATGGGTCGCGATCGAGCGCTCGCAGCGCTGCACGATCCGCGCGACGCGGCCGACGTTGCGTGTCGGCGCCGTCGCGCTCGGCGTCGCGGTGCGCGATGCGCAGTCGCGTTTCCGGATCGTGCTCGGCCCGCTGTCGCTCGACGCCTACCGCGGTTTTCTGCCGGGCGGCCCGCATGCACGGCAGCTCGCGCAATGGGTGCGCGAATACGTCGGCATCGAGTTCGACTGGGACGTGCAGCTCGAACTGGCGGCCGACGCGGTGCCGGCGATCGCGCTCGGCGCGCGGCAGGGGATCGGCCGCACCGCATGGCTCGGGCAGCGTCTCGAACCGGGCCCCGCGCGCGACCTCGTCGTCCGCTACGACGTGCGGCGTGGCGGTGCCCCCCTTCATCGCGAAACCGCCTAAACGGGAGCCGCCATGTCCGATATCGGCCGCGTCAACCTGTTCGGAAAACTGAATCCGTTCCTCTACGAGACGCTCGAGCAGGCGACCGGGTTCTGCCGGCTGCGCGGCAATCCGTACGTCGAGCTCGCGCACTGGTTCAAGCAGATGCTGCAGCGGCCCGACGGCGACCTGCAGCGCGTGCTGCGCCGCTTCGACATCGACGCAGCCGTGATCGACCGCGCGCTGGTCGCCGCGCTCGACCGGCTGCCGCGCGGCGCTGGCTCGGTGTCGGACCTGTCCGTGCACATCGACGACGCGGTCGAACGCGCGTGGGTCTATGCGACGCTGAAATACGACGCGACACGGATTCGCGGCGCGGTGCTGCTGCTCGCGATCCTGAAGACACCGCAGTTGCGTAACGTGCTGATTGGTATCACGCGTGAATTCGAGCGCATCGTGCCTGATCTGCTCGCCGACGAACTCGAATCGATCGTCGAAGGCTCGCCCGAGGCACAACCGGCCGCGCAGGCTACGAAGGCTGGCAACGCGTTGCGCGCCGCGCCCGCCGACGACTCGGCGCTCGCACGCTTCGCCGTCGACCTGACCGCCCGCGCGCGGGCCGGCGAGATCGATCCCGTCGTCGGCCGCGACGCCGAGATCCGCCAGATCGTCGACATCCTGCTGCGCCGCCGCCAGAACAACCCGCTGCTGGTCGGCGAGGCCGGCGTCGGCAAGACGGCCGTCGCGGAAGGCTTCGCGCTGCGGATCGCTGCCGGCGACGTGCCGCCGTCGCTGCGCGACGTCGCGCTGTACCTGCTCGACATCGGGTTGCTGCAGGCCGGTGCGAGCGTGAAGGGCGAGTTCGAGAGCCGGCTGCGCGGCGTGATCGACGAAGCGATGTCGTCCGAGCGACCGGCGATCCTGTTCATCGACGAAGTGCATACGCTCGTCGGCGCGGGCGGGGCGGCCGGCACCGGCGACGCCGCGAACCTGCTGAAACCCGCGCTCGCGCGCGGCCTGCTGCGCACGATCGGCGCGACCACGTGGTCCGAGTACAAGCAATACATCGAGAAGGACCCCGCGCTGACGCGGCGCTTCCAGCTCGTGCACGTGCACGAACCGGAAGAAGCGGCCGCGCTGACCATGCTGCGCGGCCTCGCCGCGAAGCTCGAGGCCCATCACCGCGTGCTCGTGCTCGACGACGCATTGCAGGCCGCCGTCACGCTTTCGCACCGGTATATCCCCGCCCGGCAGTTGCCGGACAAGGCGATCAGCCTGCTCGATACGGCCTGCGCGCGCGTCGCCGTCAGCCAGCATGCGGTGCCCGCGCCGATCGAGGACGCGCGCCGCCGCATCGACAGCCTGCGTGTCGAGCAGGAGCGGATCGGGCGCGAATGCGCGCTCGGCACCGGCGACGCCGCGCGGCGCGACGCGATCGAGTCGGACATTGCCGCCGCGCAGGCCGCGCTCGACCAGCTCGACGTGCGCTGGCAAACCGAACGCAATGCATTGGCGGCGATCGTCGAATCACGCACCGCGTTGCTCGACGACGATCCGTCGCGCGAACTCGACGCCGCCACGCGCGCCGATATCCAGGCACACCTCGCGACCGCTCAGCAGGCGCTGGCCGACGTGCAGGGCGACGCGCCGCTCGTGCTGCCCGCCGTCGACACGCACGCGGTGGCGGCCGTGGTCGCCGACTGGACCGGCATTCCGCTCGGCCGGATGGTGCGCGACGAGACGCAGGCCGTGCTGAAGCTCGCCGATACGCTCGGCGAACGCGTCGTCGGCCAGCGGCATGCGGTCGAACTGATCGCGCAGCGCATCCAGACCGCGCGCGCGAAGCTCGACGATCCGACGAAACCGCACGGCGTGTTCCTGCTGTGCGGCCCGTCCGGTGTCGGCAAGACCGAGACCGCGCTCGCGCTGGCCGACACGCTGTACGGCGGCGAGCACAACGCGATCACGATCAACATGAGCGAGTTCCAGGAGGCGCATACCGTATCGACGCTGAAGGGCGCGCCGCCCGGTTATGTCGGCTACGGGCAGGGCGGCGTACTCACCGAATCCGTGCGCCGCCGGCCGTACAGCGTCGTGCTGCTCGACGAGATCGAGAAGGCGCACCGCGACGTGCACGAGATTTTCTTCCAGGTGTTCGACAAGGGCTGGATGGAGGACGGCGAGGGACGCGACATCGATTTCCGGCACACCGTGATCCTGCTGACGTCGAACGTCGGCGCCGATCGCGTGATGCAGCTCTGCCGCGACCCCGAGCGCCTGCCCGACGTGCAGACGCTCGCCGATGCGCTGCGCGCGCCGCTGCTCGACGTGTTCCCGGCCGCGCTGCTCGGCCGGCTGACCGTCGTGCCGTATTACCCGCTCACCGATGCGACGCTCGCGCGGATCGTTGCGTTGCAGTTGCGGCGGATCGAGAAGCGGATCGACGCGCATCACGGCATCCGCCTGCGCTGCACCGACGCGGCGACCGCGCTGATCGTCGAGCGCTGCCGGACGATCGAATCCGGCGGCCGGATGGTCGACGCGATCCTCACGCACACCGTGATGCCGCGCATCAGCCGCGCGATCCTGCAGACCATGCTCGAAGGCCGCACGCTGGCGTCGATCGAGGTGAGCGCGGCCGACGGCGAATTCGCTTACCGGTTCGACGAGGAGGCAACGACGTGAATCGCGTATTCACTCTCGACAGCCCGCACGGCGACGACCTGAAATTCCACACGCTCGACGGCAGCGACGAACTCGGCCGGCTGTTCGAGTTCCGGATCGAGGCGCTGGCGGACAGCCACAGCCTGTCGCTGAAGGACATGCTCGGCAAGCCTGTGACCGTCCGGATCGAACAGCAGGACCAGTCGACGCGCTACCTGAACGGGATCGTTGCGCGCGCATCGCTTGCGGGCAGGCGTGCCGAGCGGCACTACGGCTACGAGCTGGTCGTGCGCCCATGGCTGTGGCTCGCGACGCGCCGGTCCGATTGCCGGATCTTCCAGAACAAGACCGTGCCCGAGATCGTGCAGGAGGTGCTGTCGACGTACGGCTTTCCGATCGAGAACCACCTCGCCGAATCGTATGTGCCGCGCGAGTATTGCGTGCAGTACAACGAAACGGATGCCGCGTTCGTGTCGCGGCTGATGGAGTTCGAGGGCATCTATTACTGGTTCCGGCACGCCGAGGACACGCATACGCTGATGCTGAGCGACGCGATGTCGTCGCACGCTGCGCTGTCCGGCTACGAAACGATTCCGTATATCGCGCGCGACCGCACCGCGATTGCCGACGAAGAACATATCGACGGCTGGCTGCCTGCGCAGGAGGTGAGCGTCGGCAAGCACCAGACCACCGACTACGACTATACGAAGCCGCGCGCCGATCTTTCGTCGCAGAAGGTCGATCCGCGCGGCCACGATCACGACAGCTTCGCGTCGTTCGAGTGGCCTGGCGGCTATCGCGACGATGCGCCCGGCGCGCATTACAGCCGCGTGCGGCTCGAGGAACAGCAGGCCGAGCACGAGCGCGCGAGCGCCGATACGGATGTGCGCGGCGCCGCGCCGGGGTATCTGTTCACGCTCGCGCATTGCCCGCGTGCCGACCAGAACCGCGAGTACCTGATCGTGCGGTGCCAGTACCGCTTTCAGGAGAACGCTTATGCGAGCGATCAGGGCGCGGAGGCTGTGGTGCATCAGACAATGATGCTCGTGCAGCCGTCGAGTTTGCCTTTCCGGTCGCCGCGTGAGACGCCGCGGCCGCGGACCAACGGGCCGCAGACGGCGACCGTCGTCGGGCCGCCGGGTGAGGAAATCTGGACCGATCAATACGGGCGCGTGAAGCTGCAGTTCCGGTGGGACAGGTATGGACAGAGCAACCAGGATTCGTCGTGCTGGGTGCGGGTGTCGAGCCCGTGGGCCGGCGGTGGGTTTGGGGGCGTGCAGATTCCGCGTGTGGGCGATGAGGTCGTGGTGGATTTTCTGAACGGCGATCCGGATGAGCCGATCGTGACGGGGCGCGTTTATAACGGCGAAAAGATGCCGCCGTGGGGGCTGCCGGGGAGTGCGACGCAGAGCGGGCTGCTGTCGCGGTCGTCGCCGGGCGGGACGACCGAGCATGCGAATGCGTTCCGCTTCGAGGACAAGAAGGGCGCTGAGCAGCTGTGGATGCATGCGGAACGGAATTTCGACGCGGAGACGGAGGCCGATCATTCGCTTTCTGTCGGGAACAATCATACGCATACGGTCGGCAACGACGAGACGATGCAGGTGAAGAACAACCGGCAACGGAGTGTCGGGCAGAACGAAACGGTGAATATCGGGCAGAACCGGGTTGCACAGATTGGGGCGAACGAGACGCATGGGGTTGTCGGGAATCGAACGCGGACGGTCGGACAAAACGAAACCGTGACGATTGCCGCCAATCGCGATGCGACCATCGGCGGCATTCACAACGAGACGGTTGCGAAGGGCAAGACGGAAACGATCGGCGAAGGCAAGACGCTGAACGTCGGACAGCTTTATCAAACGACATCGCAAGACATGAAGACGCTGGTTGCAGCATCGCATACCGAGGAAATCGGTGCGCGCACGTCGACGATTACGAACGCGCATACGCTCACGGTCGGCGGTGAACACACCGTCAGCGTCGGCGCGAACCATACGACGAGCGTGCGGCATCAGGTGCTCGTCAATGCCGGCGACCAGCTTGCGCTCGTCTGCGGGAAGTCGAGCATCGTGATGATGAGCAATGGCACGATCACGATTCAGGGTGTCAACGTCGCATCGACCGGCACGGACACCCACAGCGTGAACGGCAAGACGGTGACGTCGTCGGCGACGGGCGAGCATACGGTCGAAGGCACGATCCTGAAACTGAATCCGTGACGGAGGTTCGCACGAATGCAGAACTGGCAGCCGACCAATCCGGTGGAGCGCAGGTTCATGGACGCGCATACGGACTGGATGAGTTTCGCGAAGGAACGCGACGCACGATTGATGATCTGGCAGACCGACGAGACGGATGCGCAGCTCGTGCGGCTGTATTTCCAGGTTCAGGATGAGACGTCGTGCGCGGTCAGGACGATGCGTGCGTCGTTCGTCAATGAATCGAGCTATGCGAAGGCGCTGACGGACGAGCTCATTGCGTTCTACGACAGCCGGCGTGAGGCGTCCGATGCGCAAGGCGTGCGAGCCGACTGGCAAGCGCCGTACGACGATGGCAAGAATCCTTTGCTGTATCTGTTCACGGTTGCCGATAGCCTGATGCAGCACCATCCGGATGTTTTTCCGTCGATGGTCTTCGTGCTGGAGCCGGCGAAAGTGCGGGATGACGCCGCATGGGTGCAGTGGATGGATGGCTTGCTGACGATCATTGCGGTCGCTCCGCAGCTTGGCGAGCGCGTGCGCTTTGTGGTGCCGCGTATCGATATCGCGCCGTTTGCAGCGTTGATGCAACGGCACCGGGCTTCGGTGCGCGTCGTGCAGGGCAAGTATTCGATGGCGAGCGTGCCGCGCGAATTGCTGGCGGAATCGGGCGAGCGCGGGCCGAGTGGTGAGTTTAGACGGCATTTCGTGATGCTGACCGAGACGATCGAAGGCGGTAACCCGTCGCGGCTCGAAGAATTGCGTGCGGCTGCGCTGAAGGTCGCGGAACGCGAGCAGTGGTTTGATCAGTGTGTCGTCGTGCATTTGATTGCCGGTGCTGCGTATCTGAAGTGGCGCGATCGGGAGCGCGCGATCGATGCGTATCGGAGCGCGGCCAGCAGCGGGATGCGCGCGGTCGAGGCAGGGCATCCGGCAGGGCACAAGCTTGTTGCAAACGGGTTGTTCGGCGAGGCGAGCGTGCATCTGACGCACAAGGATTACGCGCACTCGGCGTATTGCTATGAGCGTGCGGCGGCATCGACCACGGCTGCGAAGGACGGGCTGATGACGGTCGAGGCGTGGCGCATGAGCGCCGTGTGCTGGGAGCGGGCGGGAGAGCGCGAGCATGCGTTGGAGGCCGGGTTCAATGCGCTCGATGCGGGGTTGATGGTCGACGAACCGATGCGGGCGAATAGCAACCTGCCGCTCGTGGTCGAGTGGATGGTCTCGCAGTTGGGTGCAATGGACCGGCGGCGCAACGCGCTCAGCGAGAAGGTCGCTGCGTTGCGCGGCGGACGCTGAGCGGGGAGGGCGACGTGGGGCTGCTGGCGGTCAAGCATCTGGATCCTGTCGTCGGGATCGATGTCCACTCTGTATTGGTCGCGCCGAGCCCGACGCCCGTGTTCCTGCCGCATCCGCATGTCGGGTTCATGCTCGATCTGCGCGAGTATGTCGAGGCGGCGAAGGGCGTGGTCGGCAGCATCGCGATGGCGATTGTCCAGGAGAAGGTAAGTGAGTATCTCGAGGATCATCCGGACGTCGTAAAAAAGCTCGACGATGCCGCCGAGTTCGCATCGGGGAAACTGACGGATATCCAGGTCAACGCGATCGTTGCGGAGGGGCTGAAACTCGAGCAGCAAGCCGCGGCACTACAGAGCAGCATTGGAAGCGTGCTCGGCGCAGGCGTCGGAATGGGAGGCGCCGCCGGCAGGCCGATATTCGTGAACGGCTTGATGCGGGCCACGGTCGGGACGCATTCGTATCACGTTCCGGGGTTGCATTTTCCGCTCGGGGAGTCGTTTGCACCTCCGCCTGCGCCGGATCCCATCCCTTCGGATGACGCGGAGTCGTACATGGGTAGCCGGACGGTACTGGCCAACAACGATCCGATGTCGTTCATGGCACTGCCGGCGCTGAGCTGCTGGTCGATCGGCATGGAGCCGCCTGATCATAACAGCGCGCATACGGAGCGGACTTATCCGTCCATGCCGAGTTCGGTGATGCTGCCGATTCCGGCAGGGCGTCCGGTGATGGTCGGGGGGCCGCCGGTTTTGAATATGGCTGCGGCGGCGAAGGGGTTGTTCAAGGCGTTTCAAGGGTCGAAGTGGGCGAAGGCGCTGGCGGACAAGCTGAATTTGAAATCGGGATTCTTGCGGTGCAAGGTGCTCGATGCGGAACCCGTCGATTCGACCACCGGCGAGGTGATCGTCCATCAGCACGATTTCACGGTGACAGGGCGCCTGCCGCTCGTCTGGGACCGCTACTACGCGAGTCACGATAAGCATAGTGGCGCCGTCGGGATCGGTTGGCGGACACCCGCCGACATCCGGCTCGAACTGACGCGGAACGGAGATTCGGCCGGGGTCGCTGCGTACTTCCCCGATCACGCAACCGCTTTCGATGCGATGCCGGACGCACCGGGATGGGCAGCGCACGTCCATGACTGGCAATACGGCCATGCCCTGTACCGACGGGATGCGTGGCTCGTCCTGCGCACACGTACCGGAATCGAACATGTATTCGCGTTGCCCGCCGGATGGCAACGCGCGGTGACGGAGCTTGTGGAAAACGCTGCGCTGGCGCTCCCTCTCAACAGAATGACCGACCGCCACGGGAATGCCTGGGCGTACGAGTACGGGCCGGAAAGCAGCCTCGTGCGCGTGGTCGAGTGGAAGGGCGAGGAGGCGAGCGGGCGCGTGATCGAATGCGACACGCACGCAGGCCAACTCGCCGCGCTGACGCTGGTCGACAGCGAGGGGCACGGACATCCGATCGTCCGCTACGAACACGACCGGAACCGCGATCTGGTTTCAGCCCTCGACGCCATGGGCCAGGCGCATCGATTCGCGTATGCCGACGATCATCGGATGGTCCGTCACACGAGCCCCCGCGGAATCTCTTTCAGTTATAGCTATCGCCCGTATCGCGACGGAGTGTGGCGAGTCGAGCGGGCGTGGGGCGAGGATGGACTGTTCGATTACCGCTTTGCCTACGATATCGACCATCGCGAAACGCGGATCACCGATTCGATCGGGAACCTAACGATCCTGCAGACGAACGAGCGCGGTCTGCCCGTCGTGCGGATCGATCCACTTGGAGGGGTAACGAGTTACCGATACGACGCGCACGGGCGCACGAACGGCGTCACCGATCCCGCAGCGCGAACATCCACATGGGAGTATGACGCGTACGGCAATTTGCTTGGCCATACGTTTTCGGACGGGAGCGCTGTGCGTGCCGAGTACGACGCGGACCATCGACCGGTGTGCCTGACCGCCCCGGGCGACAGGCAGTGGCGCTATGCATGGGACGAGCACGGCAAGCTGATCGAGCAAACCACACCCGGGCACGCAAGCTCACGATACGACTACAACCGTCATGGGCAACTTGCATCGCATACGGGGCCGCGAGGAGCGGTGACGCACTTCGACTACGATCGTGATGGCAATCTGGCGGAAATCGCCGACGCGCTCGGCCGGCGCACCCGCTACCTCCATGATGCACGGGCCAATATCATCCAGACCGTCAGTGCAATGGGGCAGGTGAGCTGCTACGAATACGATCGAAACGGTAACCTGACGCGGGCAATCGAGCCGGGTGGACAGGAAATCCGTTGTACTTACGATGCCGACGGAAACCTGACGCACTTTCGCGATCCGAATGGCCAGCTCACGCAACTGGAGTATGGCGCGTTGGGCCAGATCAGCAAGAGGGTGGCGCCTGACGGGGGCGTTGTGGAGTATCGGTGTGACACCGAGCAGCGGCTGATTGGCGTCGCCAACGAACGCGGCGAACTGTATCGGTTCAAACGCGATGCCGTCGGCCGGATCGTCGAGGAGACGGACTACTGGGGGCAGACGCGATGCTACCGGTACGGGATATCAGGTGAACTGCTCCACAGCGTCGATCCGCTGGGACAGGCCATCGAATACCGGTACGACCGATCCGGCCGCCTCGTTCAGAAACGTGCGACGACCCCCGGGCATGATGACGGCGTGCGCACGGACAGCTTCGCGTACGGTCCGCACGGCGATCTGGTACTGGCACGGAATCCGGCCGGCCGCGTCGAATTTTGCTATGACGCGGATGGCTGGGTAATCGAGGAACGTCAGAGCGACGACACGCAGGGCGATATCTTCACGATCGCAAGCACTTATGACGCATCCGGCAACCGGATCGAACGCAAAACCCGACTCGCTGCGGGCGGCGAGGTCGTCGAGCATGTCGTGCGCTACGAGTACGACACATTGAACGCGGTCACGTCGATCCGGATCGACGATGCACCACCGGTCGTCCTCGAACGCGATTCGCTCGGCCGGATCCGTACTGAACATCTGGGCACGGACTTGTGGCGCGAACTGTCGCATGAGGCAGGTGGCCAGCTTGCGTCGCAGACACTGCGGACGGCCACCGACGTGCTGTTCGCATGCGAGTACGTGCATGATGCGAATGGCGAGATGGTTGAAAGGCGGACCGCTCACGACAACGTCGAGCAGTTTCATTACGATCCGATGGGGCGTCTGACAACTCACCTCGATCCCGGGGGGCGTCTGCGCCGATTGCTTCGCGATTCAACGGGCGACCTACTGAAGACGCGTGTTTGCGAACGCCGCACGGCGATCGGCAGCAATGCGACGCAGTGGGTCCGCGAAGGCGAATTCGATGGCCACTATCTGGCCTACGACCGCGTGGGCAACCTGATCCGCCGACATGACGCCACACAGGACCTGACGTTGCGTTGGGACGCTGCGGGTCAACTGGAGGAAACGGTGGCGATACGATCGGCGGCGGCCGACATGGCGGGAACGCAGGCGCGTATCCAAGCACGGTACGAATACGATCCGTTCCAGCGACGCGTGCGCAAAACAGTACATGTCGGGCCGGCCGGCAAGGAAGATCCACTGCAGCCGTTCCGTACCAGTCGCTTCTTCTGGGACGGCAATGCGCTCGTGGGCGAGTACACCACAGGAGATGGCAAGCCTGGCGATCCGGCCGGGCAGACACCGGCACGTGCTTTTGCGCGTGAATGGGTCTACTACCCGGAGACGTTTCGGCCGCTGGCAACGGTGCACTGCGACTGGACGGCAGATGTCGCGTCTGCACGGACATCCGGACATGCATTGCCGCACTCCCGGGCGGCCTATCTCTTCCTGAATGATCCCAACGGGGCACCCGTGCGACTGCATGATCTGCAGGGAGGGCGTGTTTGGGAAACGCGCTACGGCCCGACAGGAGGCGCGGAAGCATGCGTCAGCGCCCAGGCAATGACGCAGCCGCTCAGGTTGCAGGGACAGTATTTCGACGAGGAGTCGCGTCTGCAATACAACCGGTATCGCTACTACGATCCCGCTACCGGAAGCTTTGTCAGCCAGGACCCGATTGGTCTCAAAGGAGGGCAAAACCCATACATGTATGCGCCGAACCCGTATTCATGGATCGATCCGCTTGGCACGGACTGCAAGAGCGATTTCAGAAAATGGGCACTGGAAAAGATCTGGACCGAAGCGAACCATCCGCTGCGGTTCCTTCTCGCGCGCGACGCGCAGGGAAACGAACTCAAGGCATTCACGCGGCCACCTTCACGTAAGCATGAGGACCTGATCAACTGGGCGAACGGTCCGACAATCGAAGCCGGTCACGTTACAAGCAAGCATTCCGGAGAGCCGGAACGCCTCGGGCTGCAAGATGCCTGGGAAAATCAAATGGACAACTGGTTCGGCGAAAAGCATGGTGTCATCGTGACTCGCCACGGCATCATCGAAATCGGCGGGGTTCCAGTCCATACGCGCTCGGCCGAGGAATGGGAATTGTACGGACATTTACCCACTGGCACGGTCGCAAATGCGCCGAAGAGCATCGGCTGGGCGCCGCCGTAATCGTGGGGTTGTGCAGCCTCCGTAATGCACGTCGCCACGACTATAGTAGTTGACATAACGTGAATTATCGAAGTTAAATCGCGATTTTGTACCGACCCCTAAAGTTGTTGTAAGGCCCACGTCGCACCATGCCAAAGCCCGGATCCCCCGGGCTTTTTTTTTCGGACAAAAACAATGAAATACCCAAACCTACGATACGGGAACCCGGCCGAATTCAGCTATTACGCGGCCGGCCGGCCACTCAAGCAACTGGCGCGCGAGTTGCGCCGATCCGAACGCAGCGTGCACGACTGGCTGACCGGCCGCGAGCGCGTCCCGTTCTGGGTGCCGGAGCTGCTGCGCCTGCGCCGGATCGAGCATGCGCAACGCGTGCAGGAAATGACCTGGGCGATACGCAGCGCGAAGATTTCCGCCGCGGCCTGCGCCGCGTTCGCCACGTCGACGCCGTGCGCCGCGAACGACCCCATCATCCAATACCCGGCGCTCGTGCAGCTGGAGCTGATCCCGCCGGCGCCGGCCGTACGCTGGAGCGCATGAGCGATAATCCGCCGGCGACAACACGGAGACCGTCATGAAAAAAATCCTCGCGTTCTTTCTGGTTGCTGGTTGCGGATCTCCGAACGCACAGCAGGTCCACGACTTGACGTACGCGATGCTCACCTGCAACGAATTCACATCCGCCAGCGCGTTCGTGAAGGCCGAGGCCGCGACGCTGAAACACCCTCGCCTTGCCGACCTGACGTACTTCCCGGCAAAGAAAGGGGTCGAATTCAAGGGCCTACCGGTCTACGGCGTTTTTGGATACCAGTCTGACTCCCGACTGTTCGAACGCGGCCCGGGAACGGAGCCGCCGCACATATACGGAATCACGATCGAAGGCACGGTCGCTGGCGGCGAAGTGCTGGTGCGTGGTAGCCGAGCTCGAGTGTCGCCAACACCGTTCGACCTGCGCGGCCATGCGTTCATCGACATTTCCTGCGAACCCGTAGACCGGGAGCCAGAGGCGGAATCGCCCGGGACCACCGGATATGGATTCCACGCGAAGTTCTAAGCGCGCTGCCTGAAAAACGAAACCCGGCCGAAGCCGGGTTTTTTACTTCTTCCGCTTGAAACGGCCCTTGCTGTCACGGGCCGGCGTGCGCCGCTTGCGCGTTGCCATGGTGTTTCCTCCCTTCAAGTTGTCGGTCGATCCGACGATGTGCATCGCGCACGTCGAGCTCGACGCGCCTGATGCGTTCCTTTTGCGCCCGGATGTCCGCGCGGATGCCGGCATAGACGGCCCCCGACGAGCACACCGCCGTGACGATCTGCACCAGTACCGCGCCGTCCATCAGCTACCTGCCTTTTCCGGCACGAACACGGCCACCGCGCCGAGCAGCGCCTGAATCAGCGCCGCAATCGCGCCGACCTTCGACGGGTTCGCGCCGAGCTGCACGGCCGCTCCGGCCAGCACGCCCAAACCCGCCTGCGAGCTCGGTTCCTTCAAACGATCCAGAAACGACATACACCCCTCCCTGTTGACGTAATCGGCGCATCACTTCGGATGCACCACCTTCGGAAAAAACTGATGCGACTGCATGCGGCCTCCCTATAAGCCCATTGGCACACCGTCCCACGCCGATTGCTGGAACGGCATCGCGCTAGGCGTGCGCGTCAAATCGTTCTGCAGGCGCGCGTCCGCGTAGCCCTGCATGCTCTGCCACGTCATGTCCGGCAGGTTCGCGATGAACTGGCGCGTCGCCACGCCAGCCTGATAGCCCCACTGCTCCGGATCGACCGACTGCACGTCGGTGCCGAACAGGCTGTTGAAGCCGCCGAGCACCGAACTCGTCACGGCCGTATCGGCCGCGTTGAACCCCGAGACGGCCGCGTTCACGACGCCGCCCTTCTGCTGAATCTTGTGCGCGGCGAACAGCACCGCGCCAAGACCCAGCGCCGCGACCATCAGCTTGAACTCGGTATCGAGCGTCATGCGATCAACCGTAGTTGTCCGGGTTGTCGAAGTCCGCGTATGCGGCCTGCATCGGGTTCACCTGATCCGGCAGGTAGAACGTCGACTGCGCCCCGCCGACCGAATTCAGCCAGTTCGACGGTCCGGGAATCAGCCCGACCGGCCCTGACAACGTCGGCAGATACTGCGACTGCACAGCGGCGCTCGCGTTGTCGACGGCGTCGATCATGCTGAAGAAGCCGCCAGTCGTGCCGCCCGGCATCGCGCCCGCGACCAGATCGGGCGAATTCGATCCGCCCGTGATCGCGCCGATGACGCGGCCGCTCGGCAGGCCCGTGAAGCCCCACGGCAAGCCGCCGGTCGTGCGCACCGGCCGCGCTGCGCCCTGCGTGCCGGCGACGGCCGTACGCGTACGGCCCATCATGAAGACGGCTGCGAGCGCGAGCCCGCCGATCAGCAGCACGTCGGTGTTTTTCTTGCTCATGCATACACCCCATCGGTAGGCGAGCCGCCGGCCGCGAGCAGCAGCGAGTGCGCGCGCGACAGCGTCAGTGTCGGTTGACCGTACGGCGAGCCCGGCAGGCTCGCCCATTCCTTGTTGCACTTGCGGATCGCGGCATCGAAGCGCCCCGCTTGGGCATCGGCCAGCGCGCCGCGTCGCTGAATCAGCCACACGGCGGCCGCGTCCTGCGAGGCCGGCGAGAAGTCGGTTAGGCCGAGCGCCGCCTTCGCATCGAGCCACGTCCGGTAGAGGATCTGATACGCGCCGGCCGCCGTCGACGTGAGCGTGCCGCGCGTGACCGCGATGTTCGGATGGTCCGCGAACGAATCGAACAGGCCGCCACCAAACAGCGTGCGGTAACCGTTCGGCCCGGTCGTGCCCTCGCCCGTGCGAATCAGCGTCAAGAAGGCCTGCACGTTCGGGTCGGCCTGCGTCGTGTTGTCAATCGTCGTAGTCATGTTGTCCATCGCACTCGAAATGTCATCCATTGCCGTACCCACCGCGTCGACCAGCGACGGATCGTCACCGGTCATCGCTGCCACGTCCTGCGCGACCCGCCACAGGTAGTAGATCGTGCCGCCCGCGATGCCAGCGACGATGACGGTAAAGGCCGTGCGGTCCATTACGCGTTCAATTCCTCATACCACTCGAAGGTCGCCGTCGTGCCGACGTTTGCTGTCGGCGTGACGGCGATCAGCCCATACCCCGGCGGAATGACGATCGGCTCGCGCAGCAATGCCGTCGTCGTCACGTTCGCGGCGAGCGAGTAGCCCCCGAGTGCCGTGTTGGTCGGAGGCGCTACCCCCGTCGCTGCTGCATACACGGCCGCCGCACTCACCGATCCGCCGAGCTTTTTCGCCTGCCCTGCGTCGATCAGCGTCGCCAGCGCGGCTGTGCTCGATTCGAGCAACATCGTGCAGAGCGAGCCGGCATACAGCTGAATCTGTTCGAGCACCAGACGATTCGGGTTCGTCGCCGGATTCCACAGCTGCACCTGCGAGTACTGGCCCGCAACCGCCGCCTGTTGCCCATACGCGATGAAGGCCGAGTTGGAGAGCGTGCGCGACTTGCCGCCGTCGAGCACGTTCACATCGCCGCTGATGCGGAAATTTCGGAAGCCCGCCGTCGACAGCACGACGGTGCCGTTAATCGCCGTCGTGCCCGGGTTCTTCACGAACCAGCGATTCACGACCTGCCCGGCGTCGAAGCCCTGCCCGAGCTTCAACGTCACGTTGCCCTGCTGAAACTCCGGCAGCACCTGAATCGTGTCGAATGCCGATCCCGACGAGAGGAAGTCGAAAATCTGCGCGCCGACTTCCAACAGCTGCGTGCCGCCGGCCGGAATTTGAATGTCGTAGCTCTGGATCAAAGCACTTTCCCCTTCATCGCCGTCACGGCCACGATGCCGGCAATCACCAGCCCGCCCGCGACGAGAAACTTCTGACCGTTGCTGATCTCCTGCGCGTTCGCGTACGCCTGCTGCACGTCCTGCGTCGCCGTGCGGTTCACGTCCTGTGCGGTCTGCATGACGGTCTTGCTCGCGTCGATCAGCTTCGAGAAGCCGTCCATCATGTTCGACGCGTTGATGCCGAACATGGTCTGGTTGCTGTCGACGGTCTTGTTGAACGTCTGGCTCGCCAGCCCGGCCGCCGTCGTCATGTCGTCGTGCGCCGCTTGGATACCAGTCCGCGCGAGGTCCATCGCGCCCGCGATCGCACCTAGGTCGGTCGATACGTTCGTGGTGCTGACGCTGTTCCACACCGAGTTGTTGTCGCCCGAAACGCCGGCGCCGCCGCCGTCGTTCACGAAACGACGGTCGGTGACGTTCGTCGTCGTCGTAGTCGACGGATTGCTTTGGCTGCTGTTGCTTCTCACTGGAAATCCTTTCGAAGAATGATGCCGCGCTCGATGCCGCGCCAGCGTCGATAGCCCGCCGTCTCCAGCTTCTTGATCAGCCCTCGCCGTTTCGTCGTCACGCACACCGCACCGAACGGCTCGCATTGACGCTCGATCACCGGCAACACGGTTGCCACGAGGTCGAGTTCCGCGCGCCCATAGGCTGCAGCGATTTCCGCGACGCCCTCGAACGGTTGCAGCACGTACCATGCGACCGGCTCGCCGTCCGCATACACCCTGAAGAAGGCCCCGCCGATGATCGCGCCGTCTACCGACCCTCCGGTGTTGGTTTTCGCGTGCATGGCCGCGTCGTCCTCGAACACCGCGCGTGCTTCACGCAGGCGCTCACCGTCGAGCGGTTCGACTTTGCAATCGATCCTCACCGCCCTTCCCTCCAGACCGCGACGAGCAGCACGGCCGCGACCAGCACCATCGGATTCATCGCCGTTTGCAGGGCCGATTGCGCGACGTTCTGCGCCGCGCTCGTGAGCGTCGGCACGCTCGACGCCTTCGAGCTGCCGGTTGAAACCGTCCAGGCCGAGCCGTCGAGATGCGAATCGACCATGTTGCGATAGCCGTTCGCGCCCGACGTGATGTTCGGATCGGGGCCGCCGAGCATCGATGTCACCGCCTGCCCGGCCACCATCGCCGCCGCGCTGTACGGGTTCGAATAGGCGAGCGCCGAAGCGCCGCCCAGTGCACCGCCCATCATCGGCCCACCGACGCCCTGCGATGACGCATAGCCGTTCAGCGCACCTGACGATGCGCCGATCAACGCCGCCTGTGCCGGGCTCAGTTGCGCCATTACTTGCGCTCCTCAACGAGCAGCAGCACTGCGCCGAGCGCCATCAACATGAGCAGGCCACGGTTCACGCCGACGACGGCCGCCGGACGACCGTTCATGTTCACGGACACCGTGCCCGGCATCAGCGGCATGTTGTTGTCGGGCGAAAGCGCCTTGATCGTGCCGACGTCGATAGCGCGGGTCAGCCCGTACGCAAGAACGTCGCCCCACGTCCCAGCCGAGGGATTCAACTCGCTGGGACTCGAGACTGCGTTCTGCGTCGAGACTGGATCGGACCACATCGACGCGGGCTGCGTGGTGACGCTGGACGTGTCGGTCCACACGAGGTTGCCGTTTGCGTCGTACGTGTACATGCCGCCCCCTTACGCGTTGTACGGCAGGTCGAGCATTTCGACGTACGTCCCGACCGTGTCGCCGGCCGTCAGGTACGTGTTGCACTCGAAGCTCTTCGCGTCCTGCGTGATCAGCATGCCGGACTGGTTGTTGTCGACGATGAAGTCGGTCACGAAGTGGCCCGCCTGCGGCACCTTGCGATACTCGTTCTGGACGTAGCGACGCACGTGGTCGGCCATGTCCATGATGACGATGCCGTTCTTCTTGATCTCGACACGGTTCACGTTGCCGTCGCCGTTACCCGCCCACGACGAGCCCGCGTAGAAGTGATGGATGCGCTTGATCAGCGCGCCCATCGGGTTGAAGTTGATCGGGAACTTGCCCGCGACCGTCGTGCTCGCCGGGAAATACAGCAGCTTGTGCACGAGCGCACCAGCCTGCCCCTGCGGCGCGGTCAGGAATGCCCAGGCGCCCAGCGTCGGCGCAGTGGCGCCGCTGATCGTGGCTTCGATCTTGATCTGGTCGGGCAGCGCGGACATGTCGTAGCCGCCGATTTCCTTGCCGTCGATCGACGGCGCGTCGCGCTCGGTGAAGTCGATCGTCAGCTGGTTCGCCGCGGCCGCGATGCCCTTGTACTGGTTGATGGTGTCGAGCACCGCACCCGAGCAGTTGTAGACCGTGCGCACGCCGATTTTCACCTTGATGTCGGTGATCATCGCCTTCGTGAAGGTCGTGCCGCCGAGGTCGAGCACGATCCGCGTGAGCGTGTTGGAGTACTTCGGTACGAGCAGCGTAGCGACGCCGTTCGCCTGCACGTTCTGGAACGCCGGAAGCTGTTGAATGATGGCCATGGTCGCGCGCCCCTTACTGTGCGTTCGTGTTGCCGGTCAGCGCGACGCCGACGAGCTGCGAGGTGATCGGCAGCTGCCGAAGGACGAAGATGACGGCGAGCACCATGCCCGTGGTCTTCAGTGCGGTTTTGATCTCGGACATGTCACTGCCCCTTGACGATGCGTTGCACCGACGACGGCAGGTACTTCACGCCGTTGTTGATGACGATCATCGTGATCAGCGTGACGCCGATCGTCTTGATGATTCCCTTCACGTTCACGTGTCTCTCCCTGAGTGTGTGACGCCGCGCCGAAGCGGCACGCAGGGCGAATCGGAACAAAAAAAAAGCCGCCCGGAAATGGGCGGCCGTAACGTTACGAACGACTCTCAGAAGGTCAGTTTTGCGCGGCGCACCGCGCCGGTTTGCATGTTGCGCTCGATGAAGTCGAAGTCGACGGCGTCCGGATCAGCCTTCAGATCCCGCACTTCCTGCACCGGCACGCCGAGCGCGTTCGCCATCACCTTGATATCCGTCTCGTACGACAGGCGCGAGCAGTGCACCATCGAGCTATTGCCGATGAAATCCTTGTCGATGTTCGCCGGCCGCTGCGCCGCGCCGAACACGGTCAAGCCGCGATGCCGGCCCTTGCGCGACAGCACCGACCAGCCGTCCGGCGCCCGGCTCGGTTCCGTCACGTCGCCGAGCTCGTCTACGACGACGCAGGCGTTGCCCGACAGGTACGCGACGCTGCAGAACAGGTCGAACTTGTCGCCGTACGTACTGAACGCCTTGCCCGGGCGGTAGACGAGCCGATAGCCGCCCTCGCCCGCCTCGCGCACCGCCTTCGTCAGCTCGGCCGGGTCAGCGACCTCGCGGCCGAACGCGCCGAACTCTTCCTGCGGGTCCCACACAAGCAATCGGGCCGGGTTGCCGGCGCGGATCTGTTGCTTGATCCACGCCGACTTACCCGACCCCGATGCACCCATCACGGCGATGATTTTCGCCGTGTTCCGCGATCCATCCGCCATCACGCCCCCTGAGGTTGAAGTTGCCCGCCGGTGTCTCGCACCGGCACCACGGCGCGCGCAGGTGCCGGTGCCGGTGCCGGCGCGGCCGCCGGCGCCGCGTCGACGGTGCGCGCTTCCTGCTCGGCCGCCTTGTATGCCTTGTGCGTCTTGTACGTCACGTACGCGAGCGGCGCGACGACGACCAGCAAGCGCAGCTCAGGCCCGAACAGGTCGCCCACGCCGGACAGCGACAGGCCGTATTTGTCGAGCACCGGCACGGTCTTCGCCGCCAGCTCGGCCAGCACCTCATCGCTGTAGATCGCCGGCACGTACGGCAGCAGCGGTGCCAGATAGTCCCGGGCCATCTTGAGCATGTCGAGCAGCTCGTCGGCCGGGTCGATCGGTTCAGGCTCGCCCGGCAGCGGCGCGGCGGCCGCCTCCTGTGCCTGGAACGCCATGGATGCCGCGCGGCGTTCCAGCAGTTCCCATTCGACTACTTCGCCCATACGTCGAAGCCCTCCCCGTCCTGTACGTACGTTACGGGCTGGCCACCTTCCGCCGGCTCCCGTACGTTACGTACGTTGTGTTCGTTGGCGGTAATGAACCGGTCGCGCATCACCTCATCCGCCTCATCGCTGCGCGCGAAAATCTGCACGCCGCACGCGTCGCCCGCGTGCGTGATCGAGACACGGCCGGTCTTCATCAACGACCAGCGCGCCCGACCGCCGCACACCGGGCACACGCAGCTCTTGTCGGGCGCGCTCATGGTCAGGCCGCCGGTTGTTGCGGGGCCGGTGCCGCGAGCGCCGCGCGCACGTCGTGCACGGTCGCCGTCAGGTCGGACAGGTGCGAACCGAGCGCTTCGATCGCTTCGAGCACGGGCGCCGTCGACGGCACCAGCTGCTCGATCGTCGTGCCGAGCGCTGCGATCGCGGTCAGCACCGGATCGGCCACCGGCGCGCCGGCCGTCACTTCGGCTTCGACGGCCGCGCCGTGCGCCGCCGTCAGGCTGTTCACCAGCTGCGCGTGGTACTGGTCGCCGTCGTCGCGCACGTGCGGCTTCAGCAGTTCGATGACGCCGAGCGCGTCGTGCAGGATGTCGGAAAGTTTCATGGTCACACCTCAGGTAGTGCGGCCGAGAACGGCCGGCCGCGTGCCGTCTACAGCGATTCGACGGCCTCAACCAGCCGCCGCACCTTGTCGATCTGTTTCGCCGCGAGCATGCGTTCGACCGGCGTCAGCTTGTCGAACAGCGCGCGCAGCTCGCTCGCCTCGCGCTTCGCGGCCGCGATACGCGCCACGTCGATATCACGCTGCGTTCCGTTGCTCATTGCCTTCTTTCTCCGGGTCGTAAATCTTGCGTGTGCGCGCGCTCCAGTACGGCGCGCTGATCGTGCCGCTGGCCTTGCGCTCGTGCTCGCGCGCGAACGCCATGAAGTCGTCGATATCGGCCTGCGCGGTCGACGGGTCGTAGCAGTACTCCGACACGAACGCGAGGAAGCGGCCGAGCATGTTCCGCGCGGTCAGTACCGACAGGTCTTCGGCCGTGATCGCGCCGACCACCTCTTCTTCGGGCAGCGCCGCGGCCGCGACCTCTTCGTCGGATTCCTCGCGCTCGTGCAGGCCGAGCGCCGCCTTCAGGCCGGGCGTCCACGTCAGCATGCGGCGGCCCGTGAAGGCCGCGACGTACTCACGGAACTGCGCGGCCGCCTGGCCGTCGCCCTTCGCCGCCCATTCGAGCAGCTGGAACGGATGCGCGCCCTTCAGGCCGCCGCCGGTCTTCGCCGCGTTCATCGTCAGCTCGCGCGACAGGCCCCACTTCGTGTCGCGGCCGAACTTCGCGACGTACTCAGCCGCGTACTGGCCGCCGCGCACGTCGAGGCCGTGATCGAGCACGTCGCTCATCTGCGCCGGCGTGCAGAGGCCGACCTTCAGCAGCGCCGCGTACCACGCGCCCTTGAGCTCGTCGATCAGGCGCGACGCCATGCGGCCGTCGTCGCCCTCGCGCACGTCGCCGAACGCATCGGGCGTCGCGAACACTAGCGAGTGCGTGTGCGGGTGCCAGCCGTGCGCGCCGAGCGTGATTTCGAGCGCCTTGATCGAGCCGGCGCGCACGCCCTTGCCGAGGATCCGTTTGTACGTGCGGCAGTTCTGGAACTTCTGCATGGCCTTGGCCTGCAACTCGAGCATTTCCGCGAGCGGGCGCTCGCCGGCTTCGTGCGGGAAGGTGTTGGTCATCAGCCAGACGTAACCGCCGTTGCCGACGTGTGCCTTCATGCCGTCCGCGACCTCGCCTTGCCGCTGCATGCAGACCTTCAGCGAGCAGACCGGGCAGGCCCACACGGAACCGCACGTCGACACGCCCGCGAGGCTCGCGCCCGAGCCGTCGACGTTGCGGCGCACGCCGAGCGTTTCGCCGGGCGCCGTAAGCGCGCGCTGGCACCAGCACGTGCGGTGCTGCGCCTCTTTCGCAGCTTCCGGGTTGTAGATGGTCGCCTGCGAGACGCGCAGCAGTTCGTGCAGTCGGGATTTCGCTTTCGCCCGTGAAACCGCGTCCGTGTTGGGTGTGCGGGGGGCGTGTATGGATTTCGCGTTTATACCAAGAAAACCAGAGGCGGGTTTTGCGGGGTGGGTCACTTGCGGCCCCTCCCCATCCCGAAGGCGCGGCCGAACGCGCCCATACGCGTGATGCGGCCGCAGCGCGGGCAGCGCGCGGCATTGACCCAGCGGCCGCCGCAGCGGCGGCAGATGCCACCCATGGAGATGCGGGTCATCGACCAGCCTCCCGCACCTCAACGTCGCCCGTATACGCGCGGGCCGCCGGCACGCCGAGATCGGCCGCGTACAGGTTGTAGACGGCCAGCGCCGAGCGCAGCCGCTCGTACGCGGCCACGAGCTGCGCGCGCGCGAACGGATCGTCGCCCGGCCGCACGCCCTGATCGGACGGCAGATAGCCCTTCCCTGCGTCGAGGGTCGCGCGCATGCGGCGCAGCGCCGTGGCGGCCGCAGAACGGTCGCCTACGGCCTGATCGTGATGGATTGGGGTGGAATCGCCCCCGCGCGAGCGGCGGGGCGTGGCGGGCTCGGTATAGCCCAAGTCGAGGAAGGCGGCGGATTGGCGCATCAGGCCCCCGCGCGGAAGATTTTTCCAATGAGGCGGCGCAGCCAGCCGGCGCGCCCTGCCCGTACGTACGGGCCTTCGATCGTGTAGCCGCCCAGCGCGGCGCGGCGAGTTTGTAACGGTGTGTTTCGCATGACCTGCCCCCGATCTGACCCATCCGTGTGAGGAATCGCCCGGGTTGAGCCCCCGTCAGGGCTCTCCGATGGGGTCAGGACACCGGTCCGGGCGATGGTCAGGAGAATAGGTTCAATTCGGATGACACGTCAACCCATTCGTAACGGTCCGAAACAGTAACCGTTGCAAAACGGGAACCGTTTCCCTACGCTTGACACCGGGTCAACGATTTATGTAAGGGGTCTGTCATGAAAACCACTGGTGAGTGGCTCGACGCATTGAAGGAACGGCTCAACCTGCCGTCCGACTACGCGCTTGCAAAGGAACTTGGCGTCACGCGTCAGGCAGTGAGCAGCTGGCGGAACGGACACAAGACGTTCACCGAAGAAATGTGCTTGCAGATCGCGGAGAAACTCGACGTGAGCCCGTTTGAAGTGCTCGCGACGGTGAAAATCGAATGGATTAAGGACGCTGATCGCCGCGCAGTCTGGACGCGTGCTTTGGAGAAATTTTCCGAGGGTTTTCGCACGCTGGTGCTTCGCGCTAATGCTTGTGGGGCTTGGTTCCCACAGGTGTAGCACCAGCTGTAATTAGCGATTTAACTTGCCGTGAATTATCGAATTGACTGGTTGTAGTGGCTAGATTGAAATGTCCGCTTTTGGCTACATAGAAATGTCCGCTTTCGGGCCGCGTAAGCTGTTCGGCCGCCGGGTGTTCGGCGCCGGAGGCTGCGATGACTACAACGGAGCGGATCACGATGACGATGCGCGAGCTGGACAGGTTCAAGGTCATTCAGGACGTCGCAGACGGCAAGCTCAAGCCTTGGCGTGCAGCGGAACGGCTGGAATTGACGACGCGGCAGATTCGCCGGCTGGTCGCCCGGCTTCGGGAATACGGCGCGGCGGGTTTGGTATCGGGACACCGATCGAAGCCCGGCAATCGTCGGCTGGACCCAGGAGCCGCCGACCGGGCGCTGTCGATCATCCACTATCGCTACGCCGATTTTGAGCCGACGCTGGCCGGCGAGAAGCTCTGGGAATGTCACGGCATTCGGCTGGCCAAGGAGACGGTCAGGAAACTGATGACGGAGGCAGGTTTATGGGTGCCGCGCCGGCAGCGACCGCCGAAGATTTATCAGCCGCGAGCGCGCCGAGCCTGTCTGGGCGAACTGATCCAGATCGACGGCAGCGACCATCGGTGGTTCGAGGAACGGGCGCCAGCCTGCACGCTGCTGGTGTATGTGGACGACGCGACGAGCCGGCTGATGATGCTGCACTTCACGCAGACGGAATCGACCTTCAGCTACTTCGAAGCGACGCGCGCGTACATCGAACGGCACGGCAAACCTGGGGCGCTCGACAGCGACAAGCACAGCGTGTTTCGCAGCCCGAGCCGCACCACCGCCATTCTCCGTTCATTGCCGCGTGCGGTCCCTGCCGGTTTCCCGGCGCCCATACCCCGCCCTTCACGCTCCGTCACCTCAGCCGACGAACGATCACCGCCGAGACCGCGACGACGGCCGAGATTGCTGCAGATAGCAGCAACACGTATCCGATCAGTCGCCAGAATTCTGCGACGCGCTGCTCCAGTATCCATGCGCGATAAGACGTCACGTTGCTCGCTGCGTCGGCATACGACGCGCGATAAACGAAAAGCGGCATGCACACGTCGTGCTCGGGTATCGGTGAAGTCAGCAATGATCCTGCCCGCAGCTGTCCCACGGACGCGCATTCCGCCGTATTCATTCCGTCAACGATTGCCGTGCTGATCGGGTGGTCGTAAATCGCGCCGATCCACGTAGCGGCACTCGACAGCAGTACGCAAAGACCGATGCCGGCAAGCCAGCGGCGCGGCATCGGAAAGCGGAAAGCGCGCCGGAGCGCGCTACCCACGCTGCTTCTCCTCGAAATACGGCTGACGTGCCGCGACGAGACGCAACTCGTCGAGCAACGCCGCGGCAGCACGCAACAGATCGTCGAGCGTGACGATGCCGACCAGTTGGCCGTCGTCGCCGACGACCGGAAGCCGGCGTATGCCATGCTGCCGCATGCGCTTTGCGAGCAGCCAGACATCTTCGTCGCCGTTTGCGATCGCGACGGGTTCCGACATGATGTCGCCGACGAACAGCGCCCCCGCCTCCGCGTCCGGGCTCACCACGGCGAGCACGATGTCGCGGTCGGTCACCATGCCGACCGGCAGAAGGTGCCCTTCCCGTTCGCGCACCACGACCAGATCGCCAGCGTGCGCATCGCGCATCCGTTCGGCTGCCTCGACGACCGTGATCGTTGCGAAACACGTGGCGACATCGCGAGTGCAGAGCATCGCAGCATTCATGTCATCTCCTGGTTGTCCCGGGCGACGCAAATCGTCACCGCGGCTCGGACATCCTTGACCGTCGATCAACGTCTGTCCTGCTCCTGACCGATCAAGCGATCGACAGTCGATCGACGACTTCGCGCACGCCCGGCGCCTGCCAGGCGGCATCGAACACAAGCTGCCGTTCGCTCAGCGAATCATGATCGTCGGCGCCTTTTCGCATCCGGTAAAACAACGGTAGGCGCAGTACCGCCGGCAAGAATTGATGCAGGTCAGTGTGAAAGCCCGTGCGAGCGCGCGGTAGATGTCGCGACCGGCGTCGCCCGACGCGCGGCCGTTACGGCCTCGCCGCGGCTTTGATCCGTCCGGCCCGGTTCAATGAGGCGCAGGACGATCCTGTGTCCGTGTGTCGACAGGCTGGCGTGCGCTTCCGCTATCGACGTCGTATCCAGCCGAACGAGACCGCGCTCAGCCAGGCAGTGAAGATCGGCAGGGTCGCCCGGTCGGCACGGCGGCTCGCTCGCGAGAACCATCATGATCGCGATTTCATGGGGGCTCAACAGCCTGTCTGCATTCGTATCGGCCGGCCGTTCGCCATGAGGCGCGACAGATCCCGAGGGGGAAATGATCGGGTGATTGGCCGTGTCCTTGAAAGTCGAGGGCATGATGTGATCCGTATTGTGAACGTGAAGACGCAAACGGGACGAAACCGTGTCGACGTCGATCTTGACCGCCACGCACAACGCTCAATGTTCGCGCTTGTCGGCCAATCGTTCTTGATGCAGGTCAGCAATCGATCGAAGGTGATCGGGATGCACCCAAACTCCAGACGAAGCGCCTTCGCACGAACCTGAGTGTCACGTTGATCGCATGGCCCTGCTGGCGAGCAGGTCCGCGTGTCACCGTCGATAAAATCGATAGTACGAATGGAGGTGTTGTCTTACGAAAGCGGACAGCATGCGACGGATCCTGGCGCAGCACCTCGGATTGCCGTTCGCGCCCTATCCGGACACTCGGTTGAATGCACTCGCCCTACGTCGGCGCGTATCAAACGACGTGCCCGCGCGGCGGATTCAGTACAGCAGAAACGCCGCCCGCGCTTGCGCGAACGCCGCCGTCTGCGTGTCGACGACCCGTTCGATGTCGTCGAGCGGCCGCCCCGCTTCCAGCATGTCGGCGACCTCGCGCGAACCGACCGACGCGCGAATCGCGTCGATCCGGAACAGTTCGGGATACCGGCGGTGCAAAACGAGTGCAAGTGCGAGCCCTATTTCGTCGGGTTTTGCCGCGCCGGGCAGTCGCGCAATGCGCACACCGTCGCACGGTACACCGCGATAAGGTCCTTCCGCCGGCACGAAGCGAACCGGCGCGAAGGTCGCGCCGAGCCGCATCGCACGAAGATCGTCGGCGAGTGCAAGGCCGTCGATCCACGGCGCGCCGACCACGCCGAACGGCGTCGCGGTGCCGCGCCCGACACTGAGCGCCGCACCTTCGACGAGCCCCGTCTCGGGATACAGCGACAGCGCGCCGGTATCGCGCAGGTTCGGCGACGGCGGCACCCAGCCCAGCCCGGTGGCGTCGAAGCCCATCGCGCGCGCGTAGTGCGCCATCGGCACCACGGTAAGCGCGGCGCCGATTCGCAGCCGGTCATTGAACAGGCGCGCGAGTTCGCCGATCGTCATCCCGTGCTGAAGCGGCAGCGGGAAATAGCCGGTGAACGTGCGCGGCCCCGGATCCGCCACCGGGCCGCCGACGACATCCGCGCCCAGCGGATTCGGACGGTCCAGCACGAGTACCGGACGATGCGCGGCAGCCGCCGCCTCGAGCGCATAACCAAGCGTGGCCAGGTAAGTGAAGAAGCGTATGCCGGCATCCTGCAGGTCGATCACCAGCACATCGGCATCGGCGAGCAACTCGGGGGCGATCCGGCGGTGGCTGCCGTAGAGGCTGTGAACCGTCACGCCGGTCGCGGCATCGATCGTGTCGCCGAACGTTTCGTCCACGTCGGTGCCGAGCCCGTGCTCGGGCGCGAACAGCGCAACGAGCCGTGCGCCCGGCGCGTGCGCGAGCAGGTCGGCGGTGCGCGTGCCGAACCGGTCGAAGCCGCTGCGATTCGTGATCAGCGCAATGCGCTTGCCGGCCACGGCCGCGAATCCGTCCGCCGCGAGCACGTCGATGCCGGCCAGCACCGGTCCGTGCGATGCCGGCAGCCGGCCGCTACGGGCGACGGCCTCGGCCATCGTCGGTGCGCGCGTGGCGATCTGCGGCAACGTCGAGGGCCCCGCCCCGCTCGATACGATGCCGAGCACCTGCTCGCGCAACGGCGCGGCGGTGCCGGTTTCATCGGGATACAGCCGGCTCGTCAGCACGACCGCGAAGCGGCGCGTCACCGGATCGATCCACAGGGCGGTGCCCGTGTAGCCGAGATGCTGCAGCGCGCCGACCGCGGGCAGCCGGTAGCGGTTCGCGACGAGCGGCGCCGCGACTGCCCAGCCGGTCGTGCGCAGGTCGCCTTCGGCATCGAGCGTGGCCGGCGTCTCGAGCGTCGTGATGCTGGCGCGGCTCAGCACGCGTGCCGAGCCGAGTGTGCCGCCGTTCAGCAGCATGCGTGCGAAGCGCGCGAGATCGTCCGCGCTCGCGAACAGGCCCGCGTTGCCCGCCACGCCGCCCATCGCGGCGGCGATCGGGTCGTGCACCCGGCCCCTGATCAGGCGGCCATCCCGGACGACCGTGGGCGCGACGCGCATCGGGCGCCATCGCGACGATGTCGGCCAGCACCGCCGCGCGGCTGCGCAGCGCGCGAGACGACGACACGCCGGGCGGCAGCCCGGACGTATGCGCGAGCAACTGCCGAAGCGTGATGCCCGCCTTGCCGCGCGCGGCGAACGCAGGCCAGTAGTGTGCGGCCGGAGTATCGAGATCGAGCTCCCCGCGCTCCGCGAGCTGCATGACGGCGACGGCCGTCGCCACGGGCTTCGTCAGCGACGCGAGATCGAAGACGGTATCGGCCGTCATCGCTTCGGCGGCCGTGCCCGTCACACGAAAGCCGCGGGCCACACGTACGGGCACACCGTCCGCATCGCCCGTCACGACGACCGCGCCGGCAAGATGGCGATCGGCGATCTCGGCGGCAATGACTGCGTCGATCGCGGCGGCCGGCGGTAGCGCCGCGGCCGGGTCGACTTCCGCCCGCGCGCAGACGGGCGCCAGCGCGAGCAGCAGCGTGCCGGTCAGCGCGGCAGCGCAGCGGGATCGTAGCGATTGCGCGGATTCCACAGCATCCATCCGTCCGTGCCGGCCGCATCCGCGGCGTCGACCTGCGCGCGAATCTCATCCGCATCGAATTCCCGGTGGTCGAACGCGTAGTCGCGAAACGCCTGCAGCCAGGGCCGAAAGCGCACGCCGGCGAGCCCCGTGCGGTGCATCGCTTCGGTCAGCGAACGTTCGACGATCTCGCCCGGATGATCGGTGGGTTTGCGGCAGCCGGGCAAGCCCCACGTAAAGCCCGACGGGTACAGCATCGGCGAAATGTAGTCGACCACCCCGCCCAATGCGCCAAGCCGTTGCCCGATGTGCGTGTCGTCCTCGTTCCAGCACACGTAGCCGAAGATGTCGGCCGACACATAAACGTTGTACGGCCGCAGCCGCTCGCGCGCCCCCGCCAGGAATCCCGTGATCGCGGCCACGCGGTTCGCTTCCGTATTGGGCTCGCTGAAGCGCAGGTTGTTCGCATCGGGAAAGCGCAGGTAGTCGAACTGGATCTCGTCGAAACCCAGCTTCGCCGCCTCTTCCGCGACGTCGAAGTTGTGTGCCCACGCCGCCTGCACGGTCGGATCGATCCATCGCAAATGCTCGCGATCGCGCCAGATCCCGCCGGCCGCATCGCGCACCGCCCAGTCCGGGCGGGCAGCCGCGAGCGGATCGTCCTTGAACACGACGATGCGGGCGATCAGGTACAACCCGCGCGCATGAAACGTGCGGATCAGGCCCGCCAGGTCGGCGACGCGCGGTGCCGGATCGCTTGCCGCGCCGATCGCTTCGCGTGCCGCGCTGCGATAAGGGGTCATTCCGCGATCGCCCTTCACGTCGATCACGAACGCGTTGACTGCCGTGCGGCCCTGCAGCGCGAGCGCCGCGTCGCGCAGCGTACGGTCCGCGATGCCATAGGCGGACAGGTAGACCGCTTTCGGACGCACGGGTGTCATGCGAATCGTATGCGTGACCCCGGCCGCCGTCAGTTCGACTTCGGTTCGTGCATAGCCCGGCGCACGCACGCTCAAGCGTGTACCGGTCGTCTCGACTTCCAGTGAAAACGCTCCGTCGCCGTCCGCGGTTCGGCTCACGCCGGACGCATAGCCGATCGCACCGGCCAGCGGGTGCCAGTTCGTGGCATCGACGACCGTGATCGTCACCGGTGCCGCCTGCGCGGCGAAACCGGCGAGCAACAGCAGGACGCAGGCGATCAGGCGGTCAATCATGGCTTCCCCCGGCGGTTTGCAGCAATCCGTTCATGCATCGTGCGTCGCATGCATCCGTCATCAGATAACGCGGCAGTGCCATTGCCGGGTCCGTGAGCCGAACGGGACGCGCACCGAGCGTGAAGGCGGCGACATAACCTTCGCGAGCGGCCAGTTGGTCGGTTTCTTCATCGTGGACGCCGAATGGCCAGGCCAGCAGCCGGATCGGCTTGCCGGTTTCGGACTCGAGCCGTTCGCGGGAGCGGCTCAACTGGACGGACACGAAACGCCGGTAGTCGTCCGCGGTGCGCCGGGCGCGTTCGGTGTGAAAATTCGGATGCCAGTACGTATGAGACTCGATGTCGAATCCACCGGATCCGCCAAGCGCGCGCAGCTGTTCCCACGTCATCGCGTAGCTGGCGTTGGAGATTGCCGACGGATAGACGAACAGCGTGACCGGTACCGGGTGCCGGGCCAGCAACGGGCGCAGTATCTCGTAGACGGAACGGTGACCGTCGTCGACCGTGATCGCGACCGCCCGCGCCGGCACCGCATCCGTCTGGCCGCCATGCCAGCGCACCACGTCGGCGAGCGGCACGATGCGATAGCCGCTTGCCTCGATCGCATGCAACTGGTTGCGGAATGTCTCGGTACGCACCGTCATCGAATCCAGGCGCTCCGCTGCAAACCGGTGATAGACGAGAATCAGCACGCGTTGCGGCGCCGGCACGACGGCGTCGGCCGACGCGGCCGGCAGCACGCACGACAGAACGAACAGACAGACGATCAAGCGTAAGACCATGGCGCACCTCGGGGAATCGCTGCCCTATTCTTCCCGATCGCGCCGCGCGCTCGCTGAGCCAGGTCAACAACCGTTCGCACGACGACGATACCGCGCACGTGCCTGGCGGCATCCGCGTCAGGTTGCTTCGGCAACCAGTTCGGCATGAATCCGCTCGACATCGTCGCGTGTGCAAAGCGCCGTGCCGGGATGCTTGACCGAAGCAGCCGATGCCGCCAGCGCGGGCGCAGCGTTGACGGCGGTCAAGCAACGCCGCAAAGGCGCCGGATTGCGCTCGATCAACGACGCGTGCCGGCAGGCCCTTACAGTGAATCATTCGCCGTCGCGGAGCCTCGCCATGGACGAGCAGTCGCTTTGCACCACCGTGTTCGCCGAACGCTATGCGCAGTCCGGCGAAACGTCCCACGCGGCCGTATTCAGGCGCGTCGCCCATGCGCTGTCGCTCGCCGAGCCGGCGGAGCTTCGCATACAGGCCGAGCGCGCGTTCTTTCTGAATCTGATGCGCGGGGCGATCGGCGCCGGCCGCATCCTCGCGAATGCAGGCGCGCAGACGGGCGGAACGATGGTCAACTGCTTCGTCCATCCACTCGAGATTCCAGCCGAGATGCCCGTGCAGGCCGTCGACGCAGCGCTCGAGCGCGCGCTCGACGACGCACGGCACACGCTGCTGATGGGGGGCGGAATCGGCTACGACTTCTCGCCGGTGCCGCCCGCGGACGCTTACCAGCGACGTCTCGCATCCGAACAAGGCGTGTGCGCGGCAATCGACCGCTTCGATGCGATGTGCCGCGCGCTGCCGTTCACCGGTCCGCGCCGGGGCGCGCAAATGGGTGTGCTGCGATGCGATCATCCGGACCTGGTCGCGTTCGTTACGGCCAAGCGCGGACGATCGCGCTGGCCGACGTTCAATCTGTCGGTCGGCATCACGGACGCGTTCATGGAGGCGGTCGCGTACGACCGGCCGTGGGCGCTCGTCCATGATGCGCCGCGCTATTGCTCGTCCGGCGCACCGTCCCGGCAGCCGGACGAGCGTTACCTTTACGCGACGGTTCCGGCCCGTACGCTGTGGCATGAGATCGTCAACGCCGCGCGCGACAGCGCCGAGCCCGGGCTGCTGTTCCTCGATACGATCCGCGATGCGAATCCGCTGCGCGAACACGAGCGGATCGACGCGACGAACCCGTGCGGCGAGCAGCCGCTGCCGTCCCATGGCAGCTGTGTGCTGGGGCCGATCGACCTGTCGCGCTTCGTTCACCACCCGTTCGGTGTCGACGGCAAGCCACGCTTCGACTTCGCGACGCTCGCCGATGCGGTGCGTATCCAGGTACGCATGCTCGACAACGTGCTCGACCTGACCGCTTGGCCACTCGCCGCGCACGAGCGCGAGGCGCACCGGAAGCGGCGCATCGGTGTCGGCGTAACGGGGCTTGGCGATGCGCTGACGATGCTGCGGCTGCGCTATGACAGCGCCGAAGCGCGCGCGTTTGCGCGCGGTATCGCGCTGACGATGCGCGAGCATGCGTTTGCCGCATCGGCCGCGCTTGCCGCCGAGCGCGGCGCGTTTCCGGCCTACGATCCGGCCGCCTATCTGGCCGGCCCCGCAAACCGCATGCTCCTGCCGCTGAAGGTGCATCACGCGATCGCACGGCACGGGCTGCGCAACAGCCATCTGCTGTCGTTCGCGCCGGCCGGCAGCGTGAGTCTCGCGTTTTGCGACAATTGTTCGAACGGGATCGAACCGGCCGTCGGCTGGACGCAGCGTCGAAT
Organism: Burkholderia sp. IT-111MI5; assembly: GCF_949752865.1. Lineage (NCBI taxonomy): Bacteria > Pseudomonadati > Pseudomonadota > Betaproteobacteria > Burkholderiales > Burkholderiaceae > Burkholderia > Burkholderia sp. IT-111MI5. Next base: position 244,012 of record NZ_CATKIF010000011.1, on the reverse strand, counting down.
GGTCCGCACCACGGACGGACGCGTCCGTCCGTTTCGTGTCGAGAATCACGCTTACCGGCTGTTTCGCGAACTGCATGGCGACAATGTCCGGCTGCCCGACTATTTCGTCACCGCGGCGGATATCGCACCGGCCGATCATGTCGCGATGCTCGCTGCGCTGCAGCCCTGCATCGACGCCGGCATCTCGAAGACCGTGACGATGCCCGGCCAGTGTTCGCTTTCCCAGGTCGACGAACTGTTCTTTCTGGCGTGGCGCGAGCGGCTCAAGGGGATCACGGTGTTCCGGCCCGATCCACAGCTCGCGTCGGTCGTCACCGATGACGCCGCGCAACAGCGCGACGGCGCCGTCTGCATCAACTGCTGAACGACACGATTGCCGGCCGGAAGCGTTCGGCAGTTCGGCACGAAGCGGGCAACCGTTCAGACGGGAGCGCCCGTTGTCGCCGCCGATTCTGCTTCCGCGGGCCGGCCCGGCTCGTCGGCATCGTCCGGCCCCGCAATGAGCGCCGTCAGCATGTCGTGATCGATCGACTCGTGCAGCAACAGGCACTGGGCAATCCGTTCGAGCGCGTCGCGGTGCTCGCCGAGCGTTGCCGCGACCCGCACGTGCGCATCCTCGAGCAGCGCGCGCACCTCCTCGTCGATCAGTTGCGCCGTGTGTTCGCTGCAACGGCCGTCGCCCGGCGTCCATGCGCCGGGCACCCGGCCCTGCGATGCAGCGTCGTCGAACGTCGACAGGCCGATCTTGTCGCTCATCCCGTACTGCATGACCATGTGCCGGGCGAGCGCGGTCGCCCGCTCGAGATCGTTCTGCGCGCCGGTCGACACGTCGCCGAACGCGATTTCCTCGGCCACCCGCCCGCCGAGCAATACGTCGAGCCGGTCGAGCAATTCGCTCCTGCGCAGCACGTAGCGATCCTCGGTCGGCACCTGCTGCGTATAGCCGAGTGCCGCGATGCCGCGCGGGATGATCGACACCTTCTTCACCGGATCGCAGTGCGCGCGGCTTTGCGCGACGAGCGCGTGGCCCGACTCGTGGTACGCAATGGTGCGCTTCTCCTGCTCGTTCATCACGCGGCTCTTGCGCTCCATGCCCGTCATCGCGCGATCGATCGCCTCGTCGAAGTCGGCCATCCCGATCGCCGGTTTGCCGAGTTCGGCCGCATGCAGCGCGGCCTCGTTGACGACATTCGCGAGATCGGCACCGACAAATCCCGGCGTGCGCGATGCCAGCTCGGCCAGATCGACTTCGGGGGCAAGCTTCACGCGCTTCGTGTGCACGGCCAGAATCTGCTTGCGTCCGTTCAGGTCCGGCCGGTCGATCGCGATGTGCCGGTCGAAACGTCCGGGGCGCAGCAGCGCGGGATCCAGGATCTCCGGCCGGTTGGTCGCGGCCATGATGATGACGCCGGAATTCGCCTGAAAGCCGTCCATCTCGACGAGCAACTGATTCAGCGTCTGCTCGCGCTCGTCGTTGCCGGACATCAAGCCGACGCCGCGCGCCTTGCCGAGCGCATCGAGTTCGTCGATGAACACGATGCACGGCGCCTTTTGCTGCGCCTGTTCGAACAGATCGCGCACGCGAGCCGCGCCGACGCCGACGAACATCTCGACGAATGCCGAGCCGCTGATCGAGAAAAACGGCACCGCCGCCTCGCCGGCGACCGCGCGCGCGAGCAGTGTCTTGCCGGTGCCGGGCGCGCCGACGATCAGCACGCCCTTCGGAATCTTGCCGCCGAGCCGCTGATAGCGTTCGGGTTCGCGCAGGAACGCGACGATCTGCTGCAACTCGGCCTTCGCCTCGTCGATGCCCGCAATGTCGCTGAACGTGATGCCGGTTTCCTGCTGCACATAGACGCGTGCCCGGCTTTTTCCCATGCCGCTCAGGTCCCTTACCCCGCCCGGCCTGCGCATCATGAAGTTCCACACCAGTACGAAGGCGATCACCGGAAACGCCCACGTTGCAAGCGTCTCGATCCAGCTCGAATCCGGCATCCCGCGATAGCGGATGCCGGCGGCCGTCAGCGTGGCGACCAGGCGGTCGTCGGCTACCCGGCTCGTCGTGAAGCGCCACGGCGGTCCGGCCTTTTTCACGGCAATCGCGTCGGAGGCCGGCAGCATCGGGCCGGCTTCGGGCATGCGCAGTGCGCCCGAGATCGACGACTGACCGATCTCCAGATCGTCGACGAGACGCGCGTCGACCAGGCGGTGAAAGTCGCTGTACGAAATCGACGTCGCCTCCGGCTGACGCATCAGCAATTGAACCGCAATCAGTACGCCGAAGGCGATCGGGATCAGCAGCGCGGAATAGTCGAATGTTTTCTTCATTGCATTGATCCTGCACGACGGGCGCAGGCCAGGTCATGCATCGTCACGTGTCCATTGCGCGCGCAGCATGTCCTCGCTGTCGCGATAGTTGAGCGCGAGATTGCCGTGATGCGCATGCAGCAATGCTTCGCCCAGGCGCCGCACCATATGCATGCCCGTCGTCCGGATGACGAGCGTATCGCGGGATTTCTCGATTTCCATGATGCGTTCGAGCGCATGTTCGCTCGTCTCCAGGTCCGCCTGATGCTCGAGCAGTTCGAGGATCGCCGACCGGTGCGCGCGCACGTAATCGCCATGCAATACCAGTTCGCCCGCCGGTGCGTTTTCCCGCATGCGCTTGCAGGCCGGGCATTCGAGCTGCCGCCGGTCGAGCGGAGTCGCGTACCAGGTCCAGCGGCCCTCGTCGCAGACGGCGCCGCAGCCTTCGCAGATCCTGTCGCCCTTCGGCCGCTTCCGATCGCGATAACTGTCCTTCGTATGCGGCGGCATGCGCTGGTCGCGGCGCAGGTAGTTTCGACCGGGGCCGGAATTTGAACGGTTCATTGCTGTTTCTCCCTGTAGTGGGCAGTACGAGCAAGCCGGTCAGGCAACGGTGAGCCGGTCGACGACTTCGCGAACACCCCTGACCGACCCTGCCGCGCCGCACGCGGCACGCCTTTCCGCCAGCGACGCGACCGTGCCCGTCAAAGTGACGATGCCGTCGACCGCATCGATCGAAATCCCCGCGGATTCACGCTGTGCGCGTCGCGCGAGCGCTTCGGCAATCCGCGCGCCGACGTCCGGCACCGTATGATCGGCACGCACCTGGATGCGGTTCGCCACGCCGACGACGCCGATCATCCGGCTCACCATCGCTTCCGCCGCACGGCTCTGGAACGCGTGATCCACTTCGCCGTCGAGCGTCACGCAGCCGTGATCGACCTCGACGCGAATCTTGTGATCGCGCAACGCGTCCTGCCAGCCGAGCGCGAACGTGATCGCGATCGCCAGCTCCTGATCGGCGCAGGCGTTCTCCGGCGGTGCAACGTTCAGTTCGAGTACCAGCGCGCGCGCGTCCGCGACATGCAGCGCCGTTTTCTGCGCCTCGAGTTTCTGGGCCCAGCTGTCGACCGTGCCGCGCAATGTGACGATCCGGTCGCGGACGTCGACGTCGATCTGGCGCGCATCGATCGCCGGATTCCAGAAAAGCGCCTGCTCGACATCCTGCTTGAGTGCTGCATCGGACTTCATCGCGGTCTCCCGTCGGCCCGTGTCGATCGCGAGTCTTGCAATCGGATCCGTGCCGCACCGCATCCAGCATCGCGCATGGCGGCTCGGGCAGCTTGACGAGGATCAATCAACAGCGGGCGGCGGGCGTGCGACGGCTGAATTTGTCCGTTGATATGGATCGGTGCGCCAAACAATCACGACACCGGATTCCACGAAAGCCGTGGCAACCGGAACGCTTCGCAAATTCCTCTTACGGTATCGGTGTTATCCAAGATGCTGCACGGCATCGCCGCAGGCATTGAGCCAGGTCAACGGGTTCACCGCCGCGCCGCTGTAGGAAACGTCCTACAACCCTTCCGCATCACCTACCTCATCTTCAATGCCGGCTGATTTCCCTGGCGCTGCACGGCATCCATACTTCCCATCAAGAACAACAAACACACGTGCCTCCCGGCGCAAAGGCAGCATCACCGTCGAGACCGGCGCATCGGTCTCCTGGCCCGTCCGGTGGGGTTCTCCCTTCACGAAGGCGGCAGACGCCAAGGCCGCCGGCAATACAGTCAGCGCGATCCTGCCCGACAGCAATTCGCCGCTGCCCCACGAATTGGAGCCGATCATGGAGAGCCATGCCAATGTCTCGACGACCATGCCGTTGCATCCGTTGCATCCGTTACGCCCGTTCATCCCGCTGCGTCCCGTCGAGCCGGCGGACCAGCCGAAGCGCGCCACGTCCCGCTGCTCGACGTGCACGTTGCGTACCGTCTGCATGCCGCCCGATCTTTCGCCTGACGATTTCGCGCGTCTCGACGCAATGATCTGCACGACGCGTCACGTCAGGCGCGGCGAAACGCTGTTTCGCGCGGGCGATGCGTTCAACAGCATCTATGCGGTGAGAACCGGTTCGTTCAAGACCACCATGATGCATCGCGACGGCGACGAGCAGATCACCGGCTTCCCGATCGTCGGCGAATCGCTCGGGCTCGACGGCGTGCACACCGGGCACCACAACGGCGACGCGATCGCACTCGAGGACAGCACGGTCTGCATCATTCCGTTCGGCCAGCTCGAGCAGATGTGCCGCGAAGTACGGTCGATGCAACATCACGTGTACCAGATGATGAGCGGCGAAATCGTCCGCGAATCCGCGCTGATGCTGCTGCTCGGCACGATGACCGCCGAGCAGCGCGTGGCCGAATTCCTGCTGAACCTTTCCACGCGCTTCAAGGCACGCGGCTACTCGGCCGCGGAATTCGTGTTGCGGATGACGCGCGACGAGATCGGAGAATATCTCGGGATGAAGCTCGAAACGGTCAGCCGCATGCTGTCGAAGTTCCAGCACAAGGGGCTCGTCGCGGCGCACGGCAAGCAGATTCGCATCGTCGATTCGGACGGTCTCGGGCAAATATGACCTCGCTGCGGGTGCGTCGCACGCAGGCTCCGGGGGCTCTCGGACCTCTGCACACTGGACATCCGACAGGCTCGCGCATGAGCGTTCCCGTTCAGCCGACGAGCCAGGCTTGGTCGGACCTTGCCCGGATCGCCGACCATGTAAAGCGCTTTCGAGTCAGGTCGATCGGCTGCGTCGTGCGTGCGCCGCCGACGGTCGCACGACGCCACTCGAAGCATGCCGCTACCCGTCGAATGCGGCACATCTTGCGACGACGCAGCCGCCGGAGACTCATTGGCCGTGGCCGCCCAGGTTCCGGATCACCTCCTCATAGCCAATTTCCTCCGAATCGGCGTTGCATCGGTTGGCATGGGCAAAGGCGCCGACCACGAGCGTTCCATTGACATGCGCAGCGTCATCGGAATTTTTGAAACCATCTTCCGAGTCGAACGCGCGTTGTCGCAGCTGTTCATACTCATTTCGATTGCTGCAACCGAACGTCACGCGCCGGCATTGGCCGCCGTCGTTCCAGTCCACGTAATACATCGCATCGCGCCGCTTGATGCGATCACCGGGTTTCAGTGTGCGCTCGTAGACGCGCGCGACGGAATCGCTCGCTTCCTCGTCGCGGCACGTCATGTCGAGCCGGTCGTAGAAGTCGTGCGCCTTCACGTGCGAGGTCAACTGCATGCGAACCTTCTTGTCGTGGCTGACGCCCTCGGTCATGCGCTGCACGGCCTCGTTCAGGATCTCGATTCCCATCCCCTTTTTTCGCGCGTCCGGCGCCACGCACAGCACATGCAGTTCGACTTGCTTGGCGATGTCGGTCGCGTTCTTCCGTGACTCGTCCGTTCCGAAGGTCTCGTAAGCGAATACGCCGACCGGCTTCGCCTTGTCATACGGCGTCGCGCCGTTCGCGCCGGTATCCTTGCAAAGGTATCTGGCCAGATCGGGTTGCGTCGACCTCGATTCGACGAAGAGGCGGGCGCCTTCGCTTTGCCGCGTTTTCGGGTTGCGGTGGAGCGGGTAATAGTTGCCATACAGCCAGTAATCGTCGGCGTAGGCCCAGTACGGCTGGCACATCCTGTTGACGATCGCGTCGACGCCGCCGTTGCTTTCCAGACGATGCAGATTCTTTCCCCATGTGGTGTTCAACTGTTTGCCCGTCTTCACGGCGACAGACTGGCATTCGATTTCCGCCGATGCGTGCCGAGGCATGGCCGCGCTCGCCACTGTCACCGCCACCGCAATCAGCACGCCCTGCATCGATACGCACTTACCCCAGATTCGCGTCTTCATGATGTTGCCCTCCGTTGGTTGGTCAGTCGTTGCGCCATGCCGCACGCTCACAGGCACATCGCCTTCTTAGCGATCGCCCATCGGTGCATCCGGTCTTCGAGTCCATTGACACCGCCGTTGATGCGTCTCGTCAGCGACACGAAATCGCCCGAGTCGGCGATCAGGTTGCAGCCGTGCCGTTCCCACCACCAGGCCGCCGAACGCGCGGCCAGCGGTTCCCGTTCGAGGAGTTCGGGCTGGCGCTCGAGATCGGCACCGAGTGCGTTGCCGCATTCGCGGTAGTTCGCGCGCCCGGTGATCTGAATGAGCCCGCGTCCGAGGAAGCGCCTGCCATCGCCCGCCTGGACGTTGCCGAGTTCGGCGGCCTTGCGCGACGGCGGTTCATAGGCGCGCTGTGCAGTTGTCGGCCCCCACAGCTCGCGCGTGAGCGTGAAGCCGAGCGTCTCGTGGCCGGTTTGCGCGACGAAGGCCGCGATACGCCCGGGGGTCGAGATGCCGAATTCGGCCATCGCGGCGGCAAGTGCCGGATACCAGCGTTGCGCGAGCACGGCGGATACGGCGGCGGCAGACTGGAATTCATCGGATGTCATCGCGTTCTCCTTGCGAGGCATGGGCGAGCGAGGCCGCGGCGGATGCGCTCGGCGGTAATGAAACGGTCGAGGCAGTCAACGCGGCTGCGTCGTCCACCTGCGAGCGCGTCGGGCTGCGCGGCGAAGGCGGAACGTTGCGATGCGCGGCCGGCCCTGTTCGCTGCGCTTGCGCGTCGATCGCGGCGACGATCGCGCGCAGCGGCTCCGGCTTGACGCTGACTTCGCCTGCGAACGGACGATCGACGGCAAGCACGAAGAAGAACGCGAGTCCGAGCGTGAGCGCCCAGCTCGCGACGAGCGCGATGTTGAAGCGCGTGCCCGGAAGGATGTAAAGGAGCAGAAACGACACGACACTCGCGAGCAGCACCACGCCCCACAGCGTGGCCGGCATCGCGACGTCGAGCGTCAGCAGGCGCTGTTCGCGATGCTTTGCCATCTCGTTGACGCGTGCGAGCACCTCGCCGAGCAGCACGCGCTGCCTTTCGCTGCGCGGTTCAATCCGGTTGGCCATGTCGAACAGGCGATCGAAGCGGGCCGCCGTCTGCGCATCCGCACTCGCGTGCTGCTGCATCGTCGGCCACTCGTAACGGACGACACCGTCGAGGTAGGCGCGCAGCGCGCCCGAGGCGGCGTCGGCGACCGGATCGCCGAATGCGGCGAGATCGCGCGACAGCTCGCCGGCCGCGGTCGCTTCCGCGTCGACGGTGCGCTCCGCGCTGTTGTACGCGTCCCACACGCTGATCGCCGAAAACGCGACGAGCAGCGAGTTGATCGTCGTGATGACCGACACCATCGTGAGCGCCATCGCGCGCTGCTCGGGATGCAGGTCGACCGGCGCGATGCGGCGGAACAGCGCGTAGCCGGCCAGTGCGGCCGCGACGGTCGCGGTCACGACGAAGAGCCCCATCAGCCACGACGGCCAGTTGTAAAGAAAGAGCATGGTCATTCCCCGATTGCGTTTGCGCCGTCCTGACGGCCCGTGCGCGGCGCGTCTGCCGACAGCATCGCGCGTGTGAATTCGGCGAGCCGCTGCTTGACCGCATCGGCCGGCATCCCCGTTTCGAGCGATTGCTGAAGCCGCAGCAGATCCGCCGCGAGTTCGCTTTGCCATTGCACGCGCTCGGTCGCCGCATGGGCGCGATGCGCTTCGAAGGTCGCTTGCGCGGCGGCCGCCGTGTCGCCGCGCACGAGCGTCTCGAGCGTTTCGACGAGCCGGTGCAGCAGCCGATGCACGGCGGTCGCCGAGAAACCGCCGAGCATCGCAAGCGCCGGCTTGCCGAAGCTGCGCGTGCTTGCGCCGTCGTACAGGTGCGGCGGCAGCAGCTCGACGAGAATCAGGCCGGCGATCACGCCGAGAATCAGCCGCGCGCCGTACGACGCGTCGTACTTCGGGTCGTATGTCGAATTCGCGACGTAGCGATGAGCCTGGAACAGCGTGGCGAATGACGCGCCGAGCCCGGCGCAGAACATCAGGAACAGCGCATTCCACAGCAGCCGGGTGCCGTGCGAATCGAGAAACCCCTGATCGATGTTCGCGACCGACACTTCCGGCGACAGCGACGTCGCAATCACCGCGACCAGAAACGTCGCGGCGGAGAGCGTCAGCGCGCGGATCAGCGGTACCGGGCCGAGCCACGCGAAGCGCGAACGGACGCGCAGTTCGCCGTCGAGCAGCGTGACCGCCTGCGGCGTCGCGGGCGCGATCGCGACCGCGAGCCGGCGATGAATCGCGGCAAGCGCATACGATGCGCCGTGCACGGACGACGCATCGTCCGCCGCGGATTCAGCCGCGGCGCGCGACGCCGCGACCATCAGCATCGACAACTGCGCGATCAGATCGGGCGCCACCGCGATGCCGTGCTGCAATGCGTAGCGCGCCATCGCATTGCATTCGATTTGCAACTGCCCGATCAGATCGCGCCTCGATGCGGCCGTGTTCGTACCGTCCGCTTCGGGCGGTGCGTCCGCCGTTGTCCGGGACCATGAACGATGCGTGCACATGACGGTTCTCCACGAGGTCGGCGGGCAACGCGCGCTACAGCCGCACTTCGTCGCCGCAATTGCCGCCCGGCGTCAGGACCAGCATGCCGCCCTTGTCGCGATACACGAATACGTCGGACCAGTCGCGCAGCCGGTAGCGCACTTCCGCGAGACGTCCGTCGGGCGTGCACAGGAACTGGACCGCCTTGTCCGCGCCGAGGAAGAAATCGTGCAGTTGCGCGTTCTTCAGCTCGTCGAGCCGCACCACCTTGTTGTCGTGCTCGTTCAGGTAGCGGCCGAGATTCGTGAGGCCCACCGCACGCGCCATCGCGGCAAGCTCGGCGGCGTAGCCGGCGGGCGCGTAACCCGTGCAGCTCCCGTAGCGGTTCCAGTGCTGCTGGAATGCATCGGCACTCGCGGGCGCGATATACGGCGCGGCATCGCCGGGCAACGTGTCGGCCGGAACCGCCGCCGTATCGCAATCGCGCCGCGGCGTATACAGGCCGATCGCCGTGATCCGGATCGGTGTGCCGTCGGCGGCCTGGCGCGCGGACGGCGGCTGGCCGGTCGTGCATGTCTGCGCGCCGTCGCCGCCGACGCACGAGCCGAGCTTCCAGGACAGCGACAGCGTCCAGTCCTGCGCGTGTGCGCCGGCGCAGGTCAGAATCAGGCTGGCGGCGCAGGCCGCCCGGGTGATGCGCAACAGGGTCGACATGTCGAATTTCTCCTTGTGTGTGGTGACGTGCGCCGGCCGACGGAATCGGCCGGCGATCGGCGATCGGCGATCGGCGGTCGGCCGGCGCGGTTCGCGCGCGGTCAGCGGGCCGCCTGCTGCAACAGCTGGCGAAGGTTCTGGATGCGTGGCAGGCCGGCGCCGAAGCGATTCGCGACGTCGTATTGCACGATCGGCGTGCAGATCATCCGGATCAGCTGAAACAGCGCGGCGACGCGCTCCGGCCGGCGCGGCCCGAGATGGCTGACGATCTGCGGATCGCTCAACAGCAGCGCCGCGAGCCCCGTGATGTGCGGCGCCGCCATCGACGTGCCGGATTCGGCATTGAACGCCGACCCCGGCACGGTCGACACGACGCCGACGCCCGGCCCGCACACGCCGATTTGCGGACCGTGGCACGAGAACGTCGGCGCGAAGAGGCCGTCGGGCGTCGCAGCCTGCGCGACGATCTGCGTTTGCTCCCACGTGTTGCCGGGCAGCTCGCGCTGCAGTCCCAGCGCCGATACCGCGAGCACGTACGGCGACGAGGCCGGGTACTGGACCGGGCCGCCCGAATTGCCGGCCGCGACGATGCATGCGACGCCGGATTGCACGGCCTCCATCAGCTTCTGCTCGACGGCGAGCGACGCCTGCGGCGCGCCAAGGCTCAGGTTCACGACGTCGATGTCGTGGTCGATGCAATAGTCGAGCGCCTGGATCAGCGTACTGAACTGGCCGCCGGGAAAGATCTTCAGCACATGGATCTCTGCGTCGGGCACGAAGCCGCGCATCGCCATCTGCGCGTCGGCGGCCTGCGGACTGATTCGCGCGGCGATCACGCCCGCGCAATGCGATCCGTGGCCGATCACGTCGTCCTTCCAGGTATCCGGGTTCTGGTCGTTGGTCAGATCGGCGCCGCGCAGGATATGGTTCAGCAGCGGATGCGACGCGTCCGCCCCCGAATCCACGATCGCGACGCGAACTCCGCGCCCCGTCGCCGTGGCGGGAAGCTCGTCGAGGCCCATCAGGCGCTGCCCCCACCCGAGCGGCGCACGCGGCGGCACGTTCGGGTTCGGCTGGGACAACGGCGTGAGCCGCACCACGTTCGCCTGATCGCTCGACAGCAGCGGCGCCGGCAAATAGACATTCCAGTACGTGTGGGGCGGCCGCACCGCCAGCGACTGGAGCGGACCGGGCGCCATCTGTGCGACGGTCAGCGTCGTTTCGCCTCGCGCGTCGGTGGTGCCACTCACCGGGAAGCCGTCGCCCGCGAGCGTCACCGGCACGCCGGGCTCGGGCTGGTCGTTCGCTCCCAGCACGCGGATCGTCACCGGGCGCAAGATCATCGACGCGATGGCCGCCTGCGGACGAAGCTCGGCGCCGGACTCCTGTTGCGGCTTTTTCCCATAGCCGAGCGGATGATCCTCCTCGACGATCATTCCCGGCGGCGCCGTCGCCTGCAGCACTTGCGCGTTCGCGGGATCCATCTTGACGACATACGTGTCGGTCGCTTCGTCCGGCCTCGCCGACATCATCTGCGCGTTCTTGTGGCTGTTGATCACGCGCACGACCTCGACGCCGGGGAGCCGGCCGACCGCATTGTCGAGGTCGTGAGCCGACATCGGCGTCACGGCCGCCTGGCGTGCGAGCACGCCACGCCGGGGCGCGATCAGGTACTGGCGCTTGCCGCTCGTCACGTGGACCGCTTCGTCGGCCGTATCGGGCGGCGTGACGTCCGATGCGGTATCCGCGCTGTCCGTCGGCATGGCTGCCGCCTTCGCGGCGGCGGGCTTCTTGTCCTTGTCCATCGCAATCTCCTTCGCGGCGCGCCAATCGCGACACGTCGCGGGGTTAGTCGGTCGAAATTGAAGGACGCGCATCCCGACGCGATCGGATCGTTGCGCGACGGGCGTCCGTCGGGTGCGCCACCGCGCGGTCACGCACGGTGGCGCAGGTCTTCAGTTGCAGCGGTCAGTGGAATGCCGGCTGGACAGGCATGACGGAGAACGGCAGAAAGCCGCCGAGTTGTCCGGCGACGGAGCCGACGGTGGGTGCGACCGACTTCAGGATGTCGCCGAACACGCCTTGCGGTGCGAACGCTGCTTGCGGCTGAACGGCAAACGGCAGCAGGCTGCCAAGTTGGCCGAGCAGTTCGCCGATCATCGGCGCCGCGGTGCCGACGATGGCCCCGCCCACGCCCTGCGGCGCGAACGCTGCCTGCGGCTGCACCGAGAACGGTAGCAGGCCGCCGAGTTGTCCAGCGACGGTGCCGACGGTCGGCGCGACCGACTTCAGGATGTCGCCGAATACCCCTTGCGGCGCGAGCGCAGCCTGGGGCTGCGCAGCAAACGGCAGCAGACCGCCGAGTCGGCCGAGCAGTTCGCCGATCATCGGCGCAGCGGTGCCGACGATGGCCCCGCCCACGCCCTGCGGCGCGAACGCTGCCTGCGGCTGCACCGAGAACGGCAGCAGGCCGCCGAGCTGACCGGCGACGGTGCCGACGGTCGGTGCGACCGACTTCAGGATGTCGCCGAACACGCCTTGCGGTGCGAACGCTGCCTGCGGCTGCGCAGCAAACGGCAGCAGACCGCCGAGTCGGCCGAGCAGCTCGCCGATCATCGGCGCCGCGGTGCCGACGATGGCCCCGCCCACGCCTTGGGGCGCGAACGCAGCCTGCGGCTGCGCCGAGAACGGCAGCAGGCCGCCGAGCTGACCGGCGACGGTGCCGACGGTCGGTGCGACCGACTTCAGGATGTCGCCGAATACCCCTTGCGGCGCGAACGCTGCCTGGGGCTGCGCAGCAAACGGCAGCAGACCGCCGAGTCGGCCGAGCAACTCGCCGATCATCGGCGCGGCGGTGCCGACGATGGCCCCGCCCACGCCTTGCGGCGCGAACGCAGCCTGCGGCTGCACCGAGAACGGCAGCAGGCCGCCGAGCTGACCGGCGACGGTGCCGACGGTCGGTGCGACCGACTTCAGAATGTCGCCGAACACCCCTTGCGGTGCGAACGCTGCCTGCGGCTGCGCGGCAAACGGCAGCAGGCCGCCGAGTCGGCCGAGCAGTTCGCCGATCATCGGCGCCGCGGTACCGACGATGGCACCGCCCACGCCCTGCGGCGCGAACGCACCTTGCGCCACGGTCGACGCGTAAGCCGGAATGTGTCCCGTGACCGTGTGCGGTACCCCCGGCAATGCATGGTGTACATGAGTCATTTTCAAGTCCTTGATCGAGAGGAAAGAGACGGCGCACAAGCCGCAGGCGGTGCAGCGTGCGCGCCGTTCACATGCCGGCCGGCGATGCTTCCATCGACTCAGGACGCGTGCGTCGAAGCAAACATCGGAGGAATCGGCAGGTCAATTCTGCGAGGCAGGTCCTGCCGGCTCCATTCGGCAAATGCGGTATGCGTCGTTGTCATTGCGAGCCGGACGGCGGAACGGAAAATGGTTCGGTGAGCCAGCCGGAAAGCACGGCCGTATGGAGCAGCGCGCAGATATTGGTAGAAGCCGTCTTCCCGAGAAGATGCGAGCGATGCTTGCGGGCGGTCTGGTCACTGATGCCCAGCGCACGGGCGACCTGCTTGTCGCTCATGCCGTCCGCAAGCAGTTTCAGTACCTCGCGTTCGCGCGGCGAGAACGGGTCGGCACGACGCGGGGCGCCGTTTTTTTGAGCACGTCAGGAAAGAGAATGAAATAGCAAATGGTCAGCTGCGCGGATTTCCGGAAGCCGAATTTGTTGAGCAGATTTTCGCGATGCTTGCGCGCGGTTGATACGGAAAAGACCAATTCGGCCGCGATTTCACGGTCGGTCAGGCCTTTCGCGACCAGGCCCAACACGACTGTCTCGCGTGTAGTGAGTTTCAAGATGGATTCCCCGTTGACCCTTGAAAGGGCATCCCCTTTTCGTCACGGGAGCGGTGGTCTCCTTTGAATTTTCATGACAACCTCACCGGCGACCGGACTTCTCCCCTTACACACGCGACATGCAAAGGTGGATGCGCTTGAGACTGCAGTGATATTTCCGGTCGACCATTTATGAAACGAATTTGCCGCGAGTATTCATGTCGCTGCGGCGGTCGCAGCAACACTGCTCGGATTATTTGAATTCGGGCGATCGGAACGATGCATCATACGCCCGCCATTCGGCTTTGCATGATGATTGATATTACTGATTGAATTGACTCATCCGGCGTGCATTAAATCCTGAATTCACAGGTGAATTTTTATTTTTGTTTATAATTCACTGAATTCGACACAAACGAGAAATTCTCGGTTATTTAATTACAAAACGACGAAATCGAATTAGATGATCGAAAGCAACCTGGTCGAGGATTTGCGCTGAGCGTCTTCGTCCTTCCGAGCCGATCGTTTTTCGTTCGCAGGGCCCGCGCCCGCCACGGGGGCACCCGGAAGCGGGCGCATCCACGATCAACTTCCCGGAAGAGGTGAAATCATGCGGTCGGCTTGCGATTGCATGCAACGTCGACGCTGCATAGCAGCGTCTCCTGGCAAACCGGGCTGTTGCGCGCCTCGCCCGAGATGATCGCAACAGATTGAGGTGAACTGACGTGCAACAGGCGACCACCCGAGAAACTCGCTATTCCGCGGGCGGTTCACCTGCACTACGCATAGAAATATAAAAGAAACATAGTTTCGTCTCGCAGATTTCCCGACGGAAATCTCGATCGCCACTGCCAACACGCAGTTCCCGGCTACGTCACCACACCCACCTGCCAGGGCACGAACTCGTTCTGCCCATAACCGTGCAACTCGCTTTTCGAATATCCGCCCGATGCGCAGTCGAGCATGCTCCTGAAAATGTCGTCGCCTAGCCGGGCGACCGTCGTCGTGCCGTCGATCACACCGCCGCAATTGATGTCGATGTCCTCTTCCTGACGCTCCCACAGCGCCGTGTTCGTCGCAAGCTTCAGCGACGGCGCCGGCGCGCAGCCGTAGGCGGATCCGCGCCCGGTCGTGAAGCAGATCAGGTTCGCGCCCGACGCAACCTGCCCCGTCGCGGACATCGGATCGTAGCCCGGTGAATCCATGAAGACCAGGCCGTGCGTATCGATTCGCTGCGCGTACTCGAACACGTCGACGAGGTTCGTGGTGCCCGCTTTCGCGATCGCGCCCAGCGATTTCTCGAGGATCGTCGTGAGTCCGCCCGCCTTGTTGCCGGCCGACGGATTATTGTCCAGCGCGGCGCCGTTGCGCGCGCAATAGCCTTCCCACCACGCGATTCGCGCGAGCAGCTTCTCGCCGACCTCGCGGCTGACGGCGCGCCGGGTAAGCAGATGCTCGGCGCCGTAGACTTCCGGCGTCTCGGAGAGTATCGCGGTGCCGCCCTGGCGTACCAGGCGGTCGACCGCCGCACCCAGCGCGGGATTCGCGGAGATGCCCGAGTATCCGTCGGAGCCGCCGCACTGCAGCCCCACCACGAGATGCGATGCCGGCACCGCGACACGCGTCGTGCGGTTCGCTTCCGCGAGCATGTCCGTGACCATCGCGATGCCGCGCTCGATCGTCTTGCGCGTGCCGCCGCTTTCCTGAATCGTGAAATGCTGCAAGCGTGCGGCATCCGCGTGCCCGCCTTCGCGAAGTACATCGCCGATCTGGTTGGTCTCGCATCCCAGGCCGATGAACAACACCGAATGGAAGTTCGGATGCGCGGCGTAGCCGGCCAGCGTTCGGCGAAGAATCGCGATCCCGTCGCCGCGCGAGTCGATTCCGCAGCCGAGCCCGTGCGTGAGCGCGATCACCCCGTCGATGTTCGGATAACCGGCCAGGGCCTGCGGGTGCACATCGCGCCGGAAATGGTCGGCGATCGCGCGGGCTACCGTCGCGGAACAATTCACACTCGTCAGTATGCCGATGTAATTGCGCGTCGCGATCCGTCCGTCAGCCCGGCGAATACCCATGAAGGTCGCCGGTGTATCGTCGAACAGCGTCGGACTCGCGGCCACGCCGAATTCATGCTCGCGCGCGAACTCGGCCATGCCGAGATTGTGCATGTGCACGTGCTGGCCGCGCACGATCGCTTCGCGCGCGACGCCGATGATCTGGTTGTAGCGCCTGATCGGCTCGCCTTTCGCGATGTCGCGCGTCGCGATCTTGTGACCGGGCGGAATCAGGCCGGCGACGACGAGCGCCTCGGATGCGATCCGGGCGCCGGATACGAGCTGGCGCGTCGCGATCACGACATCGTCGTTCGGATGCAGTCGGATCGCGACCTGTTCGGTGGCGGAGGTAGTCATGATGATGATCCTGGATGGGTCGTGGGGGTGGCGCCGGCGAAGGCTATCGATGCGTGCCGACCTGCGCGCCGCCATGCGTGCCTTCGGCCGTCGCGTGCCCCATGCCGCGCAGCGAACGCAGCAGCAGCACGCTGACGAAGCACAACGCGGCGACCACCACGAAGCCGGCGCGCGAATCGTGCGACGCCGCGTCCGCGAACGCCTTGATCTGAGGCGACACGAAGCCGCCGAGATTGCCGATCGACACGATGAACGCGATGCCGCTCGCCGCGCCCGTCCCGCCGAGATAGCGTGTCGGCAGGCACCAGAACACCGGCTGGCATGCGACAAGACCGGGAATCGCGATGCAGAATGCGAGCAGGGTCAGCACCGGCGTATTGATCACGGACAGCGACGCGAACGCGAGGATCCCGACCGTCAGCATGCCGGCCGCGACCTGCAGATGATTGTCGCGACGATCCGCGAAGCGGGTCGCGACGATCATCGCGCCGATCGTGCACAACCAGGGAATCGTCAGCAGCAGGCCGATCTTTCCATCGATCTGGGAGCCCATCGTCGCGGCGAATTTCGACGGCAGGTAGAACGCGAGCGGCGCATTGCCGATCTGGATGCAGAAGTACGCGGCAATGAACGTCAGCACGCGGCGGTCCTTCAGCACGCCGAACACGGCCGTCGACAGATGCCGGGGCTTCGCGCGCTCCTCGGCGACGAGCGTGTCGCTCAGCGCCCGCTTCTCGTCCTCGGTCAGCCAGCGCGCGTCTTTCGGCCGGCTCGTCAGGTAGAAGAACGCGATCACGCCGACCACGGTCGCCATCAGGCCCTCGACCAGGTACATCCATTGCCAGTTCCGCAAGCCGAACATGTCATGCATCTGCAACAGGAAGCCCGACAGCGGATTGCCGATCAGCATCGCGATCGGCACGCCGAAGTAAAAGAGCCCGAGCGCACGGGCGCGCCCCTTTGCCGGAAACCAGTAGGTCAGGTACAGGATGATCCCGGGAAAGAACCCGGCCTCCGCCGCACCGAGCAGGAAACGGATCCAGTAGAACTGCGTCGGCGTGTGGGCAAACATCATCGATGCCGACACGAAGCCCCACGTCACCATGATTCGGCTCATCCATACGCGGGCGCCGATGCGGTTCATGATGAGGTTGCTCGGCACCTCGAACAACGCGTAGCCGATGAAGAAGATACCGGCGCCGAATGCGAACGCCGCATCGCTCAGGCCCGTATCGGCCTGATAGGCGATCTTTGCGAAACCGACGTTCGCGCGGTCGATAAACGCCAGCGCGTACATCAGCGTCAGGAACGGCAGGAGCCGGATCGCGGCCTTCCTGACCGCGCCGGCGAGGTGCTGCGACTGTTGAGGATCATGGTTCATCGTTGTCTCCGGGATTGTTCTCGTCGTGGGGCCGGTCGCTCACGCCCGCCATTCGGGCCCGTTCGGGTAGGCAAATGCATCGAGCGACGCCGCCTTCATCGTGACGCCGTAACCGGGTGCCTCCTGCGGCATGTAGCGCCCGCGGCGAATCACGATCGGCGCGTCGAAATGCTCGTGCAGGTGATCGACGTATTCGAGCACGCGCCGATCCAGCGAGCCCGACACCGCGATGTAGTCGAACAGCACGATGTTCTGCGAGTACTGGCACAGGCCGACGCCCCCGCCGTGCGGGCACACCGGCACCCCGAACTTCGCAGCCATCAGGACGACGGCAAGCACTTCGTTCAACCCGCCGAGCCGTGCGGGATCGAGTTGGCAGAAGTCGAGCGCGCCTGCCTGGAAGAACTGCTTGAACATCACGCGGTTGTGCGCGTGCTCGCCGGTCGCGACGCCGATCGGCCCGATTCGCTGCCGGATCGCCGCGTGACCGAGAATGTCGTCCGGGCTGGTCGGTTCCTCGATCCACCAAGGGTCGAACTGCGCGAGCACGCGCATGTTCGCGACGGCCTCGTCGACGCCCCAGTTCTGGTTCGCATCCATCATCAGCTTGCGCTCCCAGCCGAGCTCCTCGCGCAGGATCCGCGCGCGCCGCACGTCCTGCTCGAGATCCGCGCCGACCTTCTGCTTCAGGTGGGTCCACCCGTCCGCGACCGCCTCGCGCGCGAGCATGCGCATCTTGTCCTCCGGGTAGCCGAGCCAGCCGGCCGCGGTCGTGTAGCCGGGGTAGCCGTGCTCGCGCATCTCCCGTTCGCGCAGCGCCTTGCCCGGCGCCGCCCGGCGCAGCATCGCGACGGCTTCCTCGCGGGTCAGCACGTCGTCGATGTACGTGAAGTCGACGCAACTCACGAGCTGTTCGGGCGTCATGTCGACGAGAAACTTCCAGACCGGTTTGCCGGCCGTTTTCGCCCACAGGTCCCAGATCGCATTGATCAGCGCGGCCGTCGCGAGATGCACCACGCCCTTCTCGGGGCCGACCCAGCGAAGCTGGCAATCGCCCGCGACCATCTCGTGCCAGTACGCGCCGAAGTCCGCCGTGATCTCCTCGAGCGAGCGGCCGATCACGAACAGCTTCGCGAGCGACTTCACCGCATCGACGCACAGTTCGTTGCCGCGGCCGATCGTGAAGGTCAGGCCGTGGCCGTCGATACCGTTCCGCGCATCGGTGACGAGCGTCACATAGGTCGCCGAGTAGTCCGAATTACCGTTCATCGCGTCGGAGCCGTCCATGCTCTTCGACGTCGGAAAGCGAATGTCACGTACCTTCACATCGATAATGCGTGTCGTCATTGCTGCTTGTCTCCTTGTCGTTTCATCTTGTCTTGCCTTGTCGCCGCGCCCGGACGCCCCTGCAACGAGCCCGTGTCGCTGCGGCCGTTCAGCCAAGCGCCGCAATCAGGCGCGGCTGCCCGATCGGCAACTTCAGCGCGCGCGCCATTTCGAGCACCGGGCGCAGGCGTCGCAGCTTCTTCATGTCGTGATTGCCGGCAATGTCGGCCAGCCGGTGCGCGAGGAATGGATTCGCGAACCGGTCACGTACCTCGTCCAGATACGACAGCGCCGCGTCGCGCTCGCCGAGCGCGGCGAACACCGGCATCACCTCGTCGTTCCACACCGCTTCGAGCGGTTCGCGGTATGCGGGATCGTCCATCGCCGCACCGACCGTCATGTCCGCCGCACCGCCGAGCGTGAGCCATTGCTGCGCGAGCATCGTGTGTCCAAGATTGAGCAGCAGCAGTTTCAGGCGCTCGTAGCGCTCGAGATCGTCGGTCACGACGATGTCGGGGTGTTCGCACGGCAGCGTCATCCCGGCCGTGCGCCGAACCGCCCACAGCGCATACGGCTCGGCAATCGCGCCGACCGGATGGATCGGCTCCGACACGATGCGGTCGACGAGGGAATTGACCCACACGCAGCCGCCGATCAGGTAATCGACGAATGCCGCGTCCGCGCGCCAGCCGCGCGCGACGCCGACCACCAGGTCGCGCAGCGTGTCGCCGTTGCGCGCGACGAGTTCGCACGGCAGCAGCGTGACGGGCTCGCCGCCTGCCCGGAAGCGCTCGTGCAGCAGCACCGCAAGCTTCGCCGCGAAGCCGCGCGGCGTGCGGCGCCCGTCGAGCAGGTCCGGGCCGTCGTCGTCGAACTGCGCATAACCGCTGTCGCCGGTGTTCGATACGATCACCCGGACGTCGTGCGCCACGCGCTCTCGCAACAGCGCCCAGTCCTCGCTCGCATGCAACGCTTCCGTGATCGCCACGCAGTCGACCTGCCGGTCGATCGTCTCGCCGTGCCGCCTGCCGCGGATTCTCACCGGATAGCGTCCGGCGGCACGCAGCGCATCGATGCGTGCGCGGCTCTCGGCGCTCGACGTCGTCTGCACGACCGTCACCGCACCGAGCGCGCGGCCGACAGCCAGCGCTTCGGACATGAACAGGTCGACATGCGCCTGCAGGAAGCGGCTGGTACCGAATTGCAGGATCGGATTGCCCATCGGTTTGCCGTCCGCGCTCAGCATTCGACGAGCGCCTTGATCACGCCGGCGTCCGGTTCGAGCAGCTCCGCGAAGCGGTCGGGCAGATCGGCCAGGCTCAGCGCGTGCGTCTTCAGCGCATCGGTCGGAACCTGGCCGGCACGCATTGCTGCGAGCACCGTTTCGAAGTCCACCGGCGTCGCGTTGCGGCTCGCGAGCAGCGTCGTTTCGCGTTTGTGGAATTCCGGGTCCGAGAACGAGATGCGCCCTTTCACGAGCGAGATCAGCACGTACTTGCCGCCGTGCGCGACGAAGTCGAGGCCGCGCTCCATCGCCGCGAGATTGCCGGTGGCATCGAACACGACGTCGAAAAACTCATCGTCGGTGAGCGCTGCGAGACGCCGCGCGTCCGCGCCCTCCCCCGTCGTATCGAGCCGCACGGCGGCGTGCGCACCCAGCGCCGTCTCGCAAACCGCGAGCCGGTCTGCGCGACCGTCGAGCACGCAAACCCGCGCGCCGCGCAGCGTCGCGAAAATCAGCGCAGCCATGCCGATCGGACCGGCGCCGACGACCAGCACGCGCTGCCCGGAGCGGACGTCGGCACGCGCCACGGCGTGCGCGCCGATCGCGAGGAATTCGATCATCGCGGCCTGATCGAGCGTGACGCCGTTCGCGTCGAACACGAATGCCTGCGGGACGGCGAGGTATTCGGCCATGCCGCCGTCCGCGTGCACGCCCAGCACCTGGATTCGCGTGCAGCAGTTCGTCTTGCCGGCCCGGCACGCGATACACGTGCCGCATGACAGGTACGGCATCACGTAGACCTGGTCGCCGGCCTTGACGCGCGCGCCCACCGGGGCGCTCTCGACGATGCCGGCCAGTTCGTGCCCCATCACGCGCGGATAGTCGAGGTACGGCTGGTTGCCTGTGAAAATGTGCATGTCGGTACCGCATACGCCGACCCGCTTCACGCGAATCAGCACATCGTCGGGTCCCGCGGCCGGCATCGGACGCTCGGCAACAACGAGGCGGCCGGGTTCTTCGCAAATGACTGTTCTCATCGGGATCTCGATAACGTATGAAAAGAAGACGGTGTTGATGCAAATTGGCCTGACCAGACGAAGGCTATTGGCCTGACCATTTGTGGTCAAGCCAATTTCGTCAAATCCATGGAAAACACCTAGATCGCGATGTTACCGAGAAAACCCATGACAAGCCTTAATCCACCGTCATATAAGGCAATTACCGGCAAATGCCAAGCAGTGAGCGATGCCGTCTCGGGACATTCTGGTAAGGCCAATTAGAAGCCGAGTGCGAACCACTCCGACACCGCTCTCCCAAATGCTTGACAAATTGGTCAGGCCATCCAAAGTGCAGTAGACTCGTTGCTCCGGAACACATGTGCGCGGTCCGCCGCGAGGGGGAGCATTGCTGGGCCAGTTCAATCAGGTGGATACCCGCCGTCTCTATCAGCGCATCGCCGACCAGATTCGCTCTCTGATCGAGGAAGGGCGCTTTACCGACGGAGAACGCCTGCCGCCCGAGCGGGATCTCGCGCAACAGCTTGGGGTGTCGCGGCCGTCCGTTCGGGAGGCGCTCATTGCGCTGGAGATCGAAGGCATCGTCGAAGTGCGGATGGGGGCCGGCGTGTTTGTGTGTGCCGTCGCGAAGGCCGCGGCCGCGCCGGCGGCATCGCTTGGCGAAAACCCGATCGAGCTGACGAGTGCCCGTGCGGCGCTGGAAGGCAGCGTGATCGAGCTGGCCTGCGCCCGCGCGACGCCCGAACTGCTGGCACCTGTACGTCGCGCCGTGGAAGCGATGCGATCCGCGATTGCGGAAGGCCGTTCTCCGCTTCAGCACGATCGTGAACTTCACGTGGCAATTGCCGCGATGACGGGCAATTCCGTTCTGGTCCGACTGGTGGGCGAGCTCTTCGATGGGCGCCACAGTCCGATCTCGTCACGCGTCAGCGCACGCGCGGAAAGCAGGCAAACGTGGGCCAAGGCATTCGAGGAACATGAATCGATCCTTCACGCGCTCGAGAATGGCGAAGTGCTGATGGCACAGGCAGCCATGCGGACACATCTTTACGCGTCGCAACGACGCTGGCTGGAGCAGGAGCGCAACTGACCCACCCCGGCGCCGGTGAACGATTCGCACTGTCAGGATGGATCCGCTTTCACGTGATGCTGCGCCCCGCGCAGCCCGCGGCGGCGCGGGGCTGACGAAAATACCAACGCCCTGCTGCGACAGTGCTTCCCCAAAGGCACTGACATCAGCGGCGAGACGCTCAACCAGGAAGTGCTGTCGCTGGCCATCGCCGGCGAGGTCGCCGCGCTGGCCTCCGAGCAACACGGCGACACGCCCGCGCCCTTTCCCGACACGCTGCTGGACCTGGTCGACGGCTGGAGCCGGCACACGCGAGGCAGCGGCACATCGTTGCCGGCGCTGGAGCAGCAACTGCTGGAAGATGCAGTGCGGCGCGCCAACGGCAACCTGTCGTCAACGGCGCGCACGCTCGGCATCACCCGCGCGCAACTGGCTTATCGTCTGCAGCGGCGGGCGGGCGAGTCCGCCAAGGGCTGACGTGCCGTCGGCGATCTGCCGGGCGATGCTCCGCCGCCATCACCCGAGCACCACGGACTGATCCGGTGCTTGCCTCCATACTCCGGCAAGCACCGCCCGAACGCGCCGCCATCCATCACCCGACGATCACCTGCTGCCCGGGAGCGATCTCGCCCGGATTGCTCGCCAGATTCCGGTTGAGCTGCAGGATTTCGTTGAGCGCGACGTTGATCCGCTGACCGTCCGACATCCGCTGCTGTTGATCGGCCGGCACGTGGGCCGCGGCCAGCAGCGATCCTTCGTGACGTTCGGCAATCGTCCACAACGAATCGCCCGCGACCACATTCACGGTCAGCGGCGTGGCACTTGGCGAACTCGACGGAGGCTGCGCTGGTTGCGACGGCGTCGCGGATGCGCTCGGCTGGGCAGACGCCGGTGCCGACGGCGTCGCGGAAGCACTCGGCTGGGCCGGCGCCGTCGTCGCGCCGGCCGACGGCGTGGGCGACGCGCCCGGCGTCGGTGTGCCGGCGTTCGGACCGGCCGGCGGCTGGTTCTGCTGGTCCGGCGCCATCGCCGACGTGACGAGATTGATCCCCTGCATGACGCCGAAGATCGCCACCGGCGCCAGCGCGATGCCGGTCGGCAAGCGCTCCAGCCACGGCGTCGCATTCGGGAAATGCGTATGCAGGCGCCCGGCGCCGAGCAGCATGCCGGACATCGTCGTCAGCGTGCCGGTGGTCGGATCGCCCGTCATCGCGGTATGAATGCCGCTCGCGATGCTCATGGCCGAGGTCAGGTAGTCGCCGGTCGCACTCACGGTGCGCGCCAGCTGGCTGCGATTGTCCGCATTCACGCCGCGCAGGCTGCCCTTGTAGACGATGCCGGTATAGAGCCCACTGAAGATGCCGCCCACGGCCTGCCCGCCGGCCAGCCAGTCGCCCTTTGCGATCGCCCGAGCCGCGTTCATCGTGATCGAGCCGCCGTAACCGCCGAGCGCGAGCACGCGGCCGACCCGGCCCACCGAGTGCCGCGGGCTGCCGTGGTGCAGCAGCTTCAGCGACGTGCCGCCCACCACGCCCTGCATCTGCGCGAGCATGTCGGCGGCGATTGCCTTGGTGTGCGTCACCGTGTCGTCGAACGACAGCACGCCGTCATCGTTGAGCGCGCGCAGTTGCGCGGCCTTGGCCTTGCCTTCGTGCGCGATCTGCACGAGTTGCGCGCCGCGCCCATCCACGTCGAAGCCGTTCGCCTTCAGTTGCGTCTGCAACCCGCGCACGAGCCGGTCGACCACCCGGTCGAACACGCGCGGGTCGCCGTTCTTCAGGCTCGCGACCGCGCCATGATGCAGCGCCTGGAACACGCGACCGACCCGCAGCCCCGCATACAGCGAATTCGACGCGGTGCGAAGCGACTCCCTGCCCAGCGTGACGAGCGCGAACGCCCCGGCGCCGCCGGTCGCGGTGGCCACCGCGATGTCGCCGGCAATCCGCTGCGGCGACGGCGGCGGCGTCTGGTTGCCGAGCGGCTCGTCATGCACCCGCAGCGCATGCAGTTCCGCCTGCGCACGCTTCTCGTCGGGAATCTTCACCTTGGCGAGTTGCGCGGCTTCCCGACGGCTCGCGCCGATCGGCTTCGTGCCGTCGTTGATCAGCGCGGGATCGTGCACGACCGCACGCCAGTGGTCGAGCGGGTCCGCCGCGGCCGGCCGCGCGCTGGTGGTCACCCGGTCGGGCACGCCGGCGCCGTACTGTTCCAGCCAGCGCCCGCCGAACGTGCGCGCGCCCCGTTCCGTCTCGTTGCGCGGCGGATTGCCGTCGGCTTCCCATAGCGGCATCGCATGCTCGATCGTCGCCTTGCGCGCCTGGTTCAGCCACACGGTCGTGTTGCCTTCGTAGAGCTGCTGACGCAGCGCGGCCACGTCGGCGGGCGTCATCCCGTGCGCCGCGCCGATCCGCTCGACTTCCGCGAACAGCAGCTGATGCTGGTTCGCCAGCGTCTGCCGGTCGACGCGCTCGAACACGCGCGTCAGCGCGTCGGCACCGTGCAGGCGTCCGATCACGTCGGGCCGGTTGCGGTATTCGACGATCAGCTTCGCGAGCGCGCCGGTGAGATCGTGGTTGCCGATGAAGTCCGCGCCGTGCGTGCCGTACGACAGGCCCATGTGCACCCACTCGAGCCCGTTGCGTTCGAGCACCGCGCGCAGCAGCTTTTCATGGCCGCCGCCCGGCACCGACTCCGGCACCGCGTCCCAGCCGTGGAACGTGACCATCACGTTCGGCGCCGCGACGCCCGGATTCGCGTTGGCCCAGCGTTCGAGCGCCGTAAACATCCGCACATAGTCGTGATAGGTGTCGTTGGTGCCCGACTGGAACCGGTAGTCGGCGCCGGATACGAGCGCGCGCGACGGCGCGGTCTCGAGCCGGATCGCGAAACCCGAGCGCGCGGCCTCGTCGAGCCAGCGATGCAGATGCGCGAGATCGTCGAGCGGGAGCGCCTTGCCGTCCGTGCCGGGCGCGGGATGGATCATTCCGTTCTCGCCGTCGAACACGGCGTTTTTCTGGTCGCCGAGCGCATCCACCGCGCGCAGGAAATCCGGATCGTGCGCCTTGCCGAGCGCCGCCGCGAGCGAATGCGGATCGACCACGAGCGTGACGACCGGCATCACGCCGCCGTGCCGCTCGACCTGCTTCGTCATCAGCGCCGGATCGTCGCTCAGCGAGAACGAACGCGCCATCGGCACCATGCGGTCCTGCAACTGCGCGTTCGAGCGCGTGAAGATCTGCCGGATGCGCTTGTCGGCGACCGTCGCCGCGCCGAACCGGCGCGTGTGCTGTCTGCCCGGCACCGGCAGGAAGCGCGACGACGACGTCGACACGTCGCGTGCGACATACAGCTTGTTGAGCAGCGTCCGCCACATGCCCACGTCGACCATCACGGCCTGCGGCTCGCCCTTCAGCACCAGATCCTCCGTGTTGCCGGCGCGCTGCGCCTGCTTGTTGAAGGCCTCGACCTGCTCGTGCGTGGGGAAGTACTGCTCGGGTTTGGCCGCGCCGTTGCGCAAGTTGAACTCGACGACCGTGGTCGACGACAGCCCCGGCTGGTACGGCTCGATCGCCAGCGTCTCCAGCGCCGCGCCGTTGCGGGAGAAGCCGCTCCGCCGCAGGCGCTGCAATTCGCCGCGCACTTCGTTGTAGCCGAGCCGCGTGCGCGCCGCGAGCGCGCGGAACGGCGCGGACTGGCGGCCGCGCGCCTCCGCGTCACGCAGTTGCCCGAGCAGCGCCTGCTCGCGCGCCTCGAGCGCCGCGACGCGCGTCGGCCGCGCGGCCTTCAGGAATTCGCGCGGCGACAGTTGCGTGAGCAGGAAATGCATGTCCGCGCCGAACCGGTCGGTGCCGATCGGCATTTCGTCGAGCGCGACACCGTTGCGGCTCGCGTTGTTCGCGTCGCGGACGTTGTCGAACCAGCGCATCTCGCCGTTGCGCTCGGCGATCACGCCGCGCGGGTCGCCGAGCGCTTCCGCCACCGGGCCGTCGGTCTCGAACACGTAGATCACGTGCTGGCTGCCGCTCACCGAGCCGTTCCGGATCGCGGTCAGCAGGTGCGGCACGCTGTTGCCGCTGAAGTCGACCGCGTTGAACGCGGACTGGTCGGACGGCAACAGATGCGGATCGACGAGCGGCGAGCGCGACGCGGTGTCGCCCCCGCCCTGCTCCGCGTCCGCGCGCACCAGCGGCCGGCGGGTCGGCACGATCGACTGGAACGTGTCGCCCGCCGTGCGGCGCGGCTTCGTGTCGGTATCGGGCTCCTTCGCCGGCCGAAAGCCGCCGATCCGGTCGACGGTCTCGGGCTTGACGTCGCTGGCCACGAAGCGGATGCCGCGCCGAGGCGAGCGTCCGACCGGAATGCCGCCCCTGCGCCGCCGCCGGAACACCGCGCGCAGATCCTGTTCGGGAATCTCGGTGTCGGCGAGCGGCGCCTTCTCGTAGTACTTCCATTCGTGAGCCGCGTTGCGCTCCGCGTAGCCGAGCACTTTGCCCGTCTCGTCGTCGATCACGTGGATCCAGCGACGGTCGCCTTCGACCGCGCGCACGGCCTGACGCGGCCGCTTGAAGCGCGGCGCGTCCTGCAGCTTCGCGATGTCGGCGGCCAGCTCGCCATCGACTTGTCGGTTCGATGCCGCCACCGGCCACGACGATTTGCCGTCCGGCGTCTTGATCGTCGACGGGCCGCCGAAGTGCATCAGTTCGTCGTGCGCAACCGGCGACACATAGAAGTCGTAGCTGCGGCGCGTATTGCGCCCCTTGCTGCCGGCATTCGTCAGCGCCTTCTTGAGCGCGTTCGGCACGCGCTTGCCGTCCAGCATCCGCACCGGACCGAGCGCACCGTTCGCGTCGGTCTCGAGCACCGCGACGACGGTCGGCGGCGCATGTTCGGCGTCCGCGGCGGGCCGCGCGGCATGCACGGCGACCAGCACGTGCGCGTTGGGGCCGAGCCGGCGCGCGAGTCCGTCGAGGGTCGGCGCATGCGCGCCGTCGACGCGCGTCAGCGTGCGCCGCTCCAGGCTGTCGAGCCATGCGGCGGCGCTTGCCTGGACTTCGGCCGCCGCGGCCACCGTGGCGCCCTCCGGCACGGCGGGCGCGCCCGCATGACCGGCTGCCGCGGCTGGCGTCGGCGCGCCGGACGGATCGCCGGCAGGCCCCGTGAGCCGGCTGGCCGCCGGCCCCGCCGGTCCGATCATCGGCCAGGTCGGGCTGCCGTCGGCCGCGCCGACCGCGCGCGTTCCGCCGGCATGCACGGCCGCATAGCCTTCCGGCAATCCGGAGCGATCCACGCCGACGAGCCGGTACGACACGTCGCCGGTTGCCGCGTCGCGGGTCCGCACGACATACATGTCGACGCCGGCCGGTTTGAACAGCTCGCCGCCGGGCGTGGTGACGCGCAGCGCGCTTGCCGGATCGTGGCCGAGCGTCGACAGCAGCACGACATCGGCCGGTGCGGCAGCGTCGACCGCGGCCAGATTCGCCGTCGCGCTGGCCGCGACGCGTTCCTGCGCGGTCAGGTCGCCGCGTGCGAACGCGGTTTCGTCGGGCAGCGCGTCGACCGGCACGTACGCGTAGTCGCTTGCCGCGCCGCGCGCCGCATCGAGTGCGCGCCCCAGTTCGTCGTGCCCGACGAGCCGCGTACCTTCAGCCAACGCAGGCCGCGCTTCGCTTCCCGCGTGGCTCGACGCATGCGCGGCACCTGCCGCCGCGTCGGGCACCGTGCCGCTGAAACGGAACCAGCCGTCCTCGGGATCGAGCGCACCGAAATCGGTGCCTTCGCCGAGCACGACGCTGCCGTCGCGCGTCACGAACTCGACGCGCAGGTTCGTCAGCCCGGCCTCGTCGAACGCCTGCATCACGCCGTCGATCACGCGGGTGGGCTCAGGTCCGTCGAGGAAACCGCTCGGCCAGTGCTGGCTCACGGTGCCGCCGGCGCGCGTCACGCGCGCGGCGTCGCCGATCACGCCCGGCCGGTCGGCCAGCGCGCCGCGGAACGCATGATCGAGCGTGACCGATTCGAACGTATCGTCCGGAATCGGCGTGAAATCGTAGTCCGGATCGGCGAACGTCGGATCGGGGACGCGCGGCACGGTCGGGCGCACCGGTCCGTCGGCCATCGGCCGCGCCGCCGTACGTGCCGTTGCCGGCGACGGCGCCGCGTCCGGCGCGGCGGGCAATGCCGGGCGGCCCGCGCGTGCGGGCTCGCCGCGGAACACCCGCATCGCGAGACGATCCTTGTCGACCTGGCCGGTCGGCCGCGTCCCGCGCACGGTGGCGGAACCGTCGCGCTCGACGAGCAGGATGTCCGGCGGCGCCCAGACCGACGTCGGCCGCCCGGTCAGCTCGGACAGGCGCTGCGCGAGCGCCTGGGCGAACGTCGCGCTCGCGGCCCGCACCTGACCGGGCGCGATGCGCAGCGGATCGTGCTTGCTCGAGCCACCGTAGCAGGAATACAGCGTCACGTCCTGGTCCGGCTCGAGAAGCGGCGCGACGCGCTCGGCCACCTCGTCCGGCGTGAGATGCCGCCCGTCCGGGCCCAGCATCGCGTCGGCGGAAATCCCGTGGCCGAACACCACGTGATGGCCGGGCGGCGACATCAGTCCGCGCGCGCCGATCGCATGCAGCGGATCGTCGGCAGGCATCAGCAGCGTGTCGGCCGGGCGCAGGAATTCGGGATGCTGTGTCGCGTCGACGCCGGTCACGTCTTCGAAGCCGGGCTGCAGCACCGTCTGGCCATGAACCGTCGTCGTGACGACGCCGTCGTTGACGACCTTGCGGTCCGTATAGACGCGGCTGTTCTTCGGATAAATCTTCTGCGGGATGCCGGACAGGCCGTCGTCCGCGTCGGCTTCGGCGGCCTGCTCGGTGCGCGCGGCCCATTCGTCGGCGGTGAAAATCTGTCCCGGCCCGACCTCGACGAGCGGGGTCGGCACATAAACGGGCGGCTCGCCCGCGTCCGGTTCGGGCGCAAGACGCGGATGCGCGGGCCCGCGCGGCGTCGGCCCAGGCGCGGGCCGCCCGGCCTCCTCCGGCGTGCCGGCGTTGCCGCGCCGCCCGCTGTCCGCTTCCGGATCGATCTGCGCTTCGATCGGGCGCACCGGTTCGACCGGTGCGTCGCCGGGCGTGGCCGCGCCCCGCACAGGCTCGCCCCGCCGCGCGAACACCATCGGCGGGTCGGTCGCATCGGGCGTCTCCGGGATATGCAGATAGAGCCGCGTCGACACGTCGGGATCGTGTGCCGGCACGACGATGTCGTCGCTGTTCGGATGCAGGAACAGCGCCCCGGTGCCGCGCACCGAGTTGGACGCGATCGACGCGATCACGGGCACCTGCAGTTCGTATGCGAGCTCCTGCGCGAACGGGTAGCCGCCGGAACCGAGATAGCAGCCCGTCAGCAGCACGCCGTTGCCCTCCGTATAGGCGGGATCCTCAAGTAGCTTGCGGGCGAATTCCCGCGGCGACATCGTGCTGCCGCCTTGCGTGACGGCGGCCGAGCTTTCCCAGCTCACGTCGCGCGGCTTCGTGCCGTGCGATTCGGCGATGTCGAAACCCGACACCTTCAGGAACTGCCGCGCGGTCGCGTGGCCGAGCAGGTTCACGACGCTCGAGCCCGGCACCGGCCGCAGTTCCAGCGGATTGATGCGCACCGGCTGCGCGCGGCCCGGCGAGAACTTGCCGTTCACGTCGGGTTCGATCTGGAAGCGCGCGAGCCGGCGGTTCGGGTTGGGGATCGCGCGCCGCCACCCGGCCGCGTCGTCGTCGCCGAGCCGGCCGAATACCGGTGCCTGGATCAGGTCCGCGAATTCCTGCAGCAACTGGGGATCGGCGCCGCTGTGCGGCCCCTCCAGCGCGACCGGCACGCCCGGCGTATAGCCTTTCCACGCCAGATCCTCCAGCGCGTGCGTCATCTCGAGCGCGCTCGCCGAGCGGCCGCTGCGCGGATTGACGATCGCCCCGCGCCGCGTCAGCACGCGCCACACGTACACGCCGAGCGGCACGCGCACGTCACCCGAGCTATCGCCGCCGCCCCAGCCGTTCGACACCGGGCGCAGCGCCACGTTGCTCCAGTTGACCGGATGCGCGCCCTGGTCGATGACCGCCAAGGCCGGCGAGAAACGGTAGGTGCGCGGCGCATGCTGCACCGAATGGTCGGGCACCCCCGCATAGTTGGGCGCGCCGGGCTCCACCACGATGCCGCCCGCATAGCCCGAGGCGGGGCTGCCGTCGTTGCGATAGCGCGGCGATCGCCACGCGACGAAGCCGCTCGCGCCGTAGACGTCCACCCCCAGCACGTTCGCCAGCAATTGCGCGAGCGAAGTCACCCGCGTGCCCGCGCCGCATGCATAAAGGATCACCGGCGATTTGCCGTCCCAGCCGCTCTGACGCACCATTTCCGCGAGATCGTCGGCGCTCATCGCCTTGCCGGTCGCGCTCGCGAACGCATCGGCCCACGCGTGCGCATACACCGCGAAATAGCCGGGCGGCACCGGCATCAGCGGCCGTTCACCGGCCGGCAGCTGGTTCTCGGGCTGCTGCGGATGGTCCGAATAGATCGCGAGATCGGCTTCGCGGCGCGGATACGCGCCCCACTGCGTTTCTCTCAGTCCGTGCGGCGCGTTGATCACGTCGATGCGCCGGCCGTCCTCGCTGCGGATCAGCGGCTTGGCCGGATCGAACCCGCGCGGATACACCACCTGCAGCGTACGGTCGTACGCGTCGTTCATCGACAGCACGAACGCATTGCCGGCGTCGTTGAGCCCGACGTGGCCGACGACCGCCTCGGGCGGCACCGTGCCGTCCGCGGCGAGCGCGCTGCTGTCGACCAGCGCGATCCGGTAGCGGCCGGCCGCCACGCCTTCGCCGCCGACCATCAGCGCGTCGTAATAGGCCGTATAGCGGGTCACGCCGATCGTGCCTTCGTCGTCGGGCGACGCGGCCGCGCGGGCCGCCGCATCGTCGGCCGCGCGGGCGCGGCGCGCATCCGCCTTCGCCACTTGCATGTCGTCCCACAGATTGCCCCGTTCGGTGGCGGGCAGCCCGTCTTCCTCCGGCACGCGCACGTTGCCTGCCGCGTCCTCCAGCGCGTATACGTAGTACTCGACATGCTCGAGACGGTTGCCGCTCTCGAGGATCGACCCGACCACGCTGCTCAGGATCTCCGGATCGGCGGCGACATGCGCGGGAATCGCCCACGACGTGGGGCGCGCCACCGTCCCCGGCGCACCGGCCTCGGTCGGCGCCGCCTCATCGCCCGCCAGCGCGCCGGCGACCGCCGGCGTCACCGCGCCGTCGCCCGCTTCGGCGTCGGGCGCGAGCCGCAGCAGCGTCACGTCGCCGTCTTCCGGCGTGCCCTGGGTGCGGCGCGCGCGCAGCCACGCGGAGAATCTGGACCGCAAGCCGGTTTCGGCCGGCGCGACCGGCTCGCCGTTGTCGGCCGGTTCGCCGAAACTGCGTGCCTGCTGCTCGGCGTGCTGCCACGGGTTGCCGATCTCGCCCACCGCGAGACGCTGGTTCACCAGTCCGCTGGTGAGCATCGTGTGCACGACGTCGATCGTCGTCGGCCGCGGCGCCGGCGGCGCGGGCGTCTTCGTGATCGCGCGAATCGGCCGTTCCATCAGCGCGTGTGAACCGAGGCCCATCTGCGCGACGCCGATGCCGAGGTTCAGCAGCTGTTGCGCACGATCGGAATCGGACATCGCGTCCCAGTTCTTGATCAGCGACGCGCCCTGGTCGACCATCTGGTAGCCGCCGATCGCGCCGCCCGAGAGGTTGAACACCTGCGACGTGCGGCCCGTCGTCTGCGCAAGCGACTGGAACGCGTCGGCTTCCTGCGCGAAGCGGCCCAGGCCGGCCGTTTCGACCGTGGCGCCCTCGCCGCGCGACGCAATCGTGAGGATGTCCGACATCTTCCCGGTCGTGCGCAGCAGCGACGACGCCTCCGCGAGCGACTTCGCCGCCACGCCGAGCCCGCCGCCTGCGATGCCCGCGCCGCTGCCGATCAGGCTGATCCAGTCGCCGCGCGCCTGCGCATTGCCGAAGCCGGTCGACTGGCCGTGATCGCTCAGGTTCTTCAGGTCGCCGATCGCAGCCGGCACGCCGACCGCCATCCCCGCGCCGACCGCGGTCCAGGCCGCGCCGAGCAGCACGCCGCCGACCGGCGCGCCGATTCCGCTCGCGACCAGCACGACGCCGCCGGCCGCCGCGAGAATGCCGGTGCCGATCTCGAGAATGTGTTCGGCGTGCTGGTACCACTCCGTCTTGTGCGCGTCGATCGGTTCGTATTGCCCGAGATCGACGGGCGACCCATCGAGCTTCAGGTTCTTCGGCACGTACAGCTTGCCGTCGTCGGACAGCGCATTGTTGTGCTGGTAGTCGTCGACGGTGTCGTACTTCCAGCCGCGATCGTCGATCAGCTTGTACTGGTCCGGATGCCCGTCGACCTGCACCTTGAACAGCGCGCTCGGCGCGGTGCCCGTGCTCTTCGACACGTAGTAGATCGGCACCAGCGACACGACCGCGTGATCGCCGCCGACTTTCCGGATCTGGTCGACGACGGTCTGGATCATCTTCGTCGCGGCCGAATTCTGCGCGTACAGCGACTTGCTGTTCACCGCCGTGCCGTTCAGCAACTGCCCGTTGCCGACGATCATCTGCTCGAGCAGCGCCATCGACGGCACGTCTTTCGCGTCGGTCGGCACCGCGCCCGGGTCGTCGGGCTGTATCCCGAGCCCCGCGCCGACGAAGTTCGTGAGCTGGTCGGAACCGACCGTGAACGTCCGGGACTGGCCGTCGAAGTTCTTCTGGAAGTCGTTGAAGTACGCCTTCAGCTGCTTGTCCGGATCGGACTTGAACAGGTTGTAGCTGGCCGTCGCGGCCTGCTTGTTCTGGTTGCTCTGCGCGTGCTCGGTGCCTTGCTGGTAGCGGAGCTGGAAGTCGTTCGCGAAACCCGAGCGGAACCGGTCGTCGTTCTGCATCTTCGACAGCAGCGCCTTCGACAGCGAAGGATCGACGCCGGACGAAAGCGCCTGGCGCACGCCGTCGAACCCGTATCCCGTGTCGCTGCCGCGCAGCGTGTAGATCATCGTCTTCGCGTTGCCGTTGGCGTCGAGCAGCCAGCTCGCGACGTCGTCCTCGCGATGCACGGGCTCGCCGTTCGCGGTCGGCTGCTGGTCGGCCAGCCCGACCGCCTTGCTGAGCCCCTTGTAGAACTCGGTGCCGTCCCCGTAAGGCTGCGGCGTGCCCGTGTTCGACTGCGTCCACTTGTTGCCGAAATCCTTCTTCACGGTGTCGAGCACGACGCCCGCGAATTCGGGCGGCGCATTGGCGAGGATGTCCTGCATCCATTTGCCGGCCTTGTCGGCATTCATCCGGCCGTCGTAACGCGCCTGCATGCTCGCCTGGTCCGTCGCCTTCGAATCGGGCTTCTGCATCAGCGGATCGATCTGCGAATGGATGAAGTTCGCGTCGAAATGCGGCTGGCCGGCCTGCGTCCACAGCGTCTGGCGCTCGTCCAGCGAGAACGATGCGTCCATGTTGGTCTTCAGCACCTGGAGCGCGGCGCCGGGGTTGCTGCCCGGGTTCTGCATCAGCTGCGAGACCTGCTGCTTCGTGTACTGCAGCCGCACGTCGGGCGCCGCCGCGAGCAGCAACTGGATCTTCTGGTACCCGGGCCCCGGCGACTTCGGGTCGACCTTCCCCATCGCATACTGGAACACGCCCTGCTGGTCGATCTGATCCTTCAGCGTCTTGGCCGCGGCCGGATCCTTCACGTTTTCCGGGTTCACCTCGATGCCCGTCAGCTTGACGAACGCCTCCGCGAGCGGATTCCGCTTCGCCAGGTCCTTCTCCTGGGTCGACAGCTTCGGGTCGTTCGGATCGACGGTCTGGCCCGTGTCCTGCAGCAGCGCAAAGGTGACCGGATCGGACTGCGCGAGCTGCTTCATCTGCGGCGACAGCGACGGATCGTCGGGATTGATCGTCGCGATCGTGCGTTGGAGCTGGCTTTGCTCGCCGAATGCGTCGACGAGGCCGGTGTACCACATGCCGTCGTGGTTCTGCTTCACGGACGCGACGGCCTGTTTCTGCTCGTCGGCCGTCACGTAGGTCAGCGCGGTGTCGTCGCCGCCCGTCACCACCTTGTCGTACTGGCTCTGTGCCTGCGACATCTCCCGCGTGATGTCGGCTTCGTCGGCACGGCGCAATCCGCCCGGCTCCTTCTGCCACGCCGCGTAGTCTGCCTTCGCGCCGTTCAGGCGCAGCGTCGCGGCCGACACGCTGTATTCGTGGCGCAGTGCGGTCGTCAGCGCCGTGTAGGCGGTGTCGCTGTTCGCATCGGCCGCGCTGGCCGCCTGACGCAACTGCGCACCGGTTTCGGGGTCGGCGCGCCGGACGCCGCCCGGCAGCGCGTTGTACTGCTTCACGTCGGCATACGCGTCCTGGTCGTGCTGCACCGCCAGCGCGAACTGGAATGCCTTCTCGTTGGTCGCCCGCTGGGGCGCCGATTCCGCCGTGACCGCCTTCTGCGCGTCGTCGAGCACCTCGCCGAGCACGGGATCCTTCGGCGACGCGTTGCGCAGATCCGATGCGACGCCCGCGATCGCCTTGTTCGTGTCGCCGCCGCCGTCCGCGGCAACGCGCATCTGGTTCTCGACGGCCGCCTGCACCGCGCCCCAAGCGCTTTCGGCCTTCTTGACCTGGTTGTCGAGGTCGGCTTGCGACGCGCCCTGGTCGTTCAGGCGCTTGAGCGCCGCCATCTCCGCCTGCGCCAGCTGGAGCAGGCGCTGGGTCTCGGCCTGCGCCGCGGCGAGGGCCTTCTGTTCGGGGGTCTGGGCCGGAGGAGCGCCGGCGGCGCCGTTGTTGTTCGTCCCGTTATCGTTCGTCGGGTTGTTGTCGTTCTGCGGCTGCGGCACGTCGACCGGTCCGCCCCCTCCCACTGCCATCAACACCATGTCCGTTCTCCCGCGGCATGCGTGACGTACCGGGCAAGCGGCAGGCCGCCACGCGCAATGGTCCATTGTGCCGAACCGACAACGCGCAAAAAGTCGCGAATTACGTAGTCGCCGGCCCGGTTACGCCGGCACCGGGAAACGTGCGCTACGAATGTGGCGCGGGCAACGGCCGTTGCTTGCCGATACCGGATCGGCGCAGCACGAACGGTAAATTTTTCC
The DNA here is from genome assembly GCF_949752865.1 of Burkholderia sp. IT-111MI5. Classification (NCBI taxonomy): domain Bacteria; kingdom Pseudomonadati; phylum Pseudomonadota; class Betaproteobacteria; order Burkholderiales; family Burkholderiaceae; genus Burkholderia; species Burkholderia sp. IT-111MI5. The sequence goes on along the minus strand of NZ_CATKIF010000011.1, from coordinate 209,074 downwards.
GTTGCCTCCGGCCGTGTCGTCCAGCCAATACTCATTGGCCTGGCGAAAGCCGCGGCGGCCGCACTGAAACCGAAACGCGCCGCCGACGCCGCGACGCACTTCCTCCTGCACCACACGCGCCCCGCTCCCGACTGAATCCCCGACGCCGACGCGCCGCGATTCCGCTCGATTTCGCAGAGGACCTTTCCTGTGCAACGCCTTAATCGACCGTCGCACGATCTCCAATAATGGCCGCTCGATCCGCCGGCCACCGTGCCGGGCAAACGATAAAAACTCCTATGCATTCCTACCAGATGAACAAGCATGCCGGCGCGCGCGTCGCGGGGACCGTGATCGCCGCATGCGTGACCAGCTTCGCGCCGGCCATCGTGCACGCACAGAGCAGCGTGACGCTGTACGGCCTGATCGACACGTCGATCACCTACTCGACCAACCAGCGCACGCAGGGCGCCGGCTCGCCCGGCAGCGGCAGCGTCGCGATGACGAGCGGCGCACTGAACGCGTCGCGCTGGGGGCTGCGCGGCCGCGAGGATCTCGGCGGCGGCATGGCCGCGGTCTTCACGCTCGAAAACGGCTTCTCGGGCACCACCGGCAAGCTGTCGCAGAAAGGCGTCGACATGTTCGGCCGCCAGGCATGGCTCGGCGTGAGCTCGAAGACGGCCGGCACGCTGACGTTCGGCCGCCAGTACGACCTGATCCTCGACTTCGTGACGCCGCTCGGCGCGTCCGGCCCCGGCTGGGGCGGCAACCTCGCGGTCCATCCGTACGACAACGACGATTCGAACCGCAACCTTCGCATCAACAACGCGGTGAAATACACGAGCCCGACGTACCGCGGGCTGACGTTCGGCGCGATGTTCGGCTTCTCGAACACGGCCGGCCAGTTCTCCAACAACGCGGCATGGAGCGCGGGGCTGTCGTATGCGAACGGGCCGCTGAAGCTCGGCGCCGGCTACCTGAAGATCAGCCGCGACCGCAATTCGCCGAACCCGGACGGTGCGCTGAGCACGGTCGACGGGTCGGCGACGATCACGGGCGGCAACCAGCAGATCTGGGCCGCGGCCGGCCGTTATGCGTTCGGGCCGCATTCGGTCGGCGCCGCGTGGTCGCACTCGACCACCGACGGCGTGACGGGCGTGCTCCAGGGCAGCAATATCGCGCCGCTGAAAGGCGAATCGCTCGTGTTCGACAACTTCACGGTCGACGGGCGCTTCTTCGTCACGCGCGCGTTGAGCCTCGCCGCCGCGTACACGTACACGATGGGCCGCTTCGACACGCGCACGGGCCAGACGCGCCCGAAATGGAACCAGGTCGTCGCGCAGGCCGACTATGCGCTGTCGAAGCGCACGGATGCGTATCTCGAAGGCGTGTACCAGAGCGTGAGCGGCGGCAATGGCAATCCCGCGTTCAACGCGACCGTCTGGACGCTGACGCCTTCGGCGAACAGCAACCAGGTCGTCGTCGCGCTGGGGCTGCGGCACAAGTTCTGACGACGGCGCTTCGCCGCTGCACTGCCCGGTCGATTGCGTACGGCACGCGTTTCGAGCCCCGCTCGATCATGGTGACCGGTGCAGAAAGGGCCGCGCCCGCGCGCGGCCTTTTCGCTGTGTCAGCGCGTACCGCGTGGCGCCGGCGGGAGCAAGAATGCGTCCCCGACTGTCGCGTCCGCGCAAAAAATGCGGAGAAACTGGTCGCGTTGTGACATTTTTCCTACTCTGTTTGCAGCGACGCCGTGATTCGGTGTTCCGGTCGCAACACTCTTTCATATGGCGCACCACCGGCTTACGGACATGCATCGCGTCGACGGAGCCGGACCTTTCGCGCCGTTGCAGCCGGATACGTACGTGCCGATGGCACGCACCACGCTTTCAACGCAGTCAACCGCTGGAGACGAACGATGAGCAAAACGAACCGATTTGCGGTCCTGGCCGCCGTCGCACTGCTGGCCGGTTGCCACCACGCGGCGAAAACACCCGAGAATGCCGGCATGGCGCCGACGCCCTCGAGCGAAACCGTCGCAACGGTGACGGCCGACGATCTCGACAATCCGAACAGCCCGCTCGCGAAACGCAGCATCTATTTCGATTTCGACGCGTATTCCGTGAAGCCTGAATTCCAGTCGCTGCTGCAGGCGCACGCCGACTACCTGCGCGGCCATCCGGCCCGGCGCGTGCTGATCCAGGGCAACACCGACGAACGCGGGACGTCCGAATACAACCTCGCGCTCGGCCAGCGCCGCTCGCAAGCCGTGTTGAGCGCGCTGGAAACGCTCGGCGTGCCGGGCACGCAACTCGAGGCCGTCAGCCTCGGCAAGGAAAAGCCGGTCGCGCTCGGCCACGACGAGGATTCGTGGGCGCAGAACCGCCGCGCCGATCTCGTCTATCGTTGACCGGACGCCGCCGCGACGGCGGCATCCGCGTAAAGGAACGCGTGGCAGGCCGCCGGCCGCGGACGCGGGCGCGGGCGCGGCCGAGCGGTGCCGCTCGGCTCGCCGGGTTCATGCGCGTCACCGGTCACGCACACGATACGCGGCGCTTCGCGCTCAACGCCGGCGTTCGAGCCGCCGATGCAGCCAGTGCGACATCACGGCCGACGTGACGAACGAATCGAGTATGGCGATCATGTTGATGCCGCCGATTTCATCGTCGTTCAGCAGGCGGCTCTGTAGCAGCACATAACTGATCATCGAACAGGTGCCCACGACGATCCCCAGCAATACGAACCAGCGCCGCCGGATCCGCGTGCCGATCGCGCCCATGATGCCGCCCGCGACCGTCGCCGGCAGGAAATAGCCGAACAGGAACGACGCGAAGAAGATCATCGGCACCATGCCGGCGCTGACTTTCAGCACGTCCCATGACGGGCCGTCGATCAACGTCCACGCGATCAGCATCACGCCCGGCCAGACGAGCGCCGCGACCAGCGGGCCGCCGACGGCAAATGACAGGCAGCCGAGCACGATGGGCCGGGACGGACGCGACGGTTCACGCGGCGGGCTCTCGAGAGTTGCATTCATGGTTTTTGTATTCGGAATCGGAATGGCGGCGTGCCGGAGTGTACCAACGCATCGCGCAGCGGATTCGATCCGGCACCATCGCGCGCGACGATACGCAAAAAGCATGGAATAAACGGCCCGCCCGAGACGTTTCGTCATCGCGCAGACGCGCGGTTCACGCGAACCGGCCTGTCCTGCGGCCTGCGCGCTGCAAGGAGATTGCAATGAAATCGACAACGTTGGCCGCGGCGTTGATCGCGGCGCTGATGCTTTTGCTGTCGGCGGGATGTACGCAGCCGGGCAGCGGCACTTCGCAAGGACCGGGCATGAGCCGGTACGGCGGCGGCGGCTCGGGAGGCAGCGGTGGCGGAGGCGGTGGTGGAGGTGGCGGCGGCTACTGAAGAACCGCCTCGAAAAGTCGGACGATGCATCGCACGCGAGGACCGGAAACCGGCCGCATCGCGCGCGACGCCCCGCCCTGCGGCGTGACCCGGACTTAACGCATCGCCTTCACGTCGGCCGGCGTGACGCTCGCGGGCTGACCGCCCCACGTCGCGCGCAGGTAGTTCGCGAGCTGGGCGAGTTCGTCATCGCTCAGCGTGCGCGCGAAACCCGGCATCGGCTGCAGGTTTTCGAAGCCGGCAAATTTCTGCTCGTCGATGCCGTCGAGCATCGCGACCAGCAGGTTGCGCGGATCGCCCTGGCGCACCGTCGAGTTGCCGTTCATCGGCACTGCAACGTGCGGCTTGCCTTCGCCGTTGAAGCCGTGACAGCCCGCGCACACCGCGAGATACACCGAGCGGCCGGCCGCGAGCTGCGCGGCGTCGGCCGACACCGGCTTCACGGGCTGCGGCGCGGGCGGCGTATCGCCGAGCAGATACACGGACAGCGCGCGCAGGTCATCCTTCGTCAGGTATTGCGTGCTCAGGTGCACGACCGGATACATCTCGCCGAACGCCGAGCCTTGCGGCGCGATGCCGACGCCGAAGAACGCCTGCAGGTCGGTACCCGTCCAGCCGCGCGCGGCGAGGCCGGCCGGCGTGATGTCCGGCGCGGCCACGCGGCCGAGCGCGGCGCCCGCGAACGGCTTCGCGCCGTCGAGCTGGCCCGTGAACGTGCGCGGCGTGTGGCATTCCGCGCAGTGGCCGAGCGCGCCCGCGAGATAACGGCCGCGCTGCCAGTCGGCGGATTGCCCGGCCGACGCGTCCGGCAGGCTGTCCTTCAGGAACAACAGATCCCACACGGCCATGCCGAAGCGCAGGTTGTACGGGAACTTCAGCTCGTGCGCGCGGTTCTCCTGCGCGACCGGCCTGACCGTCATCAGGTACGCGTACATCGCGTCGGTATCGGCACGCGTGAGCTGCCGGTACGACGTGTACGGCATCGACGGATACAGCCGCTTGGACGGCGCCTTGCCGTCGTGCAGCGCGGCGTAAAAGTCGTCCGCGCTCCAGCTGCCGATCCCGTGATCCTTGTCGGGCGTAATGTTCGAGCCATAGAACGTGCCGTACGGCGAATCGAGCTTCGCGCCGCCGGCGAACGGCGCGCCGTCCTTCGCGGTGTGGCACGCCGCGCAGTCGGCGGCCTTGACGAGATAACGGCCGCGCGCGACCGGGTCGGCACCGGGCGCACCGGTAGCCGCGTTCGAGGCCGGCGCGTCATGGCTGCCGCAGGCGGCGAGCAGCAGCGCGCAGGCCGCCGCGAGCGCGGGCAGGCCCGCGGCCCGCGCGACACGATGGGCGAATGTGCGTTTCATGCGGCGTCCTTCACGAGTCCCGGCGTCGTCAGCACCACGTCCTTCACGGCTTCGTAGTAGCGGACGTAGCCCGTGCAGCGGCAGATGTGCGCGTCGAGCGCGTCGGTGATCGTGCGTTCGACGTCGGCCTTCGCGACCGGCTCGCGCTTCAGGCGCTCGATCAGCACGGTTGCCGCGTTGACGAAGCCCGGCGTGCAGTAGCCGCACTGGAAGCTGAAGTGCTCGAGGAACTTCTGCTGGATCGGCGACAGCTCGACCACTTCGCCCGCGTCGTTGCGCTTCGCGTGGCCTTCGATCGTGCGGATCGAGCGGCCGTGGAAGAAGTGCGCGCCGGTAATGCAGGTGCGCATTTCCTCGCTCGTGCCGTCCGGCTTGTCGACGATCACGACGCATGCGTGGCAGATGCCCTGCCCGCAACCGAGCCGCGAACCGGTGAGGCCTGCATACTCGTGCAGGAACTCGATCATCATCAGCCCTTCGGGCACCTGCATCGGGCCGACGGACTTGCCGTTGATGTTGACCGACAGCGGCTTCTGCTGGAACCGGACGAGCGGACGCTCGACGGCGGCCGGAGCTGCGGCCGGCGCGGATGCCGGCACGGCCGAAGCCGCGCTCGGCGCGGACGCGCCAGTCGCAGCCGCGCTGGCGCTCGCGGCCGAAGCCGCGGTTTGGGCGGTCGTCATGCGAGCACCTCCTGAATCTTTTGCGGGGTCACCGGCAGGTCGGTGAAACGATGGCCGATCGCGTGCGCGATGCCGTTCACGATCGCGCCGACGACGGGGATCATCACCACTTCGGCGACGCCCTTCGGCGGATCGGTCTCGGACAGCGGCGGCAGGATGTCGCCCGTCTGCGACCACACGGCGACGTCGGATGCGCGCGGCAACGGGTAGCGGTTGAAGTTCCACGTGCCGTTGCCGGGGCCGTCCTCGTAGAGCGGCAGGTATTCATGCAGCGCATGGCCGATGCCCATCGCAAGGCCGCCCTGCAACCGGCCCGACACGAGCTGCGGCGAAATCTGGTTGCCGCATTCCATGATCGAGTGGTGCGTGAGCAGTTCGACCTTGCCGGTCGCTTCGTGCACGGCCAGCTCGACGAGCGTGCCGACGGCCGTGTAGTACGTGACGGCCGCGTTGTTGCGGCTCGTCGGCGGGATGAACACGCGCTTGCGGTCCAGCACGCGGTAGCCGTTCGCGGTCGGCGGCAGCGTGCCGTGCATCGCGGTCGCGCCGGCCGGTGCGGCGGTGCCCGGCACCGGGCCGCTGCCGTCGCCCGTCTTCGGCGCACCGACGCGCAGCGACAGCCCGTCGATCGGCAAACGTTCGACCGTGCCGCCCACTTCGAACTCGGCGTCGGTCCATTGCCAGCGGTTGAACACGTGCACGACGGCGCCGGTCGGCAGGCCGAGCGCATGCGCCTGCTTCGCGAGCTGCTCGAACGTCAGCGGCTCGAGGCCGTCGGCGGTCAGCTTGCCGTCGACCCAGCGCGCGTCCTCGATGCGGATCGTGTACGGCGCGGCCTGGCCGCCGCCGAGGCCGCGTGTCCAGATCGACATCGCGGCCGGCCACAGCCCGTAGCGGAACACCGCGCGCGCGGCTTCGCGTGTGCTGTGCGTGAAGTAGTACGCCGAGTTCGTCGCGCTCGACGGCGACGCGTAGTTCGGCGACCAGCGCGGGTTCGCGCTCAGCCGATCCTGATCGGCCTGCGACATGATGTACGGATCGCCGCTCGTCTCGACCGGCAGGTCCGGCCACTCGGTCACGGCAACGCGCACGTCGGTCGCCGGACGGCCGAGCCATTTCGCGACCGCGACGGCCTGCGACGTCGACATGCCCGTGCCGATCTCGGCAGCCGTATGCTGCAGCGACACCTTGCCGTGCTCGTCGAACTCGACCTTCGCGAACGACGCTTCCGCGCCCGTGCCGAAATCCTTCTGCACGCATGCGAAGCCGACGCCGTAGCGCTTGCCCGGGTTCGCGGCCTCGAATTCCGCCTTGCGCGCGGCGCGGCGCGTCCACAGCGGATGCTGCTTCGCACGCTCCAGCACTTCGTCGACGCGCAGCGCGCCGGCCGGAATCGCACCCTGCGTGTTCTTCATCCCCGAACGCAGCGCGTTGCGCAGCCGGAAATCGATCGGGTCGAGGTTCAGTTGCGCGGCGATCTCGTCGACCGCCATCTCGGTCGCGGCCATGCTCTGCAGCGTGCCGTAGCCGCGCGCGGAACCGGCGTCGATCGCGCGCGACGCGATCGCCACGGCCGCGAGGTCGCTCTTCGGGAAGTAGTAGATCGATTGCGCGGCCGTCGCGCCGACCATCGCCACCGACGGCGAGAAGTTCGAGCGCCCGCCGCCGTTCGCCTCGAAGTCGCCCTTGAACGACTGCAGCAGGCCGGTGTTGCGGTCGACCGCGATCCGGTAGTGCATCCTGAACGCGTGACGCTTCAGCGACGTCTGGAACTGCTCGTAGCGGTCGTTCGCGAAACGCACCGGGCGGCCGTCCGCGTACAGCGCGCAGACGAGCCCGTAGAACGGCACGTTGAAGTGATCCTTCGAACCGTAGCCGACCGTGTAGCACGGATGCACGAACAGCTTCTTCACCGGGAAGCGGGTTTTCGCGACCATCGCGGCCGCGTTCTCCGCCACTTCGAGCGGCGATTGCGTCGGCACGACGAGATGCAGCGACTGCGTCGCGGCGTCGTACCAGCAGTTCGCGTTGTCGGGTTCGAGCGCGGCCGTGTCGACCGACTGCGTGTTGTACTCGCGATCGAACACGAGCCAGTCGGCCGTCGGATGGTCGAGCTCGGCGGCGATCTGCGCGGCGAGGAACATGCCCTGCTCGTCGAGCTTGCCGTGCTCCTTGCCGTCCGGCCATACCGGCAGGTGCTTGCGCATCATGCTCGGGAAGATCGGTGCATCCTTCAGGCTCGAATAGACGTCGTCGTCGTAGGCCGTCTTGCCGCCCACGCGCACATAGCGGAAGGTGCCCCACGGATCGCGCTCGAGCGGGCCCGTGACCGCGCCGTAGCGGATCACGTCGTCGCGGAACTTGAGCGCGTTCTTCGCGAAGCGGAAGCGCGCGAAGTCGTGATAGATCAGGATCGCGACCGCATGGCCGAGATACGCGGGCGTCTTGCCGGCCGGCAACAGCATGTCGTCCCCATAGAACACCGGGAACGCAACGCCGTCGCGCGCGAGATCGTCGGCCGTGACCACGCGGTCCGGTTTCAGGTCGTCGCCGAGCAGCGACAGGTCGAAGCCTTCGTAGGTGCGGTCGGCCTGCGTGACACGCAGGATCAGCGCATGCGACTGCTGCTGCGGCCAGTGCGGCATGTCGGCCGCGCGGACGTCGCGGGCGAACACTTTCGAGCCCGTGACCTTCGCGATGCCGTCGATGCGGAATTGGGGGATGCCGGTGACGCTATCCCATTTGACGGGGGTGAGGAGTTTTTCTTCGAAGAGCGCCGCGAATGCGCGGCTGCCCAGCGGCGCGACATACACTGCGACGCCCGCCAGCACGCTGGCTTTCAGAAAACCCCGCCGTGACAGGCCGTGGTTTTTCATGTGGGGAGAACCTCCTGATGCGGCTCGATCGGCGATCGGGTGTCGCGGCGTTCGGAGCGGCGCGCATTCTGGCATTGTTTTTGATATATCGCCTATAGTATTTCCCGCATGAAATACTTATTGGATTTCTTATAACGGGATTCGGCCGAGGTGCGGCGCGTGGTCGCGGGGTGCGTTTGCATGCCGCGCATCTGCTTCGGCCAGCATCGATACCGGCCGGCAGGCAAGCTCGCCACGCATCGCGGCCGGTCTCCGGCCGACCGCCGGATATCGTTTCGTCGGCAACGATGCCGCCTCCGTGCCGTCGAATGCGCAGGGCTTTCGCACGCGTGGCTTGCGACTGGCCGCCGCCGCGGTGTCCGGTGCCGGCGATGTGCTCCTGCCATGCGCCAGGACGCTCCGCGCCGCGCATGTTTCATGGTAATGTCGCGCGTATCCGGCTTGCCGGTGCCTCCGCCACGTGCCGTGCGGGCGCCGCCAGCCATCGCGACTCGTGTCGAGGTCAAAAACCATGGCAGTCAGGGCATCCATCCTGAACTCCGTTCTCGCCACACCCTCCTCCGGCAACCACCATGTCACGGCGGCGTTGCGCCCGTCGATGCTGGTCACGCTGTTCGAAGATATTCGCCCGATGGCGATGTCCGGGCTCGCGAGCGGCTTCGTCGCGGTCGTCGCGCTGATCCGGCTGCAGCAGCTCTGGTGCCTCGCGTGGCTGATCATCGACGTCGGCCTGCTCGCCGCCCGGCTCGCGATCGCGCGTGCCTACACGGTGCGCCGCGACGCCGGCGACGATCGCGCCGAATACTGGGCGAGGCGCTATGCGCCCGTGTCGCTCGCCGCATGCTTCGTGCTCGGCCTCGGCGTGATGGGTTGCGTGGACGCCGTCGACGTCGAGCTCGGCACGTTGTCGGTGATGGTCGCGGGCGGCGTGTTCGGCGGGATCGCATCGCGCAATTCGGCGCTGCCGCGGCTCGCGATGACACAGGTCACGCTCGGCGTGCTGCCGATCGCCCTCGGCGCGATGCTGGCGGACCGGCCGGGCGCGTGGCTGCTGCTGCCGCCGCTCGCGATCTATCTCGCGGCCATGCGCACGGTCGTCCAGCGCCATTACCGCGTGCTCGTCGCGCTGATCGCCGCGCGCCAGCGCAACGCCGAACTCGTCGCGCACTTCGACGCCGCACTCACCTACATGCCGCACGGCCTGTGCATGATCGACAGCGAGACCCGCGTGATCGTCGCGAACCGCCGCACCGCGCAGCTGTTCGGCTCGCCGCGCGAGATCATGCTCGATACGCCGCTGGCCGACGTCGTCGCGGCGCTCGGCACGAACGCCATGTGCGATCCCGGCGGCGCCGGTCTCGCCGCGCAGTGCGACGTCTGGCTGACCCGCGACGAACCGGAGCCGTTCGACATCGCGCTCGCCGACGGCCGCCAGCTCGAACTGACGCGCCACCGCGTGCCGGACGGCAACGCAGTGGTCATCGTCGAGGACGTCACCACGCGCCGCCAGACCGAGCAGCACATCCGGCATCTCGCGCGGCACGACGCGTTGACGGGTTTGCCGAACCGCCACGAACTGCATGCCCAGCTCAAGCGGATGCTTTCGCACCGGCCGCACATGCCGGGCCCGTCGCTCGCCGTCATGTATCTCGACCTCGACGGCTTCAAGGCGATCAACGACCGCTTCGGCCATCAGGCCGGCGACGAGGTGCTGACGCAGGTCGCCGAGCGGCTCGGCAAGACCCTGCCGCCCGGCGAGCTTGCGGCGCGCATCGGCGGCGACGAATTCGTCGTCGCGATCGACGACACGACGATGCACGCGTGCTCGCTCCTCGCCGCGCGCATCATCCGGCAGATCTCAGCACCGTATACGCTGTCGATCGGCAAGATCGTCAGCCTCGGGATCAGCATCGGCATCGCGCTCGACGACGGGCACGGCTCCCCCGACGAACTGATCCGCCAGGCCGACAGCGCGCTGTACGACGCGAAGTCGGCCGGCAAGGGCATCTACCGCTTCTATTCGAACGGCAGCCGCCGCGTGGCGCCGGCCACCGCCAGCTGACCTGACGGCACGCGCGGCCCGCTCATCGTCGTTTCCGCTACCGGCCGCATCCTCCCGGCGATTCAATCTCGAAACACTTTGCGTGGTCGCACGTCGCGCCGCGCGCTCGCGTGTCACGTGACGTGTTCCGTAACATCGCCGCTCGCCACCCGTTACGTTGACCGCAGAAGCCTGCACGATCGATGCAGCGGACGCCATTTCGTGGTTGGCATTCTTATTGCTCCTTGATGGGGAAAGAACATTTCAGGGAGCCCAACATGAATACCGTCGAAGTCCTCGCCAGAACCGAAACGATCGACGAACAAACCGTGATCGACGGCGCGTCCCTGATCCGGCGGCTCGTTTTCGAGCGCCGCACGCCCGCCCGTGAAGCCGCGTGCGTCGACAATCCGCCGCTGACGCTGTACGGCGCGTTTCGCCAGGGCGTCACCGATTACGGCGCGCGGCGCGCGAATCCGTATCGCGCCGGCAGCCGTTTCTGGGCATTGTGGGAAGAAGGACGTCTCGAAGCTGAAACATCGGGTCGCTGAGCCGGCCGCGCGCGCCGGCCCTGCTGCGGCAAGGGATCGGCGCGAAATTTGACGCACGAATGCGGCCGGGCCACGCGGCCGCATGCGTTCACCGATGCAACATCGCGCGCGGTTTCGCGTATCGGCAGGCCGGCTCGCCCATGCGCATCCATGCGCATCCGCTCGCATGCCGGTTGACGGCAGTCGGCGTTGTGCGCTCCCCGCGCGCCGCGTGGCGGTCGTTTCCCGATAAGATGGCAGATTCCGTTCATCGAACGATGCCGCCATGACCGCCTCTTCCTCACAGCGAAACCCCATCCACTGCGAAATCGATCTCGATGCGCAAGGCAAGCACGCGGGCTACCTGCGGCTGCCGCATTCCGTGCACCGCTCGGCGTACGGCTGGCTGCCGATCCCGATCGCGTCGATCCGCAACGGCGACGGCCCGGTCGCGCTCGTGATGGCCGGCAACCACGGCGACGAATACGAAGGCCAGATCATCGTGTCGCAGCTGATGCGCGAGATCGAACCCGAGATGGTCAGCGGGCAGCTGATCCTGCTGCCGATGGCGAATTTCCCCGCGGCAGACGCGGGCCTGCGCGTGTCGCCGCTCGACGAAGGCAACCTGAACCGCAGTTTCCCCGGCGATCCGACCGGCACGCCGACGCAGATGATCGCCCACTACATCGAGCACGCGCTGCTGTCGCGTGCGCAGTATCTGGTCGACCTGCATTCGGGCGGCAGTTCGCTGCTGTACCAGGGCGGCAACATGCTCGCGATCGATCCGCTCGACGCGGACGAAGCCGCGAAGCTCAACGGGCTGCTGGTCGCGTTCGGCTTGCCGAATGCGCTGCTGCACGCGCCGAACCCCGTGCATTCGGCATCGGCCGCGCGCCGCCAAGGCGCGATCTCGATCGTGACCGAACTGGGCGGCGCGGGCATGGCCGATCCGTCGCTGATCCGGCTCGGCCGCCACGGGCTGCTGCACTACCTCGGTTATATCGGCCTGCTGCGCGGCGCGCTCGTGCCCGACGCACCGCCGACCGTCACGCGCTTCTTGCGCGTCGACGGCGACCGCCACTTCGTCTATGCATACGAGCGCGGGCTGTACGAGCCGCTCGTCGAACTCGGCGACCAGGTGAAGGCCGGACAACCGGCCGCGTGGGTGCATTTCCCCGATACGCCGTTGCGCGAACCGATGCTGCACCGGTTCAACGGCGACGGCGAAGTGGTGTGCAAGCGCGTGCCCGCGCAGGTGCGGCGCGGCGATTGCCTGTTTCAGCTGGCGGAGCTGTCGGCTGCGCCGAGCGTTGGCCATTAGGCCAGTTCCGGATTCATCCCCTTTCCGTGCAGTCTGTCATTCATGGCGGACGGCACACGTGCGTCATTAACCAACTTGACAAATTAACCCTTTTGGTTATGATCGCAAATGGAAAAGAATTCGGCTCATTGCAAGCTGTCCCGGATCAAAACGCTCATCGAGAACGGCAAGGTGCGTTTGACCGCGAGCGCGGTATTCGGCGCCCGGCAACTCGGTTTTACGGAACGGGAGGCAGTCGGTGTCGTCATGTCGCTGACAGCCGCCGATTTCTACAAGAGCATGACGACGTATGCCGACCATACGATCTGGCAAGACGTCTATCAACGTCGCACAGTCCATGGCGACGTGTACCTGAAACTGACAGTGATCGACGACGTGCTGATCGTGTCTTTCAAGGAGCGGTGAAAATGAAGTGCCCTGCCTGCGGTGCCGCCAAGCTGGTCCGCGATACACGAGATATCCCCTATACGTACAAGGGTCGATCGACGGTCGTCCGCGATATCACCGGTGATTTCTGCCCGGCCTGCGGAGAGTCGGTCCTCGACCTCGACGAGGCGACCCGTCTCGGCGACGCGATCACCGAGTTCAACAAACAGGTGAACTCGACCATCGTCGACCCGAAGTACATTGCGAAGGTACGCAAGAAGCTGATGCTGGACCAGCGCGAGGCGGCCGAGATATTCGGTGGCGGTGTCAACGCGTTCTCCCGCTACGAAACCGGCAAGACGAACCCGCCGCTCGCCCTTGTGAAACTGTTCAAGATACTGGATCGCCATCCGGATCTGCTTGCCGAAGTGCGGGCCGCATAGGTTCGCGCCATTCGGCATTGCGCATGCGTGAAGCACGAGCTTCAACGCATGCGCTTTCCACCCCCACCCCACTCCCGCTGCAAGCCTTCTGACGCCTGCCGCGAAATCCTTATCGAAATTGCTTCGTTCGCCTTTGCCGGCCGCGCCGCTAACGTGTTCAAAACGGCGGCGGTCCGCCGCATGCATCGCAGGATGCGCATCGGCCGCCGTCATCACGACAACCGCGCCGCGATAACGGAACAGACCGGACGGGCCATGTGCCCGCACCCCGAAAGGAACGTCCGCATCGCGCGCCCTTCGCGATGCCCATGGCCACGAACGACCGCCTCATCGACACGACGCCGCTCGACGTCCGCGCGCAACCGCTGATCGACGCGCTGATCGACGAGTATTCGACCCGTTACGACGCGTACCGCCCCGACAGCCGCGCATCCGCGCGCGACGAACTCGCGCGCTATCCGGCCGAACTGTTCGCGCCGCCCGAAGGCGCGTTCGTGCTGCTGCTGCGCGACGGCGAAACGATCGGCGGCGGCGCGTTCAAGCGCTACGACGCGCAGACCGCCGAGCTCAAACGCATCTGGACCCGCACGGACCTGCGCCGTCAGGGCCTCGCGCGGCTCATCGTCGAAGCGCTCGAGCTGCGCGCCGCGCAGCAGGGCTATCGACGCCTCTACCTGACCACCGGTTTTCGCCAGCCCGAAGCCTGGGCGCTGTACGACCGCACCGGCTATACGCGGCTGTTCGATTCGTCGATCGACCCCGAAGCGTATTTCCACCTGCGGTTCGGCAAGGATCTCGCCGATCCGTCGCGCACGTCGACGCTCGCCGACCTGTGGGCGCCGTTGCCCGAGCCGGCACTGCCGCGCTGAGCCCATCGCTCCCCCCGACTCCGCTCCCTACGACACGACAACAGGACGTTTTCATGCAACGAGCCGTACCGCATTCTTCCCGCGCCATCCGCACGCTGGCCGCCGCGCTGATCGGCCTGACCGCATTCACCGCGGCCGCCGCGACGTTCGACCTGAGCCCCGAGCAGCGCGGCCGCCCGCGCGGCGTGGCCGATGCGGCCGTCGAACGCGCGGTGCCCGCGTCGTTCAAGTTCGCCGAGCCCGGCACGCTGACGATCGGCATCGCGCCGAGCCTGCCGCCGATCAGCTCGTATGCGACCGACGCGCGCACGGTGGTCGGCTTCGACGCCGACGTCGGCCAGCTCGTGTCCGACAGCCTCGGCCGCAAGCTGAAGATCGTCGCGCTCGCGTGGGCCGACTGGCCGCTCGCGCTCGAATCGGGGAAAGTCGATGCGGTGATCTCGAACGTGACCGTCACCGAGGAGCGCAAGCAGAAATTCGATTTCTCGTCGTACCGCCACGATCTGGTCGGCTTCTACGTGCGCAACGACAGCAAGATCCAGGCGATCCGCGAGCCGAAGGACGTCGCGGGGCTGCGCGTCGTGACCGACGCCGGCACCAACCAGGAAAAGATCCTGCTCGCGTGGGACCGCGAAAACGTCGCGCACGGGCTGAAACCCGTGCAGATCCAGTACTACGACGACCAGGCGATGCGCATCGTCGCCGTGCAGTCGGGCCGCGCCGATGCCGTGTTCAGCGTGAACTCGGTGCTCGCGTACCAGAGCGCGCAGCAAGGCAAGACGCGGCTCGTCGGCGCGATCAGCGGCGGCTGGCCGCGCACGGCCGACATCGCGATCGCGACGCGCCGCGGCAGCGGGCTCGCCGAGCCGCTGACCGTCGCGCTGAACGGGCTGATCAAGAACCGCCGCTACCAGCAGGTGCTCGACCGCTGGAACCTCGCGTCCGAAGCGATCGACCAGTCGCGCACGAATCCGCCGGGGCTGCCGAAGAGCTGAGCGCCGCACGCGCCCACCGTCCATCCACGCCATACGCAGGAACGCCGCTCACCATGTCTTATTCGCTTTCGTTGCTGGACAAGAGTCCGATCGCCGACGGCGCGAGCGCCGCCGACGCGCTGCGCTTCACCACGACGCTTGCGCAGCGCGCCGAACAGCTCGGCTACGAGCGCTTCTGGGTCGCCGAGCATCACGGCACGCCGGGTTTCGCGAGTTCCGCGCCGGAGATCGTCGTCGCGCACCTGCTCGCGCACACGTCGCGCATCCGCGTCGGCTCGGGCGGCGTGATGCTGCAGCACTACAGCCCGTTCAAGGTCGCCGAAGCGTTCAAGCTGCTGGCCGCGCTCGCGCCGGGCCGCGTCGATCTCGGCATCGGCAAGGCGCCCGGCGGGCTGCCGCTGACCACGCGCGCGCTGCAGTCGTTCCACGACAAGGCGAAGAAGCCCGACTTCGCGGGCCAGCTCGCGGAGCTCGACGCGTTTCTCGGCTGGGGCGTCGCCGAAGATCATCCGCTCGCCGGCGCGGTCGCGATGCCGGTGCCGCCGCAGCCACCCGAACGCATCCTGCTCGGCGGCTCGCCGGACAGCGGCGCGCTCGCCGCGCGCCACGGCTGGCGCTTCTGCTACGCGGGGCATTTCAACGGCGACGACGCGAATCTCGAACGCTCGCTGGACGCGTACCGCAGCGCGGGCGGCACACGGGCGCTCGTCGCGCTGTACGCGGTGGCCGCGCCGACGCGCGACGAGGCCGAGCAACTGATCGGACCGCTGAAGATCTTCAAGCTGCAGTTCGCGGGCGGGCAGAGTTTCAACCTGGCGAGCGCACAGGCGGCCGCCGAATTCGCGCGGCAAAGCGGCGCGTCCGACTACCGGATCGACGAGCTGCGCCCGACCGTGCTGGCCGATACGCCCGAGCGCGTGCACCGCGCGCTCGATGCGCTGAGCCGGCGGCTCGACGTCGATGCGTTCGTGATCGATTCGCCGGTGACCGACTACGCGGCGCGGCTCGCGTCGGTCGAATGGCTCGGCGGCGCGCTGTCGGCCACGCCGTTGCAAGCGGCCCTCGCGGCCGACCGCTCCCTCTCCCCTGACCAGAACGCGTGACGCTCCCATGACGACCCGACGATCGATCCCCTTCGGCCTGATGCTGCAAGGCGCAGGCAGCCACATGAACGCATGGCGGCACCCGAGCAACCCGCCGGACGCGAGCATCAACCTCGATTTCGCGATCGGCATCGCGCGCAAGGCGGAAGCCGCCGGCATCGCGTTCGCGTTCGTCGCGGACGGCCTCTACATCAACGAGAAGTCGATCCCGCATTTCCTGAACCGCTTCGAGCCGCTGACCGTGCTGTCGGCGCTCGCGGTCGCGACGAAGAAGATCGGGCTCGCGGGAACCATCTCGACGTCGTACAGCGAGCCGTTCACGGTCGCGCGCCAGCTCGCGTCGCTCGACGCGATCAGCGGCGGCCGCGCCGGCTGGAACGTCGTGACGACACCGCTCGAAGGCACCGCGAAGAATTTCGGCAAGGCGCATCCCGATCACGAACTGCGCTACGAGATAGCCGACGAATACCTCGACGTCGTGCAGGGCCTGTGGGACAGCTGGGACGACGACGCGTTCGTGCGCGACCGCGCGACCGGCCGCTTCTTCGATCGCGACAAGCTGCACACGCTCGATCACCACGGCCGCTTCTTCCAGGTCGCGGGCCCGCTCAACATCCAGCGCTCGCCGCAGGGGCAGCCGGTGATCTTCCAGGCCGGCTCGTCCGACACCGGCATCGGGCTCGCGGGAAAGTACGCGGACGCGGTGTTCACGCATTCGCCGTCGCTCGACGAAACAGCCGCGTTCACGCGACGCGTGAAGCAGAGCGCGGTCGAGCACGGGCGGCAAGCCGACGACGTGAAGATCTTCCCCGGCGTCGGGCCGATCGTCGGCCGCACGGCCGCCGAGGCCGAAGACAAATACCAGGCGATCCGCGACCTGCTGACGATCGACGAAGCGCTCGCATATCTCGGCCGCTATTTCGATCACCACGATTTCACGCAATACGCGCTGGATGCGCCGTTCCCGGAACTCGGCGACCTCGGCCGCAACAGCTTCCGCTCGACCACCGACCGGATCAAGGCCGACGCGAAGAGCAAAGGCCTGTCGCTGCGCGAGACGGCGCTCGCGGTCGCGACGCCGCGCCCGAACTTCATCGGCACGGCCGAGCATGTCGCCGACGAGCTGATCCGCTGGCACGACGCAGGCGCCGGCGACGGCTTCATCCTCGGCTTTCCGGTGCAGGCGCAAGGCGTCGACGATTTCGTCGAACTCGTGATTCCGGTGCTCGAGGCGCGCGGCCGCTACAGCCGCGACCTGCCCGGCGCGACGCTGCGCGACCACCTCGGCCTGCCGCGCAAGGCGAGCCGCCACGCGGCACCCGGCGCGGCGCAGGAAACGGCGGCCGAAGCACACGCCTGAGCCACCGCGGCCCGGCCATGTGCCGACCGCCGCGCCGCCCGTGCGCGGCACGACCGACTGACCGACCGATTCGAGGACTTCCAACGACATGAGCGACACGACCCACCTCGGCGGCGCACTGCCGCCGCTCTCTTCCGCCGGCGCGCGCGAGCCCGGCACGCGGTTCCGGATCGTGCCCGCGCGCCACCGGGCGCGCACGGCCGGCACCGTGCTCGCCGTCGTGCTGATCGCGATCGCGCTGCATTCGATCCTCGGCAACCCGCAATGGGGCTGGCCGGTGTTCGCCGAATGGTTCCTGTCGCCGCCGGTGCTGTCGGGGCTCGCGCGCACGCTGGTGCTGACGCTGCTCGGCGCGGTGTTCGGCTTCGTGCTCGGCGCGTTCGTCGCGCTGGCCCGGCTGTCGCGGTCGCGCCTGCTGTCCGCGAGCGCATGGACCTTCGTGTGGCTGTTCCGCTCGATTCCGCTGATCGTACTGCTGCTGATCCTGAACAACCTCGGCTACCTGTACGAGCATGTGCGGCTCGGCGTGCCGTTCACCGGCATCGTGTGGTTCGAAGCGCCGACGACCGACCTGATCAGCCCGTTCCTCGCGGCCGTGCTCGGCCTCACGCTGAACCACGCGGCGTTTTCCGCGGAAGTGATCCGCGGCGGCATTCTCGCGGTCGACCAGGGCCAGCTCGAAGCGGCCGCCGCGCTCGGGCTGCCGCGCGGCCGCCAGACCATGCGAATCGTGCTGCCGCAAGCGATGCGCGCGATCCTGCCGACCGCGTTCAACGACCTGATCACGCTCGCGAAAGGCACGTCGATGGTGTACGTGCTCGCGATGCCTGAGCTGTTCTACACGGTGCAGGTGATCTATCGCCGCAACCTCGAAGTGATTCCGCTGCTGATGGTCGCGACCGTCTGGTACCTGATCATCCTGACGGTGCTGTCGGCGATCCAGGTGCAGGTCGAGCGGCACTATGCGCGCGGCGCGCTGCGCAATCCGCCGCCGTCGGTGCTCACGTTCGCGCTCGCACGCATCGGCGTGCTGTGGCGGCGTGCCGCGTCGCACAATCCGGCGTCGACCTCACAGCAGGCCGAAGGTAATACCGAAACCGTTGCGGCCACCGCGCCGCGCGCCGGCGGCGAAGTGGCCGTGCATGGCGTGTCGAAGCAGTTCGGCATGCAGCGCGTGCTCGACAACGTGTCGTTCGTCGCGCCGCGCGGCAGCGTGACCGCGATCGTCGGGCCGTCAGGCTCGGGCAAGTCGACGCTGCTGCGCACGATCAACCATCTCGAACGCGTCGACGACGGTTTCATCGACATCGACGGCGAACTGATCGGCTATCGGCGCGACGGCGACGTGCTCTACGAGCTGAAGGAGCGCGACGTGCTGAAGCGGCGCACGGCCGTCGGGATGGTGTTCCAGAATTTCAACCTGTTCCCGCACCTGACGGTGCTCGAGAACCTGATCGAGGCGCCGATCGCCGTCGCCGGCGTCACGCGCGATGCGGCCGAGCGCACCGCACGCACGCTGCTCGCGCGCGTCGGTCTTGCGGATAAGGCCGATGCGTACCCGCGCCAATTGTCCGGCGGCCAGCAGCAGCGCGTCGCGATCGCGCGGGCGCTCGCGTTGCGTCCCAAGGTGCTGCTGTTCGACGAGCCGACGTCCGCGCTCGACCCGGAGCTCGTCAACGAGGTGCTCGACGTGATCAAGGAACTCGCGCGCTCGGGCACGACGCTCGTGATCGTCACGCACGAGATCGGCTTCGCGCGCGAGGTCGCGGACAACGTGCTGTTCATGGAGCGCGGACGCATCGTCGAAGCCGGGCCGCCGGCCGTCGTGCTCGACGCGCCGTCGCATCCGCGCACGCGCGCGTTCCTGTCGCGGGTGCTGTGATGCGCATTCCTTCCGATACCCGGGGCGCCACACGATGATTGATCGACGTCAATTCATGACCGCCGCGCTGATCGCGGTATCCGGCAGCCTGCCGTGGCGCATCGCACACGCAGCGGCTGCAACCGCCGACCTCGACCCGCGCCAGGCCGGCCGGATTCGCGCGTCGCGCGACGACGCGGCCATCCGCGAGGCGAGCGGCTACCGCTGGGTGCGCGACGGCGCATTCACGGTTGCGATTTCGCCGCACGCGCCACCCGTATCGACCTACGCGACCGACGCACGCACCGTGGTCGGCGCCGATCCCGACTACGCGCAGCTCGTCGCCGATGCGCTCGGCCGCACGCTCGTACTGGTGCCGATCGCATGGGCCGACTGGCCGCTCGGGCTGACGTCCGGCAAGTACGACGCGGTGATCTCGAACGTCGGCGTGACCGAGAAGCGCAAGGAGAAATACGATTTCACGACCTACCGGCTCGGGCTGCACGGCTTCTATGTGCGCACCGGCAGCCCGATTGCGAAGATCGCCGAGCCGAAGGACATCGCGGGCCTGCGGATCATCACCGGTGCCGGCACGAGCCAGGAGCGCATCCTGCTCGAATGGAGCCGGCGCAACGTCGCTCAAGGATTGAAGGCGACCGAGCTGCTCTATTTCGACGACGATGCGACCGCGCGCGTCGCGCTGCTGTCGGGCCGCGCCGACGCGGAGCTGAACCCGAACGCGTCGCTCGCGTACGAGGCCGCGCGCAGCGGCAAGATCCGCCGCGTCGGCGTCGTCAATGCGGGCTGGCCGAACAATGCCGACGTCGCGATCGCGACGCGTCGCGGCAGCGGCCTCGCGCCCGCGCTGACGCTAGCGACGAATGCGCTGATCGGCAGCGGCCGGTATGGGCAGGCGCTCGCGCGATGGGGTTTGCAGAGCGAGGCGATCGCTCGCGCGGAAACCAATCCGCCGGGGTTGCCGTCGTTCTGAAGGCGTCGATGCGTCGATGCCTGAAATGACATCGCCCCGGCATTCCACGATGGAAATACCGGGGGCAGTCGAAGCAGTACCGTTCGTCGCCTAGCCGAGCCTACGCCGTCACCGCCGCTTGATACCGGTCGAGCTCCGCGACATGCGCATGAATCGCCGGAATCAGGTCGCGCCCGTAGGCCAGCGCATCGTCGAGCGGATCGAACCCGCGAATCAGGAACGTCGACACGCCGAGCCGGTAGTACGCGCCGAGCGCCCGCGCGACCTGTTCGGGCGTGCCGACCAGCGCGGTCGAATTCCAGCGCGCGCCGGTCAGGTTCGCGACACCCATCCACAAGCGCTCGTCGAGCACGTCGCCCTGCGCGGCGGCGGCCATCAACCGTTGCGAGCCCGCATTCTGCGGCGCGTGGCCGGCGATCGGCTGGCCGTTCGCGACCCGCGCCGCGCGTACGCGCTCGCGGATCGCCTCGGCCTTCTCCCACGCGGCGGCCTCGGTATCGGCGACGATCGGCCGAAACGACACGCTGATGCGCGGCGCGCGCCCGAACGGCGCGGCGGCGGCATGCACGCGCGCGATCTGCTCGCGCACCGATGCGAGCGGCTCGCCCCACGTCATGTAGACATCCGCGTGCTCGCCCGCGACCGCGAGCGCGGCCGGCGACGAACCGCCGAAATAGATCGGCACGTGCGGCCGCTGCGCGCCCTTCACGAGCGGCGACGCGCCGCGCAGCCGGTAGAACTCGCCGTCGTGGTCGACCGGCGCGTCGGCCAGCCAGATCCGCTTCAGCACGTCGAGATATTCGCCGGTGCGGCGGTAGCGTGCATCGTGCGGCACGAAATCGCCGTCGCGCTGCAAGTCCGAATCGTCGCCGCCCGACACGACGTTCAGCGCGAGCCGGCCGCCGCTGAACACGTCGAGCGTCGCGATCTGCCGCGCGGCGGCCGACGGCACGATCACGCCCGGCCGGTGCGCGAGCAGGATGCGGATGCGTTCGGTCGCGGCGGCCGCGAACGACGCGACGATGAAACCGTCCGCCGCGTTGCTGAAATGGCCGACCAGGATCTGGTCGAAGCCCGCCGCCTCGTGCGCGTGCGCGAAGCGGCGCACGTAGTCGGGCTGGACGGCCGCGCCGCCCGGTACGTCGACCTCCGCGCCGGGCGTCGCGGTGATCATGCCGATGATGTCGACTGGCATGTCGGGATGTCCTTCTGGTTCTCGATCGGGAATCGTGGATGCGACGACGCGATTACTGCGCGGCGGCCGTCTTTTGCGCAGGCGCCGCGAACGCACCCGCATACGAGCGGTCGAGCAGCTTCGACGTGTCGTACGCGGCCGGAATCACGCCGGCCTTGTGCAGGAAATCGGCCGTGTTCTGCGCGTCCTTCGCGGCCGTGTCGTCGACCGGGCCCACGCGCTGCTTCGCATTGTCGAGCCAGCGATACGCGACATCGGGCTCGAGCTTCGCGCGCTTCGACCATAGGTCCGCGTACTCGCGCGGATGGCTGTCGACCCACTGGCGTGCGGCCACCACGCGCTTCAGGAAATCGGTGATCTCCGCACGCTTGCCCGACGCGGCCTGCTCGTTCGCGGCGACGAAGCTCAGTGCGGGCATCAGCCCCTGCGCGGTGGTAATGGGCCGCGCGCCCTGCCGCAGCGCCAGCGTGCTGACGAACGGCTCCCACAGCGACACGGCATCGACCGAGCCGTTCGCGAGCGCGTTGGTCGCGTCGATCGGCATCAGGTACGCGTACTTGACCGAATCCGCGCGCAGGCCAGCATGTTCGAGCGCGCGCAGCACGAGCTGCTGGCTCCATGCGCCGCGCCACACGGCGACGGTCTTGCCCTGCAGGTCGGCCACGGTACGCACCGGCGAATTCTTCGGCACGAGGATCGCGACGCCGTCGAGGCTCTGCCGCGACACCGCGACGACCTTCACCGGCGCGCCGCGCGCGGCCAGCGTGAGCAGCGCGGAATCGCCGAGGAAGCCGATGTCGATCGCGTTGCCGTTCAGGCTCTCGGCGACCGGCGCGGCGGCCTGGAAGTGCTTCCACTCGATCGTGTAAGGCAGGTCCTTCAGCACGCCGGACGCCTCCATCGACGCCTGGATGTTGAAGTAGTTCTGTTCACCGACGCGCAGCGTGACGGTGTCTTTCGCGATGCCCGGCTGCGCGGCAAGCGCCAGCAAGAGCGCCGTGACGATTCGGCTCAGCAACATGATCTCCCGGGTGGTTGGCGGCCGCCGCACGACGGCGGCGCCTCGTTGTCCGCCTTGCGCGACGGCCGGCGGAACGGATGGATCCGATGAAGATACGGCGATCCTCTTCATGAGACAAACGCAATATTCTTCTATGTAAAGATGCAAATATTTTATGGAACGAGCCGCGTCACGCGACACCGGACGCAGCCCTCCGCCACATATCGTTCGAATGATTCCTCGACAGATATTTCGCGCACGAAATAAATCACGGACTATATTTCGCATACGAAATAACCATCTGGAACGAGGACGGCCATGACCTCCCAACCGATCGAGTTTTCCGCCATCGACGGCTATCCGCTGCGCGGCACGCTGTGGACGCCCGATGCCGAACCGCGCGCGCTGGTGCTGATCCATCCGGCGACGGCCGTGCCGGAGCGGCTGTATGCGGGCTTCGCGCGCTTCCTGACCGAACGCGGCTTCGCGGCATTGACCTACAACTACCGCGGCATCGGCGCGTCGCGGCCCGCGCGCCTGGGCGCGCTGCGAGCCCGCATGCGCGACTGGATGGAGCTCGACGTCGGCGCCGCGACCGCATGGGCACGGCAGGCATACGAAGGATTGCCGCTGCTGGCGGTCGGGCATAGCGTCGGCGGGCACGCGATCGGGCTTTCCGCGAGCACGACGCATCTGCGCGCGGCCGTGCTCGTCGCCGCGCATGCAGGCAGCACGCGACTGATCGCGCAGGCGGCCGAGCGCCTGAAGGTGCGGCTGATCCTGCGCGTGCTGGGCCCGCTGATGTCCGCGCTGCTCGGCTACGTGCCCGGCAAGCGGCTCGGGCTCGGCGAGGACCTGCCGGCCGGCGTGTTCCGCGAATGGAGCCGCTGGACGACGCTGCCGCACTATTTCTTCGACGATCCGACACTCGGCGCGGCCGATCGTTTCTCGAAACAGCGGCTGCCTGTCCTCGCGCTCGGCTTCGACGACGATCCGTGGGCGAACCCGGCCGCGATCGACCTGCTGGTAAGCTATCTGACCGGCGCGGCGGTCGAGCGCCGCCAGATCGATCCGCACGCGGCGGGCAGCGGCCCGGTCGGGCACATGGGCTTCTTCCGCAGCCGGCCCGGCGCCGTGCTGTGGCCCGACCTGGCCGACTGGCTCGCGCAGGCACTCGACACGCCGCGCGCCGCCGGCCGTCCCTCCCTTTCCATTGCAGCCGGGAACCCAGCTTGAGCGAAAACCGACGACTGTTTTTCCTGTTGAACATCGGCCAGCGGCGCGTGCAGCGCTGGGTCGACCGCAAGGCCGAGACCGATACGCGCGCGAGCGCCGCGCAGGCCGGCGTGCTGTTCTGTCTCGCGAAGCAGGACGGCGCGCTGATCGGCGAAGTCGGCGCCGCGCTGCAGCTCGCGCCGTCCGCGATGACGGGGCTCGCCGACCGGATGGCGAAAGCCGGCCTGCTCGCGCGCCACGCCGATTCGGACGACGGCCGCGCGACGCGCCTGTACCTGACCGACGAAGGCCACACGGCGCTCAAGCGCGCGCGCGTGCTGCTGCGCGAGCTGAACGGCAAGCTGTGCGACGGGTTTTCCGACGCGGAACTCGATATCGTCGCGCGCTGGCTGCACGCGTTGCAGGACCGGTTTCCGGCGGAGCGCTGAGCAGCGGCTACGCGGACGCCGCATCGCCTGCCGGCAGCGAATCGATTCGACAAAACCGGCTCGCGCCGGCTGCAATCGAAAGCGATTGCGATTCGCCTTTTCGATTCGATTTCCGCGCACTCGCGACGGCAAATTTTGCGTTCGCGCCGCGCCGCGCCGGCAACGCTTTCCGGCTACGCTCTGTTACAAAAAATTGCCTGCCGCGCCGCATCCGGATCATCTACATTGCAATCCACTTCTACGCATTCTTCGCCTGCCCGAACCGGCGTCCCAGCCGGGCGGCATCAACGACACATCCGTTACAAGCAATAAAACGAATAGGAGTCTTGACCGAAGTGCTGGCGGTATCCAGCGCACGCGGATCGCGGTGGCTGAAGCGGTATCCTGAACGACACGTCCCGGCGGCATGCATCGTGCGCGTCGCCGCGGCGCCCCGATCCGGCGGCCTGTGCCGCCGCGCATCGGCTCGCGCTGCCTCGTTCCGCCGCACCATCGCGGCCGCACGTCAACGAGGAGCAGTCCATGCGACGCACTATCGTGTCCCACCCGCTTTTCACCTGCCTGCCCGCCGTGATGGCGCTGGCCTGTGCCGCCGCGCACGCCGATCCCGTGCTCGTGTCCGGCCCCAGTCCATACGCCGCCTGCACCATAGGCGGGCCCGGCACCGTCTATGTGAATGCCGAGGTCGAACCCTGGCTTTCGGTCAATCCGGCAAACCCGACGAACATGATCGGCGTGTGGCAGCAGGACCGCTGGTCGAACGGCGGCGCGCACGGGCTCGTCGCCGGTTATACGTTCGACGGCGGCGCGACCTGGGCGCGGACGACTCAGCCGTTCAGCGCGTGCGCGCCGGGCGGGCTCAAGTACGAGCGCGCGTCCGACCCATGGGTGTCCTTCGGCCCGGACGGCACCGCGTATTCGGTATCGATCTCGTTCAACCAGTCGAACAACAGCAACGCGGTCGCGGCATCGGTATCGGCCGACGGCGGGCAGACGTGGAGCAGCCCCGCATTGCTGATGGCGGACAACGAACCGACCACGCAGTTCTTCAACGACAAGGAATCGGTGACGGCGAACCCGGTGAAGGCCGGCACCGCATACGCAGTATGGGACCGCCTCGAACTGCCGAACGGCAATCCGTACGCGAACCTGCATATGCAGGCGTTCCGCGGGCCGACGCTGTTCTCGAAGACGACCGACGGCGGCAAGACCTGGAGCAAGGCGAAGGTCATCGTCCACGTGCCGTCGCGCCAGCAGACGATCGGCAACCAGATCGTCGTCGATCCGAAAAGCGGCACGCTGTACGATTTCTTCAACCTGATCCAGCCGCCGTTCAGCAAGGCCGCGGGCAAGGTCGCGTTCATCAAGTCGACCGACGACGGCGCAACCTGGACGCAGCCGCAGGTGATCGCGGGGCTGCAGACGGTCGGCGTGACGGACCCGAACACCGGCGAACCCGTGCGCACCGGCGACATCATTCCCGAGCCCGCGATCGATCCCGCATCGGGCCAGCTTTACGTCGTATGGCAGGACAGCCGCTTCAACGGCGGCAAGTACGACGAGGTCGCGCTATCGACGTCGAAGGACGGCGGCGCGTCCTGGAGCGCGCCGCTGCAGATCAACACGCCGACCGGCCGGCCTGCCTTCAATCCGTCGGTGCGCGTCGACAACGCGGGCGCCGTGATGGTCACCCACTACGACTTCCGCGACCTGCTGGCCGGGAACACGACGACGCTGCCGACGGGCTTCTGGCGCAAAATATCGCATGACGGCGGCGCCACGTTCAGCGACGAGCGGCGCGTCGGCGGACCATTCGACATGAAGCTCGCGCCGAACGCGGAAGGCTTCTTCATCGGCGACTACCAGGGCCTCGACGTCGGCCCGTCGTCGTCGTTCCATCCGTTCTTCGTCCAGACCAGCGCGGGCAACCTGACGAACCGCACGGACGTGTTCTTCGCCCAATGATGTGAACCAGGCTGCACGGCCGCCGTCGCGACGTGATCCGTCGCGCGGCGGCCGCGCGCGTCACTGCATCTCGGTCAGCACGATGCGCCCGTCGACCTTGCCTTCGCGTAACTTCGCGAACACGTCATTGATGTTGCCGAGCCGGTCGCGATGGATATGCGCGCGCACCAGGCCGTCGGCCGCGAAGTCGAGCGATTCCTGCAGATCGCGGCGCGTGCCGACGATCGAGCCGCGCACGGTGATGCCGTTCAGCACCGTCGAGAAGATCGGCAACGGGAAATCGCCGGGCGGCAGCCCGTTGAGCGCGACCGTGCCGCCGCGCCGCACCATCCCGAGCGCCTGCGCGAACGCGCTGCGCGACACCGCCGTGACCAGCACGCCGTGCGCGCCGCCGATCTCCTTCTGGATCACCTTCGCCGGATCGTCGACCGATGCGTCGATCGTCAGTTCCGCGCCGAGCTGCCGCGCGAGCGCGAGCTTGTCGGGCGAAATGTCGATCGCGGCGACGTGCAGGCCCATCGCGCGTGCATATTGCACCGCCACGTGCCCGAGGCCGCCGACGCCGGAGATCGCGAGCCACTGGCCGGGGCGCGTATCGGTGACGCGAATGCCCTTGTAGACGGTCACGCCCGCGCACAGGATCGGCGCGATCTCGTCGAACGCGACCTTCGCCGGCAGATGGCCGACGTAGTCGGGATCGGCGAGCACGTATTCCGCGTAGCTGCCGTTCACCGAATAGCCGGTGTTCTGCTGGTCGTGGCACAGCGTTTCCCAGCCCGTATAGCAGTACTCGCAATGGCCGCAGGCCTTGTAGAGCCACGGCACGCCGACGCGGTCGCCCTCGCGCACGTGCGTGACGCCCGCGCCGACCGCCGCGACGATGCCCACGCCTTCATGCCCCGGAATGAACGGCAGCGACGGCTTCACGGGCCAGTCGCCGTCGGCCGCGTGCAGATCGGTATGGCAGACGCCCGTCGCCTTGATGTTGACGAGGATCTGGCCGGGGCCCGGCGTCGGCACGGGCACTTCCTCGATACGCAACGGTTCGCCGAATGCGTGCACCACGGCCGCTTTCATGGTTTGCGTCATGCGTCGCTCCTGTCTGGTCGATGAGCGATCCAGTATCCGGTTTCGGAA
Source organism: Burkholderia sp. IT-111MI5 (assembly GCF_949752865.1). NCBI lineage: Bacteria > Pseudomonadati > Pseudomonadota > Betaproteobacteria > Burkholderiales > Burkholderiaceae > Burkholderia > Burkholderia sp. IT-111MI5. Next base: position 181,923 of record NZ_CATKIF010000011.1, on the reverse strand, counting down.
TCGGAGGACGTTGATACGTATCAACGCGATGCGCGCCATCCGCAAATCGCGGCTGCTTCATCGCGCCGCACGGCGGCGCGACGCGGTCGGGCGCGCGGCGCTTCGCTCCACGCCGTGCCGGTCGCACTCGCAGGCGATCTTCGGCCGGAACGCCTTCCGCTCGAACCGATATTTCGACGACCAGACGGAAGTCGTACGCTCCGCTGACATCCGGCTTGGAATTTGAAATGATATAACATATCATTTCGCGTGCTCGTCCGCCTGACGCCTTTCCTCCCGGGTGGCCGAGCGTCGCCGAGCCATGTTCCAACGGGTCACCGCGCGTCGTTGACGCAACAATATATCGTATCCAGCCGTGACCCGTATCGCTCGTTATCCGATCCGATTCCAACCGATTCACCGACCATGCGCGACCTCCCTCGTCTACCGCTTCGCCCGCTTTCGCCCCTTTCGCTGATGCTGCTCGCCGCCGCCGCGCACGCGCAGACCGATGCACCCGCCGCGTCGGGCACGCCTTCGGCTACCGCGCTCGCGCCGATCTTCGTGACCGCGAACCCGCTCGGCGATACCGAACTGATCTCGCCGACCGTCCAGCTTTCCGGCGACGCGCTGACGCGCCGCCAGGCCGATTCGCTCGGCGAAACGCTGAACGGGCTGCCCGGCGTGTCGACCACCACCTACGGGCCGATGGTCGGCCGCCCGATCATCCGCGGCATGGACGGCGACCGGATCCGGCTGCTGCAGAACGGCGTCGCGTCCTACGACGCGTCGTCGCTGTCGTACGACCATGCGGTACCGCAGGATCCGCTGTCGATCGAACGCGTCGAGATCGTGCGCGGCCCGGCCGCGCTGCTGTACGGCGGCAACGCGGTGGGCGGCGTCGTCAACACGATCGACAACCGGATTCCGCGCGAAGCGATCGAAGGCGTGACGGGTGCGCTCGACGCGCGCTACGGCGGCGCGAATTCCGTGCGCGCGGGCGCCGCGCAGGTCGAAGGCGGCAACGGCCGCTTCGCGTTCCACGTCGACGCGTTCGACCGCGAAACGAGCAAGCTGCGGATTCCCGGCTACGCACGCAGCAGCGCGCAACGCGCGATCGACGGCCCCGATACGCCGCAGCCGGAAGGCAGCGTGCCGAACAGCGACGGCCGCGTGCACGGCGGCGCGGTGGGCGCGTCGTACACGTGGGCGGACGGCTTCGCGGGCCTGTCGTACAGCGGCTACGAATCGAACTACGGCTCCGTCGCGGAGAGCGACGTGCGGCTGCGGATGCGCCAGGAACGCCTCGCGCTCGCGTCCGAGGTGCGCAACCTGAGCGGGCCGTTCACGAAGCTGAAATTCGACTTCGCGTACACCGACTATCGCCACAAGGAAGTCGACAACGGCGAGACGGCGACCACCTTCCGCAACCGCGGCTACGAGGCGCGCATCGAGGCGCGGCATCGCAGGATCGGCCCGTTCGAAGGCGCGATCGGCGTGCAGTTCGGCCAGAACACGTTTTCCGCGCTCGGCGACGAGACGCTCGTGCCGTCCACCCGCACCAACAGCGTCGCGCTGTTCGGCCTCGAGGAATGGCAGGTCGTCCCGGCGCTGAAGCTGTCTCTCGGCGGCCGCTTCGAGCATGTAAAGGTCGACCCCGATCCGGCCGGCGTCGAGAAATTCGCGGGTGCGCAGCCGCGCGATTTCAATGCGGGCAGCCTGTCGGCCGGCGCGCTGTTTTCGCTGACGCCCGTGTGGTCGGTCGCGGCGAACGTCGCGTACACCGAACGCGCGCCGACCTTCTACGAGCTGTATTCGAACGGCCCGCACGATGCGACCGGCCAGTTCCTGATCGGCAACCCGAACGCGTCGAAGGAAAAGGCCGTGTCGACCGACCTGTCGCTGCGCTATGCGAGCGGCCCGAACCGCGGCAGCGTCGGCGTGTTCTACAACCGCTTCTCGAACTACCTGACCGAGTACAACACCGGCCGCGTCGTGAACGACGACGGCGAGCCCGTCGCGCCCGGCGCCGACGGCTCGCTGAACGAAGCGATCTATCGCGGCGTGCGCGCCGAGTTCTACGGCATCGAGCTGGACGGCAAATGGCGCGCGTTCTCGCGGCGCGGCCATACGGTCGACCTCGAACTGACGGCCGACTACACGCACGCGCGCAACGTCGACACGGGCCAGCCGCTGCCGCGCATCGCGCCGCTGCGCGCGACGCTCGCGGCCGACTACGGTTACGGCCCGTTCGGCGCGCGTGCGCAGGTCACGCACGCGTGGTCGCAGCATCGCGTGCCCGACAACGACTTCTCGACGGACGGCTACACGTCGCTCGGCGTGATGCTGACCTACAAGTTCCGCGTCGGCGCGACGCACTGGCTCGCGTACCTGCGCGGCGACAACCTGACGAACCAGGAAATCCGCTATTCGACTTCGGTCGTGCGCGGCTTCGCGCCCGAAGGCGGCCGCAGCGTGATGGCCGGGTTGCGCACTACGTTCTGAGTGCCGTGCGGCCCGCCGGAACTTGCGCACGCGGCATTCGCCCGCACAAGTTCCGGCCCCGCCCGTCGCGAGATGCAGCGCACATCGCGCGGCATCTCGCCGTTTCCCCTGCGCCGACGCAGACTTTTAAAACTGGCGAATGGCGAGTATCCTAAAAAAAGTACTCCCCGTTCGGACGGCGAATCGCGTGCCCTGATTCCCGTCCGATCGCATTGCGGCCCCATCGCATCGCGCGCAGCGCGCCGATGGCGGCGTCCGCTTCGCGCCCCGGCCGCACGAACCTTCCCCCAACAATCGTCAGGAGAGCTGGTGAGCCGACTCGTCGTCGTATCCAATCGCATCGCAGATCCCCGTAAAGCCGCGGCCGGCGGCCTCGCCGTCGCCGTGAAGGACAGCCTGCAGGAAACCGGCGGCGTCTGGTTCGGCTGGAGCGGCAGGCTACGCGGCGCCGACGATCAGCCCTCGCACGGCGAAGAGGTGCAGATCCAGAACGTCGGCGGGATCCAGCTCGCGACGATCGACCTCGACCCGCAGGACTACGACGCTTACTACCTCGGCTATTCGAACAACGTGCTGTGGCCGGTATTCCACTACCGGCTCGATCTCGCGCAGTTCGACCGGCGCTTCGCCGACGGCTACCGGCGCGTGAACCAGCTGTTCGCGCGCAAGCTGCGCACGCTGCTGCGCCCCGACGACGTCGTCTGGGTGCACGACTACCAGCTGATACCGCTCGCCGCCGAGCTGCGCGCGATGGGCTGCACGAATCCGATCGGCTTCTTCCTGCATATCCCGATGCCGCCGCCGCCGATCATGGCCGCGATCCCCGAACACGAATGGCTGATGCGCTCGCTGTTCGCGTACGACCTCGTCGGCTTCCAGACCGAATCGGATCTGCTCCACTTCGAGCATTACGTCGAAGCGGAAGCCGGCGCCGCGCGGCTGCCGGATGGCCGCCTGCGCGCGTTCGGCCGCACGCTGTCGGCCGGCGCGTTTCCGATCGGCATCAACGTCGACGAGTTCGAGTCGCTCGCCCGCGATCGCGACGGCATCGACATGTTCGACCGGATGCGCGATGAATATTCGCGCCGCCAGTTGCTGGTCGGCGTCGACCGGCTCGACTACACGAAGGGGCTGCCGCAGCGCGTGCATGCGTTCCGCCAGTTGCTCGAGCAGTATCCGGAGAACCGCAACCGCGCGACGCTGATCCAGATCGCCGCGCCGAGCCGCGAGGATCTTGGCGCATACGACGACCTGCGGCGCGAGATGGACAGCCTGTGCGGCGCGATCAACGGCGACTACGGCGAACTCGAATGGATGCCGATGCGCTACATTCACCGCACCGTCGCGCGCAAGCGCTTGCCGGGCCTGTATCGCGCGAGCCGCGTCGCGCTCGTCACGCCGCTGCGCGACGGGATGAACCTCGTCGCGAAGGAGTTCCTCGCCGCGCAGGACGCGGCCGACCCGGGCGTGCTCGTGCTGTCGCGCTTCGCGGGTGCGGCCGAGCAATTGAAGCCGGCGCTGCTCGTCAATCCGTACGACACGCAAGGCACCGCGCAGGCGATCCAGCGCGCGCTCGCGATGCCGCTCGAAGAACGCCGCCAGCGTCACTCCGCGCTGATGGCGATCGTGCGCAAGACCGACGTGCACTGGTGGCGCACGCGTTTTCTCGAAGCGCTCGCCGAAGCGGCCGAAGTCGCGGCGGCCACCGAGCACTGACGCGCACTCACATATCCGTCGCCGCGTATTCGAGCGCCGCGCCGTTCACGTCACACACATCGACCGAGATCGGGATGCCCGCACGTATGCTCTCGGTCACCACGCAATACGCATCGAACTGATCGAGCACGCGCGTCGCCGCCGCGAGATCGGCCCACGTCTTGCCGATCGACAGCCGCACGGCCATCGCGCCCACGCGCACCCTGCCCGCTTCGTTCTGCGCCATGTCGACGTCGATTCGCGCGGTGACCGGCTCCGGATCGACATGCTGCCGGTTCAGCGCGAACAGCAGGCTCGCCGCGAGACAGCTCGCAACCGACGCGGCAAGCAGCCGGATCGGGTTCGGCCCGCGCCCGTCGCCGAGCGGCGGCGGTTCATCGATGAGCACCGGCGACAACGTCGTGCCGGCAAACGTGACTTCGAAGCCGAATCGCGCCTGCTGCGCGACTTCGACCGATACGTGCGCCTCGCTCATGGCGACTCCGTAGCTGGAAAGAGGGATAGGAATTCCGGCGCATCGCCGCATCGACACGCGCCGGCCGCAGGATTGCGGCGCGTTCAGCGCTCGGGTTCGCGCGGCGGCCCGTACGCGACGAAATCGCGCTCGACTGCCGACGCCTGCTCCGGCGCGAGCGCGTCGCCGCGCGGACCGGCTTCATCGCCGGGTGCCGTCGTTGTGGACGACGGTTCGATGCGCCCGGCGATCAGCGCCTGCAGCGCGTCGCGTTCGAGCACTTCGCATTGCAGCAGCCGTCGCGCGATGCGTTCGAGCGCATCGCGACCTTCGTCGAGCGTCGCCGCGACCCGCGCATGCGCGTCGGCCAGCAACGCGTGCACCTCGTCGTCGATCATCCGTGCCGTGTGCTCGCTGCAGCGTCCGGCGCCCGCATGCCATGCGCCGGGCATGCCCTGGCGTGCATCGCCGTCGTCGAACGTCGCGAGCCCGATCCTCTCGCTCATCCCGTACTGCATGACCATGTGGCGCGCCATCGCGGTCGCGCGCTCGAGATCGTTCTGCGCGCCCGTCGACACGTCACCGAACACGAGCTCTTCGGCGACGCGCCCGCCAAGCAGCGCGTCGATCCGGTCGAGCAACTCGCTCCTGCGCAGCACGTAGCGATCCTCGGTCGGCACCTGCTGCGTATAGCCGAGCGCGGCGACGCCGCGCGGAATGATCGACACCTTCTTCACCGGATCGCAGTGTGCGCGGCTTTCCGCGACGAGCGCATGGCCGGCCTCGTGATACGCGATGGTCAGCTTCTCCTGCTCGTTCATCACGCGACTCTTGCGCTCGAGGCCCGTCAATGCGCGATCGATCGCCTCGTCGAAGTCGGCCATGCCGATCGCCGGCTTGCCGAGTTCGGCCGCATGCAGCGCGGCCTCGTTGACGACGTTCGCGAGATCGGCGCCGACGAAGCCCGGCGTGCGCGACGCGAGTTCGCCGAGATCGACCTCGGCCGCGAGCTTCACGTGCTTCACGTGCACGCCGAGGATCTGCCGGCGGCCATTCACGTCGGGCCGGTCGATCGCGATGTGGCGATCGAAGCGGCCCGGCCGCAGCAGCGCGGGATCGAGAATCTCCGGCCGGTTCGTCGCGGCCATGATGATCACGCCGGAGCCGGCCTGGAAGCCGTCCATCTCGACGAGCAGCTGGTTGAGCGTCTGCTCGCGTTCGTCGTTGCCCGACATCGGGCCGACGCCGCGCACCTTGCCGAGCGCATCGAGTTCGTCGACGAACACGATGCACGGCGCCTTCTGCTGGGCCTGCTCGAACAGGTCGCGCACACGCGCGGCGCCGACGCCGACGAACATCTCGACGAACGCCGAGCCGCTGATCGAGAAGAACGGCACCGCCGCCTCGCCGGCCACCGCGCGCGCGAGCAGCGTCTTGCCGGTGCCCGGCGCGCCGACCACGAGCACGCCCTTCGGAATCTTGCCGCCGAGCCGCTGGTAGCGGTCGGGGTTGCGCAGGAACGAGACGAGCTGCTGCAGCTCGGCCTTCGCTTCGTCGATGCCCGCGATGTCGTCGAACGTGATGCCGGTTTCCTGCTGCACGTACACGCGCGCGCGGCTCTTGCCCATCCCGGTGAAATCCTGCAGCCCGCCGCGCCTGCGCAGCATCATGTTCCACACGAACACGAACAGCACGAGCGGCAGCAGCCACGAAGCTAGCGACGCGATCCAGCTCGTGTCGGGCGTGCCGTGATAGCGGATGCCGGCGGCGGTCAGCGTGTCGGTCAGGTGCTCGTCGGTCACGCGATTGGTCGTGAAGCGCCACGGCGCGCCGGCCTGCTGCACGGCCGCGGCTTCGGACGCCGGCAGCATCGTGCCGGCCTGCGGCATCTTCAACGTACCCGTGATCGACGCGGGACCGACCTCGAGATCGTCGACTAGCCGCGCGGCGACAAGCTGGTGGAAATCGCTGTACGCGATCGGCGCCGAAGCCGGGTGCAGCATCAGCAACTGCGCGGCGAACAGCACGAAGAAGCCCGCCGCGATCAGCAATCCCGGGTAGTCGAATTTCTTGTCCATGGCATCGAGCCTGCCGCACGCGCGGTGCGGCGCGCACTCACTCGGACAACCGCACGCGACCGGCGTACGGCATCGGCAGCCATGCGGAAACGGCATCCATCCGAGCCATCGTCGCCTCGCTGTGTCGCCTCGCCTCGTCGCCTCGATGACGCCGCGGCGGCGCCGTCGGCCGGCACCGTCGGGCGATCGTCGCCCGGGCGGCACGCCGCGACGCGCCGCCCCTGAATTCAGTCTAGCTCGCGCGCGGGCGTCGCGCATCGCCCGCCGCACGAGTCGAATCGTCCGACAAACACCTTTCGTCGGCGGCGCCCGCCGCGTTATAGTCGCGTTCATGACATTTGTGTGACAGTTGCATCGCACCTGCTTTTGCGCGACGCCGGCCGTTGCTGTCCGTTTCGCATCGCGGCAGCCCGAGCGACGCGGCCGCGTATCGATCCACACCGCCAACCTGCTCATTCGAGGAGCCCACGACGTGACCGACACCCCCGATCGCCCCGACGACCTTCCCGCCGATCCCGACCGCCGCCGCGTACTCGGCGGCCTCGCCGCGCTCGGTGCCGGTGTCGCGCTCGGCGGCTGTGAAACCACGCCGGGCAGCGCGCCGCGCTCCGCCGCCGACCTGCGCATCGACGAAGCATTGCGCCAGCGCGTGCGCCACATCGTCGTGATCTATGCGGAAAACCGCAGCTTCGCGAACCTGTACGGCGATTTCCCGGGCGTGCGCCATCCGTTGAGCGAGGTGCGGCCCGAGCACGCGCAGCAGTTCGACCGCGACGGCAAGACGCCGCTGCCCGTGCTGCCGAAGATCTGGGGCGGGCTCGTGCCGCAGGCGCAGGAAGTGGACGGCAAGCGCTACGCGATTGCCGAGCGCGACATCGACAAGCTGCCGAATGCGCCGTTCCGGATCGCCGACGCGCAGGGCAAGCCGCTGCCGAACGGCGTGATCACGCGCGACCTGTGGCACCGCTTCTACCAGAACCAGATGCAGATCGCGGCCGGCCGCAACAACCAGTTCGCCGCCTGGGCCGATTCGGGCGGCCTCGTGATGGGCCATTACCGCAATTCGGCCGACACGCTGCGGCTGTGGAATCTCGCGCGCCAGTACACGCTGTGCGACAACTTCTTCATGGCGGCCTTCGGCGGTTCGTGGCTGAACCACATGTTCCTGATTTCCGCGCAGCCGCCGCTGTATCCGGACGCGCACAAGCATCCGCAGGCGGCGAAGCTGCTGTCGAAGGTCGAAGGCGACGATCCGGCCGGCACACGCCTCGCGCTCGCCGCCGATTCGCCGGCATCCGCGCTCGACGGCCCGCCGAAGTTCGCGGGCGACGGCCCGCTGACACCCGACGGCTACGGCGTGAACACGATGGCGCCGCCGTACCAGCCGAGCTATGTGCCGCCGCCCGACCCGGGCAACGCCGCGTATGCCGATCCGGGCGACCATCGCGTGCTGCCGCCGCAGGGCTACGCGACGATCGGCGATCGCCTGTCGGAGAAGAACATCGACTGGGCGTGGTACAGCGGCGCGTGGCAATACGCGCTCGAGCATCGCGACACGGGCACCGTGCCCGATTTCCAGTACCACCACCAGCCGTTCAACTACTTCCGCAACTACGCGCCGGGCACCGCTGCGCGCCAGCGGCACCTGCGTGATGCAGGGCTCGGCGACGATGCGTCGACGAACCGCTTCATCGCCGACATCGATGCGGGGCGCCTGCCGGCCGTCACGTTCTACAAGCCGCAGGGCAACCTGAACATGCACGCGGGTTACGCGGACATCGAATCGGGCGACCGCCACATCGCGACCGTGATCGACCATATCCGGCGCGGGCCGCAATGGGACAACACCGTGATCGTGATGACGCACGACGAGAACGGCGGCTGGTGGGATCACGTCGCGCCGCCGGTCGGCGACCGCTGGGGGCCGGGCTCGCGGATTCCGGCGCTGGTGATCTCGCCGTTCGCGAAGAAGGGCTTCGTCGATCACACGCTGTACGACACGAACTCGATTCTGCGCTTCATCAGCCGCGTACACGGGCTCGCACCGCTCGACGGCGTGGCCGCGCGCAACAACGCGTTCGCCGCGCGCGGCGAGACGCCGCCGGGCGATCTCACGAATGCGCTCGATCTCGGCTGACGGCGGGTTGGTCGCCTAGCCGGTTCACCGTTTCACCGCTTGAAACGACGACGCCCCGGGCAATGCGATCGATTGCCCGGGGCGTCGTTCATTTCAGGCGACGCTACGCGGCGCTGCGTAATGCGTCGCGCGCCGTGTGCGCGGCGCATGTCCGTCGTGGACAGGCCCGCCGCGTCGCATTTCGCGAGATGCGGATGGAGAAACGGCATCGATGCAAAAACGTCCCGCCGCCGGCGATGGAAGCCGGCGGCGGGACGTCAAGGTCGATGCATCGATGGGCCGATGCGGATCGTCAGCCGCCGAGGCGCTGTTCGATTTTCTTCATCGTGTCGGTCATTTCAGCCGGCAAGCGCAGCTTCAGCATGTCGAACAGCGCCGCGTGCAGTTTCAGCTCCTCGCGCCATTCGTCGGCGTTCATCGACGTCACCGCGGCGAACTGCTCGCGCGTGAAATCGAGCCCGTCCCAGTGCAGGTCTTCATAAGCGGGCGACACGCCGAACGCATGTTCGCCGCCGCCGGTGCCTTCGAGACGGTCGAGCATCCACTTCAGCACGCGCATGTTCTCGCCGAAGCCAGGCCATACGAACTTGCCGTTCGCGTCCTTGCGGAACCAGTTCACGCAGTAGATCTTCGGCAACGTGGCGCCCGCGCCTTCGAGCTGCTTGCCGAGCTTCAGCCAGTGCGCGAAATAATCGCTGACGTTATAGCCGCAGAACGGCAGCATCGCGAACGGGTCGCGGCGCACGATGCCCTGCTGGCCGACTGCCGCGGCGGTCGTCTCCGAGCCCATCGTCGCGGCCATATACACGCCTTCGACCCAGTCGCGCGCCTCGGTCACGAGCGGTACCGTCGTCGAGCGGCGGCCGCCGAAGATGAACGCGTCGATCGGCACGCCGGCCGGGTTCTCCCAGTCCGCGTCGATCGACGGGCACTGCGCGGCCGGCGCCGTAAAGCGCGAATTCGGATGCGCGGCCTTGCGGCCCGTTTCCTTGCCGATTTCGGGCGTCCACGGGTTGCCCTGCCAGTCGGTCAGCTTCGCGGGCGGCGTGTCGGTCAGCCCTTCCCACCACACGTCGCCGTCTTCCGTCAGCGCGACGTTCGTGAAGATCACGTTTTCCTTCAGCGTCGAGATCGCGTTCGGGTTGGTCTTCACGCCGGTGCCCGGCGCGACGCCGAAGAAGCCGGCTTCCGGGTTGATCGCATACAGGCGGCCGTCACGGCCCGGTTTCAGCCACGCGATGTCGTCGCCGATCGTCGTGACCTTCCAGCCGTCGAAGCCCTGCGGCGGGATCAGCATCGCGAAGTTGGTCTTGCCGCACGCGGACGGGAACGCGGCCGCGACGTGATACTTCTTGCCGGCCGGCGACGTCACGCCGAGGATCAGCATGTGCTCGGCGAGCCAGCCCTGGTCGCGGCCCATCGTCGACGCGATGCGCAGTGCGAAGCACTTCTTGCCGAGCAGCGCGTTGCCGCCGTAGCCCGAACCGAAGCTCCAGATCTCGCGCGTCTCGGGGAAATGCACGATGTACTTGGCCGGGTTGCACGGCCACCGCACGTCTTGCTCACCCGCTTCGAGCGGATGGCCGACGCTGTGCACGCACGGCACGAACTCGCCGTCCTCGCCCAGCACGTCGTACACGTCGCGGCCCATGCGCGTCATGATCCGCATGTTCACCACGACGTACGGGCTGTCGGACAGTTCGACGCCGACGTGCGCGATCGGCGAGCCGAGCGGGCCCATCGAAAACGGCACCACGTACAGCGTGCGGCCGCGCATCGAGCCGCGGAACAGCTCGTCGAGCGTCTCGCGCATTTCGGCGGGCGCGACCCAGTTGTTGGTCGGGCCGACGTCGTCGCGCGATTCCGCGCAGATGAACGTGCGGTCTTCGACACGTGCAACGTCGGACGGATCGGATTGCGCGAGATACGAGTTCGGGCGCTTCGCCGGGTTCAGGCGCGTAAGCGTGCCCTGGTCGACCATCGCCTGGCACAGCGCGTCGTATTCCTCCTGCGAACCGTCACACCACACGACGCGATCGGGCTCCGTGAGCGCCGCGATGCGCGACACCCAGTCGATCAGCTTGCGATGTTTGACGAAAGCCGGCGGAGCGATCAGCGGGCCGTGCGTTGCTTCGGCCAGATTGTTTTGCGACATGGGGATGTCTCCAGATTATTGGACGGGAATGGGGGATGCGGGGTGAACCCGCCAAGATGGGAAATGCGATCGGAATGCAGGACGCAGCAACGCGCAACGCGGGGCACGCGAGCTGTGCGCGTGTCGATGCCGCGATGCGGGCGAGAGGATGTGATGTCTCGTTAGAAGATGCGAACGCGAGTTTCGCCATGCCAGCAACCTGCCTTACAACTTCCATGCCGGCCAGCATACCATCGCCGTTATCGAGCGGGCGTTGCGTTGCAACAAGAAACAACTGTCACGACGTCCAGGCACATGTGTTGCAGGAAAGTCATTTCGACTGCGTCGACGCGATCGCTGCCGGGGACGAAACGCGGGGAACGTCCGTCGGACAAGCGTTTGGCGAAAGCGGCAAGTTCGGCCCGCCGGTTGCGCGGATGAAAATTGCACATGCGCACCCGGCGAATTCTCGTTTTCGCTACTCAGGCAAACCCTGAATTAGGTTGCGTACACAAACATCGTGCTCCAACGCGTGATGTACGCCACTGCTCAAAACGGCGCCCCCGGCAATCCGGGGTAATACGCGCCCGCCGCCATCCCGCCGTCGACGGCCAGTTCGGCACCGTTGCAATACGACGCTTCGTCGCTCGCGAGGAGCAGCGTCGCGCGTGCGATCTCGTCGGGCAGGCCGACGCGCTGCAGCGGCACGTTCGCATAGTGGTTGTTGATCTCCTCGAGCGGCGCGCCGGCCGGGTTCGACATCGCGGTGTTCGCGCCGCCCGGATGAATCGAATTCACGCGCACGCCCTGCGGGTCCTTGCGGTCGCAGCACGTGAAATAGCGCGCCTTCAGCCGGCGGATCGCATCGGCATCCTCCAGCCTGCGCACGCGCGTTTCCAGCGATTCGACGAGGGTCATCCCGTCTCCTTGTGCCGGCGCGGATCGGACGCCGCGTCGATGCCGCATTACTGCCGCGCGACGCACCGGCTGCGCCCGATCTGTGGAGCCAAACGGTGCGCGCGCAGCTCGCCGACAAGCCGGCTTCTCGCAGCTCGCACTCCTGAAGCGGCCGCCGCGCCTCACGCACGAGGCTTTGCTCGATGTGTAGCACGACCATCACACGCTCGTCGCGATCGATACGCAGGACAACTTCCTTTAAATGCAGAACGTCGTCGTGCGTGCGCTCACGCATGCGGCGCCCGGTTGCAACGCGATCGTCGAGGAATGCTTCCCGGCTGCGGCGATGACCGATCCGCATGCGTTCTTCGATGCGGTCGGCGAAGGCGAAAAGTTTCAGCGCAACGTGGCCGAGATGATGGATAGCCGTGGACGCTCCATCCCGCCTCATCCCAAAACGCTTGCCCCCAGCCGGACATCCGCTGCGAATGTCCGACGTCACGCGGACAAGCTCCCCGCAGACGCCAGCCCTCGATATCGAGCGACATTCGTCGCAGGATGCCGACCGTTACAGCCCCCCATCGCCTCGGCTACGCGTACTTGTCCCCGACCGTACTGCGAATCGGATGCGTGTCGTAGACGATGATCATCCGTTCGATGAGCCCCGCGACGTCGAACTCGAACACGTCGACGCACTCGAAGCGCACCGAGGAACCGTCTTTCAGGCCCCAGTCGTAGATGAAATAACCCGTCGCGCGTCGAGCCCCGGTCGCACTGACGCAGATATCGATTGGTGTAATCTTGCTCTCTCCCGATGCGGCAGCGACCTTCGAAAAGAACGGCTCAGCGTGCATCCAGCCGAGAAACGGCGAGAAAATCAGGGCCTCCGGCGCGAACAACGCACAGATGGCGCCAACATCACCTCGCTCCAGTTCCCGGAGGTAGGCGCGAACCCGTTGCGGGTATGGTGATTCCGGCGTTGAGTTCAAAATTTTCCTCCGATCGTTCGTTGATAACCCGTCCATTCGCAAGAATGGGGCATGCGGTAGACGCACGATAGCGACGCACCGATGACTGAACAATCGAAAAATTCGCAATCCGGGTATGCAGTGCATGCATATCCGCTGGCTGACCTTACGCGCCCCCTGCCGCCGTTGACAGCGTTTCAGTCATTCGTGGCAGCGGCGCAGCTCGGCAGCGTCAGCAAGGCCGCGGACCATCTATGCCGAACGCAAGGCGCAGTGAGCCGCCAGATCCAGCAGCTGGAAGCGCATTATCGGTGCGCACTCTTTGTGCGTCACGCGTCGGGGCTGACGTTGACGGCAGAAGGAAGCGCGCTGCTGACTGTCACGGTGAACGTTCTCACGCAATTGGTTCGGCATGCCGACATCCATGCAGGGACGACCTCGGTACTCACGTTGAGGTTACCGTCCACGTTTGCAATTCGCTGGTTGCTCCCACGGCTGCCTGACATCAATCGCGCGCTGGGCGATACGGAGCTCCGCATCTCGACATCGGCGCACGATACCCCGGATTTCACTGCGACCGACGTCGATGCCATCGTCGTGCGAGGCACGGGGCAGTGGGCCGGTATGGAAGCGATTCCGTTATTCGAGGAGACGCTCACGCCGATGTGCGCGCCCATATTGGCAACATCGCTGCAATCCGTAGCCGACCTTGCGCACGCCAATTTGCTCCATCCCGGCCCCAGTCATGCAGAGTGGCGATGCTGGCTCGATCATGTTGGCTCACCCCGGATCGATGCAGGACGTGGACTCGTATTCGATACCCTCGAATTGACGCTCGCAGCGTCGATGGAAGGACACGGAATTGCAATAGGCGATCCGCGGATGGCAAGAGACCGACTTCGGGAGGGATCTCTGGTGACGCCGTTTCGGGACGTGGTTCGAAACGGCCTTTCCTACTTCCTCGTCTATCCGCCCCAACGGGCGGCACAACCGAAAATTCGTGCCCTCGCCGACATCCTGCTACGTCTTGCGCGAGAAGACTGACCGATAGACGAAAGTCTCGTGGCCGAGCCGACATTCACATGTCCCACCCGAATCACGTGCGAAGGACGGGTTTTGGCCGAACCGGAACGACGCCGCACCGTGCTCGCGAGGCCGCGGCGCCCGCACTGCGGCGGTATTCGGTTGGCCGCATCGTGCGAATCTCGATGCGCAATGTAGCCTGTTCGCAGATGATTTGGGACGCAGCCAACCGGTCACCATATCGCATGGTGCGAGCAAAATTGCTGGCACCCGCCGTCACCGAGCGCCCGGCAACGAACTCCGCGTCAGCGGACGGTGATGTCGACGGTCACGATTTCGTATCCGGGGTCGGCGTTCTCGTTCGCCGCTTTTTTCGCTTCCTCATACGACAGAAAGGACATGGCGTCTTCAATCACCGGTGCCATGCCGATGTCGCCATCCTCACCGGTGCAGAGGAACTGCTCACCGGTCTTCACGACATAGATGGTCGTCATGGTCGTCATGCCTCCCTCCATGGTTTGCATGGGGAACTTCCAGTCTAGCTTCCATGATTCCGTATGCAACCCCGGCAGTCGAATTGATCTGCCATCAAGATTCGTCATCCTCCGTGACCGCAGTTACGCCAAAGGTCATCCGGCGTGCGTCAAAGGACCAGCTCAACGATAGACGCTTGCTTTCATGACAAAACGTCTATAATTGGACAATCCATCGACAAGCCCGCCCGGAACGACATGAGCGACATGAACGACTACCCCGTTTTCGACACGCTTTGCGACCTGCTGACCACGTCCGGCGCCCGTTTCCGCGTGCTGGAACACCCGGCGGAAGGTAAATCCGACATCATCGCCGCGATCCGCGGCACGCGCCCGGAACAGGGCGCAAAAGCGATGCTGTGCACGTTCAAGGACGGCGGCGACACGACCGCGCTCGCCGTGATCCCCGGCCACCTGAAAATCGATTTCCGCAAGGTCGCCGATGCCGTCGGCCGCCGCAAGGCGACGCTCGCGTCACCCGATGTCGCGGCCGCCGTTACCCGCTGCGTGATGGGCGCCGTGCCGCCGTTCGTGTTCGACGGCAACGTGACGCTCGTCGTCGATCCCGCGCTGGTCGAACGCAACGACGAGATCGCGTTCAACGCGGGCCGCCTCGATCGCTCGGTCGTGCTCGATGCGGCCGACTACGTGCGGATCGCGCGCCCGCTGCTGGCCGACATCACGCGACCAGAAACGACAACCGACCAGGAACACGCCGGTTGACCGTTTCCCGAAACCGTCGCATCGATCCGAAACCTGAACGCGAGCCCACCATGACCACCACCCGGAACAAAGCGCAGTCGGAGCAGGCATCGCTGATCGAACAGGTGCAGCGCATCGCCGAAGGGCTCGGCGAGATGTTCGCGCCGTTCACCGAGGTCGTGGTCCACGACCTGCGCACGCCGAAGCACGCGATCCTCGCGATCCACAACAACCTGTCCGGACGCGCGGTCGGCGACCCCGCGACCGAGCTCGGCCTCGCCCGCATCGAGGACGACGATTTCCCGCAGGTGCTCGCGAACTACCCGAACCGCTTCGCCGACGGCCGCACCGCGAAAAGCACGTCGATCGGCATCAAGGATTCGACCGGGCGCTACGTGGCCGCGCTGTGCCTGAACGCCGACGTCACGCTGTTCCGAGGCTTCCAGGGCATGCTGAACCAGTTCTGCAGCACGGACGGCGAGACCGTCGCCGAAACGCTCGACCCGGCCGGCGCGGACGCGATCCGGCAACGCATCGACGCGTTCGCGACGCGCCTCGCGACGACGCCGCGCGAACTGAAGACCGACCAGCGTCGCGAGCTGATGCACACGCTGAAGGCCGACGGCTTTCTCGAGGTGCGCCGCGCGATGGAGATCGTGTCGCAGCACCTCGGCGTATCGCGCGCGACCGTGTACAACGATGCGAAATGAGGCAAGCGCGCTGCTTTCATGTTGATTAAATTTTCCGACCCTCGAACGACCATGAACTCTCCGACTCTCCCCACGTACGACGACGTTGCCGCCGCCGCGGCCCGGCTCGAAGGCCATGCGCACCGCACGCCGGTGATGACGTCGCGGACGATCGACGAGGCGCTCGGCGCGCAGGTGTTCTTCAAGTGCGAGAACCTGCAGCGCATGGGCGCATTCAAGTTCCGCGGCGCGTTCAACGCGCTGTCGCGCTTCGACGCCGAGCAGCGCCGCAACGGCGTCGTCGCATTCTCGTCCGGCAACCATGCGCAGGCGATCGCGCTGTCGGCGCGCATCCTCGGCATCCCGGCGACGATCGTGATGCCGCAGGATGCGCCAGCCGCGAAGATGGCCGCGACGCGCGGCTATGGCGGCAACGTCGTGACCTACGACCGCTACACCGAGGATCGCGAGCAGATCGGGCGCGACCTTGCGGAGAAGCACGGGCTCACGCTGGTCCCGCCCTACGACCATCCGGACGTGATCGCCGGCCAGGGCACGGCGGCGAAGGAACTGTTCGACGAAGTCGGGCCGCTCGACGCGGTATTCACGCCGCTCGGCGGCGGCGGGCTGCTGTCGGGCACCGCGCTGGCCACGCGTGCGCTGTCGCCGCACGCGACGTTGTACGGCGTCGAGCCGGAAGCCGGTAACGACGGCCAGCAATCGTTCCGGTCGGGCGCGATCGTGCATATCGACACGCCGCGCACGATCGCCGACGGCGCGCAGACGCAGCACCTCGGCAACCTGACGTTCCCGATCATCCGCCGCGACGTCGACGACATCCTGACCGCGACGGACGCCGAACTCGTCGACTGCATGCGCTTCTTCGCGACGCGTATGAAGATTGTCGTCGAGCCGACCGGCTGCCTGTCGTTCGCCGCCGTGCGACGAATGAAGGACCAGTTGCAAGGCAAGCGTGTCGGCGTGGTGATCAGCGGCGGCAACGTCGATCTCGAGAACTTCTGCGCGCTGGTATCGACATCGGCATGAACGTCGCGGCGCGCATGAACATCCTGTCATCTGCGCGCCGCCGCTCCTTCACGTCGCGTTAAGTTTCGCGCCCTAGACTGATTACGTTGTCCTGAAGTCAGTCGTGAAGGAGCCACCATGAACACGCACGCGATCGTCGCCGCCGCCCTGGCGGCCGTTTCCCTTTCGGCGTTCGCTCAACCGGGCGTTACGTCAGCCGGTTTTCCCGCCGCATCGACGCACGAAGCAGTCGCGCAGGCGCCCCATCGTGCGCCCGGCGCGCTGCCGGCCGCCGGCTTCGTGCTCGCGAAGATCGATCAGAACAATACGCCGCCCGACCGCGGCGGCGACCCGAGCGGCCGCACGCACGCCGGCACCCGCATGTAACGGCGCGTGCCGGCCGGCGCTGCCGCGCGCGGTCGTCATTGTCGGAACGACGGCAGCGACGGATCGCTCACCTAGATGACGCCGCGCACGCCCGCGACCAACTGGATCGCGCCGAATGCCGCGACGACGACGGCCGACACGCGCGACAGCCCGTGCATGAACGCGAACGACATCTTCGTGCGCAGCGCGGCGGTCGCGCCGCTCAGGCACAGCCACCACGTTGCGGAACCGATGAACACGCCGGCGACCATCAGCGACACGGCCGGCCACATCGCACCTTCCCGCGCGCCCGACAACGGGCCGAGCGCCGCGAAAATCCCGACGAACGACAGGATCGTCATCGGGTTCGACAGCGTGAGGCCGAACGTCGTCAGGAAATCGCGCAGGACAGTCGTGCGCGGCAGGTCGCGTTGCTGCGTCGACGCGGCCGGCGCCTGGCGCGCGATGGTCCACGCCAGCCACACGAGGAACGCGCCGCCGCCGATCTTCAGGCCGACGGTCAGCATCGGGAATGCGGTGACGATGCCCGCGATGCCCAGCGCGCCGAGCAGGCCATAGATCGCGTCGGCGCACGCGGCGCCGACACCCGTCGCGAACCCCGCCTGAAAGCCGCGGCTCAGACTGCGCTGAATGCACAGCATGCCGATCGGGCCGACCGGCACCGCGATCGACAGCCCCATTACGACGGACTTGATGAACAGCATCGCCTGCTCCTTGCGACATGCAACGGGTTGAACAGGCATCGTAGGGAAAGTCCGGTCACCGCTGAATGCTGTTTTTAAGGAAAAATAGCCGTTCTGCCTTAAAAAAACCGCCGCGATGGACGATCTGGACTGGAAGATACTCGCGCTGTTGCAGGCCAACGGCCGCATCAGCTATACGGAGCTGGCCCGCCAGGTTCACCTGTCGGTGCCGGCGGTGACGGAACGCGTGAAGCGCCTTGAAACGGCCGGCGTCATCGAGGGCTACACGGCCCGGATCAACCCGGCCGCAGCCGGCTATCCGGTGAGTGCGCTGATCGGCATCACGGTGCCGCAGCCGGCGAAAGCGAAATTCCTCAAGTTGCTGGAGACGATTCCCGAAGTCGTCGAATGCCATCACGTGACGGGCGCCGACTCGTATGTCATGCGGTTCGTCGCCACCAGCATGACCCACCTCGAGCAACTGATCGAACGCATCAACCTGTACGGCGAAACGCGCACGTCGATCGTGATGTCGACGCCGCTGCCGGCGCGCGGGCTGGCGCGGCCGCCGTCGAAGTTCGATGACGGCCGCAAGTAGCTGGCCGCGTTTTAATGGCCGGCCGGAAGATCCCGGCCGGAACCTTGGGCGGCCGATGACGGTCGGCCGACCAAGAGACGGGTAGCAATGGTCGACAACTCAGCCGATGGCGTCTGGATAGGGCTCAACTTGTCGTCATCAAGACGGGCGAGCGCTGCGAATCGTTGCAGCTCTGCGTTTGAAATAAGAGGGAAAAGAATCCATCCCTCGGTTCCAAGCGCAGATATACCTAATGCTCAATCTTCAAAGTCGTTTACTCAAAACACTTATTGACCTGCTTTCGCAGGGTGTGGGTAATTGCAAGGTTGACGCCCCGTATTCACGCTCATAAGCTGGCCCTCGTTCCAATCTTGAAAAATGGGCGAAAACAATGAGAAAGCTCAATCAGGCAGTTTTTGCCGCGTTCATCATTTGGTTTGCGACGAGTTTCGCGCACGCGCAGCAGCCGGCCGCGAGCGGCTCGGACGTCGCACCTGCCACACCGGTCATGTACGTGCGGGCTTTCCAGGTCGTTCAAGAAAGCAACGGCTCGGGGCGCTTGCTGTCCCGTTCGCGCGCGATCACGCACGGGAGGTCGGCTAGCCAGAATGCAGGTGCGTTGGCGAAGGCCATCGTCCAGCAGCTAAGCAACGCGGGCGTCACCGCGCGTTATCTCGCACCCGGCGAACCATTGCCGATGCACGCATCGGGCTGGCTGATCGGCGGCGTTTTCTATTCACGCGTCCCGAGCGGCCGCATTCAGTCGCTGCTGCAAGGCGGCTCGGACGACGGCAACCCGAACACGGAAGTCTCAGTGACGATCGCCGACGCGGCTGGGGACTCCAACGTGCCGTTTGCGATCATCGGCGTGAAGGATGCGATCAAGGCGCAGGGCACGGTGGCGAGCTGGAATCCGTACATCGTTGCGGCAAAGTTCGTCGTCAAGAAAGTCGAGGGGACGATCGCGGTCGATTCATTGGCGAAGGAAATCGCCAATCAGATCATCGAGCACCTGGAGGCGCTGCAGCAGCATGCGGCGGCACGGCCGCATTAAGGTGAGGCCAAGAGGCGGTTTCATAACGATCGCCGTGAGGTGTTCCAGCAGATCATGCGGCAGCCGGGTTTAAGAAGCGCTTCGTGGATGTCGGCACGTCGCTCGGAACGAATGCGAGGATGCCGGAAATGATGCAAACCAAGCGTGCGTGCGTTCAACGACCCAACGGACCTTCCCGGGACCGCTGCCGTCAGGTTCTCCGCGTCGGGCGATGCTGAAGCCGTCTCCAACGCCATTTGGCCGGTTGCCTCTGTGACGTTCGGCGCCGATCGGTTATTTGCCGACCGCGCCGCCGAGCAGGCCGCCCACCAGCGACGTCACCGGCGCGAGCGGATTGCCGCTACCGCCCAACGGCGTGGTGCCACCCGTGCCGGTCGCGGAACCGTCGTGCACGGGCGCCGGCATGCCGCCGACCACACTCGTCACCAGGCCGGCGATCGGCACCGCGCCATTCGCGCCGCTCGGATTCACGAGCCCGCCCGCATTGGTCACCGTATTGCCGACGGCACGGACGAGGTCACCGACACCGCTGACGACCGGCTGCGGCGACGTAGACGTCACCTTCCATCCGGCGGACGTGATTGCGCTGCCGACCTGCCCGAGCAGGCCGGCGACCGGCTGGCCGAGGCCGGTTGCCGTGCCGACCTGTTGCGTGAGTTGGCCTGCTGTCGTCACGAGCGGGGTGATCGCCGTGCTGAGCGCCTGCGTCGCCTGCTGGACCGGGCCCGACGACAGGGCCGAGCCGAGCATGGTGCCGCCCGACTTCAGACCGCCGGCCACCGTGTCGAGCAAGCCGCCGACCGGCGTCGTGATCGGCGCCAGCGGCGACAGCGGACCGGAGCCGAGCGCCTTCACCGTCTCGCCGAGACCGCTAACCGGATTGCTGGTCGAGCCGACGATGGTGCCGAGGCCGGCGACCGTCGTGCCGACCGGGTTCGGCGTGAAGCCGATCTGGCCAATGCCGTTGCTCACGGCGTTCGACGTATCGCGGACGATCGTGCCGACGCCGGTGACCGTGTCGGCCGGCCCGGCGGTCACGCCCTTGCTGACGCCGCCGGGCAGGCTCGCGCCGCCTATCGTGACGCCCACGTCCGTGACAACGGAGCCGACCGAGCTGACGATGCCGTTGGTGCTGGGCGTGCCGCTGGTTCCGCTGGTGCCTCCGATTCCGCTGGTGCCGCTGCTAGTCCCGCTAGTCCCGCTAGTCCCGCTAGTCCCGCTAGTCCCGCTGGTTCCGCTGGTTCCGCTGGTTCCGCTGGTTCCGCTGGTTCCGCTGGTTCCGCTGGTTCCGCTGGTTCCGCTTGTGCCACTAGTCCCGCTCGTGCCACTGCTCCCGCTCGTGCCGCTGCTCCCGCTCGTGCCGCTGCTCCCGCTCGTGCCGCTGCTCCCGCTCGTGCCGCTGCTCCCGCTCGTGCCGCTGCTCCCGCTCGCGCCACTGGTCCCGCTCGTGCCACTGCTCCCGCTCGTGCCGCTGCTCCCGCTCGTGCCACTGGTCCCGCTCGTGCCACTCGTACTCGTTCCGATGTTGTTACCGGCCAGTTTCGGCGCCGTAACGTCGCTGCCGCCGCACGCGGCCAGCGCACACGCCGCGGCAATGGCGGCGAGCGCAACGTTCGCCTTGATGAAATGATTTTGCATGGAAGTCCCCGTCAGCTATTCAGCGCGAACATTCCAGCAAGCATCTACCGTGCCATCTTCGTCGGCTTCGTTAACAATTTCTCAACCGCGCCGTGGCGGCTTTCCTGACGGCACTTTTCGGCACGACGCATCGCATGCGAGTCCAGCCCTGCGGTTCGATCCGCCCTCGCGTCCCCGCGACGCCGACGTAACACCGGCCCTGCGTTACGTAGCACGAGCGATGAAAAAACGGCCGCGACCGCACCTCGCTTGCCCCCGCCCCGGCACCTCGCGCAAGCCGCCGCTTCATCGAAAATCTCCCGTTACCCCGAAGACGTTTCCGCTGCGTGTGGAAGTCGCGCATCGCGAATGACTTGCGAACCCGGATGCCCCGTTCAAACGATCAACGTCACGCCGGCCCAGGCGATCAGCACGACGCCCAGCACGCGCCCGACAAGGTCTCCACCTGGCAGGATTTTTTCCGCGAACACGAACAGCGACAGCGCGGCAATCCAGACGACATTCATCACGCCGCCGACGAACAGCAGCGCCATCAGCAACCAGCAGCAGCCCACGCAATACATGCCGTGGTGCGCGCCGAGCAGGAAACTGCCGACGACGCCCGGACGCCAGTGCGCGACCAGAAAACCGGCCGGCGCGCGGCATTGCCGAAGGCACGCGCGTTTCAGCGGCGAGAATTGATAGAGCCCGGCCAGCGCGAGGACGACTGCGGAAAGAACAGCGCTCTTCGACCACAGCATCATTGCGGAGATCAGCCCGGCCGGCTGCAGCAGCACCTGAAGCAACGCCGCGCCGATCGAGAACGCGAGCCACGCGGCCAGATAACCGGCCAGCAGCGACACCGACATGAACGCGGCACCCGAGCCGTCCGCGCCGCGATGCCGCAGCACGCGCCGGTACAGCATCACGAGCGGCGCCGCGCTGGGCGTCATCATCGCGATCATCATCACCCACCACATCGCAATCACGGTCGGCAGCGACGGATCCATGCTGCCCATGCCGGCCGCCAGTCGATGCGGAAAGAGCGCGACCGTTGTCATCTCCAGCGCCGACATGCCGGTTCCCGCGCCCGTCCACAGATAGAACCAGCACGCGCCGACGAGCGCGGCCATGCCGAGCAGCGTGACGACGCGCTCGCGCCCGAGCCAGGTGTCGAACGGAGTCATGCCGCAACGCGATGCCGGATCAGCCCGTGGTTGTTCATGTGCAGCCGCGCGAACTGCGCGTAGGTTCCGTCGAGCGTCAACGCGATGTTGCCTTGCGAGCGCCCCGTGCCCGAACCGATCTCGGCAAGCTCGTATTCGAAGCCGTTCGGCAGGTCGATTCGCGCGCGATGCTCGGCGCCCGTCACCGGGTTGAGAATCGGGTCGCCCGCAACGTCGAACACGCCGTCGACATGAATCCGGCCGCGCCGCGCATCGACATCGACGTCGAAATCGATCTTCGTGAAGATCGGCTCGAACGCGTGCTCGAGCGTCGACGCATACACCGAGAACATCGTCGCAAACGGATCGGTATCCTGACCGGTCATGATCTTCAGCACCGCTTCGCGCTGTGCCGGGCTGGCGCGCTCGTCGACGATCGGCTGGCACTTGCCCTTGCCTTCGTGGACCGCCCCCGGCCACTGAAACACGACAGCGATCCTGACGCCGTCGAGCACCACGTCGCCGTAGTGACCGCTGTCGATCGAAATCGCGCCCATCGCTTCGCAATTGCCGTTGGTCGGCAACGCACTGAACTGGCAAGGACAACCGTATGAGCAATTGCAACTGATCAATTCGGTACCCTGAATTTCCCACGGAGTCATGACTCCACCTCGCGCTCGGTGACATATGAACGCTTCGAATCTAGTGCACGGCACTGGGGAAATCAAAGCCGGAATGGAAGGCCGGTTCGACGCGTGAAACCCGTGCGTTCCGGCCTCACGCGTGACGTTCCGAACGACTCGACGAAGGCGGTTCCGGCCACCGTCGTCGCACCCGGATCTCACACGAACAGCGACGCGACGATCGCACACCACGCGGCACTCGCGCCGCGCGGAAACACTCGCCGAGGATCGCCGTGATCTCTTCCGCCGACAGCAGCTCGCGAGTTCATTTCCGGTTCGATTGAATCAAGAGCGGAATCAAGAGCGGCTTCGCCGCCGGCCAGCGAATACGCGTAGTCACGGATTGACAGAGTCGATTCGATCGAGCGTCATGTTGCAGCCGATTCGTCGAACACGAACACGGGTGTCGCCCGTTAACCCGGCTTTCTCGCCGCCTCCGCGACGGCCACCCAGCCCATCACGGCGCCGGCGACCCAGCAGCACGTGACCAGCAGGTCGAGATCCATCCAGCCTTCGAAATTCGCGCTGTTTTCGAAACTGCAGCGATGATGGCCCCTGACCCATATGCAGCCGCTGATGAACTGCTGAATGTGCATGTAGACGTTGAAAACCGCAAAGGCGGAGGTAATGACGGCGACCCGCAGGCGTATGCTCGTTTTCATTGGCGCTGAAGGCGTGGGATGAACTCCTGCCGATCTTAAGCCAACGGCGACGTGTGACGCAATCGATCCGGTATCGGCCCGATCATCGGGTCCGGTTCGAGCGTCGCGTCATGCACGATCGCGCCATGGCCGACGTGGCCGTTGACGCCGAGCCGGCACGGCTCGCCGACCCTTCATGCAGCACGCAGCCGTCCTGCACGTTGCTGCCGTCCGCGACGACGATCGCGCCGAAGTCGCCGCAGGCTCGCATGCGGGCCGATGTAGCAGCGCGCGCCGATCGTCACGTCGCCGACCACGACCGCGCTCGGGTCGACATACGCGGACGGATCGACGCGCGGCCGCATCTCATTGAATTCGAATAGCGGCATCGTCAGAGCGCCGCGACCGCTTCCGGCACGAGCGTGAACAGGTCGCCGACGACACCGTAGTCGACCACGCTGAAGATCGGCGCTTCCGGATCCTTGTTGATCACGACGATCACCTTCGAATCCTTCATGCCGGTGAGATGCTGGATCGCGCCCGAGATGCCGACCGCGATGTACAACTGCGGCGCGGCAGGCATCCATCCGGAAGCGGTGCGAAACGGGGTGGAAGCCCCGTTTTCTTTTGACGGGAGGAAAGAGGCAAACGACCGCGATGCCGGGTACGCCGCTTGCGTGCCGGCTACCCTCGCCTGCTGACGCCACGCTGTCAGCAGGCGGCGCCTAAGCTCGATCGATCGACACCCGAGGAGCATCGCTCGTGACCCGCATCGAACAATTCGCCGAATACGCCAGCCGTGCCGGCAGACGGCGCGGCCTGACCCTGCTGCCCCTCTGCATCGCCGTGCTCGTCGCACAGGTCGACACGGCCGTCGTCAATCTCGCGACGCGCGCGATCGGCGACTATTTCCACGCGGGCGTCGATGCATTGCAATGGGTCGTCGACAGTTACAACCTCAGTTACGCGGTACTGCTGCTGACCGGCGGGCTACTCGCCGATGTCCACGGCCGGCGTCGCATTTTCATCGCCGGCACCGCGCTGTTTACGGTCGCGTCGCTGCTGTGCGCGCTCGCGCCGTCGGTGTCGGTGTTGATCGCCGCACGCGCGCTGGCCGGTGTCGGCGCGGCATTGTTGCTGCCCGCGTCGCTCGCGATCGTGCGTGTCGTGTGGCGCGATCCGGTCGAGCGCGGCCGCGCGCTCGGCATCTGGGCTGCGTGCAACGGCGCGGCAATGGCGATCGGCCCGACGCTCGGCGGCGTGCTGATCCGGCACTTCGGCTGGCGCAGCATCTTCTTCGTCGTCGTGCCGCTGAGCATCGCCGCGATGCTGCTCGCGATCCCGGCCGTGCCCGAGTCGTCCGACCCGCGCGGCCGGCATTTCGACGGCGGCGCGCAAGTTACGGGTGCGCTCGCGCTCGGCGCGCTCGCATATTCGGCGATCGTGTTCCGCGATTCGCCGGCCGCGTGCGCGCTCGCGAGCTGCGTCGCGATTGTGTCGTTCGTCGTATTCACCTCGATCGAACGGCGCCACGGCGCGGCCGCGCTTGTACCGCTCGACCTCTTCCGGATCGGCACGTTTCGCGGCGCGATCGCCGCAACCGCCGGCATGACGTTCGGGATGTACGGCGTGCTGTTCCTGCTGCCGCTGACCTGGCAAAGCATCGGCCGCCTCGACTCGATCGGCGCGGGCCTCGCGCTGCTGCCGATGGCGCTCGCGTTCGTTGTCGTGTCGCCGTGCTCCGGGCCGCTGTCCGAGCGCGTCGGCACGCGCACGACGACGGCCGGCGGCGTCGCGGTGATCGCGAGCGGGCTCGCTGCGATCGGCGTGTCCGCCGGTTCATCGAGCCTGCTCGGCGCTGAAATCGGGCTAGCGTTGACGGGACTCGGAATGGGGATCGCGACAGGGCCGTTGATGACCGTCGCCGTCGGCGCGGTCGAGGCCGCGCGCTCGGGCACCGCGAGTGCGCTCGTCAACGTCGCGCGGATGGCCGGCGCGACGCTCGGAATCGCGGTACTCGGCACGCTGTTCGCGGCCGCGCACGGCGGCGCGACCGGCTTGCGCGCGGCGATGTTTGCCGGCGCGGCCGTTCAGTTGACGGGTGCGGCGGTAGCGGCAGTCCGCGTGCAGCGCGCGCGCCAAGCGGCGTGACGCGTCGCGGCCTCTCTCACGCACGCACCGGCTTCACACCGCCCCACCCGTGCGCCGCCATACCCGTCAGCGATGCTTCCCGCCGTGCCGGCGCCGCCGGTGTTCCGCACGCGCCTGCAGCAGCGTCGGCATCAGTTCCTCGATGTATTGCCGCGCCTGCCCGCGCGTCACGATCTCGCTGAAGCGCAGATGGGCGTTGTCGTGACCGACCAGCGCCGCATGCGCTTTCTTCAGGATGTGCAGATAGGCGATCAGGCTCGTGCCGTCGCGCACGGGCAGCGCGTCACGCGGGTCCAGGGCCGGGGTCGTGCTCATGATCCAATCCTTTGCGGGCAGTCGGTGCGGCAGGTGGTCGTCACGAGCGCCAGCAGGTCGTTGGCGAGGCGGTCGCGATCGGTCAGCGGCGCGAGGCCGAACAGCCGCTCGAGCGTCGCGGCGACCGACGCATGATCGTACGGCGTGTGGTCGACCTTCCCGGCCGCGACCCACGGCGAAATCACGATCGCCGGCACGCGCACGCCATACACGTCGAAGCCGAAGCCGCTCGCATTCAGCGTCGCGGCCGCGCCGTCGTTCGGCGGCGGCGCGGCGCCCGGCCTGACCGAATCGTAGAAGCCGCCGTGCTCGTCGTAGACGATCACGAACAGGCTGCTGTTCCACACCGGCGAATTGCGGATCGCGTTGTACACGCGCGCGGCGAGCTGGTCGCCGCCGGCCAGCCCGTCCATCGGGTGTTGCGAGCTGCCGTTCCGGTAGGTGCCGTGCACGATGTCGCCGTAGCTCGGCTCGATGAACGTGTAGCGTGCCGTGTAGCCGGCCGCGAGATCGGCCTCGAAGTGCGCGAGATCGTCGACGTCGACGAAGCTGATGCCCTTCAGCGACGCGACCTGCGGCACGTGGCCGAGCGGGTCGCCCGACTGATCCTGGTAGATGCGCCAGTTGTCGTCGCCGAGCGCGCCGAAGATCGAACCCTTCGGATAGCGGAAGCCGTCGAACGCCTCCCACCCGCCCATTTCCTCCCTGGTCGGCGAATGGTCGAGCCCGGCCGACGACGCGCCGTGCAGGAAGAAGCGGTTCGGCCAGGTCGGCCCCGGCATCGACGCATGCCACGCGTCGCACAGCACGAACGCATTCGCGAGTGCGTACAGCGACGGCGCGTGCGTCCGCACGTCGGCGCCCTGCATGATCTTGCCCGCGTCGGCCGGCTGAGGCGGCGTGCCTTCGGAATGCGACGTCGCGTAGTTCGACACGAATCCCGAATTATTGACGCCCGGATAAGCCTGCCCTTTCACGAACGGCACGCCCGCGCCGCAGAGCTGTTCGAGCACGTCGGTGAATTCGTGGCACGGGTCGGTCGGCATCCGGTCGGGCGCGCCGCCGCCGAACGGATAGACGGCGCCGCCATACGCATTGCTGTCGCCCGGCGACGCGGCGACGATGTCGGCGATGCCCGACAGCGCGAACAGGTGATCGAACGAGCGGTTCTCGAGCATCAGCACGAACACGTGCTGGATGCGATCCTGAACCGGTGGGGATGCGGGAGCTGCGTCTGCACTCATGGCGCCTCCTGGCGTCGCGCGACGAATGTCCGGCTGGCACGGTCGTTGGCCCGCTGAAAGCGACTGAAGGGATTGAAAGCCACGCGCGGGCCGCGAATTGCCGACGAGTGTACGACCGTGCCGGCATCCGCGTAAAGCGACGCACTGTGCGTGCGCGGCGTGCGTGCTCAACCAGCTGCCGATGTGGCCGGCCGGCGCAATGCGCAGCGAATCAACGAGTACGGGGGAGAAACGACGATCCGAACCGGGCGGTTCGATCGGGATGCGACCTGGGCCGCCACGGCGTGACGACGCCGCCGGCGACCGACGAACGGCACGACCCGTGCCGTCCATCCGGTTCGTCCGGCCGCATGGCCGGACGGGAGTAGATCGGCGCGGTGCTGCGCGCGCGATCCTGGCCGCTTAGCGGCGCGGCCCGCTGTTGCGTTGCGGACGCGGGGAATTCGCGTCCTTGTGACGGAAGTTGATGCGGCCCTTGGTAAGGTCGTACATCGACAGTTCCAGCGTCACGCGGTCACCCGCGAGAATGCGGATGTGGTTCTTGCGCATGCGGCCCGACGCATATGCGCCCACCACCACGCCGTTTTCCAGCGTGACACGGTATTTGCTGTCCGGCAGCACTTCGTCGACGATTCCGTCCAGTTCCAGCAGTTCTTCTTTTGCCAAACCAATTCCTCCAGACAAGGTGATTGACCGCGGCCGCGGCGATCTGCCCGGCGCCGTTTCCCGCAACGGGACGACGGCCGGCAGGCTGCCGGGTATCGGTTCGTTCAGACGGGCCACGGGCCTGTCTTGCGATCGGAGCCCGGCGCGTTGCGGCGTTCGGGCGGTCGGTGGCGGCGGCGCGATGAGCGCCGCGCAAGTAGTCGGGACCGCGCCGGCTGCTATGGCATGGCGTCGGTCTGCTCGGGTTGATGCGTTAAAGCGGTGATGCGCTGGCGAAGCGGCGCTCGCTTCGCGAGGGCGTTATGTCGCACGCGGGTCACGCATGCGATGGGGAGGCGTCACGGCCGATGCATCGTGAATGTCGCGATGCATCGGTCGTGCGCATCGGAACGCGCAGGCCACCGGAACAGCGGCGCCCCGCGCGAAACTCCATCCGGCACCCGCCGCCGATCGGCGGCCGATGCCGACGCGGCTTACTGCGGCGTGATGTTCGACGCTTGCAGACCCTTCGGGCCGCGCTTCACTTCGAAGCTGACCTTCTGGCCTTCGGCCAGGGTCTTGAAGCCCGTGCCGCGAATTTCCGAGAAATGGGCGAACAGATCGTCGCCGCCGTTGTCCGGGGAGATGAAACCAAAGCCCTTGGTTTCGTTGAACCACTTGACGGTACCGGTATCCACAAATACTTCCTTAATACGAATAATTGAACATGCGCCCGCGACGGGCACAGAAAGAATCAAAGAGGGAGAGACCAACGACTGCCGCACACGGAGTGCGGCCAATGATGAGCAATCGAACTTCTTGAAGACTTCGGTCACGGACACTACGCGGTAGCGGCCGCCCCGTCAAGCTCTTTCGGTGCGACGCGCGCGCACGGGCGCCGCGCGCGCCTTATGTGGCGGGTGTTGCCGGCCGACGGAGCATATTTCGATGCGCCCCCGATTTTTGGCCGGGCCGCCGGTTTTTTGCCGCAGCTCGAGCACGTGCTGCAGCGCCGGCGGCGCGTCGCTTTTTTCGCGCGCCTGACCTGCACGCCGATAAAACACTTGCTCGACTGCGCGGCCGCCATTTCGATCCGGGTTTGCGTCATGAGACGGCCCGCACCGAAAGAGCCATCACCGAGCCGCTAACTTTCCGTCTCCGGAATCGTATTGACGATCATCGAAAACAATTTGTCGAGATCGGCTTCGAGCTCGCTCCCGTCGAACGGATCGCGATTGGCTCCGAAGGCGGCGTCCGTCTCGGCCCAGTCTTCCGCCGTCAGCAGGCGTCCGGCGGCGGGCAAAATCAACGTCTCTTCCATACACCGGTGATCGGCGTAGTACTCGGCATATTCGTCCACCTTGGCTTGCAAAGCACGAAGTGCGGGAGCGCCCTTCAGCTCATAGCGCGTCAATGCGTGCTCCAGATTCATCAACTTCAATTCTCCCAACGCGTGTTGAGATTCCAGTTCGTCAATGACACTGTCGAACTCGTTTGTCTTGTCCCGCAGCGGCGCAAACAAGTAACGCTCCTCCTTGGGATGATGCACCTTCTCAGGGTACTCGCGAATGTAATAAAGCATGGCCCGAAACACCATGAGACCCGGAGCGGGCTTGCCAGTCGTCAGAAGATGGACAAACCGCCGCATGCCGTCGATCACGGTAGACAATTGCTCATGCTCGCGGAAAATGATGGCGATGGCCCTACGCGGCCCGTGCGATGACATATCAAGCTCCGCGGCAGTACGTGAAATGCACCGGCGAATCGACCCGCTGCGCCACTCCGGCAGCAAGTACAAGCGCCAGTGTCGACACTTTCAATGTCGTTCATCAGCAGCCCGACATCAAAGCAAGCCGACGCCAAAGCCTTGATGGAAATCAACGATCTGTGCGGACATCGTGGCCCGCGGAGTCAGCGCCCCTCGGCCGGATCCTCGGTCGGTATATTCATAGCATTCTTCGATGCGTTCGAGCGATTTGCGTAGCCGTGCGTGCGCCTTCCCCCAGCGCTTGAGCGCGAGCATCTTCTGCGTCTCGTCGATCCAAGCCTGGTCGAACTGCCCCTGTTCGAGCAGCACCGGAAACATCCCGGCCTCGATCACGCCGACCAGGATCGAATTCGCGCGAACGTTGCAACGCCCCTCCTCGCGCGCCAGCCCCTTGACCAGTGCCTCGTTCGCGGCCTTCGGCGCGACCAACACGCTGCGCGTCGACGAGGACGACGACCTGTATGCGGCGATGGCGCGGGCCGTGAAGGCCGGCGCGTCGGTGCGCATGCCCGTGCGGGCCGCACGAATACCGCGCGGTGCTGGAGGACAAGAACGGCGCGCTGCTCATGATTTCGCAGAAACGGCCGGCATGACGATGCGCGGCGCGCGTGCGGGAATACGGGCGCATCACGCGTGGCAGGTGCGCTACGCCGGACGGGATCGAGCATCACGCATTGCCGATGACAATCGATGTCTCCAGGCAGCTTCCCGATGGCCACAGGAATCGGTACCATCGAGCGCTTGAAGACCGGCAGGCGCCGCGCGTCCGTGCAATGGTGCCGCCCGCGCCCGGTCTTCGCACCGCCATTTCGCCATGTCCCGGGAACCCACACACTCCGCGCTGCTCTGGATCGTCGCCGCTGCGTTCTTCATGCAGTCGCTCGACACGACGATCGTCAACACTGCCCTGCCTTCGATCGCGCAAAGCCTGCACGCGTCGCCGCTCGCGATGCAGCCCGTCGTGGTCGCCTACACGCTGATGATGGCGATGCTCACGCCGGCGTCCGGCTGGCTCGCCGACCGGTTCGGCACGCGCCGCGTGTTCTCGGTCGCCATTCTCGTGTTCGTGCTCGCGTCGATCGGCTGCGCGGCATCGCATACGCTCGGCCAGCTCGTCGTCGCGCGCGCCGTGCAAGGCATCGGCGGCTCGATGCTGCTGCCGATCGGGCGGCTCGCCGTGCTGCGCCGCGTGCCGGGCGAACAGTACGTCGCGGCGATCGCGTTCGTATCGATCGCCGGCCAGCTCGGCCCGATCGTCGGGCCGACGCTCGGCGGCTGGCTCACGCAGGCGATTTCATGGCACTGGGTGTTCATCGTCAACGTGCCGGTCGGCGTGGTCGGCTTCATCGCGGTGCAGCGCTACCTGCCGCACGACCAGGCGAAACAGCCGCCGCCGTTCGACTTCG
Organism: Burkholderia sp. IT-111MI5; assembly: GCF_949752865.1. Taxonomy (NCBI): domain Bacteria; kingdom Pseudomonadati; phylum Pseudomonadota; class Betaproteobacteria; order Burkholderiales; family Burkholderiaceae; genus Burkholderia; species Burkholderia sp. IT-111MI5. The sequence continues at coordinate 150,745 of NZ_CATKIF010000011.1, read as the reverse complement.
TCGGCTGTGCGCTGCTGTCGGTCGCGATGATCGCACTGTCGCTCGCGATCGACCCGCCGATGCCCGCGCATCGCGCCGCCTGGTCGGCCGGGCTCGCCGTGCTCGGCCTGGCGAGCGCGCTCGCGTACCTGCCGCATGCGCGGCGGCGCGCGCAGCCGCTGTTCCGGCTCGGGCTGTTTCGCGAGCCGAACTTCGGTTCGGGGCTGCTCGGCAACCTGCTGTGCCGGATCGGCACGAGCGCGGTGCCGTTCATGCTGCCGCTGCTGATGCAGGTGCAACTCGGCTATACACCGCTGCAATCGGGGCTGATGATGCTGCCGGCCGCGATCGCGGGCGTCATCGCGAAACGCTGGATCGCGCCGCTCGTGAAGCGCTTCGGCTACGCGACGTTTCTGGTCGTGAATACGGGGATCGTCGGCTGTGCGATCGCGGGGTTCGCGCTGGTGTCGGCGCGGCCCGCGCCGGTGCTGGAGATCGTGCTGCTGGTCGCGTTCGGCGCCGCGAACTCGATGCAGTTCGCGGCGATGAACGGCGTGACGCTGAAGGGGCTGTCGCATGCCGACGCCGGCAGCGGCAACAGCCTGTTCACGATGATGCAGATGCTGGCGATGGGGCTCGGCGTATCGATCGGCGGCGGGCTAGTGAACCTGTTCGCCGCCTGGTGGGGCTCGATGGGGCGCGGATTCATGCTGTCGTTCGCGTGCATGGGCGCCGTCACGCTGCTGTCGTCCGTCGTGTTCCGGCGGATCGATACGGCCGCGCCGCCGGCCCGTGCGGCGGCGCGATCGTCCGCGTGAGCGCGGACGTCAGTTCGCCTGGCGGCGCTCGACGACGCGCTTGAGCACCCAGCGGATCGCCGAACCGTCGGCCGGCGGCCGCGCGACGCGGTATTCGTCGACTTCGAGCGTGTACAGGTAACCGGGCTGGTACGCAAAGCCCTCGATGCCCGCGTACCACAGGCTCCACGGCTCGCTCGGGCTGCTGCGCACCTGCAGGCATTCCATCGGTGCGACGCCCGTGCAGCGCGCGGATTGCGGCGCGACATAGACGGTCCTGGCCACCGGCCGACTGTCGGCCGGGCGGGCCGCGCTCGCGGCCGTGACGGCCGCGTCGGTCTGGCATCCGGCGAGGAGCGTGCTGCCGGCAATGACGGCCGCGCCGAGCAGCGTTCTGGAATGGCGAAGCATCTGGTGTTCCTCTGGAAGCGTTGGAGGGGCGGTTAGACGATCGGCGCGGCGGGAAAGTTCACAAATGCCTTACAGCCGGCGTTCTCCCCCTCATTCGTGCCATGTCGCCCGCACGCCGACACGTTACCGTGCTCCGGTTCAGCCGCGCGCTTCGCAGCCGACGGTCCGCATGTGCACGCCGGGCGCCTACTTCGCGCGCTTCGCGTCGTTCGGCAACACGAACTCGACACGGCGATTCAGTGCACGGCCGTCCGGATTGTCCGCGCCATTCCTGAGCGTATTGGGCGCGACCGGCCGGCTGCCCCCCAGCCCCTTGACCGACAAACGTGCCTTCTTCATCCCGTGCGACGTGAGCCAGTCGGCCACGGCATTCGCACGACGGAAAGACAGCGTCTTGTTATACGTGGCAGATCCTTTCGAATCGGTATGCCCCTCGATCACGATCGCCCCGGACGGAACGGACGCGGCGAGCCGCAGGATGTCGTCGAGTGTCGGCTCGGCAGACGGCCGGATAGTGGCCTTGTCGAAGTCGAACAGGATGTCGCCCAGCATCGACACCCGCACTGTCGCCTTGTCATCGCGCACGGACAGGCCGTCGTGCCGTGCCGCGAGCCCCGATGCCCTGGCCGACAGATCCGATACGGTGCTGTTCAGATCGGACGAGAAGCCCTTCACGTCCAGGACGGTTGCGTTGAGATCGCGAATGTCGCGATGCGCCGGCGGCGCTTGCGCGAAGGCACCGCCGACGGCGGTCGCCGACAGGATCAGCGCCACGATTGATGTGATCGCTCCGGCCATGGTCAGCGATCGGTAATCTTGATGCCGTCGAGCGCTTCCACACCCGGAATCGACAACGACACCTTGGTGACGTTCTTCGGCGGAGCGGGAAATCTCCCATACCACGTGCCCGCGCTCGGAGAATCCTTCGATGTGCTAAGAACTACGCGAGGGCTGGCCAGCGGCTGGTTGTTGCTGTCCGTCAGCAGCAAGTGCTTCTTGTTGCCTGCGAGCACGTAGATGCCGTTCTCGTAGTCGCTCTTGCTGATCGAGCTATAGAGCACTTCCACCTTGTTTGCGACGAGCGGCTTGAACCGCAGCTTGATCGTCAGGATATCGCCTTCGCGGATCGCCTCGATTGCCTGCGCTTCGGCTACGCCGCTCGAAACGAGCCCGACAGCCAGCGGCGTAGCGGAGGAAGACCCCGCGGGCGCCTGAGCCGACGCGTTATCGGAAAGTGCCGCGGTCGCCAAGAGCGCACCCACGACGGTGCAGATGGTTGCTGCGTTTCTAATTGGTGTCACGGGAACCGTCCTTTTTTAAGGTTATTGGTAGCGTGCGTCAATTACGAAACGAGTTCTCTCGTTGCCATTCCGGCGCTGGAACCCTGGCTGTGTCTCGGATTTTATTTTATGAATTTGTAGGGAGAATACACGCCTTTCGTAAGGATCGACAACCGTCGCGGGCATATTCCCGTGGCGCGATTCGAGCGTAAATATTTCCGACTGTCAGGTGGCTCCTTGAAAAAACAAGGGACTACGCACGGCGTGGACATGCCCGATGCCATCGAATCTGCCATGTCGTGCGGAAAAACCGACCGCACTTCGTGCGCGATCGCGGTCATGGGGGTTTCGAGCACGGAGATACGGCCAGCCTCGCGAGTGAATTTGCAGGATCAGCGGAACGTCAGTGATCCGCATCAACGGACCCTGGTCCGCTTCGGCGTCGAAGCACCGGCATGCGCCGCATGACGATCGTGTACCATCGGCGCTTCCCGATACGCTTTGTCGCGCTGCCTTCGTTCGCCCGCGCGGCCCACACTGCGCCCCCGCTTCGCATGACCTCACCCGTTCCGTCCGGCGCCGCGCTGCGCCCGCTGCCGATCGATACGCTGACCGTGCCGGCCGCACTCGACGGACGCGCGGGCACCAACCGCTCGGGCAGCACGCATCCGCAGATCGCCGCGACCAACGATCTCGACGCCGTGCGCGCATGGCTCGCGCGCTTCGTCGATACGCCGACCACGTTCCAGAACTACCGCAAGGAAGCCGAGCGCCTGCTGCTGTGGGCCGTGATCGCGTGCGGCAAGCCGCTGTCGTCGCTCACGCACGAAGATCTCGTCGTCTACCGGCAGTTCCTGCTCGCGCCCGCACCGACCGACGTATGGTGCGCGAACGGCGGCCGCAAGCATCCGCGCGACGACCCGCGCTGGCGGCCGTTCTACGGGCCGCTGTCGGCGGCCAGCCAGCGGCAGGCGCTGGTGATCCTGAACGTGATGTTCTCGTGGCTCGTGCAGGCCGGCTACCTCGCCGGCAATCCGCTTGCGTTGTCGCGGCAGCGGCAGCGTCGTCCCGCGCCGCGCATCACGCGTCATCTCGGGCAACCGCTGTGGCAGTCGGTCAAGGACGCGATCGTCGCAATGCCGCGCGACGATGCGCGCGCGTGCTTCCATGCGGATCGCGCGCGCTGGTTGTTCACGCTGCTGTATCTCGGCGGGCTGCGCATCACCGAAGCGGCCGACACGACGATGGGCCAGTTCTTCTGCCGGCACGACGCGAACGGGCACGACCGCTGGTGGCTCGACGTGATGGGCAAAGGCGGCCGGCAGCGGCTCGTGCCGGCCACCGACGAGATGATGGCCGAGCTGTCGCGCTACCGGCGCGCGCACGGGCTGCCCGCGCTGCCGTCCGACGGCGAGCCCACGCCGCTCGTGCTGCCGCTCGGCCAGGCGCGCAAGCCGCTCACGCGCGCGGCGCTGCACAGGATCGTGAAGCAGGTGTTCCGGCACGCGGCCGACCGGCTGCGCGCGAACGGCGCGGCCGGCGACGAACAGGCGCGCGTGCTCGAACAGGCGTCCGCGCACTGGCTGCGCCACAGCGCGGGCTCGCATATGGCCGACGGCCGCGTCGACCTGCGGCTCGTGCGTGACAACCTCGGCCACGTGTCGCTCACGACGACGAGCCAGTACCTGCACGCGGACGACGACTGGCGGCATCGCGAGACGGAGGAGAAGCACCGGATCGGGTGGTAGGCGCTGCGTGCGCTGCGTGCGCTGCAGCACGCTGTCGGTGTCGGTGTCGGTGTCGGTGTCGGTGTCGGTGTCGGTGTCGGTGTCGGTGTCGGTGTCGGTGTCGGTGTCGGTGTCGGTGTCGATGTCGATGTCGAGGCCGACTTGCGTTTCGCACCAGTGTTCAGTGAACGAGTTCGAGCCCGCTTCCCGGCACCCTCGCCGCGAACCGCGCGGCACGTCTCACACGGTCAATACACGGCCACCCAGTGCCCGGGCACCCACGCCCAGTGATTGCCGGCCCACCGGTAATGCCCCTTCGCCCAGCGATAGCCGGGTGCCGGTGGCGGCGGCATCACTTCGACGAGCGGCGCCGGCTGCGGCGGCCGCACGGGTTCGACCACGCACGCGGACATCAGCACGGCACTCGCGCTCACCAGCACGGCAAGCGAAACGGATCGGATCTTCATCGTCAATTCTCCCTGTTGTGTAATCGTTTGGCGAGGTCGAACGCGGCAACACCCCGCGTCACGCAGCCCCGTGAATCAGGCCCGTCATCGGCCGCGTCGCACCGCTTTCCGCAAACAGCGCGGACGCGGTGCGGCGAGGATCGAGCCGCAGGCTTTCGGCAGCCGCGCCCGAGATCAGCGCATCGAGCGAGGCGGTCGGCTTCAGGTCGCGGCCTTCATACAGGTCGCCCGGCCGCAGTCCCGGCCAGTCGGCGATCACGCGGCCGCCCGCGACCACGCCGCCCGCCAGCATCGCGACCGACGCCTGCCCGTGATCGGTGCCGCCCGTGCCGTTCGCCGCGGCCGTGCGGCCGAACTCGGTCGCGACCAGCACCGTGGTCTGCTGCCATGCGGGCCCGAGGCCGTCGCGCAGTGCGGCGAGCATCGTGTCGAGCGCCTTCAGTTGATTGGCGAGCCGCGTGTTCTGCGCGCTGTGCGTGTCCCAGCCACCCGTTTCGATCATTGCGATCCGCGGGCCGTCGTCGCGCGCGAGGAACGTCGCGGCAAGCTTGCCGACACCCGCGGGATCCTGCCGCGCATGCGCGTCGCCGGCGAGGCCGCGCGCTTGCATCGCCGATTGCCACAGCGGGCCGAGCTGCGTGTCGGCCTCGTAAAGCGCCGACACGCGCGCGAGCAGGTCGTCCGGCGCGGCCGGCAAACCGGACGGCGCATACGACGCGGCCTGCACGGTGCCGCGCAACGCGAGCGGCACGGTCGGCGCGAACGCGATCGCGCTTTCGCGCGTCGCCGGCAGCAGCGCGGCGAGCCGGTTCAACCAGCCGTCCTTCACCTGATATGGCGCGCGGCCGCCTGTTTCGAGCACGTTCTGCCCGTCGAAATGCGAGCGGTCGCGATACGGCGACGCGATCGCGTGCACGAACAGCGCCTGCCCGTCGCGGTATAGCCGCGCGGTCTGCGTGAGCGACGGATGCAGCGCGAACGTGCCGTCGAGCCGCGTCGCGGCCGCGGTGTCGATCGCGAGCGCGCCGCGCAGCGACGCATACGCGGGCTCCGCATACGGGACGACGATGTTCAGGCCGTCGGCCGCGCCGCGCTGAATCACGAACACGAAGCGCCGGTCGGTCTCGACGTTCGCGAACACGATCCGCGGCGCGACGAGGATCGCGCCTGCGCCGGCGGCGGCAACGCTCAGGAATTGTCGGCGGGACAGTGCCATGTTCACCTCCGTTGGAAATCGGGCGATACGAGCAGCAGCGCGAGCGACGTGGTCGCGCTTTCCGCGCGCGACAGCGCGGTCGCGGTCGGCGCGCTCATCGACCCGGCGAGCAGTGTGTTGCCGAGCGTGCGCGGGTCGAGCCTGTCGCCGGTGCGTGCGGCCAGGCGCTGTGCGATCTCGACGCGGCGCACGAGCGCGTCGGGCGCGGCCCAACTCGCGGCGACGTCGTCGTAGCCCGCCGGCGAGCCCGGCCGCCACACCGGCTGGCCGAGCTGCGCGAGCAGCGGCGCGGCCTTCAGGTCGCCCCGATCATCCATCTCGCGCCAGCCGAGCCCGCGCAGCGACGATACGGCCCACTCCCACGGCGTCTTGAACTTGCGGTTGACCGGCGACCACGCATCGGGCGCATCGACGAGCGCGCGATAGACGGTCGGCAGATCGCCGCCGCTCGCATCGAACGCGCGGGCCAGCCGGTCGGTCAGCGCGGGCGGCGGATTGTCGGCGACGAAATGACGGGCAAGCTGGAACGCGATATGCCGGCCCGTCGCATCCGACCGCGCGAGGTCGTGCAGGATCGCGCGCGCCTGCGCTTCGCCCGGCTGGTCGTAGGTGCGCCCCATCACCGTGCGCGTGCCCGGTTCATGCAGCTTCGGGCGAAACACGAACGCGCCGGGTGCGGCATCGCCCGGCTGCGGCCCGCGTCCGCCCGCGATGCTCCAGCCCGTCAATGCGCGCGCGAACTCCGTCACGTCGGCTTGCGTGTAGCCGGTTCGCACGCCGAGCGTGTGCAGTTCCATGATTTCGCGCGCGAGGTTCTCGTTGAGCCCGCGCTTCGCCGACGGATTGCGTGCTTGCGCGCGCAGCGCGGCCGGGCTGTCCGGGCCGACCGAGCGTGCCTGGTCGAGAAAGACCTGCATCGCGGGATGCTGTTCGACGGCAACGAGCATGTCCTCGAAGCGGCCGAGCACGTGCGGGCGGATCGCGTCGCGTTCGAACGCGCCCGCATACGCGGCCACCTGCCCCTTGTCGACCGACACCGCGAAATGGTTCGCCCAGAAATGCACGAGACGCTCGACGAACGGCGCGGGCGTGTTCAGCGCGCTGTTCAGCCGTGCGGCGACGGCGCTGCGATACGCGTCGTAGCCGTCGCGCCGGATCGATTGCGCGTTCGCGCGCTTCGCGGCCGCGTCGTCGCCTGTCATCGCGTTGCGCGCGTTCGCGAAGCGCGTCGCGAGCGCGATCGCGTCCGGTTCGCCGGCCCACGCGGCGGGCCGCGCGTCGTAACGGTCGAATTGCGCGACGAGCGCCGCCTTCGGGTCGGCAGGCAGCGCTTCGTCGGCCCGCGCGCCGAGACCGAAGCGGTTCAGCGCGATCGCGGCCGGCGTGATGTCGTTCGGGTGGTCCATGACGGGCTCTCTGGCGGTGCGTACCCACGTTTAACGCAGGCATGCAGGGAAATCCGTCGCGGAGCTCGCAAATATTTTCTGGATCGGAGAAACGAGGAACGGGAGAGGCGGCGGAGGTGAGGCACTGCAACGGCGCGAGTCATCGACGCGCAACGGCGCGTGCAATTCATCCCGTGTACGCATTGCGCGTGACCGAATGCGAGTGCCGGCGACACGCGTATCGCGTGTCGCCCTGCCTGATGTTTACTGGCTCGCCGGCGTGTCCGGCTTCTTCTGCAGTCTCGGCGGCAGACGCCAGTTGCCGCTGTGCTGCAACCCGTCGACGAACTTCACGCGCTCTTCGGGCGTCAGCGTCGCCGCGAAATCGACGACACTGCGCTCGACCTGCGCACGCATCGCGGTATCGGCCGCGCGCGTGCGATCAAGTGCGGCGTCGATCGCCGCGCGATCGAGTTGCGGCGCGGCGAGCAGATCCAGCACGGTGATCCGGCCGTCGCGCCCTTCCCGCGCGAAATCGCGGCCGTTCTTGCGCGCGGCCTTCAGCGCGGCGGCAAACTCGCGCTGCCGCGCATCGGGCAATTCGTCCGCCGCGAAACGCAACGCGGTGCGCTGCGCGGGCGCGCCCGCCGCAAGCTGGTCACGATGCGTCGAGAACCACTGATACACGCCGCCGCCGATCGCGCCGAGCATGAACACGTTCAACACGACCGAGCCGACGAGGATGAATTTCCAGCCGCGTTCGCTCATTCATCGCTCCCGTCGATGCTCGGGCCGCCGAACGTCGTCGTCAGATAACCCGGTTCGTGCTGCGACGTCGGCACGCTGCCGAGCATCAGCATCGACACGGCCACCGCGCCCGCCAGCGCACCGGCCAGGCCGACGCCCGCGAACGCCGCGCCCGACCACCACACGTTGCCGCGCCGCCGCGCGCGTTGCGGCGCGGGTGCCGACGCGACGATGCGCTCGACCAGCGCCGGTGCAGGCGGCATGACCGTGTCGTACGAGAGCCATTCATCGAGGTCGGCGGCATCGTCCAGTGCCAGCAGCGCGTCGCGCGGGTTCGCGCGCGCCCACGCCTCGGCGGCCGCGCGCTCGCCGTCCGGCCAGCGCCGCGCGTCCGAGCCGTACGCGGCGACGATGGTGCGAAATCGTTCGGGTGTCATCGCTTGTCCTCGCTAAGTGGGTCGCCGGCCAGTTGCGCGCGCAGGTTGCGCCTCGCGCGGGCGAGCAGGCTTTCCAGCGCATCAACGGTGATGCCCATCAGGTTGGCTGCTTCCACATTCGACATTTCCTGATAGTACTGGAGCACGAGCGCTTCCCGCTGCCGCGGCGGCAACGCGGCAAGCGCCTGCCGCACGCGCGCATCGCGCGAGCGCAGTTCCGCATGCGCGGCCGGCTCCGGTTGCGGATCCGGCACGTCGGGCAACGTATCGACGGGCTCCTCGCGCCGGCCGCGCAACCGGTCGTAGCACAGGTTCAGCACGACGCGATGCAGCCACGTGTCGAAACGCGCCTCGCCTTCGCGCCAGCGCGGCGCCTGATTCCAGATTCGCAAGAACGTCTCCTGTGCGACGTCCTCGGCTTCGCTCCGATCGCCGAGCATGCGCGTCGCCAATGCGAGCAGCCGCGGCAGCTTGCGCGCGACGAGCACGCGCACCGCCGACGAATCGCGCGCGCCGACGCGCGCGACGAGTTCCGCGTCCGGATCGCGGTCGCCGCGATCGTTCAACGCCGCCCGCTCCGTCGCGCAGCGCGATTGCGTCGCGCTGTGCCGGCAGGTGTGCCCGCCGCCCGGCTGAAGCTCATCGTCGTGCTCTCCTTGCATGCGTCGGGCCATCGCCGCGCGGCGCCACGCCGACGGTTCGGCAACGCCGTGCGCATCGCGCGCGGCGTCGCACACGGTGTCGGCCATGTCCGTTTCATCGACATCCGTTTCGCGCGGCATATCGATCCTGTCGGCAACTCACGCGTCGCCCGGTTGCGCAACCGTCGGCCGGCGTGCTCAATATACGACGACCGGCGCGGGCCGGTAATACACCGGACGCGCCGGCACCACGACGCAGCCAGCCAGCACGATGGCCGCGGCCGCCAGTATCACGATGGTTCGAAAAGGCATGGCTTCGACTCATGACATTGCGTGAAGGATCCGCCGCGGCGGCGCGCGCATCAGGCCCAGTGGCCCGGCACCCAGCGCCAGGCCGGGCCGCGCGCGGCCCAGTGCCCGGGCACCCAGTGATAACCGACGCGCACCACTTGCCAGTGACCCGGAATCCAGACGTAGCGCCCCTGCCGCCAGTGCCAGTGGCCCTGGTCCCACACGTAGCCCGCGCGCGGCGCCGGCATCACTTCGACGCGCGGCGCCGGCGGTGCGTAAGGCGCGACGATCACGGCCTGCGCGAATGCGGCGGACGCCGCCAGCACGGCCACGCATCCGGCGGCAAACCGCAATGGAACAGAAAGTTTCATGAAAGACTCCGAAGTAACGGGCATCGACCGGAAGCGGCCGTTCATGCGTTAAACGGAGCGGGCAAGAGAAATCCGTCGCGAGGTTGGCGAATAATTTTCGGTGCGATCGAGCGCGCTTCGGAGCGGGCCGGATGCCACGCGATGCGCGACTCTTCGTATCGGCCGCCACACACGTGGTTGCCGTGCTGTCACAACGCGGCAAAACTGCCCGTCGACAATGCGCGTCACCGGGATCCCGCTCGTTTCCGGCCCACGCCCCGGCCGCGCTCGCGCATGGCCGAGCGGTTCCACTTTTCGCGTCCCCATCAACGAAAACTACGACCATGTCGAACCAGGACAATCTCCCTGATCAGCCGAACGAGCCGGCCGCGTCGGTGTCGCGTCGCGGCTTCCTGAAACTTGCCGGCGTATCCGGCCTTGCGACCGCTGCCGGCGGGCTCGCGGCCGCCCGGGCCGCCGCGCCGAATCCGGACGGCACGCCCGAGCAGGTCCACCTGACGTGGGGCAACGACCCGACGTCCGAAGTCGTGATCTCGTGGGCGTCGCTCGCACCGGCCGTCAATCCGCGCGCGCGCGTCGTCGCCGACGGCGAGCCGCCGCGCACGGTGCACGGCGTCCAGCGCCTGTACACCGACGGCCTGAACGGCGAAACCGTGTTCGCGTACCACGCGCGCGTGCACGGGCTGAAGCCGGATACGCGCTACCGCTACGAGATCACGGCCGACAACGACAGCAACGCCGCGCAGCCGTTCGCCGCGAATTTCTCGACCGCGCCGCGCGGCCGCGCGCCGTTCCGCTTCACGAGCTACGGCGATCTCGCGACGCCGAACGGCGCATGGGTGTTGTCGTCGCCGCAGAGCCGCTTCGCGGTGCAGGCCGTCGAGCAGTTCCAGCCGCTGTTCCACCTGCTGAACGGCGACCTCTGCTACGCGAACCTGAACCCCGCGCACCAGCCCGAGGTGTGGCGCGACTTCGGCAACAACAACCAGACGTCGGCCGCGAATCGCCCGTGGATGCCCTGCCCCGGCAATCACGAGATCGAGTTCAACAACGGTCCGCAAGGGCTCGACTCGTATCTCGCGCGCTATACGCTGCCGGAGAACGGCACGCGTTTCCCGGGCCGCTGGTACAGCTTCCGCGTGAGCTCGGTGCTGTTCGTGTCGCTCGACGCCGACGATGTCGTGTACCAGGACGCCGCCGCGTTCGTCGGCGGCCCCGCGCCGCTCGTGCCGGCCGCGAGCACGGGCCGCCCGCCGATCGAGCCCGGCACGTCGTTCTACGTGCGCGGCTACAGCAACGGCGAGCAGACGCGCTGGCTCGAACACACGCTGCGCCATGCTGCGCATGACGACGACATCGACTGGATCATCGTGCAGATGCACCAGGACGCGCTCAGTTCGTCGAAGACGGGCAACGGTTCCGACAAAGGCATTCGCGAGGCATGGCTGCCGCTGTTCGATCGTTACGGCGTCGACCTCGTGCTGTGCGGCCACGATCACGACTACGAGCGCAGCTACCCGGTGCGCGGCTGCAATCACCGCGCGGGCGTCGACGCGACGACCGGCGAAGTGGTCGAGACGCTGCAGCCGCGTCCGGTCGGCTCGAACGACCCGGACCGCACGACGTTCGACACGAGCCACGGCACGATTCACCTGATCCTCGGCGGCGGCGGCACCAGCGCACCGCTCGACGTGTACGGCGAGAACCCGTCGACCGGCTTTGCGCGGGCGAAGGTGTTCACGAAGCCGAACCGGCCGGTGCCTGGCACCGCGCCGAACACGTTCGTGCGCCAGCCGGCCGATGCGCTCGAGGATGCGATCTGGTCCGCGCGCCGCGATACGGGCACCGGTTACGGGATCGCGGTGTTCGACCACGACCCGGGCAAGCCGGGCGGCCACACGACGATCACGATGCGCTACTACCACGCGCCGGGCGCCGATCAGCACCCGACCGCGCAGTACGAGCTGTTCGAGACGATCGAGCTGAGCAAGAAGCGGCACGAGCGGTGATCGGGCCGGCGCCCGCTGCGGCGGGCGCCGGTTGCATTGGCATCGAGGAATGGGCGTGCCGCGACGCGGGTTAGACTGCGTGCCTCGCACACCGGCCCATGAAGATGAGTTTCGAATACCGCATCCACACGACCCCGTCAGCCGACGCATTCGATGCAATCGCGGATGCGCTGCGGCAAACGCACGGCGACGTCGATTCCGACAGACGACAACTTGAAATTCGCGATGACACCGGCGGCTGGCCGCTGATCGGCCTGTCGACCGACGAACACGGGTTCTTCCTCGTCACGACGCTCGGGCCGACGCGTGACGCCATGCTCGACTCGATCGGACGTGCATTGTCGGCAATCGGAGCGGAATGGCGCATCGACGACGCATGACCGGCTAGCGCGTTCCGCACACACGCCTGAATCCGCCGCATGCACCCGGCTGTTCCCCCACCATCGTCCGCCACTCGGTCGCGCTGGCTCGGCCCCTTTAAACTACGCGTGTCCGGCGCAATCGCCGCATTGCATTGCCGGTTGCAGTCGCAACCGGATTTTTCCGTTCGCGCTGGCAGCACACGCGAGCGCAACCGAATCATCCGAAGTCGAATTTGAATGTCGAAACAAACAGGAAGCATGAAACGCAAGAACAAGAACAAGAACAAGGCAACACTCATCGGGCTCGGCGCGGTGCTGTTGTGGGCCTCGGTGGTCGCCCTCGTTCGCGGGGTCAGCGAAAGCCTCGGTGCGACCGGCGGCGCCGCGATGATCTATACGGTGGCGTCCGTGCTTCTGCTGTTTACGATCGGCTTCCCCGACCTGAGCAAGTTTCCGAAAAGCTACCTGCTGTGGGGCGGGCTGCTGTTCGTCTCGTACGAGCTGTGCCTGGCGCTGTCGATCGGGTATGCGAGCAACGGCCGGCAGGCGATCGAAGTCGCGATGGTCAACTACCTGTGGCCGAGCCTGACGCTGATCGCAGCCATCGTGTTCAACAAGCAGCGTGCCAACCTGCTGGTCGTGCCGGGCGTCCTGCTGTCGATGCTCGGCATCTGCTGGGTGCTCGGCGGCGACCAGAGCCTCGATCCGGCCGGTATGCTGCGCAACGTCGCGGACAATCCGCTGAGCTATGGCCTCGCCTTCTTCGGCGCGCTGATCTGGGCCGGCTATTGCACGGTGACGGCACGCATTGCCGACGGCAAGAACGGCGTCACGCCGTTCTTCATGCTGGTCGCAGCGGCGCTCTGGATCAAGTTCGCGATCGAGGGCGGCGGCGCCATGACGTTCAGCCTTCACGCGATCATCTATATCGTGCTGGCGGCATCGGCGCTCGGGTTCGGCTATGCGGCATGGAACACCGGCATCATGCACGGCAACGTGACGATCATCGTCGGCGCGTCGTACCTGACGCCGGTGCTCGCGGCCGCGCTCGCCGCAACGCTGCTGCATGCGCCTCTGTCAGCCGAATTCTGGCAAGGCGCAGTGATGGTTTGCGGCGGGTCGATCCTGTGCTGGCTCGCGACACGCAGCCGACGCAGTGAAAAGGCAGCGCCCGTTCGGGTCGGGAAGGATGCCGAAGGCAATTGCCCCGGGTGACGATGCGGGATGCTTCCGACGGGACGCAGGGTTGCCGGCTACGGCTGCGCGAACCGCAAGCCGCCCGCTTTAGCGTTGCGATTCCAGCGCGATACGCACCGCCAATCCGGCCAGCACGGTGCCCATCAACCAGCGCTGGACCGACGCCCAAACCGGTCGTCCCGCCAGAAAACCCGCGATGGAACCAGCCAAGCAGGCGATCAGCGCGTTGACGCTGACACTCACCGCGATCTGCACGCAGCCGAGCGCCAGCGATTGCGCGAGCACGCTGCCGTGCCCCGGTGAAATGAACTGCGGCAGCAGCGACAGATACATCACCGCGATCTTCGGATTCGCGAGGTTCGTGACGAAACCCATCGTGAAGAGCCTGACGCGGCTGTCGTGCGGCAACTGCCGGACCTGGAACGCGGAGCGGCCGCCCGGCTTGAGTGCCTGCCACGCCAGGTACGACAGATACAGCGCGCCGGAAAAGCGCAGCACGTCGTACGCATACGGCACGGTCATCACCAGCGCGGTGATGCCCAGCGCCGCGCAAACCATGTAGAAAACGAACCCCAGCGCGACGCCGCCGAGCGACACGAGCCCGGCACGACGGCCCTGGCAGATCGAGCGCGAAACCAGGTAGATCATGTTCGGTCCGGGCGTCAGCACCATGCCGAGCGACACGAGTCCGAACGCAAACAGGGTGGGCAAAGCCGGCACGGCAGGCTCCTTCGCGGCAGGGCAGTCAGGGTGACGAGGTTCGAACACTGTATTGCATCTCGATCATCCTCGGCATGAATAAACTGCAAGGCGCCCATGAGCGTTATTCATCTCGCCGGCCGCGCGCTACCTGCCCTTTTTCGCACGCACGTGGATCGCTTTCGCGGCTTTGACGCGTTGTGCGTCGACGAGCCTCACGAACTCGTCGGTGACCGCGTTGCCGGCCACGTTCCACGACAACCGCACGGAACGATGCAGCCTCGGCGACAGTTCCAGCACGCGGCCGCCGAACGGTGTGTACGTGAGCGTGATGCGCGGCACGATCGATACGCCCATGCCGGCCTCCGCCATCGAAAGAATGGTGCGCATCTCCACCACGTTGAACGCGGCCCGGAGCGGCGCGCCGCCACGCGCGAAGTAATCCGCGATCACCGGCCCGCACCCTGCCTTCGAGAAAATGAACGGCGCCGCGGACAACTGTTTTGCCGACACGCTCTTGCGGCCGCCGAACATGCCGTCCGGCGCCACCGCGACAAAATCCTCGTCGAGCAGCGGCAGAGTGTGTGCGAACGTCTTCGTGCCGGCCACCACGCCGATGTCGGCCGTACCGTCGTCGATCCACCCTTCGACTTCGCTGTCCGTGCCTTCGAGCAGCACCGCCGACACGCCCTGGTGCATCTCCTTCAACGCCTCGAGCGCGGGAACGACGAACGCCAGCGAGACGCTCGGCAGCGACGCAACTACCAGCTTGCCTTCGAGCTTGCCGCGCGACAGGCTGAACTGCTGGCGCAGCAGTTGCGCTTCCCGCACCACGCTCTGGACGTACGGCCACAGGCGTTCGCCCGCCGCCGTCAACACCACCGGCTGCCGGTCCCGCCAGAGCAGCTTGACCTGCGTGATGTCCTCCAGCTCGGTCAATGCATGGCTGATCGCGGATTGACTGCGGCTGAGCCGGTCGGCCGCGGCGGTAAGCGAACCGAGTTCGACTACGGCGGCCAGTGCCTGCAACTGGGCAAGCGTCATCGGGTCTCCTTGTTCCGGGGTATGTATGTTTCACATGAGGCATTGAAGCATCATGAATTATATTGAACCGTTCCGACAGTACCTCAAACGGCACCGCACCCGGCCCCGCGCTGCGCCGCGGTCGAGTCGAACGTCCACGGCAACGCGCAGGCAAGATGCAGGTTCGATCCGCCGCGTCGATTGCACGCGCACCGACCTGCGCTCGAGAATCCATGTTGAACCACGCCACCGCATTGCTCATGCTTGCCGATACGAACTGCCGGCCTGAATCTGGGCCACGCGCCCGCCGGCCGCACACGAATAGCCGGCACGCCGGCAAGAAATAGCGATCAGCCCGCCGCCATCGATCGCGCATGCGTTCTGAAAGCTGCAAAGCGTAGTATTCGCGGACCCGGCGTATCGCTCCGCCCGACAGCGCGACGATACGTGACCGGCTTTGCTGCTCGCACGCTGACGCCGACGTCAGCGCTGCCCCGTTTTCAAAGGCACGAGATGGAAACCTATGTGTTGCTGGGCTGCGGACTCGGCGTTGGCCTGTTGATCGCCATCTGGGGAATCTGGTCGCTCCGGTAAGCCGTTCAAACCCCGTTCGTCCGCAAGGAATCCGTATGGAGACGGATGGGGAATTGTAGTTTCAGGCAGCCCATTTCACCCAATTGCTTCGCAGTCCCATTCAACCGCCCATCGTCGATACGTCCGCGACGGAAGCGCCATGCGTGACCCGTTCGGCCCCGCGCGCTGCCCGGTTCCCCAAGACGCGTTAGACTATTTCGATGGAACAATGCCGTTATTGCCAGAGAATCCGCGATGAATGGGATTGCCACGGGGACGAGTGCCGCCGGGCAATCGCAAAAGCGCTGCGCCGGCAGCGCGCGGGCCTGCCGATGGTGCCCGATCGCATCCGCAACGAACTGCCGTCCGGCGCGCCGACCCAGCAGGTGATCGCCGTTCTGTCGCGCCAGCGCCTGCGCGCGCGCCGCGGCAACGAGGAACGCCGGGAGCGCAAGGAAATCGACGACGACGGCGTCTGAGCCGGCCGCACCGCGGCCCGCCCGCGTCATTTCCACCTCCGCCGTCCTCCGCCAGTCGCCACCGGGCGCCCGCCCGTACCACCGCGCCCTTGCAAATCCGGCAATACTGAATGGGGACAGAAGATATTTGTCCCGGGATTATTGCCTCCGCGACAACGATCTTTCACTGAAATCCACGTTTACCCTGAATCGACCGGCGCCTACGATGTAATCAACCGCTTACGACATGGTGTCGAACGCGGAAAGCCAAGACAAACATCGGAGGTCATCATGAAATCGCTCGTTTCCGCAGTCGTTGCCGCTGTCGCCCTGTCCGCCTCGTTCGGCGCATTCGCCCAAAGCACCGTGACCCGCGCCCAGTTGCGCAACGAACTGGTCCAGCTCGAAAAAGCCGGCTACACGCCGGGCCTGTCGAGCCCGCACTACCCGGCCGACATCCAGGCCGCGCAAGCCCGCGTGCGCGCCGCCGACGACAATACCGGCTACGGTGCGCAACCGGCCGCGACCGTCCAGGGTGGCGCACCGGCCGCCAAGGCGCAAAGCCCGCGCGACTCGGTCTACTTCGGCCACTAAGCCTGCCGCTGCGCGCCCCGCGCGCAGTCCGCACATGCAACGAGCCCGTCCATGACGGGCTCGTTGCGCTTGCATCGCGTGTTTTACCGGCCGGCCGTCACCGGCTGGCGCCCGATGCGACGCGGCCGGCCCCGGCTTCGTCCGGCGCAGCGCCGCCGCCGACCAGGTCCTGATAGCGCACGTACGCGCACTGCGCGGATGCCTTCGCCGCATACATCGCCGCGTCGGCCTTGACGAGCAGTTCCTCGGCCGATGCGCCGTCGGCCGGAAACTCGCTGACGCCGATGCTCGCACCGACGGCCAAGCGCCGGTCGCCGAACTCCAGTTCTTCCGCCATCACGATCTGGATCCGCGACGCGACATCGCCGATCACCGCCGGTGAACGCACGTCCGCAATCAGCACGATGAACTCGTCGCCGCCGAGCCGCGCGACCATGTCACCGTTGCGCAGCACGAGGCTCAACCGCTTCGCGACCGCGACGAGCGTGCGGTCGCCGGCCGAATGCCCGTGCTGGTCGTTGATCTGCTTGAAGCGGTCGAGATCGACGAACATCACGGCCAGCCCTTCGTGCACCGCGGCCGCATGCCGGATCGCGGCATCGAGATGCTCCATGAACAGCAGGCGGTTCGGTAGCTCGGTCAACGGATCGTGGCCGGCGAGGTGCGTGAGCTCCTGCTGCTTCGCGCGCAGCATCGCGACCTGCGTGCGAATCTCGACACGCATGCTGTCGAAACAGCGCGCGAGCACGCCGATCTCGTCGGCACGCCGAACCGGCAGCCGTTCGGCGGCCGGATCGTCGAACACGTGCGTCGCGGCGCGCGCGAGCGCCTGCAGCGGCCGCGTGATCGCGCGCGCGAACAGGATCGCGAGAATCACCGCCATCAGGCTCGATACGAGCACCATCCGGACGATCCGTTCCCCGAGCATGCCGGCCGGCGCCAGCACGTCGGCAAGCGGACGCGCCATCCCGAGCACGACGAAGCGGTTGCCCTCGTCGTGCCCGAACGGCGTGCGCGCGAACGCGAACATCTGCCCCGGCGCGTCGTCTGGCTGCTCGAGGCCATTGAGCGTCACGCTCGTGCGCGTGCTGTCGAACAGCGTACGCGTGACGGCAAAGCGGTCCTGCATCAGCACGCGCAGGCCGCGATCGAAGCCGAACGTCTGCGCCGGGTCGGGGTGCACGAGGAAATCGCCCCACTCGTTCGCGAGATACACCGCATAGTCTTCCGGCAGATCGCGTTCGAGCCGGTCGACCACGCGCGACAGCTCGACATCGACGACCAGCGCGCCGACCGTCTGGCCCGACGTGTCGACGACCGGCGTGCCCACGCGCAGGATCGGCAGCCCTTCGGCCGCGTGCGAACCCGTCTCGTGGTTGATCACGATCGGCGACAGGTAGATATGGCCGGGCTCCGTCGCGAGCGTATCGAATACATAGGAGAACTGTCCTTTCTCCTGGAATTCGCTTTCCGGCAGCACGACGACGCCACGCGCGTCGCGAACGACGCGGATGTGTTCGAGCCCGAAATGCCCGCTCGCGATCAGGCGAATCTGCAGGTATTCCGGATGATTTCTCATGAAGCTGCAATACACCTGCTCGAGCCGCGTGCGTCGCGCGCTGTCCGGATTGTCGCTGCCCGCGACGAGCGCGGACGACGGCAACTGCGCGAGCACGAGCGCATCGGCGGCAACGTCGGACAGCGCGGTCGTGAAGCGCTGCCCGAGCAGCTGGGTCGACATCAGCAGGCTGTGCTGCGCTTCCTGCACGAGCATCGTGCGGTTCGCGTGATACGCGTAATAGCCGGTCGTGCCGGACGCGATCACGCCGATGCACGCGAACAGCACCGACAGCTTCGACGTGAGCCCGAGCCGGATCATTTGTCGAACCGCTCCGGACGATCGCCCGACACGATGCGGCTCCACAGCGATTCGCGCCGCGCGGTGTCCTCGACGGGCTGGAGCCACACGAGATGCTGGTGCCCGGTATCGAGGCCCGGCGGCGGCTCGAGCGTGTTCGCGAGCCCCTGGCGCTCGGTCAGCAGCGCGCCGATCGCCGGTTCGAGCATGTAGTTGATCCACGCGAACGCGAGCTCGGCATGTTGCGCGCCGCGCGTGACGGCCCAGCAGTCGAGCCACGCAAGCGCGCCTTCGTCCGGGATCACGTAGCCGACGTCCGCGCCGGCGCGACGCAGCAACTCGACCTGCTGCGTGCCGTAGTTGCCGAACATCAGCGCCGCGCGATGCTGGACGAACAGCGCGGTCGCCTCTTCGGGGAGCGTGTAGTACGTCAGCAGGTTGCGGCGCAGGTCGATCAGCTTGCGCGCGACGGCGAGCGTCTGCGCGGGCGACAGGCGGAACGGATCGGGATAGCCGAGCGCCAGCGCCGCGAACGAGAAATTGTGCTGCGCACTGTTGAAGGCGAGCACCTTGCCGCGGTAGCGCGGATTCCACAGCTCGCGCATCGAGCGCGGCGCGGCCGAAACCTGCGTGCGGTCGTAGATCAGCCCCATCGACGAATACGTGAACGGGATCGCGTAGGTCGCGCCGTCCTGCACGAGCCCGCCGATCGTCGCGAGTTGCCGGAAGTTCGGCAACTGCCGCTGCCGGTTCGGGATGCGCGCCAGATCGATCGGCGCGAGCAGACGTTCGTGCGCATAGCGCTGGATCTCGGCCGTGTTCGCGGCCAGCACGTCGTACGGCGGCGGCGCCGCGCCGTGCATCCGCGCCCACAGCGCTTCGTCGGAATCGACGAACGTCACTTCGACACGCACATGAAACCGCGCCTCGAATGCGCTGACGACGTCGCGGTCCGCATAGCCGGGCCATGCCAGCACGCGCAGCACGTTGTCGTTGACGGTTTCGGGAGAGTCGGCGAAAGCCGGCAGGCCAGACGCAAGCAAGCCGAGTGTCAGGATGACGAACAACGCGCGCACGGCTCCGCGGGCGCGCGTACGCACGCCGATTCCCCTGATCAAGCGGACCCCGTATGAATCGCTCGGCTGCATTCGACCATCCTTTTTCGAGTCGATGCGATATCCCGCAACAAGACCATAAAAAATATGGGCGCGCAATTGGAAATAGCCGCACGCGGCAGGCGTCGCGCATGCAGACATGCGACATGCCCGGCGCCGCGTCGATCCGGAATCGTTGCGGGCGCACGAACGCGGCAAGCCGGGCGACGAATGATCAGAAGAAAGCGCGTTGCCCGATGCTGACTGGTTCGCATTTCGATGACGATGCGATGACGACGCATTGCATGCGTTGCATACCTGCCTGCGGCCGTCGACGCCGATTGCGTCGGTTCGCCCCACTCGCGGAAATGACCGTCAGCGCGATACCGGCCCGAACTTCGCGATCTGCTTCTTCATCACGCGGCTTCCGAGCTACCTGCTGCAGTTGTACGGCTTCTCGCTCGCGTCGCTCGGCACGTGGGGCATGCCGCCCGCGCTTTTCTTTTCGGGCCGCGCATCGGACAATGACCCGCGCCCGCCGGCGCGGCGCCAATCCGGCCCGCGCGCGGCGACGGCGCCCCCCCGTCCACGCAGATGAAACGCTACGAAACCCTCGCCCACACGATCGCCGACGACATCCGCAACGGCAACCTCGCGGCCGGCACGCGCCTGCCGTCGCTGCGGCAGATCATCGCGCAGCACGGCGTGAGCCAGTCGACGGTGTTTCGCGCGTACTACCAGCTCGAACAGTGGGGGCTGATCCGCGCGCGCGAACGCTCGGGCTACTACGTCGCGCCGGGCGCAACGCCGGAAGCAGGCCCGGCCGCGAAGCGCCGCGCGAGCCGTGCCGGCGCATCGCGCAAGGTCGACATCAGCGACCTCGTGTTCTCCGTACTGGATGCCGCCACGCAGCCCGGCATCGTGCCGCTCGGTTCCGCGTTCCCGGCGCCGCAACTGTTTCCGCTGCCGCGCCTCGCGAAGTCGCTCGCGCAGGCCACACGGCTCGTCAGCCCGTGGAGCACGGTCGTCGACCTGCCGCCCGGCAACGAGGCGCTGCGCCAGCAGATCGCGCGGCGCTATCTCGCGACCGGCGTGTCGCAGCCGATCGACGAGATCGTCGTCACGAACGGCGCGCTCGAAGCGCTGAACCTGTGCCTGATGGCCGTCACGCGGCCCGGCGACGTCGTCGCCGTCGAGGCGCCGGGCTTCTATGCGGCGCTGCAGGCGATCGAGCGGCTCGACCTGCGCGCGGTCGAGATTCCCGTCGATCCGCGCACGGGCCTCGATCTCGATGCGCTCGCGAACGCGCTCGAGCGGCACGACATCCGAGCGTGCTGGTTCATGACCAATTTCCAGAATCCGACCGGCGTCACGCTGTCCGCCGAAAAAAAGCGCGCGCTCGTCGACATGCTCGCGGCGCGCGAAGTGCCGCTGATCGAGGACGACGTCTACGGCGAGCTGCATTTCGGCCCCGACTATCCGCTGCCGGCGCGCGCGTACGACCAACACGGCCTCGTGATGCACTGCAGTTCGTTCTCGAAGACACTCGCGCCCGGCTACCGGATCGGCTGGGCCGCCGCCGGCCGGTTCGCGGAGAAGGTGCAGCGGCTCAAGCTGATGACGACGCTGTCGGCGAGCATTCCCGCGCAGGCCGGCATCGCGAACTATCTCGAGCACGGCGGCTACGACCGCCATCTGCGCAAGCTGCGCGGCGCGCTGCACACGCAGCTCGACCGGATGGACGACGCGCTGCGGCGCTGGCTGCCGGCCGGCGTCGAGTGGGTGCGGCCCGAAGGCGGGTATTTCCTGTGGCTCGCGTTCCCCGACGCGATCGACGCGATGGAACTGCATCGCCAGGCGATCGCGCGCGGGATCAGCTTCGCGCCGGGGCCGCTGTTTTCGGCCGCGCACGGCTTCGAGCGCTGCGTGCGCGTGAACTTCGGCCATCCGTGGAGCCGCGACATCGAGCGCGCGATCCGCGTGCTCGGCGAGCTGGTCGCGCAGCCGTCGGTTCGCAAGGGCGGTTGACCGCACACGGTGTGCACGGTACGCGCCGTCAGCGTCGCGGCCATGCAGCCAATCCGCGCGCGGGTTACATTGCGGATCTCACCGCCCCTTCACGATTTTTCATGAGCCAACTGCCCTACCTCGATCACGACGCGCTGTTGAAACTGGCGGCCGAAGCCGCGCACGTCACCCAGCCGTGCACGTGCACGAAGACCTCGCTCGCCGGATGGACGAGCCTGCCGCTGTCGCTGCAGGACACGCAATTGACCGAAGTGGGCACGCTCGCGCCGCCCGGCGATGCGGAGCCGACCTATGCGGAATATCATCCGGCCGGTACGCGCTACGCGTCGGACGATGCGCCGATCGCGCTGCGCCATTTCCCGTACAACCGCTGCAACGTCAGCCGCTGCCGCGCGTGCGGCCGCCTGTTCCTGCGCTATCAGGAAGGCGGCGGCTACTTCATCGACCAGCGCATCCGCGCGCTCGATCCGGCGCTCGTCGTCGACGCCGACGCATAAACACATCAACCGGCCACGGGCATGCACGACGCATGCCCGGCCCGCCGCGCCGGCGCCGTGCCCGCCATCTGCTGCGCCCTTTTCGTCCCGATCTGCTGCTTGTCCCGCCGCACCGCGTTCCCTACGCTGTCTTCCGTTGCCCGACATCCGTCGCAACGTTCCTCCGAGCCGTGCGCATGCCGCGCCGCGGCTCCTCTCGCGTATCACGTCATGTATCGATATACCGATTTCGACCGGGCGCTCGTGCTGAGCCGCGCCGCCCAGTTTCGCGACCAGCTCGAACGCTGGCAGCACGGCACGCTGAGCGAAGACGCGTTCCGGCCGCTGCGCCTGCAGAACGGCTGGTATGTGCAACGCCACGCGCCGATGCTGCGCGTCGCGGTGCCGTACGGCGAGCTGTCGAGCGCGCAGCTTCGCGTGCTCGCGCGGATCGCGCGCGACTACGACGTGCCCGACGACGCCACCTACCGCGCCGCATGCGACGCGCAGGCATTGCTCGGCACGCTGCGCCTGCCGACCCGCAGCGCGCACTTCACGACGCGCACCAACGTGCAGTTCAACTGGATTCCGCTTGCGAAGGCGGCCGACGTGATGGACCTGCTCGCGACCGTCGACATGCACGGCATCCAGACGAGCGGCAACTGCATCCGTAATATTTCGTGCGACGAGCGCGCCGGCGTCGCGCCTGACGAGATCGCCGATCCGCGCCCGTTCGCCGAAGTGATGCGCCAGTGGACGACGCTGCACCCGGAATTCGCGTTCCTGCCGCGCAAGTTCAAGATCGCGATCACCGGCGCCGCCGAAGACCGCGCGGCGACCGACTGGCACGACGTCGGGCTGAAGCTCGTGCGCGACGATGCGGGCGAGCTCGGCTTTCGCGTGAGCGTCGGCGGCGGGATGGGCCGCACGCCGATGATCGCGACGCTGCTGCGCGCGTTCCTGCCGTGGCGGCACGTGATGAACTACATCGAGGCGATCGTCCGCGTGTACAACCGCTACGGGCGGCGCGACAACAAGTACAAGGCGCGGATCAAGATCCTCGTCAAGACCGAGGGGCAGCGCTACATCGACGACGTCGAGGAGGAGTTCCGCCAGATCGTCGACCATGACGGCGGCCCGCACACGATTGCGCAGGCCGAATTCGATCGCGTCGCCGCATCGTTCGTGCCGCCGCGGCTCAAGCCTCGCACGCTCGACCTGCCCGACGTGAATGCGCACATGTCCGCTCAGGCGAGCCGCCATCCGGCATTCGCGCGCTGGCTCGCGCGCAATGTCGCCGTGCACCGCGATCCGGCGCTGCGCATCGTCACGCTGTCGTTCAAGCGCCGCCTGCAGGCGCCCGGCGACGCGTCGCCCGACCAGCTCGACGCGCTCGCCGATCTCGCCGACCGCTTCTCGGCCGGCGAGGCGCGCGTCACGCACACGCAGAACGTCGTGCTGCCGTGGGTACACGTCGACGACCTGTTCCTGCTGTGGGAGAACGCACGCGCGATCGGGCTCGCCAGCGCGAACGTCGGGCTGCTGACGGACATGATCGCGTGCCCGGGCGGCGACTTCTGCGCGCTCGCGAACGCGCGCTCGATCCCGATCGCCGACGCGATCGCCGAGCGCTTCCAGGATCTCGACCTGCTGCACGACGTCGGCGACATCGACCTGCACATCAGCGGCTGCATCAATTCGTGCGGCCATCATCACAGCGGCCACCTCGGCATCCTCGGCGTCGACAAGGACGGCGCAGAGTGGTACCAGGTGACGCTCGGCGGGTCGGACGGCTCGACCGCGAGCGGCCCTGCGCGGCCGGGCAAGGTGATCGGCCCGTCGTTCTCGGCGGACGAGATCGTCGATGTCGTCGACGCGATCGTCAACGCGTATCTCGACGCGCGGATCGATGCGAACGGCCGCAGCGAGCGATTCATCGACACGGTGCGCCGCATCGGCGCGGAACCGTTCAAGGCCGCCGCGAACGACGTGCGCCACCACGCGGAGCACGCATGAAGCCAGCCAGCGACAATCCAAGCACGAACGCACGCATCCGGCTGCTGACGCCGGCCGAACACGCGGGCGATACGCAGGAACACGACGATTCGACGCTGACGATCGGCAACGACGAGGAACTGCCGCCGCTTGCCGCGCGGATCGCGCAGGCCGCGCGCATCGACCTGCAGTTCCCGTCGTTCACCGACGGCCGTGCGTACAGCCAGGCGTACCTGCTGCGCAAGCGCTTCGGCTTCGCCGGCGACCTGCGCGCGACCGGCGACGTGCTGGTCGACCAGCTGCTGCTGATGGAGCGCACGGGGTTTTCGAGCGCGGTGCTCGGCGACGACACGGACATCGCGGCCGCGCGGCGGCAGCTCGACCGGTTTCCGGGCTTCTATCAGCGCGATGCGAGAACGGCAACGCCACCGCAGGACACGGCGACGCAGTCTTCAAAATGAAACGGGCGGCACGCTGGCCGCCCGTACGATGAACCGGAAGCAATCCGGCCGACGCCCGCCGCGAAGCGGGCACCGGCATTCAGCGCGCCGCCACCGGCTTGCCGAACCCGCCGAGGATCTTCTTCTCGAGCGCGATGTAGTCGCGGCCGAAGTGGTGATCGCCCTGCGTCTTGATCACGTCGGCGCCCGTGTTCGCGAGCGCCGGACACATCGTGTCCGTCTCTTCCGCGCCATAGAAGCACTGCACGAGCTGCGGCGGCACCTTCGCGATTTCCGGCGCGACCTTCAGCGCGTTGTCGCTCGCGGGCATGCCGAGCCAGCCCGTCACGCGGATCTGGAAATCGGCGGACGGCGCGAAGCCGAGCAGCGACATCACCGCGACCTTGTCGCGCAGGTCGGCCGGCAGCCGGTTGTACGCGAACGGCATCACGTCGGCGCCGAACGAATAGCCGACCAGCGCGACGCGGTTCGCATGCCAGCGCGCCGTGTACGTGCGCATCACGCGCGCGAGATCGCGGCTCACCTGCGCGGGCGGCTTCTCGCTCCAGAAATAGCGCAGGCTGTCGATGCCGACCACCGACACGCCATCGCGCTGCAGCGCCTCGGCGATCGTCTTGTCGAGATCGCGCCAGCCGCCGTCGCCCGAGATCACGATCGCGAGCCGGCCGCTGCCGCCCTTGGCCGGCAGCTCGACGAGCGGCAGGTCCGACACGTCGAGTTCGTCGCCGCTGCTGCCGCTGTCATGCAGGTGCGACGTGACCAGCGACACGAGCTTCGTGGAGTCGCCCGCTGCAGCCGTTTCGACGAAACCCGGCATCGCGCGGCGCACGATCGTCGGATCGGGCGGGCACGGCTTGAAGCGCGGATCGAGCTTCGGCGCCGGATTGACCGATACGACGCCGGCGATCGTGTTCTCCGGCGCCATCGCCAGGATCTGCTTCGCGATCGCGCCGCCCCGGCCCACGCCCGCGACGATCGGTGTGAAATAGCGCGACGACTGCGCGAGACGTTCGAGCTGGTGGCTGACCGCCTCGGCGTCGCCGTCGAGGTGATGGCAGGTCTCCTGCTTCGCGGCGAGGTTCGTCGCATAACGCTCGGAATCGACGCCGACCGTCATCGCACCGGCCTTGGCGAGCGCATCGGCGGCCTGCTGATCGGCGGCATTCCAGCCGGCCTCACGCGAGAACAGCACGACGAAGCCGCGCAGCGGCCCGCTCGGTTTGGTCACGGTAACGGGCCCGTAGCGGCCGCCCGACACGGTTTCGGCCTTCACGGCGGCCAGCTGCGCGGCGCACGCGGCGCCGGCCAGCATCATTCCCGCGCAGGCGGCTGCCGCCCGCGCGATACCATTCTTCGACATCATGAACGCCGACCTCCAGCCAGCAATGACAGATCCGCAAGCGTGACGAACACGCCGACCGAGCCCGAGGCCGCGAGGTAACGCGGCTCCCAGTGCGGTTCGAACTTGCTCTTGAATGCGCGCAAGCCGCGGAAGTTGTAGAAGCGGCCGCCGAAGCGCCAGACCATCAGTCCGAGCCGGTGCCACGGCGACGGCATCTTCGCCGCCCCCATCCCCGAGAACGGCGCGATGCCCAGGCTCAGCTTGCGGAAGCCCGCTTCCTTCAGATGCAGCGCGAGCTGCGTA
The DNA here is from genome assembly GCF_949752865.1 of Burkholderia sp. IT-111MI5. Taxonomy (NCBI): domain Bacteria; kingdom Pseudomonadati; phylum Pseudomonadota; class Betaproteobacteria; order Burkholderiales; family Burkholderiaceae; genus Burkholderia; species Burkholderia sp. IT-111MI5. The sequence goes on along the minus strand of NZ_CATKIF010000011.1, from coordinate 124,524 downwards.
AACAGATACTCCATCGCGTACGGCGACGCGTCCGGCAGATGGCGCATCACACCGACCGTCGCCTCGGTGTTGAGGTCGGTCGTCATGAACGTGACGAACGCGATCGGCTTGTCGGCCTGCCGCACGAGCATCACCGACTGCGTCGCGAGATAGCCGTCGTGGAACGCGGCAACCGAGAAGCTCTTCTCGCGTGCATCGCGGCTGTCGAGCCAGCCGTCGGAGATGTCGCGCAGCGCCGGCAGCGCGACCGGCACATCGCCCGGCGCGATCACCTCGACCGTCAGCGCGTCCTTGTCGCCGCGGCGCAGCGCGTAGCGCAGGTGCGAGCGGTTCGAGCCCTTCAGGTCGAACTGGTCGAGCGCGATATGCGCTTCCTCGCCGAGCTTCATCAGCGTGAGCCCCGCGTCGAGATACAGCGGCAGCGCGTTCGCGCGCACCTGGTAGAACGCCGCGCGGCCGCTGTGCGCGTGCGCGAGCGCGATGAACTTGCCGATCAGCGCCGGCCATTCTTCGCGCGGCCCGACCGGGTCGTGCAGCGCGGCCCACGTACGGCCGTACTTCGCGTACATCAGGAACGCCTGGCGCGATTCCGAGAACAGGAACGACTTGTCGCCCATCAGCGCGAGGCCCGCATCGCTGCATTCCTGCGCGCGGATGATCCGTTCGGCGTCGAACAGATCCTGCGGCGCGGGCTTCACGAAACGGCCGGGCGCCGGGCGCAGCAGTTGCCACAGCGCGAACAGCGCGACGAACACGCCGGCCGCGAGCGTCGCGCGCAGCGCACGCGGCGCACGCGCGTCGAACGAGAAATGCGACCACAGCTCGCGCGTGTACGGCACGTCACGGAACGCGAAGAACAGCACCCACACGGCCAGCATCAGCACCATCGTCACCGACACGAACCAGCTCACCGTGAAGCGCTCGGCGAGCAGCGACGAATGGCGGTTGAAGCGGCGGCGGCTGACGAGCAGCAGCACGAGCAGCGTGCCGAGCACGCCGGCCTCGACGAACGCGAGGCCCTTCGCCAGCGACAGCGCGAGGCTCGCGAGCGTCAACGCGAAGGTCATCCACCATGCGCCGTCGAGGCGGCGCAGCAGCCCGCGCGCGACGAACAGCAGCGCGACGCCGAGCACGCTGCAGATCACCTGCGAGCCTTCGAGCACCCACAGCGGCACGAGGTGGCGCAGGATCGCGATCCGGTGCCAGAACGCGGGCGTCGCGCTCGAGATCACCAGCATGCTGCCGACCGCGAACGTCACGAGGCTCAGGAACAGCGGCGCGAGCAGCGACACGCGCGCGGCCTGCCGCGTCACGAGCCGGCGCCGCAGCGCGCGGCCCTCGAAACCGGCCAGCAGGCCGGCCGACAGCACGAGCGGCACGCCGAAGTAGATCGCGCGATACGCGATCAGCGCGGCGACCATCGCGTGCGCGGGCACTTCGCGGCCGAGCGTGAACACCATCGCGGCTTCGAACACGCCGATCCCGCCCGGCGTATGGCCGATCATCCCGAGCAGCAGCGCGGCCGCGTACACGGTGATGAAGGTCGGGAAGCCGACCGGCGCGGCCGGCAGCAACACCCACAGCGTCAGGCCCGCTGCGACGACGTCGAGCACCGCGTAGACGACCTGCATGACGAGATCGCGCCGTGCCGGCACGTCGAACGACAGCCACTTGAAGCGCGTAACGACCGGGCGCGCGGTGTTGCCGCACATGACGACCAGCGCGGCCAGCACCACGAGCAGCGCCGCGCCGCTCCACGTGAGCACGCCGGGCCCGACGTGCAGCATCGCGGCGAGCGCCTCCGGCACGCAGACCATGCCGACCGCCGTCATCAGCACCATCGCGAGCGCCAGCGTGCCGCTCGTGAACACCGTCATCCGGCCGATCTGCGCGGGCGTGACGCCCGATACGCCGTACACGCGCGCACGCACCGCGCCGCCCGTCAGCGCGCCGAAGCCGGTCGCGTTGCCGAGCGCGGATCCGGCGATCGCGCCGATCCACAGCGCGGCGCGCGGCACCTTCGCGCCGACATAACGCAGGCCGACCGCGTCGCGGGCGACGAGCGCGAGATAGCTGAGGGCCGTCGCGGCCAGCGACGCGCCCCATTCGCCGACGGACATGTGGCGCAACTGGCGGATCACCGACCGGTAGTCGACCGATTCCGACAGGTGCTGGAACACGACGATCAGCAGCAGGCCGATGCCGAACGCGAGCAGCGGCGACAGCACGCGCTCGCTGCGAACCAGCGCCGAGACACGGGCGATCGCCGCCGCGGCACGGCCCGGCGACCCAGGGTGGCGGGAAGACATAGGTTGTTCAGTGGTGGTGCATAGCGAGTCGCGGCGCGGGATGGCCCGGCGGCGATATATCTGGTTGTTCTGCGTGGGCGGTCGGCCGAAGACGGAGGCAGGTGGCGCCTGGATCAGAACTTACGAGTATACGGAATTTATATTACAGAATCTTTCAGGTCCGCATTGTGGGGTTTTGTGGCACGCGGGACGCGTCAACATCGCATCAAAATCGTTCGGCCGATCAACGCAAGGTGCGCATCATACCGGGAACCGGGGCGGTTTTTTCATCTGATGAATAACGGACCGCGCATTTGGGGGAATTTCTCCCGGCCGGGCTGCGCGGGGGAGGACGAAATCACGGGTGGGCGCGGGGTTTTCTGGAACGGGGGCAAATCATGTGATGCGTCATCAATTTCCAGCGGAGCAGAAAAAACGACTCTGCCGGTACGAGTCGAAAGGATCCGCCTTTTGGAAGTTCTTTGGCTCGCTTCCGGATTACGCACCGCGCGTGACCATCCAGACGCCGATCAGAATGACGAGCGCGCCAACCGCCTGCACCGGCCGCAACAGATGCTCGTGCGCCGCCGTGAACGACAGCACGACGAGCATCGAGACCCCCACCATGGTCGGGTACGCAATGCCGAGCGACGTCTTGCGCAGCGCGAACGCGTAAAGCACGAACCCGATGCCGTAAGCGCCGACGGCCGCGCCACGCGCAATCCACGGCAATACGCTCGATTCGCCGAGCGCAATTCCCTTGAGCGCTGCCACCCTGAGCAACACGCTGGCAAGCCCGCCAAAAACACCGCTCGCGATGACGATCAGCCAGTTCATTGTGCGGCCTCCGCCACCATCGCAGCATCGGATCGACGACTTGACGGGATACGGGTTCCATCCGGCACATCCGCATTTCCGCCGAAAATCGCATTGAAGCGGTTCGCACCGTGCAGTGCGATCAATACGATTGCGGGAAAGGTGACCGAGAAGTTTCGCGCCTCGTCCCGATAGCCGAAAAAGAAGAACAGCACCAGCACCGGCACGAACGCCGCGACGAAGTAGGCACGATAACGGGTTGGCGTCGCACGCCATGCCTCCCTGAAGAACACCGCAAGCGGCACGAGCATCAACGGGTTCTCAAGGCTCGGGGTAAAGATGCCTTTGCCGACGAGGTTGTAGAACGACAGATAGGACGCCGGATTCAGCCAGAACCGCACGTTGTCCCATACGTGATATTCGACGAATCCGCCAGCGTTGGCACCATATCCGCTCATGATGAACTGGCGGGTCGCCGCGCAGATGCCCAGTTGCAGCACGAGCCACATCAAGCGCCTGGCCATCGCCGTGTCGCGGTCGTGCAGGAAGAACAACGCGAGCGGAACCAGGAAGAAGGTCTCCTTGTTCAGGGAAAAGACGACGATCATCAGCGTCGATGCCAGCAGCCGCTTCTTCAACAGGAAATAGCACGCACCGAGCACGCCGAGCAATTCGAAGAAATCGTAGTAGTAGCCGCCCTGCTGAAACGTGAGCGGATAGATGAAACTGAACGCTGCGAGAAAGCCGACCGAATGCCCGAAGCTCAGGCCGTGCAGCCTGGCCATCTTGTAAACCAGCAACAGTGCAAACAGCGTCGACAGTACGATCGCGATGTAGGTCAGGTGATAGACGAGTGCCACGACCGGTGTCCAGTACTCGCCCGGCACGCTCGTGAAATAGGCGTTGCGCAGCGAATCATGTCGCGAGATCGATTTGAACAGCTTGTTCCGCGTGGCATCGTCAAGGCGTTCGACCGTCCATTTCGCGGCCTTCGGAAACGCCGAGCGGTAAACGAACGGCTTCGGTGCGTCGCCGTTCATCATCCCGACGAGGCTGTAGCTCGTGGCGAAAGCACCCTTCTGGTCGTCGCGGAACCCCCACTTCAACAGCATGCTGTTGGTGATGTTTCCTGCGCACACGAACAGCAGCACGTAGACGATGGCGAAGCGGCAGAATGCCCGCACCCGGTTTCGGTTCTTTTCCGTCATATGATTTGTGCCGCTTACAGCGCAGGCAGGAAGTGAGCGGCCAGCACCAGCACCACCATCACGCAAAGCATGCCGAAACTACCGCGGTTTTCGAGAATGTGGACAATCGGATCGTCGTGCATCGCACCGCGAACCGTTGCGATCCACAGGCGGCCGAACAGGTAGATCAGACCGATCTGCACAAGCCATAGCAGATGCGGAATCGTGTAACGCGCGGCGGTTTCGGGGGCATTGATGAACAGGCCGAACACGACCACCGCGGCCAGCGACGCACCGATCCCGAACGGCCATAACACTTCGAGGTCCCCCACGCGGTAATCCCTGCCCGCCGATGCATGCTTGTCGTTCTGGCGCAGGAACACGAGTTCGGAGCAGCGCTTCACGAGCGCAAGACTCAGGAAGGCAAGCACGGAAAATGCGAGGAGCCAGCGGCTGACTGCGATGTCCGCGGCAATGGCGCCCGCGACGATCCGGTGCGTGTACAGCAGCGACAACACGACGACATCGAGCAGCACGACCGATTTCAGGCGCCAGCTGTATGCGGTCGTCAGCAGCAGATAGAGCGCAAACATGCCGACAAACTCGACCGACACGGCGAATGCCAGCGCAAACGCCACCAGGAGCAGCACCGCAGCACCACCCAGCCCCTGGGCAATCGACAGCGTCCCGTTCGCGAACGCGCGATTGCGCTTGCGAGGATGGCGCCGATCGTTGTCCAGGTCCCAGAGGTCGTTGCCGATGTAGGTTGCCGATGCGCCCAGCGACATCGACAGAAACGCGAGCACGAGCGTGGCGACCTTGCCTGTGTCGAAGAACGCAAAAGCCGTCAGCAGCGGGACGAACAACAGCAGGTTTTTAAGCCATTGATGGACACGCAGTGCCTTGCACCATGTCGAGAAACCGGCACGCTCGTTCAAGAATTCCCGCTCGACGGGAATACTGCCGCGGACGTCGGCAGCAACACCGGGGGCGACACCAGCCAGAATGGCGCCTTTCGCACCGGCCCAGATCGGCATGTCGGCCTTGCTGTCGCCGGCATAGACGAAATCGTCGCCGACCAGTTCGCGAATGCCGGCGAGTTTGGTTTCGCTTTTCAGGTTTGTGTCGCCGCTGGTCGCGATGACGAGATCGAACAGGCCAAGATGGGCGTCTACCCGCTCGGCGATCGAACGATGGGCGGCCGTCGCCAGCACGATCTGGCGGCCGCCTTTGCGTTCGTGAGCCAGGTAATCGACAAGTGACTCGCGATAAGGAATCGTCTCTGCCCGGAAATCTGCCTGCTCCGCGACCTTGCCCTTGAATGCGGCACGACCGCTGGCGAGCCAGAAAGGCATTCGAAACACATTTGCAGGTTGATGCTTGACGACACGTATCACGGATTCCATCAAGGTATCCGACGTCGTCAGCGTGCCGTCGAGATCGACGACAAGCGGAAGTTTTCTGGTCTCTCGCATTATTCGTGAGCAATTCCGTTTGACATCGATGTCAAATCGGACAATCCGTTATATGCACTACTACAGCTGCCGCGAAGGCAACACCAACGTTCTTTCGACGACTTTCTTTCGTTACCCCGACATCATCGCGCCTCGATCAGCGCGCGCGGATCATACCAGAAAACAGAGCTGATGAAGATGAACATGGGTCGACAAGACGCGTGCCGGACGCGATTTCGCGCCAGAAAGCCACCCTTTCTTCGCAAGGAATCATCAAGAATTGTCAAAAGCAACAACCCTCCCATACGATTTACTCCAGGGACGTCGCTTATTTAAATCATTTCAATTAATCAAAATCAAGAGTCCCCGACTTTAACCGACCCGAATCAATTTCAATTACACCCATTCATTTTTCGATCGAATGCAGGTGTTCTCAATACCAAATCATATTGAGAAAAACGAGCCTCGGCCACAATACGCCCTATCAAGTCATCCAGCCGCTGCCGGCACCATTACGAGACAGAAAGCCCAGACTCGCGCGTCACTTCGCTCGCTCATGCTCCCCCAACCCGATCGCCTTGTAGTCGTAAGTCGGATAGAACTCCGTCCGGTACGCACCCCAGGCCGTATCCTCGAGCACGCGATTGACCTCGCCCAGCCGCGATACCGGCAGCCGCAGCACGACGATTTAACCGATCCCCATCGTCACGGTCCAGCTCACCACCTCGACGCCCGGCGGCGGAAACGCCTTGTAGAACCCCTGCTTCGCAAGCTGCGCGTTCAGCTCGGCGAGCGGTCGCGACTGGTCGTGTTTAAGAAAGACGGTCAGGAGCACCGCGTTGTCGGGTGTCGCGGCGGCCGCCAGCGCGGCGGTGATCGCAAGGGTTCGAATCGGGAAATGCGGGGATACCGGCATGACGCGACTCCGTGGCTTCGTGGGTGGAGCCGCCATCATGCACCTCCGCGCGAATCGCTGCCGGCAGCCGCGCGACAGGATTACGCCACGTCCGCGCCGGCCCGCTCGCGCAGCACGTCGATGAACGCGCGCAACTTGGCCGGCACGTGCTTGCGATTCACGTAATACAGCCACATCGGCGGCAACGTCCGGCACGCACCCGGCAGCACCTCGACGAGCGTGCCGTCGCGCAGGTCCTGCTCGATCCGCTCGCGCATGAACGCAAACGCAATGCCGACACCCGCGCGCGCCGCATCGATCACAGCGTCGGCGTCGTTCGTCACGAACACGCCGTCCGGGTCGAGATCGACGTCGCGGCGCCCGTCGTGCAGCAGCCATTTGTGCAGGCGCCCGCTCTCAGAAAACCGGAAGCGGATGCACGCATGACGCTCGAACTCCGCGATCGACGCTGGCGCGCCGTACCGTGCCAGATAACCGGGCGACGCGACCAGCGCACACGACAGCGCGGGCGCGATCCGTACGCCGATCATGCCCGGCTGCAACCGGTCGGCGAGCCGGATCCCCGCATCGAAGCCGTCCTTCGCGATATCGACCAGCTCGTTCTCGTAGCGGATTTCGAGCCGGACTTTCGGATAGCGCTCGCGGAACACGGCAAGAACCGACGCGATCACGAGCGTGCGCGCCAGCGGCAGAGCAGTGACGCGCAACAGCCCGCTCGGCTCGCTGCGCGCATCCTTCAGGTCGCCGCGCGCCTGCATGACCTGCCGGTACGCAGGCTCCGTCTGCCGCCAGTAGTGCTGCCCGGCTTCCGTCAGGCTCACGCCGCGCGTGCTGCGGTTGAACAGCTTCACGTTCAGCTCGCCCTCGAGCTGCCCGATCGCGAGGCTGACGGCCGCCGGCGTCAGGCCGAGCGCGGCGGCCGCCCGCGTGAAGTTGCCGGCGGTCGCGACGGTCATGAACACGTGCAGCCCGGCCATCGGATCGCGTCTGCCCATCATTAAAAAAACTTGAAGCTCCTACGAGCGGAATGCGGATTCTCCCATATACCGCAACTGCCTACACTGGCCTTGTCGTCCCACCGGAGCCTCGAATGGACCCGCTCACCGCCCCGCTGCCGCTCGCAGCCGCCCGCCGCACGATCGAAGCAGCACTCGCGCATGCCGCGTCGCTGCAGGTCGCCGGCCTCGCCATCGCCATCGTCGATGCCGGCGCGAACCTGCTCGCATTCGTGCGCACCGACGACTGCTTTCTCGGCGCGATCGATCTCGCACAGCGCAAGGCGCTGACGGCGGTGCGCTTCCGCGCATCGACCGGCGCGCTCGGCGCGATGTCGGGCGACGGTCCGTTGCGCGGCATCGAGCACAGTCACGGCGGGCTCGTCACGTTCGGCGGCGGCGAACCGCTCGTCGACGGCAGCGGCCGCTGCATCGGCGCCATCGGCGTCTCGGGCGGCAGTGTTGACGAAGACACCGCGATCGCGCTGCACTGCCGCGACCGCTTTCAGGCAACCCTTCACATCACAAGGTAGGCACATGGCACAGAAACGCATCCTCATTACCGGCGCAGGCACCGGTTTCGGCCGCGAAGTTGCGCTGCGGCTCGCCGAACGCGGTCACGACGTGACGGCAGGCGTGCGCGTCACCGCCGAGATCGACGAACTGACGGCTGCCGCCGCGCAACGCGGCACCGCGCTGCGCGCGATCAAGCTCGACGTCACGTCGGCCCACGACCGCGCCCGCGCGGCCGATCTCGACTTCGACGTGCTCGTGAACAACGCGGGCGTCGGCGAAGCCGGCGCGCTCGTCGACCTGCCGGTCGAAATCGTGCGCGAGCTGTTCGATGTCAACGTGTTCGGGCCGCTCGAACTCACCCAGCACATCGCGCGCGGGATGCTCGCGCGCCGGCACGGCAAGATCGTGTTCGTGTCGTCGATCGCGGGCCTGATCACGGGGCCGTTCACGGGCGCCTATTGCGCGTCGAAGCACGCGGTCGAATCGGTCGCCGAGGCGATGCACGCGGAACTGGCGCCGCACGGCATCCGCGTCGCGGTCGTGAACCCCGGCCCGTACAGGACCGGTTTCAACGACCGGATGATGGAAACGACGCAGCGCTGGCACGATCCGGCCGTCCACACCGTGACGCCCCAGCGGTTGACGTTCCCGCTCGAACAGCACGATCCCGAGGAAATGATCGCGAAGATGGTCGACGTGATCGAACGCGACAGCGGCGCATTCCGCAACCTGCTGCCACAGTCGTCGGAAGCGTTCGTGCGTGCCGAACAGGCGCGCGCGTGGGATCGGCAGCAGTGACGCAAGCTGTTGGCGACCGACGGGTCACACCGCGTCCGTCATCGACCGCCATCCCGACAGCCCGGATCGCCGCCGGCTGACCGGCCACCCTGCCGGGACAGCCAGCCGGCACGGCCGCGTCAAGCCGCCCCGCCTGCGTTCAATACACGTCCCGCATATAGCGCCGCGCCTTCGCGAGCCGCGCGACGTAGTCGTTCGCGTCGTCGTCCGACATCCCGCCGTGCTCGGCGACGACCGCCTTCAGCGCCGTATCGACGTCCTTCGCCATCCGCGACGCGTCGCCGCACACGTAGAAGTGCGCGCCTTCCTCCAGCCATGCGAACAGTTCGGCGCCCTGCTCGCGCATCCGGTCCTGCACGTAGATCTTGTCTGCCTGATCGCGCGAGAACGCGAGATCGAGCCGCGTCAGGAAGCCGCTGTCGTGCATCGCGCCCAGCTCGTCGCCGTAGTAGAAGTCGGTCTGCGCGTGCTGCTCGCCGAAGAACAGCCAGTTGCGTCCGCGCGCGCCGCGCGCCTGCCGCTCGTGCAGGAAGCCGCGGAACGGCGCGACGCCGGTGCCCGGGCCGACCATCACGATCGGCACGTCGCCGTTCACCGGCGGCCGGAAATGCGCGGACTTCTGTACGAACACGGGCACGCGGCCGTCGTCCGCGCGATCGGCGAGGAACGTCGACGCGACGCCTTTGCGCGCGCGCCGGCCGTTGTGATAACGCACGGCCGACACGGTCAGGTGAATCTCGCCCTGGTGCGCGCTCGGGCTCGATGCGATCGAATACAGGCGCGGCTGCAGCCGCTTCAGCATCCCGACCAGCTCGGTGCCCGACAGCTCGACCGGAAACTCGTGCAGCACGTCCGCAAGCTGTTGCCCCCACAACCATTGCTTCAGGTCGCCCTTGCGATCGTCGCCGAGCAGCGACTTCAGCGCGCCGTTCGCGCTGCGCGACGCGATGAACGCGAGCGTGTCCGGATGCGGGCGCGTGATGTCGAAGTGGCGCGCGAGCGCATCGCCGAGCCGCATGTCGCCGACGCCCGCCACCGACACGGGCGCGTCGGCCTTCAGCGCGATGACGGACAGCAACTCGTCGACCAGCTCAGGGCAGTTGGTCGGCCACACGCCGAGCGCGTCGCCGGTTTCGTATTCGAGGTTCGCGCCTTCGGTCGACAGCGACACATAACGCGTGTCCTTCGCGGCGCCCGGACGGTTCAACCGCAGGTTCGCGACGAGCTTCGACGGCGCCGGATGCGCCTTCGACGGCAGCAGCCCCGACGGGCTCATGCCGCCGGACGGCACCGCGTGCAGCGCGGCATCGGCCTCCTTGATCCGCGCGACGACGCGTTCGAGCCACTGGTCCGCATCGTTCTGGAATTCAACGTCGCAATCGACGCGCGCGCACAGGCGCGCCGCGCCGAGTTCCGCGAGCCGCGCATCGAGCCGGCGGCCGTGGCCGCAGAACTGGTCGTAGTTGCGATCGCCGAACGCGAGCACCGCGAAGTGCACGCCGTCGAGGCGCGCGGCGCTGCCGGCCTGCAGCGCGTCCCAGAATTCGCTGCCGTTGTCGGGCGCATCGCCGTCGCCGAACGTGCTCGTCATCAGCAGCACGTATTGCGCGCCCGCGAGCGACGCGACCGGATAGTCGGACATGCACGCGGTGCGGATCTCGAAGCCCGCGTTCATCAGCTGCGTCGCGTAATCCTCGGTCAGCGATTCGATGTTGCCGGTCTGCGATGCCCACAGCAGCACGACCTTCGGGCGCGTGCGCACGATCCGCACGCCGCCGGTTGCAGCGGCATCGGCCGGCAGTGCCGGTGCAGCGGCAACCGGCGAACTCGCGGGCAGCGAACGGCTGAACAGGCCCGCGAGCATCCCGTCGAGCCAGAACCGCACCGGCGGCGTGAGCGGCGCACCGGCCGGCAGCACCGGCACGCCGCCCTCGCGCCGGCCGGCGCTCGCCTTCAACCCGCTGACGAGGCCGGCCACGTACAGACGCTCGGTGTCGGTCAACGGCGGCGGCGCGAGGTCGGTCACGCCGAGCGCGGCCGCGAAAGTGTCGATGTCTGCCATGTCGGATTCCTGTGAAGCAGTGGCCTGCACCATCGTCGAAGCGGGCCGTGCGTCGTCGGCGCACGCGTCGGGTTGTGCCGTCTCGTCGTCGGCGGACGCGAACGCGTCGGTCTCGACGCGCCGCAGCGCGACCGCGCAATATTTCAGTTCGGGTTGCTGCGATTCGGCATCGATTGCGTCGTTCGTCACCGCGTTGATGCACAGGTCGTCGCCGTACACGTCGTTCCAGTGCATCGGTGCGAAGCAGTTGCCGCGCCGCACGCGCTCGGTCACGACGGCCGGCAGCACCGCGCGGCCGCGCGCCGAGCGGATCTCGACGCTGTCCTTCGCGGCGATGCCGAGCGCGCTCGCATCGTCCGGATGAAGCTCGACGAACGGGCGCGGGTTCAGCTTGTTCAGCATCGCGACCTTGCCCGTCTTCGTCATCGTGTGCCATTGATGCTGCAGCCGCCCGGTGTTCAGCACGATCGGGAACGTGTCGTCGGGCAGCTCGGCCGGATCGACGTGCGGCCGCGCGAAAAAGCGCGCCTTGCCCGACGAAGTCGGAAACGCGAGATGCGGCGCATCGCTCCCGTCGGACGTCGCGCGCAGCGCCTGGCTCACGCCGTCGTTCAGATAGCGGATCGGGTGCCGCTCGCGCGCGGTGCCCGGCGCGACCGGCCACTGCACCGGGCCGTCGCGCAGCGCCGCGTGGCTCGCGCCGCGCAGGTCGTAGCCCGTCGCCGGATTCGAGAAACGGACGATCTCGTCGAACACGTCGGCCGCCGACGCATAGTCGAACGCGTCGCCGAAGCCCATCGCGCGCGCGACTTCCGCGACGATGCGCCAGTCGGGCAGCGCGTCGCCGGGCGGCGCGACCGCGGCGCGCATCAGCGTCATGTTGCGTTCGGAGTTGATCATCACGCCGTCGCCCTCGGCCCACAGCGCACCGGGCAGCAGGATGTCCGCGTAGCGGTTGGTCTCGGTGTCGAGGAACGCGTCCTGCGCGATCACGAGCTCCGCGGCCTGCAGCCCGGCGATCACGTTCTGCCGGTTCGGCACGGTCGCGACCGGATTCGTGCAGACGATCCAGCACGCCTTGATGTCGCCGGCCGCCATCCGCGAGAACAAATCGACGGTGCCCTGGCCGGTTTCCTTGCGCAGCGTGCCGGCCGGCACGCGCCACAGGTTCTCGACGAAGCGCCGGTCGTCGTCGGACAGCACCGAGCGCTGGCCCGGCAGCCCCGGCCCCATGTAGCCCATCTCGCGCCCACCCATCGCGTTCGGCTGCCCGGTCAGCGAGAACGGCCCGCTGCCGGGGCGGCAGATGCGGCCGGTCGCGAGATGCAGGTTGCAGATCGCGTTGGTGTTCCACACGCCGTGCGTGCTCTGGTTGAGCCCCATCGTCCAGCAGCTCATCCACTCCTGCGCGTCGCCGATCCATTGCGCGGCCGTGCGCAGGTCGGCTTCCGCGAGCCCGGTGATTTCCGCGACGCGCTCGGGCGTGTAGTCGGCAAGGAATGCGGGCATCGCGTCCCAGCCTTCGGTGTATGCGTCGATGAACGCGGCGTCGGTGCGGCCATTCGCATGCAGCAGATGCAGCAACCCGTTCGTCAGCGCGAGATCGGTGCCCGGCCGGATCTGCAGGAACAGGTCGGCCTTGTCGGCCGTGCCGGTGCGGCGCGGATCGACGACGATCAGCTTCGCGCCGGCCTTCACGCGATCCATCATCCGCAGGAACAGGATCGGATGGCAGTCGGCCATGTTCGCGCCGATCACGAAGAACAGGTTCGCGCGATCGAAATCCTGGTACGACCCGGGCGGGCCGTCCGCGCCGAGCGACTGCTTGTAGCCGGTGCTCGCGCTCGCCATGCAGAGGCGCGAGTTCGACTCGATGTTGTTGGTGCCGACGAAACCCTTCGCGAGCTTGTTGACGAGGTATTGCGCCTCGATCGACATCTGCCCCGACACATAGAACGACAGCGCGTCGGGGCCATGCGCATCGAGCACCGCGCGCAGGCGGCGCGCGGTCTCGGCGATCGCGTCGCGTGCCGGCAGCGGCACGAGATCGTCCTCGCGCGCGCGGCGCACGAACGCGCGGTCGAGCCGCCCGGAGCGGCGCAGCGCGACGTGCGCCGACGAACCCTTCGTGCACAGCCGCCCGAAGTTGGTCGGATGGTCGGAGTCGCCGGACACCTTGACGACCTCGCCATCCTCGACGTGCAGCACCATCCCGCAGCCGACGCCGCAGTACGGGCACACGCTCTTGACAGGGGTGGCGGTCATGCGCGCTCCGGGGCGGTCAGGCCGCGATCCACACGTATCCGTCCTCGACCCGCGACGGATACGCGCTCACCGACTGCTCGGGCGCTTCGAGGCATTCGCCGGTGCGCAGGTCGAAATGCTGCTTGTACAGCGGCGACGCGACGACGACGCGCTCGCCGAGGCTGCCGATCAGCCCGCGCGACATCACGGCCGCCTGCGACACGGGATCGACGTTGTCGATCGCGAACACGCCGCCGTCGGCGTGCGCGACGTGAAACACCGCGACCTGCTCGCCGTTGACGAGTGCGCACACGCCGGTGTTCGGCACGATGTCGTCGAGCGGGCACACGCGGGTCCAGGACAACGGAAGACGATCGTTCATGATGGGCTCCTTGGAAAAGACGCTGGTGTCGGTCAGGGTCAGACGGTTGCGGATTCGGTCACGGCCTGCGTCGCGCCTTCGACAACGACCGGAATCGTCACGGGCTTGCCGCGCACGCGCTCGTCGGGCGTCGCGGGGCGAATCTGGCCGCGGGTCTCGACGAACGCGATGTTCGCGTCCGGCGCATCGCTGTTCACGAAGTGGCGGAAGCGCTTGCGCGTGTCGGGATCGGTCACGGCCTTCTTCCATTCGCATTCGTAGGTGTCGACCACGTGCTGCATGTCGGCTTCGAGTTCGGCCGCAATCCCGAGCTTGTCGTGCACGACCACGTCGGCCAGGTAGTCGAGCCCGCCTTCGAGGTTGTCGCGCCATACGCTCGTGCGTTGCAGGCGGTCGGCCGTGCGCACGTAGAACATCAGGAAGCGGTCGATGTAGCGCATCAGCGTGGCGCGATCGAGGTCGGACGCGAGCAGTTCCGCGTGGCGCGGCTTCATCCCGCCGTTGCCGCACACGTACAGGTTCCAGCCCTTCTCGGTCGCGATGATGCCGACGTCCTTGCCCTGCGCTTCCGCGCACTCGCGCGTGCAGCCCGACACGCCGAACTTGATCTTGTGCGGCGCGCGCAGGCCCTTGTAGCGATTCTCGAGGTCGATCGCGAGGCCGACCGAATCGTCGACGCCGTAGCGGCACCACGTCGAGCCGACGCACGACTTCACGGTGCGCAGCGCCTTGCCGTACGCATGCCCCGATTCGAAGCCGGCCGCGATCAGCTCTTCCCAGATCGACGGCAGCTGCTCGACGCGCGCACCGAACAGGTCGACGCGCTGGCCGCCGGTGATCTTCGTATAGAGCCCGTACTTCTGCGCGACCTGGCCGACCGCGATCAGCCCTTCCGGCGTGACCTCGCCGCCCGGCATGCGCGGCACGACCGAGTACGTGCCGTCGCGCTGGATGTTCGCGAGGTAGTAGTCGTTCGAATCCTGCAGCCCCGCGTGTTCCTTCTTCAGCACGAACTCGTTGAAGCACGACGCGAGGATGCCCGCGACGGCCGGCTTGCACACGTCGCAGCCGAGCCCGCGGCCGTGCTTCGCGAGCAGTTCGTCGAACGTCGTGATGCCTTCGACGCGGACCAGGTGGAACAGCTCCTGGCGCGAATGCGGGAAGTGCTCGCAGATATGGTTGTTGACCGCGAGGCCCTGCTTCTTCATCTCGGCCTTCATGATCTGCGTGACGAGCGGCACGCAGCCGCCGCACGACGTGCCGGCGCCCGTGCACGACTTCAGCGCGCCGAGGCTGGTCGCGCCGTCGGCGACCGCCGTGCAGATCTGCGACTTCGACACGTTGTTGCACGAGCAGATCTGGGCGCCGTCCGGCAGCGCGTCGACGCCGATCGCCGGCTTCGCCGCGCCGTCCGACGACGGCAGGATCAGGAATTCGGGCGATTCGGGCAGCTCGATGCGGTTCAGCATCATCTGCAGCAGCGTGCCGTATTCGGCCGCGTCGCCGACCATCACCGCACCGTGCAGAAACTTGCCGCAGTCGGACACCACGAGCTTCTTGTAGACCTGCCGGCGCTCGTCCGCGTACTGGTAGGTGCGGCTGCCGGCCGTCGTGCCGTGCGCGTCGCCGATGCTCGCGACGTCGACGCCCATCAGCTTCAGCTTCGTGCTCATGTCGGCGCCGGCGAACGCGGGTGCGTCGTTCGCGTCGCTGCCCAGCTGCTTCGCGACCACGCGCGCCATGTCGTAGCCGGGGGCAACGAGGCCGTACACCATGCCGTTCCACGCCGCGCATTCGCCGATCGCGTAGATATCGGCGTCGCTGGTGCGGCATGCGTCGTCGATCGCGACACCGCCGCGCGGGCCGATGTCGAGCCCGCATGCCCGCGCCAGCTCGTCGCGCGCGCGGATGCCGGCCGAAAACACGATCATGTCGGCATCGAGGTGCGTGCCGTCGGCGAACGCCATCCGGTGCGTGCCTTCCTCGCCGTCGACGATCTCGAGCGTGTTCTTGCCCGTATGCACGGTCACGCCGAGCGCCTCGATCTTCGCGCGCAGCATCCGGCCGCCGCCGTCGTCGACCTGCACGGCCATCAGGCGCGGCGCAAATTCGACGACGTGCGTGTCGAGCCCCATGTCGCGCAGCGCCTTCGCGCATTCGAGGCCGAGCAGCCCGCCGCCGACCACGACGCCGCGCTTCGCGTGCGTGCCGCACGCCTGCATCGCTTCGAGATCCTCGATCGTCCGGTACACGAAGCAGCCGGCGCGATCATGCCCCGGCATCGGCGGCACGAACGGGCGCGAGCCCGTCGCGAGCACCAGCTTGTCGTACGCGAGCGTTTCGCCCGATACGAGCGTGACCGTATGCGCAGCGCGGTCGATCGATGCGACGCGTGCGTTCAGGCGCAGGTCGAACTGCGGATGACGCTCGAAGAAACCGGGTTCGACGAGCGACAGGTCGTCCGCCGACTTGCCCGCGAAGAATTCGGACAGGTGCACGCGATCGTAGGCCGGGCGCGGCTCCTCGCCGAGCACGGTGACCTGCAGCGCGCCCGTCGTGCCCGCTTCCGCCGCGACGCATTCGAGCAGCTTGTGGCCGACCATGCCGTGGCCGATGACGATGAGTTTCATGATGACGTTTCCTTCGGTCGATCAGTTCGCGACGCTGCCCGCGGCCAGCGCGCGGTCGCGCAGCTCGGCCTCGCGTGCCTTGTGTTCTTCGCTGAAGCGCACGGCCATCGCGCACAGCGCGGTCGCGGTGACGGCCAGGCCCAGCAGGCTCAGCGTGTGCTGCACGTCGCCGACGCCCTTCAGCAGGAAGCTCGCGGCGACCGCGCCGACGTTGCCGCCCGCGCCGACGATCCCCGCGACGCCGCCGAGCGCCTTGCGGTCGATGAACGGCACCAGCGCGTAGGTCGCGCCGCAGGCCATGTGCGTGAACAGGCCGAAGGTCAGCATCGCGAAGAGCGCGATACCGACGCCTTGCGCATGCGAGAACCAGATCAGCCCGAGCCCTTCGCCGATGATCAGCGCGCACAGCAGCGTCGCGCGCACGTCGAGGCTGCGGCGCGCGGCGATCTTGTCGGACAGCCAGCCGCCGAGCGCGCGGGCGAACAGCGCGAGCAGCCCGAACATGCCGACCGCGAAACCCGCGTCCTTCAGCGACAGGCTGAAGTGATCGACGTAGTACAGCGCGGCGATGTTGTGGATGAACACCTCGACGCCGAAGCACGCGCCGTACGTGACGAACAGCATCCACACGCGATAGTTGCCGCACGCGGCGACGAAGCTCGCCCAGCCGCCCTTCTTGCCGCTGTCGATCGTCACGCCTTCCTTGCGCAGCGCGACGAAATCGCCTTGCGGGCAATCCTGCGTGAAGCGCCAGTACGCCCAGGCCATCACGAGCATCGCGACGCCCGGCACGACCAGCGCGATGCGCCACGACGAGCTTTCGCCGAAACCGAGCATCAGGCCGGCGGCGACCAGCAGCGGCATCAGCGCCTGCGTCGCACCCGCGCCCGCATTGCCCCAGCCGGCCGTCGTCGCGTTCGCGGTGCCGACCACGTTCGGCGCGAACATCACCGACGTGTGGTACTGCGTGATCACGAAGCCCGCGCCGATCGCGCCGATGCCGAGCCGGCAGATCAGGAACGTCAGGTAGTCATGCGCGAACGGCACGGCGAACACGGGAATCGCGCCGAGCAGCAGCAGGCCGGCATAGATGCGGCGCGGGCCGAAGCGGTCGCACAGCGGGCCGACGAGCAGCCGCACGGCGATCGTCGCGGCCACCGCGGCGATGTTGATGTTGGCGACCTGCGCCGCCGTCAGATGAAATTCGCGTGCGATGAGCGGCATCAGCGGCGCGCATGCGAACCACGCGAAGAAGCACACGAAAAACGCCATCCACGTCAGGTGGAACGCGCGCATCGGCGCGGTGCGGAGGCTGAAGAGATCGATACGGGTAGCTTTGTCGGTCATGTCATCCGCCAAACGAAAAACGGCGTCCTGCGCACCCGGTCTCGTCGAGACCCGATGCGTAGGACGCCGTTGCCCATGAAGCCCGTTGCCGGGCGCGTATGTATTCGGTACTGCGGACGAATCGCCATTGACGCGTCCGAACCAGCTTACGCAAACGCCGTGCCATGTCGGCCCGAATCGCGCCGGCATCCCCGCTGCACAAGGCTCGCCGGCCAGCGCGCACCGCGATCCGGCACGCGGCGCACGATGCGCCGCGATGCAGCGAGGCACAGATGTGGTGCGCTGCAGCACTGTCGCCGTGCGACATTGCGGTGCGCGCTGACGGGGCACGATGCACGCCGATGCGGCATCGCGCCTCTCCGCGCGCTGCGCCCGCATTCATGCACGCGGTCGTCGCGCCACGCTCCCGCCGTGCATCGCGCCGGTTGGCCCGGATATTGCTGAACGTCATGCATCACACCGGCAACGGCGCCGGTGGGCAGTTCCCGCAAACCATGCCCGTCATTCACGGCGGGCCCGTCAGGACAACGGCGTCCCTCCCGTGCGCGGCACGGCCGGATGCCGGACTGTTTCTACCGCCCGCCGCCGCCGCGCAGAAAAACGCGCTATCGACGGCCGCAAGCACGCGGCACTGGAACACGACATGACGACTGGCAAAGTCACGCTGCTGGGCGCCGGCCCCGGCGATCCCGATCTCCTCACGCTGAAGGCCGTGAAAGCACTGGCCGCCGCCGACGTGCTGCTGCTCGACGATCTCGTCGCGCCCGGCATCGCCGAACTCGCCCCGCAGGCGCGCGTGATCCGCGTCGGCAAGCGCGGCGGCTGCCGCTCCACGCCGCAGGCGTTCATCGAGCGGCTGATGCGCCGCTACGCGCTGCGCGGCGCGCACGTGGTGCGCGTGAAGGGCGGCGACGCGCTGCTGTTCGGGCGCGCCGGCGAAGAACTCGCGACGCTGCGCGCCGCCGCGATTCCAGTGGAGATCGTCAACGGCATCTCGTCGGGATTCGCGGCCGCCGCGAGCCTCCGCATCTCGCTCACGCACCGCGAGCACTGCCAGGGCGTCACCTTCGTCACCGCGCACCGCCAGGACCACGGCGAACCCGACTGGTCGCGACTCGCGGCGGCCGGCACCACGCTCGCGATCTACATGGGGATGAGCCGCGTCGACAGCATTGCGGCGGGGCTGCTCGCCGCGCTGCCGGCATCGACGCCGGCCGCGGCCGTGCAATGGGCCGGCACGCCCGACGAGCGCCGCTGGACCGGCACGCTCGGCACTCTCGCGCGCGGCATCGACGAAGCGCGGCTCGGCAGTCCGGCCGTGATCCTCGTCGGCGGCGCGATCGGCGAGGCGGCCGTGCGGCATGAGGATGCCGCACGCGACGCGGCGCTGGTCCGGGCCGCGTAGCATGCGCTGCATCACGCGGCGCCGGCCGCCCGCCTCTTCCGAATCCATTGGCCGCGTTCGCGCCGGCCGCCGGTCGCGCACGCACGGTATCGGAACCGCGTCCCGACTCGGCCGTCACATGCCGTTCGCGCGCCGCGCCGACCTTCTGCCGCTGCCGCTCGCCTCATGAGTTCGTCCGCCCTGCCCACCCGCCTGCGCGTGCTGCTCGTCACCGACACCGACAAGCCGATCGGCGAACTCGGCGACGCGCTCGCGCGCCTCGGCTACGAGATGCTGAACGACGTCGCGACGCCCGCGCGCCTGCCGGCGGCCGTCGAGGAACAGCGCCCCGACGTCGTGATCATCGATACCGATTCGCCGTCGCGCGACACGCTCGAGCAGCTCGCGGTGATGAACGCGACCGCGCCGCGCCCCGTGCTGATGTTCAGCCACGACGGCGACCAGGCGCTGATCCGCGCGGCGGTCGGCGCCGGCGTCAGCGCGTATCTCGTCGAAGGATTGTCGGCCGAGCGCCTCGCGCCGATTCTCGAAGTCGCGCTCGCGCGCTTCTCGCATGACGATGCGCTGCGCCGCCGGCTCGCCGACGTCGAGCGCGAACTCGCGGAGCGCAAGCTGATCGACCGCGCGAAACGCGTGCTGATGGACCAGCGCAGGCTGTCCGAGCACGATGCGTATGCAGCGCTGCGCAAGCGCGCGATGGATCAGGGCCTGCGCATCGTCGACGTCGCGCGGCAGTTGCTCGATGCGTCACCCCAGCCATGACCGCCATGAATACTTCGCCTCCCGCCGCGCCGGAACGCGCGCATCTTCGCCTCGGGTTCGTCGCGCTCAGCGACGCGGCCCCGCTGATCGTCGCGCAGCGCCTGAACCTCGGTGCGCCGCACGGCCTGACGCTCGAACTGAACCGCCAGCCGTCGTGGGCCGCCGTGCGCGACAAGCTGCTGAGCGGCGAGCTCGACGCCGCGCACGCGCTGTACGGGCTCGTCTGCGGGCTGCAGCTCGGCATCGGCGGCCCGCAGGCGGACATGGCCGCGCTGATGGTGCTGAACCGCAACGGCCAGGCCATCTCGTTCTCGCGTGGCCTCGCCGACGCGTACCGCGAGAGCGGCAGCGTGCGCGACGCACTCGCAACGCTCGGCCGCAAGCCGCTGCTCGCGCAGACCTTCCCGACCGGCACGCACGCGATGTGGCTGAACCACTGGCTCGCATCGCACGGCGTCGATCCGCTGCACGACGTGCGCAGCGTCGTGATTCCGCCGCCCGAGATGGTCGCCGCGCTCGCGGGCGGCGAGCTCGACGGCTTCTGCGCGGGCGAGCCGTGGCATGCGGTCGCCGAAGCGTGCCAGGCCGGCCGCACCGTCGCCGTCACAAGCGAGATCTGGCCCGAACATCCGGAGAAGGTGCTCGCGGCCCGGCGCGACTTCGTCTCGCTGTATCCGGCCACCGCACGCGCACTGATCCGCACGCTCGTCGATGCCTGCGCGTGGCTCGACAGCGCCGCGCACCGCCGCGAGGCGGCCGACTGGCTCGCGTCGCCCGACGCGATCGGCGTGCCGGCGCGGCTGATCGCGCCGCGCCTGCTCGGCGACTACGGCGCGGGGCCGTTCGCGGAGCCGCCGCTGCCGATCCGTTTCCACGACGGCGGCGCCGTGAACCGGCCCGATCCGCTCGACGGCCGGTGGTTCCTGGCCCAATACCGGCGCTGGGGCATGCTCGACGGTTCGCACGACGACGCGGGGATCGCCGCGGCGATCGCGCAGACCGCGTTGTATGATGCTGCGGTCGCCGAACGCGGCGCAGCGGGCCCGTCGCAAGCGTGATGCGCGCCGCGTGACGCAGTTGGCGCGCGCTCAGGAGCCGCGCCAAGCCGATCCGGGCCACCCGGCGGCTTCCGGCATGCGCCGCACGGACGCACCGCATTGCCACTCCGTCCCCGATCCGAACCGATGCCGAAACGAACACGCGCGCCGCTCGACGTGCTGCTCACCGAAATCCGCGCGTGCCGCGCATGCGAAGCCGAGCTCCCGCTCGGCCCGCGCCCGGTCGTGCGCGCGCATCGCGACGCGCGGATCCTGATCGTCGGGCAGGCGCCGGGGGCGCGCGTCCATGCAAGCGGCATCCCGTGGGACGACGCGAGCGGCAAGCGGCTGCGCGGCTGGCTCGACGTCGATGCCGATACCTTCTACGACGAGACGCGCTTCGCGATCGTGCCGATGGGTTTCTGCTACCCGGGCCGCGGCACGAGCGGCGACAACCCGCCGCGCCCCGAATGCGCGCAACTGTGGATCGACCGGCTGGTTGCCGAGTTGCCGTCGGTCCGGCTGACGCTGCTGATCGGCCAGTACGCGCAGCGGCATTTCCTGCGCGACACGCGCAAGGCGACGCTGACCGACACCGTGCACGCATGGCGCGACTACGGCCCCGGCGTGCTGCCGCTGCCGCATCCGTCGCCACGCAACCAGGCGTGGTTCAAGCACCATCCGTGGTTCGACGCCGACGTCGTGCCCGAGCTGCGCCGCCGGGTCGCGCCGCTGGTTACGGGTTGATCGGCCGGCCCAGTCCATCCCCGCCCATCCCCGCCGCGCCCGGTTCGCTGTACCATCGCGGCTCAACCGCGTCACGAACCGCAGAATCCTTCATGCCATCCACCGCCCCGCCGCGCCTGTACGGGATGCCCGAACGCAGCGACCGGCTCGATTTCTACATCCGCGACCAGGCGTCGCGCCAGGCGATCACCGAGCCGCACCGGCACGCGTATTTCCAGATCCAGTTCAACCTCGGCGGCGACACCGAGCAGCGGATCGGCGGCGTCACGCGGCCGTTTCCGCGCGGCGCGCTCGCGTTCGTGCTGCCGCACCGCGAGCACCTGATCCCGCATCCGGAAGGCGCGCACTTCATCGTGATCAACTTCAGCCAGGCGTTCCTGCGCGCCGATCTCGACGTCGATCCGCTCGATCTCGAGGACGTGCCCGCGCACCGTTTTCCCGAGCTGACGCCGTTCCGCTTCCAGGAGCATCTCGATTTCATCCTGACCGGCGACACGTACGACGAAGCACGCCGCCTCGCGCTGTGCATGCTCGATACCGATCGCGTGCGCACCTTCGGCTCGACCACGCTGCTGCGCGGCTACCTGCTGCAGCTGATCGGGCTCGTCTGCACGCAGTACGCGGGCGCGCTCGACAAGCTCGCGCAGCGCGGCGCCCAGCGCGCGGGCCGGCGCGACGCGCTCGCGCGCGTGCTGCGGCACGTGCGTGCGAACCTGACCCGCGAGGACCTGACGCTCGCCGCGACCGCCGAGGCCGCGTTCCTGTCGCCGAACTACCTCGCGCATCTGGTCCGCAAGGAAACCGGCAGCACGTTCACCGATCTCGTGACCGAGCGCCGGATCGCGCTCGCGCAATCGCTGCTGGCCCACACGAGCCGGCGCATCGCGGACATCGCGCGCTCGGTCGGCTTTCGCGACGAAGGGTATTTCGCGCGGCGCTTCCGCGCGCGGGTCGGCGTGTCGCCGAAGGCGTACCGCGACGCGAACGCCGCGTTGCCGGACGGCGACGACGCACCGGCATCCGCCGACGCGTAGTTTTGTCCCGGTAAAACGCAGTTGCGTCGCATCCGGCCGCACGCGCGTCGGGTATCGTTGCACGCATGCCGGCCCGTGCGCCGCACGGGCGCCGGCATCCGTCTACCCACCGAACGAGGCCATCCGATGTCCGCCTATGTCATCGACGCTTCCGAGCGTCCTTCCGTCGAAGTCGAACAGTCGTCCGCGCGCTTTCCGGTGCGCCGCGTGTTCTGCGTCGGCCGCAACTACGCCGACCACGCCCGCGAAATGGGCGCCGATCCCGACCGCGAGCCGCCGTTCTTCTTCACGAAGCCGGCCGACGCGATCGTCCCGGCAAGCGGCACCGTCCCGTATCCGCCGCTGACGAGCGATCTCCATCACGAAATCGAGCTGGTCGTCGCGATCGGCAAGAGCGGCCGGTCGATCGACCCGGCCGACGCGCTGTCGCACGTGTGGGGCTACGGCGTCGGCGTCGACCTCACGCGCCGCGACCTGCAGGCCGAAGCGAAGAAGCTGAGCCGTCCGTGGGACTGGGCGAAGGGTTTCGACGCGTCGGGCCCCGTGACCGCGCTGCGCGCGGCGACGGCCACCGGCCACCCGGCCGCCGGCCGCATCTGGCTCGCGGTCAACGGCGAAACGCGCCAGCAAGGCGATCTCGCCGACATGATCTGGGCCGTGCCCGACGTCATCGCGTACGTGTCGCGCTCGGTCGAGCTGAAGGCCGGCGACCTGATCTTCACCGGCACGCCGGCCGGCGTCGGCGCACTGCAGCCGGGCGACCGCGTGACGGGCGGCGTCGACGGCGTCGCTGCGTTCGAGTTCGTCGTCGGCGCGAAGCCGTAACGGATCTAAAAGGCACGCACGCGGGCCGATGCAGCGCCCGCCGTGCGTTGTGCGTTGCTCGTTGCTCGTTGCGGCTCTGGCCGGCCGCAACGGCATTCCGGTTGCTCAGTCGTAGCGGCGCAGGAATGTGTCGGCGACGGCCGGCGGATTCAGCGCTTTCGCCGATTCGTTTTCCAGCGCCTCGGCTGCGTCGTCGTCGCTGATCGACACGAACAGCGTGATGGCGTCCCTTGCTTCGCCCGTGCCGAACAGGCCGTCGCGATCGAGCAGCCGCAACGCCTCGATCATGTCGGTGTGGAGTTGCCGGGAGAACTCCGCGAACCTCGACCGGACAAACGTCGGGCTCAGCACTTCGTCGGCCAGCTTGCCGCAGATCACGTTGAACGGCGACGCTTCCGCCGCCGCGTACGCCCATTCGGGACAGCCCCACACGTACCACGGATCCGGATCGTCGTCCGCGACCGCCTGCTGCGCGCGGACCCGGCTCAGCCCTTCGACCGAATTGGCCGCCGGCACCACCGTCATCGCGCCGCTGTCCGTATAAAGCGCGAACGCGTAGAAATGCTCGTCCGGGTGCAACGCCCGCAGCGCCTTGAACGTCGCCCTCGCGGCGTCGGCAATTTCCCGCTGGAAATCAGAAAAGTCGATCATCGCATCCTCGCCCAGTCGCCCTTCGCGCGTCGGGGAATACAGCTCGCGGATGGTTCGTCGTCTCCCGGCGTTCGATGAATTGTCCGCCAATCGCGCGCGGCGCGGTAGCGGGCCGCATCCGTGTTCACTGCCCGGCGTCCCGCGCGTCGAACACGCGCACGCAGACGGCGGCCGCGAGCGCGATCGCCGCCGACAGCAGCATCATCGCGAGCGGCGCATAACCCGCGTTGCCGGCGGTCAGCACGGCGCCCGTCAACGACGACAGCGCGGCGCCGCCGGCGATCGTCATCGCACCGGCCAGCCCCGACGCGCTGCCCGCCAGCTCCGGCCGCACCGACACGGCGCCGGCATGCGCGCCGGGATTGGTCAGCCCGTTGCCGATGCCGACCAGCACGCACGGCCCGAACCACGCGATCGCATGCGTCGCGCCGCCAAATACCAGCGCGAGGCCGATCAGCGGCCCCGCGCACGCGACGACACGACCGCACAGGATCGTCGTCGCCAGCGCGTAGCGGCGCGCGAAACGCGCGGCCAGAAAGCTGCCGCACACGAAACCGGCGGTGATCGTCCCCATGTAGAAACCGATCTCCGCCGGCGCGATGCCGAACAGCGTTTTTGCGGCGAGCGGCGCGCCGGCCAGGAACGCGTAGAACGAGCCCGTCGAAAACGCCATGCAGAGCGCATAGGCCCAGAAACGGCGGGCGCGGAGCAGCGCCGGATACGCGCGAAGCTGCCGCCCGAGACTCGACGACCGGTTCGTGTGCGTTTCGACGAGATCGAACGCGCACCAGCCGAACAGCACGACGCCGGCCGCGCCGAGCAACCAGAAGCTTGCGCGCCAGCCCACCGTCTGATCGAGCACGCCGCCGAGCGTCGGGCCGAGCATCGGCGCGAACGCGGCCGCCATCGCCGCATAGCCGATCCGGCTCGCCGCGCGGCCGCCGCCGCCGGTGTCGCGGATCGTCGCCATCGACACCGGATAGACCGACGTGATCGCCGCCTGCATCAGCCGGCACGCGAGAAACACGCGGATATCGGTCGCCATCGCGCAACCGAGCGAGCCGAGCGCGAACACGCCGACGCTCGCCAGCACGATCGGCCTTCGCCCGAACCGGTCCGACAGCGGCCCCATCACGAACTCGAGCGACGCGGCCACCGCCGCGTACCCGCCGAGCGACAGCGCGACGAGCGCATAGTCGGCGCGCAAGTCGCGCGCGATCGCCGGCAGCGACGGCAGGAACAGGCTCAGCGGCAGCACCGAGAACGCACACAGCAGGATCAGCGTCGCGTGGCGCGGCGAAGCCGCAGCGGAATCGATCGGCAGGTTCGGTTGCAAGCGAATGTCCTCCGCGCACGCGCCGCGTGGGGGGTGCGCAATGGAAAAAAGTTCTTCGCGGATTTCTTGGGGGTGCGAGAAAGAGCGTCTGCGTTCGGCCATGAACGGTCGTTCGACACCGTGACTCAAATCGTCCACAATTGCCCTCGCGAGCATCTCAAAGGCGCATACCAACAAAATGGTTCGCCGTCGCCTGATAACCATCTATCGACGACACACTAGATCAAATAGATCAGCCGGGGGATATATGACTATTCAGAGTGCAATTGTCCGGGCGGCGGCATTGGCTGCCGTGCTTTACGCCATGAATCGCCTTAAAGAACGGCGCAATGCCGGCGATATCGTGGCCAAATCGACGAATGTCACGACCGGGCGCGTTGCAGGGATCGTGACAGGGCTGATCATATTCGCCTTGATTGCATACTCTGAACGGCACCTGATAGCGGCGACTTTCGGTTAGCAGCGAAGCGCTGCGGGCTTTGACGGAGTGGAAGCAGGATGCTCCTCGACGCTTTGCATTTCCTTTCGAACTGGGCGAAGGTCTGGTCATGGCAGCATGTGCTGACCGCGTCGGGCGGTAATCGGCCAGGAGCGGACGGTCGGGTTAAGGGGGGATTGTTATCGACGCTAGCGCTAATCCGGTGATGTAAGCATTTACGGCCCGTCGTATCGCTTAAGATAAGCTCTCGCTATCGATCGATGGCGACGCTGAGTTGGCCGGCCCCGTTTCGGATGACGTACACGTGATAGGGGGCAGGCAACTCAGGTAGTAAAACCGGCTGGTCGTTCCAGTAATCGTCCTTGAAAAAGGTCGGTGACGAGTAATCGAAGCTGTGATTGCGAGAAATATCGAAGCTTGCTTCGCCAAGTTCCGGCGTAACGGCTATACCCCACACGTCCAGGCGTGGCCCTTCCCGTTTAGATTTATCGTGCGTCCTCCAGAAATCGGGGATCTGATTCCTGGAATAGCCCTCAGCAATGGCGATCGCATCTGGTATTGCGGCCCATATATTGGGCAAGATCTCATCGGTCTTGCCAACGCACTCCAAGCAATTCAGGCGATGGTGACATCTCACCCAGACCAACCTGCGCCCGATCTGATATTCGGACCGGAAGTGGCCTCTAACGTCGGAAAAGACGCCTAATGGCTGATTGTCCCTTAACTTCTCCATGCAGATATTTCTCCGTGGGTTCCACGCACCGCATCTTGCGGATGGAGCCAAGTGCCATGATAGCAAGCCGGCGTAGCATGCTCGAATGGCCGTTTGGGAGAATGCAGACCGTCCGCTCCGGGTCGGCAAGCGACATCCACTGAATTCCACGAAGCCCCCCCCAAAAACCCCCGAACAAGTCGGGGGCGCATGGATGCCGGCGCGATATGCCTCTACCAGCCCCTGCGCCTGCATACAACTACGATAAAGAACGCCGCTTTCATGCGGGATGGCTCCTGAACGCCTGGCCGTCTGCCAGCGATACTGGACGATGGCAGGCGCACGATGCCAGCCACGTCACCCCCCTACCGCACCCGCACCGACACAAACTTCCTCGCGTTATTACGCTGGATCAGCAGCGCGATCACGGTGCCGTTCGCTTCGAGCGACTGCACGTCGTCCGGCGTCTCGAGCAGCGTGTCGTTGATCTCGAGCACGACGTCTCCCGGCTGGATGCCCGCCCTCGCTGCCGGGCCGTGCACCGCGTCCACCATCATCCCGACCGCGAGCCCCGTCGAGCGGCGCTCGTCGTCGCTCAGCGCATGCATCGTCAGCCCGAGGCGATCGCCGCCTTCGCCCGCCCCCGGCCGTGCAGCGGCCTTCGGCGCAATCATGCCGACTGTCGTGCCCACGCTGCCGGCCGCGTCGTCGGCGCCCGTGATCGTCAGCATCACCGGCGCGCGCTTGCGAATCACCCGCAGCGACGCCTTCTCGCCGGGTGACAGCGCGGCGGCCAGGTCGTTCAGTTCGGCCGAGCGGCCGATCGCCTTGTCGCCCAGCTTCACGATCACGTCGCCGGGCTTCACGCCGGCCGCGGCGGCCGGCGAGCCGGGCGCGACGCCGTTGACGAGCGCGCCCGCCGGACGCGGCAGCCCGAACGCCGCGGCCAGCCCGATGCCGACATCCTGCACGTCGACGCCGAACGCGTTGACTGACGGCGCGCCCTGCGCCGGCGCCTGAGCCTGCGCCTGTTGCGCCTGCATCTGCGTCTGTAGCTGCGCACGCACCTTTGCCGCGAACGCGATCGGGATCGCGAACGTCATGCTCGCGTAGCGGTCGGCGCCCGTATAGACCTGCACCGCAATGCCGATCACATCGCCCGCGCGATTGAACACGGGGCCGCCCGAGTTGTCGGGATTCGGCGCGATATCGGTTTCGAAAAACGGAAACGCGCTGCCGTCCGGCAGCCGGTGCGACGTCGCGCTGACGATGCCGGCCGTGACCGTATTGCCCGATCCGTCCGGCGCACCGATCGTCATCACCGGCTCACCCGCACGCACCTTCGCCGAATCGCCGATGCGCACGAACGGCAGCTTCGTTGCGTTGACACGCAGCACGGCGACGTCGCTTTGCGGATCGACGGCCAGCACCGTCGCCTTGAATTCGCGGCGGTCGGTGAGCCGCACCGTCACGTCGGTCGCATCGTCGACCACGTGCGCGGACGTCAGGATCAGGCCGTCGGCGCTGACGATGAAGCCTGAGCCGCTGCCCGATACCGCGCGCAGCGCCGTGTCGGGCGGCGGCGCCTGCGATCCCTGCGCGGGCGCGGGCGCGCCGCGCCGGAAGAACGCGGCGAGCGGATCGTCGGGATCGAGAATCGCGAAGGACGGCCCGCCGGCCTGCTGGTCGGGCGCGGCGGTCATGATGGTCACGACCGCCGGGCCGTAGCGGTCGACGATCGCCGGAAAATCGACCGGCATCGCGTAAGGCGCGGCGGCCGGCCTTTCCTTCATGGCAGGTTTGACGGGCGGTGCGAGGGTCCCCGCAATGGCGGCTGGCGGCGGTAGCAAGAAACCGGCAAATACGCCCCCGATCAACGCGGTGCGAAGCACGGCGCGAGCAAGCGTCTGGCGAACCACGGTGCACCTCCCCCGGCAGTCGCGGCGCCGACTTGCGCGAGACGCGCAGGCACCCGACAAGCACCGGTACACGCATCCATTTATAGTCCACGCGGCCCGATGGAACATACGAATCAAAACCCGCATGCCGGGTGATTCAGCGGCCGCGGAGCCGCGACGGCGTTCGTTTCGAACAAAGCGCGCGATTCGTCAATCCGCACAAGTCCGGCGACCGTTCAATCCCCGCCGACCCGCTCCGCGATCGCCGACAACGTCCGCAACATCGGCTCGAACGCATCGGCCGACGTATTGCCGAAGCCGAGCACGAGCCCGTTGGCCGCCGACTCCGCATGAATCGAAAAACCCGACAGCGGAAACGGGCCGATGCCATGCGCGCGCGCCGCGTCGACGATCGCGCGGTCGCGGTAGCGCGCGGGCAGCCGCAGCGCGAGATGCAAACCGCACGGCCCGCCCTCGACCTGGTGCGGCACGCTCAGGCTGCCGCCGAGCGCGGCGAGCAGCAACCGCCGCCGGTCGCGATACAGCCGGCGCATCCGCCCCAGATGCCGGCCGTACTCGCCTGTCTCGATGAAATCGGCCAGCGCGAGTTGCACGTGGCGCGTCCCGCCGCGCAGCATCTCCGGCAACACCGTCCGCACCGCGGCCAGCAGCGCCTCGGGCAGCACCAGAAAGCCGATCCGCAGCGCCGGAAACATCGTCTTGCTGAACGAGCCGAGGTAGACCACCGGCGAATCGGGCGCGAGCCCGTGCATCGCGCCGATCGGCTCGCCGGTGTGGCGGAATTCGCTGTCGTAGTCGTCCTCGATGATCCACGCGCGATGCCGGCGCGCGGCATCGATCAGCGCGAGCCGCCGCGAGATCGACAGCACGGCGCCGGTCGGGAACTGGTTCGACGGCGTCGTATAGACGAGGCGCGGCGTCCGCTCGCGCCAGTCGTCCTCTTCCGCGCGCAGCCCTTCGGCGTCGACCGGCATCGGCACGACATCGAGGTCGGCTGCCTGCATCGCGGTGCGCGCGCCGCGATAGCCGGGCTCCTCGACCCACACCGTCTCGCCCGGGTTCGTCAGCAACTGCGCGCACAGCGCAATCGCGCCCTGCGCGCCTTCGGTGATCACGATCTGCTCGGGATCGCAGCGCACGCCGCGCGTCACGGCCAGGTGCCGCGCGATCGATTCGCGCAGCGCGCGTTCGCCGAGCGGATCTCCATAGGCGAGCAGGTCACGGGCGGCGCGGCGCAGCGCGCGGTCGATCGCGTGCCGCCACGCGTCTACCGGGAAATGCGATAGCGCGGGCACGCCCGGCCGGAAGCCCTCCGATTCGCCGCTGCCGACGAGGCTCGGGCGAATCCGGCCGAGCCGCTGCGCGACGGCCGGCGGCGCGGCACGCCGGCGCGGCGGCGCCGGCCGCGACAGCCCGACCACGCGCGTGCCGCGGCGGTCGGACTGCAGGAAGCCTTCGGCGACGAGCTGCTCGTAGACGGCGGCCGTCGTATTGCGCGACACGCCGAGCGTCTCGGCCAGCGCGCGCGTGCCGGGCAGCCGCGTGCCGGCGGGCATCGCACCGCCGAGAATCGCGTCGCGCACGCGGCGCAGCAACTGGCGCTGCAGCGAAGGCGCGCCCGGCGTGCGCGCCAGCGGCGCGTCGAGCGGCAGTAACGGAGAGTCGCCGGAAGGAAAGGCAGTCGTCATCGGAACATCGCAGCGTGAAAGTGTCGGAGCACGGCGCACGGCTAGTGGCGCCCGTGGCGTGGCACCATAAATTTGCCGATCTGTGGCGCTTTTCATGGTACCTCGTCACGACTACGATCGTCTGCATGCCGGCATGTCGCCGGCCGCCAACCGAAGCGAGATCGACCTTGTCCACGCTCACCAACGCCTTCCAGCAACCCATCGGCCACCCCGTTCCCGACTGGTCCGCGCGCCCGCGCCCCGAGCGCATCGTGCTCGAGGGCCGCTACTGCCGGCTCGAACCGCTCGACGCCGAGCGTCACGCGGCCGACCTGTACGCCGCCTACGCGCAGGCGCCCGACGGCAGCGACTGGACCTATCTCGCGCACGGGCCGTACACGGACGAGTCGGGCTACCGCGACTACGCGCGCGGCGCGCAGGCAAGCGCCGATCCGCTGCACTACACGGTGATCGACGTTGCCACGGGCCGCGCGGTCGGCACGCTCGCGCTGATGCGCATCGATCCGGCCAACGGCGTGATCGAGGTCGGCTCCGTCACGTTCTCGCCGCTGCTCAAGCACACGCCCGTGTCGACCGAAGCGCAGTACCTGCTGATGAAGTATGCGTTCGACACGCTCGGCTACCGGCGCTACGAATGGAAGTGCGACGACCTGAACGCGCCCTCGCGCAAGGCGGCCGCGCGGCTCGGCTTCCGCTACGAAGGCACGTTCCGGCAGGCGATCGTCTACAAGGGCCGCAGTCGCGACACCGCGTGGTATTCGATCGTCGACGGCGAATGGCCGGCTGTACGCGCCGCGTTCGACGCGTGGCTCGCGCCGGAGAACTTCGACGCACAGGGCGAGCAGCGCCGGTCGCTCACCGCGATCCGCCACGCGCAGGCGAACGCGCGCGACGCGGCCGCCCGCGCGAACGACGCGACGCGCGTCACGGTGCGCCCGCTCGTCGCCGCCGACGAAGCTGCGTGGCGCCCGCTGTGGCAGGGTTATCAGAAGTTCTACGACACCGCGCTGAGCGATGCCGTGTTCGCGACGACGTGGGCGCGCCTGATGGATCCCGCCGAGCCGATGTTCGTGCTCGGTGCATTCGACGCATCGGGCGCGCTGGTCGGGATCGTGCATTCGATCTACCACCGCTCGTGCTGGACCGAAGGGCCGTACTGCTACCTGCAGGACCTGTACACGGCGCCCGACGCACGCGGGCAAGGCGCGGGCGGCGCGCTGATCGAGGCCGTGTACGAACGCGCCCGCGAAGCCGGCGCGAGCCGCGTGTACTGGCTCACGCATGAAACCAACACGACCGCGCGCGCGCTGTACGACAGGCTCGCGAACAATGCCGGGTTCATCCAGTACCGGCACGATCTGAAGAAGTAGCGCGGCGCAGCGGCCGGCCGGCGTTCAGTCGAGAACGTCGGCCGGATCCCGCGCAGTGTCGTCCTCGGGCGCAACGTCCGCCCGCGCCGCGCCAGCCGCGCACGGCAGCGACGCCGGGCAGATCATCTCGTCGCCATTCGCGGGCACGGGCCGCCGCACCGGCCGGAACACCGGCTCGCCGGGCTCGATCGACCGCCCCGAGATCGCACAGCGGCCCGGCTGCAACGCGACACGCAGGCGCCAGCGCTGCTCGCCGTAATGGCAACGGCCGCTCTCGACCCAGCGAATCAGCAACCCGTCATCGCCAGCCTCCAGCACCGTGACGAACAGTTGCGGGCGCAACGGCGACATCGCGGCCGCGGCATGCCCCCGAACCGGCGCGCGGCCGATCGTCACGAGCGGATGCCCGACGCCGCCGCCGTGCAGTGGCATCGCATCGTGTTCGCCAGATGCCGGCGCTTCGCACGACACATCTTCTTCGCAGATCGGGCTTTCCATGGTGTTCGGCATGCTTGAAGGATTGACGTGCAGGTTGAACGGCACCGGCGCCAGTCCGATCGCCGCGCCGGCGACGGCGGCCGCGATCGGACTGGCGCACATGATACAAATTGAAGTTAACTTCAAGTAAAGGGAAAGTTGCGCAACGATGCGTTTCGCCGATCGCTGCAATGGGCCGGCGCGACAGCGACGGCATCCTGATCTAAGCTGTCGGCTTCGCCCCGACGCCGCCGCGTACATACGCATGCCGACTGCCTCCCCCGCTGACGCCACGCTTCCGCTCGACTCGGTCTGGTCGACCTTCCTCCACCGCAAGGCCGCCGTGCGCACCTTCATCGCCGGGTACTGCGCCGCGCGCGACCGGCGCGACGCGCCGCTGCACGACAGCCCGGACGGCCACGTCGTACAGTTCGATGGCGGCATGGGCCGGCCTTTCGAGCATTTCATGATCGAGGGCGCGCCCGTGTGCAGCGACGGCCCGTTCGCCGTCGGCGCATGGATCACGCGCTATGGCGCCGCACCGCTGCCGCCCGCGCTGCAAGGCAGGACGCGCCGGCTGTCGGACGAGCATTTCATGGCCGCCGATATCGGCGTGCTGTCCGGCGATGACGCCCTCGCGAAAGCACTCGCCTGTCGCGCGTCGAGCGACATCGACGCGTTCAATGCGAGCGCCCCATTTCCGCCGTTCCAGCCGAATCCGGCCGCGTTCCTGTTCGCGCACCGGCTGGACGAGCAAATCGCGGCCACCGCGCGCTACGGCTTCGCGTCGGCGCGCGATATCGTCGTCGACCGGGTCGGGACGGCGGACGCATACCGGCGCCGTGGCCTCGCAATGCAGTTGCTCGCCGCGATCGTCGCGCACGCGCGCCAACGTGGCGCGCGGCGTGTGTGGCTCGTGTCGACCGAGGCCGGTCAGCCGCTGTACCGCGCCGCCGGATTCACGCCGCTCGCGCCGGTCGCGGTGGACGAAGTCGTCGCCTGAGCGCGCTTCGAATCGCACCAACGCCGTTCGTCTCGCGATTCGTCTCATTTCGCTGAGACGAACGTCCCGGCGTCTCACCCGGCCCGCGACTGCGCAACCGCAGCAAATTCACGCACGGACTCTCGTCATATCGCTTCCTGAGAAGCGTATAGCGCAATAGTGCGTCGCACACTTCCGCCCCTGCCCGACCACCCCGCACCGCACCGATTCACGCTGGCCCCGTTCCTGCATACCGTTCGATCGCGCAATCGCGCGACGGGCGCACCGGCAGCGACGCCTCACGCCCGACGACAACCTGACGGAGACAGCAACGTGAGTACACCGGCACCGACTACCGCCCGCAGCATGAAAGCCGCCGTCTGGCGCGGCCGCCACGACATCCGCGTCGAAGAGGTTCCCGTTCCGGAGCGCCCGCCGGCCGGCTGGGTCACGATTCGCGTGCACTGGTGCGGCATCTGCGGCTCCGATCTGCACGAATACGTCGCGGGCCCCGTGTTCATCCCGGTCGATGCGCCGCATCCGCTGACGGGATTGAAGGGCCAGTGCATCCTCGGCCACGAGTTCAGCGGCGAGATCGCCGAACTCGGCGCGGGCGTGACGGGCTTCGCGGTCGGCGACCGCGTGACGGCCGACGCGTGCCAGCATTGCGGCACCTGCTGGTATTGCAGGCACGGGCTGTACAACATCTGCGAAAACCTCGCGTTCACCGGGCTGATGAACAACGGCGCGTTCGCCGAATACGTGAACGTGCCGGCCGAGCTGCTGTACAAGCTGCCCGACAACTTCCCGACCGAAGCCGGCGCGCTGATCGAACCGCTCGCGGTCGGGCTGCACGCGGTGAAGAAGGCCGGCAACATCGTCGGGCAGACCGTCGTCGTGGTCGGCGCGGGCACGATCGGCCTGTGCACGATCATGTGCGCGAAGGCCGCCGGCGCCGGGCGCGTGATCGCGCTCGAAATGTCGGCCGCGCGCAAGCAGAAGGCGCTGGAAGTCGGCGCGAGCATCGTCATCGATCCGAAGACGTCCGACGCGATCGCGGAAGTCAAGGCGCTGACGGGCGGCTACGGCGCCGACGTGTCGTTCGAGTGCATCGGGCACACGGCCACCGCGAAACTGGCGATCGACGTGATCCGCAAGGCCGGCAAGTCGGTGATGGTCGGCATCTTCGAGGAACCGACGTCGTTCAACTTCTTCGACATCGTGTCGACCGAGAAGGAAGTGATCGGCTCGCTCGCGTACAACGGCGAATTCGCGGACGTGATCCGCTTCATCGCGGACGGCCGCATCGACGTGCAGCCGCTCATCACCGGACGCATCGCGCTCGGCGACATCGTCACGCAAGGCTTCGAAGAACTGGTCAACCACAAGGACCGGAACGTGAAAATCATCGTCCAGCCTGCCGTCGCCTGACGGCGCACGCGGCCGCGGCAACGATTCGTGCCGCGGCACGCGTGCCGTTGTTCCTCCCGCAAGAGTCGCCCCGGACATGGGCGACGCAAACGTTTGCCGAACGATTCCCCTCCAGCGCCCTCTTCCCTGCTGTCGTCATCCGAAGCGATTTCAAGCCGTTCTCCGGCCATACACGGCGATTCAAAACATTCGCAATCCAAACCATTAGCCGCAACACCCCACCCGTCGAACCAGAGATCAGGGTTTCCCCCGAGTCAAGCACGATTCATCCGGTGTCGACAGGAAGGTGGCGCAAGGCGATCCTGTGCAACGCGCGATCCGGCATCCCGGTCAGGATCGTTGCCGCCGCGTGACGGCGAAATACCTGTTGAACCTCACGGCGCAACGGCGCCGACAGGCCGAGAACCCGGGCCTACCCGGGATAGCTTGCAAACATGACGCGTCATGAATATGTCATTTAATCGGGAATATGCAAACAACGGTCGATCGCTGACGATCCAGCAGAAGACGCATATCGGCTTCGCGCTCGTCACCACGCTGCTGGCCTTGCTGTGCGGCACGATCGTCTGGGGAAGTTTCCGGCAATACCGGCAGGAAAACGCCGACCTGCAAGGCTTCGAATTAATCCACGGCGCGATGGTCGCGGCCAACATGATCTCGGCCGAGCGCGGCCCGACGAACGACCTGCTGGTACGCCTGCAGCACGACGAAGCGACGGAAGTGCGCAACCTGCTCGCCGCGCGTGCGCGATCCGACGAGGCGCTCGAACACTTTCGCGCCGGCATCGGGCAGGCGAGCGCACTCGACGATCGCAAGCGCGGCAACCTGCTGCACGCGCTCGACGCGATCCGGGTCACGCTCGCCGACGCACGCGCGGAAGTCGACGCGCTCGACGCACGGCCGCTCGCGTCACGGACCGTTCACGATATCCAGCACGCGCAGGCGCACCTGTTCCGGGCCGTCGACACGGTTTCGTTACTGATCGACGGCGCGATGACCGATACGGCAATGCGCGACCCGCACACGTCGGGCGCGATCCTGCTGGCGCGGCTGCTGAGCGACCTCCGGGAATACGCGGGGCGCACGGGTTCGCTGCTCATTGCCCCGATGTTCGCGCGGCAGCCGCTCGACCGCGCGCAGTTCGCGGACATCATGCGGATGCGCGGACGCATCGAGCAATTGCGCGCATTGGTCGACGGCGCGATCGGCGCGCAGCTCGACGATGTCGACGTGGCGCGCGAGTATGCACAGCTGAACGCGGCGTTCGACACTCATCTTCTCCCGCTCGTCGACACGATCGTCGCGAACGGCCAGACTGGCGCCTACACGATGAGCGCCGCCGATTTTTCCAGGACGATCGTCCCGTACTTCCGGCCGTGCGAACTGCTGCGCGACCGTGTCATCGACGTTGCCCGGCGTCGTGTCATTTCGGACCGGAACACGGCCCGGATCAAGGTTGCGATGTCGGCGTTCGCGACGGCGCTCAGCATCGCGATCCTGTTCTCGCTCGCGCGCGGCACGCAGCGGCTGCTGTCGAAGCCGCTCGATACGCTCGGCCGCCGGATCATCGCGCTCAGCAACGGCGATACGGCTCACGTCGCGATGCCGCGCGGAATCGCGCCCGAGATCACCCGCATTCATCAAGCGCTGGAGACCTTGCGCAACGCTTACGTACGCCGCGACATGCTCGAGCGCCAGCGCAACGACATGCTGACGCTGTTCTCGCACGACATGCGCGCGCCGCTGACGTCGCTGATCATCCTGATCGCCACGCAGGAACAGCATGCGGACGACGCGCAGAAGAAGCGGCAGTTCGCGAGAATCGGCAAACTCGTGCGGCACACGCTGGCGATGGCCGACGGTTTCGCTCAGCTGTCGCGTGCGGAGGCCAGCGAATACGAGCGCGTGCCGGTCAACCTCGCCGACCTGATGAACGAGGCGCGCGACGCGGTCTGGCCGCACGCGCACCAGAAGCTCATTTCGATGGACGACGTGCCGCGCCGCGACGACGCGATCGTGCTCGGCGACCCGGCCCTGCTGTCGCGCGCGCTGATCAACCTGCTGGACAACGCGATCAAGTACAGCGCATCGCTGACGAGCGTCGAATGCCGGGTCGAGCCGAGCGCCGACGGCAAGACCGTGCGCTGCACGATTCGCGACAGCGGATGCGGGATCAGCAGCACGGACCAGACGCGGCTGTTCGAGCGCTACCGGCGCTTTCGCACCGCAGGACAACCGGAAACCGGCGGCGTCGGGCTCGGCATGGCGTTCGTCAAGGCGGTCGTCGAACGGCACGCAGGCGAGATCCACGTGCATAGCGTCGTGCGGCACGGCACCACGGTCACGATCACGCTGCCGGCAGCCCCAATGCGTGATGCGTGACCAACGCGCCGGCGGCGAACGGCCGTTGCAACACCGCAGCCCGGCGCGATTCTTCGATATACTGGACCGAACCCTTTTCAGGGCAGCCGCGGGCAACCACGCCCGTCGCGCGTTCGCCCCAACCTGCGTGGAATTGCGTACCGTGAAACCGCGAGCCGGCCTGATTCTCGAACTCTTCGTCAACCTGCTGCTGCCCTGGGTCGCGTACCGGGTCGCGCATCCGTATTTCGGCGAAACCGGCGCGCTTTACGCGTCGGCGGTTCCGCCGATCATCTGGTCGATTGTCGAATTCGTCCGCTCGCGCCGCGTCGACGCGGTGGCGGCTATCGTGCTGCTCGGCATCGCGCTGTCGATCGCCGGAATGGCGTTCGGCGGCAGCCCGCGCACGCTGCTGATGCGCGAGTCGCTCGCGTCGGGCACGATCGGCATCGTGTTCCTGCTGTCCCTGTTCCGCGAACGTCCGCTGATCTTCTATCTGGCCCGCGCCACCGTGGCGCGGGAAATGGCCGGCGGCGCCGCGCACTTCGAATCGGTCTGGGCAGCACAGCCGGGGCTGCGGCAGATGCTCCGCCGGATGACCTTCGTATGGGGCGCCTTCATGACGCTGGAGATGCTGCTGCGCTGCTGGATGGTCGTGACCTGGCCCGTCGAGCGCGTGCTGGTCGTGTCGCCGATCATGGGCTACACCGTGTTCGGCTGTCTGCTGATGTGGACATTCTGGTACCGGCGGCGGATGCGCGTGCGCAACAGCGTCGACATCCCGACCCGCGACGGCGTCACCGAGGTCGCCGGCCGCTGACGGCCGACCGGCCGGCGCCGGCCCGGCGGCATGTCGCCGCGCCTGCTGTATGATGCGCGGCGTCTTGTCCGACCTATGCGTTTCCTGTCATGTCCCTTTCGCTCCTTCCGTGCGCCACGATCTGGCTCGCCCTGTTCGCGGCCGCCGCACTCGTGTGGTATCGCCCGCAGCACGGCCTGAGCCTCATTCTGGCCGTGCTCGGCTATGCCGGCGCGCTGGCGTTCGGCAAGCTCGAACCGGTCGCGCTGGCGCCGCTAGCGCTGCTGGCCGCGGCCGCGTGGGGCGTGTCACCCGCGCGCCCGCTCGCGGTGCGGATCGCCGCGCACGCGGTATTTGCCGCGCTCGCGATCGCGCTGAGCCTGCACCTGATCCCCGGTTTCCACAATCCGCTCGTGATCGCCCCGACGCGCTTCACGCCGGACGCCGTGCCGTTCACGATGTACCTGAATCTCGACAAGCCG
Organism: Burkholderia sp. IT-111MI5; assembly: GCF_949752865.1. Lineage (NCBI taxonomy): Bacteria > Pseudomonadati > Pseudomonadota > Betaproteobacteria > Burkholderiales > Burkholderiaceae > Burkholderia > Burkholderia sp. IT-111MI5. Next base: position 86,432 of record NZ_CATKIF010000011.1, on the reverse strand, counting down.
CTGGTCGGCCTGTGGCTGCTGTGGGTGCTGCCGTGGGTCGCACCCGATGTCACGCTGCCGCGCGCGCTGCGCACGGGCGCGGTGGCGGCCGTCGCGACGGCCGCCGCATGCCTGGCCGGCGCGCTCGCGTTCGGGATGGTCGGCTGGGCGCCCAAATGGCCGGCGTCGGGCTGGCTGTGGCTCGTGAACAACCTGCTGCTCGTGACGCTCGCCGAGGAAGCGCTGTTCCGCGGCTACGTGCAAGGCGGGCTGACGCGCGCGCTCCGCGCGTCCGCATGGGGCCCGTGGGCCGCGCTCGCGATCGGCGCAGTACTGTTCGGCGCCGCGCACGCGGCCGGCGGCTGGCAATGGATCGTGCTCGGCACGGCGGCGGGCGTCGGCTACGGCCTCGCGTGGCGGCGCGGCGGACTGCTCGCCTCCGCGCTCGCGCATGTGGGGCTGAACGTCGTCCACTTCGGCCTGTTCACCTACCCGATGCTCGACGCCGCGCGCTGATCCCGGCGCGCGGCGCCGCCCGGCGAGATACCGCGCTCAGTTGAACCCGGCGATCGCATGCGGCACGTACGGGCCTTCGAGCGTGGCGATCTCGTCGTCGGTCAGTTTCAATTCGAGCGCGCCGAGCGCATCGTCCAGCTGCTGCGGCTTCGAGATGCCAACGATCGGCGCGGTGACGCCGCGCTTTTGCGCGACCCATGCGAGCGCGACCTGCGCGCGCGGCACGTTGCGCGCGGCGGCAATCGCGGCGACAGCGTCGACGACCGCCTTGTCCGCATCGGCCGTCGCGTCGTACAGCCGCTGGCCGACGTCGTCCTTCTGCTGCCGTTCCGACGATTCGTCCCAGTTGCGCGTCAGGCGGCCGCGTGCGAGCGGGCTCCACGGAATCACCGCGATGCCCTCGGATTCGCACAGCGGCAGCATTTCCCGCTCTTCCTCGCGATACAGCAGGTTCAGGTGGTTCTGCATGCTGACGAAGCGGGTCCAGCCGTTCTGCTTCGACGTGTACAGCGCCTTCGCGAACTGCCACGCGAACATCGACGACGCACCGATATAGCGCGCCTTGCCGGCCTTCACGACGTCGTGCAGCGCCTCGAGCGTCTCCTCGATCGGCGTGCCGTAATCCCAGCGATGAATCTGGTAGAGGTCGACGTAATCGGTGCCGAGCCGCTTCAGGCTCTGGTCGATGTCGGTCATGATCGCCTTGCGCGACAGGCCCGCGCCGTTCGGCCCCGGCCGCATCCGGTAGAACACCTTGGTCGCGATCACGACGTCGTCGCGCTTCGTGAAATCGCGCAGCGCGCGGCCGACGATCTCCTCCGACGTGCCGTCCGAATACATGTTCGCGGTATCGAAGAAGTTGATGCCGGCTTCGACCGCCCGCTGGATGATCGGGCGGCTTTCCGCTTCCGGCAGCGTCCACGGATGCGTGCCGCGCGACGGCTCGCCGAACGTCATGCAGCCCAGCACCAGTTTCGATACTTCCAGCCCGGTCGATCCGAATTTCACGTATTCCATCGCACGCCTCGTCATTGAAGTTGAGCTTGCGGCCGGATGCGCGCCGTCATTCGGCGCGCAGGGCGCGAACGGTGCGCCGCGCATCCGCCAGACGTCGCATGTTATCCCGCACCGCGCAAACGCGCAGGGCGCGCACGCCGGCACGCCGCGCGCATCGGGCGCACGGTCGCAACGCGGAAAAGGACGGGCGGGTTACTTGACCTGGTCGGCGATCGGCTGCAGGAACGCGGAGAAGCCGGTCAACATGATCTGCACGCCGATGCACAGCAGCAGGAACGCCGACACGCGCATCGCGACCTTGGTGCCTTCGGTGCCGAGGTAGCGCGACAGCAGCGCGGCGCGGCTGTAGGTTTGCCAGATCACCACGGCGACGAGCACGGACACGGCAATCGATACGATGCTCGACAGCATGAACTCCGACAGCTTGTGCGTGCGGTTCGCATTCAGCGCGATCGCGGTCGAGATCGAGCCGGGGCCGACCGTCAGCGGCACGGTCAGCGGGAAGAACGCGCGCGTCATGATCGCGTTCGCGTCGATCGGCTTGACCGGCGTGTCGCCGCCGCCCGGCACGTCGGGCTCGTTCAGCATCTGCCAGCCCGCCACCGCGACCGCCAGGCCGCCGCCGATCCGCAGCGCCTCCATCGAGATCCCGAAGAAATGCAGCACGGGCGTGCCGGCGAAGAACGCGACCATCAGCACGATGAACGCGTTGAACGCCACCTTCCTCGCGAGCAGGTCGCGCTCGTGCTCGGTGAGCGCCTCGGTCCGCTCGAGAAACAGGAACGCGATGCCGATCGGATTGATGATGCCGATCAGGCCGGTGAAGCCGAACAGGATCTCGGAGATAAGGCGGTTGACGATCATCGGGCGAAGAATCGGTCGGGGCTGGGCCGGCAGCGTGCCGGGGGTCACGCATTGTAGAGCAAGCGCCCGCGCCCGAGACGCAAAATGCGGCCGGGCGCGCTTAGCCGTCGATCGTCGTGCTTTGCCCTTACTCGGCGCCCGCTTCCCACGCCGGCGGCCGCTTCGCGAAGAACGCGGCGAAGCCCTCCTTCGCCTCCGGCGTCGCCCGCACGCGGGAGATCGTCTGTGCGGTGAACGCCGCGCGCTCGTCCGACGGCGGATACTCGCCGATCGCGTCGAAGAAGCGCTTGATTTCCATCAGCGCGTTCGGGCCGTTGCGAGCGAGTTCGGCGAGCGTCCGTTCGAGCGCTTCGTCGAGCGCGTCGAGCGGCACGGCCTGGTGGATCAGGCCGATCGCGACGGCTTCGCCGGCGGCGAGCTGCGTCGCGGTCAGCGCGAGCCGGCGCGCCTGGCGCTGGCCGACCGCCTCGACCAGATACGGGCCGATCACGGCCGGCAGGATTCCGAAACGCGCCTCGCTCACCGAAAAGCGCGCATGGTCGCTCGCGATCACGATGTCGCAGGCCGCGCACAGGCCCACGCCGCCGCCGAACGCGTGGCCCTGCACGCGAGCCACCGTCGGCTTCGGGCACTGCCGGATCGCGCGCATCATCGCGGCGAACCGCTGCGCGTCACGCAGGTTCGCGGCCGCATCGTTCGCGCTCGCGCGCTGCATCCACTGCAGGTCGGCGCCCGCACAGAATGCGCGGCCATCCGAGCGCAGCACGATCGCGCGCACGTCGTCACGCCGGCCGAGCGCCGTGAATGCGTCGGTCAGCTCGGCGATCATCGTCTCGTCGAACGCGTTGAGCACGTCGCCGCGCTGCAGCGCAACGGTCGCGATGCCGCGCGCATCGACCGCGACGGCCAGGGTCTTCAATCCATCCATCGAACAGGTTTCCTCGGGTAGAACGGCAAACATCGGAATCAGGCGGCCTGGCGGCGGTCGATCACGCGCCGGGCCTTGCCGGTCGAGGTCGCGGGTATGCCGCCCGCCGCGAGCACCGTCACGCCGGACGACACGCCGACCATCGTCTTGATCCGGTGCTGCAACTCGCGCGCGAGCACGGCGCGATCGCTTTCGGTAACGGACGCCGCAACCTCGGAGCGCAGTTCGACCGCGATGTCGAGCCGGTCCATGTGACCGTCGCGCGACAGCGTGATCTGGAACTGGCCCGACAGCGCCGGCAGTGCGACGACGATCTCCTCGATCTGGCTCGGAAACACGTTCACGCCACGCACGATCAGCATGTCGTCGGAACGGCCGGTGATTTTCGCGAGACGGCGCATCGCGCGCGCGGTCGGCGGCAGCAGCGCTGTGAGGTCGCGCGTGCGGTAGCGGATCACCGGCATCGCTTCCTTCGTCAGCGACGTGAACACGAGCTCGCCCTGACTGCCGTCGGGCAGCACTTCGCCCGTGACGGGATCGATGATCTCCGGGTAGAAATGGTCTTCCCAGATCACCGGGCCGTCCTTCGACTCGACGCATTCGCACGCGACGCCCGGGCCCATCACTTCCGACAGTCCGTAGATGTCGAGCGCGTCGATGCCCACGCGCGTCTCCACTTCCTCGCGCAACGCCTGCGTCCACGGCTCGGCGCCGAAGATGCCGATCTTCAGCGACGACTCGGCCGGGTCCATCCCCTGCCGCACCATCTCGTCGATCAGGTTCAGCATGTACGACGGCGTGACGAGGATGATCTTCGGCTCGAAATCGCGGATCAGCTGCACCTGCTTCTCGGTCTGCCCGCCCGACATCGGCACGACCATGCAGCCGAGCCGCTCCGCGCCGTAATGAATCCCGAGGCCGCCCGTGAAGAGGCCATAGCCGAACGCGTTGTGCAGCGTGTCGCCCGGGCGGCCGCCGGCCGCGCGGATCGAACGCGCGGTCACGTTCGCCCATGTGTCGATGTCGCGCGCGGTGTAGCCGACCACGGTCGGCTTGCCCGTCGTGCCGCTCGACGCATGCACGCGCACGACCTGCTCGCGCGGCACCGCGAAGAGCCCGAACGGATAGTTGTCGCGCAAGTCGTTCTTCGTCGAGAACGGGAATTTCGCGAGATCGGCGAGCGTCTTCAGGTCGTCCGGATGCACGCCCGCCGCATCGAACGTGCGCCGATAGTGCGGGACGTTGTCGTACGCGTGGCGCAGCGACCACTTGAGGCGCTCGAGCTGCAGCGCCTGCAGTTCGTCGCGGCTGGCGGTCTCGATCGGTTCGAGGGCGGCGGCGGGATGCGTCGGGTGGGTCATCGGGGTGCTCCTCCAATGGAGTGATGTCGTTATCGTGTTCGGGGTAATCGGAGTGGCCGGGGCCGGCGGCTACGACCGGAACGTGCGGCCGGCCGCATGCAGCGCGGCGATGCGCGGCGACACGCGATAGCGGTCCTCGCCGTAGCTCGCCGCCAGGTTCGACAGCACGCGAAACACACGCCCGATGCCGATCGCATCGGCCCACGCGAGCGGGCCGCACGGGTAGTTCACGCCCTTCTCCATCGCGAGATCGAGATCGGCGGGCGAGCACACGCCCTGGTTCACCGTGTCGGCCGCCTCGTTCGCGAGCATCGCGACGGTGCGCATCGCGATCATCCCCGGCACGTCGGCCACGCCGACGACGCGAAAGCCCGCCTGCTGGAACAGACCGACCGCGTCCGCATAGGCGGCATCGCTGCACTGGAGCGCACGCGTCAGCGCGACGAGCCCGGCCTGCGCGTAATCGCGCGCGAGGTCGACGAGCACGAGATCGGCCACGCCCGTTTGCGCGGCGCGCGCGGTCGCCGTGCGGCCGTCGGTCAGCGCGATCGATGCGCGGCCGGCCGTCGCGAGCAGGTCGTCCGGATGCGCGCCGGCCGGTCGCGCGAGCGCGACGCGTTCGGCGAAGCGCGCGTGCAGCTCGGCGGCCGGGCCGTCCTGCGCGTACAGCGTGACATCCGCCGGCGCATCGCGCTGCGGCTCGAGATCGGGCGCGGGCGGCGTCGCGCCGGCCGCATACGAATAGAAGCCGCGCCCCGACTTGCGCCCGAGGAAACCCGCGTTCACGAGTTCCTGCTGGATCAGCGACGGCGTGTAGCGCGGGTCGTTGAAGTACGCGCGGAACACCGATTCGGTCACCGCGAAGTTCACGTCATGGCCGATCAGGTCCATCAACTCGAACGGCCCCATCCGGAAGCCGCCGGCCTCGCGCATCACCGCGTCGATCGACGCCGGCGCGCCGCCCTGCTCGTTCAGCACGCGCAGCGCCTCCGCGTAATACGGCCGCGCGACGCGGTTCACGATGAAGCCCGGCGTCGATTTCGCCATCACGGGTTGTTTACCCCACGCGGCCGCGGTCGCATACAGGACCTGTGCAACGTCGGGCGCGGTCGCCAGCCCGCTGACCACCTCGACGAGCGCCATCAGCGGCGCCGGGTTGAAGAAGTGCAGGCCGGCGACGCGCTGCGGCACGCGCAGCCCGGCCGCGATCGACGTGATCGAGATCGACGACGTGTTGGTCGCCAGCAGGCACGCGTCGTCGACATGGCGTTCGAGCGTCGCGAAAATGTCGCGCTTCACGTCGAGCCGTTCGGCCGCCGCCTCGACGATCAGCGCGGCGCCCGCCAGATCGGCCAGCGCGCGCACCGCGCGGATCCGGTTGCCGGCCGCGTCGGCCTGTGCCGGTTCGAGCCGCCCCTTCTCCGCGAGCCGCGCGAACTGCGCGCGGATGCCGGCCAGCGCGTTGTCGCAGGCCGCTTCGTTCAGGTCGTACAGCAGCACCGAATGGCCGGCCGCCGCCGCGACCTGTGCAATGCCCGCGCCCATCGCGCCGGCGCCGATCACGCCGACGATGGCCGACGGCGCCAGCGCGCCCGAGTTCACCGAATGTGCAGAGGAAACAGCCATCGCTTGCGATCCGTCATGAAGTGGAAGTGCGAGCGATTATAAACCGACCGGTCGGTAGATTTATGTCAGGGCGAGCCCGAATTTGTCGTGCAAGAGACCGTTACGGAAACTACAAAGACAAAAAATTGAAGAATTGGGGCACTTTTTGTAAACCGAAAGGTCAATGAAAGCATTCGAATATGAGATTGCGGCCCCCAAACGCCTGATAAAATTCGACAACTCGACGGATTTCAGGGGGAAACCGCGTGTCACGCCGCCACCGATGTCCATCGTCCGATGCCCTTCCGGGGTCGGAACCGAGCGTCCGGCCGGCGCGTCGTCACGATTATTCGCCCCGCCATCGGCGGCCAGCCGCATCGAACCGTTTCATCCAGCGACGGGCTCCGGCCCGCCCGCGCCCGTCGCCGCCTCATCGCGGCGAACTCGAGGCAGCGCCATTTCGCGCGGCCACCCTTCGGTTTCATCGTCCTCGTTCGGCGGATAGTACGGCCGGGCTTCGTCACCCCGTGACGGCGCGTCGCGCGCCGCCACTCGCATAAGGAAACCCTCCATGCCGCTCTCGTCCAACCAGCTCCCGCGCTGGACCCTCTGGGCCCCGCTTGCCGCATGGCTGGTACTCGCGCTGTCGCGCGCCGTGCCGGCCGAAGGCCTCGTCATCGCGGTGTTCGCCGCCGCACTGGCCGGCGCCGTGTTCGCCGCCGTCCACCATGCGGAAGTCGTCGCGCACCGCGTCGGCGAACCGTTCGGCACGCTCGTGCTCGCGGTTGCCGTGACCGTCATCGAAGTCGCGCTGATCGTGTCGGTGATGCTCGGCGCGGGCCCGGAGAAATCGGGCCTCGCGCGCGACACCGTGTTCGCCGCCGTGATGATCATCTGCAACGGCATCGTCGGCATCTGCCTGCTGGTCGGCGCGTGGAAGCACGGCGAACAGGACTTCCAGGGGCGCGGCGCGAGCAAGGCGCTCGCGGTGCTGGCTTCGCTGTCGGTGCTGTCGCTCGTGATGCCGAATTACCTGAACGCCGCACCGGGCCCGTTCTTTTCGAAATCGCAGCTCGCGTTCGCCGGCGTGTCGTCGCTCGTGCTGTACGGTGCATTCGTGTTCGTGCAGACCGTGCGCCACCGCGACTACTTCCTCACCGAGCACGACAGCGCGAACGAATCGGTGCACGCGGCGCCGCCGAGCAACCGAACCGCGGCGATCAGCATGCTGCTGCTGTTCGCGAGCCTCGTCGCGGTCGTGCTGCTCGCGAAGCTGCTGTCGCCGGCCGTCGAGCACGCTGTGCTGAAGCTCGGCGCGCCCGAAGCCGCGGTCGGCATCGTGATCGCCGCGCTCGTGCTGCTGCCGGAAGGCCTCGCGGCCGTCACCGCCGCGCGCGCGAACCGCCTGCAGACCAGCATGAACCTCGCGCTCGGTTCGGCGCTCGCGAGCATCGGGTTGACGATCCCGACCGTCGCGGCCGTGTTCATCTGGATCGGCCAGCCGCTCACGCTCGGCATCGGCGCGATGGAAACCGTGCTGCTGGCGCTCACCTTGCTGGTCAGCACGCTGACGCTCAGCCAGGGGCGCACGACGGTGCTGCACGGCGTCGTGCACCTGTCGCTGTTCGCCGCGTACCTGTTCCTGTCGATCACTCACTGACGCCAATCTGCGCGCGGCCCGGCGGATTGCCTCCGCCGGGCCGCGCGTTTTTTACTTCCCTTCACCGACCTTCGTCCACGTCACGCCACCGCTACCGGACCGGAATCACGAGATGCTGGCCCGCCAGGATCAGGTTCGGATTGGCGAGGTTGTTGCGGCGCTGGATTGCTTGCCATCGCGGCGCCGCAAGCTTCCGGATTGAAAACCTGTGACACGGCCCGAACGTGCTACGCCGCCGCGCCGCCCTGCTCCTGCGCGAGAAACCGCTCGACCATCGCGTTGAACACGGGCAGCGCCGGGTTGTCGTTGTCCGCCCGCCACGCGAGATACAGCTCCGCTGCGGCGTCGACGCCAGCGAGCGGCCGGAACACCACGCCGTCCACATGCAGCTCGCGCGCCGACGCCGGTACGAGCGCCGCGCCGAGCCCCGCACGCACGAGGCCGAGGATCGTATGCGTCTGCCCGACGTAATGCAGGTAGTTCGGCAGCCGCCCGGCGTTCGCGAACAGGCCGGAGATCATGTCGTGGAAATACTTCCCCTCGTTCGGCGAATACGCGATGAACGGCTGCCGGTCGAGATCGTCGGGGCCGATGCGCTCGCACGCGGCGAGCGGCGCGCCTTGCGCGACCGCGACCAGCATCGGTTCGCGCTGCACGAGCCGGTATTCGAGCGGCTGGCGCGCGGCGCGCTGGCGCACGAAACCCGCGTCGAGCATCCGCGACGCGAGCGCGTCGATCTGCACGGTCGACACCATCTCGCGCAATTCGACGTCGACGTCCGGCAGCGCGTGCGCGGCGTGCGCCAGCAGCATCGGGATCATCCGGTACGCGCTGACGGCCGTGAAGCCGAGCGTGATGCGGCCGGCCCCGCCGTGCGCGACGCGCTGCGCGGCCTGCTCGGCCCGCGCGGAGAATTCGAGGATGTGCCGCGCGTCGCGCAGGAAACGCTCGCCGGCCGCGGTCAGGCTCACCTGCCGGCTGCTGCGTTCGAGCAGCGCGATGCCGAGCGCGTGCTCGAGCAACTGGATCTGCCGGCTGAGCGGCGGCTGCGTCATGAAGAGCCGCCTGGCCGCGCGGCCGAAATGAAGCTCCTCGGCCACCGCGACGAAGCAGCGAAGCTGGTGCAGTTCAATCATCCAGATTTTGTATCGATCGATGGTCTTTCGAGGTTAGACCGATATCGATACGATTTCCATGCTCGGTTGCACCTGATGCGCGGCCGCGCCCGCCCACACCGTCAAGCGCGCTTGCGGCCGCCCGGCATCTGCTCGACCGTCAGACGGTCGAGTTCGCGCAGGTCGTTCTCCAGCGCGGGCGTGAGCGTCGTGCGCAGGTGATCGAGGAACGTGCGGATCTTCGCGTCGAGATAACGGCGCGTCGCGTAGACGGCGTACACGCTCACCGTCTGCAGCCGGTACTCGGGCAGCACGCGGATCAGCCGCCCGGCGCGGATGTCGTCGAGCACCGTATACAGTGCGACGCACGCGATCCCGCGCCCGGCGCGCACCGCGACGCACAGCGCGTCCGGCACGTTGACCTGGAACGGTGCCGGCTGCAGTTCGTAGACGGCCACTTCTTCGTCATTGCGCTCGAGCCGCCATTCGCCGGCCGGCGATGCAGGCGTATCGAGGCGCAGGCACACGTGGTTCGGCAAATCGTCGGGCGACTGCGGCGTGCCGTGCCGCGCGAGGTATTCGCGCGACGCGACGAGCACGCTGCAGCTCGTGCCGCAGGTCTGCGCGACGTAACCCGAATCGGGCAACTGCGAAGCCGTCACGATCGACACGTCGTAGCCTTCCTCGACGAGATTCGGCATCCGCTGCGCGAGCGTCAGCTCGACCGACACGTCGGGGTTGTCCTCCTGGTAGCGGACGATCGACGACACGACATGACTCTGCCCGAGCCCCGTCATCGCATGAATGCGCATCTTGCCGCTCGGCCGCAGCAGTGCGTTGCGCGCCTCCGCGTTCGCGTAGTCGATTTCCGCGAGGATCGATTTCGCGCGCTCGAAATAGCGTTCGCCGCTTTCGGTAAGGCCGAGATGGCGCGTCGTGCGATGCAGCAGGCGCGTCTGTACGTGCGCTTCGAGGTTCGATACCGCGCGGGAGACCTGCGCGGTAGTCGCGTCGATTTCCTTCGCGACCGCCGTAAAACTGCCGGCTTCGACAACGCGCACGAACAGGCGCATGTTTTCGAGCATGTCCATTGATTTGGCTTGGGGAGAGTCAGTGGGGAGGCGTCGGTGGCGCTCGCGTCAGGTGGGGAACGGAGCGCGGCCGCGAACCACGCCGAATCGATGATCACCGTGCCGGGGGAAAGGCGGGAGAGCGGGCATCGCGTACGTGGTTCTGGTATGTCGGGGATTCAGTGGGCGGAATTGTACGCCGCCGCAGACAAATTTGCGCTATTGCCAACCACCCAAGCTTTCGTCCAATGAAAGGTTTATGCAAGGCGCGTACGTCGTGCGCGCGCAACGGCTTGATGCAGCGCGACAATTTGTATCACAATGCAATATAATTTCGCCCTTGTCGCCGCGCATACCCGCGCTGTCATTTTTACCGCTTACCCGTCCATGTCGTCAGGCTCCTCTTCGTCGCACCGCACGTTGCGTCAATGGCTGCACAGTTTCATTCCCCATCCGATGTCGCTCGGCTGGCGCGAGCGACTGCGTTCATGCACGGGCGCGCTCGTCGGCATCGCGACGGTCGGCGTCACGATGCGGTGGCTGCCCGGCGTGCCGGGCCTCGTGCCGCTGCTCGTCGCGCCGATGGGGGCATCGGCCGTGCTGTTGTTCGCGGTGCCGGCGAGTCCGCTCGCGCAGCCGTGGTCGATCATCGGCGGCAATCTCGTCGCGGCGACGGTCGGGGTCGCGTGCGCGTTATGGATCGCCGATCCGATTACGGCCGCCGCGGTCGCGATCGCATGCGCGATCGGCGGCATGTTCGCACTGCGCTGCGTGCACCCGCCGTCGGGCGCCGTCGCGCTCACGGCCGTGGTCGGCGGCCCGGCAATCCATTCGCTCGGATTCAGTTTCGTGCTGGAGCCGATCGCACTGCAATCGGCGATCCTGCTGTCAGCCGCGCTCGCGTATCACGCGCTGACCGGGCACCGCTACCCGCATGGCGGCGCGCGCGCCGAAGCGAAACCACAGGCAGGCGCCGCGCCGGCGCGCGGCGGCTTCACGCGCGGCGACCTCGACGCGGTGCTGAAGCGTCGCGGCGAATGGCTCGACGTCGATCCGGATGATCTCGAAACGCTGCTGCGCGAAACCGAGATGCAGGCCTATACGCGCACGTTCGGCCAGCTCAAGTGCGCCGACCTGATGACGAAGAATGCGATCGAGGTCGCGCCGTCGACGTCGGTGACGGCCGCGCTCACGCTGCTCGACCGCCACCGCGTGAAGGCGCTGCCCGTCGTCGACGGCGAAGGCCGCCTGGTCGGCATCGTCACGCGCGCCGACCTCACGCGCCAGCTGCGCCGCCCGACCCCGCTGTGGCAACGCCTGTCCGCACGGCTGCCGCAATCGTTCGGCGGCCAGCCCGCGAGCGTCGCGGCGGTGATGACGCGCGACGTTGCGTTCGTGCAGGAAACGATGCCGATCACCGCGCTCGTGCCGCTGTTCACGCATTCGGGCCATCACCATATTCCGGTCGTCGACGCGTCACGCCAGCTCGTCGGGATCATTACGCAGACGGATCTCGTCACGGGCCTTTACCAGCAGACGCAGATGCCCGAGGCTGCTTGACGCAACGCGGAATGCAGTCATTCCGCATTAATTCGGCCATTTATATCATGTTGTGATATATTTATCGCTTCCGAAACCGACTGCCCGACCGACCTCGATGAACGATACCAGACGCGCGCTGAACAAAAGCGATTTCCAGCAACTGTCCGAGTTCCGCTACCAGATGCGCCGCTTCGAGCGCTTCTCCGAACGCGCCGCGCAAAGCGAAGGCGTGACGCCGCTGCAATACCTGCTGCTGCTGCACATCAAGGGTTATCCGCATCGCGAATGGGCAACCATCGGCGAGCTCGCGGAACGCCTGCAGGCGCAGCATCACGGCGTCGTCGCGCTGGTGACGCGCTGCGAAGCGCTCGGGCTCGTGAAGCGCAAGACGAGCGAAGCCGACCGCCGGCAGGTCGAGGTCCATCTCGAACAAGCCGGCGAGACGCTGCTCACCCGCCTCGCGGCGATGCATCGCGCCGAGCTGAAGTCGCTCAAGGGCACGTTCCAGGTTCCCCAGATCGATTACTGACCCCTTGCTTTTACCACTCCGATGAACGCACCGCACAAACGCGATTTCTCGACCAACGAACGCCTGCCCAGGATCGCGTTGCTTGCCGCCGGGATCGGCCTGCTCAGCACGCTCGCCGCGTTCGTGCTGTTGAGCCTGATCCACCTGTTCACGAACCTGTTCTTCTTCCAGCAGTTCTCGTTCGCCGACCGCTCTCCGGCGAACCATACGCTCGGCGCATGGGTGATCGTCGTGCCGGTGATCGGTGGGTTGATCGTTGGGATGATGGCGCGCTTCGGTTCGGAAAAGATTCGCGGCCACGGCATTCCGGAAGCGATCGAGGCGATCCTGTTCGGCAAGAGCCGCATGTCGCCGAAGGTCGCGATTCTCAAGCCGCTGTCGTCCGGCGTCGTGATCGGCAGCGGCGGCCCGTTCGGCGCCGAAGGCCCGATCATCATGACGGGCGGCGCGCTCGGCTCGCTGATCGCGCAGTGCGTACACGTGACCGCGGCCGAGCGCAAGACGCTGCTCGTCGCCGGTGCGGCCGCAGGGATGACGGCCGTGTTCGGCACGCCGGTCGCCGCGGTGCTGCTCGCGGTCGAACTGCTGCTGTTCGAATGGCGTCCGCGCAGTTTCCTGCCGGTTGCGCTCGCGTGCGCGGTGGCCGGTTTCGCGCGCGCGCTGTTGTTCGGCGTCGATCCGCTGTTTCCGCTCGCCACGGCCGCGCCGACGCCGGTCGCGCTGCTGTCGTGCATCGTCGCGGGCCTGCTGTCGGGCATGCTCGCCTGCGGCCTGTCGGCTGCGCTGTACCGCGTCGAGGACACCTTCGCGAAGCTGCCCGTGCACTGGATGTGGTGGCCCGCGCTCGGCGCGATCGTGATCGGCATCGGCGGCTGGCTCGAACCGCGGGCGCTCGGCGTCGGCTACGACGTGATCGGTGATCTGCTGCACCAGCACATCGCGTTGGAGATCGCGCTCGCGCTGCTGATCGTGAAGGCCGTGATGTGGGTGATCGCACTCGGCTCGGGTACGTCGGGCGGTGTGCTCGCCCCGCTGCTGATGCTCGGCGCAGGCCTCGGCACCGTGCTGTCGCCGGTGCTGCCGGGCGGCGATCCGGCGCTGTGGCCGCTCGTGTGCATGGCCGCGACGCTCGGCGCAACGCTCGGCGCGCCGCTGACCGCGATCGTGTTCGCGTTCGGCCTCACGCACGACGCCAACGCGCTGCTGTCGCTGCTCGCGGCGACGCTCGTCGCGCACGGCTTCGCGACCGTCGTGATGAAGCGCTCGATCATGACGGAAAAGATCGCGCGCCGCGGCTATCATATCTACCGCGAATACGGCGTCGATCCGCTCGAGCGGCATGACATCGGCGAAGTGATGACGTCCGCCGACCGGCTCGTCGCGATCGACGGCGCGTCGACGCTCGACGCCGTCGACATGCAGTACTTCGGCGCGAAGCAGACGCACCGTGCGTACCCGGTCGTGCAGAACGGCCGCCTGCTCGGCCTCGTCGATCGCGCAACACTCGACGCGCAGCGCGCACACGCCACGGCCGACACGCCGATCTCGGCCGCGTTCGCAGACCGCGTGCCCGCCGTCGCGCTTGCGCACGAGACGTGCCGCGTCGTCGCATCGCGTCTCGCGATGCTCGGCCTCGAACGCCTGCCGGTCGTCGACGACGAGCAATCGCTGCGCATCACGGGCATCGTGTCGCGCAGCGACCTGATCAAGCCCGCGCTCCAGCACTTCGATGACGAACAGAAGCGCGAGCGCTTCCGTCCGATCGTCCCGGCCAACCTGCGCGACATCGGCACGCGCAAGGCCCGCTGACACATCCCGCATGCGCGGGCGAGCAACGTGCCCTCGCCTCACCTCGCTGCACGATGCGGCGCGCGCCTCGCGCACCGCATCGCATTCCGCTGCTTCCCGCGTTTAAAGTTGGTTAACAATCCGACCGACGAAAGTTTGTCATCATGGTCCTCATGCGACGGGGCCAACACAATCAAGCCATTCCACTTCGCGATCAGATAAAGAGTCGCGGCACGGCATGCAGACACATGCCGCTCGCCGCGACCGTCATGTCACCACACGACCGGGCAGCGCGCCGACCGGGCAACGCATGACGTCGTTGCCGCATCGCCCGTCCACCAACGGGCCGCACACGATGCATGCCGCGCCGCAGCAGAGTGCACAGCACCGCAGCCGCCGTTTGGCAAGCGCGTTAACAACTTGTTTCGGAATAGCCGGAACCGTGCTTGTCCGCTGCGATCTCACTAGCACGCAGTACTGCTGCGCATCCCACTCAATCAATCACGACTCGAGGGAGATAACGTGAACGTGAAATACTTACCGCTCATCGCATTGACCGTGGCATTTTCTGCTCATGCAGCCGATTCTGCCCTGCAGAACGTGGGACAAAGCCAGAAACCCGCCGACCAGGTGGCGCAGTGCATCGCGAAGACCTGGGCCGACAAGTCGCAGCAACAGGTGACGTCGCAGTATGAACTGGCGAACGGCCTCGCGATGGCAGTTTATGCACCGGGCCAGCAGCCGCCGAATGGCGCCGCTGCCGTGGTGCGCCCGGCCAACGCCGCAAACGCGAAGACCTGGGTCGGTTTCCGCGGCGGCGATGCGTCGTCGGCCGGCGACATCAACGCCTGCCTGTAACGAGACGAGAACAGGCGCTCCGGATGGCCTTGCGCCATCCGCTTGCGACAAGCCCCGCTTCGGCGGGGCTTTTCTTTTTGTGCCGCCCGCGCTTACAGGTAGCTGCAGACGTAGTCGAGCGTCTCGAGCACTTCGATGTCGAAGCGGCTCTTGCCCGGTACCGAGAACGATTCGCCGGCGCCGTAGGTTTGCCATTCGCTGCTGCCGTCGAGCTTCACGCGGCACTTGCCGGCCTGCACTTCCATCAATTCGGGCGCGTCCGTGCCGAAGTTGAGCGCGCACGGCAGGATCACGCCAAGCGTCTTGCGCGTGCCGTCCGGGAAGAGCACGGTATGCGACACGCACTTGCCGTCGAAATAGACGTTCGCGCGCTTGACGACCGATACGTTGTCGAATTGGGTTGCACTGGTCATGTGATGCCTCTGCTTGCTGGATGCCGGATGGCGATGTTGTTGGAGGCCGGCCGGAGCGGCGGGCCGGCCGCTATGATACCGGCTCGCGCGGCGTGCGCCGGAACTGCGCGCCCGGCGGGCAAGCGTCGTGCCGTTCAAACGACAGCGCGGCGCACCATATCGTCAGGATGACTACGCGATGACGGTCGCTTCCCGAGATGCCGGCTCACCGCAGCCCCTTGCGTCGCGCCGAATCGCGCAGGCAATCGAGCAGCATCGCCGCGGCCGGCGTCAGCGGGCTGTCGCGGCGCGTGACGACCTGCACCGACACGGCCGGCAAACGCTCGCGAATCGGCAGCACCGTCAACTGATCGCGTGCCCACTCGCCCTGAAGCAGTTGCTCGGGCATCGACGCGATCAGGTCGCAACCCGTCATCAGGCTGTGCGCGAGCCCGAAGCTCGGGCATTCGACGATGCGCGCCGGCACCGGCAACCCGTGCGCGACGAACGAATTGAACAGCGCCTGCGTCGAGCTTTCCGGTGACGGATTCATCAGCCAGTCGGCCTCGACGAGATCGGCGAGCGACGTGGCCGACGCGAGCGGATGCTCGTTGCGCGCGACGATCAGCGAGCGGCTCGCATAAAGCTCCGCATGATCGAACTCGGCCGCCAGCAATTCGGGCACGACGACAGCCACCGCAAAATCGAGCGAGCCGTCGTGCAGGCGCGGCAGCGCCACGCCCGGAAACCCTTCGATCAGGTTGACGCGCGCCACCGGAAAGCGGCGCCGGAACGCGCGAAACGCATCGGGCAGGATCGTCACCGCGGCGGCCGGCGTGATCGCCGCCGCGACGGAGCCCGTCGTCGCCCCCTGCGCCTGCTCGATGTCGTCGCGGGCGCGCTGCATCTCGGCGACGATCAGCCGCGCGCGCACCTGCAATTGCTGGCCGAATGCGGTGAGCTGCACGCCGCGCGCGGTACGCACGACGAGCGACACGCCGAGCGCGATCTCCAGTTCCTTGACCGCCTTCGTCAACGCAGCCGGCGACACGTTCAGGCGCCGCGCGGCCGCGCGAATGCTCCCCTCTTCCGCGACGGTGACGAACGCTTTCAGCTGATGGTATTTCATGGCGGCGATGCGTGATCCGTGGAAACCCGGTACCCGGCCGTACGCGCCGGTTCAGGGTATTCCCGAGCGGCAACCGGTGGTGAGCACCAAAGCAATTTAGCAGCTTCTGGTGCGCAAAAGAAATTTATATGCTTGCACGTCATATGCGCGTCAAACGCCCCACCGGCCCCACAGGAGAGACCATGTTGCAAGCCGTGAACCCCGTCATCCCCGGCATCGCCGCGATCGCCCCCGAGCTGGTCGAGGTGCGCCGCCGCATCCACGCTCATCCCGAACTCGCGTTCGAAGAGACGCTCACGAGCGATCTCGTCGCCGAGCTGCTCACCGGCTGGGGTTATGAAGTGCATCGCGGCATCGGCAAGACGGGCGTCGTCGGCGTGCTGCGCGAAGGACAAGGCACACGCACGGTCGGCCTGCGCGCCGACATGGACGCGCTGCCGCTCGCGGAAGCCACGGGCTTGCCGTACGCGAGCCGCCATGCGAACAAGATGCACGCATGCGGCCACGACGGTCACACCGCGATGCTGTTGTGCGCGGCGCGCCACCTCGCGGCGACGCGCCAGTTCTCCGGCACGCTGAACCTGATCTTCCAGCCGGCCGAGGAAAACTTCGGCGGCGCGAAGGCGATGATGGACGACGGCCTGTTCGACCGCTTCCCGTGCGATGCGATCTTCGCGATCCACAACATGCCGGGCCGCGCGGCCGGCGACATGGCCTTCCGCACCGGTGCCGCGATGGCGTCGGCCGACCGCGTGACGATCACGCTGCGCGGCGTCGGCGGCCACGGCGCGATGCCGCATTTCGCGCGCGATCCGATGTCGGCCGCGGGCAGCATCATGGTCGCGCTGCAGACGATCGTCGCGCGCGAGGTCGACGCGCAGCATGCGGCCGTGATCACGGTCGGCAGCGTGCAGGCCGGCGAGACGTTCAACATCATTCCCGAAACCGTCGTGATGAAACTGTCGGTGCGCGCGCTGAACGCCGACGTGCGTGCGCTGCTCGCGCGCCGCATCGAAGCGCTCGTGAAAGGCCAGGCGGAAAGCTTCGGCGTCACCGCGGAAGTCGACTACGACTACGGCTACCCGGTGCTCGTCAATCATGCGGAACCGACCGCGTTCGCGGCCGACATCGCGCGCCGGATGCTCGGCGCCGAGCGGGTCGAAACCGAGGCCGCACCGCTGATGGGCAGCGAGGATTTCGCGTTCATGCTGGAAGCGCGCCCCGGCTGCTATGCATTCATCGGCAACGGGATCGGCAGCAAGGGCGGCTGCATGGTGCACAACCCCGGCTACGACTTCAACGACGACATCCTCGCGATCGGCGCGAGCTACTGGGTTCGCGTCGCCGAAGCCTGGCTCGCGGCCTGACGGCCCTTCACCACGCAGTTTCGCGCTTACCCGGGGGAATCCCATGGAAACGTCTGCCTTTTCGTTCGCCGGCACGCCGGCCGATGCCCGCGCCGCCGCGAAGAAACGCCGGCTGATCGCGGCCGCTGCCGTCGGCAACGCGCTCGAGTTCTACGACTTCACGGTCTACAGCTTCTTCGCGATCCTGATCGGCAAGCTGTTCTTCCCGGTGCATTCGTCGTTCGGACAGCTGATGCTCGCGGTCGCGAGCTTCGGCGTCGGCTTCGTCACGCGTCCGCTCGGCGGGCTCGTGATCGGCATGTATGCCGACCGCGCGGGCCGCAAGAAGGCGATGATCCTGACGCTGCTGCTGATGGCGCTCGGCACCGCGATGATCGCGGTCACGCCGACCTTCGCGCAGATCGGCCTCGCGGCGCCGCTGCTGCTCGTGCTCGCGCGCCTGCTGCAGGGGTTCGCGTCGGGCGGCGAAGTCGGCGCGTCGACGACGCTGCTGCTCGAGCAGGCGCCGCAGCATCGGCGCGGCTTCTACGCGTCGTTCCAGTTCTCGAGCCAGGGGCTCGCCGCGCTTGCGGGCGCGCTTACCGGCGTCGCGCTGACGTCCACGCTGAATGCCGCGCAGCTCGAAAGCTGGGGCTGGCGCGTGCCGTTCATCATCGGCACGCTGTTCGTGCCGATCGGCTATTGGTTGCGCCGCACCGTCGAGGAAGTGCCGGCCGCTACGCCTGTCGCCGCGCACGACGAGCCGGTCGCGTCGCTGCCGCTCGCCGACGTGCTGCGCCATCACGGCAAGGCCGTGTTCGCGGGCCTCGGCGTGACGATCGGCGGCACGTCGATCCACTACATCATCGTGTTCTACATGGCGATCTACGGCGTGCAGGTGCTGCACCTGCCGACCTGGCTGTCGATGACGGCCGGCTGCGTCGCCGGCGCGATCCTGATGTTCGTGACGCCGATCGGCGGCCACCTGTCCGACGTGTACGGGCGCAACCGGATCGTCTGGTGGACACGCATCGTGCTGATGGCCGCGATCTACCCGGCGTTCATCGCGCTGAACCGCTGGCCGGGCGCCGCGTCGCTGCTGTCGATCATCGCGGCGCTGTCGATCGTGCATGCGATCAACATCGGCGCAACGGGTGCGATGCTCGGCGAACTGTTCCCGCGTGCGGTGCGCGCGACTGGCGGCGCGCTCGTGTACAGCGTCGGCGTCGCGATCTTCGGCGGCTTCGCGCAGTTCTTCGTCACGTGGCTGATCGCGGCAACCGGCAACCCGAATGCACCCGCTTGGTATGCGATCGGCTGCGGCGTGCTCACGCTGCTCGCGATACGCTGCATGGACGAAAAGGCCGGGAAGTCGCTCGACTGAGCAGCGGCAAATGTGCGGCACGCGATTGACGCGGTGCGTGCGCGTCGGGCATGATCGCTCCATGCGCAACGCCACGACCACTTCTTCGACCACGACGCGCACGACCGCCTTCGGCGGGCTCGTGCGGCAAGTGCGCGCAAGGTCGTAGCGCCACCGATTCCTCACAGGCCCCGCCGGTTCCGGACGGGGTCTTTCCGCTTCTCCGTCCGTACCGGTCACTCAGGAGAATGCGATGTCCGAAGCCCCTTCCCCCAAACGCGCGCTGCTCGTCGTCGACATGCAGGTCGGGCTGTTTCATGGCCTCGATCGTCCGCACGACGGCGACCGTGTGCTCGCGAACATCAACCGGCTGATCGGCCGCGCACACGAAGCCGGTGCGCCCGTGTTCGCCGTGCGTCACACCGGCCCCGCCGGCTCGCCGATTGCGCCCGGCTCGCCGCTCACAGCGCTGCTGCCGGAACTCGCGATTGATCCCGCGCGCGACACCGTGTTCGACAAGACCAGGCCGAGCTGCTTCGCGGGCACACGACTCGCCGAGTGGCTGCGCGCGGCCAACATCGGAGAACTCGTCGTCACCGGGATGAAGACGCAGTACTGCGTCGATACGACCTGCCGCGCGGCCGCCGATCTCGGCTTTCGAGCGGTGCTCGTTGCCGACGCGCACACCTGCATGGATACGCCGGCCCTGTCGGCCGAGCGGATCGTCGCGCATCACAATGCGACGCTCGACGGCCCGTTCGCGATGCTGACGACGACCGAGGCGTGTCTGTTCTGACCGGCACCAGCCTCACGCCGTAAACGCAACAACGCACGGACGATTACCGCCCGTGCGTTGCTTGGTAGCTACCCCGCTCAGAACGTATGCATCATCCCCACATACGCCCCCGTCTGCGACTCGCCCGTCAGCGGGCTCGTGCCCGACGTCGCGTCGCGCGGCGTCGCGAGCAGCGAGAAGTTCGAGTTGCCGCCGTTGCGCACATACGCGACGGTGCCGTACAGGAACGTGCGCTTCGACAGGTTGTACGTGGTGCCGAGCACGTACATCATCGCGTGGCCCGACGGATCGTGCGACGCATCGCCGCCGCCGTCGCCGACCTTCACGTAGTACCCGCCGCCCGTCACCGCCCACTGCGGCGTCGCGGTGTAGGTTGCGCCGAGCCAGTAGTGATCGGCGCGATCGGCGACACCGGCCGGGCTGTCCGGCGCCTGGTAGTGCGTATACGCGCCCTGGATCTTGAACTTCGACACCTTCACGTTCGCGCCGACGAAATACTCGCGCGACGCGGTGAAGATGTTGCTGAACTTGCCGTTGTTGTCGCGCAGTTCGTCGTAGATGCCGCGCACGTCGAGCACCGGCGAGTGGTACGAGATCATGATCCCGTCCGAGCGGCCGAAATCGTCGGCGGCGCCGTAGTTGAAGCCGCGCGACTGGTTGCCGAACGCGTATTGCGCCTGCACGTCGAAGCCGCCGATCACCGGGCTGTGATATTCGATGTTGTTGCTGCTTTGCTGCCAGTTGCGGCCGCGCACGAGCGATGCCGACGAAAACGCCTGCTGCACGAACGGATCGAATTCCCACACGCCGTCGCTGTCGATGAACAGGTTGCGGCCGGCCTGCAGCTGGCCCCACGTGTCGCTCTTCAGGCCGACATACGCGCGCCGCGACCACATGCGGCCGCCGCCGGTCTGGCCGTTCATCACCTGGAACGCGGTTTCGAGGTTGAAGACCGTCGACAGCCCGCCGCCCAGATCCTCGATGCCCTTCAGCCCGAACATGCTGGTGCCCCAGTCGCCGCTTTCCGCGCTCCAGCGCGACTTGCTGCCGTTCGGCGTCGCGATGTGGTTCAGGTATTCGACGCCGCCGTCGACACGGCCGTAAAGCGTCACGCTCGTTTGTGCAAAAGCGGCCGCCGGTGTGGCGGCCGCGATCAGCCATGCGAAATGTTTGAGTCGCAAAATGATGCCCCCTCGGAGTCTCGACCTTCCAGCGCGCGCCCCATGCGCGCGCCACGGGCCCGTTTATCCGCGATCGATCGAAAAACGTCCGGGGCCCGCCGCGCAGAGCGCGAGCAGGCCGCCCGAGATCGCGATGTTCTTGTAGAAATGAATCATGTTGTTGATCTGCTCGCCGCCCGTCATCGTCCAATAGTGGTGGCCGATGATGGCGGTGCCGATCGTATACAGCGCAAGCAGCAGCGCGAGCGGCCGCGTCTGGAAGCCGGCCAGGATCGCGACCCCGGCGAACAGCTCCATCGCGACGGAGATGGCCGCGGACACGATCGGCGCGGGCGCGCCTTCCGAACCCATGAACGCGATGGTACCGGGGAAGTCGACGATCTTCTTCCACCCGAACATCACGAACAGGATCATGAGCAGGATCCGGGCAAGCAGCAGCAGCACATCGCGCTGGGACGCGAGAAACGGTTGATTCGGTGTCATGGTGTCGATCAACGAAAAACGATGCGCGGCTCGCGCACCGGATTGCCAATGAACCGGGACGGGCAGCCGCCTGCACTGCCCGCCCCGCTCTGCAACAACCGGCATCGGGGTCCGCCCGATGTGCTGTGCTCCTCCTCTCGTTCGATGCCGCTCTTCTTCGATGTTGCGCTGCTACGCCGTCGCGCGCCGCGTCAACGCAGCTTCGCGACGTCCTGCTCGGTCACCTTCGCGGCCGGATTGCCGAACTGCCCGGTCAGGTAGTTCGTCAGCGCGGCGATCTGCGCATCCGACAGCTCGTGGCGGAACGCCGGCATCCCGACGTCCTCGCTGCCGGCCTTGCGCTGCACGCCGTTCAGGATCACCTGCACGAGGTTGGTCGGATTCGGTGCGCCGACCGTCGAGTTGTGGAACAGCGGCGGGTAATACCCGTCCGGCGTGCCCTTGCCCTGCATCTGGTGGCAGGTCGCGCAGTTGCCGAGATACAGCCGCGCCGGATCGATGCCCGACGACGCGAGCGCGACGCCGCGCAGCTTCAGGCCATCCTCGGCCGGCTTGCCCCACGACGAGCGCGACTGCTTCGCGTCGCCGCCGGCGACGGCCGGCACCGTGCGGATGTACGTCGAGATCGCGCCGATGTCGGATTCCGTCATCTTCGAGAAGCTGTGCTCGATCGCCTCGGCCATCGGGCCGGCCGCCTGCGCGACGCCCGGCACGCTGCCGGTGCGCAGGTACTGCACGAGCTGCTGCTGCGTCCAGCCGCCGATCCCCGCGTTCGGGTCGGACGTGATGTTGTAGCCGTCCCAGCCCGCGAGCACCGAGCCCGACAGGAAGCTGCCGCCCGACTCGTCGAGCGATTTCTCCTGCATCGCGATGCCGCGCGGCGTGTGGCACGTGCTGCAGTGCGCGAGGCCCTGCACGAGATACGCGCCGCGGTTCCACTCGGCGCTCTGTGCCGGCTTCGGCTGGTACACGCCGTCCTTCAGGAACAGCCAGTTCCAGATCTTCAGCGGCCAGCGCATGCTCAGCAGCGCGGGAATCTCGTTCTTCGGCGGCGCCTGCTTGACCGGTTCGACGCCGTGCATGAAGTACGCATACAGCGCCTGCACGTCGTCGTCGTTGATCTTCGCGTACGACACGTACGGCATCGCCGGGTACAGGTTGTCGCCGTTCTTCGAGACGCCGTGGCGCACCGCGCGCTCGAAGTCGTCGAACGTCCAGTTGCCGATGCCCGTATCGGGATCGGGCGTGATGTTGCTCGTGTAGATCTTGCCGAGCATCGGCACGGGCATCCCGAGGCCGCCCGCGAACGGCTTGCCGCCCTTCGCGGTGTGGCACGCCATGCAGTCGCCCGCGATCGCGAGGTATGCGCCGCGCTTGACCTGCGCCGGATCGGCCGCGTCGGCCGCGCGCGCGAGCCCCGGCAGCGCGAGGCAGCCGGCGAGGAGGAAGGTGAGAGTAGATTTCCGCACGGTCAGACTTCCTTCTTCAGCGTGTCCGACATCCGCAGCGCGAGCGCCGCGATCGTCAGCGTCACGTTTACCGTACCGACGGTCGGCATCGTCGAGCTGCTCGAGATGAACAGATTCGGATGGTCGAACGTGCGGCAGTCCTTGTCGACGACCGAGTCGCGTGCATCCGCGCCCATGATCGTCGCGCCCGTGATGTGGTTGTTCGGCGCGAACTCGTCGTTGAAGACGACTTCGGTGCCGCCCAGCACCTTCGCGGCCGTCGCATAGACCTCGCGCGTGTGCACGGCGCCGCGCTTCACGTAGTCGTCGATCGCATACGTGATCTCGGGGCGCGGGATGCCGATCGCGTCGGTGGCCGTCTTGCTCGGCACGATGCGGTTCTCGGGTTGCGGCAGGATTTCATGGAAGCAGTCGAACTGCACGTAGCGCGCGGAACGTTCGCGGATCTGCGCGTCGAGCTCCTCGGGCTTCATCAGCTTGCCGCCCTTGAAGATCTTCTGCGTCTCCTGGTTGATGCGCGACATGTTCGACAGGTGGATCTTCTTCGCGGCTTCGGTCGCGCGGAACGGGCCGTCGCGGAAACCGATCAGCGACGTCATTTCCTGCGGGCCGCGGCCCGGCCACAGCTTCTCGTTCGCGTAGAACGACACGCCGGTGCCCGGGTGGTCCATCAGGTTGCGGCCGACCATGTCGGAGCTGTTCGCGACGCCGTTCGGGAAATCGCGGTTCGCCGACATCAGCAGGATCTTCGGCGTCTCGATGCCGTTCGCCGCAACCACGAAGTACTTGCCTTCGACGCGATGGTCGGCGCCGGACTTGTCCTTGTAGATCGCCGCGACGATGCGCTTGTTCGGGCCGGTTTCCAGCTTGTAGACGACCGCGTTCTCGATCAGCTTCGCACCGGCCTGCTCGGCCTTCTCGACGTGCACGATCCCGTTGTACATCGCGCCGATCGGGCAGATCGGCATGCAGTTGTTGTTCCCGCAACAGGTTGGCCGGCCGTCGTACGGGCGGCTGTTGCGCGCGACCGGCTCGGTCACCACGTGGAACTTCGGGTCGTAGCCGTTGAGCGCGCTCTTGATCGTCTGCTCGTTGAACGACAACGGCAGCGGCGGCATCGGGTACGGCTGCCTGCGCGGCGAGTACAGGTCTTCCTCGGGGCCCGGGCCCCACACGCCGAGCTCTTCCTCGGCGCGCTGGTAATAATGCTCGAGGTCGTCGTACTGGATCGGCCAGTCGCGGCCGACGCCGTACACGGTCTTCATCTTGAAGTCGTTCGGGATGAAGCGCCACGCGGACGCGGCCCAGTGCCACGTCGTGCCGCCCACCGCGCGGATGTACTGCGAGTTGAACTTGTGCTCGCCCTTCAGGACCAGGTAGTCGTTCGGCGGGCCGTATTCCGGATGCGGGGCCCACGGGCTCGACGGGTACGGCGCCATGAAATCGGTCTTGTCGGTCTGATTCCGAAAGCGCTCGACGATTTCCCAGCGCGGCATGCGCGGGCCGGCTTCCAGCAGGATCACCGACTTGCCCGCCATCGCGAGCTGGTGCGCCACGATCGCGCCTGCGACACCCGATCCGACGACGACGACGTCGGCCTTTTGCGTATCGGTATCGGCCATCAGGCTTGCCTCTCGATCGGTTTTTCGGCCCAGAAGCCGGGTTTGTTGGGGCAATACGAAGGGATCACGAGCGTATCGGATACGACGCTGAACATTAATGCTTCTTCGTAGGTAATCACGACGTTGTCGACGATGCCGAGATACCACGCTTCAAGAATCTTCAGCGCGAGCGCTTCCTGATCGGGATTCAGCGAGCCGGACGCGAGTGCGCCGGCGAGTTGCGGCAGGCTGTCGGCCGTCTTGAACGAGCCCTGCTGCAACGCCTGCAGGAAGCGCTGGCCGAGCACGCGGCTCAGCCCCTTCTTGCCGGTCAATGCTTCGGAGAGCGTCATGAACGTATCGAGCGGCGCGGTGCCGGGTGCATCGGCCAGGGCCCGCAACGCCAGCGAGCCCGTGAGGCCCGCCGCCGTCAGCGCCAGTGCGCCCTGCAGCCATTGACGCCGCGTGATGCCGGTTGCGGCTGCGTCGCCGTCGCGACGCGAGTGGGGGGTGTTGTCGTTGTGCATGTTTCCTTCTCTCGAACGCCGGATTCGGGAAAACCACGCTTGATATTTCTCAAACTTCGGCGCGGACCTGAAATGTACGCGCACAAATCGGATCGAACAATCTTTTTATAGTCCATTAAATGTTCCGCAATCCGAGACAATCGACATTTCGCTGCATTTTTGTGTCGTCGACGCGACAAATCTGCGACGGACGCACCGGTGTCGCATGCCGGCGACACACTGCGGCTGCGCGCGACGATGTGTGCGCATGACCGTCGGTTAGAATCGCGTGCATTGGCATCCTCCCTTCCCTCGGCCAGCCTGTGCTACGTAGCCGGGCATGAGATTCCTACGGTGCTATACGATGAGCCGTACAGCCACTTCGGTGGGTTCCTGCTTCACAGAGCGGCCCAACTGCACCCTCTCTCCACAGGCTGCAACGCGGTGCCCCCGCGCCAGCACATTGAGTGCACCGACCACGTCGGCGTGCTCCTCGAAACGACAATCGACACAAACAAACCGCGCTTGGGTCACTCGGCTGTCCCGCGAAATATAACCACAACGCGGACATGTCCGGCTCGTGTTCCGTGGTTGTACGGCGACAAGCCAACCCCCGCTCCACGTCAGCTTGTACTCCAATTGACGGCGGAACTCGAACCATCCTTGATCAAGAATGGATTTGTTTAGACCAGCCTTGCCCCTGACATTCCTGCCTGGTCTTGTGATACTGCCTGCCGCGGATCCCGACATGTTCTGCACCCGCAAGTCCTCGACACACACCATCGCGTGGTTCTGGCTGATTGTGGTCGTAACCTTGTGCAGAAAGTCGCGGCGAACATTGCCTATGCGGAAATGGAGGCGCTGAATTTTGGCTTTCGCCTTCTTCCAGTTGTTGCTGTACTTCGTTTTGCGGCTCAAAGACTGTTGAGCACGTCGTAATTGAGCCTCATGGCGTCGAAAGCTATTGACAGGGGGAACAAACGTGCCGTCACTGAATGTGGCGAATCGAGTAACGCCAACGTCGACCCCAATGGCACTGGTGGCCTGTGGCACCGGATTCTCAACTCGACACTCGGTTTGAACCGAAACAAACCATCTTCCCGCCCTAAGGGATACCGTGACGTGTCGCAGCTCGCCCAGTACATCTCGACTGTTGCGGTATCGAACCCAGCCCAGCTTCGGCAAAAAGATACGACTGTTGACCTGGTCCAGCTTGATCTGTTTGCGATCCGGGTAGCGGAAGCTGTCCCGACTCCCCTTTTTCTTGAAGCATGGGAACGCCGATCGTTTGGCGAAAAAATTTTTGTACGCTTGCTCTAAGTTTCTAAGCGAATGTTGCAAAGCATGAACTGGAGCATCCTTCAGCCAGCCTGTTTCCAGATCATTGCGCCATTCCGTGAGACGTTTGGCCATCGCCACATAGCCGATAAACTTGCCGCCTGCTTCATAGTTCTCTTTTTGCAGCGCCAGAGCCTTGTTGTAGACGAACCGACATGAACCAGCGTAGCAGCACATATCGCGCCGCTGCTCGTCGGTCGGCATCAGTTCGAACATGAAAGCCTGGAATCGTTGCATCCGGCCATTGTATCCTTACGCCGCAATCAAACAGAAAGCTTCCCTCCGAGGGCATCGAGCGATGAAGCAGCACGACAAACAGAACAAAGCGAAGCGAACCAACCACACCACACGGCTGCTCTGGCGCATCGGCGCCGTCGCGGCGCTCGGCGGTGCCGCGGCCCTGTCGCTGCATGCGCTCGCGGCGCGCACGGTGAGCGTGTCGCCGCAAGGTACCGTCACCGAAGTCCGGCAGACCGTCGTCAAGTTCGACGAACCGATGGTCGCGTTCGGCTCGGCATCCGCGCCGAATCCCGCGCGCGTGACCTGCAACGACTCGACCGCCGCGCGTGGCCAGGGTCACTGGCTCGACGACAAGACCTGGGTTTACGATTTCGAAAACGACCTGCCGCCCGGCGTGCGCTGCTCGGTCGCGCTCAACGACACGCTGCGCTCGGTCGCCGGCAATGCGGCCAGCGGCCCGCGCCGCTTCACGTTCCAGACGGGCGGCCCGTTCCCGGTGAACGTGCGCCCCGGCTCGCGCGAGATCGAGGAACGGCAGGTCTTCGTGATGAAGCTGAACGGCCCGGCCGAACCGCGCTCGGCGCTCGCGAACATCTGGTGCGAAGCGGCCGGCATCGGCAACCGCATTCCCGTCACGGCCGCCGACGACGATACGCGCAACGCACTACTCGACCATTTCGGGCTGAAGAAGGACGCCGCGCGCGTATTGACGCTGTCTTGCTCGCAGGCGCTGCCGGCGAGCGCCAAGATGCAGCTCGTGTACGGCAAGGGCGTCGCGAGCCCGAGCGGCATCGCGAACGAAACCGAACGACGCTTCGATTTCACCGTACGCGCGCCGTTCGCCGCGAGCTTCTCGTGCGAACGCGAGAACGCGAAGGCGCCCTGCACGCCGCTGCGCCCGCTCACGCTGTCGTTCAACGCGCCGATCTCGCGCAAGAACGCCGAGGCGATCAAGCTGCGCGGCTCCGACGGTTCGCTGTCGCCGACCTTCGCGGCCGACGACCGCAGCGAGGAAGTGACGACCGTCACGTTCAACCCGCCCCTGCCCGCGCAGGCCGCACTGACGATCGAACTGCCGTCGGGCCTGCGCGACGTGACCGACCGCTCGCTGTCCAACGCCGACCTGTTCCCGCTGGCGACGCGCACCGCGCCGATGCCGCCGCTCGCGAAATTCTCGTCGGGCACCTTCGGGATCGTCGAGCGCTTCGCCGAACCCGATACGCCGGCGCTCGTGCCCGTCACGCTGCGCAACGTCGAGGCCGACCTGCATATCGCCGGCCTCAACGCGGGCGGCGCGCAGTTCGCGAACCTGAAGGTCGAGAACGACACCGCGATCCGCCAGTGGATGCGCACCGTCGACCGCTTCGACAACTGGTCGATGACGGCCGGCTCGATCGACAGCCAGATTCCGGGCCTGCTCCAACGCAAGGGCCAGCACCCCGTCTACGTGCCGCTCCAGGCCGGCGAAAAGCAGCCCGCGCCGAAGGATCGCCGCATCGACGTGCGCTCGCTGTCGCTGCTCAAGGGCGAGCCCGGCGCGCAGGCGCTGACGCTGCCGCAGGCCGACCCGAAGACGCTGCGCCCGTTCGAGATCGTCGGCGTGCCGATCGACAAGCCCGGCTTCTACGTGCTCGAACTCGCGTCACCCGCGCTCGGCCGCTCGCTGCTCGCGAAGCCGTCGAGCATGTACGTGCGCACCACCGTGCTCGTCACGAACCTCGGCGTGCACCTGAAACAGGGCCGCGAGAACAACCTCGTGTGGGTCACGACGCTCGACAAGGGCAAGCCCGTGCCGAACGCGCAGATCCGCGTGTCGGACTGCAACGGCGATGAAATCGCCGCGGGCAAGACCGATGCGCAGGGCCTGCTGAAGATCGACGGGCAGTTCGAACCGAAGCACGAATGCCGCTCGTCCGAGCGTTTCGACGACTACTTCGTGTCGGCGCGCGTCGACGATCCGAAGACGGGCCCCGACATGGCGTTCGTCAGCTCGGGCTGGAACCGCGGGATCGAATCCTGGCGCTTCAACGTGCCGACCGACACCGACAGCGCGCCGACCGTGCGCGCGCATACAGTGTTCGACCGCACGCTGCTGCGCGCAGGCGAAACCGTGTCGATGAAGCATTTCATCCGTACCGAGACGCTGCAGAGCCTCGCGTTCCCGTCGCAATACCCGACGCGCGTGACGATCCGCCATCTCGGCACGGGCCAGACGTACAAGCTGCCGCTCACGTGGGCCGCCGATCACAGCGCGGACACGCAGTTCACGCTGCCGCCGGCCGCGAAGCTCGGCGAATACAGCGTCGAGCTCGAAGGCGGCCCGGAAGATGCGCCGACCGCCACCTACTACAGCGGCAGCTTCCGCGTCGAGACGTTCCGCCTGCCGGTGCTGAAGGGATCGATCGGCGCACGCGATGCGCAGAAGAGCCCGCTCGTCGCGGTGAAGGAAGCGCCGCTCGCGGTGCAGATCGACTACGTATCGGGCGGCGGCGCATCGAACCTGCCGGTGCAGGTGTCGGCGCTGATGAAGTGGGCGTCGCCGCCGTTCGCGGATCGCTTCGAGGACTTCAGCTTCACGCCGTATCGCGCCGACAAGAGCGACGGCAACGCCGACGACGATACGCAGGACGGCGACAACGCGTCGTCGTCGAACAACGATCCCGACGCGACCAAGCTGATCGCCGACAAGCTGCCGCTGACGCTCGACCGCAACGGCGCGGGCTCGGTCACGCTCAAGGGCCTGCCCGACGTCGACGCACCGAAGCGCATCGCGCTCGAAGCGACGTTCTCCGACCCGAACGGCGAAGTGCAGACGATCCGCGGCGACACGATCCTGTGGCCGGCCGCGGTGGTGGCCGGCATCAAGGCCGGCCGCTGGGTGTCGGTCGGCCAGCGCGTGCCCGTGCAGGCGCTCGCGGTCGACCTGCAGGGCAAGCCGCGCGCCTCGGTGCCGATCGAGATCAAGGGCGTCGCGCACATCACGACGTCGTCGCGCAAGCGGATGGTCGGCGGCTTCTATGCGTACGACAACAAGAGCGACACGCGCGATCTCGGCGTGCTGTGCTCGGGCAAGACCGACGACAAGGGCCGCATGGCCTGCGACGCGACGCTCGAACAGGCCGGCAACGTGCAGCTGATCGCGGTTGCGAAGGACGGCGACGGCCGCACGTCGAACGCATCGACGTCGGTGTGGGTCACGCGCGAGGACGAACTCTGGTTCGGCGGCGACAACACCGACCGGATCGACGTGATCCCGGAAAAGACATCGTACGAACCGGGCGAAACGGCCCGCTTCCAGGTGCGCATGCCGTTCCGCTACGCGACCGCGCTCGTCGCGGTCGAACGCGGCGGCGTGATGGAAACGCACATCGTCGAGCTGAACGGCAAGAACCCGACCGTCGACCTGAAGGTCGGCGAATCGTGGGGGCCGAACGTCTACGTGTCGGTGCTCGCACTGCGCGGCCGGATTCGCGAAGTGCCGTGGTACTCGTTCTTCACGTGGGGCTGGAAAGCGCCGGTCGAATGGGCGCGCGCATTCTGGCGCGAAGGCCGCCACTATGAGGCACCGACCGCGTTCGTCGACCTGTCGAAACCCGCGTTCCGCTACGGCCTCGGCGAGATCAAGGTCGGCACGGGCGTCCACCGTCTCGGCGTGACCGTGACGACCGACGCGACCCGCTACACGGTACGAAGCAAGGCGCAGGCGCACGTGAAGGTCACGCTGCCGAACGGCCAGCCCGCGCCGGCCGGCACGCAGATCGCGGTCGCGGCCGTCGACGAGGCGCTGCTCGAACTGATGCCGAACAACAGCTGGGACCTGCTCGACGCGATGCTGCGGCGGCGGGCATACGGCGTCGAGACGGCCACCGCGCAGATGGAAATCGTCGGCCGCCGCCACTTCGGCCGCAAGGCCGTGCCGGCCGGCGGCGGCGGCGGCAGCGCGCCGACGCGCGAGCTGTTCGACACGCTGCTGCTGTGGAACCCGCGCGTGACGCTCGACGCGAACGGCAGCGCGACCGTCGAGGTGCCGCTGAACGATGCGCTCACGCGCTTCAGGATCGTCGCGATCGCGGCGGTCGGCCCCGACCGTTTCGGCACCGGCAGCACGTCGATCCGCAGCACGCAGGATCTGCAGCTGATCTCCGGCCTGCCGCCGCTCGTGCGCGAAGGCGACGCGTTCCGCGCGCAGGTCACGCTGCGCAACACGACCGACCGCGCGATGCAGGTCGTCGTGACGCCGCGCGTGACGGGCCTCGACGTCGCGCCGCAAACCGTGTCGCTCGCGGCCAATACGGCGACCGAGGTCGCGTGGACGATCACCGTGCCCGAGCAGGCGCTCGACGCGGCCGGCGCGCTGAACTGGCGCATCGAAGCGGCCGAGCAAGGCGGCAAGCGCGCGTCCGACGCGCTGGCGGTCGCGCAGAAGGTCGTCCCTGCACTGCCGGTAACCGTGCAGCAGGCGACGCTCGCGCAGGTCGACGGCACGCTGACGGTGCCCGTGTCGGCCCCGGTCGGCGCCGTCAGCAACGCACAGGGCGCGCCGCGCGGCGGCATCGCCGTGTCGCTGCAGTCGAAGCTTGCCGACGGCCTGCCCGGCGTGCGCCGCTGGTTCGAGCGCTATCCGTACCGCTGCCTCGAACAGCAGGCGTCGCGCGCGATCGGCCTGCGCGACCCCGCGCAATGGCAGGCGCTGGTCGCACGCATGCCCGTCTATCTCGACAGCGACGGGCTCGCGAGCTACTTCCCGCCGTCGTCCGACGATTCGCACCACGGCAGCCCGACGCTGTCGTCGTACCTGCTCGTGCTGTCCGACGAGGCGAGCCGTGCCGACCCGCGCTTCGCGCTGCCGGAAGACCTGCGCACGCAGCTCGAAGCCGGGCTCGCGCGCTTCGTCGACGGCCGCCTCGAGCGCAACGCGTGGGCACCGCGCCAGGATCGCGACCTGCGCAAGCTCGCCGCGATCGAGGCGCTGTCGCGCTATGGTGCCGCGCAAGGCCGCATGCTCGGCTCGATCGAGATCGCGCCGAACCAGTGGCCGACGTCGGCGGTGATCGACTATCACGCGATCCTGACGCGCGTGAAGGACATCCCGCAGCGCGACGAGAAACGCGCGCAGGTCGAACAGATCCTGCGCGCGCGCCTCACGTACCAGGGCACGCAGCTCGTGTTCTCGACCGCGCGCGACGACGACCTGTGGTGGCTGATGACGAGCAACGAGACCAACGCCGCGCGTCTCGCGATGGAATTCGCGGGCGACCCGGCGTGGAAGGACGAGATGCCGCGCATCACGGCCGGCCTGCTCGCGCTGCAGCGCCAGGGCGCGTGGCAGACGACGACGTCGAACGCGCTCGGGCTGCTCGCGGTCGAGCGCTTCTCGCGCACCTACGAGAGCACGCCCGTCTCCGGCGCGACGAAGGTCGCGCTCGGCGGCAACGAGCGCTCGATCTCGTGGTCGCAGGCGCCGGCCCCGGCCGACACGCCTGCATCGGCCACCGCCGCGACCCGCGCCGCCACCGCGCGCAGCGTGCTGATGCCGTGGCCGCGCGCGTCGCAGGCGCCGGCCACGCTGTCCGTCACGCAGGAAGGCACGGGCCGCCCGTGGGCGACGGTCGAGAGCCTCGCGGCCGTGCCGCTGCGCTCGCCGTTCGCGGCCGGCTACCGGATCACGAAGACCGTCACGCCGGTGTCGCCCGCCGTCAAGGGCGTGCTGACGCGCGGCGACGTCGTGCGCGTGCATCTCGACATCGATGCGCAGAGCGACATGACGTGGGTCGTCGTCAACGATCCGATCCCGTCCGGCGCGACGATCCTCGGTTCGGGCCTCGGTCGCGATTCCGAAGCGGCAACGCAGGGCGAGAAGACTCCGGACGGCGCGTGGCCGGCGTTCATCGAGCGCGATTTCGACGGCTACCGCGCGTACTACGACTATTTGCCGAAGGGCAAATTCTCGGTCGAGTACACGGTGCGGCTGAACAACGTCGGCACGTTCGGCTTGCCGCCGACGCGCGTCGAGGCGCTGTACGCGCCGTCCGTGTACGGCCTGTGGCCGAACCCGCCGATGACCGTGAAGCCGGCCGACGCGGCCAAGCAGTGAGCGCGTGATGATCGATCGGGTTTTGCCGCGGCCGGCGCGTTTTGCCGGCCGCATATTCGTCGCCGTCGTGCTGGCCGCGCCGCTCGTCGCGCATGCGCTGCCGAGCTACGACGACGTGCGCCGCAACTGGCGCAGTTCCGACTGGGTGCTGCTCGCGCGCGACGGCACGCCGCTGCAGCGCACGCGCGTCGACCTCGCCGAACGGCGCGGCGACTGGGTGTCGCTCGCGGACGTATCGCCCGCGTTCCGCGAGGCGATCGTCGTCTCCGAGGACAAGCGCTTCTACGAACACAGCGGCGTCGACTGGCGCGGGATCGCCGGCGCCGCGTGGGGCAACCTGTGGAACGAGCGCACGCGCGGCGCGTCGACCGTGACGATGCAGCTCGCCGGGCTGCTCAGCGATTCGCCGCGCCGCTCGGGCCAGCGCTCGCTGCCGCAGAAGGCCACGCAGGCGATGAACGCGCTGCTGCTCGAACGCGGCTGGCGCAAGGACCAGATCCTCGAGGCGTACCTGAATCTCGTGCCGTTCCGCGGCGAGACGGTCGGGCTCGGCGCACTGTCGCAGGTACTGTTCGGCAAGGCGCCGTCGGGCCTCGACGCGCGCGAGGCCGCGATCGCGGCCGCACTCGTGCGCGCACCCAACGCGACGCCCGCGAAGGTCGCCGAGCGCGCATGCCGGATCCTGCGCGACATGCATGCCGAGCAGGCGTGCGCGTCGCTCGACGGCTACGTGCAGCTCGTCACTGCGCGCCCGGCCAACGCCATACGCGATGACGGCGCCGCCCTCGCCCCGCACTTCGCGCGGCGCATCGCGGCCGAGGTCAGGCCGGCAGCCGGCGCGCAGGTCCGCACGACGCTCGATGCACCGCTGCAGCGCTTCGCGCGCGACACGCTGATGCGCGCGCTGACCGAACTCAATGCGCCCGCGCACCGGCGCAACGTACAGGACGGTGCGGTCGTCGTGATCGACAACGCGACCGGCGAGATTCGCGCGTGGGTCGGATCGTCGGGCGCGTTGTCGAGCGCGCGCGACGTCGATGCCGTGCTCGCACCACGCCAGGCCGGCTCGACGCTCAAGCCGTTCCTTTATGCGCAGGCAATCGACGAAAAACGGCTGACCGCCGCGTCGCTGCTCGACGACGCGCCGATCAACCTCGCTGCCGGCGGCGGCCTGTACATTCCGCAGAACTACGACAAGGATTTCAAGGGCTGGGTAAGCGTGCGCAGCGCGCTCGGCGGCTCGCTGAACGTGCCGGCCGTGCGCACGCTCGTGCTCGTCACGCCGCACCGCTTCGTGCGCACGCTGACCGCGCTCGGCCTGCCGCTCGCGCAGGAAGGCGACTACTACGGTTTCAGCCTCGCGCTCGGGAGTGCCGACGTCACGCTGCTGTCGCTGACCAACGCGTATCGCGCACTCGCGAACGGCGGCGTCGCGCGCAAGGTCGTCGACCTGCCTGCGCCGGCGTCCGGCGCGTCGGCGCCCGCGCATGCGGACGGCGGCACGCGCGTGTTCAGCGAGGCGGCCAGCTTCGTCGTTACCGACATCCTCTCCGACAACAATGCGCGCGTACGCACGTTCGGCTTCGACAACCCGCTCGCGACGCGCTTCTTCTCGGCGGTCAAGACCGGTACGAGCAAGGACATGCGCGACAACTGGACGGTAGGCTTCACGTCGCGCTATACGGTCGGCGTGTGGGTCGGCAATGCGGACGGCTCGCCGATGTGGGACGTGTCGGGTGTCACGGGCGCGTCGCCCGTGTGGTCGGCCGTCGTCGGCTACCTGCACCGCGACCTGCCGAGCCGCGCGCCGCGCGCGCCGGCCGGCGTCGAGACGCGCCGCATCACGTTCGAGCGCGACATCGAACCTGCACGCAGCGAGTGGTTCATCGCGGGAACGGCGGTCGACACGATCCGGCTCGCCGCGCCCGTCACGCCGGGCAAGGACGGTGCGCGCGCGCCGCTGACGATCGGCGCGCCGACCGACGGCACGATCTTCGCGATCGACCCGGACATTCCGCCGAAGAATCAGCGGATCTGGTTCGAACGCTCGGCCGGGCGCGCCACGCGGTTCGCGTGGCGGCTCGACGACAAGGTGATCGGGCATGCCGACCGCGTCGCGTGGATGCCGTGGCCGGGCCGGCACCGGCTCGAACTCGTCGATGCGCGCGGCAACGTCGCGGATGCGATCAGCTTCGAGGTGCGCGGCGCGTTTGCGAAGACGGCTGCGCGCAAGCCTTGAGCGCGTGAGCCGGCTGCTCGCAGGCCGGCCGCGTTGCCGCAAGGCTCGCGCCGCTGAACTTCACGCCCGCCCCCTCGGGAGCGGCGCGCTCTCGTCGTTTTCAGTCGTCGCGCGACATAGGCCATTACGAAGGAAACTGAAAGGTTTCCGGCTGAACGGGCAAACGGGCGAGCAGCCGGCGGATCGGGAACCTAGAATATGAGCAGCGCCGTATTCCCGACGCCCACCGGTTGCCCCATTCTCCCGATTGCACGCGACCATGAACATTCGTCATGAACGCTTCACCCGCCCCGCGCTGCGCACACTCTGCGTCGCAACGCTCGCGACGCTCCAGGCCTGCAACGGCGACGCCTGCTTCGGCGTGGATGTCTGCTTCAACAACAACAACACGCAAACCGTCTCGCTGTCCGGCACGGCCGCCACGGGCAACGCGCTCGCGAGCGCGCCGGTGGCGGTCAGTTGCGCGGCAGGCTCCGCGACGACGCTGACGGACGGCGGCGGCAACTACCGTGTGACGGTCAACGCCGCGCTGCCGTGCGTCATCACCGTGACATCGGGCGGCACGAGCCTGCATTCGCTCGCATACGCGGGCGGCACCTTCAACACGACACCCGAGACCGAACTGATACTGGTCTATCTCGCGGCACAGCTCGGCACGAATACGGCCGGGCTGATCGGCAATTTCCAAGGCAATCTGCACTTCCAGCAGGTGATGGGCAGCCCGAACGCCGTGCAGGCCGCGCAATCGGCCGTCGTGACGAACCTGCAGCAGCGGTATGCGGTCACGCTGACGACGCCGGCGTTCCTGACCACGTCGTTCGTGGTCGGGCAACCGGGCGTCGACAGCGATCTCGGTGCGCTGGCCAAAGCGGGCGCGATCGATTCGAATGGATTGCTGGATCCGGTTGCCGTTTCGCTACTGACGCAGGCCGGCGCCGCGCATCCGCTGTAGGCGGCCTGCGGCGCGCAAGGAACCGAACGTCAGGCGCCCGCTTCGTTCTCGTCGTCGGCCAGCAGCGCCCACCGTTCGTGGTCGCGCCATTCGCCGCCGATGCGCAGATAGCGCGGCGAAAAACCCTCTTTCCGGAAACCGAGCCGCCGAACCAGCGCGATCGACGCGTGGTTGCCGGGCTGGATGTTCGCTTCGAGCCGATGCAGCCCGAGTTCACCGAACGCGATGCCGATCGTCGCGCGCAACGCGTCCGTCATCAGCCCCTTGCGGCTGAAATCCACCATCCCGTAGTACCCGAGATAAGCGCTCTGAAACACGCCGCCGACGATCTCGTTGAGGTTCACCACACCGACCACCGTCCCGGACGCCCGCTCCCGCGCGACGAGGCCGATATTCGGCCCCGTCAGACAGCGGGCGAACCACTGGTCGAATCCTGCCTGATCGGTGAACGAGTCGACCCACGGCAGATGGTAGCTCCGGCTCGCGCGGTTGGCAGCGATCAGGTCGGCGGCGTCGGATCGGGCGACACGGTTCAGCAGGATCAGGCTCATGATTCGGTCGGATGCGGTGTGTTGCGCAAGCGGTCCGGCAAGCGAGGCTGTTCTCCCCCGTCGCCATCGCTCGCGATCGATCAACGAAACGCCTACGCCGCCTCCCCACTCCCGCACACGACGGTCGCGGCCTGCTGCTGCGTCAGGTACCGCAGCAGCTTCGTCACCATCCATACGACGATGAACGACAGCGCGACGAAAAACACCGCGAGCGGCGTCAGCACGTGGATCGACACGAACCCGGCCAGCCCCATCATCGCGGACGACACGAGCAGCAGCGCGCACCCGAGGATCGCGCTCGTCAGCCCCGCGATATGCGGAAACAGCGAATTGCCCTTGGCCATCAGCGTCGGATACATCGCGCCCGCGCAGAAACCCATCACCAGCACCGGCGTCGCGAGCGTCCACACGCGCAGGCCGACGGTCAGCGCCAGCACCAGCATCGCGACCGACGCACCCGCCATCACGCGTGCACCGATGCGCAGCCGTTGCTCGGCGCTCGGCAGCCCGCGCCCGTGAATCCGGTTCGACAGCCCGCCGAGGAAATACATCAGGCCGATGCCGAGCGCGAGATAGCCGAAGAAGGTCGGCGGCTTGTGCAGCGTGGTCTGCACCATGAACGGCCCGACGATGTTGAACACGAGCAGGATGCTGTAGCACAGCCCCTGCGCGAGGAAGCAGCTCTGGAACACCGGGCTCGCCAGCACCTTGCCCGCGTTCGCGATCAGCGTGCGCGGCTCGAGATGCACCGGTTTCGGCAAGGTCTCTCGATAGCGCCACAGCAGCGCCCACATCACCAGCGAATAGACGAGCAGGAACACGAGGCAGGCGCGCCAGCCGAACCATTCCTGAAGGTGCGCACCGATCACCGGCGCGACGATCGGCGCGAGCCCCCACGCGATCGACATGTACGTGAACGCATGCATCAGCGCCTGGCCGGAGAACGAATCGGTGATGATCGCCTTCGCGAGCAGGTTGGTGGTCGCGATCCCGAAACCCTGCAGGCAGCGCGCCAGCACGAACGTCTCCAGGTTCTGCGCGCCGAGCGACAGCAGGCAGCCGATCGTGTAGATCACGAGCCCGAACGCGAGCACGCGCTTGCGCCCGTACGCGTCGGCGATCGGGCCGAAGATGAGCTGGCCGAGCGCGTAGGCCGCCATGTAGCCGGACACGCTCGACTGGATCGCCTGCGGCGTCGTCGCGAACGAACGCGCCATGTCGGGCAGCGCGGGCACGTAGATGTCTATCGCAAGCTGGCCCGCGGACGCGAACAGGCAGATCAGGAACAGCAGGAAGCGCGGCGAATTCGACTCGCGCGCGGAAGTGAGCGTGGCGTTCATGACGACTGGGAAGGATTCGGGCGGCGGCGACGCGGCGCGACCCGCGTGTTCGCATTGAGAACACGCGTGCGCAGCGTGCCGGGTTGCATATTGTGCCTGTTGTTACGGCAACCGATGCGATTCCCATGGCGCGGGCGAGGTTGAACGTCCATCGGGGCATGCCCGGATCCGGACACACTCGCCGATCCGCCCGCGCATTCGTCCGCCGCCCCCGTATTTTCCACCGATTGACACACCTCCCCGCCTTCGCCCTATACTCCCCGCAGCGCCACAAATTGTTGAACAATCCAACATGCTCGTTGACGCCTGACCGGCCACCGACAAGGATTCCGGCCGGATATCCACGTCTGCAAATTTCCCCGAGAGCACCGTGCCATGTCGAACTATCCCGCCGCCTATCAGGTCACCAAAGGCTCCGTCCTGAACGTCGACCGGTCCTTTTACTCCGCGATCGCGCAACACAAGGACGCGCGGCAGCGCATCGAATCGCACGTCGTGCCGATTCGCAGCGGCTTCGCGTGGACGGTGCCGGCCGGCCACGTGTTTCGCATCGTCACGCTGGAAGGCCCGCAGGTCGCCGACTTCAACATGTGGAACCTGCACAATCCGCGCGAGCGCATGTGGGCATCGCGCACGCGCCAGCTGCAGGCCGCCCACGTGACGACGTTCGACCGCATCTGGTCGACGCTGCCCTACCTGCGCCCGATGGTCACGATCACCGACGACACGCTCGCCGGTTATGGCGTCGACGGCGACGGCGGCCGCGTGCACGACCTGCTCGGGACGCGCTGCGATCCGTACGTCAACAAGCTGCTGACCGGCGAGGATTTCCATTTCCACTGCCACTCGAACCTCGTGCGCGCGGTCGCGCCGCACGGGCTGACGGAATTCGACGTGCACGACGTGCTGAACGTGTTCCAGTGCACGGGCCTGAACGACGACGACAAATACTTCATGAAGGCCTGCCCCGCGCAGGCGGGCGACTATCTCGAGTTCTTCGCCGAGATCGACCTGCTGTGCGCGATGTCCACGTGTCCGGGCGGCGACCTGTCGGTGCCGATGTGGGGCCCCGACGCGCGCGACCCGATCGACGTGTGCCGGCCGCTCGGCGTCGAGGTATATCGGCTCGATCCGGGCCTGCTGGAAGGCTGGTCGTCGCCGCCCGTCGCGCCGTACAAGGGCCAGCACGGGATGCAGCCGCCGCAGGCAGACTGGCAGCACGAAGACCGCATGACAAAGCCCGTAGAATGACGCAACGCCGCCGGCCGGCCATGCCGGCGGCATACGATCAGGAGAGGAGCAAACGAACAGCATGCCAAGCGAAAAAGCGCGGGGACAATCGGTCGCCGACCGGATCAGCCATCAACTGCGCGAACACATCATCAGCGGCAAGCTGCCGCCCGGCACGGCGCTGATCGAGATGGACCTCGCCGCCGAATACGATACGTCGCGCAACTCGCTTCGCGAAGTCCTGCACCAGCTCGGCCGCGAAGGGCTCGTCACGTTCGTGCGGCACAAGGGTGTCGTCGTACGCACGCTCAATCGCCAGGACGTGCGCGATCTCTATGTCGCGCGCCGCACGCTCGAACTGCATGCGCTGAACACGGCCGAACTCGCGCAGCCGGCGCTGCTCGAGAAAATGCAGACGGCCATCGGCGCCGCCGAGCGCGAACTCGCCAAAGAGAACTGGCAGGCCGTCGGCACGCACAGCCTGCGGTTTCACCAGCATATCGTCGCACTGCAGAAGTCGGCGCTGCTCGACGAGTTCTTCCGCACCATCTCGGCGCAGCTGCGCCTCGTATTCGCGGCCGATCCCGACGAGAAGCGCGTGCAGACGGCCGACTGGATCCAGCGCGAATACCGGATCTACGAACTGCTCACGCAGAACCGTCGCAGCGAAGCCGTCACCACGCTCGCACGCTATCTCGACGATTCCGAGCGGATGCTGCTCGACGCGATCAGGCGCAGCCAGCGCGACGCGGCCTGAGCCGAAGCCCTGCCTCCCGCGTGCGCGCCGCGCAACGCGGCACGCACGAATCCAGCACCGAACGCTGTCACGCTTCCTCGCCCGCCGGCAGCGCGTAGCTGCCGTCGTCACGATGCGTCTCGCGCCCCGTCAGCGGCGGATTGAACACGCACACGAGATGCAGATCGCCGCGCGTCGCC
Source organism: Burkholderia sp. IT-111MI5 (assembly GCF_949752865.1). Classification (NCBI taxonomy): domain Bacteria; kingdom Pseudomonadati; phylum Pseudomonadota; class Betaproteobacteria; order Burkholderiales; family Burkholderiaceae; genus Burkholderia; species Burkholderia sp. IT-111MI5. Next base: position 46,414 of record NZ_CATKIF010000011.1, on the reverse strand, counting down.
CGCAGGATGTGCACGTCGTTCAGGTTCAGCGCATAGATCGTGCCGGGCGTGATCCGGTGCACCTTGCCGGTCGCCGTTTCGACGACTTCCCCTTCGCCCGCCACGCAGTAGTTGGTTTCGAAGTGATGCTTGTAGTGCAGATGCAACTCCGCGCCTTCCTGCACGCGCGTCTCGTGAACGGAATAGCCGACGCCGTCCTGCTTGACGATCATGCGCTTGCTGTCCCAGCCCGGGCCGTGCGCGTGGCGTTCGGTATGGGCGATATCGGCCGATCTTACGACAATCATGAGCATCTCTGAATAATGACAACAAGAAATGGCAAGGCGATGCTTGCCGCCTGAAATCGGTTCATTCGGAGCCGGCCAATGCACGTTCGACCAGCACCGCCGCATCGAGCAGCCGCGCGTCGTCGCCGCGGCGGCCCGTCAGCAGCAGGCCGATCGGCTGCTTCCGTCGACGGTCGCCCGGCACGCTGATGCTCGGCAGGTCCAGCCGGTTCGCAAATTCGGTCAGACGGAACGCGCGTGCGTTCGCCGCGAGATACGTGGCCTCGTGGGCCAGATCGGCAATGCGCGGCGGCAGCATCGGCACCGTCGGCGTCAGTACCGCATGCGCATCGCCGAGTTCCGCGTGGTACGCATCGGCCAGTACCGCCAGGCGCAACAGCGCAGCCGCGTAGTCGTGCGCGCGCACGTGCTCGCCGGACGCGATGCGCGGGCCGACGAGCGGATCGTAGCGATCCGCGCCCGTTTCCAGCAGCGTGCGATGCAGCATGAACGCTTCCGCCGCGATGATGCCTCCCGCCCGCGCGACGGCGCCGGCCTCGACCGCACAATCGAGCCGCTTGCGCTCGACGCGCGCGCCCTGTGCGGACAGCCGCGATAGCCACGTGTCGAATGCCTGTCCGACGGCCGGGTCGACGTCGTCCGTCGCGAAGCGCTCGGGGACGATGAAATGCAGGTCCTTGATGCCCGCCGGCACGGGCCGGCCGGCGGCGCGGTCATGCAGCACCGCATCGACCCGCCGGCACATGCGAGCCGTTGCCGCGAGGATTCCCGGCACGTCGAACGTCGTCGACAGGAAACGCATGCCCGCATCGGGATAACGACCGCGCGACGGCTTGAAGCCGGCCACGCCGCAGAACGCGGCCGGAATGCGCGCCGAGCCGCTCGTGTCCGAGCCGATCGACAAATCGGCCGCGCCGAGCGCCACCGACACCGCCGCGCCCGAACTCGATCCGCCGGCCACGCGCTCGCGTCGCGCATCGAGCGGCGTCGCGGGCGTGCCGTATGCGCGGTTCACGCCGAGCGCGCCGTACGCGAACTCGGTCATTGCGGTTTGCGCAATTCGCACCACGCCGGCGCGACGCAGCGCCGTCACGAGCGCGGCATCGGTTCGCGCAGGCGGGTCGCCGGCCAGCACGCGTGAGCCGGCGTGCGTGACCCAGCCTTCGCAGGCGAAACACGCCTTGACCGTCAGCACCGCGCCGGCCAGCGGCACGGCGGACACGGCGCGGCGTGCCGCTGCATCCGCTGCACGCGCATCGTCCAGCGCCGCGTCGTCGCGCCGCGCGAGCCATGCCGTCCCGATGTCGTCGGGATGCGCATCGGCACGCGCGAGGCAGGCGCGCAGCCGCTCGACGCACGCATGCCCGTTCGCATCGGGATGCGGGAAATCAGGGGCGTCCATCGTCGTTCCTCACCGATCGTTCATTGCGGTTCACGCGAAATGAACGTGCCGCAGAAAGTCCTTCACGCGCGTATCGGCGCTGGCGCGAATCCGCTCGGGCGGCACGTCGTACAGGATGCGGCCGTTCTCCATGAAGACGATCCGGTCGGACACCTTGAACGCAAAGTGCATCTCGTGCGTCACGATGATCATCGTCATCCCCTCCTTCGCGAGCGTCTCGACCACTTTCAGCACTTCGCCGACGAGCTCCGGATCGAGCGCCGACGTCGGCTCGTCGAACAGCATGATCGACGGCCGCGTGGCGAGCGCCCGCGCGATCGCCACACGCTGCTGCTGGCCGCCCGACAGCTGATGCGGGTACTTGTTCGCGTGGTCGAGCATCCCGACTTTCGACAGCAGCGACAGTGCCTGCAGCCGGATCGCCTCCGTATCCGCCTGCCGGTGATAGCACGGCGCCATCATCACGTTCTGCAACGCCGTGCGATGCGGGAACAGGTTGAAGCTCTGGAACACCATGCCGATGTCGAGGATCCGGTCGTACGGCACGCGCGGCGGATGCGCGCCCGACGCACGAATGAACGGTTCGCCGTACAGATCGATCTCGCCCGCGTTCACCGGCGCGAGTCCGTTGACGGTGCGGATCAGCGACGTCTTGCCCGAACCCGACGGCCCGATGATCGATACGACCTGCCCCGGCGCGACATCGAGGTGGATATCCTTCAGCACTTCGTGGCGACCGTAGCGTTGCTGGATGCCTTTCAGCCGCAACGCAAATTCGGCGCTCGCGCGCGGCCGCGGCGCAACCGCCGGTGTCGCCGGCGGCAGCGCGAGGGTCGCGGGGCCGGCCTGGGCCGGCGTGCGGAGGCTCACGTCGAGGTGCCGTTCGAGATAACCGAGCAGCCGGCTGAACACCGTGACGATCAGCACGTAATAGAACGCGACGGCCAGCATCGTTTCGAACACGAGGAAGTTCTGCGTGTACAGCCGCTGCCCGACGAGCAGGATCTCGGCGAGCGAGATCACCGACACGAGCGACGTCAGTTTCACGATCGTGATGAATTCGTTCGCGAGCGCGGGCAGCGCGACGCGAATCGCCTGCGGCATCACGATCATCCGCTGGATACCCGTGAAGCGGATGCCGAGCGCGCGGCCGGCTTCGAGCTGCCCGCGCGGCACGGACAGGATCCCGCCGCGATGGATCTCCGCGAAATAGGCGGTCTCGCTCAACACCATCGCGATCAGGCCGGCCGTGAATGGATCGGACAGCACCGCGCTGGTGGCGGGAAACACCTGCGGCAGGTTGTAGATGAACACCAGCAGCACGAGCAGCGGCAGACTCCGGAAGAACCAGATGTACACGCTCGCGGCGCGCTTCAGCAGCGCATGGTGCGACTGTCTCGCGAGCGCCACCGGGAAGCCGAGCAACACGCCGAGTAACCAGGCGGATACGCTGAGCTTCACGACGACGACGCAGGCGCGCCAGAAATCCCTGTCCCACAAGAGTTGCAACGCGTAGTGCCAATCGAACTGCATCGAAGACTCCTCAACCGCGAATAGGTGATGCAAGCGCCCGGTGCGGGTCGCGCGTCCGGGCGGGCAAGCGCGCCGGCATGGCGCACGGTTGCCGCTTCGCGACTACTTCGCCGTGCCGAGCGCGTTCGCGACGTCGGCATTGGTCGGCACCTGCAACCCGTACTTCTTCACGAGGCTGTCGTACTCGCCGCTGTGCTTCGCGTCGTCCAGCGCCCCCTCCAGCGCGCGCAGCAGGCCCGCGTCACCCTTCGCCACACCGAGGCCGATGACGATCGGGTACAGCAGCGCCGTCGAGCTGAGCTCGACACGTTCGTTCGTCTGCTTCGGAATGCCCTGCGCGACGGCCGCATCCTCGATCTGCACGTCGACGGCCTTCGACATCAGCGCGGACGTCGCTTCCGGCGAGGTCGGAAACTCGAGCAGCGCAATCTCGCCGCGACCGGCCGCCTTGCAGGTGTCCTGCGAGACCACCCGCAGCGTCGGCGTCCACGACGCGCCCTTAATCGTGCCGACGCGCTTGCCGCACAGGTCCTGCGGCGTTTTCGGCAGGTATGTGCCGCCCTTCGCGACAAGCAGCGACGCGCCCGTCTTCAGATACGGCACGAAATCGACCTGCTTCAGGCGATCGGGCGTCACGTAGAGCGCCGACGCGACGACGTCGAAGCGGCGCGCCTTCATCCCGAGGATCAAGTCGGGGAAGCGCGTGTCGAGGAACACAGGCTCGAGCTTCAGGTGACGCGCGAGCAGCCGCGAAAACTCGGCGTCGAAGCCGGCCGGCTTGCCGCCATCCAGATACGCGTAAGGCGGATACGTCAAGTCGGAGCCGACCAGGAGCGTGCCGGGCCGTACCGTCTGCAGCGATGCCGCCGACGCGAACGAGCACGCGAAAGCCAGCGGCACAAGCGCGCCGCCGAGAAAACGTCGAAACGAGAACTGACCGGGCATTGCGTGGCTCCTGAGGTTTTTCGGCTCCTGCGTATAGACGTCGCAACGCCTCCCGCGCACCGCCACATGCGGCTTTGCGAGATTTTTCACCGAAAATTGTTGAACAATTTCGGCCGATTCTGACCAGTAAAAATTGATAACTGAATCCGGGTTTACGCGAGAAACGACGTCGCCGTGCGCGCATCGTCCGCGCACGCATGCGCCGTCGTCCGGTGCCGGACGCGAGTTTCAGGACGGGGAGAAATGAACGGGAGAAGGCGGCGATCCGCTGGGATCACCGCCGAGGTGCGCGCGCCCATTGCGGGCGCAACGATTTCTGCAACGCAGCCGAGATGAAAGCCGACTCGTCAGCCGGCATACGCGGCGCGCATCGACTGCATGGACCGGCAGAATGACGCACCGGGCCACGCCACATTGCTAGATCACGATCAATACTGCGCCTGGTCAGTCGGATTCCTGAACAACTGCTTCATCTCCGCCGACAGCGGATAGTTGAGGCTCACGCCCTTCGGCGGAATCGGCTGCGTGAACCACTGGTTGTAGAGCTTCTCGGCCGCGCCCGACGTCTGCATCTTCGCGATCACGCCATCGACCACATGCTTGAACGGCGGATCGTCCCTGCGCATCATGCATGCGTAGTTTTCGTGGACGAGCGGCGTGCCCGTCACCGCGTACGCGCCCGGGTTGCGGTCCTTCGCGATCTCGCCGTACAGCAGCGGTTCGTCCATCACGAACGCCACCGCGCGCCCGGTCGTGACGTTCAAGAACGCTTCGGCGTGATCCTTTGCGCTGATGATCGTCATGTTCATCGCCTTCTCTTCGTTGAGCTTGCGCAGCAGGCGCTCGTCCGACGTGCCGGCTGTCGTCGCGACCGTCTTGCCGGCCAGGTCCGAGAAATCCTTCACGCCCGAATCCTTGCGCGTGCTGAAGCGGATGCCGTACAGAAAGATGCTGTTCGAGAACGCAGCCTGTTTCTGCCGCTCGAGCGTGTTCGTCGTCGATCCGCATTCGAAATCGATCGTCCCGTTCTGCAGCAGTGGAATCCGGTTCTGCGACGTGATCGGAATCTCCTTCACCGTGAGGTTCGGCAGGTTCAGTTCCGTCTTCAACTGGTCGATGATGCGCGACGCGATGTCCCGCGAGTAGCCGATGTTCTTCTGCTGGTTGTCCGAATACGAGAACGGCACCGACGATTCGCGAATGCCCAGCGACACGACGCCCGTGTCCTTGATCTTCTTCAGCGTACCGGTGAGAGCCTGCGCATGCGCGGCGCCCGCCAGCGCACAGGACAGCGCGACAGCCAGCCAACGGAAGCGGCGATCCATGCTTTTCTCCTGACGAAACGTTGATCGAATCGCGATCGTACGCCCGACAAAATTCGCACCGTATCAGGGAAAGCGTCAGGCGCCCTCCGCTAGGGCTACGCCGCGGGCTGCCGTTTGCCGTGGCGCGCAAAAACGCCCGCTCCTGCGCGTTTCGCCCGACCGGCCGCTTGCGGGCTCGACCCCACCTTCTGTGCCACCCGTTCCAAACGCGTGTTCGTGCTGCAATGCCGCAACGTAATCGTTTGCGTCTTGCTCTTTTTTCACACAAAACATACTCAAGAAGCCGCCACAGCGGCCGTTACCCAGTGCATGGCGCGTCGCAGCAACCCCGCCGCGACCACCAGACAAAAAACGACAAGGTCCGGTTTTGCCGGACCGGGCACACCGCCGGCACGACGGTTCTATACGAGGATCGACTTTCAACATGAAAGCCAAACGTTTCAATTTCGCGCTGGCCAGTTCCGCTCATGCGCGCATGCTCGCCGGCATGTTGTCTGCCGCCGCCCTCCTGCCCCTCGCCGGCTGCGGCGGCGGAGGCGGCGACGGCAGCAACCCGTCGCCGACCAACGCAGCACCGGCCCCCGCCCCGACGCCCGCCCCCGCGCCCGCCCCGACGACCCCGCCCACCACGTCCGGCAGCAACGCCTGCACGTCCCAGCAGGCCGCCGTGCAGATGGCCGCCCAGACCACGCCCGACGAGCCGCCGGTCGACCACCTGATCGTCAAGCTGAAGACGCTGACGGCCACGCGTGCGATGGCGGCCATCGACGACGGCACGCGGCTCGATGCGGTGATCCAGCGTTCGATGACGCGCTGGACGGCGCCGACGGCGACCGGCGCCGCACGTGCGTATGCGGCCTCGACGACGCAGACGCCGCTGAACGTGCAGGTCGAGCGGACGATCTCGAACGGCGCGGCCGTGCTGTCGCTCGGTCAGCGTGTCGCGGCCGCCGACGCGACGGCGCTCGCGCAGACATTCGCCGCCGACGCCGACGTCGACTACGCGGAACCGGATCACCCGATGAAGGTCCGCGACACGCCGAGCGACCCCAGCTACAGCCAGCAGTGGTATCTGTCCGACCCGACCGCCGGCGTCGACCTGCCGCCCGCATGGAACACGACCAAGGGTTCGCCGACCGTCGTCACGGCCGTGCTCGACACCGGCTATCGGCCGCACCCCGACCTCGTCGGCAACCTGTTGCCCGGCTACAGCTTCATCACCAACGTCAACACCAGCAACAACGGCCTGTCGCGCGGCCCCGACGCGACCGACCCGGGCGACTGGATCACGCAGCAGGAACTCGACAACACGAGCGGCCCGTACTACCACTGCGCGAGCGAACCGAGCGCCAGCAGCTGGCACGGCACGCGCGTGATGGGCGTGATCGGCGCGACCGCCAACAACGGCATCGGCATCGCCGGCGTGTCATGGCTCGGCCGGATCCTGCCGGTCCGCGTGCTCGGCAAGTGCGGCGGCGTGACGAGCGACATCGCCGACGCGATGCGCTGGGCGGCCGGCATTCCCGTCACCGGCGTACCGACGAACCCGACGCCCGCGAAAATCATCAACCTGAGCCTCGGCGGCGTCGGCGCATGCAGCACGACGTTCCAGCAGGCGATCGACGACGTGAACGCGAAGGGCGTGACTGTCGTCGTCGCCGCCGGCAACGACGGCCTTTCGACCGGGCTCGACCAGCCTGCGAACTGCCGCGGCGTGATCAGCGTCGGCGCGACCGACGCGACCGGCCGCCGCGCATCGTTCAGCAACTTCGGCGCCAACATCACACTGAGCGCGCCGGGCGTCAACATCCTGTCGACGGCCAACAGCGGCACGACGACGCCGGGCGGCGACACCTACGGCCCGGCGAGCGGCACCAGCCTCGCGACGCCGCAGGTGACGGGTGTCGCCGCGCTGATGCTCGCGGTGAACGGCAACCTCACGCCCGCGCAGATCCAGCAGAAGCTGCAAGGCGGCACGCGCGTGGCGAAGCTGGCGGCCGGCACGTCGTGCACCGCAATGCCGGCGGGCTCGGGCATTCTCGACGCAGGGACCGCCGTCGCGGCAGCCAACCGGTAAGCGGCATCCTGCTTCGACACAGCCGCGCGCATGCCGACATGGCGTGCGCGCGGTTTGTTTTTTCAGGCGGCCGGCGATCGCTCATCGCCCCGGTTCCGTTTCTCAAAATAACACCTGACAAAAAGGTTGACGCTTCGCACGACGAGCCTTTACCATCGCCCCCGTCTAATTACATGGAGTGTTCTGTGAACACCGATGCGAGTTGTAGTTGGTGCTCGACCAACTTGACTGCTGCCTGAGGAAAACGCGCAGAGCCTCGTCTTCTGCCGCATCCCGGGAAGCAGGATGCGGCGTCCTTCCGGCCTGACAGGCCAGATTCCCCGCCGAATTTTTCGATGTTGTCGAATGCACGCGACGCGCCGTCGCGCGTGTGCGTTCGTGTTGCGCACGGCGCCAGCCGCGTGCGTTTTCCGTTCGCGTGCCGTCCGGCCGCGCGCCTTCGTGCGTGCGCGGCTACCGATCGCCCGTGCCGATTACTCGCAACCGACAGGAGTGCAGATGAACTCAGACGACAGTAGTCGATTACCGCTCGCCGGTGCGACGCTACGCATCGACACTCCGACCGCACTCCGCGCGCCGGCGAGCGTTCCAGCCTTTACCGATCCACAGCCGATCGCGTTTGACGCGACGCGGCGGGGAGCGCTCGTGCGTCGATAACGTCACGGCCGCTCCCCGCCCGCCGCCTCGCGCGCCAGGAGCGACCATGACACAACGAAATCATTCTCAGAAAAAACAGCGCGGCTTCATCAAGACCGGCCCCGGTCAGCAGAACGAACCGCGCATCATGCGCGCCGCGCAGGAAGCGGCCCGCCCGATCGAAGACACGCTGAAGTCGCTGCGCACCAGCACGCGCGGCCTCACCTACGACCAGGCCGCCGACCGCCTGCAGCACCACGGCCCGAACGAAATCGCGCACGACAAGCCGCCGCACTGGTCCCGCCAGTTGCTGATGTCATTCCACAACCCGTTCGTCTACGTGCTGCTGGTGCTGGCCGCCATCAGCTTCTTCACCGACGTCTGGTTCGCGACGCCCGGCGATCGCGACTACGTCGGCATGACGATCCTGCTGACGATGGTCACGATCAGCGCGCTGCTGCGTTTCGTGCAGGAATTCCGTTCGCTGCGCGCGGCCGAGAAGCTCAAGGCGATGGTCCGCACGACGGCCACCGTGCAGCGCGCGATCACCGATATCGCCGAGCCGGCGCGCCGCGAGGTGCCGATGCGCGAGGTCGTGCCGGGCGACATCGTGCACCTGTCGGCCGGCGACATGATCCCCGCCGACGTGCGCCTGCTCGCGTCGCGCGACCTGTTCATCAGCCAGGCCGTGCTCACCGGCGAAGCGCTGCCCGTCGAGAAATACGACACGCTCGGCGCGGTCGCCGGCAAATCGGCGAGCACCGGCACGGCCGGCGCGGCGAACGATGCATCGACGCCGCTGCTCGATCTCGAGAATGTCTGCTTCATGGGCACCAACGTCGTCAGCGGCACGGCGACGGCCGTCGTCGTCGCGACCGGCGAAGACACGTACTTCGGTTCGCTCGCACGCAACGTCGTGAGCCACAAGCGCATCGAGACGAGCTTCGACCGCGGCGTCTCGAGCGTGAGCTGGCTGCTGATCAAGTTCATGTTCGTGATGGTGCCGATCGTGTTCATGATCAACGGCCTGACCAAGGGCGACTGGCTAAGCGCACTCACGTTCGCGCTCGCGGTGGCCGTGGGTCTCACGCCCGAGATGCTGCCGATGATCGTCAGCGCGAACCTCGCGCGCGGCGCGATCGCGATGGCGCGCCGCAAGGTCGTCGTCAAGCGGTTGAACTCGGTGCAGAACTTCGGCGCGATGGACGTGCTGTGCACCGACAAGACCGGCACGCTCACGCAGGACAAGATCATCCTCGAACACCACCTCGACCTGTCCGGTCATAAAAACGAGGAAATCCTGCGACTCGGCTGGCTGAACAGCTTCCACCAGAGCGGCCAGAAGAACCTGATCGACATCGCGGTCGTTGCACGCGCCGACGAGATCGGCGATCGCGCGAAGCCGCAGGGCTACAAGAAGATCGACGAGCTGCCGTTCGACTTCGTGCGGCGCCGCCTGTCAGTGGTCGTCGAGGATACGCGCGGCACGCACCTGCTGGTCTGCAAGGGCGCGGTCGAGGAAATGCTGGCCGTCTCCACGCATGTGCAGGATGAAGACGGCGTCCGCCCGCTCGACTTCGTCGCGCGCAAGCGGCTGCTCGAACAGGCCAACGCATACAACGAGGACGGCTTCCGCGTGCTCGTGCTCGCAACGCGCACGATCCCGCGCGGCGACGAACGCGAGCAGTACCGCACCGCCGACGAACGCGACCTCGTCGTGCGCGGCTTCCTCACCTTCCTCGATCCGCCGAAGGAGTCGGCCGCGCCGGCACTCGCCGCGCTGCGCGAGAACGGCGTCGCGGTGAAGGTGCTGACGGGCGACAACCCGACCGTCACGATGAAGGTGTGCCGCCAGGTCGGCCTCGAACCCGGCAAGCCGATCCTCGGCGCGGAAATCGAGGCGCTCGACGACGCAACGCTCGCGCAGGTGGTCGAACGCACGACCGTGTTCGCGAAGCTTACGCCGCTGCAGAAGGCGCGCATCGTCAAGGCGCTGCAGGCGAACGGGCACACGGTCGGCTTCCTCGGCGACGGCATCAACGATGCGCCCGCGCTGCGCGACGCCGACGTCGGCATCTCGGTCGACAGCGGCGCCGACATCGCGAAGGAAACCGCCGACATCATCCTGCTCGAAAAGAGCCTGATGGTGCTCGAGGAAGGCGTGATCAAGGGCCGCGAGACGTTCGGCAACATCCTGAAGTACCTGAACATGACCGCGAGCTCGAACTTCGGCAACGTGTTCTCGGTGCTCGTCGCCAGCGCGTTCCTGCCGTGGGAGCCGATGCTCGCGACGCAGCTGCTCGTGCTGAACCTGGTCTACGACACGTCGCAGATGCTGCTGCCGTGGGACAAGATGGATCCCGAGTTCCTGAAGAAGCCGCGCAAGTGGGAAGCCGGCAACATCAGCCGCTTCATGCTGTGGGTCGGGCCGACGTCGTCCGTGTTCGACATCACGACCTACGTGCTGATGTGGACCGTGTTCGGCGCGGGCGCGATGTATCACCTGAACGGCGGCACCGGCGGCCAGATCGTGATGAACTCTGGCTGGTTCATCGAGAGCCTCGTATCGCAGACGCTCGTCGTGCACCTGCTGCGCACGCAGAAGATCCCGTTCCTGCAAAGCACGGCCGCGCTGCCGGTGCTGCTGTCGACGTTCACCGCGATCGCGATCGGCTGCTGGCTGCCGTTCTCGCCGTTCGCGGATGCGCTCGGCTTCATGCACCTGCCGGGCACGTTCTGGCTGTGGCTCGCCGCGACGATGGTCGGCTACATCCTGCTCGCGCAGATCGTCAAGACGATCTACGTGCGCCGCTACAAGCAGTGGTTCTGATTCCGTTCGGATAACGACGTGCCGGCCCGCGCAATGCGCGCGGGCCGGCCGCTCACGATGCAATACGGGTGATGCAATGAAAAGAATCCTTCCGCTCGCAGCCGCGAGCGCCCTCCTCGCACCGCTCGACGCCTATCCGGCCCACCCGCTCGTCAGCGACGATACGGGCACGCAGGGCAATGCGAACTGGCAGTTCGAGTTCAACGCCGAGGAAACCTCGAAACAGGAAGACAGCGGCCGCCACCAGCTGTGGAACGCGACGCTCACGCGCGGGTTCGGCGAACACGTCGACCTCTACGTCAACGCGCCTTATACGCATCTGCAAACGCGCACCGACGAAAACGGCGCGGGCATCGGCGATGTCGAGATCGGCATGAAATGGCGCTTCGTCGAACGCGGGCCGCTGTCGCTCGCGCTGAAACCGAAGGTGACGATGCCGACCGGCAACGACGGTCGCGGGCTCGGCACGGGCCGCGTCGGCACCGGCGCGACGCTGCTCGCGCAGGCCGACGTCGCGCGCTTCTCGCTGCTCGCGAATGCGGGCCTCGCGTACCAGCCGAATCGTCAGGGCGACCTGACGTCGATCTGGGCCGTGTCGGGCGCGGCGCTCTACAAGGCGACCGACCGGCTGCAGCTCGCGGTCGACGTCGGCATGTCGCGCAACACCGAAAGCACCGCCGGCGCGAATCCGGCGTTCGTGCTCGCGGGCGCGATCTATTCGCCGACGCGCTGGCTCGATCTCGACGTCGGCTACCGGCGCGGGCTGAACGACCAGACCTACCGTCATTCGGTGATGGGCGGCGTGACGGCGCGGTGGTGATACACAGGCTGGCGCGGTGAATGCGTCGGGCTGCAACACGACGGGCCGCATCAGCGGCCCGTTCCTTTATTCGGCGTCGTTCGCGCCGAACAGTTGCGCGCACACCGCGCGCCCTTCGTCGGTCAGCGTGGCGCTGCCGGTACCGTCCTCGTTCAGCGTCGTCGCGCTCAGGCCCGCGGCATCGAGCTGCGTCAGCACGCGGCGCAACGTGCTCATCGGCAGTTGCGCGCGTTTCGCGATCTTCGGCAGCGACCACGTCTTGCCCGCCGGATCGTTCGCGGCCTCGTTCAGCGTCGCGAGTGTCGCAACGAGTGCGGGATCGAGCGGGGATTCGTCGGATTCTGAAGTCATCGGTTCGGGTTCGTGAGCCGGTGCCGGACCGGCATTCATTCAGGAGGAGGATGCAATCGCGAGCACTATACGCCGCGTCACGCACCCTTGATCGCGGCGCGCATGAACGACACGAAATGCGTCGTGACGGGATCGTCGCGGCCCGACAGCCACGCGAGCCCCACGTGCCACTTCGCGTCCCTGCCGTCGAGCGGCAGCACCGTCGCGTCGCGCAGCAGGTACTGCGCGCGCGACGGGATGAACGCGACGCCAACGCCGGCCGCGACGGAGGTCAGCACCGACTGCACATCTTCGGCCTGCTGCGTCACGTGCGGCACGAAGCGGCGCTCGACGCACCATCGGTCGACCTGCGCGGCGAGCCCCGGGCCACGCGCACGCTGCAGCGCGATGAAACCGATCTCGTTGAGCACGTCGAGGTCGGCCGGCACGCGCTTGAAGCCGAGATGCGGCGGCACCGCGAGCGCGAGCCCTTCGTCGATCACCTTGAACGACGACAGCCCGTCGTCGGACGGCAGGCGCAGGAACCCGGCATCGAGCTTGCCCGCACGCAGCCGGCGCGTCTGCTCGGACGACGACAGGTCGCTCAGCGTGACGGCGATGCCCGGATTGCGGCGACGAAATTCCGCGACCAGCTTCGGCACGAGCGTCAGCACGGACAGGCAGATGCCGAGCCGCAGATGCCCGCGCTGCCCGCTGGTCGCCTCCCGCGCACGCGCAAGAATCTCGTCGGCATCGCGCACGAGCGCCTGCGCATCGGGCAGGAAGCGTTCGCCGAACGGTGTCAGCTCCGCGCCGTGCCGCCCGCGCTCGAACAGCTTGCCGCCGAGGCTCGCCTCGAGCGCGCCGATCTGCTTGCTCAGTGCCGGCTGGCTCATGTGCAGCGCATCGGCCGCGCGGCTGAAATGGCACAGCTCGGTGACCGTCAGGAACGTTCGCAGCAGTTTCAGTTCCATTCTTTAAGGGAATCGTAACGATCGAAATATTCATTTTACTGATCGAATGCGATGACGTTCAATACGGGCATGCCCTTCCCGGAATTTACTGTCATGTCACTAGATCCCGTGTCCGAATGCGTGGCGATCCCATCCTGCGATGGCGCGGCTGCAAACGAACGCACCGCCGCCGTCGATACGCGCGCACCGAAGCGTCGTGCCGAACGCAGCGACGGACGCAGCCGCCGTTTTCGCTTCGGCGATGCGATCGAAGACGCGCCGCCACGCGCGGTGACGGGTTCGATCGCGATCAGTTTTGCGGTCGTGTCGCGGCGGAACTGGCCGCGCTGAACTGCGCCGCATCCTGCGGTGTGCCGGCCCGGAACGGCACGCCTTTACGATTTTTCACGGCATGCGTGCCGTTGATCGACAGCAAAAGAACGCCCCGAATCTGCCTGCATCACACGCCATTGCGCGCGATCCAATCGTCATCGCCACGCGATCGACCGTATAATTTCCCGCACCCGCTGACCGCCCATGCATTCCGCGCAGCCGCATCGCGCGTGAAAAGGAGACTTTCGCTTGACCGGCCTCATCGCGCGCCTGCGTCGCGCCCGGACCACCCTGATCCTCGCCCTCTCGTTCCTGCTGCTCGCGTTCGCCGCGAACGCGTCCGCGCAGCGCGCGCAGCCGCATCGCACCGCACATGTCCATGCGCATGCGAAAGCCGTCAAGAAGAAGCCCGCCCACCGCAAGATCAAGGCCGTCAAGCATCGCCGCCCGCATGCGAGGCATCGTGCGGTCAAGCGTCATGCGGCGCCGGCTCCGCAGCATCGCCGTGCGAAGCGCACGACCGCCGTACGCCCGCGCCCGGCCGCCGCCAAACCGCGCCTGATGGCAAGCTGCGGCTATAGCCCGCGCGCGGTCAGGTCGTTGCATTCACGCGCGGCCTATGTACTCGACGTCGACTCCGGCACGCCGCTGCTGGCCCGCAACGCGCGCACCGTGCGGCCGATAGCGTCGATCTCGAAGCTGATGACGGCCGTCGTCGCACGCGACGCGGATCGTCCGCTGAACGGCGTGCTGCGCGTCACCGCGCACGATCGCGACACGATCAAGTTCACCGGTTCCCGATTGCAGGTCGGCTCGGAGCTGTCGCGCCGCGACATGTTCCATATCGCGCTGATGTCGTCGGAAAACCGCGCGGCCGCCGCGCTGAGCCGCGACTATCCGGGCGGGCGCGCCGCGTTCGTCAAGGCGATGAACCGACAAGCGCGCCGGCTCGGCATGCGCCACACGCACTTCAGGGAGCCGACCGGCCTGTCGCCGCACAACGTGTCGACGGCCGAGGATCTCGCGAAGCTCGTCGGCGCGGCGGCGCAGGATCCGCTGATCCGCTATTTCTCGACGGATACGTCGACCACCGTGCGCCCCGGCGACGGCGAGCTGCTGTACGTGAATTCCGACCCGCTCGTCCGCTATCGCCGCCTGCCGATCCGGCTGCAGAAGACGGGCTTCATCAACGAATCGGGGCACGGCGTCGTGATGGGCATGCGCGTGAAGGGCCGCCGCGAAACGGTCGTGCTGCTCGGCGCGCCGACGCGCGCCGGCGTATCGAGCGACGCACTCAAAATCCATCGCTGGCTGACCTGCTCGATCCAGTAAGCGCGCACAGGCGGCCGGCGCGTTCACCCCCTACGGGAGCGATGCCATGCAGGACGAATACCGCTTCAGCGCATTCGGACGGCTGCTCGCCGTCGTGCGTACGAACGGCCACTGGGCCGTGTTCGATCTCGGCGCCGAAGGCAAGCGGCGCCCGGCCAACCTGCAGATTCCATCCGCGCTCGCCGCGGACGAACTCGCGCAATATCTCGGCGACCTGCTGCACGAGGACGCCACACCTAAATACAGCGAAGTCGTGCCGGTCGCCCTGCCGCGCCGCACGTAACCGCCCGCCTGGCGGTGACGCGGTCTGCCGGTCAATTCGACAGTTAAACTTGCAAGTTCAACTGTCGTGTTCTATGATCCGCCGCATGAACCCGCCACGCAAACCCGGCGTTTCCGCCGACCTCGTCGCCGCCGACCTGACCCTCGCGGTCGGCCAGTTGATCCGCCGGCTCCGCTCCGAGATCGAATCCGAAGGGCTCGGCATGTCCCAGACGAGTGCGCTCGCGCGGCTCGAACGGCACGGGCCGATGACGACCGCCGATCTCGCGCGCGCCGAAGCGATGAAACCGCAGTCGATGAAGGCGATCCTCGCGAGCCTCGAGGAAGACGGTCTCGTCGAACGCGAACCGCATCCGACCGACGGCCGCCAGATCCTGTTCATGCTGACCGCCGCCGGCCTCGCCGCACGCCGCAAGCGCAATGCCGCGAAGCACAAGTGGCTTGGCGCGGCGATCGAAAGGCTCGATCCAGAAGACATCGACACGCTCGCCGCCGCGATCCCGCTGATCCGTCGCATCGGCGAGCAATGACCCCGGCCTGCGCGCCACGCGGCATTCGCGCGCCCGCCTTCCTTCGTCCATTCCACGGAGCCCCATCATGAGCGCAACCCGTCTCGACACGAACACGGCACTCGTCGTCATCGACCTGCAGAAAGGCATCGTCGCCCTCCCCACCGCACACCCGGTCGCGCCGGTGGTCGCGCATGCCCGCGAACTGCTCGACGCATTCCGCAGCCGCGGCCTGCCGGTCGTGCTCGTCAACGTCGCCGGCGTCGCACCGGGCCGCACGCAGCAGCAGGTGCGCCTGGACGCGCTGCCCGCCGACTGGACCGAACTCGTGCCCGAACTGAACCGGCAGCCGGGCGACCACGTCGTGACGAAAAAAACCTGGGGCGCGTTTACCGGCACCGATCTCGACGCGCACCTGAAGGCGGCCGGCGTCACGCAGATCGTGCTGACCGGCGTCGCGACGAGCATCGGCGTCGAATCGACCGCGCGGCAGGCCCACGAACTCGGCTACAACGTGACGCTCGCCGTCGACGCGATGACCGACCTCAACGCGGACGCGCACGCGAACAGTATCGAACGTCTGTTCCCGCGCCTCGGCGAAACGGGCTCGACGCAGGACATCGTCGCGCTGCTCGACCGGCGCGGCGCGTGAGCGACCGACGCGCACAGCCGGCGCCGGGCCGCGCGGCCGGCCGGCTCGCTCCGTCGATCTGGAAGGTCAGCGCGGTCGCGACGCTCGGCTCGCTGCTGTCGCAGCTCGACGCGACGATCGTCAACGTATCGCTGTCGAGCCTCGCGACCGACCTGCATGCGGGCCTGTCGACGATCCAGTGGGTGACGAGCGGCTACCTGCTCGCGCTGACGCTGGTGCTGCCGCTGAACGGCTGGCTCGTCGACCGCATCGGCGCGAAGGCGCTGTACCTGTGGTGCTTCTCCGCGTTCACGCTCACGTCGGCGCTGTGCGGGCTCGCGTGGTCCGCGCCGTCATTGATCGCGTTCCGCGTGCTGCAAGGCGTCAGCGGCGGGCTGCTCGCGCCGATGGCGCAGATGATGATCGCGCGCGTCGCCGGCCAGCAGATGGCCCGCGTAATCGGCTACGCGGCGGTGCCCGTGCTGCTCGCGCCGATCCTCGGCCCCGTGGTCGCCGGCGCGATCCTGCAGTACGCGTCGTGGCGCTGGCTGTTTCTCGTGAACCTGCCCGTCGGCGTGCTGGCGCTCGCGCTGGCCGCGCGGTTCCTGCCGGGCGACCGGGACGACGCGCAACCGCGCAAACTCGACTGGATCGGCCTCGCCTTGCTGTCGCCCGGCCTCGTGCTGTTCCTGTATGGCGCCGAGCGGATCGGCACGGCGCTCGGCATCGCCGCGATCGCATGCTCTGCGCTGCTGCTCGTCGCGTTCGTGCGCTTCGAGCAACGCAAGGGCGAAAACGCACTGATCGATCTCGCGCTGTTTCGCTCCCGCGTATTCGGCGCGGCGGCCGGCACGCAGTTCCTGTCGAACGGCGCGATGTACGCGGGCCAGATGCTGATTCCCGTGTTCCTGATCCAGGCGTGCGGGCGCTCGCCGGGCGAGATGGGCTGGCTGCTCGCGCCGCTCGGGCTCGGCATGCTCGTCACTTATCCGTCGATGGGCGCGTTGACGAGCCGGTTCGGCGTACGCCGGCTGGCCGCCGCCGGTGCGTTGCTCGCCTTCGTCGCGACGCTGCCGTTCGTGTCCCTCGCGCTGACCGGCTACGATCCGTACGTGCTCGTGCCGGCACTGTTTCTGCGCGGCATGGGCCAGAGCGCGATCGGTGCGCCGTCGATCTCCGCCGCGTATGCGTCGGTCGAGCGCCGCAACCTGCCGATGGCGACGACGTCGCTCAATATCGTGCAGCGCCTCGGCGGCCCGACGTTCACGACGATATGCACGCTGTTCCTCGCATGGCGGCTACAGGCCGAATCGTCGGCGGACGGCGGTACGCAAGCCGCCGCATACGCGTGGGCGTTCGGCCTGCTTTGCGTGCTGCATGCGGCGAGCTTCGTCACGACGCTGCGGCTGCCGTTGTGGTCGGCCGGTACGGGCGGGCGATCGGCCGGCGCCGCGCGCTTCGGTTCGCGCTGAGCGCGGGGGGAGCGCTGCCGAACTTCGCGATCAACCTTCATCTGCCGCGCGGCCAGCGCACGCCGGCCGCGACGGAACTGGCCCGCCACCTGCGCAACGGCTTCGCGCGCTTCCGCACGGCCGCCTAGCGCCGGTTCACGCTACACGGTGCCCGGCTCCTGCGGCGACGGTGTCGTGCCCGCCGCCTCCAGCGCCTGATGCAGCGTCGCGAAGATGCACGACGCGCCGACGACCTCGGTGATCCGGTGACGATCCATGTCCGCGCGCAGATAGCGGCTGACGCGCCCGAACAGCACGCCGATCCCGCGCGCGTGCAGCATCTTGACGAGATCGGTCACGGTCCGCGCGGCCGAATAGTCGAGATCGGTGATCGCGCCCGCATCGACGACGAACCAGCGCGGCGGCAGCGGCGCCGCATCGACGAGTTCGGTCACTTCGGCAGCGAACAGATGGTCGTTCGCGAAGAACAGGCCGGAGCCGAACCGGTAGACGATCAGCCCCGGCGCCGTCATCGCGCCGGGCCGCGTCGGCACCGGCTGCCACCGTCCGTTGCCTTCGACCGGTTCGAGCACCATCGTGTGCGGCTGGTAGCTGTGGCGCACGTGCCGCATCAGCGACAACGCGACGGCCAGCAGGATGCCCTGCTCGACGCCGACCGTCACGACGGCCACGGCCGTCACCAGCGCGAGCGTGAATTCGCCGGGGCTTTCGTTGCGGATCGCCGCGAGGCTGCGCACGTTGATCAGCCCGAGCGCGATCGTAAACACGATGCCGGCCAGCACCGCATGCGGCAGATACTGCAGGGTCGTGCTGAAGAACAGCAGCACGACGGCCACGACGGCGGCGAACGCGAGATGTCCGATCTGGCTGCGCACGCCCGCGCCATCGGCCATCGCCGTCTGTGTCGGGCTGCCGTTGACGACGAACGCGCCGCCGACCGCGGCGGCCGCATTCGCGGCCGCGAGCCCGAGGATGTCGGCGTTGGTGTCGACGTCCTCGCCGTACTGCTGCGCGAACACGCGCGCGGCGGCCGCGCTCTGCGCGATGATCATCACGAAGCACGACGCGGCGACCGGCACGAGATCGAGGAACTGCTGCCACGTGACGGACGGCCAGCGCAGCGGCGGCAGCCCGC
Source organism: Burkholderia sp. IT-111MI5 (assembly GCF_949752865.1). NCBI lineage: Bacteria > Pseudomonadati > Pseudomonadota > Betaproteobacteria > Burkholderiales > Burkholderiaceae > Burkholderia > Burkholderia sp. IT-111MI5. Next base: position 27,582 of record NZ_CATKIF010000011.1, on the reverse strand, counting down.
CCGCGACGGGCCCGAGCACCGCGATGCCGTGCGCGGCGAAGCCGAACGCATGGCTCGCGGCGATGCTGCCCGCGACCGCGATCATCGGCACCGGCACGCGCGGCAGGAACCGCTTGCACACGAGAATCGCGACGACCACGAGTACCGCGAGCGCGAAGGTCGGCCGGTTCGCGTCGACGAGATGCGTGACGACATAGGCGAATTGCGCGAGGCTGCGCGATGCCGGGTACGGCACGGCCAGGCCGAGCATGTCGCCGAGCATCGCGATCGACACCTGCACGCCGACGCCGGCGAGAAAGCCGACCAGCACCGTGCGCGACAGGAAATCGGCGAGAAAGCCGAGCTTGAAGATGCGCGCGAGCAGCAGCATCGCGGCGGTCAGCAGCGCGACCATGCCGGCCAGCGCCGCATAGTCGGCGCTGCCGGCCGGCGCCATCTTCGCAAGCCGGCTCGCGAAGATCGTCGCGGTCGCGGAATCGGCTGCGACCACGAGATGGCGCGACGCACCGAAGCACGCGAACGCGATGAGCGGCAGGAACACCGTGTAAAGGCCCGTGACGGCAGGCATGCCGGCGATGCGCGCGTAACCGAGCACCTGCGGGATGTCCATCGACGCGAGCGAAATGCCCGCGAATACATCGCGGATGGCCCCCGCGCGGCGGATCGGCAGGATGCCTTTCAGCAACCGCACGCGTGACGGAGGGTTTTCGCTGGAATCTTGCATGCGTGAAATGCGTGATGACGAAGTAACGGGGTGACGCGGTTCGCGAAGTCGTTCGCGCATCGTGCCTCGGGCAGGCATCGCATGGCAAGTGCGCGAAGCTGCCGCGTATCGCTCACCGTCGGCGAGCGACGCAACGGCAGCGCATGCAATGCCCGCATGAATGCATGGATCGCCGGTCCGGCGCTGTCACCCGCGAGGGCCCGCCGCAAAGGCTTCGAGTCGACTGCGGGCATACGCGCGACGCATCCGGTAACCGGTGCGCACACCGGCTTGCGGTGATGCGGATTCGCCTTTCACCCTCACCCGATTACAGAGGATACCTGCGCAATGGTGAGAAGGTTCGGGAGCCGCGCGACGCGCGTCAGACTCATGCGCCCGGAACCCGATGGCACAATCACGGTCCCTTTCATGTGCCCTTCACCGGGCGCGCGCCGCGTCGCGGCGCCGATTCAACGCACAAGAAGGCCCCTGTCTGCCCCTATGACCCTGAACGAATCCTGGTTTGCGCCGCTCGTCGGCCTCCTCGTCCTGCTCGCCGCCGCCGGCGCAATCACCGCGGCCGTCCATTTCCTGCTGTTTCGCGTGGTCGCGCGGCTCGCGCGGCTGTCGGCCACGCGCGTCGACGACGCGCTGTTCGAGTTCGGCGCGTTCAGGTGGCTGAACCGTATCGTCCCGTTCGTCGTGATCAAGCTAGGCCTCGGCGCGGTGCCCGGCATTCCCGACACGGCCGTGCAGGTCGCCGACAAGGTGCTGTTCGCGCTGATCGTGTTCCTCGTGACGATGACCATCAGTGCGACGCTGTCCGCGCTCGAACACACGCACCGCACGCACCATCGCGACCAGCCGCGCCTGTCGCTGAAAGGCGCGATGCAGCTCGTCAAGCTCGTGATGTTCATAACGGCCGCGCTGGTCGTGATCGGCGATGCGACCGGCAAGCAGATCGGCCTGCTGCTGTCCGGCATCGGCGCGATGTCCGCGGTGCTGATGCTGATCTTCAAGGACACGCTGCTCGGCCTCGTCGCGGGCGTGCAGCTGTCGTCGAACGACATGCTGCGGATCGGCGACTGGATCACGATGCCGTCGGCCGGCGCGGACGGCACGGTCATCGACATCACGCTGAACACCGTGAAGGTCGCGAACTTCGATCACACGATCATCACGGTGCCGACGTGGAAACTGATCACCGAGAGCTACCAGAACTGGCGCGGGATGACCGAAGCGGGCGGGCGGCGCATCAAGCGCGCGCTGTTCGTCGACGCGACGAGCGTGCGCTTTCTCTCCAGCGACGAGATCGAACGGCTCGAACGCCTGACGCTGCTGAAGGACTATCTCGAGGACAAGGTCGACGCGATCGAGCAATGGAACGGCACGCTCGGCGCGGCGGGCGATTGCCCGGCAAACCGCCGCCAGCTGACGAATCTCGGTACGTTCCGCGCGTATGTCGCGAACTACCTGAAGGGCCATCCGCGGATCCGCCGCGACATGACGTGCATGGCGCGGCAGTTGCCGCTCACGGCCGAAGGCATTCCGCTCGAACTGTACTGCTTCACCGATACGACGTCGTGGGTCGACTACGAGACCATCCAGTCCGACCTGTTCGATCACCTGATCGCGGTGCTGCCGGAGTTCGGGCTGCGCGTGTACCAGCACCCGTCGGGCTTCGACATGCGGCAGATGGCCGGTGCCGTGCAAGCCGGGCTGCAAGCGCCGCACGCGGGTTGATGCATGCCACGGCGGCCGGCCACCGGCCGCCGCCTGCCACCCGGCATTGCGCCGTTCACCTCGCCGCGCACTCCGATGCGAGCCGCCCCAGCACCTTCAGCGCTTCCTCGATCTGCCGCGACCACGGATAGCTGTAGTTGAGCCGGATGAAATGCCGGTAATCGGTGCCCGCAGAAAACATGTGCCCGGGCCCAACGGTGATCCGCTGCGCGAGCGCGAGCGTGTAGAGCTTCATCGCATCGACCTGCGGCGGCAGCTCGACCCACAGCACATACCCGCCCTGCGGCTGCGACAGCCGCGTGCCTTCCGGAAAGAACCGCCGCACCATCGCGCTCATCAGGCTTGCCTGCTGCGCGTACTGCTTGCGCATGCGCCGCAGGTGGAAATCGTAGCCGTCATGTTTCAGGTACTCGGCGATCGCCAGTTGCTCGATCGCGGGCGTCGCGAGTGTGTTCAGGAATTTCAGCTTCTCGACCTGGTCGCGGTAGCGGCCCGGCATCGCCCAGCCGATCCGGTAGCGCGGCGACAGGCTTTTCGTGAACGACGCGCAATGCAGCACGAGCCCGTCGCGGTCGAACGATTTCAGCGCGCTCGGCGTCGTGTCGCCGAAGTGCAGCTCGTGATAGACGTCGTTCTCGATCGCCGGCACGCCGTGCTTCGCCAGCAGCTCGACGAGCGCGCGCTTGCGCGCGTCGGGCATCTGGAAGCCGAGCGGATTCTGGAAATTCGGCATCACCATGCACGCGGCGATGCGCTCGCGCTCGAGGATCCGTTCGAGCGCGTCGAGATCGATGCCGTCGACCGGATGCGTCGCGACTTCGAGCGCGCGCATGCCCATCCGCTCGATCGCGTGCAGCATTGCGTAGAACGTCGGCGACTCGACGGCGATCGTGTCGCCCGGCTTCGCGACGGCCTGCAGGCACAGGTTGATCGCCTCGGTCGCGCCGATCGTCATCACGATCTCGCCCGGCTCGACCGCGATTCCGCGCTCCGCGTAGCGCCGCGCGATCTGGCGGATCAGTTCCTGGTTGCCGGGCGGCAGGTCGTCGATCACGCCCCAGCGCGTGCGGCGGCGCCCGATCGCCTGCGCATAGCGCGCGAGGCGCTGCACCGGGAACTGCGATGCATCGGGATACGGCGAACCGAGCGGCACCGCATCGTCGCGCGCGATCGAGCGCAGCGTCGACAGCACGAGCCGGCTCACGTCCACCGCCGACGGCTCGGCGGCCGGCGCCGACATGTGCAGCTCGGCCTCGGCCGGCGCTGCCGCGCGCGCCCGCACGAAATAGCCCGACTGCGGCCGGCTTTCGATCAGGCCGCGGCTTTCCAGCACGAGGTACGCGCGCAGCACGGTCGTGACGCTGAGCTGCTGCTGCCGGCTCGCCTGCCGCACCGACGGAATCCGCTCGCCGGGCCGGTACACGCCGCGTTCGATCTGAGCCTGGAGATCGTCGGCCAGTTGTTCGTAACGCTTCACGCGCCTCCCTTTCAACTTCCCTTCAACAACACAGTTGCGATCCGCACTGCCTGAATGGCCGAAACTGTACTCTTTTTTGAAGTGAACAGGTGTACACACAGCCGCACGGGTGCCGCGCGTACTCTGCACCCATCGACCCCGACACCTGCTGCACCATGAAAAAGAAATCCGCCACCGCGCGCATCGAACCGTACACCCACCCGGCCGCCGGCTGGGGCGCGCTGAAAGCCGTCACGATCAACCTGATCAAGGAAAAGGTCGCCGGCGGCAACTACCGCACGCTGCTGCGCCAGAACCAGCCGGACGGCTTCGACTGCCCCGGCTGCGCGTGGCCCGACCGCCAGCACGCATCGACGTTCGAATTCTGCGAGAACGGCGTGAAGGCGGTGGCCGCCGAAGCGACGAGCAAGCGCGTGACGCCCGAATTCTTCGCCGCGCATACCGTCACCGAGCTGCTCGAACAGTCGGATTTCGAACTCGAACAGCACGGCCGGCTCACCGACCCGATGGCGTACGACGCGCAGACCGACCGCTACGTGCCGATCGCGTGGGACGACGCGTTCGCACTGATCGCGCGCCACCTGCGCGCACTGCCCGACCCGAACCAGGCCGCGTTCTACACGTCCGGCCGCGCGAGCAACGAAGCGGCGTTCCTGTACCAGCTGCTCGTGCGGCGGTACGGCACGAACAACTTCCCCGACTGCTCGAACATGTGCCACGAGGCGACGAGCCGCGGGCTGCCCGCGTCGGTCGGCGTCGGCAAGGGCACCGTCACGCTCGACGATTTCGAGCACGCGGACACGCTGCTGATCTTCGGCCAGAACCCTGCGACCAACCATCCGCGGATGATGGGCGAACTGCGCGAGTGCGCGAAGCGCGGCGCGACGATCGTGTCGATCAATCCGTTGAAGGAACGCGGCCTCGAACGTTTCGCCGATCCGCAAAGCCCGCTCGAGATGCTGACGATGTCGGGCACAAAGATCGCATCGACGTTCGTCCAGCCGACGATCGGCGGCGATTTCGCGCTGATCAAGGGGATGGCGAAACGCGTGCTCGAACTCGACGACGCCGCGCGCGCCACCGGTGTGCCGCGCGTGCTCGACACCGCGTTCATCGGCGAGCACACGGCCGGCTTCGACGCGTTCGCCGACGATCTGCGCAACGAAAGCTGGTCCGCGCTGACGGCTGAAAGCGGCGTGCCGTACGAGCAGATCGACGGCCTTGCACAGCTCTATGCGCGCAGCGAGCGCGTGATCGCGACGTGGGGCATGGGCATCACGCAGCACAAGCATTCGGTCGCGACCGTGCAGATGCTGACGAACCTGATGCTGATGCGCGGCAACATCGGCCGCCCCGGCGCCGGCCTGTGCCCGGTGCGCGGCCACTCGAACGTGCAGGGCAACCGCACGGTCGGCATCGAGGAAAAGCCGTCACAGGCGTTCCTCGACCGGCTCGGCCACGTGTTCGATTTCGAACCGCCGCGCCACCACGGCTACGACGTCGTCGAGACGATCGAGGGGATGCTCGAAGGCCGCGTGAAGGTGCTGATCGGCCTCGGCGGCAACTTCGCGATGGCGACGCCCGACACGCCGCGCACGTGGGAAGGCATGCGCCGCTGCGACCTGTCGGTGCACATCACGACGAAACTGAACCGCAGCCACCTGATCCACGGCCGCGACGCGCTGATCCTGCCGACGCTCGGCCGCACCGAGATCGACCTGCAGGACAACGTCGCGCAAGGCGTGACGGTCGAGGATTCGATGAGCATGGTCCACGTGTCGTACGGGATGAACAAGCCGGCGTCGCCGAACCTGATGTCGGAGCCCGCGATCGTCGCGCATATGGGCCACGCGCTGTTCGGCAGCGGCAAGATCGACTGGCTCGCGTACAAGGACGATTACGCGAAGATCCGCGACGCGATCGAGGCAACGCTCGACGACTTCTACGACTACAACACGCGCATCGCGCGGCCGGGCGGCTTCCACCTGCGCGTCGCATCGCGCGACCGCGAATGGCTCACGCCGACGGCCAAGGCGAACTTCATCGCGCACGCGCTGCCGACCGACACGCCGATCCAGCGCGCCCGCGCGCTGCACGGCGAACGCCTGATGACGCTGATGACGACGCGCTCGCACGACCAGTACAACACGACCGTCTACGGGCTCGACGACCGCTATCGCGGCGTGTTCGGCCAGCGCCGCGTGGTGTTCGCCAACCGCGACGATCTCGCGATGCTCGGCCTGAAGGCCGGCGAATGGGTCGACATGGAAACCGTGTGGCACGACGGCATCGAGCGGCGCGCGGACGGCTTCCTGCTCGTCGAGTACGACATCCCGCGCGGCTGCATCGGCGCGTACTACCCGGAAACCAACCCGCTCGTGCCGCTCGACAGCGTCGGCGACGTGTGCAACACGCCGACGTCGAAGTCGGTGCCCGTGCTGCTGCATCGCGCGGCCGCGCCGGCATCGACCGCCGCCTGACGGAGCCCGACGATGATCGTTCGTCCGCGCGAGCACTGGCTGCGGATGCTGCTCGTCTGGAACGGCTCGGTGCTGCCGACCATCCTGCCGCAGCTCGTGCTGACGCTCGCGATCAGCCTCGTCGCGGTGTGGGGCGGCGGCCGCGTGCTCGGCGAGAAAGTGCCGCTGAACCCGACGCCGTTCACGCTGATCGGCCTGACGCTGGCCATCTTCGCGGGCTTTCGCAACAACGCAAGCTACGACCGCTACCGCGAGGCGCGGCAACTGTGGGGCGGCGTGCTGACCGCCACGCGCACGCTGGTGTCGCAGGCGCTCTGCTACGGCGCGGTCGATAAGGATGACGATGCGCGGCGCGCGTTCGTGCGGACGGTCGTCGCGTTCGTCTATGCGCTCAAGCATCAACTGCGCGGCACCGATCCGGCCGCGGACCTGCGCGCGCTGCTCGACAGCGGCACCTATGCGCACGTCGCCGCCGCGCGGTTCCGCCCGATCGCGATCGTGCACGGGCTGCGCGAAGCGTTCGCCGCGCGCGCCGATGCGGGCCGCCTCGCCGACACGCGCCTGTGGATGCTCGACGCGCGCCTCGACGAGCTCGTCGCGATGGTGAGCGGCTGCGAGCGCATCGCGTCGACGCCGATCCCGTTTTCGTACGACGTGCTGCTGCACCGGACCATCTATGCGTACTGCGTGCTGCTGCCGTTCGGCCTGGTCGACTCGATCGGCGCGGCGACGCCGTTCGTCACCGTGTTCGTCGCGTATACGCTGATCGCGCTCGATGCGATCGCGCATGCGATCGCCGAGCCGTTCGGCGACGGGCCGAACCATCTCGCACTCGATGCGATCACGCGGCAGATCGAACGTACGCTGCTCGAGCTGAACCGCGAGCCGCTGCCGGCGGAAGTGACGCCCGGCCGGTCCTATCGGCTCACCTGACCCACCGCCCGCGCCGCGCCGCTCAGGCGTGGCGCGCGCGCAGGAAGCCGCCGTGCGCGGCAGCTGCATCGGCAATGCGCCGCAGCAACACGATGCCGCGCAGCAACGCGTACGTATCGTCACCGCCGCGAGCGGCCACGCGCCGCCGCAGCACACGGGCCGCCGCGTCGCAGGTCCGGTCGAGCTGCGCGAATTCCCAGCGCGCGACCCGTCCACGCACCACGGTCGCCGCACGGCGCACGGCCGGCTCGCGCGCCGCCAGTTCGGCGAGCGACAGCAGGCTGTCGCCGATTCCCCAGATCGCCAGCAGGTCGCGCATGTCGCGCTCGATCAGCGTCTGCGGCAGGCTGCCCGCGAACCCGAGTTCGCGCGCGAGACGGTCGGCCGTGCGGCTCAACCACGTGCTCGCGGACCACGCACTCGGGTCGCGCGCAATGGCGGCCAGATCGCGGCGCACCGCGCGATGCAGGCGCCGCCGGCTGGTGCCGGGATCGCCCGGAAACACGAGCGCGAACACCAGCGCGCCGAACGCGATCCCGAGCAGCGTCGAGACGGCGTCATTCAGGAACGCGGCGTCGCCGATGCGCGCCGTATTGTCCGGCGACGTGAAATTCCAGAAGAAGATCGAAAACGCGCTGCCCATCGCGGCCGTGCGCGGATGACGCATCGCGATGCCGGTGCCGATCAGGAACACGCCGAGGATGTAGGCCAGCATCTCGAAGCCCGACACCGCGGGCAGCAGGATGAAATTGCAGACGACGCCCGCGACGGCCGCGCACGCCGAGCCCTTCAGGAAGCCGACGACTGCACGCACCGAGTTCGGGCGGGTCGAGAACAATGCGCCGACCACCGCCGTGATCGCGACGAAACCGGCGCCCGACGGCCACGCGGTGACGATCCAGAGCGCCGACGCGGCCAGCACCGCGACGAACGCGCGGATGCCGTTGTGCCAGGCGAGCACCGCATCGTGATGGAACGCATAGCGCACGCGCGTCGGCGGCGGCTCCGACCGATCGAGCCGCGCCTGGCTCGCGAACGCGTGGTCGAAGCCCGCGAGCAGCGCCGCCAGCCGGTCGAGCATCAGCAAGCGCGACGTGTCGGGGCCGGCCGACCCGGCGGCCTCCGAGCGCAGCGCGTCGTTCACGCGCGAGCGCAACGCCGCCATCTCGCGCCCCAGGTCGCCTGACGCGCCCGGCTCGCGCGATGCGGCGACGCCGTCGAGCAAGCGTGCCGCATCGTCCACCAGCGGGTCCGGCGCATCGCCGCCGCGCGCGCCATGTTCGCGAATCGCCTGCCCCGCCGCCTGCGCGGTCAGCACACCCAGCGCCGCGGCACGCAGATGGCCGATCGCGTTGCGCACCGGCGGTGCGCCGGCGGCCGCGTATTCGGCCGCCGTATCGAGTTCGAGCGCGTCCGCGAACAGCCGGTGTACCGCTGCGCCGTTCGGCTCGCGGCGCAGCGCGCCCGCGCCGACGGCAACCGCGCGATCGAGATAGCGCGCGAGCCGCGTGCGCACGTCCGTCAGCGGCGCGCCCGGCGCGAAGATCGTTTCGAACGCCGCGCCGCACAGGATGCCGATCACCACGTACAGGAAACGCGCGATCGCGATGTCGAACGCATGCAGCGGCGCGGACGCCGCGTCCATCGCGATGATCGCGGCCGTGTAACCCGCGAGCACCGCCGCATACGCACGGAAATTCCTTTGGAACGTCGCGACGCCCGCGCACAGGCCGATCCACGCGGCGAGCGCCGTCAGGAACAACTCGGGCGTCTGCGCAAATGCGCCGGTCAGCGCGAGCGCGACGGCCGCGCCGATCGCGGTGCCGAGAATCCGGTACTGGCTCTTCGACAGCCCCATCCCGCGGCTGCCCTGCGCGACGATCCACACGGTCGACGCGGCCCATTTCGGGTCGTCGAGGTTCATCCGGAATGCAATGTAGAGCGCGAGCAACGACGCGGCCGTATTGCGCAGCGCGAACGCGACGGCACCGGGCGGCAGCGTCGGACGCGCGTCGCGCAGCGCGGCCCGGACGGCCGCGAGCGGCGGCAGGCTGGGGAAAGCGAATTTCATTCGGCGAGCATACGGTCGCGCGCAGCCCGCCACTACGGGGCGCCGACAGGATGCGTTATTGCGCCGCGCAGGATAATCGGCGCGACACGAAGCGATCCGGCGCGCGACGGTAAGATGCCCACTGACCGAACACTGAAACGAGCCGTATGGACTTCGAGAGCATCCGGATATTCTTGCGCGTGGTGGAACGCGGCAACTTCACCGCCGCCGCTACGCAACTCGACATGCCGCTCAGCCGCGTGAGCCGCAAGGTCAGGCAGCTCGAGGACGATCTCGGCGTCCAGCTGCTGTACCGCACCACGCGCCGCGTGTCCGTCACCGAAGCCGGGCGCGACTACTACGAGCGTTGCCTGCGCGCCGAGGACATCCTGCTCGATGCGGACCGCCAGGCCCGCGCGCTGCGCACGGAGCCCGAAGGGACGCTGCGCGTGCTGGTGCCCTACTCGATCGGCCTGTTCGAGCTGGAGCCGGCGCTCGCCGAGTTTCACCGGCGTTACCCGCTGGTCCAGCTCGTGCTGATCTACGACAACAGCGCGCTCGACCTCGTCGAACACGGCTTCGACGTCGCGCTGCGCGCGGGCGTGCTGAACGATTCCGGCTATATCGCGCGCTCGCTCGGCTGGTCACATGCGAAGCTCGCCGCAAGCCCCGCCTATCTCGATCGCGCCGGCCGACCGCAAACGCCGCAGGATCTCGTCGAACACGACATCCTGTTCGTCGGCCGCGACACGCCTGGCCTGACGCTGCGGCTCACCAACGCGGCCGGCGACGTGGCCGACGTGCCGGTGCGGCCCGTGCTGATCTCGAACGAATCGGTCACGGTGCTGCGCCAGGCCGCGAGCGGCGGCGGCATCGCGCTGATCTCCACGCATTACACCGCGCGGCGGCTCGCGAAGAACGAACTCGAAATCGTGCTGCCCGACTGGCACCGCACCGACGACATCGAGCTTCACGTGCTCTACCCGCGGCGCGCGACGCTCGACAGCAAGGTGCGCGCATTCGTCGAGTTCCTGACGGAAGTCTTCACCGCGTGGCGGACTGTGCCTTGACCGGCAATCGATGCGTCACATTCGGATTATTGCGGCACACGAAAGGATTTAATGAGCGCGCGAGCGTTGATCGTCGTTCGACGCATCGTTAGCCTGTGCCGATGAAAAACGACCACAGCCGCTACGGCAGCCACGTGCCAACTGCCCGCCGACGCGTCACGCGCGTCGCGCCTTCCTGACCGGCTATATCCCGCCTCCCGGAGCCCGCCACGGCTTCGTCGATCCGTTTGAACGCTTGAACCGCGCGCGGTGCGTATCGGTTCCGTTCGTCCCGTTCGTCCATTTCGCGGCTCGCCCCGCGCAGGCGCCGCACGCGCGTGCGCAACGGTCGGCGTGCGCGCCGCGCCAGGCGCCCCTCCATCACGCAGGAACACCATGTCATCTCCGTCCTCCCCGGGCCCGTTGTCGGGCGGCCGGCTCGCGATCGGCACGATCGCGGTATCGCTCGCCATGTTCATGAACGTGCTCGACTCGTCGATCGCGAACGTCGCGATTCCGACGATTTCCGGCGATCTCGGCGTGTCGGTCGACGAAGGCACGTGGGTGATCACGATCTTCGCGGCCGCGAACGCGGTGTCGATTCCGCTGACGGGCTGGCTCACGCAGCGCTTCGGCCAGGTGCGCCTGTTCGTCACGTCGATCCTGCTGTTCGTGTTCGCATCGTGGCTGTGCGGGATCGCACCGAACCTGCCGACGCTGCTCGCCGCGCGGATTTTGCAGGGCGCGGTCGCGGGGCCGCTCGCGCCGCTGTCGCAGGCGCTGCTGCTCGGCGCGTGGCCGCGGCAGAAATCGTCGAGCGCGCTCGCACTGTGGTCGATGACGGCGCTCGTCGGCCCGATCGCGGGGCCGTCGCTCGGCGGCTGGATCACGTACGACTACAACTGGTCGTGGATCTTCTACATCAACATCCCGGTCGGCTTCTTCGCGGCGGCCGTCACGTGGATCGTGTTCCGCGATCGGGAATCGGCCACGCGCCGCATGCCGATCGACACGGTCGGCCTGCTGCTGCTCGTGCTGTGGGTCGCGTCGCTGCAGATCATGCTCGACAAGGGCAAGGACCTCGACTGGTTCAACTCGCCCGTCGTCGTCGCACTGGGCATCGTCGCGCTGATCGGCTTCGCGTTCTTCCTCGTGTGGGAGCTGACCGAGAAGAATCCGATCGTCGACCTGCGGCTCTTCACGCAGCGCAATTTCGCGGGCGGCACGATCGCGATCTCGGTGGCCTACGGGATGTTCTTCGGCACGCTGGTGCTGCTGCCGCAGTGGATGCAGGGCTATCTCGGCTACCGCGCGGTCGATTCGGGGCTCGCCACCGCGCCGCTCGGGATCTTCGCGATCCTGCTCACGCCGGTCATGGGGCGCCTGCTGCCGCGCACCGATCCGCGCTACATCGCGACGCTCGCGTTCATCGGCTTCGCGGTCGTCTTCATGATGCGCACCACGTTCTACACCGATGTCTCCCACTGGGACCTCGTGCTGCCGACGCTGCTGCAAGGCATTCCGATGGCGATGTTCTTCGTGCCGCTGACGTCGATCATCCTGTCCGGGCTGCCGCCGGAAAAGATCCCGGCCGCGGCCGGCCTGTCGAATTTCGGCCGCACGTTCTGCGGCGCGGTGGGCACGTCGCTGATCGGCAATGCGTGGAACGACCGCACGATCCTGCATCATGTGCGGCTCACCGAACAGGCGAGCGTCACCAACCCGATCTTCGCGCAGCAGGTCGGCGCGACGCGCTCGCTGCTGCACCTGAGCCCCGATTCCGCACTCGCGTTCTTCAACGCATCGGTCGATTCGCAGGCAGCCGTGATGGGGTTGAACGACATCTTCTACGTGTCGGCGATCATCTTCATCGCGATCATTCCGCTCATCTGGATCACGAAACCGTCGCGCTCGGGCGGCGGCGATGCCGATGCGGCGGCGGCCGGCGCGCATTGATTCGCGGCGGCCGGGCCCCGCGCCGCAAACCGCAGACGTAATAAAGACTTGCAATCGATACAGGCCGACACGTCAACAACCGGTGCCCGCTCCGCGTTTTCTCATCAAGCGCCCACGATCCGGACGCGCAACGACAGGAGAAAACACCGTGCGAGCCCTTCGCGATCGCCGCCACGCCGTGGCAGCACGCGCATCCGCGCCGCGAAGAGGTCAACCGGCGTCTCGCAAACCAGAATCGCCGCATCCATCACGAAGTGAAGGAAGGCGAGATGTCGCACGCACAGGCCGCGCGCCTGCACCGTGACGACCGCAAGATCCGCCGGGAAGAGCGGGACATGGCCGCGCAGGATCGCGGCCACATTACGAAGAGCGAACAGCGCGTGCTGAACCGGCAGGAAAATGCGGTCAGCAACAAGATCGGCCAGTAAGCGACCACAACAAGCGCCCAAGCGCCATCGCCTGAAACACCCGCTGCCGCCGTGCGGCAGCGGGTGCTTGTTGTATCGAATCGTTTCAACGTGCCATCCGCGTCAAATGCCGCGGGTATACTCCGTCGTCAGCCGCTCGCCGTATCGACCGTCAAAAACGGCCCGATTCCGGGCGGTTTCGTCGCGAAGCTTCGCGTTTCGCCTCCCCCGCGCCCCAGCCTCGACACGAGACACTCGACGATCCGACCATGAAACGATTCCTGCTGCTCCTTCCCGCCGCCCTGCTCGCCGCCTGCGGTTCCGCCCCCTCGTCCAACTCGGCCGCATCCGGCGCAGCGCCGATGATCTACGTGTCGTCGCAACGCCCGGCCCACGCGATCGCCAACTGCCTCGACAGCCGCCTGTCGGGCACCGAGCAGTCGCAGCACAACGGCGTGACCGACATTGCCGTCGGCTCGAATGCGTACTTCGTCACGCTGACGCCGTCGGGCAACGGCTCGGTCGTCAAGGTCGTGCGCGGCTCCGGCAGCGAGCCGCCCGAGGAAGCGATGCGCTTCGCGATCGCGCGCTGCGTGATCTGATCCGACACCTGCCGGCGCCGGGCGCCCGCCCGGCCCGCTCCCGCGCGCCACCGCGCGCGCATCGAATATTTTCATCCGGGCAGCCGTCGATGAGAGAATCGCACCCACGATTCCCTTTCAACGGAGCCCGCATGAAGCACCTGCTGTCCCGGCTGTTCGTCAGCGCCGCGCTCGTCGCGCTTGTTCCGGCGCTGCCGGTGCAGGCCGCCACGCCGCCCGGCATCTTCGTCGTCGCCACGCAGCTCGGCGAATTCACGACCCTCGACCCGAGCGGGATCTACGAACTGGTGCCGTCCGAGTACGTCGCGAACACCTACGAACGCCTGGTGCGCGTCGACCTGAAGGACCCGACGCGCTTCGACGGGCAGATCGCGCAATCGTGGACGGTCGGCGCCGACGGCGTGACCTACACGTTCAAGCTGCGCCCCGGCCTCGCGTTCCACTCCGGCAACCCGGTGACCGCCGACGACGTCGCGTGGTCGCTGCAGCGCACCATCCTGCTCGACAAGGGGCCGGCCGGCGTGCTCGCCGATCTCGGCCTCACGAAGGCGAACGTGACGCAGAAGGTACGCGCGATCGACCCGCAGACCGTCGTGCTCGAAACCGACCGCAAGTACGCGCCGAGCTTCGTGCTCAACGTGCTGAGCGCATGCCCGGCATCGGTGTTCGACAAGAAGCTGCTGCTGTCGCACCAGCAGGGCAACGATTTCGGCAGCGGCTGGCTCAGGACCAACGACGCGGGCTCGGGCCCATACCAGCTCGTCAAGTGGACGCCGAACGAAAGCATCGTGCTGCAGCGTTTCGACAAATACCGCACGCCGTACCCGATGAAGCGCGTCGTGCTGCGCCACGTGCCCGAAGCGTCCGCGCAGCGGCTGCTGCTGGAGAACGGCGACGCCGACGCCGCGCGCAACCTGAGCCCCGACAGCCTCGCTGCGCTGACGAAGGCCGGCAAGATCAAGGTCGCGTCGTGGCCGGTGTCCGCGCTGCTGTACCTGAGCCTGAACACGAAGAACCCGAACCTCGCGAAACCCGACGTGCAGCAGGCGATGAAATGGCTCGTCGACTACGACGGCATCCAGCGCAACATCGTCAGCACCACCTACAAGGTGCATGAAACCTTCCTGCCCGAGGGCTTCCTCGGCACGCTGAACGCGCGGCCGTACAAGCAGGACGTCGCGAAGGCGAAGGCGCTGCTCGCGAAGGCCGGCTTGCCGAACGGCTTCGACGTGACGATGGACATGCCGAACGACTATCCGTACCTCGAGATCGCGCAGGCGCTGCAGGCAAACTTCGCGCAGGGCGGCATCCGCGTGAAGCTGATCCCCGGCGATGCGAAGCAGGCGATCGGCAAGTACCGCGCGCGCCAGCACGACATCTTCATCGGCGAATGGTCGCCCGACTACATGGACCCGAACAGCAACGCGCGCGGCTTCGCGTGGAACCCGGACAACTCGGACCAGTCGCCGACCAAGATGCTCGCGTGGCGCAATAGCTGGGACATTCCGCAACTGACGAAGGATACCGAGGCCGCGCTCGTCGAGCCGTCGCCCGCGAAGCGCGCGCAGCGTTACGAAGCGCTGCAGAAGGCCGTGCTCGCGAACTCGCCGTTCATCATCATGTTCGAGAAGGTCGTGCAGGTCGCGACGCGACCCGGCGCGACCGGGCCGGAAATCGGGCCGATCAACGACCTCGTGTCATACCGGACGCTCGCGAAGTAATCGCCGCCGCGGTGTGACGTGCTGGCCGACGGGCACGCGCAGCGCAACGGCACCGGACCGATGGCGCATTTCCGGTATCGGGTCGCGGCCGGCTCGGTCATCACGCTGCGCTCGACGAGCCTCGGCGGCCAGCAGTACAACGCGATCTGGCGGCTGCGCGAGGCGCAGGACATGCAGCAGCAGGCGGCGGCCCGGCGGTCGCCGCGCACCGCTGCCGTTCAATTGAACGCCGCCCACACCAGATACCCATTCAGCCCGACGATCACGATCGTCGCCGCGCCGGCGACGATCCGCAACGGCATCCGCATCGCGTAAGCACCCATCACGTCCTTGCGCGCCGACAGCATCAGCAGCGCGATCATCGGCATCGGCAGCACGAAACTCAGCACGACCTGGCTCGCCACCATTGCGCGCGTGACGTCGCAGCCGAATGCGACCACCGCGAACGCGGGTGCGATCGTCACCGCGCGCCGCACCCATACCGACATGCGGCGGCGGATGAAACCCTGCATCACGACCTGCCCGGCCATCGTGCCGACCACCGAGCTCGACACGCCCGACGTCAGCAACGCGACGAGAAACAGCGCGCCGGCCGCCGGCCCGAGCACCGGAATCAGCGTGTGATACGCGTCGCCGATATCGGCCATGCCCGGCGCGCTCAGGTGGAACGCCGACGACGCCATCATCACCATCGCGAGATTCACGAACCCGGCCAGCCCGAGCGCGACGACGACCTCGCGGTTCGAGAAACGCACGAGCCGCCGCCGTTCCGTGTCGTCGCGCGGCACGGCGCGATCCTGCGTCAGGCCCGAGTGCAGATACAGCGTGTGCGGCATGATCGTCGCGCCGATGATCCCGACCGCGATCGTCAGCGCCGCATGATCCGGAATCTGCGGGACGACCAGGTGGAACGCGGCTGCGTGCCAGTCCTGCGGCGCGATCAGCAGTTCGCCGAGATAACACGCGCCGATCACGCCGACCAGCGCCGCGATCGCGGCTTCCAGCGGCCGGAAGCCGCGCTTTTCGAGCGCGAGGATCGCGCAGGTCGCGCACGCCGTCGCGATCATTCCCGCGAACAGCGACAGGTGGCACAACAGCCCGAATGCGAGCGCGCCGCCGAGGAATTCGGCGAGATCGGTCGCCATCGCCGCGATCTCGGATGCGGCCCACATGCCCCACACGACCGGCGCGGGGAAACGGTCGCGGCACAGCTCCGCGAGATTGCGGCCGGTCACGATGCCGAGCTTCGCCGACATCGCCTGGAACAGCATCGCGATCGCGTTCGCGGCCAGCACGACCCACAGCAGCCGGTAGCCGTACGCGGCGCCGGCCTGGATGTTGGTCGCGAAGTTGCCGGGATCCATATAGCCGATCGACGCGATCACGGCCGGGCCGACGAACGGCAGCAGCGCGGCGACACCGGTGCGGCGCCCTTCCAGCGCGGCGCGCGCCGCGTCGTCGGCGCGCGCGGGAGACAGAGCCGGCAGTGCGAAGCCGCCGGCGGATTTGCTCGTGACGGGAACCATGGTGTGTTGTATTCCGTTCGGATAAGGAAGGCTGGCCCTGAAGCGGGCACCGCGGCCGGCCTGCCGCCTGCCGGCCACGGCAGAACGACGGCGGCGTTACAGCGGCACGACGTCCGGGCGGTTGCGCGGAAACTGCGCGATCACGTCCGGCGCGAGGTTCAGGTGCGCCTCGACGAGCTTCGGCGGCGTGTGCGCGAGCCAGTCGGACAGCGACACCTCGGCGTAGCGGTCGGTCTTGAAGATCTCGAGGAACACCAGGTCGGTCTTGCCGGTGTTCTGCACGTAGTGGCCGAGGCTCTTCTTCACGTAGCCGACGTCGCCCGCGCGGAAGTCGGCCGTCTGCGCCTTCGGCCCCGTGTCGAACACGGTCATCCGGGCCTCGCCCTGCAGGTAGTACTGCCATTCGTCCGCGTTCGGGTGCCAGTGCAGCTCGCGCATGCCGCCCGGATGCACGGTGACGAGCGCCGCCGCGACGGTCGTCGACACGTTGAAGTTGGTGCTGTCCGCGATCCGCACTTCGCCGCCGCGCGTCTTCCTGACCGGCTTCATGTCGCCGAGCGAGAAGATGAACGGATGCGGCGGCGCACCGGCCGACGAAGCCGACGCGCGCTGGGCTTGCGCGAGCGGGCCGGGCTCGTCGCCCTGGAAGATCCACAGGTTGTCGAGCGGAACGTTCCTGAACGCATCGGCCGGCACGCCGAAGTTCAGTGCGAGCACGTCGGGCGGCGTATGCGCGATCCAGTCGGTCAGCAGCAGCGTATTGAATTCCGACGCACGGCCGTTATCGAACGCGAGCAGGAATTCGGCGCCGTCGGTACCGAGGCCCTGCAGTGAATGCGGCAGGCCCGGCGGGAAATACCAGAGATCGCCGGTTTTCACGTCCTGCACCGACGGCCGCCCCAGTTCGTCGAGCACCGTGATCCGGCAGCGGCCGTCGAGCATGATCGCCCACTCGGCCTGCTGGTGCCAGTGCATCTCGCGAATGCCGCCGCGCGTCAGGCGCATGTTGACGCCGGAAATGGTTTCCGAAATCGCAAAATCGTCCTGCGTGACTTCGCGCGCCCATCCGCCATTTTGAATTCGTTTATGGGCATTATTGAAAGACGCCCAGAATAATGGCATCCCGTTGATATCGGTGGCCGGCGGATCCTGAAAAGACGGAAACTGGTTGGCGATTGCCGGATTTTTCGGACCAGGATCGGTCAGGCTCTGGCGGTTGCGCGCATTCACAGCGCCTTCCGGCGGGCTGTCCGGATTGCCGAACGAGGCGGCCTTGGCCGATACCGCGATGCCCGCGGCGGCAATGGCGCCGGCCGTACCCGCCAGCATCTTGCGTCGAGAAAGATTCGTCATGATTTCCTCTTCATTCTTGCGATTGAGCGAATTTCCATTACGGAATACTTGCCGTTTTTCTGATTATCGAAAATCGAACATCCCGTGACGCAAGTTAAATCCAAATCGCCGCAAAACTTAAATGAATTATTAATCTGAATTAATGATTTAATCTGATCGACTTTAATTTTGTAATTATTGCGGTGCGGAGGGATGCCGGGCGGCGACGGATGTCGGCGAATCGGTCAGGTCCGGTGAATACGGAAATACGACCGTGGTAGGTCGTGATGTCACGAATGGCGACGAGAAACGATTGATGCGCGCAACGCGCGATCACCGATGCGATACGATGCAGTCGATTCGGATCACTGATCGTGAAAAACGGAAAACAGGCGAACGCCGATACGTCGAACATCGGCTAACCGGGCCGCGTCGGCCACGGTTTACTCCCGCGGCATGTCGGCGAGCCGTTGCGCGGCGAACCGCAATCCGCCCAGAATGCGCTCCGCGACCCTCGCCGGAAACCCGGGAGGCAGTGCAGCGCCGACCGACTCGATCACGTGCGGCGTCATCGCAATGAGCCGTTCGACGATCGGCGTCGCGATATCGCCGAGCAGGCAATATTCGGCCATTGCGGTGAAGTGCCGTCGCGTGATGTCGCGCATCGCATAGTGCTTGCGCTTGCCGTGCACGGCCATCGCGAGCTTCGCCTTGTGCCACGACCACTGGTTCGCGCCATCGCCTTCGACCGGCCAGATCGACATCACGTCGTAAAGCGGCGTGAGGCGGAAACGGCCGCCCGGCAGCAGGCGCAGGCTGAAGTTCTTCGCATGCCCGTCCGGTGCAGCGAGCATCCAGAACACGATCAGGGCCGCGAACAGTGTGTCGAGATCCTCGCGCGCCGTTTCCGAACGGCGCAGAAGGCCGGCCAGGTCGGGCACGCCGGGGCCGCCCTGCGACTCGTACTTCAGGTGAGGCGGCACGCCGAGCGCCTGGCAGAAATCCTCCTGCGGCAAGCGCAACAGCCACCCGCCGTCACGATGCAACACACGATCGAACCGTTCGACCGACAGTACCTTGTGCGCGCCGAAACGCACGATTTCCGCACCCGCCGCGGGCAGGCCGAACGCTCGCAGGATCGCGAGACACAGCCACTCGTTCTCGACGGAGGCCGTGAGATCGGCCCGCTTGTTGCCGACCAGCCCGAGCGGCAACTTGAGAATATGCGTCGTCGGCGTGGCGCCATGCGGGCGCATCCAGCGCCCGTCGTGAAACAGCAGTGCGGTCTTTTCCTGCGCACCGGCCAGCGACAGCCGGAAATCGTCGTCGTCTTCGGCCCCCGTCGCCACACCGCTCGCCTGATCGAGCACGCGTGCGACGTCCTCGTCCGACAGCGGCGTACCGTCGATGCGATCCAGGCCGGCTGGCGCATCGTCTTCGCCGAGCAATTGCACCGCCCCGACGCAGTCACGGCCGAGCGCAGCAAGCAGATCGAACGGCTCGGTCGTCGCCGTGCCGAACCGGGCGGCCAATCGGCGCCGAATGGCGTCGCTGTCCGGAAGCAGGTTGTCGAAGTAATGATTGACGCGTTCGCCGCGCAACGGGGCATCGCCGACACCAAACGGCAGCGACAGCGACAACGGGCGGCCGACGGCCGACTGCTTCCAGCCGGCGTCGTACAGCAGCTCCATGTCGCCGCGAGCGGGAATCCGCCATGTGCCGACCCTCTGGCCATTCGTCCAGATCGACAGCGCGCGCGTGTGCGATTTGCGTCCCATCGCTTACCACTCGGCGGCGGCTGAGTCGCGCCCGTCCTTCGTGCGGATGCTGAGTTCGAGACCGTACAGCGCGGTCAGCTCGAGCAGCTGGCTGAGCGACAGGCTTTCGGTACGCGTGGTTTCGAGCAGCGACAGTCGCGACTGGCCCACGCCGATTCGCACTGCCGCTTCAGCTTGCGTCAGACCCTTGGCTTGACGCGCGGAAGACAGGATTTCGCCCAGTTGCGCGGGCGTATTGACGATGAAATTCACGGCGCGTATTCCTGTAGGCAATAAACGCAGTATATTCCTGACAGACATAAACGCAAATTATTCCTCACATGCATAAACGCGAAATATGCCTGTCAGACATAAAACTCCCCTTGCACACCACCACCCCGCCGCCGAACGCGCTTTCGACCCTATCACCCATCCTCACACCATAGTTTTTATCCGCTGGCGCGAATGATTTTGGCTTTGTTAGATGGATGACATTCGATCAACATACGACAACGATCTAACATCCGATGACCTGCGCGTTCGCCCGTACCGTCGAATCCCGCTATGCCGAGCTGACGCCGACCGCCAAGCGCATCGCGAGCTACATGCTCGCGAACCTCGACCGGCTCGGGCTCGAGACGGCCGACCAGATCGCGCAGCAGGCCGGCACGAGCGGCATCTCGGTCGGGCGTTTCCTGCGCAGCGTCGGCTACCGCAATCTCGACGACCTGAAGCGCGAACTGCGCGGCGGCGGCGATCGCCCGTGGATGATCACCGACCGGCTCGACGAATACCGCCGCGTCGCCGGCACGCAACCGGCCGAAGACAGCGGCAGCGACGGCACGCTCGCGTCGTCGCTCGAACGCGAGCTCGATGCGATCCGCCACGTGTACCGGCTCGCCGAAGGCCCCGTGTTCGCGCAGGTCGCCGATCGCATCGCGCATGCCGACGCCGTATTCATCCTCGGCATCCAGTCGACGCGCGGCATCAGCAACGCGTTCAGCAGCTACCTCGAATACCTGCGCCCGCGCGTGTTCTATTCCGACGGCCAGTCGGGTTCGTATGTCGATTCGCTGAACTCCGAATTCGAGCGGCCGTACTGCATCGTCACCGACACGCGCGCGTATTCGCGCAGCGCGCGCCGCTATTGCCAGGCGGCCGCCGAGCGCGGACAGCCGTTCGCGCTGGTCACCGATCTCTCGTGCCCGTGGGCGCGCGATTGGCCGGCCGACCTGCTGCAGGTGAAGACCGACGTCGGCCAGTTCTGGGATTCGCTCGCGCCGCTCACCTGCCTGTTCAACCTGCTGATCACCGCCGTCGTCGACCGCCTCGGCCCCGCGATCGACCGGCGTGTCGCGCGCAATCGCGAACTGCAGCACACGTTCGACCAATTCGAATCCTGAGCGAGCCTGAACCAACCCGAACCGCCGATGAACGACCACCGCCTCGTCGAAATCACGCCCGCCACGCATCGCGTCGACATCGATCTCGTCTACGCGACCGACCGCAACCTGACCGGCAAGCCGATCTACCGTCGCGCGCACTGCCTGCTGCTGGAACCGGCCGAAGCCGCATTGCGCCGCGCGGTGGACGTCGCCGCGCAGGCCGGCTTCACGCTGCGCATCTACGACGCGTACCGGCCGCCGCAGGCGCAGCAGGTGCTGTGGGATTTCCTGCCCGATCCGAACTTCATCGCCGATCTCGGCCGCGGCTCGAATCACAGCCGCGGCACCGCGCTCGACCTGACGCTGGTCGGCGCGAACGGCGAGCCGCTCGACATGGGCACGGGCTTCGACGAGATGGTCGCCGCGTCCGGCCATTTCCACGCAGGGCTGCCCGAAGCCGTGCAACGCAACCGCCTGCTGCTGCTCGGCGTGATGCACGCGGCCGGCTTCGCGCACATCGACAGCGAATGGTGGCACTACGAACTGCCCGGCTCGCACGCGTTGCCGCAGATCGACAACGCGGCGAGCGGCCCGTGGCGCCTGATGTGATGCACGTCCCGTTATCGTTTTACGTTCACCCATTGCACGTTCACCTCACGATGGAGCGCACATGAAACCCCTGACATCCCGGCTCGTCGCGGCGCTGGCCGCAGCGTCCGTTCTCGCCGCCGTTCCGCTTTCCGCTGCGTACGCGGAAACGCCGAAGGACCTGTTCGTGATGGCTACGCTGCTCGACGAATTCACGACGCTCGACCCGGGCGAGATCTACGAGCTGGTGCCGGAGGAATACGTCGCGAACACGTACGACCGGCTCGTGCGTGTCGACCTGCGCGATCCGTCGAAATTCAACGGCGATGTCGCGCAGTCGTGGACGGTGAGCACCGACGGGCTGACCTATACATTCAAGCTGCGCCCCGGCCTCAAGTTCCATTCGGGCAACCCGCTGACGGCCGACGACGTCGCGTGGTCGATCCAGCGCGCGGTGCTGCTCGACAAGGGCCCGGCCGCCGTGCTGACCGGCATCGGCCTCACGAAGGCGAACGTCGCGGCGAACGTGAAGAAGCTCGACGACCTGACTGTGTCGGTCACGACCGACCGCAAATACGCGCCGACCTTCGTGCTGAACGTGCTCGGCTCGTGGCCCGCGTCGGTGCTGGACAAGAAGCTGCTGCTGTCGCACCAGCAAGGCACCGACTTCGGCAACGCATGGCTGAAGACCAACGAGGCCGGCTCCGGCGCGTACAGGCTGGTCAAGTGGACGGCCGGCGACAGCATCGTGCTGCAACGCTTCGACGGCTACCGGCTGCCGCTCGCGATGAAGCGCATCGTGCTGCGCCACGTGCCCGAAGCCGCGAGCCAGCGCCTGCTGCTGGAAAACGGCGACGTCGATGCCGCACGCGACCTGAGCCCCGACGATCTCGCTTCGGTCGTGAAATCCGGCAAGGCGAAGGTTTCGGCGTCGCCGCAGGCGACGCTGCTATATCTCGGCCTGAACACGAAGAACCCGACGCTCGCGAAGCCCGACGTGCAGGAAGCGCTGAAGTGGCTCGTCGACTATGCCGGCATCCAGGGCAATGTCGTGAAGACGACTTACAAGGTGCACCAGACCTTCCTGCCCGAAGGCTTCCTCGGCACGCTGAACGCGAACCCGTACAAGCTCGACGTCGCGAAGGCGAAGGCGCTGCTCGCGAAGGCCGGCGTGCCCGGCGGCTTCACGGTGACGATGGACGTGCGCAACGACTATCCGTACACGGAGATCGCGCAGGCCGTGCAGGCGAATTTCGCGCAGGCGGACATCAAGGTGCAGCTGATCCCCGGCGACAACAAGCAGACGCTCGCGAAATACCGCGCGCGCCAGCACGACATCTACATCGGCGAATGGTCGGCCGACTACATCGATCCGCACAGCAACGCGCAGGGCTTCGCGTGGAATCCGGACAATTCCGACAAGTCGAGCTATAAAATGCTGGCCTGGCGCAACAGCTGGGACATCCCGCAGCTCACGAAGCAAACCGACACCGCGCTCGCCGAACCGACCGCCGCGAAACGCGCGCAGCTCTACCAGGCGATGCAGAAGGACGTGCTCGCGCGCTCGCCGTTCGTGATCATGTTCGAGAAAGTCGCGCAGGTGGCGACGCGGCCCGGCGTGAGCGGGCTCGAAGTCGGGCCGATCAACGATCTCGTGTCGTACCGCAACCTGAAGAAGCAATAAGATTCGCCGCATGTCGACTCCCGCCTCCTCCCTCGAAGCACTGCGCACGCTGCCCGCGCGGCGCCCGGCCGTACGCTGGGCACTGCGCGTGCTGCGCTGGGCGCTCACGCTCGCCGTCACGTTCGCCGGGCTGCTCGCGCTGACGTTCGTGATCGGCCGCAAGGTGCCGATCGATCCCGTGCTCGCGATCCTCGGCGATCGCGCGTCGGCCGATGCGTACGCGGCCGAACGCATCGCACTCGGGCTCGACAAGCCGCTCGTCACGCAATTCCTGATCTACGCGCGCGACGTGCTGCACGGCAATCTCGGCGTGTCGCTGCTGACCGCGAACCCCGTGCTCGACGACATCAGGCGCGTGTTCCCGGCCACGCTCGAACTGGCGACGATCGCGACGCTGATCGGCATCGCGATCGGCGTGCCGCTCGGCGTCGCGGCCGCCGTGAAGCACAACCGGCCGATCGATCACATCGCGCGCTTCGTCGGGCTGATCGGCAATTCCGTGCCGGTGTTCTGGCTCGGGCTGATGGGGCTGCTGCTGTTCTATGCGCGGCTGCACTGGGTCGGCGGGCCCGGCCGGCTCGATCCCGTGTACGACGGGATGGTCGATCCGCGCACGGGCAGCCTGCTGATCGACGCGGTGCTCGCCGGCGAGTGGGACGTGTTCCGCAACGCGGTGTCGCACATCGCGCTGCCGGCCGCGATCCTCGGCTACTACTCGGTCGCGTATCTCAGCCGCATGACGCGCTCGTTCATGCTCGACCAGTTGAGCCAGGAATACATCGTCACCGCGCGCGCGAAGGGCTTGTCCGAGCGCCGCGTGATCTGGCGGCATGCGTTCGGCAACATCGCGGTGCCGCTGCTCACCGTGATCGCGCTCACGTACAGCAACCTGCTCGAAGGCTCGGTGCTGACCGAGATCGTGTTCGCGTGGCCGGGGCTCGGCTCGTACCTGACCGGCGCGCTGCTGAACGCCGACATGAGCGCGGTGCTCGGCGCGACGCTCGTGATCGGCGCGATGTTCATCACCGTCAACCTGCTGACCGACGCGCTGTACCGCGTGTTCGATCCGCGAGCGCGCTGAGGGCCGTTTCGACATGACCGCTTCCACCCTGCTTCTTTCATCGCCCATGCCGAAGGTCGTCCAATCATGAACGCCGAGCGCCTCACGCTGCGCGCGTGGCTGCTTTCCGATGCGCCCGCGTCGCGCTCGCAGGCCGCGCTCGGCCTCGCGTACCGACGCTGGCGCCGTTTCGCCACGAATCCGCTCAACCTGTTCGGGCTCGCGATCCTCGTCGCGCTGATCGTCGTCGCGATCGTCGGTCCGCTGATCATGCCGCACGATCCGCTGCGCCAGGTGCTGTCCGACCGCCTGCTGCCGCCCGGCTCGCCGTCGCACTGGTTCGGCACCGACCAGCTCGGCCGCGACATCCTCTCGCGGCTGATCGCCGGCTCGCGCCTCACGCTCGGCATCGCGCTGCTCGTCGTCGTGATCGTCGTGCCGATCGGCCTGCTGATCGGCACGACGGCCGGCTATTGCGGCGGCTTCGTCGACAGCGTGCTGATGCGCATCACCGACATCGCGCTCGCGTTCCCGAAGATCGTGCTTGCGCTCGCGTTCGCGGCCGCACTCGGACCCGGCGTGATCAATGCGGTCGTCGCGATCTCGATCACCGCATGGCCCGCGTATGCGCGGCTCGCGCGCGCCGAGACGATCCGCATCGCGCAGGCCGACTACATCCACGCCGCGCGGCTGCAGGGCGCGTCGGGCCCGCGGATCCTGCTGCGCTACATCGTGCCGCTGTGCATGTCGTCGGTGATCGTGCGTGCGACGCTCGACATGGCCGGCATCATCCTGACCGTCGCGGGCCTCGGCTTCCTCGGCCTCGGCGCGCAGCCGCCGAGCCCCGAGTGGGGCTTCATGGTCGCGTCGGGCCGCAACGTGCTGCTCGACGCATGGTGGGTCGCGACGCTGCCCGGCATCGCGATCCTGCTCGTGAGCCTCGCGTTCAACCTGCTCGGCGACGGGCTGCGCGACGTCTTCGATCCCCGCCATGGAGCGTGACATGCCGATGAATACCGCCACCGCGCCCGCGCCGCTCTGCGAGATCGACGGGCTGAAGATCGGCTTTCGCGGGCACGACGGCGTCGTGTCCGATGCCGTGCGCGACCTGTCGCTGACGCTCGCGCCCGGCGAACGGCTCGGCATCGTCGGCGAATCGGGTTCCGGCAAATCGCTGACGGGCCGCGCGCTGCTCGGCCTGCTGCCCGACGCCGCGCGCTGGTCGGCGCGCACGATGCGCTTCGGCGGCCACGACCTGCTCGCGATGAACCCGCGCGAACGCCGGCGGCTGTGCGGCAGCCAGATGGGCATGATCCTGCAGGACCCGAAATATTCGCTGAACCCGGTGATGACGGTCGCGAAGCAGATGGGCGAAGCGTTCCGCCTGCACGAGCCCGGGCTGCGCGGCCGCGCGTTGCGCGAACGGATCGTCGACGCGCTCGCGGCCGTGCAGATCCGCGACCCGGCGCGCGTCGCCGATGCGTATCCGCACGAGTTGTCGGGCGGCATGGGCCAGCGCGTGATGATCGCGATGATGGTGTCGACCGGCCCGCGCCTGCTGATCGCCGACGAACCGACGTCCGCGCTCGACGTCGCGGTCTCGATGCAGGTGCTCGCGGTGCTCGACGCGATGATCGCGCGGCATGGTACGGGCCTGATGTTCATCAGCCACGACCTGCCGCTCGTGATGTCGTTCTGCGATCGCGTCGCGGTGATGTACGCGGGCCGCGTGGTCGAAACCTGCGCCGCGCGCGACCTGCGCGACGCGTCTCATCCCTATACGCGCGGGCTGCTCGCGGCGAACCCGCCGCTCGCGAACCCGCCGGACGAACTGCCCGTGCTGCGGCGCGATCCGGCCTGGCTCGATCCCGCGCCGCCGTCCATCCCGCCCGCCGATCGACAGGAGGCTGCACGATGATCGACGTCGATCACGCATCGATCCGTTTCCCGACCCGCACGGGTCACGTCGACGCCGTGCGCGACGCGAGCTTCGCGGTGCGCGACGGCGAGGTGTTCGGGCTCGTCGGCGAATCGGGCTCCGGCAAGTCGACGCTGCTGCGCGCGCTGACCGGCCTCGTGCCGCTCGCGGCCGGCAGCCTGTCGATCGACGGCCGGCCGGTCGGCGGCACGCCCGACCGCGCATTCCGCCGTCACGTGCAGATGGTGTTCCAGGATCCGTACGCGTCGCTGCATCCGCGCTTCACGGTCGACCAGACGCTGCGCGAACCGCTGTCGATCCACGAGATCGGCGACGCCGACACACGGATCGCCCGCGCGCTGGCCGAGGTCGGCCTCGGTCCCGCGTTCCGCTTCCGCTATCCGCACCAGTTGTCGGGCGGCCAGCGGCAGCGCGTCGCGATCGCACGCGCGCTGATCGTCGAGCCGCGCGTGCTGCTGCTCGACGAACCGACGTCCGCGCTCGACGTGTCGGTGCAAGCCGAGATCCTGAACCTGCTGCGCCGCCTGCACCGCGAACGCAACCTGACGATGATCCTCGTCAGCCACAACCTCGCGGTGATCGGCTTCCTGTGCCAGCGCGTCGCCGTGATGCAGCACGGCGAGATCGTCGAGCAGCTTCGGGTCGAGGACGTGCGCGCCGGGCAGGTCGCGCGCGACTACACGCGCACGCTGCTGCAAGCGACCGAAGGCTACCGCCGTCTCGCCCCGGTGACTGGCGCACCGCACGCCTGACATCTGCGCGACGCGCCGGCATGCGATACTCCGCACACCACGCGCCGGCTTGCCGCCGCGTGGAACGCTTGTGCGCCGCACGGGTCAATTTCCTTTCGTCAACAGCTCAACAGCAATAGGGAGGCGTTCATGCTGCAATTCATCGAAACCCTGGTCGTCGGGCTCATCGTCGGCCTCCTCGCCCGCGCGCTCAAGCCCGGCGACGACAAGATGGGCATCCTGATGACGGCCGTACTCGGCGTCGTCGGCGCGCTGGTCGCCGGCTACGTCGGCCGCGCCGCCGGCTGGTATGCGCCGGGCCAGGGTGCGGGCTGGATCGCATCGATCATCGGCGCGATCGTGCTGCTCGTGATCGTCGGCGCGGTGCGCAAGCGCATGGCCTGATCGCGCCGCCGCACCGCCCCACGCAAAACGGCCGCTCGTCATCACGAGCGGCCG